>NZ_JAHSTX010000001.1:1795000-2995000 GCF_019145375.1 Pseudomonas triticicola | reverse complement strand
TTGAATCACCCAGCGAGGATTATTCACACGGTCTCCTATTATTTTTCTAGTTACTTTCATTGCATCAGACCTACACGATGGGAAATCGGACGTGTCTCTTAACGCCATTAGAAAGGGGATGAGCTCTGCACAGTGTTAAAATTCATTGCTTGTCCCCTACGCGTCTGGGCTCGTTGCATTCCAAAATCGATAGGAGGAGGGGATTCTTCGTTTAATCTCGCGTAATACTGTAGGAAACGACAAGGGGCCCTAGGGCCGCAAGACTTACAGTCGCCTAGTCAGGCCAATAGATACTCGTCCACTGACTGAACAGTGGCGTAGCCGAACTCGAACGCGGCCATTATTGCCGCATGCGCCATGGCGGCAGGTACGGAAACGCCACGAAAGGTGAGATCCAATGTGGCGCACGCATCATGCAACACAGTCACTTGATAACCCATGTCCGCAGCTGCACGTACCACCGCGTCGATGCACATGTGGCTCATTGCGCCTATAACCACGATTTCCTGGACATCAGCGGCTTCTAACTGCTGCTTCAGATCTGTTTCCCTGAATGCGTTGATGTGTTTTTTTAGAATCACAGATTCGTTATCTAGTGGAGCTACATCTGATTGAATGTTTGCACCAACAGATCCCTTTGCGAAGATGGGAGCCTCTTCAGCGGACTCATGCCTGATGTGAAAAACAGGGAGCCCCGCGTCACGAGCATCGCTGATCACCCGGATAGCATTCTCGACTGCGGTGTCGATGCCAGTCAGGGGCAGCTTGCCAGTGGGTAGGTATTCGTTTTGCAGGTCAACAACGATGAGACCTCGCTTCATAAAAATTACTCCTGCACATTATCCGTGTGATTCGGTAGAGGGCCGGGGTTTTGCGGTTATAAACCAGCGTCAACCACGGCCCAATCAATCAGAATTCCAGCGAAGCGCCGTCTTCCGGAATATCGACCCGGGCCTCAATGCCGTGCTTCTTGACGTACGTACGCAGTTCTTCACGAGTTAGCGACATGTGATTGATTGCGTCCATGTGCACGGCAACGATTTTTGCGTCTTTCGCAGCCTTTGAGGCTCGTAGGACGTCCTCCTCTCCCATGATGATCGAGCCTTTGTACCCGGTCATCATTGCTTTACCTGCGTTCAGAACAATGACTTCTGGATGATATTTCTCGATTGTTTGATCGACTTCTTTACGCCATACAGTATCGCCAGCAAGGTAAAGGGTCTTGTAGCCTGGCGCTTGGAAGACTACGCCCATGGCTTCGCCTAGCGGTTTGGCAAGGGCCGGCACGGCATACATTTCGTCTGTGCCATGCTGACCACCAGTCTTGGTGATCTTGACGCCGCCAAATTCGGCTTCATCAGTCAGTACGCGTACGTTCGTGAACCCTTGGGAGCGAATCAACTTCGCATCATCCTCATGCTGAGCGAACAGAGGAATGTCCTTTGGCAGTGCCTTCTGAGCAGCATCGTCCCAGTGGTCAAGATGTGTATGCGTGACGATGACAGCATCCACACCAGAGATGACTTTTTCGGGCGACTCGGTCAGGTCAACCAATGGATTGCGCAAGTTGCTGCGGTAGGTGTTTTCAAATCCTGGGTAGGCACCCTTTTTTGCCAGCATTGGATCGATTAGGAACGTCGTACCCCCATAGTTGATTTTTACCGTGGCGTTACGAACTTGCTGTAAATCCACCTTATGAGAAGCGGCAGGTACCTTAGTGTCGTTTGTGCCTGAAAACGCTTGGGTGGCCGCTGCCGCGCAGACCATGCTGGCTACGAGGGGGAGAATTCTGAATTTCATGTATTTAGTCCTTTTGATATGTTGATGACTCCATTCTTGCTGAATGCTTTTGAGGCCAACAGTGGCCTGAATGACATATTTCGATAGTATCGGGCCATCAAGTTGTCATCCCAGGGGGACTGGCCGCATATCCCATTCCCCCGTAAACAATCGAAGGCATAAATGGTCGTCCATGGTTCTTCTAGGGAAACATTCAATCCAAGAGGAGGCTGCCTGATGCAAACCATACGCGTCGCTGTCCTAGCTTTTGATGGAGTGAGCCTGTTCCATCTTTCTGTCCCCGGAGTGGTTCTTGGAACAGCTCAATCCGCGCCTGGTGAACCTCAATACGACGTCAGGTACTGCGCAGAGTCGCCGGGTATGGTGAGTAGCGATCAAGGGATTGGTTTGGAGGTCACTCATGGCTTGGAACTGATGGAGGCATCCGACGTAATTGTCATTCCGGCATGGGGCGATCAATCGGCCATCGCGTCTGCACAGTTGGTGAAGGCGCTTCAGCTCGCCAATGGTCAAGGTAAGCTCATAGTGGGATTATGTTTAGGCTCATTCGTCCTCGGAGATGCCGGGCTACTTGATGGGAAGGAAGCAACCACTCACTGGGCCGCCAGGGAGGAGTTCGCTCGACGTTTCCCTGAGGTTCGCTTCAGACCCGAAGTGCTCTACGTCAACGATGGCAATATCACGACCTCTGCAGGAACCGTGGCGGCAATCGATTGCTGCCTGCATCTCGTACGCCAGCGGCTAGGTGCTGATGTGGCTAACCGCACCGCGAAGATGCTCGTTACACCGCCCCATCGACAGGGAGGTCAGGCTCAATACGTTGAGAACTCTGTGCCGCATCTAGCCAGCGAGACTCATCTGTCCGATGTAATGGTTTGGGCCCGAGCGAACCTCTCAAAGGATTTGTCGCTAGATTTGCTGGCCGACATGGCTAAAATGAGTAGGCGCACATTCACCCGGCGATTCAGAGAAGCAACCGGTAGTACCGTCTCAAAATGGTTGAATGCTCAACGCGTTGCAAGGGCGCAGGAGCTGTTGGAAACCACTGACTTGCCTATCGAATGTGTAGCTGGTGAGGCGGGGTTTGGAACGGCTTTATCGTTCAGGCAACAATTCAGCGTTCACCTCGGCACATCGCCTTCTGAATATCGGCGTATTTTTTTTCGCGAAATGAGAACGACCGACAGTGAGCATCCTCCCCGTGACCGTCCAGCAACAACTCTCTGAGCTGCTGAGGCCAACCTGGCCTCAGCTATCTTCCATATTAGAAATCCAAAGTAACTCCTGTATAAAGCGCACGGCCATCACCTGGCGAATGCAGAGACGCCTGAGCCCCATCCGGGTCGTACCAGACGTATTCATAATATCGGTTGGTAAGGTTTTTAAGCTGTAGGTCGACGCTCACCGACTGCGTCACCTTGTAGGTTGCGCCGAGGTTCATCAGCACGTAACCGCCATAAGTCCCCTCAGTATTTTCCCGTTCCAGGTAATAATTAGTCTGGCCGTTCATCCACGCAGTCAGCTGTAATGCAGGCGTCGCGTCATAGCTGATGCCAGCGTTGTACAGATGATGCGGAATGTGGTCGATTTCCTGACCTTTGCTATTGGGTAAATTGGCACTCGGCTGGAGTATTTTCGAATACTGCCAGGAGTAGGCCATCCAGATATTCGAGCGTTCGTTCGGATACAGGTTCATCTGCAAGTCATAACCCCAACGCCGTGTTTCACCGACATTATCGGATTCGCCGCTTGGGTCGTTCAGCCTGCGACTGACCTCTCCCGAGGCCTCTTGCCGCCAATAGGCGACACGCCCGTCCACCCAGTCAGCCGGCGTGAATTTGATCCCGGTTTCCCAGCCCTCGTTGATCGAGGGTGCCAGATCGGTATCTCGGGGAGGAATTTTGTAAGCCGCCGCGCCAGTACCTACCTGGAAGGTGCGCCCCCAGTTAGCGTAGACACTTGCCACCTTCCAAGGGGAATAGACCAAGCTGATCTTCGGCTGCTTGATCAAGCCATAGTCATTGATGTCGTAGTCCATGCCGGTCATTTCGTTGGTGAAGTCGCCTTGGATCTTGTCGACCCGGTAGGCGGGTACGATCTTGAGAGACTCGAAGGGTTTGATCTCTGACTGGACATAAGCGCCATAGGTGTCGAAGTCGAACTGCTGGTCGCGGGTGGTACCTAGACGTGTGCGGTCTCTAGTGCGATAGCGCTCACTTTTATTTTGCTGCTGCTGTACGTCTGCGCCTCCTTCCAAGGCGAAATCGTAAAGCCAGCTGACTTGCGGTCGCCAGGTGAGGGAGGTTAGGGCGCCATACTGCGTCTCGTAAGCGTCGCGTTCCTGCTGAGCGCTGGTGCTCCAGTATTGCGTCCAACGCCTGTCATTGAAGGTGTTGACGTAGGTCTTCGCTGACCAAGCGAGGTTATCAGCCAAGTCTGTATCGAAATGCAGACTGACCTGGTTTATGCGACGCGTACCCTTGTCAGTAGCGTTGAAACTGTTGGTCATTTCCGGGTGATGATGTGCATCTTCTTCACTTAGATAACCTGGCTCCTGAGCCTCGGTTTCGTAGTGGCGAGCAATGAGCCCCATACGGTAGCTGTCATCGTCCGGCGTGTAGAACCATTTGCCAGACATTGAAAACTTGTCGGCTTCGGCATGCTCCCGGTAGCCATCGGATTTTTGATAGGCGAAAAAGTAATTCTGAGTCCAGTTGCTGCTCTCAATGCCTTTGGCAAGCTGTACTTCTTGGGTATTGAAGCTGCCATAACGCAGCCGCGCCGTGTTGTAGTAGCCACCTGTGCGAGTGAGCATTTTGACGTTGCCGGCAATGTTGTTCAGGCCATAGCGAGCATCACTGGTACCACGTACGACCTCGATGCTGTCCAGCTCGAGGGGGAAAATCATGTCCATGTACGGCATGTTGCCGTCGTTGCTGTTGCTTGGTATTCCGTCGATCAGCAATTTGACAGCATTCACTTCTCCTTCGCCGTTGAAGCCTCGGAAGGAAATTTTGCCGGAGGTGGTGCCTTGGTTGAACTCCGTGAGCATCACTCCGGGGGCTCGGCTGAACAGTTCCCAACTGTAGTTGACCGGCATCTTTTCGAGGATATCTCCTCCCAGGATATCCACCGAGCTGAGTACGCTGCTGGTTCTTAAAGGGCCACTGGCCGTTCCCTGCACATTTACCGTGCCGAGGGTCAAAACCGAGTCTTCAACTTTAGAAGCGTCGGCCAATGCAGAGCACAAAGGGCTCATTGCGAAGACACCAGCCGACACCAGTGGCCACATGGAGCGGGACACAGATAAGCGCTTTGCAAGACGCAAAGTAATTAGAGCAGGCATAGCATGCACTTCCTGATGATCAAGAAACTTTAAGGGCGTTCAGCGTCCCGTCGCAGGTCGCTAAAAGAATTTAAAGAGGGCAGCACCGCAGGTTTTCAGCAGTGTTGTGATCAGGCGAAAGGAGAAGCGCGTGGACTTAGACTGGGCCAACGAATCCTTGGATGCAGCGTCGGTAGTTGAGAGTTTTCGAGGGCGGTATCGGGTGTGTATTGCGGTAGGAAATGGCGATAGTAATCAGAGGGTAATGCTGCCAATCCTGCATGCCCACAGCAGCAGTCGCCGTGTTGCATGACAGGTTTCGATTGGGGTGACCGCAAGGCATAAACCACCTTGCCGAGATCTTTAGGAACGGCACTCGAGTTCCCTCCCGAACAGAACCCGCCCCAAAGCATCAGGCTAACGTCCGGCGTCTGCATCGCACGACTCAGCGGCATGGCGAACAGGTTCAGCAAGACGGCCAGGCAGGCAATCCAGGGGCGGATGCGTTTCAACGAACTCATAAATGAAGTCGCCGCGAAGGGGCGGCTATTTAGCCCGCTTTAAAGAGTGAAGTAAATTTCCACGGGGTGCGCTATTTCGTCACAGGTCATATTGGATCGCAGGGAAGATGTCTGCGTCCGAACAAGACGCCTGCACCAACTGGTAAGCTCGCTCATCAACTTGTTGGATGATGGCTATGTCTCTACGCGCACTTCGAACACTGCTTGCTATTGCCCAACACGGTTCTTTCGTCAGAGCAGCGGACGCCGTGCATCTCACCCAGTCAGCGGTCAGCCTGCATGTTCGGTCATTGGAGGAGGATTTCAACGCGCTCCTGTTTGACCGTTCACGACGGTTGCCGGTGCTAACGGATGCGGGCCATATCGCCGTGGAGCGCGCGAGAGAAATTCTAGCCTTGTACGACGGCATCTCCTCTGAGATCGGCGGCGACAGCGAGTTACGCGGCAGGCTTAGAATCGGGGCCATCCAAACAGCACTGGCAGGTGTTTTGCCCCTCGCACTGTCTGCATTGCGCGCCCAACATCCGCACCTGCGCATCACTGTTGCGTCGGGCATGTCTGCTGAGTTGGCCACGCGCGTGGAAGCGGGCGAGCTTGATGTTGCTATCACCACAGAACCGGTAAAACCACACCCTTATGGCCTGGCGAGCGCGGTGCTTTACGAGGAAGGATTCTGGATTATCGCGCCGGTGTCCCTCGCGCATGAGGACTTGCAGCTTCTTCTCAAAAGTCAGCCGTTCATTCGCTTTGATCGTCGTGCCTGGGCGGGTCGAACCATTGAGCGAGAGCTTCGCACTATGCGGATGCGGGTGCAGACCAGCATGGAGCTTGATAGCCAAGATGCGATTATCCAGATGGTTTCAAGCGGACTTGGAGTATCCATCATTCCTCTCGCTCAGCAACAAGTCGAAAGCCTGACAACACTCGCCTTTGAGCCGTTCGGCACACCTCAAAAAACCAGGCGCGTGGTATTGCTGGAGCGCGAAGACCGTCCGCTTGGGCGACTGGCTTCAGCCCTGGCGAACGCCGTGAAAGCTTATTCTCCGCACGGCGACCCATGAGTGATACTTGTTGTTTGCTGAATTTTAAATCGTTTTTATTTTAGCGTCAGAATTCTTATCGTGGTGCCCATCCAGACGATTTCTCAAGGGCGACATGAGCACTCCACCTACCGCAGACAATATCCTGCAGTCTCCTATCCTGATCATGGCAAAGCGAGCGGCGTTGATGCGAGCGCAGGGCAGGGATGTCATCGATCTGACATTGGGCGAGCCGGACTTCAACGCGCCGCCACACGTTCTTGAAGCTGCGCACGCTGAGGTCAGCGGTCGCCTGACCTACTCACCGTCGAACGGTATTGAGCCACTTCGTCACGCGATCCGCATGCGCATGAAAGACATTCGAAACCTCGATTACGCCGATGGCCAAGTTACCGTCGGCTGTGGCGCCAAACAAATCATCTACAACGCTTTTCAAGCGACCCTCAAAAGTGGCGACGAGGTGATCGTGCCTGCGCCGTATTGGGCGAGTTATCCCGCCATGATAAAGATGTGCGGCGCGCGACCGCTGATCGTGTCGACCACGAGAGAGGAAGGTTTTCGCCTCACCGCAGAGCATTTGGAGGCAGCGCTTCGACTGGCAAAGTCGCCCAAGTGGGTCGTCTTGAATGCGCCGGGCAATCCTTCCGGTTCGCTCTACTCGCGCAAGCAACTGTTGGCCATCGCCGAAGTGCTGCGTCGATACCCAGGGGTGATGGTGCTATCAGATGACATCTATTCAGAAATTCGTTACACGAATGATCCCTATCAGACATTGGCGGCGGTGGCGCCTGATTTGAGAGACCGTATTCTGATCGTGGATGGCGTGTCTAAAGTTTACGCAATGACCGGCTGGCGGGTGGGGTGGGGGTGTGGGCCAACGCCTCTGATCACGGCGATTAGCTCAGTTCAGTCACAGAACTGTACTCAGACCAGCACCCTGAGCCAGTTGGCGGCGGTGGCTGCGTTGAATGGGTCTCAGGCACTGGTGAAAGAGAGAAATGCTATTTATCGCCAGCGGCGTGATTCCGCTCTAAGCGTCTTGGGGGCCTGCGAAGCGATTGATGTCGCATGCCCGGAGGGTGCGTTTTACCTGCTGCCTCGAATTAGAACGATCAAAGATGATCAAGCTTTCGCGCTCATCCTACTCGAAGCAGGCGTAGCCACGGTTCCAGGTAGCGCTTTCGGGATTCCTGGTCATCTCAGGCTTTCATTCGCCACTGATGAGTCAATCCTGATCGCGGGCTGTGAACGGCTGGTGCAGAAAATCAAGGCAAGTGTATGACCCTCTCTTTGTTGACGGCCTTGTTGCCCATCGCATTATTGATAGTGCTGGGCGCATGGCTCAAACGTCGTCAATTTCTGGCGGATGACTTTTGGGCGCAGGCAGAGCGCTTGGCATATTACGTACTGCTTCCTTCTCTTTTTTTTCACGGACTGGCGACCGCCAAGCTAGATGGGGTGCCCTATCAAAGCATGGTCTCGGTGCTCGTCGTGTCGACTGTTGTGGTATCGCTGATGCTGTTGAGCGCGAGAACGTTGATCACTCAGGACAATGCAGCATTCACTTCGGTTTTTCAGGGTGGCATACGCTTCAACAATTACGTCGGCGTTTCTGCAGCGGCGGGCTTGTTTGGAGTGCACGGCATAGCCCTGGCCGCCGTCGCGAACGCGGCGATAGTGCCAACAGTGAACATCCTTTGCGTGCTGGTTTTCGCGAAGTACGGATCAGGCGGCAGGATGCCTTTCAGCAAAGTCCTCAAGCAGTTGGCACTGAACCCGCTTTTACTGGCGTGCTTCGCCGGCGGCCTCATGCGAGTCTTGGGATGGGGACTACCTGCTGGTATTGAGCCGATGTTGCGAGCCTTGGGCCAAGCGTCACTGCCGCTCGGCCTATTGTGCGTTGGTGCCGCGCTTGAGTTCGGAAGCATAAAGCAATGGCTTTGCCCGGTTGGTTACTCGTCGATGGTCAAGTTCTTAATCATGCCGATCGTTACGCTCCTAGCCTGCCATCTGTTTGAGCTCGAAGGAAAGGCCGCTGTTGCAGCGCTCCTATTCCAGACGCTGCCCACAGCCTCGTCCTCCTACATCATGGCGAGGCAGTTAGGTGGAGATGCACCGCTTATGGCAGGGATCATCGCTTGCCAGACCTTGTTGGCGGGCGTCGCACTTCCCGCTGTTGTCCTTGCATTGTCCCGGTGGGTTTGAATTTTGTTAATCACGCAAAGTGTTCGGGCTGATGTTTCCTAGCCGTAGGCATTGATTCTCTACAGACATTAGGCCGTAATCGGGTTCTTCGACTGGGCGCGAGGCTACTCCAAACGGGATAGTCGTCATCTACAGCGCGGTGTTGTGAGCGCAATTGACCAGATGTCGTGGTTACACCGAGGGCAGTCTGCTCGTTGAGCCTCCGAAATGTGCTGAGAGAAACCGCAATTTACGCAGCAGTACAAGGCCGATGCAGGTGCAGTTTCATACTCGGCACGATGTTCTAATGGCAGGACTGACAGCCCAGGACGCAGATCTTTCTGTTCGAAAAAATAAAGGCTGACGTCGCCGTCGGTCTCAACTAGACCGAGCCTTACTTGTCCGAGATGTTCAACCCCTTGCTGTCGTAACTCCATCAGCAATTCGTTAGATGAGATGTTCAACGTTTCTAAAGACTTGAGCTCGTAGAGACCGTCACGAATGACCGTTACCGGAAGCCCATCCATCCAGGCTTCGAACTTTTTGCTCTTCGTCATCACCAGAACTGTAAGCCGGTAAAGAAGCAGGAGCGTGAGAAAGACCACGGCGACCGGCAATAGCGGAACGTCATGGTAGAAGGACACATCTCCTGCCGCTGAGCCCAATGTCAAAATCACGACCAGCTCGAAAAGTGAAAGCTGTCTGATCCCTCGTCGACCGCTGGATTTCAGAAAAAGAAAAACCGCAAGGAAAGCGAAAGTGGCCCTGAAACCTACCTCAAGCAAAAACGCTAAGGGAAATTCGTCTATCAGCATCCGCTGGATATCAAAAGGCGACATCTTGACCTCGATTTTATTGTGATAGTAGACGACGGATCGATTCAGCCTTTAATTCCAAAAGCTGGAGCCAGGTTACTCATCGGGTAAGCGGACGTTGAGGACGGCTGCGACACGAAGCAGACTCGCCACATACCCTCCAGAACGCAAATTGTTATGTTGAGCTGGCTCGCCAGGTGACATCGGTGATGCCATATTTTTCGGCTTGAGGTTTGGACACCATCTTCAGCGGGGGGCGACCGGGACGAGGAATGGGCGCTACACCCGCGTCGCAACTAGCCCAGTGCCAGGCATCAGCGTTTTGCATTGCTTTGCAACGGATGATGAAGGACTTGGGCACACCACGAAGCTTGTAGTTGATAACGAATAAATTATTTTCCATCTCTTACTCCGTCTGCTCTTTTCAAACGGAGTCATCGGGCGTGGAAAAATTCAGAAAATTCAGGGACTTCACCGCCGAACGGATTTCACTGGAGGTAGAGTCGCGAGCCTTAGGAGCTAAGCACTATCCGTGTTCTGCCTGGCCTCATGCTTTCAAGCCAGGCTCAGCGTTTGCTAATCGGGCGACCGGGCTGCAAAAGCTCCGCCACTGCCACCACCATCTCATCCAGCGACCAAGGCTTGTGCAGGTAAATGGTTTGAGCTGGCACTTCAGTGCTCTCGATGAGACAACCCGAGGTAAGTATCGCAGCGATGTGAGGCCACCTGCCTTTGACCATCTCAATGAACTCGATGCCTTGGACTTGGCCGGGGACGCCGTGATCGGCGATCACTAGGGTACATTCACCATGTGCTTCCAGCAGGTAGGCCAGCGCATCATCCGCCGTAGTGAACGGGACAGTCTGCGCGCCAATCTCATCCATGATATCGGTCATAAGCGACTGGAGAGTTGGGTCGTCCTCAATGACGATGACCTCGCCGCGAATCGGCAGTAATCCTTCCCAATTTACGTTCAAGCAATCCCCCTTAAACCAGAGATACCGATCGAGCAAACGGTACGGTTGCATGAGTTTAAGCGAAAATATCGCCTGTACCGTGAACGTGCTTGAAGCACGCGGTAAACCATACTTAAGTTCGTGTCCCGTGCCCTCATACGCAAAAGAGCGGTAAAAAAGGGGTAGTTCAGACATAGCTGATCTATGCCGACCAAGGGGCAGCGTCACCAAATCAGCTATCGGGTTACTGGGAGGCTAGCCACGCTTCCAGTCGTTGCAGGCGACCTAGCTCGAGTAGTCTTTGTTTACCTAGGCTCAAAAGCGAGAATCGCTGTCGGTCTGCATGCGTAGGAAACCAATCAGCTATTACAACGTTGCAGTGTGTCGAATCGCTGAGAGCCCATTTGATAATCAAGTCACCGGCGGCACGATAATGGTCTGCGATGAAGACGAGCCTGCCCTCCAATTTCCATCCGCGCGCTGCGAGCTCGTCGGTAACGTCGATGATTCCAGTGTCTCCAAAGAAATCGGCGGTGTCTGGATAGTGGATGCCTGCCAAAGCCACTTTCGCTATACCCGAATCCCGGTCGAAGTAGGACAGGAAGTGCCACCCACCTGTAGTGCTTCCAGCGTGTGGGTAGTTGATCGCAGCCTTGCCAGTGATGTAGTGCGTGCGGGAAACGCGTTTGAGATCAAAATCAAAAAGCGGCTGGGTCATGGGAGCTTTTTAAGCCGGGCTAAACCCTGCTTGATGTGCCCAGCATTCTCACCGATTGCCCACAAAGCACCTCGGACATTATCCCCGACTTCAGCACTGCCCTGGGCTTCAACATGGAGCGTTAACTCCATCAGCGCCGCCTCTAGGGCGAGCTGATTCTGATACATCCTTTCGAGCACATCTGATAACGAGTATTCAGCTGCCATTTTCCTCGTCCTCTCCTTGGAGTCATCTGAGCATAGCCATTTTTAGCGTCCTATGGATTAACCGCATCTCACGTAATCTGTCGAGCGCGTCGAAAAGTGCCTGATTCTTCGTTTGGTGTGCAGTGAAGCCAGTAGTGCAGCTTTTTGGGCGGAGGCCGCGCCCAGTTGTTGTTTCCCCCAAGAGGACGAACTATTTGCCGCTGCTGAAAAGGATGACTTCATTTCCCATCCAGATGCCCCTGCTCCTCGCGAAGCGGTGTTAGCGGAAGGTTGCCTTTATCATCGGCTTCGAACGGGCCGACATAGTGTTTTAGCCCGGTAACCCAGCGCTCCGTGCTGGACGCCCTGATCCGGATAACTGGGAAGAGAGATCATCGAAATTATTATCGCAGCAGTCCTAGCCGGATGAAGGGCTATGGAGTCAAAGAGCCGCTTGGCAAACGGCCTCTAGGTTCATTCCGTCGGGCGCCAAGACATAAGCCGCGTAATAGCTAGGGTGGTAATTAGGCCTTAGGCCGGGTGCCCCATTATCTTTTCCGCCAGCAGCTATGCCAGCCGCATGAAAAGCGTCGACCGCTTCACGGCTTTCAGCGACTAGTGCTATGTGCAGGCTATGACTGGAATTGGGCTCGTCATGCAACCATAGAAATGGCTTTCCTCCACGACCAAATCCGAGTCGTCGAGGCTTTGCACAAGGAGGATCAGCCTCGATGCTCATTACTAAGCTGATACCTAGTGGCCCGAGCAGTGAGGCGTAAAAGGTCTTGGCGTGCACGATATCCGAAACACCGATGCCCATATGGTCTATTGCCGAGCCCGCAAAATTGTTCATTAGATGACTCCATAAATACCGACTGCTCGGCTGGCGAAGCATGCAATTAATGCCCCGTGCGTCCGTTCATCAACCCCTAAATCTGCGATGCGCCACCGTCGGCGAATAGCTCGGTGCCGTTAACATAGCTTGACGCATCACTCGCAAGGAAAAGAGCGGCTTGACCAATTTCGCGTGCCTCGCCGATTCGACCCAGCGTGCTTTTCTCGCTGAGGCCATCAATCACCTCCTGTGCGTTTTCGCCAAGCACATCGCGAAGGGATTGGGTGTTCACAGGGCCGGGGCTGAGTAGGTTGATACGGACGCCAGAACCTTTGATATCCAAAATCCAACTACGCACCAGCGCCCTTAGGGCCGCCTTGGTAGCTCCGTAGACGCTCAGACCGGGGCCAGGGTTGATAGAGGCGGTCGAGCCGATGATAACAATGCTGCTCACCTTGCTCATCAACGGCAGTGCGCCTTGTACGGTGAAAATCGTGCCTTTGACGTTGGTAGTGAAGACCTTATCGAACCCTGCTTCGGTGATCGCTCCCAGTGGCTCGATTACGCCTATACCTGCGTTGGCAATCAGTACATCGATATGGCCATGAACCGCCTGCATGTGGCTGAACAACTCGGCAAGGTCTGTGGTGTTCGAGATATCCGTGCAGACAGCGGACGAGTTCCCACCGAGGCGACTCACGGCCTCATCTAACTGAGGTTGCCGACGCCCGGTGATGATCAGAGTGGCGCCTTGGAGGGCGAACGCTTTAGCGATGGCGAAGCCGAGGCCTGAAGAGCCGCCAGTTACCAGAACAACCTTGTTTTTGAATTCCATTGGACACGTCTCAGTGAGTGAATATGTAGTGAACACTACATAAGTGCACGTTCAATAACAACCTTTTTAGCGATCACTAAATAATTCGTGCCCGAAGCGGTTGATATCAGCTGTAGCGATCGCTACAGTTGTCGCCTCGACTGAGTGAGACATCAATGAACATAAGCACCCGCCAGCGCCGTCCCGCGTTTGATCGCGAGCAAGGGATAGCGATTGCTCAGGCGTTGTTCCATCACCGGGGTTACGATGCAGTCAGCCTGTCCGACCTGACGGAGGCCATGAATATCAAGCCCCCAAGCTTCTATGCCGCCTATGGCAGCAAAGCCGAGCTGTTCGAGCGGGCAATGCGTCGCTACGCTGGCGAAAAAGCATTACCTCTGGACAAGCTGCTAACCCCGGATTTGCGACCCGCAGCAGCACTTACATCGCTGCTTGTAGCCGCTGCGAAGCAGTACGGAAGAGATACCGCTTTGCGTGGGTGCCTGATCACAGAGGGCTTGCGCGCGGATGATCCGGTTGCCCGAAATCTGGCCGAGAAGCTGGGCGAAGCCGCAATCCAGACGATCCGCCATTACCTTGACCAGGTTTGTCCACGAGGCGCGCAAGCGTTGACCGACTACCTGGTGATCACTTTGCGTGGGCTCTCGGCTGCGGCATGCAGCGGCGTGTCCAGTGAGCGGTTGATAGAGGTGGCGCAAATTGCCGGCAAAGCGATATCTGGAGAGTTAGAGGCAAGCGGTACCGCCGCTGACTCCTGAGTAATTCAGCAGTGCTTTTACCTCTTGGTGACTTTATAGATCCGTGATGGTAGTACCCGCGATGCTCTCGGCGAACTCAACCCCCAGCAGTCTCGCTGGCGTCTCGAAGCCTGGTTGTCGCTTGCCTCCCAATACTCTGCGCGCAGCTTCCACTGCAGCGAGCGGAGTGTAGGTGTAGCCATTGACGGTTTCGATTATCGAACGCGCAACTGCACCGTCGGCGCCGGTAACTTCGGCTACGGCTCGTGCGCGATGATTTTCACGTTGGTGCACATCCGGCCCCTCAGGAAGCGTTGAGATATCTGCTTGGGGAATCGGATCGCCAGAGAAATGCACGAACATGGAAATGTTGGGTATGCCAGTGGAATACCAGCTCGTGATCAGATCGCCAAACGAGAGCGGTACACACAGCTCCGGGCCGTCGCCAAAATCGAACGATCGTGGTTGTGCAGCGGGAGTTGCAACCACTGCCCCGTCAATCCTCGCCAGCAACCCTGCACCAATGATTTCGCTAACACTTCGGGCCGAGCCACGTGAGATCGAACCTGCGACCTGAAGTGCGATCTTTATCGACTGCGGCGCTTGCACCCGACGTGCAACATGCACCGCCAGGCAATCAGTTGGCACTACGTCCCACCCGACCCCGGGCAGGAGCATGACGCCTGACTCGGCTGCCTTAGTGCCCATTCGCTCGGCCAGCTCATAGACCTTGATCTCAGCCGTGATATCAAGATAGTCGACGCCAGCGTTTATACAGGTCAGCATTAGCGCACTGGCTGTTTGCGCAAAGGGCCCGGCACAATTCAAGAGCGCGGCGACACCGTTAAGCATTTCTGGCGCCAAAGCGTCAGGCATAAATATACGATAAGGAACATTCAACTGGGTGGCCAGAGCGCGCAGCTTCTCCTGATTGCGCCCAGCAATGATGACATCCAGCCCCTGCGCTGCTGCATACTCGGCAGCCATGCGTCCCATATAGCCGGTTGCGCCGTAGATCATTAATTTCTTCATTGGGCGTGCTGCCAGTTCTTGTAAACGAATTCGAGGCTATAGCCGTCCGGGTCGAGGACATTGGCCGCGTAGTAGTTCGGGTCGTAATGCAGACGTGCGCCGGGAGGGCCGTTGTCTGTTGCCCCTTGGGCGATGGCCGCTGCATAGGCGATATCGACCTCGGCACGGCTATTGGCGACGAAACCTACGTGCACCGCCTGTCCCTCCACCGCCCCTTCGCGCAGCCAGAAGAACATTCGGCCATGGGCGCCAAAGCCCTTGAGGTCAGGATGACCCGGAGGCCCGTCCTTGCCGTCGTAATCCAGACGCGCCGTGATGCCAAGCGGCGTCAGTGCTGCCTGATAAAAGTGTATCGAGCGCTTGATGTCGCTTACCGAGAGAAAAATATGATCGAGCATGGAGCCTCCATGGTTTAGATGATGTAGCCGCCTGCGACTTCGATGGTTTGCGCGTTGATCCAGGCGCTTTCCTGAGAGAGCAGCATCGCAATAACACGAGCGACGTCTTGCGGCTCGCCCACCCGGCCCAGTGCTGTCTGACCGGCCAGCATGGCTTCAAACTCATCGTTCAAACCGCCCCCCAGCTCAGTACGAATGGCACCAGGCGAAACCGCATTGGCACGAATACCGCGCTCACACAGTTCTTTCGCCATGTAGCGGGTCAATACTTCGAGACCGCCTTTAAAGGCCGCATACGGCGCGACCCCTGATGTCGCGACGCGCGTTGTGGCACTCGTCAGGTTGACGATGCTGGCGCCATCTTCAAGTAGCGGCAGCAGCGTTTGAGTGAGGAAGAAAGGCCCCTTGAGGTGCACTGCGAACAGGCCGTCGAATTGCTCCTCGCTGACTGACTCCAGCGGGTTGAACAGACCGTAGCCTGCGTTGTTTACAAGACCTGCCAGCGTGTTTGTGCCCCAGGTAATTTCCAGAGCGGAGACCACGGCATCACGAAATGCAGCAAAGTTTGAGGTGTTACTCACGTCCAGCCGCAGCGCCACCGCCTTGCCACCAGCGGCCTCGATTTGCCGGACGACCTGGTGAGCCGCATCAGGATTCTGGTTGTAGGTAAGGATGACGCCCATCCCCCGTTCGGCAATATGGAGAGCGGCGCTGGCGCCGATGCCGCGACTGCCTCCGGTGATAACGATGACGCCCATGGTGCACTTCCCGTGTCGATGACTTGAGCCTCCACAGTAGAGTCCCCGGCCATCCAGAACGTGGCCATTCCTACTCGAAACCTGCCTGTTCCTGCTTTTTGCTTGCCAAGTCCCAAACGAGCCGGGCAGGATCCAGCCCATGACCACACAATTGAATGAACTGCGAGCCCTGACCTCAAGTGCTGAAAATCGGCGCACTGAGACAGGAATCCCCAGGGTAGCCATGGTGCAGGGTAAGATTCCAGAGCACATGCTGGCCGCCGTCTACGAGCCGATGATCAACCTGATTCTCCAGGGCAGTAAAACCATGACTGTCGGGGAGCAGACGTTGCACTATGACCCGGCGACTTACTTCGTGATGTCCATCGAGCTGCCCGCCGTGGGCACAGTTCATCCGGCGTCGACCGGAGAGCCTTATCTCGCGGTAAGCCTGACGCTCGACCCGGTGGCGCTAACCACGCTGCTGGCCGACCTGCCTCTTCCGGCTGATCGCCATGACCAAGATCCGGGTTTTTCGGTAGCGCCGGTCACGCCTCAGTTGATGGACGCTTGGGTGCGCCTGCTGCGCTTGATGGGTGACCCGCAAAGTATCGCCGCCCTGGCGCCCGCATACGAACGCGAGATCCTCTACCGTGTACTCCAAGGCCCTCACGGCTGGATGCTGCGTGAAATCGCCGCTCCGGACTCTGCGATGGCCCGCGTCAATCAGGCCATTCAGTGGATCCGCCGCGACTTCGCCGAATCTATTCGGGTAGAACATATGGCAGAGAAAGCAGCGATGAGCGTTTCGGCATTTCACCGACACTTCAAGGCGGTAACCACACTGAGCCCTTTGCAATATCAGAAGCGTGTACGCCTGCTTCAGGCTCGCACCCTTATGGTTGCCAACGCCAGAAGCGTCACTGCGGCTGCCTTTGAAGTCGGGTATGAAAGCAGCACCCAGTTCAGCCGAGATTACGCAAAAGTCTTCGGGCTACCGCCCTCACGAGACGCTGCGCGCATTCAGCACGAGAGTAAAGTTTCAAGGGCCTGATCAGATCAAATACCGGCGAGGACTGCGGGATCTCCCGTCCGCCAGACGTTGTCCACCACGATGTGCTGAATGCGCCAGGTTTCACCCTGCCTGACCAGCTTCACGTCGTAACGGTTTTTCATGAGATAGGAACGGGAGTGATCAGTTTTCAAAACATGTTGGGCTTCTACCAACGCATCCAGCACCGCCTTATCCCCTTCAAGGGTGACGCGGGGATTGTTCACAGAGTGCGTGGTATCGACTCGGCTAAGTGACGTCATGAGGGCCTGTACGATGGTGTCACGACCTTGAAGAACAGGGTATTCGAAACCGGCTTTGGCTGCTGCGGGCCGGAAATCAGAAGCCGCACTATCTGTAAGCACCGAGGCCATAAGACCGGCATCACGAAGATCAATACTTGCAGCGTAGTCATATAAAGCTTCGGCGACTGCAAGCTTGTCAGCGGTTTCTTGATCGTATTGAGAGGACATGGCTAACACCCTAAGTTAAGTAAGGCCTCAGGGTATAAGATGCGGATCAAATAACAATTACGCACTTTAAAGTAATCAAGTATATCCAAATACACCACATGCGCGAGCGCGAGGCGTGATCCATGAATAATGCCAACATCGACATATCAAGCGGGACGGCCAGCTGTCCAAGCCGCTATTTGTTGGATCAGATCGGTGACAAGTGGACGATGTTGATTCTCACGACACTGTGTGAAAAGCCGCTTCGCTTTAACGAACTGAGGCGGTGCCTGGACGGTATCACTCAAAAAGCGCTGACCCAGGCGCTCAGAAGGCTCGAACGCAACGGGATCCTTGCGCGCCGTGTCATACCCTCTTCACAAGTGGGGGTGGAGTATCGAATCACGCCGCTTGGGCGGACACTGGAAGAACCTTTCAAAGCTCTACATATCTGGACGATTGTGCATCTGGCGACAGTCGTCAAGGCGCAATTGGATTTTGATGAGCGCGAAGCAGAAGCGGAATGACACTGCTGGATCACTCAGCTCACAGCTGCAAATATGCCGGCGATAACCCTGGCATTGAGCAAAGCGTGGTGCGGCAACTCCGCACCTTCGCGGGTTGGCTTGATTGTCGTTGCATCGGTAGGAAAATTACGAACGATCCTGGGCCAGCGTCCGTCCTTATAAACCAAGTCGCAAAATAAGCTCTCAGTCGTAATTATGCGTTTGGGAACGACCTAGGTATCAAGCGGATCTGGCGTAGTTTTTGAATACATCGAAAATGCTCGCTCGCTGTTGGCTCTGGTCTTCAGAGCTTCTTCAGTTGGTTCTCAAGTGCTTGATATTCCCACACAGACAGCAGCGCAATGGGATCTGTGCCGAACCGGTCTCCTGAATCGAACGACCAACGCCGGCCATCTGGGCTTATGCACCTTTCACATTAGTCGAGCTCATCACAATCGTTGAAGATCGTAATGCTCCACCCTTCGATCTGTACTATGAACATTCCCGCATAGAGCTCATCCCAAGTCTGAGCGCTTAGCCTAACCATCACGCGTCGCCCGAAGATTGCATCGCGCAGTACTTGGCAAACCTCCCTCGCTGTGAGGACAGGCATAGATTCGTCAGTGCAGTCGTTTGAAACCATAAAAGAAACCAGCGGGTTTTGGTCGTTTTCTTAAAGGTACACTGATGGCGCAGGTATACCCAGGGAGGAAGAGGTGAAGCTATTTTTGGACTGTGAGTTCACTCAACTCAACCGTGAAGCGAAGCTGATCTCTCTGGCGTTAGTGCCTGAGGTTGGAGAGGAGTTTTACGTTGAGTTGATGGATACCTACCGAGTGGAAGACTGCAGCGACTTCGTGATTCAAAACGTCTTGCCGCAGTTGGATTCAAACCGTCATGGCAGGTCACTCGCTTCCGCCCAAGCTGCTTTGAAGTCTTACCTCGACAGTTTTGAGGAAGAACTCGAGATTTGCTCGGATGCGCCAGATTGGGACTGGAGGTTTTTCTGCCAGATGGCCGATTCGGCTGATAAATGGCCAAGCAATGTGGCCAACGAGCCCACGAATCTGATTCATCTTTTTCGCCACCTAGAAGGCAATGACCTCGGTGAGGTCGACCTACCGGAGCTACCGCACCATGCATTACTCGACGCTAGGCTTCTTGCTGACCTATATCAGCACCTGAGAGCTAATCAGGCATGAGCCGGGGATGTCCCGATCCATCGCTATGCCTAAGGCTAGGGCGTGTTTAGCTAGTCGACGATGTCTCCATCGCGAAGCCGTGAATGTGCCCGCTGGTGTGATTTAAAGAAGTGGGGTATGTATCTCTGATCTCACACTGGCAGGAGGCCGACATGAGGTTGCAGAGTGATATCGATGCGCTAGCGGCGATTGAGGAAGACGCAAAGGCGATGCTAAAACGGATAGGGCTGCCCGACGATGCACACAAGCTTGAGGTAGTTATTGTCCTTCGACAGATCGTCGACCTGGCCACTTACATGGAGTCGGCTGATCGATTCATTGAGGCGCCGATCATTGGGTGAGATGGCTGCTGCTTAACGGCGCAGATCCTCAATGAATGATTCGTTCTGTCTGCTGCGCCTGTGAAGGGCAGTCGCATCTTCGGGCCCAAGGCCCGGCTCGTTTCTAGCCCAGCATTTCCTTCACGATCGACGCCACATTCCTCGCATCGTCGATACCCCGATGATAAGTGCCTTGCCAAACCAGGCCCAACGACTCAACCGTTAGCTTGAGACTTTTCGGCTGATCATCATAGAGGCCTTTATGCCATTTCCTGACGTTGAAGTGCTGCAGACCAAAGAGCAGGGAAGGGCACGCAGCTAATGCAGCATCGCGCTCTAGCTGCCTTGCATCGTAGTCACCCCAGGATGCCCAAGCAGCATCTGGATATCGGGCAATGAATGCTCCCAGCTCGCGGCCAACCTCCGCATAGGTGCTTGCGCCGTCCACATTCGCTTGTTGAATGGATGTCAGCTGCTTGCAGAAGCCAGTGAGGATGGGATTGATCCGGGGGCGGATGAACCGCTGAAACTCGTCGACCACTTCAAGCGTTTCCAGATCGATCACCACCAGGCCAATTTCAATCGTTTCCATCTGATCAGGAACGATTGCAAGCGGTCTTGGTGACTCACCAACGTCATCACAGGTTGCCTCGAGGTCTACGCAATGGAGATAGCGGTATGGCGCGAGGAGGTTTTGGATGGATTGGAGTTGAAGGAGCTTTGCTTCGATGCTCATGGCATGGATGTCCTGATTCTGATTTGTCCAAGATACATCGAGACCTGCACGCGTCCATGTCGTAGGTGCCCTTGACGAACACTAGTTTTTTTTCCAATATGCATTTGCGCCATCGACGTTGGCGTTCAGCCCTAGCTCGGTGAAGCCTCTGCAACGTCGTTCCAACATCTCTTATCGCCACCTTTAATGGTCAACTGATACTAGGGTTTAGCGTTGATCGTGAGAGGCTAGGCTATGAAATTCCCTGACACTCCTTCGCTTGCTGCTTTTAAGTCAGACGCAGCTGTTTTGCATCGTGATTTACGCAGCGGCTGCCGCTCTGCGCTCGACAGAGCAATTAGTGCTCAATTGATTAGTTCGCGCCCCGTGAACCGTGATACCTGCCTGCGTATCATTGCCAAAGAGCATGGTCTGACATACCCCAAAATTGCTGCTAGAGATCAGATGATATCCCGGTATGCGGATCACTGTGCGTCTCAAGGGTTTTGGCGGAAGCCATATGAAGGCGGATTCCGAAGGGCGCGATTCTTGTTGCAATTCGATGCGCTTGTTGAATGTCTTCGTGACCAAGTACCACTTGCATCTGCTGCAGATAAGCGGGGCGTCGATTTCAGCGGATTTCATTTCAGCTCGTTGCTGTTTAGCAGAATTCGTCGCGTACTCAAACGCTTGAAAGTCCCTGATTTCAGCTACCTGCAGGCGCCCGGAAGCCTCGTGCACTACGACTGGTTCCACGACGTACAAAAGGCAAGCCACAGCAACTTCAGTGATGCAAAGTTCTACAGCATTACTGTTGATCCAGTGATTCAGCCTGGCGCCTACGGATGGGAAACCGATTTTAGCTATGCAGATTTGCGAGGCATTGATTTTCGAGGGGCCTATCTGAGGGGAGCCTGCTTTAAAGGGGCTAAAGTGCTCGGAGCTGATCTACGCAATGCGAATATCCATGACTGCGAATTCACCGATACCACTGGGGCATTTTTGAGCGGTGAAGTTCTCTATCACAACTGGGACGTTGGCCCTCAGGGTGTAGTCCCTTGGTCACCAGACGACGAAGACTAAACTGTAGCCTCTAAACGTGGTACCCCGCTCATGCGCATAGATTCGGGTGAGTGGGGGCAAGCGTTGAGGTGATGCGATTAAAGAACGGGAGCGCTTCGCAAGCGAATATTCCCAACGCTAGTATAAAAACTGAGTATCGCTCTGAAATGATGCTCTGTCCTCGCGCCTATTTCAACTCCGGCTGTTCGAGATGAGAGGGCAAGGATTCGATCATCAGATATTGAGTGAATGGTCATTGAAGTTAAGGGAAGTTAGAAGATGGAAAAAATAATAGGGTTTTTCTTGGAAAAGATTTGGCCAGCCTTGTGCGCGTCAGCCCAAGACGCGCGGGAGCTCATTCAGTCGAATTCATCATTTTTCGCGATCATGAGAGATCGCAAGGGAGTTTGCGCAAATGCTTGGCTCTTCGGCATCTTCGTGGCGATTGGCTTGGGGGTTCTAGGGCTGCCAGCGTCCCGGTCTGCCGGCATTACTCCAAATCTTGAATTTGCGGGCGTGATGACAATGATGAACTGGCTCCTCGTTGCGTTCTACGGGGTTTGCTTTGCTATAGGATCTCGACTACTGAGAAGTGACCGGGAGATATTGGTCAGCGTTAACACATTCTTTTACGTCTCGGGTTGGCTGGTGGTACTAAAGTTATTCGAAATGCCAGCTTTGGGTGCGCGTTTTAAAGCTATGGCGCAGAGTTGCAACGCTTTTAGCTATGACGAGGCGGTCTCGGCGGCAATCCAGCAAAGCTCAATGGCAAAGACGTCCGATACTATAGTCCTGATCGGTTATGTAATGTTCATCGGTTTTGCCATCGCTAAAATGCAGCGTTCAGTGCATAACTTTGGTTGGGTTCGTGCGACCCTTTCAACATTAATTGGTATGACTCTATTGAGTGCGATGGTCGCTTATGTACAAGAGCCAATCATTTCGCAGCTAATATGTAGTTATGTAAGTTATCCGCTTAAGAGTTAATGACGCCTCATCTTTATCCGGCGAGCCATTTCATATTTGGCATCTTCGAAGCGAAAAAGCGCTTGTGAAAGTTACGTTATTAAACTTTAAGCAGATCGTCGGAATTGTTTCCGGCACGCTATCCGAGATCGTGCCGCGAATTTGAGATCCGTCGTCCTAGCGATAGCCTAGGGAGTCACTGTGATTGAAGAGCATGAACTGCAAATTGTTAGTCTTCGCTGGCATGAGGCCGTGGTAGATCTCATTCTATGATTGGATGGAGCTTCGCATCATGATGCGTTTGCCCAGCGCGGCGCCGTCAGCACCTAGCAGGCCTCGAGGGCAGTGAGAAGGGAGGCTGTGTTCAAATCATTCTGAGCTCGAGTTATCGCCTGCCCATAGCTACGCTGCGGTATGAAGTGGCGTTAACGGGGAGGTCGCTGTTTCGGGCAGATTGGCCTGGCTACGCATGGGTTCCACGTCTGATGGTGGAACCCATCTACTGTTACTACCTCAAACCCTTTCGGCTATGGTAAGTAGCTGATTCGAATGCCGCTGGCTCGGCGAGTAATTTTTTACCGAAGCAGGGCGACTTGGGAGCGACCGAGCCTCATTTGACAGAAGCTTGGCCCCTCCCGTTGATGCCTTATGCTCTCGGCTTCTTATTTGGCGAAGAGTAATAATAGCGCGACTTTTTGGGAGGGATATGGCCGACCAAATTGTCCATGGTTGCCTGCGTTGACTCTGTAATAGCTCGGATGAATCGAACGATCACGGAAAGTCGCATTGCATTAACTGATACGTCCGTTGGATCAATTTGTGCTTCCAATAACCAAGAGCGCAAAATTTTATTTAATTCAAAAGTGGTCATTGGATAGCTAGCGTTCTTGCTGGATGGAAACAGGTAATCTCCCTGAGATAACGCATTTCTTTCAATGTACCTATGAACTAACCCTGCATCGATAGGAGTCGAAATGCTTCGGTGTTGGTTCGAGTCTGCTCTGGTGGATGGTAAGTCCAGCATCACCTTATGATTGGTGTAGCTTAAGTTTTCGACTCTGAGCCGGAGTAATTCAGATTGTCGGATACCGGAGAGCAGCACCGAACACAAGATTTGATCACGAAGGATGGCTTTGCGGTGGACTACCTCCGCGATGGCATCAAGCTCATGTTCATTCAGAATTTTTTTTGATTCGTCGAAAGGCGTGGAGTCCGAGGCCACAATACCATCAGCATCTGATGCTTCGTGAATTACGCCTCGAGCCGCTCCTGCTGATTTTTGCCTTGAACGCACTTTCGAACCATGGCTATGTGTCTTCCCTATGTCAGCCGTTTGCCCTTGCCTGAAGCTTCGGAAAGCCAGAAGTTCATGCAGCGGCAATAACATGACCAAACCCTCGATATCACTGTCGTCGATACCTGCGACGTTGCCTGATTTGAGAAACTGAAAAATAGATGTGCTGACGTTGTCCCTTACCTCTGGAAGAGTAGGGACAGGTGCATCCTGCGAGCAATTTTCTGAAGATTGCGACACATCGTGAAAATCGCGATAGCCCAGCCCTCGAGCCAGAATCTCTTGCGCGGTCATGAGGCTGATATCGTTAGCGATAGGCCAGTGACGCCGAAGCACGTTTGCAATACGTTTGAATCGGCGTTTTGGAGTTAGATCGAAGGTGTAGATCGGAAAGCGCATGGCATTTCTCCAATGCGTCAGGGTGTCGGCTGCCCTCTGACTATTGTCGAATGCCTACGGAGTAGATCATGACAACCTGAGGCCCATGGCCTATTGCGAACCGACCGCTCGATCCAGGAAATCGATTTTTTCAAAGTTAGCATAGCTTTGTGATCTGTCTAGGAAAAATCGCCCTTAAGGATTAGCAGCCTGAAGAAGAAGCAGTCCTTGGTCGAATCGGTCAATGGTTAAGCGGGCGCTACGATGTGCTTGATCGTGCGGTCACTCAGTGGTGGCAGCTGGAATTGATTGCAGCTATCCCTCCTTCGGCCTAAGGCTCGGCTCAGTCAGCCAACATTTCCTAAATGATGGGAGCAACATTTCTCGCATCGTCTATCCCTCGATGAGATGTGCCGTGCCAAACCAAGCCAACGACTCTACTGTTTGCTTAAGACTCTTCAGTCCGTAAATCTGCAGTGCTGAGAATGACTTCGCTCAAGAGGCCGTAGCGTCGGCCGATACTTCGTTATTGGTGTGCGTGGCGCACCCTGAATACCAAGCACATGGTTCTCGGAGACTACGAATGCTCGATATTACTTTGGAAACGCTCAAATTCATCAACAGTCCTACCGATTTCCTGATCAGAAAGTTCAGTCAGCAAGTCGATACAAGCGGGGATGCCGTGGAGATAGGCGAACTGCGTCGCATAGCAGAACGAGAAGAAGTTGAAATGCGAATGTCGGAGGCACAGGCTAGGGTCGCCCAAGAGCTCGCCATCGCCAAACGCATCGAAACTGCCGAAGAAGTGGAAATGACTGAGTTTTACGATTATTCAGGGAAGGGGCATATGGGGCTCGAGGCTTCAGGTGAGGCGTTCAACCTAGGTGCAGGGGGATCCGGACGCCGAGTGAGTAAAAGGAAGTTCAGGTTCAAGGGCGGGGCTATAGCTTCAGATGCAGCGCAAGCGGATTAAGCTTTTTGTGCATGGCGACTCTTGAAGAAGACAATAAACCGCTGCTGGAACGCATGGGCGCCCGATGATGCAAAGAGGCACGAGGTTTTAGACCCAGTCACCAACACGGAGGCGGCTGATCGATTGAATAATAAGCCACCCGAGGCCTTGAATGATCATGGTGACAGGACTCCGGACACTGGGGTCAGCTTTTTCCGTGTAGGGTGTAATCGCCGCTTCGGGGCTATGGCCCGGCTCGTTATTAGTCCAGTATTTCTTTGACGATCAACGCTACATCTCTCGCATCGTCGATACCCCGATGATAAGTACCTTGCCAAAATAGCCTAACGATTCGACCGCCTGCTTCAGACTTTTTGGCTGATCATCGTATAGGCCTTTATGCCATTTCTTGACGTTGAAATGCTGCAGAGCGGAGAGCAGAGGAGGGCAAGCTAATCCAGCATCGCGCTCCAGCTGCCTTGCACCATAGTCACCCCAAGACGCCCAAGCAGCATCTGGATATTGGGCAATGAAAGCTTCCAGCTCCTGGCCAACCTCCGCGTAGGTGCTTGCGCCGTCCACATCCGCTTGTTGAATGGATGTCAGCTGCTTGCAGAAGTCGGTGAGTACGGGATTGATCCGAGGGCGGACGAACCGCTGGAACTCGTCGACGACCTCAAGCTTTTCCAGATCGATCACCACTAAGCAATTTCGATCGTTTCCATCTGATCAGGGACGACCGCGAGCGGCCGTGGGGATTCCGACGCGCCAACGTCATCACAGGTTGCCTCGAGGTCTACGCAATAGAGATAGCGGTATGGCGCGAGGAGGTTTTGGACTGCTTGGAGTTGAAGGAGCTTTGCTTCGATGCTCATGGCATAGGAGACCTTGCTCGGAGATTGTTGAGATTAACCACGCCATCTATGTCGACTGGAGCATTCACTGACCACGAGGAATCGCCTAGAGCACGGGCCACGACATACCCACAGCCATTAGAAACGTGATTATCGATCTCGTACTTGCGCCACTCGATCATCGCTTGGGCATCAACCAGGAGTGGCTTACGCTCGATGAGCCAAGCTACCGCATTGAGAAATTGCCCGTGCGAAAAGACTAGGATGTCTTGCGCCGGGTGAGTGGAGAGGCGATCTAGGAATGATCGTGCGCGGCCAACAAACCCCAGAAACGACTCAGCACCTTCTCCATCAATATAGGACGGATCTGCGTTCGCCCAATACTGTTCGACCCATGCCTTCCGTTGCCCTACGGTAGTGTTCATGCACCTGGTCGGATCTAGGTAGGTGAACTCCTCGATTTGCCATATCTCAAATGGAGCATCAGGGAATATGGAGATGGTCGCATCCGCGCTCGCTCGAGCCCTTGAGAAAGGGGAGGTGACGATTAAATCAGGTGCGCGGCCGACGGATTGCGCCACTCGTTTAGCTTGTTCAATGCCTTTTTCGGTGAGCGGGATACTTGCGTGATCAAGGGTGGCTGCACCGGCATTGGCTGCGCTTTCTCCATGACGCACTAGCCTGACATTCTACATTGACTTACCTGTCGTTTCCCCGGCGCATGACGCCAGTAGTGTTGCTAGGGGCATGGCTGAAATCGGGGTTGAGGTGATGGGGTGGCATGTAGACTTCTGAAAGCTCGATCCAGTGGACTCCATTATCGCCCGCATCCAGAGCGAGTTGGTAATAAAGCAGGGAGGGGAGTTGGTCGGCATACGAAATCGTGGTGTCGTCCGTAGGAGAGAGGCGCGTCGCAATCGCTGGGCCGTACGTGTAGGCGTCGTCCCTTCGGGCCTTGTGCCCGCCTATGACTGGTACCCGAACAGCTTACAATGACCACCAAGACAATTTCGATCGTTTCCACCTGATCGGGAACGAATGTAAGAGGCTTTAGGCAGGGCTTAAGACTTCTGCGCTGGAGACGATAAAGCTTCACCATCTTTATCTTGAGCAGATTAATGTCTATTCGTTGGCAGTGTCGATTGATATGGGAAGAAGTGCGCGACGGCGTTATCTGTTTCGCTCGTTTTTTCGGAAACCTTGTATCGAAACCAGGCACTCTAGGCTTGCTCTCGCTTGTTGCCGCAGCTGGATCAACGGTTGCGGCTTTCTACACCTGGGATGCTGCGCTGACGGCAAACAAAGTGTCCTCGGCATCGCAAGCATTCGCCTAGAAGGTCTATAACGATCAGATAGCCTTGGGCCATCCCTCGGTTTCAGTTTTGTCGGGAGAGACGGCTGTTGATGAGCTAAGGCAAATTTCATATCTACAGACTGAAGAAAAGAGATATGCAGCTACCGTCGTTCTGAGAAACTCAGGCCAGCGTGACTCACCAAGAGCTTGGGTTGTTCTCTCCTCTGACTCCTTTATGACTGATCTCAGTGATGCCGTGCTGGTAACCCTCCCTAAAGAAATCGACATTTCGGTTCGGTTTGATCTTCGATTATCCCCGAGGACGGATTCGGAAGAGAGCTCTTGGTATGTCGCCATCGTTTACGAAGACGAGGTGCCATTCCAGACCAATGATCCTAACGGTGCGCCATCATCCCAGAAGCCGCTGCGAGTGATCTGTTCCCGGCCAGCCGTTTTCAAAATGTCATCGTGGCCGAAAGATCTCACCCAGGATCTCTCGGTTAGAATGCTTTCTTCTGGCTCGCCTGTAGTTGCAGATCAAGCAGTAGACGATAAAGCTGGTGTGCACGCGTCAGCATCGCGCATAGACGTAGTTAAACATCGGGTGTCGGAGAAAGCTCACGAAGCGGGCGCTTGCATGGATACAGCTGGCACCTAGCATTCAACAGGGCTATCAAACCATCAGCAACGTTTGCCTAAGTGCTCATGAGATGGATGATTGCATTGGGTGGTCAGGAGGTTTGAGCGATATCCTCTTCCAACTCCCGCACAGCCTTGCTGGCTTTGATTTCAAAGCGGCGCTCTACTTCCGCGTCGCTCAACGTTAGCGCGACATCGCCAAGCCACATGGCAAGCATCTCGCGCTTCTGGCTGACCTTGAGCGCATCGAGGTTCGGGATGTAGCCGTTGTTGGCTTTCATGCCCCTCTGCAGCTCGTAGAAGGTCTTGATCAGAGACTTTGGATGGATCTCACCGCTGGGGCAAAAGCGGTTTGTGAGCTTTCTCACCGTGTGATTGATGGCACGCAATTGGGAAGTCGTGGTGATCTGGCAGAAGTAGGCAGCCCAGCCCAGGCGCTTACCTTTGAATATGCAGCCGGTGATCCTGAGGTTCAATTTCCACTGACAGTAGGCGAGGGCGCGCTCTTTGTCAGCAGGACGTCGGGCTGTCGCCAGCTTGTGCCGGTATGCCGTGAAGATTTTGGCGATCGAAGACTCGAATCTGAGAATGCTCTCGTGACGAACAAGCACTTCACCGCCTTCGATCTGATACCCAAGAAAGCTAAAGGGGTCGGTCAAGCTCTCCACCTTGGACTTTGATCCTGGTTCAAAGTCATGCGGATTGAGCTTCAAAGCCTTCAATTCTGCGATGAGCTCTTGGGCAGTCGAGCGGGCCACGCCTGCCGACCCTAAGATCAGAATGTCGTCAACGTAACGTTTGTACCAAATTCCCGTCCGAGCGTCGAAAAGACTATCAATGCTCTGTAACGCAATCTCGGCAAGCACATTTGAAATTGCGAGCCCTTGCGGTACGCCCACTGTAGGACGCTCGGCTCCTTTACTCCCCTTGGAGTCTGAAACCGTGGGGGTTGTGAGCGCGTCGGTGATCAACTGTCTGAACTCGGGTTTCCGGATTTTCTTCTGTGTTGCTGCGGTTACCAGTTCGTGAGGAATGGACGGGTAAAAGCTCTTAAGATCGATCTTGGCGTATTCGGCATAGGCACCGGAATTCAGCGCAGTTTTCAGGGAGTCGATGACAGTCTGGGGAAGTGTGAGTTTGGCCGTGGGGAAAACGTCTGATAGGCAGTTGCACAACGCGCGCAGGACGATTCTGTCCCTGGCGGTGGGAATTGATAATTGCCGAGGTGGTGACGATGCGCCTTTTAGAATCAATTTTTCCTTGTAGGCCGTGAAACGATACTCCCCCCGGTGAACCTTCTCGACGATGTGATCAAGCTCAGCGGTCAAGTGCTTATCGAGGTTAGCCGGGCGCACTCGGTCGAGGCCAATGGCCCCGGAGTTTTTGATCCTGTCGGTGTAGATTTCTTGTAAACGCTTTTGGGTAAAGATTTTTTTGAAGCTTTTCGCCGCGCTCATGGCCGGTTCCAGTAAGCATAGAGGCCTGCCAACACGGGAAGAGCGTAAAGAAGCGTCGTGATCAGAAATCGCATGGTCAGCCAGAGCGCGGCAGAAAAATACTCAAAGCCTGTGAGGGGGCGAGTGGTGGCCCCGGTCGCAAAAACACGCGCGATTCGATCATCGATTTCCCGATGATTTTCCGATTCAGCCAGCAGTTCGTCATATCTGCTGATCTGTTCGGGCGTTGGTGGAGGGGGTGGGGAGGTGGGCGAGCCTTCGGGCAGTCCCCGATGGAGCTTCTGCAGCGCAAGATAGTTGGTGCGCATCAGCATTGCGCGGCCCCGAAAGTCGCGGTTCGCAACCGCAAGCGAAATGCCGAGCAGCGCAACCGAAAGGATCGTCGCCATGACATCGGTATCTGGGCCAAGGATGGTGCTGTGTCTGATAGTCAGCACCCCCAACGCCGTGCTGAGGATCGCGTACCATACCAACAAGAGCTGCGAGTGAAAGTCCAGCCACTCCAGGCGCTTATGAGCCTGAATACGTGCCTTGTAAGTGAACCAGACGCTATCCTTTTTCACGCACATTTCTCCCTAGAATTGGTGAAGGGGCGGGGGGATTTGAGTACCGTTGAACATCCCAGAGGGATCAGTGGGCCGAAACCCAACAGCCGAAGCTGTTAATTATCAGAACCGCCCTCGTTCGCACGAGAGGAAATACCCACCCCTTCGCGGATGATTCTACAGTGCCAGCATGAAGCGCGGAAGCCATCCATTGATCCTTTTAGTCAGTCTCGGTGTCGCCAGTTTTGAGGCTGTTTTTTTGCCTGGCCGCGACGGCGAGTGGGTGGTTGGAAAAGTGCCGCTGGTAAGTTTTAAGCAGCGATCTGCCCCCGGATTCTTTGATCACGCTCAGGAGGCGCTTCGCCTTCCCGGTAGCCAATTAAGTAAACGAGTTGTCTAGCGTTTTCTGCGTCGATCAGTACTTTAGAGGCTGCACTGATGGTTGCATTCGTCCAGAGCTCATAGGTCTGCTTCAAATGGCCAAAGTCTTCATCATGTTTGGCAAAATCGCGCAGCACGGGTATTCGATTCGCAATTTATGGCGTTACGATAGGACAATGCAGCGCGTGTTGCCGACAACCTCCGCTATCAGTAATGAGCTCGCCAACATTAAACTCCAGTTCCTGCAAAGCCCCATCAGGAATCCGAATCGCACCGTCTGTTTTTGCCTGTCACGTGAGTTAAAGAGGAAGTGGGCAAGCAATTCTTAATCAAGGGAATGTCAATGTTTTATTTTGAAAGCTCCGTGTTTTTCTGCCAAGTCGATTCCTTTCGGGCGTTTAAGGACTATCAGAAAAATGGCCGTTGCGTCAGATTGCTTGCCGTACCGGAGTATCAGTTCAGCCAGTCTTCTGTGGAAAGCGAACTTGGTGTGCAAGTCATTTCAATAGAAGTAAGTTATTGGGAGTTTTATCGTTTAGCGTACGGTAATGGCCGGGTGCCCGCTAAGAGTGTTCGCGATAAAATTGACATTTTGGATGAGGATGTTGAGGAGCGGAGTAAATGGTATAGGCTGGAAGTCGATTGGAACGCTCCTCACAGACACGGCTATGCATACCCAACTTTTGGCGATGATGAGCCTCGATTTTTTGAGCTTTTATCATGTAGTGCGGCAATCGAAAAGCTTTCTCTGGCGCCGGCGCCTCTAGTAGAAAATAAGCTCTTGGTAGTGGGTGAAAGGCCCGAAGGTGTCATGTTCAATAATAATGAGAGTAATTGGACTTTGTCAGCTTTCCATGTCGGACAAGGAATGTGTTCAATCGTTTCGAATGGTAATGAAGCCATTTTGTTAGATGTGGGAGCTGGTACGCCGGTCACTCGAGGGCTATATCAAAAGAATAAGATTGACAATGATCTCGCTAAAGTGATTGAAGGTGTTGCATTTATAGATATCGTCCTCTCGCATGCAGACCAAGACCATTGGCGAATCCTAGCTTGGGATGCAAACCTTCGAAAAAAAATCAGACATATCTTTGTTCCCGAAGGGGCGAAATCGTTAGCGTTTAAGGATCCATCGATCAGAATGGATATCAAAGAAGTTAATAGGTTAACTTTTTCGCTTTCGGCTGGTAGCCGGATAGAGGTCTACCGCAGTAAGCCAAGTAGAAATGACGACAATGGTCACTGTCTAATCTCCACATTTGAAAATAAAGGAAAGAAAGCTTTGATTGCTGGAGATTACGTTTACGATCGGTTTAGGACGGACGCTAATAGTGATGTGAAGGCCTTGGTCAACGAGGAGTTTGATGCCGTGGTCGTTCCCCATCATGGCGATGATGAAAGCGCATTTGGAATATTCAAAGCGCGAGACGGGGCAGTGGCATTTTTTTCTGCTGGAGATCACAAGGGTTTTGGGCATCCCACCGCGACCTCACGTGATAACCATATCCTGGCTAATTATAGAGAAATCTGCGATAACTTATGTGGAGATATCAAAGTTGTCGAGCTAATATAGTTGACGACCATGAAGTTAATGACTAGGGCTGGACGCTGAAATAAAATCAACTCCCTGATTTATAGCTAAGATCCGATCGTGTAATAATGACCTATATTGAATTATTTACCTATTGATGAAGTGATCGTGGATGTCCGGCTGGCGGCACCGATTGTAATGGATGTAAGGAGTAGGCATCCACGAGTTCTTGGTCTAAGGTTGAAATTCGGTGTATTCGTCGGTCAGTGCGTCGGTCAGTCTTATGATGGTATAATTGCTGTGATCTAAAAAGTCCGGAAAATGGTTCTGTCTGACATGATTTGCAAATTTGTTTAGTGTTGCGCAAAGTTTGTAAGAGGCATCAGAAATGCTTTCCTGCCATTTACGAAGTTCTTCGTCATGGAAGCGTGCATTTGGGTTGGGCCAGGTGTTTTTCCACGAGTTGTCCCAGGTTCGCTCGCCGTTTTTCTCAGTGCTAATCTTTGAGTAAAATAAGTTGACGAAAGAGTTAATCCCTTCAATCAATTCCTTGCTTACATTCATTTCATCTTCACTGAAGTTTATGGCGAATAGTGATGATCTAATATTGGATAGAAGGTCAAGGTCTAAAACTTTTAGCGCGAAAAACGGAACCTGCTCGTCAATTTCTTTCCAGCGATCTATTGGAAGTCGCATGGAAATAATATCGGCGGCGATTTTTATAGCTGATTTGTTGGCCCTGCTGATAGAGTGCTTGGAAATTAACCGGCCCTGCTTTTCAAGTGGTAATGTATAAAAAATATTTTGGAGATGTGTTGCGGTAAATATTTTAGTTTTAATCTTTCTATCAGTTTCTAGTTTTAGTACGCGTTCTATTAATCTCTTGTCGGCTCCCTTGAATTTCTCGTTAATTACGAATATGTATTCTTCAAGTTTGGTTATGTAGTGCCAGTTTTCAGCCAGCTTGTCGAAATCATCAACTAATTTTGATATGGCAATGTTTGTGCTGGTGCTATTTACAGATTCTGGGGCATAAACTTGATAAAAAGTGCCTGTCTCCTTCACAAATCCGTCATTTCCGCCGTCCATTTTTTGTCGGACGGGACAGAATCCATGCACGCCATATGTCATAAGTTCATTAAAAAATCTTTGAAACGAAAGTCCATCAAGTCTGTGGAATATAAGTTCTAGCTCGGTATCGTAGTCCATGGGCTTTCAGTCGGGCAGTGATATTGAAGCGCTATTACTAATTCTTTAATTGTAAACTGTCAAGATGGTCTTCGCGGGCATCCTGCAGGGCGGGCGGCTTATCTAATCAGCACCTTATTTCTCCTCCGCGCCACGATGCGGCTCGCTATTCCAAGCTTGTTAAAGCTCGTCTATTCGATTCGAGCTTTTTTTTGGGGGCGCTGGGACAAGGCGGCGCGTGTTGCCGAAAAAGCCTTGGATCAGTTACAACGCGTCGCCTTCATCCAATTCGAGGACTTGCAGCGGTTCCTCTGGAGTTTGACCCGCACCTTCATTGCCCTTGATTGCCATTGCCGCTCGGTAGTGGCGAAATACGACAGTTTGATAGTGGGCCTTTTGCGATCATCAGCGACTCTGGATTGTGAGAATAAGATGAGCGGAAGGACAATGGTGTCGTAGAAGGTATCTTAGCTGAAGATATAGTAACGGCCGATCGGATTCGGAGCAACAGCTCTGGCCCTCCATCATTCAGAGGGCGCTCGGTTAAACCCTTGATCGAATTTGACTCTAATGTCAGGCATCACCTAAACAGAATGACTGCAGGAGTAATAGGCGTTGTACGATTTTATAATTATGGCAGCTGCTCTAATTTCTACTGTCAGCAGAAATCCCGAGGTGTTTGTTTTAGAAGAGGACATCCAATATGTACTAGCACAGTTTTACAACATCATCATTTGGATGCTAGTTCCGTACTTACTAGGAATGATGGGCGCAGCAGCTAGAGAGCTCCCAGCGAGATTCAAGCGGAAAGACAGCAAAAAGCTCACGGTTTTCGTGGCTTGGTATCGAAGTAAGGTGTTTCTGGCTGTGGTGGCTTGTGTGTCGTCGACACGCAGCAGGTTAAGCCAAAAGATGGGGGAGCACCGCCGGGCATATTAGTTCGGAGTTCTACTCAATGGCCCTTGAAGCCGTGCTGGCGGGAATGTTTGCGTCAAACATCTATATCTTATCAACCAATGAGTCGAGAAGCTGGCGCGGGAGGCTGAGTAGACACGGTCGTAGGAAAATAAAAGGCCGTGGCAGCTCTCGTCCAAGAAATGACTTCGCAGGATGCGTCGCCAAGCGCGTGTCTTTCAGTGCGCGGCAGACCTCGCGGAGGGTAAAGGATTGCAAATGATTTATTTCCACAGCGCGGCTGCTACTGGCGGCCCTTCAAGAGAGTCCTCGCCTGGACATGCAGTCATGCTATATGGTGGCATTCTGCCAATGGTTTCGGGGCGATATGAGGCGGTAGCTAGAACTTCATTACACAGGGATAGTTTGGGTATGACGTACATCAACTTGCGCAGTGATCAGCAAGCTGCAATCAGCGGCGTCGACGAGACGGTGCTTCGGGCAGCAGTACGCAAATGCTTGGATGAAGAGCGCGTAGGGCCGATTCGTGGGCTTGGGCTCAGTGACTGTGGCCCCTATGTGGGTACCGAACTTCATGCGTTTCAACAAGCGATCGCTGAGTACAGCAAGGCCAAGGCCCATGCCAAGCGCGAACGGACTCGGCAAGATGCGCTGCACGCCGGCAGTGACCTCGTTCATGCGGTACAGCAGATGAAGAGCCGGCTCGAAACTGAGCGCCTTGAGGGGGAGTTGTTCTTCATCGAAGACCAGATCAGGCCGCCTTTCCATCTCAGCAAGCGGTTATCGGTGCCCGTGGCGTTCCGCTGGCGAGCGTCTCCGTCTGCGGACTGGAAGTACGGGCAACTGACGTTCGTCTACGATTTCTCCCCTCAGCCCAGTTATACCTTGCCGCTGCCCAAGCGCAAACCCAGCGCGGCGCAAATAGCGAGGGATCTCGAAGCCAGTCGGTACCGAGAATGGGAGTGCTTGAAGGCTCAGGCCCTTTGCTCTATGAGGAGGTTCTTCCGCGATGGTGGTGACGGTGATGCTGTGCCTGAGGTGTTCGCGGTGAGACCTAGTCCCTACGGTGGGGGCTTGAATAACTTCAGCTGCAATTTTTGGCAGGCCGAGAGGCCAGCACTATAAATTCGAGTAAGCATCAGCCTCGGTAATAGGGGCTGGTGTATACGACCGTCCGCTCACCCAGTGTGGGCAGACGTTCCCATGCATCGTGTACCGCACACCATCACGATGACGTCGACCCCTGCATTAACCTAGGGCTAGAGCGTTGATCGTAGCCGGGCAGTGCCAGTGGTCATTTCAGGAGTGGACGATGGATAAGGAACAATCGGTTACCAAGATAACTGCTCCCAAGCCGCAAGACTTTCTGCGAGCGAGACGTCCGGAGCAGTTCTCGGACTCTTTAAAGCTACAGGAGTCGACTATCGATCGCTCCATTTTGGAGTATCACTTCGAGACCCTAAACAATCGAAGCCAAGAGCTTGAGTTCGAGATATTCGTACGGAAGCTTTGTGAGCGAGAAATTTGCCCCAACCTAGTTGCCCAGACCGGCCCTACTGCGGGTGGGGACGGTAAAACCGATACCGAGACGTATCCTGTAGCCAGCCAAATCGCCTTTTTCTGGGGATTAAACGAGGCCCCGGAGTCCGAGCGATGGGCATTCGGTGTCAGCACCCAGAAAGATTGGAGGGCAAAATGCAGAAAGGATGTTGAGAGCATCATGTCCACCGGGCGTGGGTACTCACGCATCTTTTGTGTCTCCAGTCGATTCATCAAGAACAGCCTGAGGGCGCAGCTTCAGGATGACCTTTCGGAAAAGCATGGCGTCACGGTCACAATCCTTGATCGAACTTGGCTGCTTGATAAAACACTGCAGCCTAAGAATCAGCAACTCGTCATCGATCACCTAGGTCTTACAGGCAGCATTGAAAGCAAAATTCAGATCGGCCCATTCGACGCTGACAAGAAAATTCAGCTAACAGAGATCGAACGCCAGATCGAACAGATTGAAGATCCCGGCCATCTGACGCTCTCCCAGGTCGACCTCTACACCAAGCGGGCCATCATTTACAAAGAGCTGGAACATGATGCCGTTGCTGTGGAGCACCAGTTCAATATTGCTGTGCGGGCAGCGAAAAAGTTTGGTACCCAGAGACAGCATTTCGACGCCCTTTACCAGCTAACCTGGGCCGCGTACTGGTGGCTGGAAAATGCCGCTCTCTTTGAGGAAACCTTTGAGAAAGCGCTCGGCGTGGCCCGAGAGACCGACAATGTTGAGGTGTGGGAGAAAGTCGTAACGTTGTTCAATCTGGTTATCACCACTCATCGAGACGGTAAGTGTACCCTTGATATCGGCTCCATCGAGGCCACCATTCGAGAGAAGCTGAACTCGATAGCCGACAACTCGGACATGATAAGCAGCGCATTACAAGCCAAGACCTCTCTGGCGCTTCTGGATCTGCTTGTTGCCGAAAATGAGGAGCAAGCCACTAACACCTTCCGTTCTTTGAGCGAAATCGCTGATAGTGCTCATAAGCTGATTGGCTACCCTATGGCTCGTCTCGTCAACTTGCTCGAAGAACTCGACGTGGCCTTTGGAGATCTCAAGGCCTACGAAGATCTCATGGATAAGCTCATTGATGATGCGGGTGAACGGGAAAATAGCCGAATAAAGGCAGATAAGTACCTGAGACGAGGAGCGCTGAGCAGCGATAAACAGGATTACTACAGGGCGATCAAGTGCTTCGGGTTATCCCTGTCTGGGCTGTATAGCAGTGAAAGCAAGGCGGAAGTCTTCGCTGCCCTTTATATGTTGTCCCATGCATACGATAAGCAGGGCCTGCTGTGGGCTGCGCGCGGAGCAGCGCTGATGGCAGCTTATGTGATCACCTCTGACGCACTGAAGGAACAGCGAAGCAGTTCTAAGCAAGCTGCTATTTACCAACGACTCATGTGGATCGAAGGTCAACTAGGTCGTGTGAGTCAGTCTTTGACTTGGTACCACTTAGCTCAACTTGTCTCTCAAACGATGGATGAAAAGCTGTGGACAGAAAATCAGAAAATGAATTATGAGGTTCTGATTGGTCAGCTATTTCTCAATGCTGATTTTTCAGACGTTGAAAGAATAGCCTGGCTGCCGGACAAGCTGAATCAGTTGGATCTAGGGCTCAGTGCAGATGCGCTATTGGTATGCTTAGGCCATGAAGATAAAGCGGGGCCTGAGGGTGAGCCAATTGATTTTCACCTTATGAATATGTGGCGCAGTATTGATATGGGCGCTCCGGTGGCCCCGCTCGACCTTTATCTGGATCGCTGGACAACCATAAGCTCCTGTATTCTGGGTTGTAAGGTGTCTGTGTCCTTCCCGGTAAAGTCTCCGTGCATTGAGTTAGCGCAGCAATTGCTGGCTGTGCTGGAGAGCTTCTGCGCACCGATGATGGCAGATCATGCAACGGCTACAGTGCCCGCCGTGAATATTGATATCTTATTGGAAGATGAGGATGGCTTCATACTGCAGCACAGCTTCGACACCGCTGCGCAGGTGACCTCTGCTGAGATCCTCTGTTCACCGTTCAGTATTGCTAGTTTGACCGATGAACAACGAGATGTGATCAGGCAATTTTACAGTGAATTCTGCCTTCACTTTGTGTCCATTATTTGCCCTCAAATAAGCTGGTCGAAAATCGAAGAGATGCTTCGGGAAGACAAGGCCTTGGAGCGATCAGTTGTCTTCAATTGTAATATTGGATTGGACAGCTATTTTATGGGGCGTAATGCTGTCCCAAGCATCGAGTCTCATCAGGATGATGCCTTAGAATTTTACAAGCCAACTCGGCGCGTAACTTGGCATGAGCACCACAATGTAGAACCTATGGACTGGCCCTCTAAATCTGATGAGCCTGAGGAGCGTCCAAAACATCCGTTTCAGTTTTCGACAATGAAGCATAGAGAGCTTAAAGTTGTTTCTATCATCCAAGAAAGCTTGTGGAGTCAAGCCGGCTGGAGGGGTTTAGGCTTTCAGACATGCGAAGGCGAAATTCCAGTGCTGATATTCGGCTTCGAGAATGCCGCTGTCGGACATAAGATATTTGAGAATATCGCAAAAACTATCGGAGACAAAGATGCCAACAATACTTTGCGCATCGCATTGATACGGGGCATTGACAGTCAGAATCTTGCGCATTATCGCGTGGCGGTTACAAGTGATCTTGATCGATCTGAAGATGGGTCTTCGAGAGTCCAAGCGGGACTGTCTAGGCTACATACTATGACGCCAAGTTCCTCTGAAAATATTGACAGATTTTTGAAGGATTATGAAGTACGTAAGAAGTGTCATGTCGCTACAGTGAATGCTAAGGGCAAGCTCGTTAGTCATTTGATAACTTCTGGCGTCGTTGTCATGTATGCCTGGGAGATCGATGAAAATGACCAGGAGATTTCGGCGATCAAGCCTGACGACGATATCTTTGTTCCGGCAGACGTGGAAAATCCTCCAATCAGCCGCGCGCTGGCGAAGCTTCGTTCATTTGAAAACAGGTAAAGGTTACATCGCGGCCTGAGCCAAGCGAAAACCCATCGTAGTCAAGACGAAGTTCCTTCCGCAACGATGGTGATTGCAGCGGCATAACCGAGTCACGTTTGCCCAGCCAGGGCAGCGCTGCAGAGACTTAGGCGACTATCGCTGCACTTTCTGGAAGCTGCTCTTCCAAAATCCCTCACAAGAGAAAGGTGCTGAGGTCGGCCAAGGGGAAGGTGGTCAAGCCAGGAATGACCTAGTGCAGGCTTGGCTTTGCGTCATCGTCTTCACCCGTGCCGGACAGATATCACGCTGGTGCGGGCCCCGTGGTGATCGACGACTGGGCGCTTTTTAGCGTGAGAAGCCTCAATTGTCTGTCTATAATCCGCGCATGTTGAATCCAACCGAAATCCGCCCAATCCTCAAGCAGTGGGTCGCGAAAGCGATGTGCCATGAAGAGAGTGACGTCTTCATCGAGGAACTGTGCTTCATCGATAAGGCCAGACGCGCCGACCTCGTTCATGCCAATGGAAAGCTAACCGCTTTCGAAATCAAATCTCATGCTGACACCTTGGCACGCTGGGAAGGCCAGCAGCAGGCCTATATGGCATGCTTTGACGAGGTCTGGCTATGCTGCCATTCAAAGCACTTGGTGAAGGCTCTTGAGTCATGTCTGCCGCATGTTGGCGTACTCGTCGTCGATGACTATTCCGGCATGGCGATGATTCGAAAGGCGAAGCCGAACAAGCTCCAGGATAAATTTCACCTTACGGGGTTTTTATGGCGTAGTGAGTTGGATGCACTCGCAAACCAGCATGGGGTGCCAACGAAAAGTCGCGACCTCATAAAAGAAGTGCGCCGCCAGCTCAGCGACGCCCTTCCCATGAATGTGATCAGGTCACATGTATTGGTCAGCCTGAAAAAACGTTACCGTTAGAGCAAGTCATCGGCATCGAGGTCATCGAAGCCGTCAGTATCTACGATGGACTGGATCATGGCGCAGATATGCTGATTGATCCTGTATCCATTCCATGTTCCGTTGTTCCCGTAGCCGGTAGATGTGGTGACAATTCTGCTGTACTCACGAGTAGCCCAGCAAAAATCGTCACCGTGGTAACCCGGCAGCCCTCTGATTTCTTGGGCGATTTCAACGTACCGCACAAATTCCTTGTCCGAACCTTTGCGTCGTTGCCACCATTCTGTTGGTGTGTAATAGCAGGCGAAAGGAAGCACAGGCATGCCTCGTATGTATTCCATCGAGGCGGTTGGATTAGTGGCGGCGTAATCCCCATAGACAATATCCGACGCTATACCGCTGGTATCGACCCTTGCTTGCCACGCAACGTCGTAACAGGCGGAGGAACGTGAAGTGTTTGAGGCCGGCTTATCGATAGGGAAGGAGGTGCTCATCAGCACCAGATTCGGTATCTGATAGGTATTAAGTTGACGCAGCGATACATTGAAATCCGAACCTGAGGCAGTATTGGCCGGGGCTGTGGCGCCGAAATCCAAAATCACCGTCGCGGTGTCTGGGCTTTCAAGAGCATCCAGGATTGATAGTAATCTGCTCCACGAAGTCGCAGTAGGGTTTTCCGGACAGGTAACCCTGATAGCTATATGTGGGAAATCGCGTTGAAGAGCGAGTGCACTTTGGATGACTGCTCGTTGGGGGTCATCATCTACCCAGGAAACCACTGGTATAACGTTCTGGTTGATGCCTGCCACATCTGAGAAGAATCGACGTTTGTTCTCAAACGCACCATGAGGATTATGCAGGTCATTCGTAGTAATGAAGGCCTCAGCAACGTCCTTCGCTACTCTTGAAACGTCCAGAAAAAAAGGATGCTCAGTCCAGTTCGCCAGGAATGTTTGTAGGTGTCTGTCCTCGTCACCCCGCATGTCCAGCAAGGGCGTCACCACGTCCCGCCTGAAGTCTTCCAGATTTATCAAAGCCTTAACGTCGTTCTGACCAACTCGTAAACAAGCCACGTATTGCATCTTGCACTCCTTGCATGTTGTGAAAAACGTATTCGCCGTAATGCTGAATGCATAGCGAGTTGAGGGCTCCGGCGTTCAGCGAGCGTCGACATGCGGAACATATCTGTGCGTGCTGCACTGCCACTGGCCGACGTCATGCTCCCAGCGAGACGGCAGGTCGAGATTGGTACGATAGCACTTGGCCATTTGATAAAAGCCTTGAAGCGCTATTTTTTTAGGATGCGCTGTTTGCCTATGTCCGACTACTCGGCGCATTACTCATATTGGAGCTCACCAAATAGTCCGATCATGAGATCACTGTCCAGCATCTCAATAGGGAGGGTTACGTACAGGTCAGGATGCCGAGGTGCTGCCTTCCCGTCGTGGGCAGAGTTCTTGGTGTGACTTTGAACACGCTCTACGTTTTCTTTGATGTAGGGAGGCACCACTATCCGACCGTGGTTCTTACATAGGTTCTTTTTCTTGCCACAAGGTGGTTCCTCCATCGCTGCCGGCTTGCCACCCTCGTCTGTCACCACCCACCATGGCGTCCCATCGCCCCTTGTACCAGTACACGCAGCCTCTGCAGACCAGTACTCCCTGACCGTGCATTATCGCCTCGGCAAGCATCGTCCGCTGAAGACGGGAGGTTGTTAACACATCGAAACTTTTCCGATAAGCATGAACGGAGGCTATCAAAGCAGAGTCGGTGAGCTCATTGATCAGCGGCACTTCGTGTTGTCGTTCAGTGAATCCAAGTTAGGCCTTAAGTGGTTATGAATTGTGCTAAAAAATCAAATGGTCGCGTTATTGTATTTGATGAGTTTAGAAGTTAACATCACTATGCCCCCGTCTTAATGCAATCGTGTCAATATATATACTATGTTAGTTGCTGCGGTGTAGCGATTTGTGCACGACAGAAATGTTGCTTGCAAATCTAAACGCTGCGCGATAGTGTTTGCTCAGCTAGTGACTAGCTCGGAAAGAAACGGAGAGGGTAATATTATAATCCGACGGTATTTAGTGAGTCATTTGACTTTGCTTAAGTTACAGATGCAAGTCTATTTGGCAGGCTGTACTTAAAATCTCAGATACTGAGACCTCTACAATATCATTCGATCAATCGATTCTGCTTGCTCTTCTGTCTTGCTGTCGATTTAGATCCTCGCAATAAATATCGAAATATTAGTCGAGTCATTTAACAAAGGTATAGGTAGTTGAGCTCACCTGCTAAATTTAGAAAGACGGTGCTTACATCTGTCACACTTTCAGAGACTATCCCGATTGATATATGGTTGGAGAAATATTCGGGCAGAACCGAGGCTTCTGAGTGCGAAGATATATTCGTTCCTATGTCTGGTGTGTATGTTAGTAACTTGCCTAAGCTTACAGTTATTTTGAATCCCGATGGTTCGATCTGGATGCACGGATCTCTCTATCTGTTGTCGCGCGCGTTGGATTATAATCCAATCGTACCCGAGTCTATCGATTCGATCGCACGAGATCTTGTTCATTTCAGGAAAACCTTAGAAGAGCATGATCTTGATTACCTGGACTTTCCTCTCAATCTATTCAGGCGGCCTACTTATGCCTATTCAGCTCTCCTGAAAGAGAAAACAAAGCGTAAGTCGAGCGCTGATGTGGAGAAGAGGCAACTATCATCAATGCGAGGGTTTTATAAATGGATGAAAAAAAATGATCCAGACTTTCGCCCGCAATTTCCGACCTGGATCGACCAAATCCGCCATGTAAGTTATTTAGATGACGGGGGGAACACGGTTTGGAAAGAAATTATCACAGATGATTTGCGAATCAAGCATGCGGGTTCTGTTGACCTAGGCACAATTAATGATGGGGGAAAACTTCGTCCTTTACTTCCGCATGAGGTTGAGTCTGTGTTGCGCGCACTTGCCAATAACGGCAATGTAGAGATGATGCTGATTTTTGCTATCGCATTGACTAGTGGCGCACGAATTCAAACAATTTTGACGATGAGAGTAGGTGATATATGCGTAAGAGAGTACGAAAGCACACGATTAATTCCTACTAAGTGCGGAGGCGGTTCCCTAATCGATACTAAAAAAAACAAATCAATAACGATCTTTATTCCCTTGTGGCTTCATAAAAGGCTAGGTGTCTATGTGCGATCTAAAAGATATTTAGATCGACTGTCTAGAAGCGGCTATGAGAGTAACAAACAAAGTTACGTGTTTCTAACGACATCTGCGAAGCCCTATTATATATCTAGGTTAGATCCTAACTATGCTACCACCCCTGAGGCGATTAATGGCGGATCGGTAAGGACGTATCTTATGGGTCTGAAATCTAAAATTTTAGAGGCTGAAGGGAAAACAATCGATTTCTCCTTTCATGATTTACGTGCCACATTTGGTATGGGGCTCTTGAATGAATTAATGGAGCAGGTTAATGATGGTGAGCGAACCCTGTCATCTGCACTGAACTACGTAAAAAGACGAATGTGTCACAGTAGGTTGGAGACAACTATGAACTATTTTAAACATTATGAAGACGCCGGCGCAGCGTATGACGCCCAAGTAACATATGAAAAGCATGTTGAGTCAATCATGTATGGAAAAGAGTAGGGTCTGCTAATGGGGCGTGAAGTGGTATGTCTAACATTAAAGGATTTTTGTGTAGATAATGTTTATACACTTTTAAATAGTTGCTCTATATCCCAAACAGTGATGATCGCAGATAAGAAGGCGCTCGATTTGGGAGCATTGACCTACTCCAAACGCGAAAAAAAATCCGGTAAGGCTCAACGTGAGGTGGATGATACGACCTTCGAGGTCGAACGCGGATTAGCGATTTCATATTGGCTAAAGAACAATACTGAGCGGTATCTTTCTGGTCTCAGCGAGAAAACATTCGTCAGAGAGTGTCGAGAGCTCATTAGTATGGTAGAAAAATTCGATGAGTTGGAGAGTAACGCCTTCAAGTCACCAGAATTCCTGAACGAGACTTATGCGAAATTTCGTACTTATGTGCACGGATTACGTCATCCCGATGGGTCGCATTACGAAAGTATCGACTCCAGACTAAGTTCCGCCTCAAACATAATGGATGCATTTTGTAGTGGTCTCAACTATAGAAAATATCCGGTTGAAAAACTACAAGGAGACATCGCGAAAGCTAAAAAGTCTGCGACCATTTCTCCAGAGGAGGCGTTGGTTGAGGAGTCGTTGACCCTAGCATTCATGATTTTCTCGGGATTGTATGATCTCATAAAAAAACCTGGGCAATATCCCATGAGCTTAAAATTGCCCAAAGAAGAGGTCTGGCTTTTTCCAATAAGACAGTTTTGTGCTACCGACGAATTATTACGTACTGGCAAGCCGACGCTGGAGAGAAATATTCTTTGGAATTATAAAGTTGGAAGAGTCAACAGAGTCGATGAGATGATGGAAAAGTATCCACTCGGTTCTGTTGATGTATCTAAGAAAAAGTATGCTCTTCGTTGTCATTACCAAGAAGCCATTGATCTTATTGAAGAGTGCAATGCGGATCTTCAATGCATATCCCGTCGCCGTCTTATGAATTTGGCTCAGTTCGCATATTTAACTATGTTTATCGCAAATACTGGAATGAATGAGTCCATTTTACGCGATCTTGAATTCCAAGCAGAGTGGGCTGATGAGGATTTTATAGGTGAAAGAATTGAAGTCGGCTTTCGAGGTTTGAAAGCTAGGGCGGGCAATAAGGTGGTTACGTTCAATATCACTGTGGTTCATCTTAAAGAGTTCAAGCGTTTTATAAAGTTGAGAAAAGAAATCTGCAATGGGAGTAATTATAAATACTTATTCGTTGCGATGGATTCCAACGGATTGTGCATTGGTGAACCTTTAATTGATAATTCCATTTTAGAATACTATAGAAAAGTTCGCTCATACTTTTATCCTAAGATTAAATCTATTTCGTTTCGTCAGTGGCGAAAGTATAAATTTGATAATGTGAGTAAGCTTGCTAGTTTTAAGATTGCTGTCGACGCTCTTCAACATACCGAGACGACTGCTATTTCAAATTACATGGAGCAGGCGTGTGAAGAGTCCATTCTGGAAATTTCACGTTTCATAAAAGCTTATGATCAAGGGCTTACGCTCGAAGGCAGATCTAATGCTGTGCTAACGCCAGCGGGTGTATGTGGAGAACCCGGTAGTCCACAGCTCATAAAAGTGATTAATACTATTGCTCCTGACTGTAGGAACTTTTTAGGGTGCTTGTTTTGTGAGAATTTCCTCACGCATGCGATTGAAGCCGATATTCGAAAGCTGGTGAGTATGAAGTACTTTCTAAATAAAATCATGCCCCTGTCTAGGTCTGGAAACGCTTTCGAGAGTACTGGAGGATTAACACTTCAGCGACTAGATGATTTTTTAGAGGCGATCAAAAACATTTCGCCAGAAATTAATGCTCTTGTTCGGAAAGTTGAATGCGAAATCGATGAGTTTCAAGCGCTTGATTCCTACTGGCAGAGTAAGCTTCATCTACTATCTAAACTTGACCTAGTATGAGATTTTGATATGCAGGTTGTATTTTCTCCCGAGAGGGAAGATGGAGACGTGGTTTCATATAACGAAGAGGGTGCCCCGCTGTCCTTCAAAGACGATGATATCTGGCGCATGGAGCACCTTAGAACAAGACTCAGCGAAAATGTAAATTTACATGTAGGCAGATTGTTTCAAGCGAGGGATCGTTTTTATGTTGATAGCACTAAACTAGCAAGGGATGTGCTAAAAATTATAGTGGAGGGAAAGCACAAGGGTGAATCGATCAGATTTGGCACTGTGAAATCTTATTATAAGTTAGTTAAAAAGATGGGAGGTTATTGTGCGGACAACGACATCCCATTTCACACGATGTTAACTACGCCCCACCATCTCATTAGCTTCGCAAAAACCGCACCAGGAGCCTCGGCTCAAAATTTAAGTGGGCTTTTGATTCGGATGCATGAGGAGCTGAAGCTGGATCTTCCATATGAGTTGATCCCATTTATCCGTGATCTTGTGACAAATTTTGAGAAAGCTCAGACATTGGCAATACCACCCCGAATTTTGAGCATTAAAACTTTCCAATTTGAGGAGATCTTGGATTTATTTCTTCATAATTGCAGAGATATATCAAGGTTTGCTTGTCGTGTGGGAGCGAGCAAGTTTTATGCGCGCTGCAAGGAAAGACAAGAAATATTAGCTGGTGCGAATGGTGCGTTAGATTTGACATTTGATGAGGCCGTGTTAGACAACAATCTTGAGAAGATTCAGCAGCTATTTAAAATTAACCAAATCTCGGGGTTCTCTCTTTTCCTGACATTAGTGCAATATTCGGCAAAATGTTTAATCCAAATCTTTTCTGCTGCTCGTCATTCTGAAGCCTTGGAACTCCGGTATGGGTGCCTTGGGAGAATATATATTCGCGATTTGGAAATTCGTACCATAACAGGCCTTCCTGCAAAGAAAAAGGATGTCTCTACACCCGTAACTTGGGTGACATCGAATCTTGGTGTTAAAGCTGTAAAGGCTGCTAGAATTTTGTCGAGAATCATCTATAAAACATATGGGTCTAAAACGTCCGTGGATGCTTTGTTGTTTATTTCTACAACGTTTTCGCCTCTTTCAAGTAAGGCTCCTGGAGGCCCTTTTCCTCAAGTGTCCAAGAGTTTGATCCCATGTAACGTAGATAAATATCTGTTGCCTGTAGTATTTGAGGAGGCAGATTATCTTGATTTAAAGTATTTGCTGCCGCTTGGTGAAACCGATGCTCATCCGAAGTTAATTGTTGGGGAACCATGGAACCTTACGACACACCAATTTCGACGATCATTCGGAATTTATGGTACAGCTTCTGGATTAGCCGGGTTTCCTGCGCTTAAAAGACAGTTTCATCATTTCAAAATGTCAACATCTATTGCTTATGGGGAGGCGGGAAGTGCGCGTGTGGAGTTTGGTGGAGAGCCGGATCATATCCGTTTGATATATGATGATGTAAGCTTATCGATGGACGCTTGTTTGTATGTTCAAGACGTTTTATTTTCTACTGAAAAGCTTTACGGGCCAAGAGGTAAATATATTGAAAAAAACATTAAGCCTGCTCTGGGGGGTAACATACGACTTGTCTACGAGGAAACTGCATATGCGGTAAAAAATGGGTTGATGGCTTACTCTGAAACCATACTAGGTGGTTGCACGACTACGTCAGCGTGCAAAGAGAAAGCGCATGGCTCAGTCGTGGTATGCACCGAGTGCTCACAAGGGGTAATTAAAAAAAGCAAATTAATCCCAGTGATTGATGCGCAAGAGGAGTTGGTTCTTTCACTTCCTGCTGACTCAGTTGAGTTCAGAACAGAGAAAGGCCAACTGGAAGATTTGCAAAAGTTCCTGGTGTCTATACTTGAAATTGAGAACGATAAGTGAACGAATATTTTCTAGCTCTACAACGTTTAATTGATGGACGGCCCATAAGAATCGGGAAAGGCAGCGAGATTACTCGCAAAAATGTTGCGTTAGAGGCTGGTAAAGATGCGAGTGCTATCAAGGCTGGTCGTGCAGTATTTGTTAACTTAATTAAAGACATAGAACTTGCTCAGAGTAAGCAAAAAGCTTCTAATTGCGCATCTTCTGAAAGAGTTAAACGACTGAAAGAATCTCTCGAAAGGAGTAAGGCTCAGAATGCACGCCTTGAAGCTGATCTTGAGCGAAGCCGTAAACAATGCCTAATGCTTATGCAGGAATTGTTCTTACGAAAAAAGGAAGAGCATCGCCCGCAATCTGTTAAGCCAGACATTTCGCCGTCCGGAAGAAAGTCTTAACTTGAGCGAAGAGCGCCGTGGTTACCAAATGTAAGGTCTGAAAAGCTGACAGTCAAGCTTCTCGTCTACAGCAGATGGGTTTGCGCCGGTAATATTCTTCCATCACCACTTCCACATCCTGTATTCACCTTTAGTGTCCGTGTGGCATGCTAGCTGGCTCATATAACATTGACCGAGTTTATCAATCGGTTCGGCGCGGCTTGGTGCCCAGTGGAATCTTTGTAGCAAATGCAGCGATGACAGGCTGTAAAACGCTTTTGGACGATGAGGTCGTACACAAGCGACTTCAGCTGAATCGTCAATTAGATGGGGCAAGGGTCTCGAACCGTCGAAAGGCTGTTTTTTTTTCAACCCGCCATAAGTTTTATTTATCACCATAATAATTCGGTGCCTGCGCGAAGCTTTGGTCGTGTTCCCAATACTACAAACGGGCTTTGGATTCATTCTTGCTAGCCCCTGCGGTGGAAGGGTCAATTGCAGAGATATATGATTTGAAGACTGAAGCCGCTCGATCTTGTCCACAGATTAGTGGCTTAGACCGTTGCACGAACCAGGCCGAGCGCGTCGCGGTTATTGCCCGGATAGACGTAGGTCGTTTCATCCTTGTATGTCTGCGATCATTGTCTCAAACTGCTGCAAAATGAAACTTCGCATGGCGTTGCCCGGATCTCGAATTTGCCACGAGTACAAATACTCGTTCGCCTACTTCATCTCCGTGGTGGTCTTCAGGCGCCTCACCTCAATCCCCGCCTTGTTAAAGGTTGTGATGGCTTGCACCTAGCGACGGTGTGAAAGTCCAACCAGCACCCGCAGGAAATTCAGACACATTACATACAGTATGTCATGGGCCATTCATCCACATGGAGGCATCCGGGTCTGTAGTCCGCAAAGTGCGACAGATGGACGTATAGGCCCCATCTGTCCATTCGCCGACAAGTAACGGGTATGATGTTTATCTTGTATGTCACAGGTATGGCGCAACCCCTTCAAGGTTCCACGCGCATCGAACCTCCCTTTGCACTTTTGCTCCTGAGTGCTGTAGCCCGATTGAACGCTTTAGCGAGATCGGGCTTTTTTTTGCCCACGATTTGACGAAAAACACAAATTCCTTGTGGGAGCGAGCCTGCTCGCGAAAGCGGTGTGTCAGTCAATACTGATGTGTCTGAACAACCGCCATCGCGAGCAGGCTCACTCCTACAGGGGATCTGTGTTGTCCGTGGGTTCGCGGTCTGGCGCAAAACCCGCTATCGTCGCCGCCATTCGATTTTCGAGGCGAGCATGGGCTATCTACTTTTTGTCACGCTGATCCAGGCGTTTTCCTTCAGTCTGATCGGCGAGTACCTGGCAGGGCATGTCGACAGCTACTTTGCGGTGCTGGTGCGTGTGGTGCTGGCGGGGCTGGTGTTTATTCCATTGACGCGCTGGCGTTCGGTGGAGCCGGCGTTCATGCGTGGCATGTTGCTGATCGGCGCGTTGCAGTTCGGGGTGACTTACGTCTGCCTTTACCTGAGCTTCCGTGTGCTGACGGTGCCGGAGGTGTTGCTGTTCACCATTCTCACGCCGCTGCACGTGACGTTGATCGAAGACGCGCTGAACCGTCGCTTTAATCCGTGGGCATTGGTTGCTGCGCTGGTGGCAGTCGGCGGTGCGGCGGTGATTCGCTTCGACAGCATCAGTCCCGACTTTTTCATGGGCTTTCTGCTGCTGCAACTGGCCAACTTCACCTACGCCGCCGGGCAAGTGTTGTACAAGCATCTGGTGGCCAAGCATCCGAGTGATCTGCCGCATTACCGCCGCTTCGGTTATTTCTACCTCGGTGCATTGGCGGTTGTGCTGCCAGCGTTCCTGTTGTTCGGCAAGTCGAACTTTCTACCGGAAGCGCCGCTGCAATGGGGCGTGTTGCTGTTTCTCGGACTGGTGTCGACGGCGCTGGGCCTGTACTGGTGGAACAAGGGCGCGTGCATGGTCAACGGCGGTACCCTGGCGGTGATGAACAACCTGCATGTGCCGGTGGGATTGTTGTTGAATCTGCTGATCTGGAATCAGCATGAGGAACTGGGGCGGTTGTTCCTTGGCGGGGGTGTGATTCTGGCGGCTGTGTGGATCAGCCGGTTGGGTATCCGCAAATCCCCGGCCGCCGCATAACCCCTGTGGGAGCGAGCCTGCTCGCGAAGGCGCTGGGTCAGATAAGTATGGGTCGACTGACACATTGCATTCGCGAACAGGCTCGCTCCCACATTTGATCTTTGGGTTACATCAGGTGTTTTTCCGGCTCCGCAATACTCGCCGAGCCCAACACCGCCGGCAACAAACCCGAACGCAAATCCCCGCCACTCGGCTGCTGATACAGGCTCAGCCCGAACTCCGGCAACACCGCCAGCAGGTAATCGAAAATATCCCCCTGAATCCGCTCATAATCGGCCCACACCGTGGTGCGGGTGAAGCAGTAGATTTCCAGCGGAATGCCCTGCGCGGTGGTCTGCATCTGCCGGACCATGCAGGTCATGTTCGGCTGAATCTCCGGATGACTCTTCAGATACGCCAGTGCGTAGGCGCGGAAGGTGCCGATGTTGGTCATGCGACGGCGGTTGGCCGACATCGCCGCGACATTGCCCTGCGCTTCGTTCCAGGCTTTGAGCTCGGCTTTCTTGCGGCCCATGTAGTCGGTCAGCAGGTGCACCTGGGAGAGCTTTTCTTCCTCGTCGTCGCGGATGAAGCGCACGCCGCTGGCATCGATGAACAGGCTGCGCTTGATCCGCCGACCGCCGGACTGCTGCATGCCGCGCCAGTTCTTGAACGACTCGGACATCAGCCGCCAGGTCGGGATCGAGACGATGGTTTTATCAAAGTTCTGCACTTTGACCGTGTGCAACGTGATGTCGACGACGTCGCCATCGGCGCCGACTTGTGGCATTTCGATCCAGTCGCCGACGCGCAGCATGTCGTTGCTGGTCAGCTGCACGCTGGCGACGAACGACAGCAGGGTGTCCTTGTAGACCAATAGAATCACCGCCGACATCGCACCCAGACCCGACAGCAGCAACAGCGGCGAACGGTCGATCAATGTAGCGACGATGATGATCGCGCCGAACACGTACAAAACCATTTTCGCCAGCTGCACGTAGCCTTTGATCGAGCGCGTGCGGGCGTGCTCGGTGCGGGCATAGATGTCGAGCAAGGCATTGAGCAGGGCGCTGACTGCCAGCAGCAGGAACAGAATGGTGAACGCCAGGGCGACGTTGCCGAGAAAATTCATCGCGGTTTTGCTCAGCTCCGGCACCAGGTGCAGGCCGAACTGGATCACCAGCGATGGCGTCATCTGCGCCAGACGCTGAAACACCTTGTTGTGGCGGAAGTCGTTGATCCAGTGCAGCGCCGGTTGGCGGCCGAGCATGCGGCTGGCGTGCAGGATCAGGTAACGCGCCACCCGTCCGAGCACCAGCGCGATGACCAGCAGCACCAGCAGCGCCAGTCCCGATTGCAGAAGTGGGTGCTCTTCGAGCGTGCCCCAGAGGCCTTGGGCTTTGAGCCAGAGCTGTTTGATATCCATGAGCGAAACATTTCTTCTGTAAGACGCGAGGGCCGATTAGAGCATTTAAGACGCTGTGTATTGCAGCGAGTGACAAATCGGGCAACAAAAAAACCACTGATTGTCGGCGTTTGCACAAAGAAACTCGGCCTGAGCGCTCGAAACCGGTAACCTATGCAGCTGTTTTTTTGCATATCTTCGAGGTAGCAACCGTGTTTTCCCAATTCGCCCTGCACGAACGCCTGCTCAAAGCCGTGGCCGAGCTGAAATTTGTCGAGCCAACGCCAGTGCAAGCCGCGGCCATCCCGCTGGCGCTCCAGGGGCGTGATCTGCGGGTGACGGCGCAAACCGGTAGCGGCAAAACCGCCGCTTTCGTCCTGCCGATCCTCAATCGCCTGATCGGCCCGGCGAAGATCCGCGTCAGCATCAAGACGCTGATCCTGCTGCCGACCCGTGAGCTGGCCCAGCAGACTTTGAAGGAAGTCGAACGCTTCTCGCAGTTCACCTTCATCAAGTCCGGCCTGATCACTGGCGGCGAAGACTTCAAAGTCCAGGCCGCCATGTTGCGCAAAGTGCCGGACATCCTCATCGGCACCCCGGGGCGGATGATCGAGCAACTCAATGCTGGCAACCTCGACCTGAAAGAAGTCGAAGTGCTGGTGCTCGACGAAGCCGACCGCATGCTCGACATGGGTTTCGCCGAAGATGTGCAGCGTCTGGTCGATGAATGCCCGAACCGTCAGCAGACCATGCTGTTCTCCGCCACCACCGGCGGTTCCGGCCTGCGCGAGATGATCGCCAAGGTCCTGAACAACCCTGAGCACTTGCAGCTCAACGCGGTCAGCCAGCTCAACTCGACGACTCGTCAGCAAATCATCACCGCCGACCACAATCAGCACAAAGAGCAGATTGTGAACTGGCTGCTGGCCAACGAGACCTACCAGAAGGCCATCGTCTTCACCAACACCCGCGCCATGGCCGACCGCATCTACGGCCGCCTCGTGGCCCAGGAATACAAAGCGTTCGTGCTGCACGGCGAGAAAGACCAGAAGGATCGCAAACTGGCGATCGATCGTCTGAAGCAGGGTGGTGTGAAGATCCTCGTCGCGACCGACGTCGCGGCCCGTGGCCTGGACGTCGACGGTCTGGATCTGGTGATCAACTTCGACATGCCGCGCAGCGGCGACGAATACGTGCACCGTATCGGTCGTACCGGCCGTGCCGGCAACGATGGCCTGGCGATCTCGCTGATCTGCCACGGCGACTGGAACCTGATGTCGAGCATCGAGCGCTACCTGAAGCAGAGCTTCGAGCGCCGCACGATCAAGGAAGTCAAAGGCACCTACGGCGGGCCGAAAAAGGTCAAGGCCTCGGGCAAAGCCGTCGGTGTGAAAAAGAAAAAGACCGACGCCAAGGGTGACAAGAAGAAAACCGCCGCCAAGACGCCGACCAAGCGCAAGAGCGTCAACCGTCCGAAGCCGGATTCCCTTGTCAGCAGCGACGGCATGGCCCCGCTCAAGCGTCGCAAGCCAGCTGAACCTGCGGCTGAGTAAGCTTTAGACCGCGCATAAAAAAACCGGACATTGTCCGGTTTTTTTTCGTCTCAACTGTCGGCCTTTTTCTCCGCCGAACCCAGTTCCTTCATACGCTGATCGATCAACTGGCACTTGTCCGGCAGATCCGCGCTGGCCGTGTCCAGATCCATTTTCTGCAACTCGGCGTTAATCTCCTTGGCTTTTTCCGGATTCTGCTCGGTGAGCTTGGAGACTTCCTTGGCCAGTTGTTCGCGTTTGATCGTCGCCTCTTCCGGCGTGCAAGCCCAGACGGGCAGGGCGCAGGCAAGGGTGGCGGCGAGGAAGAGCTTGATCAGGGTTTTCATGGGCAGGCCTCAGTTCCGGTTAAGGCAGACAAGCGGTTGAGGGCTGAAGCTTGGCAAAAGTTCAGAAACTGTGGGGGCAGGGTTGCGCTCAATCGGCATGGCAGCAACCCGACTTCGTCGCACCGTCATACCGATCATGATGTCGCACCCATTCCATGATCTCGTCTTCATTCCTGCCCTTGGGCGTCAGATCAAGGTAGTGGTAAGCGCCAACCAGCATGTCCAGGCCGCGCGCGTATGTGGAATAGGTGTGAAAAATCTCGCCTTCGTCATTGCGATAAAACACGCTCAGCCCCGGCATTTCTTCCTCGGCGCTGTCGGTTTTTTCGTAATTGTAGGTAGCCTTGCCCTCGGCGACGTCCTCAGCCCGGGCGCAGACGCCGAAGTCGTAATTGAAATCGCAACCTTCTGACGAGACCCAGTCGAATTTCCAGCCCATGCGTTGTTTGAACGCCTGAAACTCGCGCAACGGCGCGTGGGAGACGGCGACCACCGCGACGTCGTGATGGGCCAGGTGCTGGTTGGCGCCGTCGATGTGGTCGCTGAGGAACGAGCAGCCCTGGCAGCCTTGTTCCCAGCCTTTGGCGAACATGAAGTGGTAGATGATCAACTGGCTGTTTTGGCCGAACAGATCATTGAGCCTCAGCTCGCCGTTCGGGCCTTGAAAATGATAGTCCTTGTCGACTTTCACCCACGGCAGGGCGCGGCGCTCGGCGCTGAGGCGATCGCGTTCCCGGGTGAAGGCTTTTTCGTGGGCCAGATGCTGCTGGCGGGCGGCGAGCCATTCTTCGCGTGATACCACCGGATGGTTTGTAACGTTCATGACGATGTCTCCTGCGGGTTGAACCGGCTGTTTCAGCCTAGTCGTTCATCGTGCGAGGGAATCGACAGCCGCCGGTCGGTCGGGTCCGGAAATACTGCTGAACGGCTGCGCAGCGCTTCGGTCACAACCTTGAAAGCGGCACAAAATCACCCGCACCGGAGGTTGGATCAGGATGACGACTTATAACTGGGATTTGATTGAACGTTTGCTGCATGAAGTGCAGAACAGCGCTGGCCACAGCTTCGCTCCCCGCGCTTATGCCGAAGACCATGCGGCCGAGAAAGCCAGCGCCGGCGAGCCGATCGACAATCTCGATCACTTGAAAACCCTGGCCTGTGATTATGAAAAGCTCTTGCTGGAGCGCGGATTCATCGAGCCGCGGCCGGATCACGAGGGTAGTACTGGCAACAACTTCATTCTGACCCCGCGCGGCTCCAGCCTGCTGAGCCTGATCGACAGCAGCATCCCCGGCAACGACCATCCGCGTCAGGTGCTGGATGAGCAGGAGGATGCGCTGAATGAGGTGACGTTTGATGAAGTCGCCTCAAAGGCTCAAATCGCCTGAGCCAGTGAAATCCGCCCTGTGGGAGCGAGCCTGCTCGCGAAAACGGTCTGTCAGTGACATTTGAACTGTCTGACACTCCGCCTTCGCGAGCAGGCTCGCTCCCACAATGGGCCATTGGTTTATTCAAGGTTTCTGCGCGGCCTTCAGGCACTTCAGGTCATTGAAGTCCTTGCGCACGCCCTCGATTTTCTTCAACAAGCGCTCACGCTGTTGCGGCGTGCTCTCGGCCATCAAGTCGACAAACAGCGAGCGCGCCTGGGCTTCGGTGTTGGCGTAGGCCTTGCGGTAATCCGCTGTCCATAAGCGCTCGCGATTGACCAGAAGTGTCTCGATGCGTTGTGGGAATTCCGCGCTTTGGCGTTGCGCAACGGCGGCGCTGAACTGTTGCTGCCAGTGCGCGCGGTTGGCGATCCATTGAGTGTTCTGGTCGCCCAAGGCGTTGGTCCAGGCCGCGACGCGTTGTTTCTGCGTGTCACTGAGCGGGCCTAGCCAATCGTTCAGGCGTTTTTCCATGCGCTCGCCGCGTTCCTTGATCTGCTGGGCCAGCGGCGGTTTCACGTATTCCTGCTGGCGTTTGCGCAAATCCTTGGCAAACGCGTCGTTCATTTCTGCCACCTGTTTATCGTCCAGGCCTTGCAGCAACTCGATGGCCGAAGGGGTGATTTCCCGGGCGGTTTCGGCGATGGCCTGCTTGGCTTCGGCGGTGCGCTCCTGCAGCGCGGCGTCGCTGACCTGATTGCTCTCGACCATGGCCTGCAAACGGTCCAGCCAGTCGAGGTAACCCGGTAACTGCGTGGTGCAGTGCCAGCTCAGGTGTTCCTCGAGGCGTTCATTGAACCAGTCTTTCTGCTCGCCGTTCATGTCCACGTAATCGCTCAGCGACCACGGGATAATCACGTCGAGGTTGCGGTAGGCCAGGCCAACGCGGCTGCAAGCGCCGAGGGCGAGGGTGAAGATCAGCAGGGCGGCAATCTGTTTGAACCAGCGAGACATGGGCAAATCCTTGCGAGAGCCTGGCGTCGGAAATCTGATTCTTATGTGATGCAGGATGCGCGCGGCAGTTCAGCCGATCAATAGAACGTGCGTACAGCCTTGAGGGTGACGAGGCCGTCGCACTCGCTGTTGTGCCCGGAATAGGCCGAGCAATCACTGCCGCTGAGGCTGGAGTCGCTGTAGATCAGATCAAGATCGACGCCCATGAACGGCCGCGACAGTTTCACCGACCAATCAGTGAAACTGCTGATATAGCCACCGTCCACCGCCGCCGGTGTATTCAACTGGTGCGTGGTGTATTTCATGCTCACGCCAATGCCGAACGGCTGATTGCCAGTGAGGTCGGCAAACAAGGTGTTGTTCTGTTTATCCGGGTCGTTGCTCAGGGCAATGCCGAAGCGACTGCCGAGCAGAGTCAGGCCACCAAACAGCTCCTGGCTGTCGAGGGTGTCCACGCGGGGATAGCTGTAATGGATCATCCCGACTTCATAGCCGAGCACCTGATCGAACGGCTGCTTGAAGCCGACGTAGGAATCGATCTCGAGGTTCTTGCCCGGGCTGATGCCCATGCTCGGCGCGTACTGGCCGAAATACACGCCGCTGTCGTGGCTCAGATCAAGGCCACCGTGGAACGAGCCGACCGCCGCCGGTTTGACCAGACCCTGGGCCATGCTGCGGCTGGGCGTGGTGCCAAGCTTGAGATCGAAGTCGCCCAGTTCACCCTGAAAAACCTGCGCGTGCGCGGTCGCGCCTGACAGCAGGCTGACGAACAATAAACAGGGAAATGGGCGCATGCGTCACTCCATGAACTGCGAGCGCAGGGCGAAGGCCTGCTGAAACGCTTGATCTAGACGCGTGCAAGGATACCGGCGAATGCCCGGCATTGATGGCCGTTCGTCGATTTTCGGGAATTTTTGTTTAAAACGAAGGGGGGCGCGGTGCCAGTCCAGGCGCTTCGAAGCTCAAAGCGCCTCTGGACGGGGTGAAACCGGTATTACTTCTTGCCCAGGCTGATCTGCTTGGACGGGCCGAATGTCTGGCCACTGACGCCTTTGGCAATTTGCTGGATCTCGCCGCCGGACTTGAGGAATGCTGCGATCTGATCGTTGATCGATTCGCTGGTTTCAACGGCTGGAGCTGGCTTTGCTTTGCTGGTGGATGCTTTTACACGCATGGCGGCCATTAACCTTTAGAAAAGTAACTCGGCCAGGCATCGTACAGGAATAACTTGACAATAGCTTGGTAAATATCCTCCGGAATAACCAAGTGCCGCGCTGCAATATTGCCGGTCAGTCGTCCGTAATAAGCAGCTAACCTGCTGTTTTAAATAAGAACATTTAATTGAAATGAGGCCAATCAGCGTAGCAGTGATGCGTCGGGCCGGACTGACGAGCGGCACCCCGCAGGGCAGTGATCAAGCAAAATCAACAGGTTGACGCAGATTTTCCGCTGCGAGGATCTGTCGCCCGACGTTGGCGGCAAAAACGGGTAGAATGCCGCCCACGTATTGAGGGTTTCGGAAATGGCTTTAGTCGGGCGTTACAACAGTTTGCAAGTGGTTAAACACACTAACTTCGGTTTATATCTGGACGGCGGTGCCGATGGCGAAATTCTTTTGCCCAACCGTTATATCCCCAAAGATATTCCCAGCGAAGATGAAGACTGGCTCAACGTATTCATCTACCTGGACAGCGAAGACAAACTTCTCGCCACCACGGAAAAACCCAAAGTTCAGGTCGGCGAATTTGCCAGTCTGAAAGTGGTTGAAGTCAACAGCATCGGCGTGTTCCTCGACTGGGGCCTGCCGAAAGATCTGTTGCTGCCGTACTCGGAAGAAAAGCGCCAGATGACCGCTGGCGAATACTGCGTGGTGCATGTCTACCTCGACAAACACACGCGCCGCATCACCGCCACCGCGCGCCTCGATCGTTACCTGGACAAGACCCCGGCCACCTACAGCCCGGGCCAGGAAGTCGATCTGCTGGTAGCCGAAGCCACCGACATGGGCTTCAAGGCGATCATCAACAACAAGCACTGGGGCCTGATCCACAAGAACGAAATCTTCAAGTTCATGCGCTCGGGCATGCGCGAAAAAGGCTTCATCAAGGAAGTGCGCGCCGACGGCAAGATCAGCCTGAGCCTGCAACCGGTTGGCCAGGAAGCGGCCAGCAGTCTGAGTTCGAAGATCCTCGGCAAGTTGCGCGAAAACGACGGCACCCTGGCGGTCAGTGACAAGAGTGATCCGGCGTTGATCAGCAGCCTGTTCGGCGTCAGCAAGGGTAACTTCAAGAAAGCCATCGGCTCGCTGTACAAGGAAGGCAAGATCGTCATTCACGCCGATCGCATTGAACTAACCTGAGCCTTGAGTGGCCCATGTTGCAGGCCACACAAGAGGTTGGATCGATGAAAAAGGCGCTGATCGCTTACGTCGCAACGCTGCTGACGTTTCTGCTGCTCGATGGCATCTGGCTCGGGCTGCTGATGGCGCCGACCTATCGCGAACTGCTCGGTTCGCTGATGCTGGAAAAACCGCTGCTGTTGCCCGCAGCGGTTTTTTATTGCCTGTACGTTATTGGTTGCGTGGTGTTTGTGGTCTTGCCGGCGCTGAGCTGGCAAAGGGCGGCGAAGCTGGGGGCGCTGTTGGGGCTGGTGGCCTACGGCACTTATGACCTGACCAATTGGGCGACATTGCGCGACTGGTCGGTGCAGGTGAGTTTGATGGATTGGGCGTGGGGGACAGTGGCGACAGCGGTTGCCTGCACGGTGGGTTATCTGGTGGCGAAGCGATTCGCCTGACTGATCCAAAAGTTTTATCGCCAGTGCTGACCTCTTCGCGAGCAGGCTCGCTCCCACGTGTTCGCCGAACCCTCTGTGGGAGCGAGCCTGCTCGCGAATGACGGCGCAGCCGTCAACCATTCAGCGCTGACGCCACTGACCAAATAAAGGTATTTTCCAGACGGCTTTTTCCTCGCGACTGATTGATAATCCCCGACACTGTTTTCTGACCATTGGATGGCCTGCCATGTTGTGTGTGTTCGAGGTGTTGCGGTGAGTGCCGAGCGGCGCAATGCCGACGGTTTTGCCCTGCAAGTGATGATCGGCCTGTGCCTGATCTGGGGTGTGCAGCAAGTCCTGATCAAGTGGGCGGCAACGGACATCGCGCCGGTGATGCAAGCGGCGGGGCGCTCGGGGATTTCTGCGTTGCTGGTCGGTTTGCTGATCTGCTGGAAGGGCGGTTGGGATCAGGTCGGCAGCACCTGGCGCGGCGGCTTGCTGGCCGGTGCGCTGTTTGGTCTGGAGTTCCTGTTCATCGCCGAAGGCCTGCAACTGACCACCGCCGCGCATATGTCGGTGTTCCTCTATACCGCACCGATCTTCACTGCACTCGGCGTGCATTTCCTGCTGGCCAGCGAGCGTTTGCGCCCGTTGCAATGGCTGGGGATTCTGCTGGCGTTCATCGGCATCGCGATTGCCTTCGCCGGCGGTGTGTCGTGGGACAACCTTGATCGGCGCATGCTGCTGGGCGATGCCTTCGGCGTATTGGCCGGCGCCTGTTGGGGCGCGACCACCGTGGTGGTGCGCGCCTCGCGACTGTCGGAAGCGCCGGTGACATTGACTCTGTTCTATCAGTTGCTGGTCGGTTTCATCGGTCTGCTGTTGATCGCGTTGTTCAGCGGCCAAATCACCCACGTCAGCCTGACTACCGTGGCGGTAGCCAGTGTGCTGTTCCAAGGCCTGGTGGTCTCGTTCTTCAGTTACTTGGTGTGGTTCTGGCTGTTGCGCCGTTATCTGGCGGCCAACCTTGCGGTGTTCTCGTTCATGACGCCGTTGTTCGGCGTGACCTTCGGCGTGCTGCTGCTCGGCGAACAGTTGAGCCTGAACTTCGTCATCGGCGCCGTGCTGGTGCTGCTCGGCATCACTTTCGTCAGCGCCGAACAGTGGCTGCGTCGGCGTTTGCGCAAGGCGCTGGGCCAGTAGCCCTGGCCTGCATCGCCAGCGCGCCGGCCAGCAACAGGCCGGCACCGGCGATCAGCAGCGCCGGCTGCAAGCCGCCGCTGAAATGGCTGCTCAGCGCCGCCAGCAGCGGGCCGCTCAGCTGGCCGACAGCGAAGCACGCCGTGAGCATCCCGGCGTTGCGCTGAGTGTCGTGGGGCGCCAGCTCTCGCGAACGCTGCATGACCAGTTGCATGCAGGCCAGAAACGGCGTGCCGCAGAGGATCACCCCCAACGCCAGGCCGACGCCGCTGCCCAGCAGACAGGCGAACACTCCGGCCGCTTGCAGCCACAACGTCGCCATCAGCCAGTGCCGCGTGGTCTCGGGATCATGTCGGCGCAGACTCACCAACCACACACCGATTGCCGCGCCGAGGCCAAAGCACGGCCAGAACAGATCCGCCTGCCACTGGCCGTGAAACTGCGCGTTGGCCATCTGCGACAGGAACGTTGCCGGAATGATGTAGCCGATGCCGTACAGCGCATATACCAGCGCCAGCCGGGCAATGCCGCGATTCGCTGGGTTCACATGGGTTGTTGCTGGCCTCGCTACCACCGTGGGCTGCGGTAACAACCGCCAGACGCCGAGCATCATCAGCAACGCGGCGGCCGCGTAAATCAGCCACAGGGTTGCCGATGTCTGCTGCAAGCGGTGTGAGACCAGCGCCAGCAAGCCTGTGAGAAAAATCCCCAGACCCGGCCCGGCAAAAATCAGAGCACCCCAGCGCGGGCGACCCGCTGCCGCCGCCAGCGGCTGACTGAGTGAAGTAATCATCACCAGCACCCAGGCACTCGCCACCCCGGTACCAAAGCGCAACAGCAAGTGCGACCAGAAACCGTTGGCCCAGAACGACGCCAGGGTCAGCAGCACGCACAGCCACAATCCGCCATGCAATCTTCGCTGCACCTGCTGTGGCCGCTGGGCGAACATCGCATCCACAGCACCAAGCAGATAGCCAAAGTAGTTGGCCGCCGCGATCAGCCCGGCGGCGGTGAGGTCGATCTGCCCTTCGCTGAGCAGGTGCGGCATCTGAGGTGTCAGGGCGAAACGGCCAATGCCCATGGCCATCATCAGGGCAACGAAACAGGCGGATAAACGTATCAGCGGCGACATGGTCGGGCTTCCTTCAAAGCAGCAATGACCGTCAGGCTAGGATCGATTGACTTTCTTTAAAATTGAATAATAGTGAGTAACTTGTTCTGTTAAGGAGAAAGCAGTGGAGTTCAGCCAACTGCGGATATTTCAGGCGGTCGCCGAGGAAGGCTCGATCACCCGCGCCGCCGAGCGCCTGCATCGCGTGCCATCAAATCTGTCGACGCGCCTGAAACAGCTCGAAGAGCAGTTGGGTGTCGAACTGTTCGTCCGCGAACGGCAGCGCTTGCAGCTGTCGCCGGCGGGCAAGGTCCTGCTCGACTACACCGGCAAACTCTTCGCTCTGCGCGACCAAGCCAGTGCGGCGGTGATGGGCGGGCAACCGGCCGGCGACTTCGTGCTGGGCACCATGTACAGCACGGCGGCGATCCATCTGCCGGCGCTGCTGGCGCGTTACCACAAGCAATACCCGCTGGTGAATTTGCAGGTGCAATCGGCGCCGACCGGCGAACTGCTCGAAGGGTTGCTCACCGGCCGCCTCGACGCGGCATTGGTCGACGGACCGCTGGAACTGGCCGGGCTCGATGGCGTGCCGCTGTGCGAAGAACGGCTGGTGCTGATAACCGAAATCGACCATCCACCGGTGCACAGCGCGCGGGATGTCGAGGGACGCTCGGTATTCACCTTCCGTCAGGGCTGTTCATATCGCATGCGTCTGGAAGCGTGGTTCTCTCATTACCACGCGGCGATGGGCCGGCCGATGGAGATCGAGTCGTATCAGGGCATGCTCGCCTGTGTGATTGCCGGCAGTGGTGTGGCGTTGATGGCCGAGTCGATGCTCGCCAGCCTGCCGGGTCGCGAAAGCGTCGCCGTGCATCCGTTGGCCGAGCCGTTCGCGGGTGCGACAACATGGCTGATGTGGCGCAAGGGTATGGCCGGGGCCAACCTGAATGCCTGGATCGACGTGCAGCAAGCGGTCTATCCCGTGGCTTTGCATGAAGTGCGCGAAACAGCGTGAACCAATCGCAACAGATTCTGTTCAATTCAGTAACAGATCATTGCGGATTTGGCCGAGCATTGCGTAGGACTTCGGACTATTATCAGTGCGAAGCGGCCTCAGAATTCCGGCCGCTCAGCACCACCCTGAAGGGGGCATGACGATGAAAGAGAAAATCCAGAACTGGCTGCACGATTTGGGAGTTGCCCTCGGTTTGATCGAACCGCCTCTGCAACCGGTACCGATTCGCACGGACGACGAACAGCGCCGACGCCAGCCACGTCGCCGTTAATACCTGCGATCAGAGATTCCAAGATCGCAGCCGTCGGCAGTTTCTACAAAGTGTAGGAGCTGCCGAAGGCTGCGATCTTTTGCTTTTCGCCAAGCGAAAAAAACGGGTGTGGCCACCGACGCCACACCCGCTGAAGAAAACATCACCTCGTTACAGTCGATTCACACCGCCGTTGCCACGGTCGCCGGGCGCGGCGAGAACAGGCTGACCAGTACAAAGCTCACCAGGCTGACACCCAGGCTGTAATAGATCGGCGAGTTCGCGTCCATGCCGTCCTTGACCATGAACACCAGCGCCGTGATAAAGCCCAGCGTCATCGCGCTGATCGCCCCGGCGGTAGTCGCACGCTTCCAGAAAATCGCGCCCATCAGCGGAATCAGCATGCCGCCGACCAAGAGGTTGTAAGCCAGGGTCAACGCGCTGATCACGTCGTTGACGACCAGAGCAATGCCCAACACCGCGATCCCGGTCAGCAGCGTAAACAGACGGCTGACCGCGACGTTGGACTGTTTGCCGCCGCGCAGTTTCGGCAGCAGGTCTTCGGTCAGGGTGGTGGACGCGGCGAGCAGGCCGGCGCTGGCGGTGGACATCATCGCCGCCAGTGCGGCGGCGATCACCAGGCCACGGATGCCGTCAGGCAGCGAGACTTTGACGATGGCGGCAAAGGCGTTGTTGACGTTGTCCAGATCCGGAATCAGTACATGCGCAGCCATGCCGATCAAGGCGCAGACCAGACCGTAAATGATGCAGTAGATCCCGGCCGAGGTGCCGGCGTATTTGGCGACTTTTTCGCTTTTGGCGGTGAACACCCGCTGCCAGATGTCCTGGCCGATCAGGATGCCGAAGAAGTAGATCATGAAGTAGGTAATGATCGTGTCCCAGCCGATGCTGGTGAAGTTGAAACTGGCCGCCGGCAGTTGCGCGACCAATTGATCCCAGCCGCCTACGCGGTAAAGGCAGATCGGCAACAACACGAACATCAGGCCAACCGTCTGGATGCCGAACTGGACGATGTCCGTCAGGGTCAGCGACCACATGCCGCCGATCGTTGAGTAAATCACCACGATACCGCCGCCCAGCAGTACGGAGATCCAGAAGGGCAGACCGAACAACACTTGCAGCACGGTGCCGATCGCCAGAATCGAGGTCACGCCGATCATCAGCGCGTAAGCGAGCATGATCGTCGCACTGGCGGTGCGCGCCATCGGGTTGTAGCGCTTCTCCAGGACCTGGGTGACGGTGAATACCTTGAGTTTCAGCAAGGGCTTGGCGAGGAACAGGTTCAGCGCGACGATGCCGCAGCCCAGTGCCGCGCACAGCCAGAATCCGGAGATGCCATGCACGTAACCCAGACGCACGGTGCCGACGGTGGAGGCACCACCGAGGACGGTTGCTGCCATGGTGCCCATGTACAGCGACGGCCCCAGATTACGCCCGGCAACCAGATAGTCTTCGTGGGTCTTGGCCTTGCGCATGCCGTAGTAGCCGAGAATCAGCATCGCAGCGGCATAAATGAGTACGACGAATAAATCCAAAGCCATGATGGCGTGTCTCCGATTGTCTTTTTTATGGTCAAGCAAATGGGTCTGCAAGGCTTCCTGTGGGAGCGAGCCTGCTCGCGAAGGCGGTCTGTCAGTCACACCAATGTTGGATGTGCTGAAGTCTTCGCGAGCAGGCTCGCTCCCACAGGGTTTTGCGTTTATTCAGGCTGCCTGACGCAGTTGAGGTTTTATTGCGGCTTCACTGCGCACATCCGTTGGCCCGAACACCTCCCGAGGCTCAGGAAACCAGCGCAGCAGCGTCAGATACACCACCGACGCCAGGCCCAATGTCACCGGCAAGCTGATGTCGATGCCACCGGCCAGTTCGCCCAGCGGGCCGACGAACTGCCCCGGCAGGTTGACGAAGCACAGGCCGACCAGCGCACTCGGAATCCACGCCCCCAGACCGCGCCAGTTCCAGCCGTGGTTGAACCAGTAGCGTCCGCCCTGTTCGCCGCGAGTGAACACTTGCAGGTCATCCGGGCAGTAGAAGCCGCGCCGCACCAGCAGGCCGATGATCATGATCACCATCCACGGGGTGGTGCAGGTGATGATCAGCACGGCGAAGGTCGACACGCTTTGCACCAGGTTCGCCGCAAACCGGCCGATGAAGATGAAGGCGATCGACAGCACGCCGATCAGCAAGGTCGCCTTGACCCGGGACAGCACGCGCGGGAACACGCTCGACATGTCCAGGCCGGTGCCATACAGCGACGTGGTGCCGGTGGACATGCCACCAATCACCGCAATCAGGCACACCGGCAGGAAGAACCAGCTCGGCGACACGGCCAGCAAGCCGCCGACATAGTTGTTCGCGGCGATGTAGTCCGGCGCCTTGATCGCGACGATGGTGGCGGTGGCGAGGCCGAACAGGAATGGAATCAACGTTGCCAGTTGCGCGGCGATCACCGCCAGCATGATCCGGCCCTTTGGCGTCTCACGCGGGATGTAGCGCGACCAGTCGCCGAGGAACGCACCGAAGGAAATCGGGTTGCTCATCGCCACCAGCGCCGCGCCGATGAATGCCGCCCAGAACCCGGCCTGACCCAGCGCCACGCTGCCGGCGTACTGGCTGTCAAATGCAGGGGCGAAGGCGAAGATGCCGAGCAGGAACAACAGGCTCGCGGCCCACACCGCGATGCGGTTGACCCACAGCATGATGCGGAAACCGTAGATGCACACGGTCAGCACCAGCAGCGCGAACAGACCGTAGGCCAGGCCCAGGGTCAGGTCGGTTTCCGGCAGATCAACGAGGCGTTTGGCACCGCCGACCAGCGCATCACCCGAGCTCCACACTGACAGCGAAAAGAACGCGATTGCCGTCAGCAACGACAGGAACGACCCGACAATCCGCCCGTGCACGCCGAAGTGCGCACCGGAAGACACGGCGTTGTTGGTGCCGTTGAGCGGGCCGAACAGGCCCATCGGTGCGAGGATCAGCGCACCGACCACCACACCCAGGACAATCGCCCAGACACCCGCCTGAAACGACAGGCCGAACAGCACCGGGAAACTGCCGAGCACAGCGGTGGCAAACGTATTGGCGCCGCCGAAGATCAAGCGAAACAAGTCGCTGGGTCGGGCGTCGCGCTCATGATCCGGGATCTGTTCGACCCCGTTTGTTTCGATGCTGCTAAGGCTTTTTTCGTTGTTGTTGTTATTCATGATCTGCTCCGATCATCAGGCGCGCTCATCGTGCGTGAGCGTCACCATTGGCTAAGGGGGTGGCAGCCCTTCCGGCATTGCGGACAAATGTTCGTGACAGGCCAGCCATAGGCCTTGTTGTTCTAGGCTCGACGCTTGTCTTCTGAAAACAATCGTCTCGCGCTCCTGGCTGAAGTGTTGCTCCCCTTGCATGCGCAGCTCGGTGGCCACGTCATGGATGAAAATCGCCACGTCACCCTGCAGGCTGACAAAGGCGTTGCTCGAGGTGCACGACAGCACCTCGAATCCATCCTCGGCACGCCAGCGGTCCCACAACGCCTGATAGGCATCGCGCGACAGCAATGGCTGGTCGAGGGTGTAGAAAACGAAGCTGGCATCGGCGCTGAACGCACCGAAGTAAGCTTCGCGATCATTACGGGCAAACGCGGCGACCAACTCGGCGGCCGCATGCAGAACCTGATCACATGCGTGCATGACCCGATCCTCAGCGATGAACCACGCCAGGCAGTACGCAGAGCATTTCGTACAGCAGGTTGGCGGCCAGCAGCGAGGTGTTGCCGGTGGTGTCGTAAGCGGGCGAGACTTCTACCAGATCGCAACCGATCAGCTCGAGGCCCTGGCAGCCACGGATGATTTCGATCGCCTGAATGGTGGTCAGGCCGCCGATTTCCGGGGTGCCGGTGCCGGGCGCCCAAGCCGGGTCGATGCCATCGATATCGAAACTCAGATACACCGGACCGCCACCGACCTTCTCGCGCACTTCCGCCATCAGCGGCGCCAGCGACTTGTGCCAGCACTCTTCGGCCTGCACCACGCGGAAACCCTGGTCGCGGCTCCAGTTGAAGTCGTCGGCGGTGTAGCCCTGGGCACGCAAACCGATCTGCACCACGCGGTCGCAATCGAGCAGACCTTCTTCGACGGCACGACGGAACGTGGTGCCGTGGGCGATCTTCTCGCCGAACATGTGATCGTTGACGTCAGCGTGGGCATCGATGTGCACCAGGCCAACCTTGCCGTGCTTTTTATGGATTGCGCGCAGGATCGGCAGGGTGATGGTGTGGTCGCCACCCAGCGTCATCGGGATGACGTTGTGCTCGAGGATGTTGTCGTAGGCTTCTTCGATGATGCGCACGGCGTCGAGCAGGTTGAAGGTGTTGATCGCCACGTCACCGATGTCGGCCACCGACAGCGAGTCGAACGGCGCGGCGCCGGTGGCCATGTTGTACGGGCGGATCATCACCGATTCGGTGCGGATATCGCGCGGCCCGAAGCGGGTGCCGGGGCGCAGCGAAGTGCCGATGTCCAGCGGCACGCCAACGAAGGCAGCGTCGAGGCCGGCAGCGGTCGGTACATGGGGAAGTCGGAGCATGGTGGCGATGCCGCCGAAGCGCGGCATTTCATTGCCGCCCAGTGGTTGGTGAAGAATCTTGTCCACGGGTAGGGCCTCATCGTCTTTGTTTTATTTATGCCGGCGCGCCGTTGAGCACAGGTTCGGACGCCGCTGTGGGGCCGATCATGCGAAATGTAGTGACGGGGAAGAATCGCTACGGGCAAAAACTTAGTTCAGATTTTTCTAAACTAATGGGAGAGGTGGGATTAGACTTTGGTGGGTTCGAATGAAGTGTAGGGCTGAAGATTGTTGCCCTCACCCCAGCCCTCTCCCAAGGGAGAGGGGGCCGACCGAGTTGTTGGCGGAATCTGCATCGACCTGAAAAATCGAGTCGAACTCAGGATTTGAAAGCCATGGAGATCAGCTCCCTCTCCCTCGGGGAGAGGGCTGGGGTGAGGGGCTTTTCCCACAGACACATAGTTGCAAAGCCCGGAGTAGACATGGCCAACGCTTTACCCGACCTGAAACTCCTGCGCATCTTCGTCAGCGTCGTGCGTCATCAGGGTTTTGCCAATGCGCAGCAGGAACTCAACCTGTCGACCTCGGCAATCAGCACTTACATGAGCCAGCTCGAAGCCGCGCTCGGTCTGGTGCTGTGCCATCGTGGACGCGGTGGCTTCAGCCTGACCAGCAAGGGCGAGCTGTTCCATCAGGAAACCCTGCGCCTGCTCGCCGAGCTGGAAGGCTTCGAGCAATACGCCGCCGCGCTTAAGGGCGAACTGCGTGGCACGCTCAATCTCGGGGTGATCGACTCCACGGTCAGCGACAAGGCGCTGCCATTTGCCGAAGCCATCGGCGCCTACAGCCAGGAACACCCGGCGGTGCATTTGCACCTGTCAGTGATGAGCCCCTATGAATTGCAACTCGGCGTGCAGGACAATCGCCTCGACCTGGCCATCGGTGCGTTTTCCACGCGCATGAGCGGTCTGGTCTATATGCCGCTGTACCGCGAGCAGCACTGGCTGTATTGCAGCAGTCGCCATCCACTGTTCAACGAACGGCGCATCCCCGAGCAGGTCATCACCCAGCAACGGATGGTCGGGCGCGGTTACTGGAGTCAGGCGGAACTGGCCCGGCACGGTTTCAAACACAGTGCCGCGACCGTGGAAAGTATGGAAGCGCAGCTGATTCTGGTGCTCTCCGGCGCCTACATCGGTTACTTGCCGGAGCACTACGCGCAGGCTTGGGCCGACAAGGGTGATCTGCGTGTCCTGCTGCCGGCGACCTTCGGTTATCAGGCGCCGTTTTCGATGATCATGCGCAGGGGCCGCAGCCGCGAGCCGCTGATCCAGACCTTCCGCGATTTGCTCAAAGCGCAATTGAATCAGGCCTAACCCATCATGTCCCGAGCCCAATGCCCGCGCTGCCTGCGCCCTCAGACCCATTGCCTGTGTCCATTTATTCCGCACCTCAACAGCCGCACGCGCGTGTTAGTGCTGCAGCATCCGAGCGAGGTCAGCCACGCGCTCAATACCGCGCGGCTGGCGGCGCTGGGGCTGAGTAATGCCGAGCTGATTGTTGGTGAGGTATTCGAGGATTTGCCGAAACTGTTGAACCGGCCGGGCTATCAGGCGCGGCTGTTGTTTCCGGCTGAGGATGCGCAGCCGCTGCAGGTTTACGCGCCAAATGATCAGCCAATGTTGCTGGTCGTCCCGGACGGCACCTGGCGCAAAGCGCGCAAGATGCTGCACCTCAATCCGCTGCTGGCAGCACTGCCACGGGTGACGCTGGCCGAGGGCGGCGTGTCGCGCTATCGCTTGCGCAAGGCACCGGGGCCGGGGGCGCTGTCGACTATAGAGGCGATCGTGCAGGCGCTGGAAACCCTCGAAGCGCCGACGACGTTTGCGCCGTTACTGAAACCGTTTGAAGCGCTGATCGAAGGGCAGATTGCGGCGATGGGGGAGGAGGTCTTCCAGCGTAACCATGGCGACAGATGATCATTGTCTGTGCGGGCTTCTTCGCGAGCAGGCTCGCTCCCACAGGGGAACGCATTCCAATTGTGGGAGCGAGCCTGCTCGCGAAAGCGCCAGATCAATCACCGCAATTCAAAGATCACTAGCGCTCACGCATCGCCTCGGTCCGCGCTTTCAACACCGGTTTGAGCAGGTAATCCAAGACGCTTTTCTCACCGGTAATAATGTCCACCGTCGCTACCATCCCCGGGATGATCAGCAGTGGTTTCACGTCGCCGCCCAGGTGATTCTTGTCGGTGCGCACCTGAATCAGATAGAAGCTGTTGCCCTTGTCATCGGTGATCGTATCGGCGCCGATCAGCTCGAGCTTGGCGCTCAGCCCGCCGTATATCGTGTAATCGTAGGCGCTGAACTTGACCATGGCTTTCTGGCCCGGATGCAGGAATGCGACATCTTGCGGGCGGACCTTGGCTTCGATCAGCAGGTTGTCTTCCAGCGGCACGATTTCAACCATGTCGCTGCCCGGCTGAACCACGCCGCCGATGGTGTTGACCTTCATCTGCTTGATCACGCCACGCACCGGCGACGTCACCGTGGTACGGCTGACGCGATCGTCGATGGCGATGCTCGAGGCGGTGATTTTCGACAGGTCGGTGCGTTTCTCATTCAGCTCTTTGGCGGCCTCGGAACGGAAGGTCTGCTCGGATTCGTCGATCTTGCTGCGGATCTCGGCGATCGCCGATTCGGCGCGGGGAATCGCCAGCGTGGTAGCGTTCAGCGAACCACGGATCTCCACGGCGCTGCGCCTGAGCCTGAGGATTTCCACTGGTGACACGGCGCCGGTTTTGACCAGCGGTTCCGACATGTTCATCTCTTGCTGCAACAACGCGAGGCTGGAACTGAACTGGCCCTGCTTGGAGCGAAATTCGGCCAGTTCCTGGGTTTTCTGCCGCAGTTGTTCACTGAGGGTGCGCTGTTCGCTGGCCAGGCGGCGTTGGCGTTGCTCGTACAGCGAGCGCTCGTCCTCGGCGACTTGCGGCGCTTTGGCGATGACTTCAGCGGAGAGTTTGAAGGGGCGCCCCTCGGCCTCCGCTGACAGCCGTTCAACCTGTGCGGTCAGCGCGTAACGGTCGGCCTCGCTTTCGCCCTTGTTCGAGCGAAAGCGCGTGTCATCCAGACGCAGCAGGGTGTCGCCCTTGCCGACCATCTGGCCTTCACGAACGAAAATCTCGGTGACGATGCCGCCCTCGAGATTCTGGATCACCTGAACCTTGCTTGACGGAATCGCCTTGCCTTCGCCCATGGTCACTTCTTCGAGCACGGCGAATTTGGCCCAGACCAGGGCGGCGATCAGCAGCGCTGCCGCCAGCCACACGGTGATCCGCGATTTGCGCGGCGAATCCTGCAACGCCGCGCCGGCGGTTTCCGGCATGAACTCGGCTTCGGCGCTTTTGCCGAAGCTGTCGAAGTAGCCGCGCTTGTTGCTATCGGAAGAAGCAGGCATGGCGTAACTCCTAGACCGCCGCCGAGCCGACACGGCCCTTGCGCAGTGCATCGATGACCGCTTCTTTCGGGCCGTCAGCGACGACCCGGCCGTTATCCAGCACCAGCAACCGGTCCACCAGGCTCAACATCGAGGTGCGGTGGGTGACCAGCAGCAGGGTTTTGCCTTGCACCCAGCCATGCAGTTTCTGCCGCAGTGCATCTTCGCTGCTGTTGTCCATGGCGCTGGTGGGTTCGTCGAGCAGCATGATCGGCGGATCGAGCAGTAATGCCCGCGCCAGCAACACCGCTTGGCGTTGGCCGCCGGAAAGCAATTGCCCGCGTTCGCCCACCGGTCGGTCGAAGCCTTGCGGGTGTTGTCGGGCCAGTTCGGTGACGCCAGTCAGTTCGGCGACTTCGAGCATGCGTGAATCGCTGATGTAACGCGCGCCCAGGGTCAGGTTGTCGCGCAGGCTGCCGGCCAGCAGCGGCAAGTCGTGGGCGACATAACCGATCTGCTGGCGCAGGTCAGCCACGTCCAGTTGGCGCAGGTCGAGGCCGTCGAGCAGCAGTTGGCCTTCCTCCGCTTCGTAGAAACCCATGACCAGCCGCGCCAACGTGCTTTTGCCGGAGCCGCTGCGGCCGATGATGCCGACCCGCTCGCCGGCTTTCAGGCTGAAGCTGACCTCGCTCAGCGCCGGTGCGTTCTGGCCGTTGTAGTGGAACGTCACGCCGCTGACGTCGAGGGCACCTTGCAGCTGCGTGCGTTCCAGTGGCCGTTGTTTGCCGTCGCGTTCCTGCGGCAGCGCCATCAACGCGTCGGTGCTTTTCATGGTCAGTTGCGCTTGCTGGTAGCGGGTGATCAGCCCGGCGATCTGGCCGAGCGGGGCGAGCACACGACTGCCAAGCATGTAAGTGGCAACCAGCGCGCCGACGCTGAGGTTGCCGGCGATGATGCTGTAGACCCCGGCCACAATCGTCGCCATCCCGGAAAACTGCTGGATGAACAGCGTGCCGTTGGTGGCCAGCGCCGACAGGTTGCGCGCGTGGCTGTCGAGGCGGGTGAGGGCGCCGTGGGTGCTTTCCCATTTGTGCTGGCGCTCGCTTTCGGCGCCGCAGGCCTTGAGGGTTTCCAGACCGCCGAGGGTTTCGATCAGCACTGCCTGACGCTCGGCGCCGAGGCTCAGGCTTTTCTGCACGGTGTCACGCAGGCGCACCTGAATCGCCATGGCGAAGATGATGGTGATCGGAAACGCCAGCAGCGGAATCACCACCAGCCAGCCGCCGAGCAGGCCGATCACTACCAGCATCAACACCACGAAGGGCAAGTCGATCAGGCTGGTCAGGGTCACGGCGGTGAGAAACTCACGCAGGCCCTGGAAGTCGTGAATGCTCTGGGCAAAGCCGCCGATGGTCGCCGGCCGCGCTTTCATCGACATGCCGGTGATGCGCTCGAACAACGTTGCCGAGAGGATCACATCGGTTTTCTTCCCAGCGGTGTCGAGCAGATGCGCACGCACCACGCGCAGCACCAGTTCAAAACCGGTGCCGATCAGCAAACCGATCGAAAGCACCCACAGCGTCGAGGTCGCCTGATTGGGCACCACGCGATCGTAGGTCTGCATGACGAACAGCGGCACCATCAGGCCGAGCAGGTTGATCAGAAAACTGGCGAGAATCGCATCGCTGTACAGCCATTTCGACAGTTTGAGAGTGTCGCGAAACCACGCATTTACCCGTGGCACCAGCGGCGCGCGCAGGTCTTCGAGTTCGTGGCGCGGACGGGCGAACAAGGCCTGGCCGCTGTAGTGTTCGCTGAGTTCTTCGCGACTGACCCATTGCTCGCCGCCGTCGGCTTCGCTGGGCAGCAGCAGGGCTTTGCCGTCCTCGCCAAAGCGCCGCAGCACAGCGGTGCGCCCGTCGTTGAGCAGCAGCAGGATCGGCAGGTTCAGTGGCGAAATGTCTTTCAGGTCACGGCGCAACAGCCGCGCCTGCAATCCGGCCCGCGCGGCTGCACGGGGCAGCAGATCGAGGCTCAGGCGTTGTTTGTTCAGGGGCAGCCCGGCGCTCAGGCTGGCACGACTGACCGTGGCGCCATGCAGTTTGCAGAGGATCAGCAGGCCGTCGAGTAACGGGTCGTCGAAGCTCAGGCGCGGATCGACCCCGGTGGCGCCGGGTTCCATGCTGGTCATAGTGATTGCCTCTGTTGAACGGGCTCGGTTATCGGATCGTTCCCACGCTCACGCGTGGGAATGCAGCCCGTGACGCTTCGCGTCACTGGACGCGGAGCGTCCCTTGAGGCATTCCTTTGCTGCGCGTGGGAACGATCAGGGCAAAGTCAGTTCCTGCACCGTTTATTTCAGTTCTGGCAGGCGCGCCTGGTTTTTCACTTCGGTCGTGGCAATCGCATCAGCCGGCAGCACCACGCGTTGCTTGCTCAGCAACTGGCCCATGTTCGCCAGCACGCGGTACATCGAGTATTCCTCGGTGTAGCGGATTTCGGTGTAGCGACGGTTGGCGTTGTACAGCTCGTTTTCGCTGTCGAGCAGGTCGAGCAGGGTGCGCTGGCCGAGGCCGAACTGGTCCTGATAAGCGGCGCGCACGCGTTTGGTGGTTTCTGCGTATTCGCGGGCGGTCGGCGTTTGCTTCTTGGCGTTTTCCATGGCGTTCCAGGCCAGGCGAATGTTCTCGTTGAGCTGACGCAGGGCGTTGTTGCGGATGTCCATGGCCTGGTTGATGTCGTGGGCATTCGCGGCCAGACGTGCCTTGTCGCTGCCGCCACGGAACAGGTTGTAGTTCATCACCACACCGACACGCCATTCGTTGTCGTGGCCTTCATCACCCTGCACGTTGTTGTTTGCGCCGACTGCTGCTTCGGCATCGAAGCGCGGGTAGAACGGCGACTTGGCCACTTCGTACTGGCTCTCGGCGGACTGCACGTCAGCCTGGGCCGATTTCAGGTACGGGTTGTTGTCGACCATGCTTTGCTGCGCTTCACGCAGGTCCGGTGGCATCTCACCGCGAGTCGAGGCCGGGGTTTCCAGCTCATCGGGCATGCGTCCGACCACGCTGTAGAAATTCGATTCGGCGTCAGCCAGATCGACTTCGGCGGTGTCGAGGTTGTTCTGCGCCAGCGCTCGACGGGCAACCGATTGATCGGAGTCGGCGGTGCTGCCGATGCCGCGCTCGGTGCGCAGGCCGATCTGATCGTTGACCCGCAAGTGCGCCTGCAAATTGTTCTTGGCCAGCGTCACCAGTTCCCGACGCTTGAGCACTTCGAGGTAGACCTCGATGGTGCGCAGGGCCAGATCCTGCGCGGTGCCTTGCGCGTAGTAGGCGCGCGAGTTGGACACGCCCTTGGTGCGCTCGACCTCGTTGGCGGTGTTGAAACCGTCGAAGATCATCTGCCGCAAACGCAGCTCGGACTGGGTGTAATTGAGAATTTCGGTGTTGTGATTACCGAAGGCACGGGTGTTGGTGTTGTCGCTGTAGCCGCGCCCATAGGCAGCGTTCAGATCGACCGACGGATAAAACCCGCCCTTGGCCACTTTCACCTGCTCATCTGCTGACAGGCGAGCGTCCACGCGCGAAGCCAGCTCCGGGTGGGTGGCGATGGTGCTTTGGATCGCCTCGGTGAGGTTCATCGCCTGGGCTTGGGAAGTGCAAGCCATGGCCAGCAAAACCGCGCTGCAGAGGGGGGTTAAAACGCGCATGGGTGCATCTCCCTGGATCTCAATGTTGTGTTACTGTCGCCAAATATTTGACGTAAATTTAGGGTGTAAGCGTTTCACTCTTGTAACAACAGAGCTAAGAACATCCTAGAGCGTAGCTAAGAAAAAATTTTCATAAGGTTTATTCCAAAAAAAACTTATGCGGTTTTTCAAAAGCAGCACATTGTTCAGCTCGAAAGCCTTTGTTTTATGCGCTTTAGGGAGCTCGAAAAGGCTTGAGGAAAGTTCCATTCACTTTGCGAGACACTGCGAAGTACTGCTGAAGGGGAGGGACGCGTAACGGCGAATGAGCGACAGATTTTTGTCACTCAGGTGATTCACCACCGTTACGTAGCGCTAGTCGGTCGATGGATTGAACAGAGTTGGCAAGTGCTTGATAGCGCTGACAATTCGTTTCAAACCGGGCCTGCGAAACGAACTGTCGAGGGTGCGAGCGTCGCCCCCGGCAACCCGATTGAGCCATGGGCTGCTTCGCGAACCAGTGCCGACGGTGGTCGGCAGCGGAGGATTTCACATGGCAGCGCTCATTGGTACGGTCACAAAAGTCATTGGTCAGGTGTTCGCTGAAGCGCGCGACGGCATCAAGCGTCCGCTGTTCGAAGGCGATCGTTTGTACGCTGGCGATCAACTGATCACCGGCGCGGAAGGCGCGGTGGCAGTGAAACTGCAAAACGGCGAGGAATTGACTCTCGGCCGGGGCAGCAGCATCGCCATGACCGAGCAATTGCTGGCCGACCAGGCTGTCCCGGTGAACGTCGACGAAGCGCAGACCCCGAGCCAGGCGCAACTGACCGATGTCGAGCAAATCCAGAAAGCCATCGCCGCCGGTGAAGACCCGAGCAAAACTGCCGAAGCCACCGCGGCCGGCCCCAACGCGCCGACCGGCAATACCGGTGAGCTGGGCGGCGGGCACAGCTTCGTTCTGCTGACCGAAGTCGGCGGCCGGGTCGATCCGATCATTGGTTTCCCCACCGCCGGCTTCAATGGCATTCCCGAATTTCCCGAGTATCGTCGCGACGCGGACATCGACAATGGCGACGACACGCCAGCGCCGGTCGTGGTGCCACCGCCAGCGGTGAACAATCCGGTCATCCTCAATGGCCTTGACGCGGCGGGTGGCGAGCTGAACCTCAATGAAGCCAATCTGCCTGACGGTACAGCGGCCAATCCAGGCGCGTTGACGCAAAGTGGCAGCTTCACGGTCTCGGCAGCGGATGGCTTGAACAGCCTGAGCATCGGCGGCATCAACGTGATCGTTGGCGGCGTGCCGATCGGCTTTCCGCAGTCGATCACCACGCAACTGGGCAACACCCTGACCATCACCGGTTACAACGCGGCCACTGGCACGGTCAGCTACAGCTACACCCTCAACGGCAACGAGACCCACGCGGCCGGCGACGGCGTGAACAATCTCAGCGAACAGTTCACCGTGATCGCCACCGACAGCAATGGCGACAGCGCCACTGGCACGCTGGACGTAAATATCACCGACGACGTGCCCAAAGCGTTCGACGACGCCAACGGCATTGCCTCGGAAACCTTGCTGACCCTGACCGGCAATGTCCTCACCAATGACATACAAGGCGCCGACCGCGTACCCACCGGTCCAGTCACGCCCGGTACATTCACCGGTACTTACGGCACCTTGGTTCTGAACGCCGACGGCACCTACACCTACACGCTCAATACCAGCGATGCCGATTTCAAAGCCTTGACCGGCGGTGGCAACGGAACCGAAACGTTCGCCTACACAATCACCGATGCCGACGGCGATAGCAGCAGCGCCAATCTGGTTCTGCAGATTCACAACAACGACGATCCAGTAATCATCGATGGCCTGAACGTCGCCGGTGGCGAGCTCACGGTTTACGAAAAAAACCTCAGCGACGGCAGCGTCCCCGACACTGGCGCGCTGACACAAAACGGCACGTTCACCATCACCGCACTGGACGGCGTCACCACGCTGACTGTCGGTGGAATTGCCGTGGTGACCAATGGCGTCGCCGCAGGTTTCCCGCAATCGATCACCACGCCACTGGGCAGCACGCTGACGATTACCGGTTTCAACGCTGCAACCGGCGTAGTCAGTTACAGCTACACCCTGGCCGATAACGAAGCGCATCCCAACGCCAACGGTGCCAACAATCTGCCTGAGCAGTTCGCAGTCACGGTAGTCGATGACAACGGCACGACGGCCACCGGCACCCTCGATGTGAACATCGTCGACGACCTGCCGAAGTCCATCGATGACAGCAACGGCACCGCCTCGGAAAGCCAACTGACCCTGACCGGCAACGTCCTCACCAACGACGTGCAAGGCGCCGACCGTGTACCAACAGGTCCAGTCACGCCGGGCACTTTCACTGGTACTTTCGGTACGTTGGTTTTGAACGCCGACGGCACCTACACCTACACGCTCAATACCAGCGATGCCGATTTCAAAGCCTTGACCGGCGGTGGCAACGGAACCGAAACCTTCGCCTACACGATCACCGATGCCGACGGCGATAGCAGCACCGCCAACCTCATTCTGCAGATCCACAACAACGACGATCCAGTCATCATCGACGGCCTGAACGTCGCTGGCGGCGAGCTGACGATCTACGAGAAAAATCTCAGCGACGGCAGCGCACCGGACGCCACCGCGCTGACACAAAACGGCACGTTCACCATCACTGCACTGGACGGCGTCACCACGCTGACTGTCGGTGGAATTGCCGTGGTGACCAATGGTGTGGCCGCAGGTTTCCCGCAATCGATCACCACGCCCCTGGGTAGCACGCTGACGATTACTGGTTTCAACGCTGCAACCGGCGTGGTCAGTTACAGCTACACCTTGGCTGATAACGAAGCGCATCCGAACGCCAACGGCGCCAACAATCTGCCTGAGCAGTTCGCGGTCACGGTGGTCGATGACAACGGCACGACGGCCACCGGCACCCTCGACGTCAACATCGTCGACGACCTGCCGAAAGCCAACGACGACATCAACGGTACCGCGTCAGAAAGCCAACTGACGCTGACCGGCAACGTCCTCACCAATGACATACAAGGCGCCGACCGCGTACCCACCGGTCCAGTCACGCCCGGTACATTCACTGGTACTTACGGCACCTTGGTTCTGAACGCCGACGGCACTTACACCTACACCCTGAATACCAGCGATGCCGATTTCAAGGCCTTGACCGGCGGCGGCAACGGCACTGAAACCTTCGCCTACACCATCACCGATGCCGACGGCGATACCAGCACTGCCAATCTCGTATTGAACATCCACAACAACGACGATCCGGTGCTGCTCAATGGCCTCGACGTCAACGGCGGCGAACTTACCGTCTACGAAAAAAACCTCAGCGACGGCACCAGCCCCAACACCCCGGCGCTGACCCAGAACGGCACTTTCACCGTCAGCGCTCTCGATGGTCTGCAGACCCTCACAGTCGGTGGCATTGCCGTGATCACCAATGGCGTGGCCGCAGGCTTCCCGCAATCAATCGTCACCCCGCTGGGCAGCACCTTGACCATCAGCGGTTATGACCCGGCGACCGGCGTGGTCAGCTACAGCTACACCCTGGCCGACAACGAAGCCCATCCAACCGCCAACGGCGCCAACAGCCTCACCGAGAACTTCGACGTCGTCGCGACGGACACCGATGGCAGTACCGCCAGCGGCCAGATCAACGTCAATATCGTCGATGATTTGCCCACCGCGCATGCGGACGCGGCTTCGGTGGCGGAGGGCGGTACTGTCAGCGGTAACGTACTCAACAACGATATCGGTGGCGCCGACGGCCCGGCGGTCGCGGGTGCAGTGGTTGGCGTGCGTGCCGGTGCTGATACCTCGACTTCGGCCATCGGCGGGCTCAATTCGCAGATCAACGGCACCTACGGCTACCTCACGCTTGATGCCAACGGCAACGCCGTTTATCACAGCAATCCGAACACGGTGAACGGCCCGGGCGCGGTGGATGTGTTCACCTACACCGTGCGTGATGCCGACGGTGACGAAAGCACCACCACCATCACCATCGACGTCTACAACAGTTGCCTGAAAGCCGTCAGCGACACTGACGTCACCGTCTATGAAAAAGCCCTCGACCTGAACAAGGATGGCCAGGATCTGGCGGCGGGCAGCGTGGTCGGCAGCGATCCGAACAGCACCGGCGAAACCGCGTCCGGCACCCTGGTCGGCTCGGTCACCGGTGCGGTCGGCGCGATCAGTTATGCACTGGTCGGCAGCGCCACCGGCAATTACGGGCAAATCGTCCTCAACGCCAATGGCACTTACACCTACACCCTGACTTCGCCGGCTACCACTACGCCGCACGCTGACGACGGCGCCAACAGCCTGAGCGAAACCTTCACCTATCAGGCCACCGATTCGCTGGGCAATGTCGTCACCAGCACAATCGTCGTGAGCATCGTCGATGACGTGCCGAAAGCGCTGAATGACAGCAATGCGGACAGCGCAACAGAAGCCCAGATGACCCTGACCGGCAACGTCCTCGACAACGATGTGCAGGGCGCCGACCGCGTCGCCAGCGGCCCGGTGACTGCCGGTACTTTCACTGGCACTTACGGCACGCTGGTGCTCAATGCCAACGGCACTTACACCTACACGCTGGACGCCAATGACGCCGACTTCAAAAACCTCCAGGGCGGCGGCAACGGCACGGAAACCTTCGCCTACACCATCACCGATGCCGACGGCGACACCAGCACCGCCAACCTGGTGCTGAACATCCATAACAACGACGATCCGGTATGCCTCGACGGCCTCGATGTGAAGGGCGGCGAAATCACCGTCTACGAGAAAAACCTCGGCGACGGCAGCAGCCCCGACACCTCGGCGCTGACCCAAAGCGGCAGCTTCACCGTGACTGCGCTTGATGGCCTGCAAACCCTGACGGTCGGTGGTATTGCGGTGATCAGCAATGGCGTCGCCGCCGGTTTGCCGCAATCGGTGGTCTCGCCGCTGGGCAGCACCTTCACCATCACCGGTTATGACCCGGCCACCGGCGTGGTCAGCTACAGCTACACCCTGGTCGACAACGAAGCCCATCCGAACGCCAACGGTGCCAACAGCCTCAGCGAGAGCTTCGACGTAGTCGCCACCGACACCGATGGCAGCACCGCCAGCGGTCAGATCAACGTCAACATCGTCGATGACCTGCCGAGCGCCAATCCGGATGCGGCTTCGGTCGCGGAAGGCGGCACCGTCAGTGGCAACGTCTTCGCTAACGATAGCGGCGGCGCTGACGGTCCGGCGGTTTCCGGTGTCGTGATCGGCGTGCGTGCCGGTGCTGATACCTCGACATCGGCCATCGGCGGGCTCAATTCGCAGATCAACGGCACCTACGGTTACCTCACCCTCGATGCCAACGGCAACGCCGTTTATCACAGCAATCCGAACGCGGTGAACGGCCCGGGCGCGGTGGATGTGTTCACCTACACGGTGCGCGATTCCGACGGCGACGAAAGCACCACCACCATCACCATCGATGTGCACAACAGCTGCCTGACCGCCGTCAGCGACACCGACGCCACCGTCTACGAAAAAGCCCTCGACCTGAACAAGGATGGCCAGGATCTCGCCCCCGGCACAGTGACCGGCAGCGAACCGGGCAACACCGGCGAAACCGCCAGCGGCACGCTGCTCGGTTCGGTCAGTGGTGGCAGCGGCGCGATCACGTACACCCTGGTCGGCAACGCCACCGGCAGCTACGGGCAACTGCAGCTCAACGCCGACGGCAGCTACACCTACACGCTGACCTCGGCACCGAAAACCGCGCCGAACGCCAACGACGGGCCGAACACGCTCAGCGAAACATTCACCTACAAAGCCACCGATGCGCTGGGCAACAGCACCACCAGTACCCTCGTGGTCAACATCGTCGACGACGTACCGAAAGCCGTTGCCTCGGATCGCTCGGTAACCGCAGTGGAGATCGATTCCAACGTGCTCATCGTCCTCGACATCTCCGGCAGCATGGCCGACGCTTCCGGTGTTCCGGGCCTGTCGCGCCTGGATCTGGCCAAGCAGGCCATTGGTGCCTTGCTCGACAAGTACGATGATCTGGGCGATGTGAAAGTGCAATTGGTGACATTCAGCAGCAATGCCGCCGACCGCACCACCGTGTGGGTGGATGTCGCCACCGCCAAGACCCTGCTCGCCGGTCTCAACGCTGGCGGCGGCACCAACTACGATGCTGCCGTAGCAGTGATGCAGAACGCGTTCAACACCTCCGGCAAACTCACCGGGGCGCAGAACGTCGGCTACTTCTTCTCCGACGGCAAGCCCAACGAGGGCGACATCGGCACGGCTGACGAAGCCGCGCTGAAAAACTTCCTCGATGCCAACAACATCAAGAACTACGCGATCGGCCTGGGTGATGGCGTGAGCAACGCCTACCTCGATCCGCTGGCCTACGACGGCATCAACCACACCAACACCAACGCAGTAGTGGTCACCGATCTCAACCAGCTCAACTCGGTGCTCTCCGGCACCGTGCAGGGCGCGCCGGTCACCGGTTCGCTTCTGGGCGACGGTGGTTCGTTCGGCGCCGATGGCGGTTTCATCAAGTCGATCGTGGTCGACGGCACCACCTACACCTACGATCCGAAAGCCCTCAGTGGCCAGGGTTCGTTGACCGCGAGCGGCGGCGCCAACCACGGCACCTTCAACACGGCGAACAACAGCGTCAGCATCGCCACCAACAACAGCGGCACGCTGGTGGTCAACCTCGACACCGGCGAATACAGCTACACCTCGCAAAAAACCACCGCCGTGGTCATCACCGAAAACATCGGCTTCACCGTCAGCGACAACGACGGCGATCTGGCCAGCTCCACGCTGACCGTGAAAGTGATTCCCAACGCGCCACCGGTGGCGATGGACGATCACGTCATCACCAACGTGCTGTCGGGCAACATCGTGGTGCCGGGTGAGCTGCTGCTGGCCAATGACACCGATCCGAACGGCGACACCCTCAACGCCACACCCACCAGTTTCAATACTGGTTGGGTTTCGAAAGCGGCGGACTTCACCGGTACCGGCCTGATCGGTTTCACTGGGCAGAACAATAATGCGGCCAACCAGAACCTGGCCAACGTGCGCAGTGCCTTCAGCGCCAACGCTGCGACCATGACCGCCGTGCTAGTGGTCAGCGGTTATCTCGGCATGGTGAGCAACAGCAATGCCAACGACGAGGACCGCATCACCGTCCACCTGCGCCAGGGCGAAACCCTCAACCTCGATCACAATCTGGCTGTCGGGCAGATTGGCATGGAGTATTCGCTCAACGGCGGCGCCTGGATGGCGCTGGCGGACGGGCAAACCCTGACCGCGTCAGCCGATGGCGTCTACCAGATCCACGTCACCAACATTGCCAACGCTACGGGCAACGGCAACCCGAATGCGCCGGAAAACTATCAACTGACCATGACCCTCAACTACGCCGGGGCCCATGACATCACGCCGGATTACCACGGCACTTACACCGCTAACGACAACCACGGCGGCAGTGACACGGCCAACGTCGGCATCAGCTATCAGGACGGCCACACCCTGACCGGCACCGCTGGCGACGATGTGCTGGTGGCGGGTAGCGGCAACAACGTGATCAACGCCGGCGACGGCAATGACGTGCTCACTGCCGGCTCCGGCAATAACGAAATGCACGGCGGCGCCGGCAACGATTTGCTCTACAGCGGCGCGGGCAATGGCCTGCTCGACGGCGGCACTGGCAGCGATACCGCCAGCTATGCCCACGCCACAGCCGCCGTCACCGTCAACCTCGGCCTGCTCGGTGCGCAGAACACTCTTGGCGCCGGTACTGACACGCTGACCGGCATCGAGAATCTGCTCGGCTCGAACTTCAACGACAGCCTCACCGGCGACGGCAACAACAACGTGATCAACGGCGGCCTCGGCAACGACTTCCTCAATGGCGGCGTTGGCGATGACTTGTTGATCGGTGGCATGGGCAACAATACCCTGACGGGCGGGGCAGGGGCCGACACCTTCCAGTGGCTCAAGGGCAACAGCGGTCACGACCTGATCACCGACTTCACCCCCGGTACCGACAAGCTCGATCTGTCGCAACTGCTGCAAGGCGAAAACGCCAGCACCGCGTCCCTGGACGACTATCTGCACTTCACCGTCAGCGGCAGCGGCGCCTCGGTGATGACCAGCATCGACGTCAGCGCCATGGCCGGCGGCACGCCGAACCAGACCATCGACCTGGCCGGCGTTAACCTCGCCAGCCACTACGGCGTGACACCAGGGGCGGGCGGCATGGTGGCTGGGGGGCATGATACGGCGACGATCATCAGCGGGATGCTTAATGATCATTCGTTGAAGGTGGATACGGTCTGAGACTGAGGTCTGAAACGACAAAACCCGCCGCCCCGGTTGATGGGGCGGCGGGTTTTGTCGGTCTGAGAGTTACCCCTGAGCTGCCGAAGGCTGCGATCTTTTGTTTTTGACTGGGATCGTTCCCGCGTTTTGGGTGGGAATGCATCCCGGGATGCTCCGCGTCCCCTCCAGAGCTGGAACGCGGGGCGTCCCTTGAGGCATTACCACGCGGAGCGTGGGAACGATCAAAGGCCCGCTACCGCAGCAACTCCAGATTATCAGCAGCCGATTCCGCCTGAATGGAACCGGATGGCTAAACCCGATCGCTGATATGTCAGCAACCGAACCACAATAAACCCACCCCAAGGCGCACAAGCCGGCGAATTCTGGCGTAGCTGTAGGTAAAGGCGCAAGGATATGTATCCTGAAGGGCCTATCAGCGGGTGGTTTACACGGATCGTGAGTTCGACAGGGTGTGTCGAATGGCGGTAGAGAATGGCAGATGTTCAGTATTCTGAATTTCGTCTTGGAGAAACGTCGCCACCTCGTCTGGCGAAAGATCTTCCGCTAGAGCTAGACCCATCAGATCCTGGGCTGTTTTCAGGTGGGGACGTATGGCGTCGCGTCTCATCGCCCGCAGGGCCCCGTTTTGTGCATCCAGATTAAATATTCGCAATGTCTCGACGGCGCGTGTCCGCGACTGGTCATTCAGATTGGCAAGTGGGCTGATAGTACCGTCACTGACAAAGACCAGAAAATCGTCTGGATCATCTTCGTCAGGTTTGAGCAGGTCACGGTGATCGTAGGGAGGGCAGTTGTCTTTGAATTTTCCGCAAGCCTCATCGCGACAACATGAGTGGAAGAGATTGTTCCACTCGAAGGTGCCCTGTGGGTATCCACGTCTTTGTCGAAAGTGCTCGATATGCGAGTGGCCGGGCGTACTGATATCCGCTTCGCAGTATGCACAACGAGTATCTTGCATTGTTTGAAGGCACTGACGGATCTGCTCTTTGTCCACGTGCGTGACATCAACCCATCTATCTGATCCATGCTTATAGTTCGCAAGACAGATTGGAGCCGCACCTCGAATCAGTTTTCGCATGCTTGCGACTTCCTTATTTTTGCGTCAGCTGTTTGCGCTTGAATTTTTCAAATCGAATCAATTGATCACAGTCGAGCATGTCGGGGTGTTCATAGCCGAAATGCAGATTCAGGAAGTTTCGCAGCGACAAACCCAGGTGCGTTTCATGCCGATCCTGCTGGATCAACGCTTTGTATTCACTCAATTTGCGCGAAGGCTCATTGTCCGGTGTAGGGTCAATCCCCATCACGGAAGCCAGGACCTGAGAGCTGGCGACCCCCTGCGTTTGTTGTTCGACGTTGCTGATTCCGACTTGCTGCGATTTATCATCAGTTACCGTATGCAGGATACGGATGCATTTAGCCTCAACGGATGAAATCACCTGCGGACTATGCGTAGTCACAACGAACTGAATGTTCGCAAATGCGCCAAGCAAATCAGGTACGACTGTTTGCTGCCACTCTGGGTGAAGGTGCATATCGATCTCGTCGATCAACACTACACCAGTGCATTCGCGCGGCGCGGTAATGCCAAGGTGAGGGTTCAGCTTGATGCAGCGATAGGCGATATCCGCCGCCAGGGCAACAATATTGCGGATACCGTCGCTAAGTTGGCTGACTTTCAGCGTCCCGTGGACTGGATGCTCCAGTACCAGATCCGCGAACTCACTGCTGTAAGCCAGATTTCGCCATCCGGTTCGGGACTCAAGCATTGTGTTGACTGCGGCCTGGATGGCTTTGACCGGATTCGAGAACTCATCTTTGACTTCAGAACTGCTTCGTCCGCGTTCCAGGCTGCGAATCTGCTCTTCACGATAGCTGCGAAAGATTCGCGTATACCATTTGCTGAACTGTTTGTAATTGGATGCCGGATCAAGACTGTCTCGGTAACCATAGGTCCTCGAGAACTCAGCGTTATCGATTGCCTCTGACCCTGGAGTGTTATCCCTCCAGAGACGACTCGTACCGTAGTAAGCGAGTACGGGTAGTTCGATCGTTTCGGTAACGTCATTCAAAGCGTTAGCAAATATGCGCCGCTGCAGGTTTCTGGCGCTGTTTTCCAGAGCCCTTGCGCCTTTGTCACTGCGGGTTTTAGTTCCCTTGCGGATGCTGATGCGACTGCGCGACCAACAACTTTCGGTGCCCTGGAGTTCAGCATGCGCTGTCAAACGAGCGGGAAGAGAGGGCTCCATCTGATGCGCATTCACCGGGCGTAAGAAGACGTCGTCAGACTGGATACCCGTCAGAGGCGCGTTACCCAAATCAAAACCGCGTACAAACGGCCACAACGCAACCTTGATGGCATCGAGCAAACTCGTCTTGCCCTGACCATTACGTGCGACCAGCAATGTCAGCTGTTTATCCAGTTCGAGTGTCAGAGCGGGAAAGCAACGGTAGTTTTCCAGTTCGAGCCTGATCAATTTCAAAGACGTTCCTCCATGTGGACCGATGTCAGGCTACGGCAGGGTCGGTATTTGCGTCGGCCAACGTGGCACAAATTCTACTGTTATTGAATTCAGGTGAATACCTGCTCACTGCTATCGGCATGTGTCAGGATTTGCGCAACGTCTTCTGCCGCACAATATAAACCGTCACCAGCACCGCACTGGTCAGCATGAACCCACGCGCCCAAACCAGCGGCACCAGATAACACGAGAATAGGATGCTCACCCACATCAGCCCGATCGCGTAGACCTTGCCTTTGAGCGGGATGCCGTTGCCTTCGAGGTAGTCGCGGATCCATGGCCCGAGGCGTGGGTGTTCGACCAGCCAGCGATAGAAGCGTGGAGAGCTGCGCGCGAAGCAGGCCGCGGCGAGCAGGAGGAAGGGGGTGGTGGGCAGGACCGGCAGGAAAATGCCGATCACCCCCAATGCGACGCTCAGCCAGCCGATGGCCAGCAGGACGTAGCGCAACATCAGGGGGCAGTTGCCTATGGGGTTGTCCATAGGCCGGATCTTAGTGGTGGCGTGGCTTGAGGATCGCCGGTTTTTCGTCGGGGGCCTGGCACAGCAGATACAGCGCGGTCAGGGCTTCCGGGATCTGAACGATCATGTCGTCCATCAGGTTGGCGTCCTTGGCGATGTCTTCGAACTCAGGCTGCTCGTCGAACAGGCCGGAACCGACCATGATCGGCAGGAGCATTTCGCTGACTTCTTCTTCGGCGGTTTCGAACCAGGCCGCTTCACGCAGGAACACGCCTTCCATGAAACCGATGCACCAGCCGCGCAGTTCGGAGTCGTCCGGCTCTTCGCCCAGATCCAGCTCGCACGGCAATTCGAATTCTTCATCCGAGGCCAGTTGGCGCGCGATGTGTGCCTTGAGGCCGATCAGCGTGGCTTCGATTTCGGCACGCTGGGCTTCGTCGGTGTAATGCGGCTCTTCGGCAAACAGCGCGTCGATCCACTCGCGTTCCGGAACGTCTTCGGAACAGATCGACAGCGCGGTCAGGTAACCGTGGGCGGCGACGTAATCCAGCGCCTCGTCGTGCAGCTCGTCGGCGTCGAGGAAGACTTGCAGGCGGGTCAGTTGCTCAGCGAAGGACATTACGGGGCTACCTTGGGGAATAAACAATGCGGGAATTCTAGGCCTTCTTGCGCGCTCTAGCCAGCCGCTTGGCAGATTTGCCCGAATTACCCGCCTTACTGGAAAGATGAATAACCCTGTGGGAGCGAGCCTGCTCGCGAAGGCGGTCTATCAGGCACTTTTGCATCGACTGACAGGTCGCTTTCGCGAGCAGGCTCGCTCCCACAGGGTTTTGTATGTGGCAGGTTTATCAGGTGTCTTCTCAGCGGCACCCTCTGCCGCGAAGGCCTCGGGTATACTGCCGCGTTTTGCGATCCCTGCCGGCGCTGCGCTGGTCATGCAATGTGTTCTTACGTTTTGTTTAAGCAGCCGAAGCTGCTCTGAACCAGCCTGAGCAGGGATGTATCGGTAGATTTTTGGAGTTTTTATGCTCGAACAGGCTCAACGCGTCCTCAAGGACATCTTCGGCTACGACAGTTTCCGTGGCCGGCAGGGTGCGATTATTGAGCGCGTGGCCAGCGGCGGTGATGCGCTGGTGCTGATGCCTACCGGTGGCGGCAAGTCGTTGTGCTTCCAGGTGCCGGCGCTGCTGCGTGAAGGCCTGGCCGTGGTGGTGTCGCCGTTGATCGCGCTGATGGACGATCAGGTCGCCACCCTTGAAGAACTCGGCGTGGCCGCCGCTGCGCTGAACTCCACGCTGAGCGCCGAGCAGCAGCGCGATCTCGCCGTGCGGATCAAGCGCGGCGAAGTGAAAATGCTCTATCTGGCGCCCGAGCGTCTGGTCCAGCCGCGCATGCTGGCGTTCCTGCAAAGCCTGGAAATCGCCTTGTTCGCCATCGACGAAGCGCATTGCGTATCGCAATGGGGCCACGACTTCCGCCGCGAATACCTGCAACTGGGTCAATTGGCAGAGCTGTTCCCCAACGTTCCGCGCATCGCTCTCACCGCGACCGCCGACAAGCGCACCCGCGAAGAAATTGTCGATCGCCTGCACCTGCAGAACGCCGAGCGCTTCCTGTCGAGTTTCGATCGCCCGAACATCTTTTATCGCATCGTGCCCAAGGAGCAGCCGCGCAAGCAGCTGCTGGCGTTCCTCGCCGAGCGACGCAGCGATGCCGGCATCGTGTATTGCCTGTCGCGCAAGAAGGTCGAAGAGGTCGCGACGTTCCTCAGCGAGCAGGGCTTCCCGGCGCTGCCGTATCATGCCGGTCTGCCCAACGATCTGCGCGCCTATCACCAGAAGCGCTTCCTCAACGAGGAAGGCCTGATCATGGTCGCCACCGTGGCGTTCGGTATGGGCATCGACAAGCCCAACGTACGCTTTGTCGCGCACCTCGATCTGCCCAAATCCCTCGAGGCGTATTACCAGGAAACCGGACGCGGCGGCCGTGACGGTCTGCCGGCGGATGCGTGGATGGCCTACGGTCTGCAAGACGTGGTGATGCTCAAGCAGATGCTGCAGAACTCCGAAGGCGACGAACGGCACAAGCGTCTGGAGCAGCACAAGCTCGACGCGATGCTTTCGCTGTGCGAAGAAACCCGCTGCCGACGGCAGGCGTTGCTGGCCTATTTCGATGAAGACATGCCTGAGCCATGCGGGCACTGCGACAACTGTGTCGACGGCGTGCAGACCTGGGATGCCACCGAGCCTGCACGTCAGGCCTTGTCGGCGATTTTCCGCACCGGCCAGCGCTATGGCGTCGGTCATCTGGTCGACGTGTTGCTGGGCAAGGACAACGAAAAGGTGCGCAGCTTTGGCCATCAGCATCTGTCAGTGTTCGGCGTTGGCAAGGCGCTGAGCGAGAGCGAGTGGCGCTCGTTGTTCCGCCAGTTGGTGGCGCGCGGGTTGGCCGATGTCGATCACGAGGGCTATGGCGGTCTGCGCTTGAATGACAGTTGCCGACCACTGCTCAAGGGCGAAGTGACATTGGAACTGCGTCGCGACCTGAAACCGCAAGTCACCGCGAAAAGTGGCAGCAAGAGCCAGGCCAGCCAACTGGTGCGCGGCGAAGAACGCGAGCAGTGGGAAGCCTTGCGCGCACTGCGCCGCAAATTGGCCGAAGAACACGGCGTGCCGCCGTACGTCATTTTCCCCGACTCGACGCTGTTGGAAATGCTCCGCAGCCAGCCGACCTCGCTGGCGGAAATGGCCCGGGTCAGCGGTGTCGGCGCGCGCAAGCTGGAACGCTATGGCGAAGCCTTCCTGGAAGTGCTTGGCGGCGAGGCCGAGGCGCCGAAGGTGGTCGCCGATGTCCGTCACGAGCTGATCACCCTGGCCCGCGCCGGCATGACCCCGCTGCAGATCGCCGGGCAGTTGCAGTGCTCGGAGAAAAACGTCTACGCCATGCTCGCCGAAGCCATCGGCAAGCAGCAGTTGTCGCTGGAGCAGGCGCTGGATTTGCCTGAGGAATTGATGGGCGAAGTGCAGGACGCATTCCTCGATGGCGAGGGCGAGTTGCCGTCGGTCGCTGAAGTGGCTGAGCTGTTTGCCGGGCGTGTGCCTGAAGGCGTGCTGTATTGTGTGCGGGCGGCGTTGCAGTCTGAATTCGAGATGTAAGCTGGCCCGACCCCTCATCGGAACGCCGCCCGCCCATCCCTCTCCCCGAGGAGAGGGAGCCGACCGCGGTGTCTGGTGTCATATGTCGACCCGCAAAATCGAGTCAATTATGGATTCAGCACAGCGCTTTGACGTTTGCGAAACTCAAAAGCATCCCCCACTCAGTTCCCTCTCCCTCTGGGAGAGGGCTAGGGTGAGGGGCTTTTGATCTTCGCGCAGTTGTAACGATTCAGTACAGAGCGACTCTTGCCTATAACTGCCGCCCATGCTTAGCTGACTAATAATTAGATTTTCCGTATTTCAGTCTAACCGTGAGTGTTTTATGCCGTTAACCGATCAACATCGCTTTGGTATGCAACTGGCCCAGATGTCCCGTGGCTGGCGTGCCGAACTGGATCGTCGTCTCGCCGGGCTGGGCCTGTCGCAGGCGCGCTGGCTGGTGCTGCTGCATCTGGCGCGTTTTGAAGAGGCACCGACCCAACGCGAACTGGCGCAGAGTGTCGGCGTCGAAGGCCCGACCCTGGCGCGCTTGCTCGATAGTCTGGAGAACCAGGGACTGGTGCAACGCCAATCCGTAATGGAAGACCGTCGGGCAAAAAAAATCGTGCTCTGCGCACCTGCCTTGCCTCTGATCGAACAGATCGAAACCATCGCCACGCAGCTGCGCCACGAATTGTTCGAGGGTGTCGACGAGGCGGATTTGAAGGTGTGCATGCGTGTGCATGGGCACATTCTGGCCAACCTGGAAAAATCTTGAGGCACATCCCGGTGGCGATTTTTTGAGAGATCGCGCTGAGCCGACTATAAGAACTACTGGGCAATATCGTGTTCGTACCGGATGTGCGAACGCATAGAAACCGGTTTTGCTTATTTAAGGGATGCTCATGCTCGCAAGTCGGCACGTGCTGCGCGGGGGCGCCAAATGGCTGCTGCTCGCTGGCGTATTCAGCTATTCGACCTGGTCGATGGCGTTGGGGTTGGGCGAAATCACTGTTCACTCAGCCCTCAATCAGCCGTTCAAGGCCGACATCGCGCTGGTCGATGTCGGCACGTTGACGCAAAACGATCTCTCGGCCAGCCTGGCTTCGGCGGATGAATTCGGCCGGGCCGGCGTCGAGCGGGTGTTTTTTCTCAATGACCTCAAGTTCACCCCGATCCTGCGCGGCAGCCGGCAGGTGATCCGGGTGACGTCCGGCAAGCCGGTCAACGAACCTTTCCTGAATTTCCTCGTGCAGCTCGATCAGCCCAACGGCCGGCTGTTGCGCGAGTACACGGTGCTGATCGACCCGCCGGGTTCGCCGGGCATCGTGCCCGCCACCGACGAGCCGGATCTGCGCCCGCAATCCTCTGAATTTCCAACCGTCGAACCGGTTACCGCACCGCCCCAGGCTGCCCAGGGCAAACGCACTGCGGCGCCTGTGCCGCCAACGCCGGCGGCACCTGCCAACGACGCGCTGGCCGAGCAACTGGCCGCCAGCGTGCTGCTCACCCAGCAACTGCAAAAGACCATCGACGAACAGAACCTCAGGCTGCAAGAGCAGCAAGTGCAAATAGCCGACGGCAAGAAGCAGATCGAAGAGTTGCAAACCCGTCTGGCCGAAGTGCAGAAACCGCCGCCACCACCCGTGGTCGCGCCGGCTCCGGCCGCAGTTTCAGCCCCGGTCGAGGCGGCAGGCGATGGCGTGAACTGGCCGCTGCTCGGCGAACTGGTATTGCTGGTGGGCGTGCTGGCTGCGTTGCTCATACGTCGTCGTCAGCAACGTTCGACAGCAGATGGCACGTCGACGCCGCTATTGCCTGAGAGCGCCGAAGAAGACGTCGACGAGCCCGAGCTTCAACAATCTGTCGGTGCGCACGCGGCAGCTGATCATCGCGACGAGCCCGGTGCCGGCGACGTGCTGGAGGCCGTGGGCATCTATCTGGCCTACGGTCGACTCAGCGAAGCCGCCGGGCTGCTGCGCGATGCCTTGCACAAGGAGCCTGAACGCACTGATCTCGGTCTGCAGTTGCTGGAGGTTCTTGGGCGCCAAGGTGACAGCGGCGCTTTTGAACAGCAGGAAAACCGCCTGCGTGCGCTTGGCGTCGATGACCGCGAACTGATTGAAATCCGCGCTCGCCATCCAAAACTGGCAGGCGCCGCACCGGCGGCATTTGCAGCAACGCCAATCGCGCCCGAACTGCCCGTGGCCACGACAGTGACCGCAGTCGCGCCGCTTGCATCGTCGCCCAGCGCTCTCGAGGATGATTTCGAATTGAATCTGGGCGAGCTGTCGATGGATTCAAATTGGGACCTGAACGACAGCCGCGCTGATGCCGCCGCACCGCCGATCGATGATCCAGAGCTGGGCACCAGCCTGTCGGTGCTACCTGTCGATTTCGAACTGCCACAGGCTGCATCTGCCGAAGAAGCCGAACTTGAATGGATCCCCGAACCCGACGCCCAGCCGCTCGATGATGATTTTCTCAATGAGTTCGGCGATCCCGAGCCGTCGCTGGTGCTGGAACCTCTGGATCTGCAATTGCCCGAGTACACTGAGACCGACACCGAAGCCGCCGGCAAGCTCGAACAGGCACAAACCTGCATCGACGACGGCGACATCGACAGTGCAATCGCCTTGCTCAATGAATTGCTCAGGGAAGGAGATGAGCCGTTGAAGCAGACGGCAAGGACGCTGTTGGCGGGGATTCGCTGAGCGCCAACGGATTTCGGGTTCACCCCAGACCGCTTTCGCGAGCAGGCTCGCTCCAACAATGGAATGCGCTCTCCCTATGGGAGCGAGCCTGCTCGCGAAGGCGTCAGAACGTCTGCCCCAGATTCAGATAAACCGCCTGCTCATCCGCATCATTCAACCCATACGTGAAGTTCAACGGCCCCAGCGGCGTGTCGAAGCCGATAAACACGCTCGCGGCATTGATGTAGCCGCTGTCGAATTCATTGTCGTTGTTCCACGCCCGACCGCGTTCCAGCGAGGCGCCGGCGTACAGCGGGAAGTCCAGGGGCAGATACGAGCGCGGCGTCAGGCGGCGGTAGTACACGACGCGCATCAGGCTGACGTTCTGCCCGGACAGCGCGTCTTCACGGAACCCCGACAACTGCCGCGCGCCGCCAAGCAGGAAGCTTGAGGTGACCACATTGGCATCGTCCAGCGTGCGGCCGTAGCGTCCGCCGAGTATCAGCGTATCCGGCCCGTGGCTCATGGCCTTGTCGAACTTTGCTTCCCATTGGCGATAGCGATTGTCCGAACCCAGACCCGGTTCGAACTGGGCAAAAGTCAGGCTGATGTCCTTGCCCTCGTGCGGAAAGTACACGTTGTCCAGCGAGTCGTAGGAATACTTCACGGTATAGAAGCCTTCGTTGAAGCTTTCACTCGGCAGATCCTGATCGCCAATGCGCACATCAGCTTTGCCCCAGGCCTGGCCGACGCCGAGTCGCACTTCGCCGTTGTTGCCGATCTGCCGGCCAAGGTTGAGGCCGAAGCCGTAGCGCTCGACCCGGTACTGGGCGATCGGATCGTTATCCAGCACCGAATCAACGTTCTGCGCCTCGAACGACGCATAGGGCGCGACGAAGTAACGCGAGCCGACGTCCAGCGGCTGATAGAACTCGCTGTACAGTTCCTGCTTGTCGCCGATCTGCGCGCGGGTCAGCCATTCCGCGCCGAGGCGGTTGATGCCATTGACGCGATAACTGGCGCCAAGATTGAAAGCACTGTCGCCGCGCATGTCGTCCGATAGATTCAAACCGACCCGCAAGTAATCGGTACCGCTGCGCTTGCCGCTGGCGCTGATGACCAGTGTGTGATCCTGGCCCTTGTGCACCACGCGGTAACGCACTTGATCGAAGTAATCGAGGCCGTACAACGTGCCCATGTCTGAATGCAGGCGGCCCAGGTCCAGCGGAGCACCGATCGGCTGGCGGATGTAATAGCGAATCACGTCATCATCGACCTTCGAATCGTTTTCGACCCGGATTGCGGTAATGATCGGCGTGCGCTGACCAGGCTGGCGCGCGGCGTTCAATTCCGCGTCCTGGGTTTGGGTCGGCTTTAGCTGCGCCAGGCGCGCATCGAGGATTCGCGTGGCGCGATAACCGGCATCGATCATCTCCTGAGCCTTGCCGAAATCGGTCACGCCGAACGCGGCCAGCGCAGGCTGGATCAACACGTCATTGGCGTGCAGACTCGCCAGTTGTTCTTCGGAATTGCGCCGGGTCATCAGGGTGATCGACTGATTGAGCACATCGACCACCGTGGTCAGTTGCTTGCGATTGCGCAGCGGTGTGCCGATATCGACGACGATGGCGATGTCGACGCCCATTTCCCGCGCGACATCCAGTGGAATGTTGTCGGTCATGCCGCCGTCCACCAGCAGGCGCCCGTCGAGCTCGACCGGGGCGAACACTGCGGGGATCGACATGCTCGCGCGAATCACCTGCGGCAGGTGGCCCTTGCGAAACACCACTTTTTCGCCATTGGCGATGTCGGTGGTCACCGCGCGAAACGGGATCGGCAATTTGTCGAAGTCGCGGGTGTCGCTGGTGTGGGCCAACAGGCTTTCCAGCAGCAGCGCAAGGTTCTGGCCCTGAATCACCCCCAATGGCAGGCCCAGGCTGCCGTCGTCGCGAAAGCTCAGTTTCTGTTTGACCAGAAAATCGCGGTCGTCCTGCTTGCGCCGGAACGGCACATCTTCACGCGGCGGCGCGTCGGACAGCGCTGCTTGCCAGTCAATGCTCAGGGCGAGTTTTTCCAGTTCATCGATCTTGTAGCCCGAGGCGTACAGCCCACCGACCACCGCGCCCATGCTGGTGCCGGCAATCGCATCGATCCTGATGCCTTGTTCTTCCAGCGCCTTGAGCACGCCGATGTGCGCCAGCCCGCGCGCGGCGCCACCGGACAGCACCAGGCCGACTTTCGGTCGTGGCGCTTCACTGGCGTGAACCAGCAGGGGAAGGAAACCAAGCAGCAGGCAGAACAGCAAACGGCGCATTGTGAGTCTCGGGGCAAGCGGTAAAGCCGGCTATTATAGCGGCGCCCTCTGTCTCAGGAGTTTCAGCGATCATGACCGTCGCCAAAGCCGAAGTTGTCATTACTTATTGCACCCAATGCCAGTGGCTGCTGCGCGCGGCGTGGCTGGCTCAGGAACTGCTCAGCACCTTCGCTGATGACTTGGGCAAAGTGTCATTGGTGCCGGGCACCGGCGGGGTGTTTCACATCACTTGTGCGGGTGTGCAGATCTGGGAGCGCAAGGCCGACGGTGGTTTTCCCGAGGCCAAGGTATTGAAACAGCGAGTGCGCGATCAGATCGATCCTGACCGCGACCTCGGCCACAACGACCGCACTCAGTGAGAGGCGGCCTCGGCGGCGACGGTTTTCTTGTCGGCCGAGCCTGACATCCGCGCCGACACCACAATCGCGACGATGATCAACGCGCCACCGATGAGCATCCGCAGGGTCGGGGTTTCGCTGAACAGCAGCCAGGCGAGGGTGATGCCGTAGACCGGTTCCATGGCGAACACCACCGCCGCCGTGCGCGCCTTGATCACCGCCAGACTGGCGACAAACAGGCTGTGCGCCACACCCGTGCAGAACACCCCGAGCAGGGCGATCCACAACCAGTCCAGCGCTCGAACCTGACTCAACTGCGGCGCCGCGACCGGCAACAGACACAACGCCACGACGACGTTCTGGCACAACGCCGCCTGCACCGCCGGGATGCGCCCGGAACTGGCGCGGTTGGTCAGCGACAGCAGGGAAAACAGCAGGCCGGACAACACTGCCCAAAGCAAGCCGACGGTCGCGCCGCTGCCCAGATCGAATGCGGGCGTCACCAGCACCAGACCGATGCTGACCAATACCACCAGGACGATTTCGTTGGCGCGGATGCGTTCGCGGAAGATCAACCCTTCGAGAATCACCGTGAACGCCGGGAAACTGGCAAAGCCCAACGTGGCGATGGCCACCCCGGCGATCTTCACCGATACGAAAAAACTCACCCAGTGCCCCGCCAGCAATACGCCGCTCAGCGCCAGGCGTCGCCAGTCCACTGCTTGCAGTTTTTGCCAGCCGCTCTGACTGGCGAATCGAGCGAAGAAGGCCAGGGCAAGCACGGCAAAGGCGGCGCGGCCGAAAACGATGACTGCCGGCGACGCGGCAGCGAGTTTGCCGAACACACCGGTCAGGCCGAACATCAAAGCGCCAATATGCAGGGCGCCGAGGGCAGTACGCGGAGTCATTGCAATCCTTCTATTTCAAACGCGATGATCGTTCCCCCGCAGGAGCGTGGGAACGATCATCAAAAGAGCGCCAGTCTAAAGCGCTGTCGCCGTCGCGTCTGTCATCCGATTCCTCAATTTTTCAACGATGTGCGCTGTCACACGACTGACTCGCGCCTGTCATGGGCGATTAACGGCGCGCGCGCAAGCTGGCGAAAACATCGCAGAGGGTTGCCCATGACCAGCGCCGAGCTCGCCCGACCCAGTCGCAAACAACGGGTGCGAACCCTGTGGATCTCCGATGTGCACCTGGGCACGCGGGATTGTCAGGCCGAGCACTTGTCGCAATTTCTCAAGGGCTACCACGCCGACAAGGTCTATCTGGTCGGTGACATCATCGACGGCTGGAAACTGCGCAGCGGCATGTACTGGCCGCAAGCCCACACCAACGTCATCCGCCGCCTGCTGACCATGAGCAAGCGCGGCACCGAGGTGATCTACGTCACCGGCAACCATGACGAATTCCTGCGGCGCTATTCCAAGCTGATTCTGGGCAATATCCAGTTGGTCGACGAGGCGGTACACGTTACGGCGGACGGCCGGCATTTGCTGGTGATCCACGGCGATCAGTTCGACGTGATCACCCGTTATCACCGCTGGCTGGCGTTTCTCGGTGACTCGGCCTACGAGTTCACCCTGACCCTCAACCGCTGGCTCAATCACTGGCGCGCCCGGTATGGCTACGGTTACTGGTCGCTGTCGGCGTACCTGAAACACAAGGTCAAGACAGCGGTAAGTTTCATCAGCGACTTTGAAGAAGCCATCGCCCACGAATGCGTGAAGCGCGAACTGCATGGCGTGGTCTGCGGGCATATTCACCATGCCGAGATTCGCAAGGTGGGCGAGGTGGACTACCTCAATTGCGGCGACTGGGTCGAATCGTGCACAGCGCTGATCGAGCATTGGGACGGCACGATCGAGCTGTATCGACTGGCGGATGCCCAGGCGCGGGAGGCGGAATTGAAAGCTGCCAAAGTTGCCGAAATCGCCTGAGCGAAAAAGCACCCTGTGGGAGCGAGCCTGCTCGCGAAGGCGTAGTGTCAGACAAAGCTTATGTGCCTGATGACAGCGCTTTCGCGAGCAGGCTCGCTCCCACATTTATTCTCAGGCCGGGCTGTGTTCTTGCATCGCAGCCTTGTAAATCGAGTTCTTCGGCTGCGCAAACAGCCTTTCCATCATTGGCTCGAAGAAACTCAACGGCAGCGTGTCATACGCCGGATCAAACGCCGCCGCGTCGTATTTGGCGCAGAATTCGGCAGTGGCGTGGAACTGCGGATGGTCCTTGAACTGCTCGCGCAAGTGCCGATCCATGCCCAGGTGATGAAAGAAGTAATAACCCTGAAAGATGCCGTGCTTCTCCACCATCCACAGATTTTCCGCACTCACGAACGGCTTGAGAATTGCTGCGGCGATGTCGGGATGATTGTAGGAACCGAGGGTATCGCCAATGTCATGCAACAGCGCGCAGACCACGTATTCCTCGTCACGCCCGTCGCGATAGGCGCGGGTCGCGGTTTGCAGCGAGTGGGTCAGGCGATCCACGGGGAAACCACCAAAGTCGCCTTCAAGCAGCTTCAAATGCGCGAGGATCCGCGACGGCAGCTGTCTGGCATAGGCACTGAAATCGGCGGCGATGATCGCCCAGTCTTCCTCGGTGCCGTCCTTCATATGGGTGAAGCGAGCATGGGCATTCATTGGCAGACCCTCATTCAGAACGCCACGCGACCGAGAATCATGTCGCGGTACATGACGAAATCGCCGAGCAGGCTGTACAGCGGATGCTGAAACGTCGCCGGGCGGTTTTTCTCGAAAAAGAAATGGCCGATCCAGGCAAAGCTGTAACCGGCCAGAGGTAGCGCGAGCAACAGCAGCCAGGCGCCTTTGGCGATGCTCAGGGCGAGAATGAAGATGACCAGAGAAGTGCCGATGAAATGCAGACGACGGCAGGTGCTGTTGCTGTGCTCGGCGAGGTAATACGGGTAGAACTCGGCGAAGCTGTTGAACTGCTTGATGTTTTCCACGACCGCGTTCTCTGTGGTGATTGTTCTGGCGACAAGTTGTGCGTCGGGCAGCTTATTTGAGTCTAGAGTGATCATTGGCGTGGGCCAGTGACAATCGGCGCCACTTTAGTATCCTTCGCAAATAGGGCGGTTATCTGCAGCCCGTCATGTAAAAGAATAACAACCATGAGCGAACGAACGACTTCTGCAAGCTGGGCGATGGGGATTGTCAAAGCACTGGAGATGGACGGCCTGGATTGCCGGGTACTGTTCAGGCAGCTGGGGCTGGATTTCAGCGCCCTTGAAGATCCGGATGCGCGTTTCCCGCAGGACTCCATGACCCGGCTCTGGCAGCGCGCGGTCGAGGTGTCCGGCAACCCGGCGATCGGCCTGAACATGGGCAAAGTGGTGCGCCCGGCCTCGTTTCATGTCGCCGGCTACGCGCTGATGTCGAGCAATACCCTGGCTGAAGGCTTCCAGCGTCTGGTGCGCTATCAACGCATCATTGCCGAAAGCGCTGACCTGAGTTTTCGCCTGCTCGACGAAGGTTACGCGCTGATTCTCACCGTGCACGGCGATCATCTGCCGCCGACCCGGCAGAGCGCCGAAGCGTCACTGGCCTGTGCACTGGCGCTGTGCGGCTGGCTGACCGGGCGCCCGCTGCACCCGGTCAAAGTGTTGGTTCAGGGCGATCAGCCGACAAACCTGCAACCCTATAAAGAAGCCTTTCACGCGCCGCTGGTGTTCAACGCGCCTTACGATGCGTTGATCTTCGAACGTGCCGACATGGAGGCGCCGCTGCCGACCGCCAATGAAGCCATGGCGCTGTTGCATGACCGTTTTGCCGGGGAATATCTGGCGCGGTTCTCCGAGAGTCGCGTGACGCACCGGGCACGCCAGGTGCTGTGTCGTTTGTTGCCCCAGGGCGAGCCCAAGCGTGACACCGTGGCGCAGACGCTGCACCTGTCGCAACGCACTTTGCAGCGGCGCTTGCAGGAGGAGGGCACCAGTTTTCAGCAGTTGCTCGACGACACCCGCCGCGAGCTGGCCGAGCAATATCTGGCGCAACCGAGCATGACCTTACTGGAAATCGCTTACCTGTTGGGATTTGCCGACCCAAGCAACTTCTTTCGCGCGTTTCGCCGCTGGTTCGACACCACACCCGGCGAATACCGCTTACGCCTGACGCAGGTGCCGGACGCGGTCAATGACGCCAGAACGCCGGAATACACAGCACAAACACCGTAATGATCTCCAGTCGGCCGAGCAGCATGCCGAACGACAGAATCCACTTCGCCGCATCCGGCAGCGTCGCGAAGTTGCCGGCCGGGCCGATGGTTTCGCCCAGGCCCGGGCCGACGCCGGACACGGTGCTGGCGGCGCCGGTCAACGCGGTCATCCAGTCGACCCCGAGCAGCGACAGCAGCAGGGCGATCACGCAGATGGTGATGGCGAAGAAGAACGAGAAGGTCAGGATCGAACGGACGATCTCTTCGTCGAGGCGGTGGCCGTTGTACTTCTGCTTGATCACCGCGCGCGGGTGAATCAGCTGATTAAGGTTGGCCTTGAGCAGGATATAGGCGACCTGGAAACGGAAAATCTTGATCCCGCCCGCCGTCGAACCTGAGCAACCGCCGACAAAGCCCAGATAGAAAAACAGCATCAGTGAGAAGTTGCCCCACAGGCTGTAGTCGCCGAGGGCGAAACCGGTGGTAGTGACTACCGAGGTCACGTTCAGCGCCACATGCCGCAGCGCTTCCAGCCAATGCAGCTTGGTGGTCCACCAATACCAGGTGCCGAGCACCAGCCAGGTCACCAGCAACATCGCCAGCAAACCCTGCACCTGTTGATCCCTGATCAACGCACGGCGGTTGCCGCGCAGCGTCGCCACGTACAGGGTGAACGGCAGGCTGCCGAGGATCATGATGACAATCGCCACCCAATGAACTGCCGGTTGTGTCCACTTGGCCAGCGACTGGTCGGAGGTCGAGAAACCACCGGTGGAAATCGCCGACATCGCGTGGTTGATCGCATCGAACGGGCTCATCCCGGCCCACCAGAACGCCAGGCTGCCGAGAATGGTGATGCCGACGTAGGCCGCCACGATCAGCCGCGCCACCATGTGCGAACGCGGCATGACCTTCTCCGAGCGGTCCGAGGATTCGGTCTGGAACAGGCGCATGCCACCGATGCGCAGCAGCGGCAGAATCGCCACCGCCATGCCGATGAAGCCGATGCCGCCGATCCAGTGCAGCAGCGACCGCCACATCAGAATCCCCGGCGACATGTTGTCCAGGCCGTTGAGCACGGTGGAGCCGGTGGCGGTGATGCCGGACATGCTTTCGAAGAACGAGTCGGTGTAGCTGATGTGCTGGGTCAGCAGAAACGGCAGCGCGGCGAAAATGCACACCACCAGCCAGCTGCTGACCGTCAGCAGATACATATCGCGCGGGCGCAGGTGAATGTGTTCGGGTCTGCCGGGTATCACCAGAGCGAGGCCGGCGACGAAGGTGATCATGCTCGCCCAGAGGAACGACGGCAGGTCGCTGGTGCGCTCGAAAATCACCAGCGTGGCCATCGGCACGACCATGGCCACAGCCAGGGTTATCAGGAAGATGCCGATGATAAAACCAATGATCCGTAAGGTCGGCAACGCCATGAAATCCGCTCGGGCTGGTGGGAGAAGGGCGCCATTCTACCTGTGGGGCAAGGCATGTAAACCGGCAGGCGCTGCGCAGATGAAGCTAGAATAGCCGCACATTTTTCAAAGGAGGTGGCCGATGCAGGCTCTCGACGCGTTGCTCAACCGTGTTTCCGTTCCCCGACTGGTCGAACCGGCCCCCACTGCCGAGCAGCGCGAAGCCCTGTTCGGCGCGGCCTTGCGTGCCCCGGATCACGGGCACTTGCAGCCGTACCGCTTTTTGACCGTCGAAGGCGCGGCGCGTGAGCAAATGGGCGAGTTGCTGGCCGAGGCGGCCCGCCAGCAGGGCGGCGAAGTCACCGACGCGATGATCGACAAGGCGCGCAACGGCCCGTTGCGGGCACCGCTGGTGGTTGTAGTCATCGCGAAATTGCAGGAACACGTGAAATATCCGAAGGCCGAGCAACTGCTTACGGCCGGCTGTGCGGCCCACGGTATCTTGCTCGCGGCGTATGCGCAGGGGATTGGCGCGGTGTGGCGCACCGGGGATCTGGCATACTCGAAGCATGTGGCCGAAGGTTTGGGGCTGGGGGAAGGCGAGGAAGTGATCGCGTTTCTCTATCTCGGCACACCGCAGAAAGAGCCGCGCGTGGCGGAGAAGGTTGATCTGGCTGAGTTCGTCAGCGCCTGGCCCGGTAAGGTCTGAAGATCACAAGCCCCTCACCCTAACCCTCTCCCAGAGGGAGAGGGGACTGATTAGGGGATGCTTTGGAATTACACCGACCTGAGCGTCCTTCGCTGAATCCAGCGTCGGGATACCGGACGTCTAGTTTCTGCGAATCCATAAGGTCGATGCACAACGGCAGACAACTCGGTCGGCCCCCTCTCCCTCCGGGAGAGGGTTGGGGTGAGGGGCTTTTTCAGGGCTGGACCACGACTCCCGGTACCAACGGCAATTCCAGACTCGCCACAAAGCCGCCCTGCGGATGATTGGCCAGTGTCAGCGTGCCGCCATGCCGTTCTGCCGCCCGTTTGGCAATCGCCAGCCCCAAGCCATGCCCGGCAGCGGTCTGCCCCGGCGCGCGATAAAACGGCTCGCCCAACTGACTCAGATGTTCGGTCTGCACCCCCGGCCCGTGGTCGCGCACGCTGATGACAATCCGCTCTCCCTGCCGCGCAGCCTGCAAGTCGATCGGCTGATCGCTCGGGTTGAAGCGCTGGGCGTTGCGCAGCAAATTGTCCACGGCGCGCTCGATCATCGTCGGCCAGCCTTTGAGATTCAGCTGCGGCTCGGCTTGCAGGCTTACGGTCTGCTCGGGGGAGCTGAGCTGCGCATCCTTTTGCAGCGTGGCGAGCAACGCATTCAGGTCCACTTCTTCAGCGCTGGCGTTGTCGGCATCGACTCGCGCCAGCACCAGAATTTCACTGATCAACGCCTCCAGCCGATCGCATTCGCGGGTCAGGCGTGGCCACAGTTTTTCGCGCTCTTGCGGGTTGGCGCGCTCGGCCAAAGCCAACGCGATGCGCAGGCGCGCCAGTGGTGAGCGCAGTTCATGGGAGACATCGCGCAGCAACTGGCGCTGACTGCCGATCAGGCTTTGCAAGCGCGCACCCATGCGGTTGAAATCGGTGGCCAGCACGCCGAATTCGTCGCGGCGGTTGGCCAGTTTCGCCAAACTGTTCTGTTGATAAGTCGTCTGCCCCAGATCATGCACCGCGCCGCGCAAGCGACTCAGTGGGCGGGTGATGGAGAAAGTCACGAGCAAACTGAACAGAGTCAACACCACCAGCGCGATGCCCAGCGCACTCAGTGGCCAGAGCAGACTTTCGCGGTGCCAGGCGTCGAGTTCCGGGTGCGGGATGCGGTAGATGAATAGGTAGGTGTCACCGGTTTTTTCGCTGGTGATTTCGTCGGTCAGGCGCCGCCACGGCAGGCGGCGATCGTCGTTGTTCTGCCGCGCTTCGAATGCTGCGGCGCGGCGCGGGAAGGTGCCACGCACCACCGGATCGCCGGTTTCGTTGAGCACTTGAACGTCGATGTGATACTGACGTTTGCGTTGTTCGAGAATGTCCTGCGCGGCTTCTTCGCCTTGGGTTTCGTAAGTCTGCGTCCATTCTGCGGCCAGTGTGTTGAGGCCGGGATGGCGGCTGAGAATCCACGCGTCCTGATTGAGCATGTGCCCGAGCAGAATCGACAGCCCGGCTACCAGAGCGATGGCCAGCCAGAAGCTCGCAAGAATCCGCCAGAACAGTGAACGCACAGAAACTCCTCGAAAATCACACCGTTCAAATGTGGGAGCGAGCCTGCTCGCGAAGGCGTAGTGTCAGTCAATCCATCGCTGGCTGATACACCGCCTTCGCGAGCAGGCTCGCTCCCACATTTGATTTGAATGGAACTGGCCCGACGATGTGAGTCGTCGGGCCCAGGGTCAAGCCATTATTGCGCCTTTTGTGCCTGCTGCGCTTTCCAGGCCTTGAACTCGGCCCATTCGGCGCGGCGTTCGGCGCGTTTCTTCTGGATTTCGTCGAACTGCTTCTGTTGCTCGGGTTTGAGCAGTGCCCGGACATCGGACTCGGCTTTCTTGTGGTTGGCCGCGATCTCGTCCTTCATGGCTTTCTGGTCGGCCGGCGAAAGTTTTTCCAGGTACTTGTCGACCACCTGCTTACGCTCATGCATCTGCTCGCCCATGATCTTGCGAATCTGCTCGCGCTGTTCGCGGGTCAGGTCGAGCTGGCTGTACGGGCCTTTGCCTTGCATGCCGCCGTGCATCTGACCACCGTGGCGCGGGCCATCCAGTGGACCACCCAGCGGACCGCCATCCTGCGGCATGGCCATGGCCACGGTTGGCAGAGCGGCAGCGAACATCAGAGCGATAAGAGTCTTGCGCATGGTGTATCTCCTTGTCTCGTTCCCGGTACGTTCCGGATGAGTTCAGATTACGCAGATCAAGGTCAGCGGCGGTCAGCGCAGCGTAAAGCTTCGGTAAAGACGCTTCGTGCCCGGCCTTACACATATCCAGTGCAGGAGGTGCTGAAGGCTGCGATCTGATCGTTCCCACGCTCTGCGTGGGAATGCAGCCGAGGACGCTCTGCGTCCTGCAGCCTGAAGATCGCCGCCTTGGGCAGCTCGTACACGGAACAAGATGGTTTTACAGGCTGTAGTAGTAACCACGGCTACGCAACGCAACGATGCGCGGGCGGCCGTCGGGGTGGGGGCCGATTTTTTTGCGCAGGTTGCTGACGTGCATGTCGAGGCTGCGGTCGTACAGGGTCAGCTTGCGGCCGAGGGCCAGTTGCGCCAGTTCCTGTTTGTCCAGCGGCTCGCCCGGCTGTTTGAGCAGGGCTTCGAGCAGGCGGCTTTCGGAGACGGTCAGGGTCAGTTCTTTTTCGTCGATGCTGACTACGCCGCGCACCGGGCTGAAACTCAGATCACCCAGCTCAAGTTGCGTCGATACGGCGGCCGGGTGGCTGCGGCGCAACACGGCGCGCAGGCGCGCGGTCAGTTCGCGGGGGTCGCAGGGTTTGGCCAGGTAATCGTCGGCGCCCAGTTCGAGGCCGAGGATGCGGTCCAGCGGTTCGCCACGCGCTGACAGCATCAGCACCGGCAGGTCGGCGTGGTCGTTGCGCAATTGCTTGAGCAGTTCCAGACCGCTGCCGTCGGGCAGCATCACGTCCAGCACTACCGCCGCCGGGGCGGTTTCGGCCAACGCCTTGCGGGCGCTCTGGCCGTCGTGGCAGGCGCGCACCTGGAAGCCTTCCTGGCTCAACCAGCTACTCAGGAGTTCGCACAACTCCTGGTCATCATCAATCAGTAACAGCTCGCTCATGACTCACTCAATTTAGCCATTGCCGACGTTTTCGGCTTGCACCACTGGCAAAGATACCGCAGAGCAGCGCCAATAGCGCTACCCCGGCGCCAGTGACGAACCACTGCTGTTGATCGGTCAGCAAACGCGGCAGCGGGCTGGCCTGGGCTTCCTTGAGTTGCAGCTTCAGACGCTGGTTCTCCTGGCGCAGCCGGGCGAGCTGGGCGCTTTCGCGAGTGTTGTCGGCATTTTGCAGTTGTTTGTTCAGTTCTTCGCGCTGCTGCTCACTGGCCTTGAGCCGCTGTTGCAGCTCGGTGATCTGGCTGCCGGCGCTCAATGACAATGGTGTGGAGCTGCCGCTTTCGGTGGTTTCCTCACCATGGGCGGGGGCCATGATCGACAACGTGAGCAACATCAGACACAACGGACCCTTGCGCATCGCGACACCTGTTTCCAAATGGATATTGGGCAGGTTGTCGGCAGGCAAACGAGAATAATGAGCGATTGAGATGGGTGAGAAGCGAGAAGGTTCACTGCGCAGGACGTGATGTTGGTGGCTGACAAATAATTTGTGGCTGATGAATATTCTGTGGCGAGGGGATTTAGCGAAACGTCGCACCGCCCCGTTGGGCTGCGTAGCAGTCCTGAAATGGGAGCATGCGGTGTGTCAGACACACCGCGTTGGATGGGTTTTGGGGCGGCTTCGCCACCCAGCGGGAATGAATCCCCTCGCCACATAAAACCCGTCGGCATTTCAATAGCGGGATTACGGCAGGACTTGCTTGAACGGCTTGACGATCACATTGGCGTAAACGCCGGCGGCAATGTACGGATCGGCATCCGCCCAGGCCTGGGCGGCGCTGAGGGAGTCGAACTCGGCGACGATCAGGCTGCCGGTGAAACCCGCTGCGCCCGGATCATTGCTGTCGACGGCCGGGTGCGGGCCGGCCAGCACGATGCGGCCTTCGCCCTTGAGCGCTTGCAGGCGTTCCAGATGCGCCGGGCGCGCGGACAGGCGAGCTTCCAGCGAGTTGGCAACGTCGGTGGCAATGATGGCGTAGAGCATGTCAGTCCTCGGTTTTAGGCGTTGTGGTATCGGTGTCATGCAGATGGCGCGACAGGTAAACGCCCTGTGCGACCAGGAACAGCACGGTCATGCCCAGGCTGCCGAACACCTTGAAGTCGACCCAGATGCTCTGGAAAGTGAAGGCGACGAACAGGTTGGCCGCGCCGCAAAACAGGAAGAAGCCGATCCAGGCGATGTTCAGGCGCGTCCAGACCGGGTCCGGCAGGGTCAGCGCGTGGCCCATTATGCGTTTGATCAGCAGGCGATCGCCGATGAAATGGCTGCCGATGAACGCCGCAGCGAACAGCCAGTTGACCACCGGCGCTTTCCATTTCAGGAAGGTTTCGCTGTGGAAGGCTAGCGTCAGGCTGCCGAATACCAGGCAGGCGATCAGCGTCAGCCATTGGCTCTTTTCCAGCTTGCGCTGCTTGATGAACAGCGCGCCGTACACCACCAGGGAACTGATGATCAGCATCGCCGTGGCGCTGTAGATACCGCCTACGGTCACTTGCTGGCCGGCAATGTCTACGACCCGTGGATCAAGTTTGTAAACGATGAAAAACAGCAGAAGCGGGATGAAATCGATGAATTGTTTCACAGTGAGAGCCAGAAGCTGGATGTGGCGGCATAATAACAAACATATGGGCGCGCGATAGCGCCAGCTGATTTGAGGTTACAACTCCCCGTGAATGTTGATTTGCACTGCCACAGCACGGCCTCCGACGGCGCCCTGGCGCCTGCGGTTCTGGTTGCGCGAGCGTTCGAAAACGGCGTGCGAGTCCTGGCGTTGACCGACCACGACACTCTGGAGGGGCTCGCCGAGGCGCGTACTGCCGCCAGCGAGTTGGGCATGCAACTGGTCAACGGCGTCGAATTGTCCTGCACCTGGGGCGGGGCGACCATTCACGTATTGGGCTACGGTTTCGACGTCAACGCTGCGCCGCTGGTTGAAGCGATCGCCAAATTGCACGATGGCCGCTGGCTGCGGTCGGAAGAAATAAGCCGCAAGCTCGCCCTCAAGGGGATGCCCGGTGCCCTCGACGGCGCCCGGCAGATCCAGCAGGAACTGGGCGACAGCGGCAACGCGCCGGCCCGGCCGCATTTCGCCGACTGGATGGTGCGTGAAGGTTATGTAAAGGATCGCGCCGAGGCATTTCGCAAATGGCTCGGCGCCGGCAAACTCGGCGACGTCAAACTGCACTGGCCGACCCTGGAAGACACCGTCGGCACCCTGCGCGCCGCCGGAGCCTGGGTCAGCCTGGCGCATCCATGGCACTACGATTTCACCCGTAGCAAGCGCCGAAAGCTGATTGCCGACTATATTCAAGCAGGCGGGCATGCTATCGAGGTGGTCAATGGCCATCAGCCCGCAGAACAGGTGGGCAGCCTGGCGATCCTTGCCCGTGAGTTCGGTCTGCTGGTCAGCGCCGGCAGTGACTTCCATGGCCCTGGCGGCTGGTCCGAGATCGGCCAGTACCGGCCGGTTCCCGAGGACCTTCCACCCCTGTGGTGTCGGTTCAAACATGACACAGATATTGCCGCCGTCTGAACAGGTAGAGAATGTGAGTCAATTTTTCCAGATACATCCGGAAAACCCGCAAGCGCGCCTGATCAAACAGGCGGTCGAGATCATCCGCAAGGGCGGGGTGGTGATTTATCCCACGGACTCGTCCTATGCCATTGGTTGCCAGATCGGCGACAAGACTGCCATCGAGCGTGTGCGACGGCTGCGTCAGCTCGATGAAAAGCACAACTTCGCGCTGATCTGCAGCGACCTGTCGCAACTGGGCAATTACGCCAAGATCGACACCGGCACCTTCCGCATTCTCAAGGCGCACCTGCCGGGGCCTTACACCTTTATTCTCAACGCCACCCGCGAAGTGCCGCGCCTGTTGCTGCATCCGAAAAAACGCACCATCGGCCTGCGCGTGCCAAGCCATCCGATCGCGCTGGCGCTGCTGGCCGAACTCGGCGAGCCGCTGATGAGCGTGACGCTGATCATGCCCGGCGATGAAGACCCGCTCAGCGATCCTTACGAAATGCGCCAGTTGCTTGAGCATCAGGTCGATCTGATCATCGACGGCGGTTTTGGCGGTATCAAGGCCTCAACGGTGATTGACCTGACCGGCGATGACCCGGAAGTGGTCCGCGTTGGTTGCGGCGATCCGACGCCGTTCATGGTCGAGGCCTGAATGTCCGCAGTGGAAACCGTGGTCGATCCCCAGGCCGGCGCCCAGCAGGAACTGCCGTTCGCGATGGTCTATGGCCAGGCGGTCATGGAAATGCCGCTGGACCTGTACATCCCGCCGGATGCGCTGGAAGTCTTTCTTGAGGCCTTCGAAGGCCCGCTCGACCTGCTGCTGTACCTGATTCGCAAACAGAACATCAATATCCTCGACATCCCGGTGGCGGAAATCACCCGCCAGTACATGGGCTACGTCGAGTTGATGCAATCGGTGCGTCTGGAGCTGGCCGCCGAATATCTGGTGATGGCGGCGATGCTTGCCGAGATCAAATCGCGCATGCTTCTGCCGCGCGCCGAAACCGTTGAAGATGAAGAAGACGACCCGCGCGCTGAACTGATCCGCCGCTTGCAGGAATACGAGCGCTTCAAGGCTGCCGCTGAAGGTATCGATGGGCTGAGCCGGGTCGGCCGGGATGTGATCGTGCCCAAGCTCGACGCCCCGGAAGCGCGGGCGCGCAAGCTGTTGCCCGACGTCGCGCTGGAAGAGATTCTGATGTGCATGGCTGAAGTCCTGCGCCGTGGCGATATGTTCGAAAGCCACCAGGTCAGCCGTGAAGCGCTGTCCACCCGCGAGCGCATGAGTGATGTGCTGGAACGGCTCAAGGGCGGCGGTTTCGTGCCGTTTGTCGAGCTGTTCACCGCTGAAGAAGGTCGCCTGGGTGTGGTGGTGACCTTCATGGCGATCCTTGAACTGGTCAAGGAATCCTTGGTCGAGCTGGTGCAGAATGAGCCGTTCGCCGCGATCCACGTGCGAGCCCGAGCCGAATAACGAGTCCCTGTATGAACCTGACTGAACCCCGCGAGCTGGCGCCCCTGCTTGAAGCCTTTCTGTTGGCCTCGGGAAAGCCGCAATCCCTTGAGCGCCTGTTTGAACTGTTCGAAGAAGGCGAGCGGCCGGAGCCGGCGGTCTTCAAGAAAGCCCTGACCCTGCTTGGCAAGTCCTGCGAGGGCCGTGCCTTCGAGCTCAAGGAAGTGTCGTCGGGCTATCGCTTGCAGATCCGCGAGAAGTTCTCGCCGTGGGTCGGCCGTCTCTGGGAAGAACGCCCGCAGCGCTATTCCCGTGCGTTGCTGGAGACTATCGCGCTGATCGCCTATCGCCAGCCGATCACTCGTGGCGAAATCGAAGACGTGCGTGGCGTGGCGGTCAACAGCAACATCGTCAAAACCTTGCTCGAGCGTGAGTGGATTCGCGTCGTCGGCTATCGCGACGTGCCGGGCAAACCGGCGATGTTCGCCACGACCAAGGCGTTTCTCGACCACTTCAACCTGAAAAACCTCGAAGACCTGCCGCCGCTGGCCGAACTGCGCGAGATGGAAGCCGAACCGGTGCTCGACTTCGACGACGCGCCGGTGCCGCAGAGTCTGCAGGACCTGGCCGACGCCAGCGCCGAGCCGGAGGAGGAAAAGGAAGAAACCAGTTTCCATTCCCTGTTGCTGGAGCTGGACAGCATGGAAGAGGGGATCAAGACCGACTTCGACGACTTGCTGCGCGATGCGGCGGATGGAGAAGCGCCGGTGCCCGAGCCTGAGATCATCGCGCCGGTTGTTGAAGTTGAAGTTGAACTTGAAGCGGCGCCTGACGCCGAACCGGAAGAAGACATTCTCGGTGTCGCCGAAGCCCGCGAGAAACTCCTGGCCGTTGTCGCCGCCCTCGAACAGCCGGAACCGGAACTCAGCGAAGAAGAAGCCGAAGCCCGCGCGCTGGCTGAGGCAATCGAAGCCGAACGGCGCGAGTTCGAAGAATGACGCCTATTGAGAAACCAATGTAGACCCTTGTGGGAGCGAGCCTGCTCGCGAAGGCGGTGTGTCAGATACATCGATACTGAATGACACTGCGCCTTCGCGAGCAGGCTCGCTCCCACAGGGTGAAATGTCGTTCTGGAGATTGCGATGAGCTCAACCAAAGACCCCTGCATCAGCCTCTGCAAATTCTCCGACGACATCTGCCTCGGTTGCGGTCGCAGCAAGCGCGAGATCAAGGCCTGGAAGAAGCTCGACAAGGACGACAAACGCACGGTGCTGGCCGAAGCCGCGCTGCGTCTGATCAAACTCGGTGGTGCCGGTCGGCGGAAAAAGAAATAACCGGCAATCGATCAGCTAGTCTCTGATGCGCGATGGCGCACATCCGCGTATGATTCGCGACCCTTCGCCGATCCCTTCGGCCTGGACCCAGTTTTCAATACTTCAGGCGCCGCCTGAACAGACCACACCGGGAGGTGCCCAGATGAGTGACATCAATCAGAAAGACGACCAGGAAATCGGCCCAGCAGGCGAAAAGCTGCAGAAAGTCCTCGCCCGTATCGGCGTCGGCTCGCGCCGTGACGTGGAATCCTGGATCAGCCAGGGCCGGATCAAGGTCAATGGCAAAGACGCCACCCTCGGCCTGCGCGTCGACATGCATGACGCCATTACCATCGATGGCAAGGTGATCAAGCGCGAAGAGGCCGCCGAATCGGTGCGTCGCGTGATCATGTACAACAAGCCCGACGGCGAAATCTGCACCCGTGACGACCCGGAAGGCCGTCCGACCGTGTTCGACAAGCTGCCGCGTCCGAAAGAAGGCCGCTGGATCAACATCGGCCGTCTCGACATCAACACCACCGGTCTGCTGATGTTCACCACCGACGGTGAACTGGCCAACCGTCTGATGCACCCGTCCTACGAGATGGACCGCGAGTACGCCGTGCGTGTACGCGGTGAAGTCGACGACGAGATGATCGAACGTCTGAAGGCCGGCGTGGTGCTGGAAGACGGTCCGGCGCGTTTCACCGACATTCAACAGGCGCCGGGCGGTGAAGGTTTCAACCACTGGTACCACTGCGTGGTCATGGAAGGGCGCAACCGTGAAGTCCGTCGTCTGTGGGAATCGCAGGGTCTGGTGGTCAGCCGTCTGAAGCGCGTGCGTTTCGGTCCGGTATTCCTCAACTCCGACCTGCCGATGGGCCGCTGGCGCGAAATGAGCCAGTACGAAGTCGACGTGCTCAGCGCCGAAGTCGGCCTGACCCCGGTGGCGATGCCGCAGCTGAACGCCAAGAGCAAGGACAAGCTCGAACGCATGCAGCGCAAATCGTCGCGGCCGATGGCCAAGACCGAGCGCGTGCGTACCTTGCGTCCAGCCGCCGGCGCACCCACCGCGCCGCGCCCGAGCCGTGAGCCGCAGATCGAAGGCGAGCGTCCAGGTCGCAAGCCAGTCGCCCGTGACGGCGAGCGCGCACCGCGTCCGGCCAACGGTCGCACTGAGCGTGGCGAAGGTCGTGCACCAGCCGGTCGTGGTACGCCGGTAGCGGATCGTCCAGCCGATACCACCAACAAGCGCCCGGCCAAACCGGCGCCGAAGCGTCCGGGGATCAAACTGGTCGACGGCGACAAGCCCTCGGGCAAGCGTCGCGGCGCACCGGCCGGTTCCGGTCAGCGCCCGGGTTTCGGTCGCAAGAAACCGGAATAAGGCAGCTGTGAGTTACTAGCTGCAAGCTACAAGCTGAAGCAAAAACGCCAACCTCAGGGTTGGCGTTTTTTTTGTCTGGACGAAAGTCTGTGCTGACACCGATCGTTCCCACGCGGAGCGTGGGAACGATCATCTGCGGCTTACATAATTCCCCTGTGGGAGCGAGCCTGCTCGCGAAGGCGTCAGTCGCTTAAAACACGAATCGTCCGTCGAAGACTGGTTTGTCATCCAGCGCCAACACCCCGCCAGAAAAGATCAAATCCAGGTGATGGCTGCCCTTGGCACCACCGCCCAATCCGAGATGCAGCCCACAGTGCCGCTCCTCAAACCCGGCATTGCGCGCATACAGATCCTTCACGCCTTCATTGGTGCCAATCCCCAACTCCTCAATCCGCCGGTTCGACGGGTTGGCATCCAGGTACTTGTTGAAATCATGTTCCAGCCCCGGCACGTCGGTGGCGATGCGGCTGATGGTCGAGTTCTCGATCCACAGCTCCAGCGGTGATTCCAGCACGCCGTATTTGCGCGCAAAGGGGATGGTGCTGAGGAAGGTGCCCTTGAACTTCACATGGCCGTTGATAGCTTCGCTGTGGGTGGCGATTTCGCCGGGGGCGAGGTCGAAGTTGCCGACGCCGTTGATGTCGGTCCACTTCTTGATGCTGCTCATCGGTGTTTCGAACCATGAGCCGTGATCGTCCTTGAAACTCAGCGTGGTCGCCTGGGACATGCGCTGGATCAGGTGACTGTTGAGCCCGGCGATGCGCTGCGGGGTGATGCTGAAAGTGTCGTAGAAGTAGTCGCCGTAATCCTTGAAAAGCAGCGACTTCTTCCAGTTTTCCGCCATGACCGCTTGCAGTGCGCGGACGAACTCCGGGCCATCGGGACGCGGGTTGGGCAGGGTGGAAGAGTCGTAGAAGAAAATGTACAGATCGCTGTCGGCAATCGCCGCGGACAGCGCTGCGGTGCTTTCCAAGTCAAGGCGCCGGGCGCTGAACTGAAAGCGCGGATGCTCGCCGGCCTGTTCGGCAATGGCGCCGGTCAGGGCTTCGTAATCGGCGGTGTGGCCAAGCATGACCTTCGCCGAGTCGAGGCCGGCGAGGGCAGGGTGATGTTCGAGGTAGTAAAGGAAATGCGAGATGGCGCGGGGCTTGTCCATGAATCCTCCCTGACTGACCGGGGAATGAAGCGGCAGGCACGACCGGCCGGACCGTGCCTGCCCGGGATGTCTTACAGAGGCCACATCGCCGTGCCGAACGGAACCACCGCGTCGGCTTGCATCATTTCCACAGCGGCCTCATGGGTTGGCGCTTCAAACCATTCGTCCAGTTGCAGTTCGGTATCCAAGTCTTTTTCCAGTGCTTGCATGGTCGATCTCCTAGAGAATTTCACGGTTTATGACTGACCGGTCGAGGTGGCCGGTAAGACGTGAAGAACCTAGTTGAGCGTTTTTGTGATTGCAAAAATTTATCCATTTAATTTTTAAATAGACTTTTTGTTCTGTTTTTCGGGATAAATTTTCTTATTTGAAAACAAAAAACTAGGTCGGTGAAATTGATAGCAAGCTAGCGACCGTCAATATGCAGACGTCCTACAGAAATTTCTGATTCGGAAAATATTCGTTACGCGTTGTAAAGAAAACCTGACGGTACTGGCCCGCCAACCCGGTGATTTCCCGTCTCGCCCTCCGTTGTAAGGAAAAGCTTCCGTAAGCCGACGCAGCGTGCGCCACGCAGGGCTCTGGCGCGCTTGTTTCCAGCCTTCAGGCAGGGTGTGATGCGCCCCAAGCCTGTCGTGCAGGCGAATAACAAGAAGGAGGCGCAATGTACGCCGCGACTGATTTCCACTTCTCCCCGTGGGACGGTTTTCTCCTCGTCCCCGTCGATGGCCTGCAAAGGCCTGACTCACATTTTGCAGCCGCTCGAGACTGTCGAGGCGGACACATGCAATCCCGGCAACCGACACGCTGATCAGGCGGGTCTGGCAGCAGGGGGTTAGCGGTGTACAATGCGCCGCGTTTTAACTGTGACCCTCTGCGTAATCGCAAAAATCTCGAGGCTATCCGCCTTGTTCACTCCGCCGCGCCACAAGCGTGCCGGGTTCGATTTCGTCACAGATAAAAACAAACAGGTGACGCATGACCGTTGTAAATGAGCTGAACTCCTGGTGCCTGCGCTGGGGTTTGATCGGGGCTGCCTGAAATCGCAACCTTGCAGGAACGTCTACTGAACATCATCAAACCTTGCGTGAGACCTTTTTCATGAGTGGACAACCCTCGCAATCAGGCGAGCTTAAGCGCGGCCTGAAAAATCGCCATATTCAACTGATCGCCCTCGGTGGCGCGATCGGTACCGGATTGTTCCTCGGTTCTGCCGGGGTACTGAAATCCGCCGGCCCGTCGATGATCCTCGGCTACGCCATTTGCGGCTTCATCGCCTTCATGATCATGCGCCAGCTCGGCGAAATGATCGTCGAAGAGCCGGTGGCCGGCTCCTTCAGCCATTTCGCGCACAAATATTGGGGCGGTTTCGCCGGTTTCCTCTCGGGTTGGAACTGCTGGATTCTGTACATTCTGGTGGGCATGTCCGAGCTGACAGCGGTCGGCAAGTACATCCATTACTGGGCGCCGGACATCCCGACCTGGGTCTCCGCTGCTGCATTCTTCGTGCTGATCAACGCGATCAACCTGGCCAACGTCAAAGTCTTCGGTGAAGCCGAATTCTGGTTTGCGATCATCAAGGTTGTGGCGATTGTCGGCATGATCGCGCTGGGCAGCTACCTGCTGGTCAGCGGCCATGGCGGCCCGCAAGCCTCGGTCTCCAACCTGTGGTCCCACGGCGGTTTCTTTCCCAACGGGGTGAGCGGTCTGGTGATGGCCATGGCGATCATCATGTTCTCCTTCGGCGGTCTGGAAATGCTCGGTTTCACCGCCGCTGAAGCCGACAAGCCGAAAACCGTGATCCCGAAAGCGATCAACCAGGTGATCTACCGCATCCTGATTTTCTACATCGGTGCACTGGTGATCCTGCTGTCGCTGACTCCTTGGGACAGCCTGCTGGAAACTCTCAATGCGTCGGGCGATTCGTACAGCGGCAGCCCGTTCGTGCAAGTGTTCTCGATGCTCGGCAGCAACACCGCCGCGCACATCCTCAATTTCGTCGTGCTGACCGCCGCGCTGTCGGTGTACAACAGCGGCACCTACTGCAACAGCCGTATGCTGCTGGGCATGGCCGAGCAGGGTGACGCGCCGAAAGCTCTGGCGAAGATCGACAAGCGCGGCGTGCCGGTGCGTTCGATTCTGGCGTCGGCAGCAGTGACGCTGGTTGCCGTGCTGCTCAACTACCTGATCCCGCAGCACGCGCTGGAACTGCTGATGTCGCTGGTGGTTGCGACGCTGGTGATCAACTGGGCGATGATCAGCTACTCGCACTTCAAGTTCCGCCAGCACATGAACCAGACCAAACAGACGCCGCTGTTCAAGGCGCTGTGGTACCCGTACGGCAACTTCGTCTGCCTGGCATTCGTGGTGTTCATCCTCGGCGTGATGCTGCTGATCCCGGGGATTCAGATCTCGGTGTACGCGATTCCGGTGTGGGTGGTGTTCATGTGGGTCTGCTACCTGATCAAGAACAAGCGCAGTGTGCAGCCGGTGGTGGCTGCGACGGCGAAATAACCGCGCAGGCAGAAACGACAAACCCGGCCAGAGTGCCGGGTTTGTTGTTTCCAGAGGTCCCGAAAGATTCCCCTGTGGGAGCGAGCCTGCTCGCGAAAGCGTCGTACCAGCTTGCATAAATGCCGACTGACACACCGCCTTCGCGAGCAGGCTCGCTCCCACAGAGGTTGAGTGAATCAGGTTATCCTGCACGCTCTGATTACGGACGCTTTTCCATGCTGGTGATTTCCAACAATGTGCATCTGCCGGATGCCGAGATCGAATTGACCGCCATCCGCGCGCAAGGCGCCGGTGGACAGAACGTCAACAAGGTCTCCAGTGCCATGCATTTGCGCTTCGACATTCCCAACTCGTCATTGCCGGAGTTCTACAAGGAACGCCTGCTGGCGCTGCGTGACAGCCGTATCACCAGCGACGGCGTGCTGATCATCAAGGCGCAGCAATATCGCACCCAGGAAGCCAACCGCGCCGATGCGCTGGAGCGGCTGGTCGAGCTGATTCTCAGCGCCACCAAAGTGGAAAAGAAACGTCGTCCGACCAAGCCGACCCTCGGTTCGAAGAAGCGTCGGCTGGAGTCGAAAACCAAGCGCGGCAGCATCAAGGCCGGGCGCGGCAAGGTGGACTTCTAAACCTCGCGATACTTCGCCGTGTGCTTGTACAGATAGACACTCAAGCCAAGGCCGCTCAACGCTGCAAATGCGGCGAACAAGAAGATCGAAGCAAAACCGAATCCTGCTGCGATCGCCCCGGCCAGCGGCCCGGTGATCCCCAGCGACAAATCAATGAACAGCGAATAGGCACCGACCGCCGCGCCACGGCTTGAGGCCGGCACCAGATTCACCGCTTCCACGCCCAGCGCCGGGAATACCAGCGAGAAGCCAAAGCCGCTCAGCGCCGCACCGGCCAGTGCCCAATGTGCATCCGGTGCGATCCACAGCAACAACAAACCCAACGTTTCCACCGACAGGCAGGCAATCGCCACGCGGAAGCCGCCGAGGCGGTTGATCAGATTGCCGAACAGCAGCCGCGCGCCGATGAAGCTGGCACCGAACAGGCTCAGGCATAGCACGGCGTTGTCCCAGTGCTGGGTCGCGTAATACAGGGTGATGAAAGTGGCGATGGTGCCGAAGCCGATCGAGCCCAGCGCGAGCCCGCAGCCGTGGGGGAAGACTTTGCCCAGCACATGCATGAACGGCAGGCGTTCACCGGCGACGATCGGCGCGGCGGTCTTCGGCCATGCCAGCGCCAGACCGAGCAAAGCGAGGAGGATGATGCTCACGCCCATGCTCCACAGCCCCAGCCGGCTCACCAGCCAGACACCGAACGGCGCGCCGATCGCCAGGGCGCCGTAACTGGCGATGCCGTTCCAGGAAATCACTTTCGCCGTATTCGCCGCGCCAACCCGACCAATGCCCCAGCCAATCGAGCCCGAGCCGACCAGGCTTTCCGCACTGCCCAGCACCAGACGGCCGATCAACAGGCTGATCAGACTGAGCAGCGGCAGGTTCGGCGTCCACGCGGAAATCAGCATGAACACACCGCTCAAGCCACAGCCAGCGAGGCCGATCATCACTGCGCGTTTGCTGCCCTGGTTGTCGATGATCTTGCCCGCGTACGGGCGGCTGAGCAGGGTGGCGAGGTATTGCACGCTGATCACCAGCCCGGCGATCACCGCACCGAAACCCAGGTCACTGTGGACGTAGCCCGGCAACACGGCGAGCGGGATGCCGATGTTCAGGTAACCGATGAAGGTGAAGAGGACGATGGAGACTACTTGCAGCGTAACCGCCAGCGGACGCTGGGGCTCGGATATAGACGACATGGGTAACGATCCACGGGAGCAGCAGATTAGATAGGCTGCTCATGATACCGGCGTGAACCGTTCAGGGGCGGGGAAAAGTAAAACTATTTGCCGGGCGGCGCTTTCAGAATTTCGCCGGGGCCACCAATTGCGTGGTGACGAGGGCGGCGAGGGCGTTTTCTTCGCTGCCGAAACGTTCGAGCAGGGCAGCTTGCTTCTCGGGCGAGAGGCGATTCCAGATCTCGATCATCTTCTCGGTGGCGCCGATCAGCACGGCAGCTTGGCTTTCGGAGAATTCGTCGGTCATGGCGGGCTCGGGTTTCAGGCAGTGTGGAAAGCGCATGTTAGCGCTTTCCACACGGTCTGTACGGCGGGTCTTACTCTTCGCTGTCGGCTTTGCGGCTGTCAGCGGCTTCTTGCGGCTCGGGCTTTTCAGCACCGGCGTGTTGCGGGGTCGTCTGCTCAGGTACGTGCAGGCTTGGGAAGGGGAGATTGGGAATCTCGTGCATGGGTGCGCTCCTCGCTAAGTCTGTTGATAGATCAGGTGCTCCGCGCTTTACAAAGCCTGCGCAGGATACAGCAGGAAAAATGACAATCAGACTTTTAATTCAAATTAATGCGACAGATGGCCGCAGGGCGCGAGATCAACCGAAAACTAAATGTGGGAACGGGCCCTGTGGTGAGGGGATTTATCCCCGCTGGGCTGCGAAGCGGCCCCAGACCCTGCATACGCGGAATGTCTGACACTCCGCGAGCAACGGTGTACGACTGCTGCGCAGCCGGGCGGGGATGAATCCCCTCGCCACAAGGGCCCGCTCCGACCGGGTTGTGTACTGCAAAAACTATTTGCAGGCGTCAGCGATCGCGTCAGCGAGCAATGCGAGGCGGGTGGCGTCGATGCCGGCGACATTCGCGCGGCCGGAGCTGACCATGTACACGCTATGCCGCTCGCGCAGGGTTTTCACCTGTTCCGGCGACAGGCCGGTGTAGGAGAACATCCCGCGTTGCACACCGATGTGCGCGAAACGCTCGCGCAAACCGTGCGGTTCCAGCGCCTCGACCAAGCCGCTGCGCAACTGCGCGATTCGCAAGCGCATGGCTTCCACTTCATCGGCCCAGCGCGCTTTCAGCTCTGGGTCGGCGAGGATGGTCGCGACCACCGCCGCGCCGTGATCCGGCGGCGTCGACCACAGATTGCGGGCGATATTGGCCAGTTGGCTGCGGATGTCGATGAGCTTGTCAGCGCTGGTCGCGCAGACGATCAGCGCACCGGTGCGGTCGCGGTACAGGCCGAAGTTCTTCGAGCAGGAACTGGTGATCAGCAGCTCCGGCACTTGCGCCGCGAACAACCGGGTCGACCACGCGTCCTGCTCCAGGCCATCGCCAAAACCCTGATAAGCAAAGTCGATCAGCGGCAGCAAATCGCGGCTGCGCACCACTTCAAGCACACGCTTCCAGTCGTCATGGCTCAGGTCGAAACCGGTCGGGTTGTGGCAGCACGCATGCAGCAGCACCACGTCACCCTTCGGCACTTCCCTGAGCACGGCGAGCATCGCTTCGACGTCGAGGCGGTTGTCACTGCCGACGTACGGGTAGTGGCTGACCTTGACCTTGGCGGCGGCGAAAATGGTTTCGTGGATCGGCCAGGTCGGGTTGCTCAACCACACGCCTTTGCCCGGCAGGCATTGCGCAATGAAGTCTGCCGCCAGCCGCAAGGCACCGGTACCGCCCGGGGTCTGGGTGGCGCCGGCGCGTTGTTCGGTGATCAGTTGCGAGTCGGCACCGAGTACCAGCTCATTGATGACCTTGCCGAACAGCGGATTGCCGTGGCCACCGATGTAGGTCTTGGTGTCCTGGCTTTCGACCAGTCGCGCTTCAGCGATTTTCACCGCTTCCGGGATCGGCGTCAGGCCCTGGGCATCCTTGTAGACGCCAACGCCGAGGTCGAACTTGCGCGGATTGGCATCCAGCGCATAGGCCTCCATCAAACCGAGAATCGGGTCGCCGGGGACCCGGCCGATGGCGTCGAAGTGCATTACTTGCGTCCTTCTGCGGTCTTCGCCACTTCGTCAGTGCGCGCAGCCATGATGAAGTCGTTGCGGTGCAGGCCTTTGATCGAATGGCTCCACCAGGTCACGGTGACTTTGCCCCACTCGGTCAGCAGGCCCGGGTGGTGACCTTCGGCCTCGGAGATCTCGCCCACGGCGTTGGTGAAGGCCAGCGCATGCTTGAAGTTCTTGAACAGGAAAACTTTCTCCAACTGCATGATGCCGTCGCGTACTTCGATGTTCCAGTCAGGGATCTGCTTGATCAGGATCGGCAGTTCTTCATCGCTGACTTGTGGCGCATCGGCGCGGCAGGCTTCGCAGTGGGCTTGGTTCAAAGTCGACATGGTGTATTCCTGAAAACGAGTGTGTTTTTTATTAAAGCGCGTGTGCCGTCAATGCCGTCACGCTAAAGCAAAGTGGCGGCGACGGACAGACGCAATTGTCAGCAAAAGTCGCGGTTCAGGCGGCTTTGGGTTTCGGCGGAAATTTCGGCGCGTGCAAGCCCAACTGCATGCCCTGACGAACCATGGCCATGATGTCTTCATGGGCCACGTCGAACAGGCGTTTGAGATTGGGCAGGACGAAGTACAGCGGCTGCAGAATGTCGATGCGATACGGCGTGCGCATGGCTTCCAGCGGATCGAAAACCTGATGCTCGGGCTCGTCCGACAGGCAGTAAACGGTTTCTTTCGGCGAGGACAGAATTCCGCCGCCGTAGATGCGCTTGCCCTGCGGGGTGTCGACCAGACCGAATTCGATGGTCATCCAGTACAACCGTGCCAGATACACGCGCTCTTCCTTGGTCGCTTGCAGGCCGAGCTTGCCGTAGGTGTGGGTGAATTCAGCGAAGTACGGGTTGGTCAGCAACGGGCAATGACCAAAGATCTCGTGAAAGATGTCCGGCTCTTGCAGGTAGTCGAGTTCTTCGCGGGTACGAATGAAGGTGGCGACGGGGAATTGCTTGCTGGCAAGCAACTCGAAAAAGGTCTGGAAAGGAATCAGCGCTGGCACCCGGGCAACTTGCCAGCCAGTGGTCTCGCCGAGGACTTTATTGATCTCGGCCAGTTGCGGGATGCGGTCGTGGGGCAGACCGAGTTTTTCGATACCGTCCAGGTATTCCTGGCACGCGCGACCTTCGATCACCTTCAACTGGCGAGTGATCAGCGTGTTCCACACCGCATGTTCTTCGGCGGGGTAGTCGATAAAACCTTGCGCATCGGGCTCGCGAGCCACGTATTGCGTCTGCTTCATGCTGCTCTCCTGCTAGGAAATTCGTTTTTGTTATGTCCAGCGATGGCTAAAGGAATACCCCAGAGCGCGAAGCTGCGCAGCATGTTGAGCGGTGAATTCGTAGGAAAATTCTGCTTGTTTCGTAAAGTTATCTTTACGCTTTGTCGGGTAATGCGCATTTACGGTGATTGGCGGGTTTGAAAAGGGCAGGGGCTGTCACATAATCTTGACAACTATCTGCGTGCCTCGACAGAAAACAGTTCGGCGCGCAACGCGTTTCCCTGTGGGAGCGAGCTTGCTCGCGAAAGCGGTGGGCCTGACACATCAATGCAGGATGTGCCGCCGCCTTCGCGAGCAAACTCGCTCCCACACGGGCATTGGTCAATTTCCCAATCTTGTCGGGCCTTTTTCTATGCGCATCAAAGTCCACTGCCAGAACCGCATCGGCATCCTGCGCGACATTCTCAATCTGCTGGTGGCGTACGGGATCAACGTTGCCCGCGGTGAAGTTGGCGGTGAGCATGGCAATGCGATCTATCTGCACTGCCCGAACCTGATCAACATCCAGTTCCAGGCATTGCGCCCCAAGTTCGAGGCGATCGGCGGGGTGTTTGGGGTCAAGCGCGTCGGGCTGATGCCCAGTGAACGCCGGCACATGGAATTGAACGCACTGCTTGGCGCGCTGGAGTTTCCGGTGCTGTCGATCGACATGGGCGGCTCGATCGTTGCGGCCAACCGCGCGGCGGCGCAGTTGCTCGGCGTGCGCGTCGATGAGGTGCCGGGGATTCCGCTGTCGCGCTACGCCGAGGATTTCGACCTGCCCGAACTGGTGCGCGCCAACAAATCGCGGATCAACGGCATGCGCGTCAAGGTCAAGGGCGACATCTTTCTCGCCGACATCGCGCCGCTGCAATCGGAGCACGATGACAGCGAGGCCATGGCCGGCGCCGTGCTGACGCTGCACCGCGCCGATCGGGTCGGCGAGCGAATCTACAATGTGCGCAAGCAAGAGCTGCGCGGGTTCGACAGCATCTTTCAAAGCTCGAAAGTCATGGCCGCTGTGGTCCGCGAAGCGCGGCGCATGGCGCCGCTGGATGCGCCGCTATTAATAGAAGGCGAAACCGGCACTGGCAAGGAACTGCTGGCGCGCGCCTGCCACCTCGCCAGCCCGCGCGGACAGTCACCGTTGATGGCGCTCAACTGCGCCGGACTGCCGGAGTCGATGGCCGAGACCGAACTGTTCGGCTACGGCCCCGGCGCTTTCGAAGGCGCTCGTGCTGAGGGCAAGCTTGGCCTGCTGGAGTTGACCGCTGGCGGCACGCTGTTTCTCGATGGCGTCGGCGAGATGAGCCCGCGCTTGCAGGTCAAGCTGCTGCGCTTTCTTCAGGACGGTTGCTTCCGTCGCGTCGGCAGTGATGAAGAGGTCTATCTCGATGTGCGGGTGATCTGCGCGACCCAGGTGGACTTGTCCGAATTGTGCGCGCGCGGCGAGTTTCGTCAGGATCTCTATCACCGCTTGAACGTGCTGTCGCTGCACATCCCGCCACTGCGCGAATGCCTCGACGGTCTGACGCCGCTGGTTGAACACTTTCTCGATCAGGCCAGTCGGCAGATCGGCTGTCCGCTGCCGAAACTGGCCCCGGCGGCGATGGATCGCCTCAGCCATTACCACTGGCCGGGCAACGTGCGGCAGTTGGAGAACGTACTGTTCCAGGCGGTTTCCCTGTGCGACGGCGGCACGGTCAAGGCCGAACATATTCGCCTGCCGGATTACGGCGTGCGTCAGCCGCTTGGCGACTTCTCCCTCGACGGAAGTCTCGACGAGATCGTCGGGCGTTTCGAGAAAGCCGTGCTGGAACGCTTGTATTCCGAGCACCCGAGTAGTCGGCAGTTGGGCAAGCGGCTGGGGGTTTCGCACACCACCATTGCCAATAAGCTGCGTGAGTATGAGGTGGGTAAAACCTCCGAAAGCTAAATAGAGCCTTTGTGGCGAGGGGATTTATCCCCGATGGGCGGCGAAGCCGCCCCGCTTTTCCTTCCCAGCGACCTCATTTGCAGGCTTGGCGACTGCTGCGCAGCCGAACGGGGATAAATCCCCTCGCCACAGGATCGCCATCCCCCCGCTGAACTGAGGATTGCCACCAACCGGCATGACACCGCCGGTTTTTCGTCTTCCACCCATTTCAAATTCCCCCTCCGATCCCCTCAAGTCCCCTGTTTACCGGGCATTCGCCCGCCAATAAAAAGTTGGTCTGCAAATTGCTTATGGCTGAGCAGTACAGCGGTGGGCGGCAAACGTCCGGCATGCAGAGGAAACACAGTGGACAAGTACCTTTATGTGGCAATGACCGGCGCCAGCCAGAACGCACTGGCGCAGCGGGCGCATGCCAACAACCTGGCGAACATCTCCACCAACGGCTTCCAGCGCGACCTCGAGCAGGCGCGTTCGATGCCGGTGTTCGGTGACAGCTTTCCGGCGCGTGCGTTTGCCATGAGCGAACGTCCCGCCACCGACTTCACGCCGGGCTCGCTGGTGCAGACCGGACGTGAACTCGACGTCGCGGTATCCGGCAACGGTTTCATCGCCGTGCAAAACCCCAGCGGTGGTGAAAGCTACGTGCGCACCGGCAGCCTCAACATCGACGCCCTCGGCGTATTGCGCGCCGGCAACGGCATGCCGGTGATCGGTAATGGCGGCCCGATCGCCGTGCCGCCCGAGCAGCAGGTCGAAGTCGGCGAAGACGGCACCATCAGCATTCGCGCGATGGGCGAAGGCCCGCGCGTCATGGCCGAAGTCGACCGGATCAAACTGGTCAACCCGGACATCAAGAACATGAACAAAGGCCTCGACGGTTCGATTTACACCAAGGACGGCCAGCCGGCGCAAGCCGACGCCAACGTCAAACTGGTCTCGGGTTTCCTCGAGTCGAGCAACGTCAATGCCGTGGAAGAAATGACTTCGGTGCTGGCCCTGGCCAAGCAGTTCGAGTTGCACGTCAAGATGATGAACACCGCCAAAGACGACGACCAGGCCATGGCTCGGGTCTTGCAGATCAGCTAATTATCAGAACGTCGCGCCGTAAAACAGGCGCACGAGGAGAATCGAATGCTTCCGGCTCTATGGGTTGCCAAAACCGGTCTGTCCGCCCAGGACACCAACCTGACCACCATTTCCAACAACCTGGCGAACGTCTCGACCACGGGTTTCAAACGTGACCGTGCCGAGTTCCAGGACTTGCTCTATCAGATCAAGCGTCAGCCAGGTGCCCAGTCGACCCAGGACAGCGAACTGCCGTCGGGTCTGCAAGTGGGTACCGGTGTGCGCATTGTCGGCACCCAGAAAAACTTCACCGCCGGCAGCCTGCAAACCACCGAGCAGCCACTGGACATGGCCATCGACGGTCGCGGTTTCTTCCAGATCCTGCAGCCGGACGGCACCACGTCCTACACCCGTGACGGTACTTTCCACCTCGACTCCAATGGCCAGATCGTCAACGCCAGCGGTTTCGCACTGGAACCGGCGATCATCATTCCGAACGATGCGCAGACCTTCACTGTCGGCCGTGACGGCACCGTGTCGATCACCATCGCCGGCAACCCGGCCTCGCAAGTGATCGGCAACCTGCAGACCGCCGACTTCATCAACCCGGCCGGCCTGCAAGCGGTGGGCAACAACCTGTTCCTGGAAACCGCTGCTTCCGGCGCGCCGCAGATCGGCACCCCGGGCCTCAACGGTTTCGGTACCACGCTGCAGAACACCTTGGAAACCTCCAACGTCAGCACCGTTGAAGAGATGGTCAACATGATCACCACTCAACGCGCCTACGAGATGAACTCCAAGGTGATCTCCACCGCCGACCAGATGCTCTCGTTCGTAACGCAGAATCTGTAATCCAGTCTTTGGGGCGGCCTGAGGTCGCCAGCAACACCGTGAGGTAGGGTCATGAAGCGCTTTGTATCTGTTCTGGCATTGAGTGGGGTCGTCTCGCTCGCGGGCTGCGTCGCCCCGACGCCCAAGCCCAATGACCCTTACTACGCCCCGGTGTTGCCGCGCACACCGTTGCCGGCGGCTGCCAACAACGGCTCGATCTATCAGGCCGGCTTCGAGCAGAACCTGTACAGCGACCGCAAGGCGTTCCGGGTCGGTGACATCATCACCATCACCCTGAACGAGCGCACCCAGGCGAGCAAGAACGCCAACTCGCAGATGGACAAGAACAGCGATAACTCGATCGGTCTGACCTCGTTGTTCGGCTCCAGCCTGACCACCAACAACCCGATTGGCGGCGGTGACCTGAGCCTCAACGCCGGCTACAGCGCCGACCGCTCGACCAAGGGCGACGCCAAGTCCGGGCAGAGCAACAGCCTGACCGGTTCGATCACCGTGACCGTAGCCGACGTGCTGCCCAACGGCATCATCGCCGTGCGTGGCGAGAAGTGGCTGACGCTCAACACTGGTGACGAACTGGTGCGCATCGCCGGCATGGTCCGCGCTGATGACATCGCGACCGACAACACCGTGTCGTCGACCCGTGTCGCCGATGCGCGCATCACCTACTCGGGTACCGGCGCGTTTGCCGATACGAGTCAGCCAGGCTGGTTCGACCGTTTCTTCCTCAGCCCGCTGTTCCCTTTCTAGGTGGCTACGTTGAATCTGAAAAGCCTTATGGTGGCCGCGTTGTTGATGTCTGCGGCGTTCACCGCACACGCCGAGCGGCTGAAAGACATCGCCAGCATTTCCGGCGTGCGCTCCAACCAGTTGATCGGTTACGGCCTGGTGGTCGGGCTTAACGGCACCGGTGACCAGACGACGCAGACCCCGTTCACCCTGCAGACCTTCAACAACATGCTCTCGCAGTTCGGCATCAAGGTGCCGCCGGGATCGGGCAACGTGCAGTTGAAGAACGTCGCGGCGGTGTCGGTGAGTGCCGATCTGCCAGCGTTTGCCAAACCGGGTCAGCAGGTCGACATCACCGTGTCCTCGATCGGTAACTCCAAGAGCCTGCGCGGCGGCACCTTGCTGCTGACGCCGCTCAAGGGTATCGACGGCAACGTCTACGCAATCGCTCAGGGCAACCTCGTGGTTGGCGGTTTCGACGCTGAAGGCCGTGATGGTTCGAAGATTACCGTCAACGTTCCGTCGGCCGGTCGCATCCCTGGCGGTGCGTCGGTGGAACGTGCGGTGCCGAGCGGTTTCAACCAGGGCAACAGCCTGACGCTGAACCTCAACCGTTCCGACTTCACCACCGCCAAGCGCATCGTCGACAAGGTCAACGACATGCTCGGCCCTGGCGTCGCCCAAGCCATCGACGGCGGATCGGTGCGGGTCACTGCGCCACTGGATCCGAGCCAGCGAGTCGACTACCTGTCGATTCTGGAAAACCTTGAAATCGATCCGGGTCAGGCGGTGGCAAAAGTCATCATCAACTCGCGTACCGGCACCATCGTCATCGGCCAGAACGTGAAAGTGTCGCCAGCCGCCGTGACCCACGGCAGCCTGACGGTGACCATCACCGAAGACCCGATCGTCAGCCAGCCTGGCCCGCTGTCCAACGGCCAGACCGCTGTTGTACCGCGCTCGCGAGTGAATGCCGAACAGGAAGCCAAACCGATGTTCAAGTTCGGCCCGGGCACCACCCTCGACGAGATCGTCCGTGCGGTGAACCAGGTCGGCGCAGCACCGGGTGACCTGATGGCAATTCTCGAAGCTCTGAAGCAGGCCGGCGCATTGCAAGCCGACCTGATCGTGATCTGAGGCCGGCCACCATGGATATGCGCAAAAGCGGTCTGGTCAGCAGCAGCGATTCGGGTTCCTACTCCGACCTCAATCGTCTGAACCAGCTCAAGGTCGGCGACAAGAACAGCGACGAAAACATGCGCAAGGTTGCGCAGGAATTCGAGTCGCTGTTCCTCGGCGAAATGCTCAAGTCGATGCGCTCGGCCACCGAAGCGCTTGGTCAGGACAACCCGCTGAACACGCCGGCGGCCAAGCAGTATCAGGAAATGTACGACCAGCAGTTGGCGGTTTCCATGTCCCGCGAGGGCGGTGGTATAGGTCTGGCCGACGTGCTGATCCGGCAGATGTCGAAGAACAAACCGATGGCACCGGGCGAGGCTGCAGCTGCGTCCGCCGCCAAGCAGCAGGAAGCGCTGGCCAAGGCCGCCGCCGTGCCGACGCCGATTGCCGCCGGCACCGTCGCCACCGGTCCGCTGTCCCGCGTGAACGGCGAGCGTCCGTTGTGGGCATCGCGCTCGGTGCATGCGCCGAACAACACCGATATTTCCCATCGCAACGACATGGCGCTGATCAACCAGCGGCGTCTGGCATTGCCGCCGAAACTGGCCGATCGCTTGCTCGCAGGCCTGGTGCCGTCGGCGCCGAGCGTGGCCACTGCCAGCACTGCGGCCGCAGCGACCAACGCCTTGCCGCAACGTGCTGCGACTACCGCCGTCACAGGCTCCGGCGCTTTGTACAACGGCGACTGGCTGGCCCGTGCCGAAGAGCAGAAAGCCGCTGGCGGGCAGATGCAGGTCTACGGCCGCGCTATGGCGCAGATTCCGCTGGCACCGGCGAAAAAGGCCTTCAGTTCCGCCGACGAATTCGTCAACACCATGCTGCCGATGGCCAAGGAAGCCGCCGACCGCATCGGCGTCGATCCGCGTTATCTGGTGGCGCAAGCGGCACTGGAAACCGGTTGGGGCAAATCGGTCATGCGCGCTCAGGATGGCAGTAGCAGCCACAACCTGTTCGGCATCAAGGCCAGCAGTAACTGGAAGGGCGATTCGGCCCGCGCGATCACCAGCGAGTTCCGCAATGGCGCGATGGTCAAGGAGACGGCCGAGTTCCGTTCCTACGCCTCGTACAAGGACAGCTTCCACGATCTGGTGACGTTGCTGCAGAGCAACAATCGCTATCAAGAAGTGCTGAAGTCGGCCGATAACCCAGAACAGTTTGTACGCGAGTTGCAGAAGGCCGGTTACGCCACCGACCCGAACTACGCGACGAAGATTTCGCAAATTGCCAAGCAGATGAACAGTTTTGAAAACTACGCTGCGGCGGGTGTCTCCACCACGCCTTTATAAGGCACCAGGTAATAAGGTCTGAACCATGAGTTTGCTCAATATCGGGATGTCGGGACTGTCGGCCAGCCAGTCCTCTCTGGCTACGACAGGCAACAACATTGCCAACGTCGACACCGCCGGTTATTCACGTCAGCAAACCGTGCAGGGCACCAAGTCCTCGCAGCAGTACGGCAGCGTTTTCATCGGCACGGGCACGACCCTGGCCGACGTGCGCCGGGTGTACAACTCGTACCTGGAATCGCAGCTGCACACCGCGACTTCGCTGGACAGCGAATCGGCTGCGTTTCTCAAGCAGGCGACGCCGCTGGACGCCATGCTGTCGGACACCAACACCGGCCTGACCGGTGTGCTGCAGAAATTCTTCACCTCGATGCAGGGTGTATCGACGTCGGCCACCGATGACACTTCGCGTCAGTCGGTGCTGACCGGCGCGCAGGCGCTGACCAGCCGCTTCAATACCCTGGCCAAGCAGCTCAACGACCAGAACACCACGATCAACGGCAGCCTCGGCGACATGACTGCCCAGGTGAACAAACTCGCCACGGCGATCGCCAATCTCAACCAGAAGATCGGCGAAATCTCCACCAGTGGCGGGGCGCCGAACGACCTGCTCGACAGCCGTAACGAAGCCGTGCGTCAGCTCTCCGAGCTGACCGGTGCGCAAGTCGTCGAGCGCGGCACCAGCTTCGACATTTATGTCGGCAGCGGCCAGCCGCTGGTCATCGGCAACACCACCAACAGCCTGAGCATGGTCGCGAGCAAGACCGACCCTTCGCGCATGTCGATCCAGATGGATCGCGGTTCGAGCACCATCGACATCACTTCGGTGATCAGCGGTGGCGAAATCGGCGGTCTGCTGACCTATCGCAAGGAAGTCCTCGACCCATCGCTCAACGAGCTCGGTCGCGTGGCGCTGGTGATTGCCGATCAGATCAACAGCCAGCAAGCCCAGGGCATCGACAAGAACGGTGACTTTGGCGCGGCGATTTTCAACAACATCAACAGTGCCGCCCTGATCAGTCAGCGCAGCATTGCGAAGGACGGCAACAGCGCCGGCTCCGGCAACCTCGATGTGACCATCAAGGACACCGGCAAGCTGACCACCAGCGATTATCAGGTGACCTTCACCAGCGCCACTGATTACACCGTCAAGCGTTCCGACGGCACCGATCTGGGCGCGTTCAGCACCACGACCAATCCGCCGCCAGTGATCGACGGTTTCACCCTGGCCTTGAATGGCGGCGCGCTGAGCGCGGGTGACTCGTTCAAGATCACGCCGACCCGCAACGCGGCGGCGAGCATTCAGACGGTCCTGACCGATCCGAAGAAAATCGCTGCGGCAGGTCCGCTGACCGGTGTCGCCAGCGCCAACGGTCTGGGCACTTACACCCAGCCGACGCTCAGCGACAAGATCGACATCTACAACCCGACCGCCCAGGCTGACATGCAGGCGGCGCTGAAGAATTCGACGCCGGTCAAACTGGTCTTCGGCGCGGCCAGCGGCGGCAGCCAGTCGTACAACCTGGTCGACGCCAAAGGCGCGACCATCGGCACCGGCACCATCGTCCCTGGCCAATCGAACACGCTGAACCTGAAAGTCGGCATCGTCGATGCCAGCGGCAACCCGGTGATGGACACTACCGTCACGCCGAACGTGCAGAAGACCTTCACCGTGCAGACCACCGTGGGCGGCACGCCGAAAACCGGCGAGACCTTCACCATGAACCTGACCGGCGCGGCGTCTTCGGACAACCGCAACGCCCAGGCACTGGTCGCATTGCAAACCAAACAGACCGTGGACACCGGTTCGGCGAGCAAGGGCATCAGCCTGACCGACGCCTACAACACCCTGGTGACCAACGTCGGTACCAAGACCGCCCAAGGCAAGTCCGACAGCGCCGCGACCACGGCGATTCTGGAGAACGCCAAGGGTGCCCGCGATTCGCTTTCCGGGGTCAACCTGGACGAAGAAACCGGCAACCTGGTCAAGTACCAGCAGTACTACACAGCGTCTTCGCAGATCATCAAAGCTGCGCAGGAAACTTTCGCCACGCTGATCAACAGCCTTTAAGGAGTCGTAATTCATGCGCATTTCCACCGCCCAGTATTACGGAACGCAAGCTTCGGATTATCAGCGTAACTTCAACAAGGCCGTTGCCACCGCGAGCGAGGCGAGCAGCCTGCAACGCATCAACACTGCCGCCGACGATCCGATCGGTGCCGGGCGTCTGCTGCAGCTGGGCCAGCAGGCAGCGATGCTCGATCAGTACAAGACCAACGTCGATACCACCAAAAGCGCACTGACCGTGCAGGAGTCCACGCTGGACGCCATCACCACGGCGTTGTCACGTGCCAAGGAGCTCGCGCTGGCCGCGAACAACGGCACGATCACCGACAAGGACCGCCAGGCGTACGCTGCGGAACTGGGCCAGATCCAGCAACAAGTGCTGGGGCTGATGAACGCCAAGGACGCCAACGGTAACTACCTGTTCTCCGGTTCGAAAACCGACACCGCGCCGTATTCGCAAAACACCGACGGCACCTACACGTACAACGGCGACCAGACCACCATCAATCTGGGCATCGGCGATGGCCTGACAGTCGGCACCAACACCACCGGTTGGGATGCCTTCCAGCAGACCATCAATACCGCCCGCACCAGCGTCAAGATGACCGCCCCGGCGGTGGACGATGGTCGCGTGGTGCTGTCCAACGGCACGGTCGGTACCGAAGCTACTTACAACGCCAAATTCACCAGTGGTCAGCCGTACACCGTCAGCTTCATCAGCAGCACGCAGATGCAAATCACCGACGCCCTGGGCAACGACGTGACTGCTGAAGCGAGCAAGAACGGCGTGATCAGCAATACCAGCGGCTCCAACCAGAGTTTCAGCTTCCGTGGCATCGACATGAAGCTGAATATCAACCTGAAAGAAGGCGACACCAACCCGGACGCAGTCATTGCCGGGCACAGCTTTCAGCTGGCGGTAAGCCCTGATACGTTCACCACCACGCGCAGCCCGGGCAATACCTCTACAGCGGTGATTACTGGATCGACCATCACCGATCAGGCAGCCTACACTGCGGCATTCCCGCAGGGCGGCGCGGTACTCAAGTTCACCAGTGCCACCGATTTCGATCTGTACGCAGCACCGGTCACCGCCGACAGCAAACCGGTGTCTTCGGGCACCGTGGTCGGTGGCAACGCAACGGCCGCCGGTGTGACGTTTGCCTTGGGCAACACCCCGGCAACCGGTGATCAGTTCTCGATACAGCCGAACAATCACCAGACGCAGAATATTCTCGACACACTGGGTCAGATGATTGGCGCATTGAACACGCCAATCGATGGCGATCCTGTAGCCAAGCAAAAACTGCAAGGTGCGATGGAGGCGGGTCTCGGCAATATCGACGCCGCTACCAACCAGATTGGCACGGCGGTCACTTCGATCGGTGCGCGCGGGCAGGCGCTGGATATGCAGAGCGTCACCAATGACAGCCTGAGCACGGCCAACACCACGACGCAGGGCTCGATTCGTGATTCGGATCCGGCTGAAGTCATGACCCGCCTGACCTTGCAGCAGACCATGTTGCAGGCTGCGCAACTGGCGTTCAGCAAAATCAGCCAGTTGGGTCTGTTCAACAAGATCTGATAGTGACCGGGTGTGCAAGCACCCGGTACGTTGGCTCTTGAGTTTTTATAGTCTTTTTTTCGCGGTTTGAGGGCTCGCTGTTCCGGTCGGGTTCGCGCCGCCTGCGAGTCCACCGTGAATTCTCTCCCCCTTGTCAGCCTTGTGATTCCTGCCTTCAATCCGCGCTTCTTCGAGCGGGCGCTGCGCAGCGCTATCAGTCAGGGCTACGGCAATCTTGAAATCATCGTGTGCGATGACAGTCGTGGCGATGAAATAGAGGCGATTGTTGTCGCGCTGAGTGAGCAGAGCGGCGTTGCCGTGCGCTATGTGCGTAATCCGCGCACCTTGGGCATGGTCGGCAATCTGCAGGCCTGCCTGGTTCAGGCCCAGGGCGAGTTCATCAAGTTTTTGTGTGACGACGATCAGTTGTTCACCAGTTGCATCGAGCGCCAGGCCGACGTGCTGGCTCATCGCGACGAAGTCAATCTGGTGCTGGCTCAGCGTCTGTTCTGGGACGCCGATGACATGGTCCTGCCATCCCGGCTGGAGAACACGCCGCTGTCGCCGATCAGCGGGTTGTTCAAGGGTGATGACCTGCTGGCGCTCTTCGAATCGTTTCCAGCGAACATTCTCGGTGGGTTCAGTAATGCACTGTTCCGCCGTGCTGACGTGGCCGAACTACTGCCAGCGTTGACACAGCCGGGCCATTGTTTTGTCGCAAGCCTCGATTTTGCCCTGTTCGTTTGTCTGCTGCGGCGCGGCAATGCAATGGTCTCCAATCATGTCTTGAGCGTCGAACGCCTCTATCCCGATCGTCTCAGCGCTCAGCAAGCGATGAAGGACGCGCTTGAGGTCGAACGGCAATGGCTGTTGCAAATGCTCAAGGCTCGCAGCGGTGAGTCGGCGCCTGCGCCGGGATGGGTGCGTTATGTCCCCATGCCCAAGGCCGATGACTCACCGAGAGTCTGGGAGGAGTTGCCGCTGAGCCGAACGCTCGGCACCAAGCAGAGTGCCCAGAAATGGCAAGTGGGCGGCGAAAGCCAGAGTTTTTCCGAGCTTTATGCGCAGTGGCTGGAGTGTCGCACGCTCAGTGACGTGCAGCGTCGGTTGCTGCCCGACACTTTGGCCGAGTGGCCTTCCACACCGCGTTTTGTGCCCATTGTGATTGATGAGCAAGGCAGCCCTGCGGCGCTGGAGCGAACCCTGGAAAGTCTCGCCGCACAGATCTATGCGCCGGAACTCACACTGGTGCTGTCGAACGATTGCGCTGAGCCGGTTCTGCATGAACGGGTGTTCCATCTGCCGTTGCAGGAAGACTATCTGCAACAGATCAATCAGTTGCTGCCGCAGCTCGAAGGCGCCGACTGGTTCTACTTGCTGCGCGCCGGTGATCGTCTGGTGGCCCCGGCCTTGCTGATGATGGCGGAACGCATCGCCTTCAATAGTGATCTGGATTGTGTCTACAGCGATGAAGGCAGCTTGCGTGCGGGTGAGTCGATGGAGCCGGCCTTCAAGCCCGACTTCAATCTGGACCTGATGCGCACCTTCCCTTACGTCGGTCGTGCGCTGGCGTTTCGGCGCGCGGCTTTTCTCGCAATGGGCGGTTTCGATTCGACGTTCACAGAGCTGGCGCCTCACGACATGCTCTGGCGCATGGTTGAGGATCAGGGCACTCAGGTGGTGGGCCATCTGGCCGAAATTGCCATCGAGTCGTCATTCGACCTGAGCCAATGGTTGTCTTTGCCAGCCGTGACGCAAACCAACCCGCGATTGTTGTCGGCACATCTTGATCGCCTGGGGATCGCCCATGATCTGCGCCGCGGCAGCGTCGAGCTGCTCAATCGGGTCGATTACCGCCATGCGCGTCGCCCGTTGGTGTCGATCATCATTTCCACCCGCGACCAGGTCGCTGCCTTGCAACGCTGCGTCGAAAGCCTGTTGGAGAAAACCGTCTACAGCGAGTACGAACTGTTGCTGGTCGACAACGCCAGCGAGACAGCCGAGGCGCGCACCTGGCTGGACGGTATGGCGCAACTGGGCAGCGAGCGCGTGCGGGTGCTGAGTTACCCGCGCCTGGGTAACCTCGCCGCATTGCGCAATTTTGCCGTTGGCCAGGCGAAGGGCGAATACGTGCTGTTACTCAACCCCTATACCGTGATCACACAGAGTGACTGGCTGGATGAGTTGCTTAACCACGCCCAGCGTCCGGAAGTCGGTATCGTCGGGGCGAAACTCTTCAACCCCGACGGCCATGTGCTGCATGCGGGCCTGGTGCTCGGTTTGCAGGGCGCTGCCGGTCTGCCGTTCTACGGACAGGCGATGCAGTCGTCCGGGTACATGTTCCGCTTGCAGGCGGTGCAGAACCTGAGCGCCGTCGGCGCCGATTGCCTGATGGTGCGCAAGTCCGTATACGAAGCGGCTGACGGCCTGGACGAGCAGGAGCTGCCGCGCACGCTGCATGAAGTCGACCTGGCCATGCGCGTGGCCAGCCAGGGATATCTCGTAGTGTGGACGCCTTATGCGACCCTGGCGCTTGGTGCGCAGCCGATCGAGACGGTCAACAATGAAGAAACCACCTCGCACAGCCAGCAGGAAGAAACATTCTACAAACGGTGGCTGCCGTTCATTGCGCGGGATCCGGCCTACAATCCCAATCTGGCGTTGTACAAGCATACCGGTTCCAGTTTCACCCTCGAGCCGGGCCTGCGCGCTGGCTGGACGCCCTTCAGCCACAGCACCTTGCCGAAGATTCTGGGTTTGCCGATCAATGCATCGGCTATCGGTCATTATCGTGTCACGCAACCGCTGATCGAGCTTGAGGCGGCGGGCAGGGTGCAAGGGCAGATCCGCTACAGCGTAAATCTGCCGCCGATCGTCGAAATCGAGCGGCTGGCACCGGATGTGATCATTCTGCAAGGGCGTTACACCGAAGCACCGGTCAATGAAATTCCGCTGCTGCGCAACTACTTCCAAGCCCGACGCATCTATGAACTGGACGACTACGTCATCGATGTGCCTCATCGCAACGCCCACATTCGCAACATGCCGGACAAGCATGAGATGGAGCGGATCGTGCGCCGGGGGATCGGCTTGTGTGATCGCGTCGTGGTCTCGACCGAGCCGTTGGCCAATGCCTTGTCAGACATGCATCACGATATCCGTGTGGTGCCTAACATGTTGGCAAAAGAGTTCTGGAGCAATCTGCGCAGCCAGCGCCGTACTTCAAAGAAACCGCGTGTGGGCTGGGGTGGCGGCACCAGTCACCATGGTGACCTGGCGGTGATTGCGGATGTCGTGCGCGAACTTGCTGACGAGGTTGACTGGGTGTTTTTTGGCATGTGCCCGGATGACTTGCGCCCTTATATGCATGAATTCCATGGCGTCATCGCCCTTGACGCATACCCGGCGAAACTTGCCAGCCTTAATCTCGACTTGGCTCTGGCGCCGCTGGAGTTTCATATCTTCAACGACTGCAAGAGCAATTTGCGTCTGCTGGAATACGGCGCTTGCGGCTACCCGGTCATTTGTACGGACACCGAGGCGTACCGAGGTTACCTGCCGTGCACGCGGATCAAGACCAATACGACCGATGAGTGGCTGCAGGCTATCCGCATGCATCTGGCTGATCCGGATGCCAGTTATCGCATGGGCGACGAATTGCGTGAGGTGGTACTGCGTGACTATGTACTGCGTGGTGATAATTTGCGGCATTGGGAATATGGCTGGTTGGCGGATTGATTGAAATGCAGTCGTGACCATTCGAACAGGCGCCTTTGATTAAAGCCGCCTGTTTTTTTGTTTGTAGCTTGTTCAGTGCCTTCTCTGGAAAGAATTTTTGGCCACGGCTAAAGCTGTAATCATTTGCTGTCGATATTTACCTAATCGTCTGTCTTCAACGTTCGCTGCGATGACCTGTGATCACCACACGAACCTGTACCGATTCACAACAAGGCAAGGAAGAATAAATGGCGGTCATAAACGGAACAAACGGCGCGGATACGCTGGTAGGTACGAGTGGTGATGATGAGATCATCGGATGGGCGGGCAATGATCTGATAATGGGCGGAGCCGGTGCAGACAAGATCGATGGGGGGGCGAATTTAGATACTGTTGATTACTCGGCATCTGCCGCCGGGATCAACGTCGACATTCGTTACAACACCCCAGGTCGTGCAGGCATCGGCGGCGACTCCGAAGGCGATACGCTGATCAACATCGAGAAGGTGATCGGCTCTGCTTTCAACGACACCTTCAGCATCGATACCCTGACGGCGACCTTCGAAGGCGGTGCCGGGGACGACGTTTACATCATCAACGGTCTCGGTGGCACGGTCATCGAGCAGGCCGGCGGTGGCAATGATGAAGTGCGCACCAACTATTATTCGCAGTCGTTGGGTGCCAACGTCGAACGCCTGACTTACACCGGTACCACAGCGTTTACCGGCTACGGCAATGCGATCGACAACATCATCACCGGCGGCATCGGTAATGACACGCTGTTCGGTGGCGGCGGCGCGGATCAATTCATCGGCGGTGCGGGTGTCGACACGGCGGGTTACACCGACAGTACTGTCGGCGTCACCGTCAACCTGAAAACCGGCGTCCACACGGGGATTGCCACCGGTGACACCTTTACCGACATCGAAGGTATTCGTGGCTCCAACTTCAACGACACCTTCGTCGCCGATGGCCGCGCGATTGCCTTCGATGGTTCTGTCGGGAACATGGATGCGGTGGACTATTCGACTTCCGCCGCCGGAATCAACGTCGACATTCGTTACAACACCCCAGGTCGTGCAGGCATCGGAGGCGACTCCGAAGGCGATACGCTGATCAACATCGAGAAGGTGATCGGCTCTGCTTTCAACGACACCTTCAGCATCGATACCCTGACGGCGACCTTCGAAGGCGGTGCCGGGGACGACGTTTACATCATCAACGGTCTCGGTGGCACGGTCATCGAACAGGCCGGCGGTGGCAATGATGAAGTGCGCACCAACTATTATTCGCAGTCGTTGGGTGCCAACGTCGAACGCCTGACTTACACCGGTACCACAGCGTTTACCGGCTACGGCAATGCGATCGACAACATCATCACCGGCGGCATCGGTAATGACACGCTGTTCGGTGGCGGCGGCGCGGATCAATTCATCGGCGGTGCGGGTGTCGACACGGCGGGTTACACCGACAGTACTGTCGGCGTCACCGTCAACCTGAAAACCGGCGTCCACACGGGGATTGCCACCGGTGACACCTTTACCGACATCGAAGGTATTCGTGGCTCCAACTTCAACGACACCTTCGTCGCCGATGGCCGCGCGATTGCCTTCGATGGTTCTGTCGGGAACATGGATGCGGTGGACTATTCGACTTCCGCCGCCGGAATCAACGTCGACATTCGTTACAACACCCCAGGTCGTGCAGGCATCGGAGGCGACTCCGAAGGCGATACGCTGATCAACATCGAGAAGGTGATCGGCTCTGCTTTCAACGACACCTTCAGCATCGATACCCTGACGGCGACCTTCGAAGGCGGTGCCGGGGACGACGTTTACATCATCAACGGTCTCGGTGGCACGGTCATCGAACAGGCCGGCGGTGGCAATGATGAAGTGCGCACCAACTATTATTCGCAGTCGTTGGGTGCCAACGTCGAACGCCTGACTTACACCGGTACCACAGCGTTTACCGGCTACGGCAATGCGATCGACAACATCATCACCGGCGGCATCGGTAATGACACGCTGTTCGGTGGCGGCGGCGCGGATCAATTCATCGGCGGTGCGGGTGTCGACACGGCGGGTTACACCGACAGTACTGTCGGCGTCACCGTCAACCTGAAAACCGGCGTCCACACGGGGATTGCCACCGGTGACACCTTTACCGACATCGAAGGTATTCGTGGCTCCAACTTCAACGACACCTTCGTCGCCGATGGCCGCGCGATTGCCTTCGATGGTTCTGTCGGGAACATGGATGCGGTGGACTATTCGACTTCCGCCGCCGGAATCAACGTCGACATTCGTTACAACACCCCAGGTCGTGCAGGCATCGGAGGCGACTCCGAAGGCGATACGCTGATCAACATCGAGAAGGTGATCGGCTCTGCTTTCAACGACACCTTCAGCATCGATACCCTGACGGCGACCTTCGAAGGCGGTGCCGGGGACGACGTTTACATCATCAACGGTCTCGGTGGCACGGTCATCGAACAGGCCGGCGGTGGCAATGATGAAGTGCGCACCAACTATTATTCGCAGTCGTTGGGTGCCAACGTCGAACGCCTGACTTACACCGGTACCACAGCGTTTACCGGCTACGGCAATGCGATCGACAACATCATCACCGGCGGCATCGGTAATGACACGCTGTTCGGTGGCGGCGGCGCGGATCAATTCATCGGCGGTGCGGGTGTCGACACGGCGGGTTACACCGACAGTACTGTCGGCGTCACCGTCAACCTGAAAACCGGCGTCCACACGGGGATTGCCACCGGTGACACCTTTACCGACATCGAAGGTATTCGTGGCTCCAATTTCAACGACACCTTCGTCGCCGATGGCCGCGCGATTGCCTTCGATGGCTCTGTCGGGAACATGGATGCGGTGGACTATTCGACTTCCGCCGCCGGAATCAACGTCGACATTCGTTACAACACCCCAGGTCGTGCAGGCATCGGAGGCGATTCCGAAGGCGATACGCTGATCAACATCGAGAAGGTGATCGGCTCTGCTTTCAACGACACGTTCACCCTCGATAATCTTACGGCCACCTTCGAAGGTGGCGCGGGTGACGATGTGTACTTCCTCAATGGTGTTGGCGGCACGGTGGTCGAGCAGGCTGGAGGGGGCAATGACGAGGTTCGGACCACCTACGGTCAGCTCAGTCTGAACGCCAATGTAGAACGCTTGACCTATACCGGCACTAGTGCGTTCATCGGATACGGCAATGCGATCGACAACATCATCACCGGCGGCATCGGTAATGACACGCTGTTCGGTGGCGGCGGTGCCGACCAGTTCTTCGGCGGTGCGGGCTTCGATACGGTGGGCTACACCGACAGCGCGGTGGCAGTGACTGTTAACCTGAAAACCGGCGTTAATAGCGGCATTGCGACTGGCGATACCTTCAACGACATCGAAGGTGTTCGCGGTTCCAACTACAACGATATCTTCGTCGCCGATGGCCGCGCCATTGCCTTCGATGGCTCTGTCGGGAACATGGATACGGTTGACTATTCGACTTCCGCCGCGGGGATCAACGTCGAGATTCGCTACAACACTCCAGGCCGCGCAGGCGTGGGTGGCGACTCCGAAGGCGATACCCTGATCAACATCGAGAAGGTCATCGGTTCCGCTTTCAACGACACGTTCACCATTGACCTGATGACGGCCACCTTCGAAGGCGGTGCGGGTGACGACGTGTACTTCCTCAATGGCGCCGGCGGCACGGTGGTCGAGCAGTCCGGCGGGGGTATTGACGAGGTGCGGACCACTTACGGTCAGATCGCACTGAGTGCCAACGTCGAACGCCTGACCTACACCGGCACCGGTGCGTTCACCGGATACGGCAACGCCATCGACAACATCATTACGGGTGGGGCGGGTAATGACGTGTTGTTCGGCGGTGGTGGAGCCGACCAGTTTATCGGCGGCGCCGGGATCGACACCGTGGGCTATGCGGACAGCACGGTAGCGGTCAATATCAACCTCAAGACAGGCGTGCATTCGGGGATCGCGGCGGGGGACACCTACGTCAGCATCGAGGGCCTGCGTGGCACCGGTTTCAACGATACTTTCATTGCATCCAGTGCGGCCATGGCGTTCGATGGCCTGCTGGGCCAGGACGTGGTCAGCTACGAGCAGTCCGAAAGCGCCGTGACCATTGACCTGAAAACCAACGCCAACAGCGGCGACGCGGCGGGAGACACCTTCGCCGGCATTGAGATCTATCAGGGCAGTAGCTTTGACGACACGCTGTCCGGCTCGGCCAGCACCGATATCTTCATTGGTGGTAGTGGTGCCGACAGGATCGACGGGCGAGAAGGGTATGACAGTGCCTGGTACATCACCAGTGCGTCAGGGGTAAACATCAATCTGACGACCAACCTCAATCTGGGCGGAGATGCTCAAGGTGATGTCTTGCTCAATATCGAGCGAGTAGTCGGCAGTCACTTCGATGACACCATTTCAGCCAGCGCAACCGGAAACCTTCTCGAGGGTGGGCTGGGCAATGATGTGCTGTATGGCGGTAATGGCGGTGACACCCTGTATGGCGGGCTGGTCTCCGCCGTCGGACCGTTCAACCTGATCGGCATTTCCCTTGGACCGCAAGCAGACATGCTGTTTGGCGGCTACGGTGACGACTACATCTACAGTGCTGCGGACGACACCGGCACCCTGGCCTTCGGAGAGGCGGGGCGAGACACGATCATTGTTGCTTCAGGCAAGGCAGAGGGTGGCGAGGGTAACGACACGCTCACGGGCACGGGCAATAATTTTGTCCTGCTGGGCGGGACGGGCGATGACTCACTGACGCTCGGGATAAAAAATGCTTACCCTTGGCAAATGAGCTCTGGTGGCTTTGCCAATGGGGGGGCGGGTGACGACACCTACATCGTCAACACCGCCCAGTTGGTGACCATCCGTGACGATGGGCTAAGTCTCAATGACACGCTGAAACTGAACAACATTCAGTCGGCCCAGTCATTGCAACTCGCACGGGTGGGTGATGACCTATACCTCAATGACGGTTATTACCCTGTGTCTGACCCCACCGCCCAGGGGGTAAAGCTGCAAGACTGGTTCGCGGGTGGCAACACCATCGAACACTTCATAGCGGCCAACGGTGATGTTCTGCCACTCAATGGTGATGGGTTTGCCATGTTTGGCTGATTTGACCGATTGCCGTAATTAACGGTTTTCGCAGCCTGTAACGAAGGGGGCCCGATCCAGTGGATCGGGCCCCCTTTTTTCATGGCAGCGCGTAAACGCAACTAATAGAGCTGGTATACGGTGCGCGCGAGCTGGCGCGTTTCCTGCAAGCTCCCCTCAAATCGCCATAAAACGAGCGCTAGCGGTCACTGCACCGGCGCCCCGTCCGGCAAAAGGTAGAGGCAGTTGGCCCGCAACGCTCAAGAAAGCCATGCGCAGCCCGGTGAAGAAAGAGAGGGGAGACGATGAAGGCAGTAATTTTGGCGGGTGGCCTCGGCACGCGCATCAGCGAAGAATCGCACCTCAAGCCCAAGCCGATGATCGAGATCGGCGGCAAGCCAATTCTCTGGCACATCATGAAGCAGTATTCCGCTCACGGGATCCACGACTTCGTCATCTGCCTGGGCTACAAGGGCTACGCGATCAAGGACTTCTTCGCCAACTATTTCCTGCACACCTCCGACGTCACTTTCAACATGCGTGAAAACCGCATGGACGTACATCAGAACTACAGCGAGCCGTGGAGCGTGACCCTCATCGACACCGGCGAGGAGACCATGACCGGTGGCCGCCTCTTGCGTGCCGGCCGTTACCTCAAGGATGAAGACGCGTTCTGCTTCACCTACGGCGACGGCGTTTCCGATTTGAACATCCGTGAATTGGTCGATTACCACAAGGGCCATGGTCGCCTGGCGACGGTCACTGCCGTGCAGCCACCGGGGCGCTACGGTGCACTTGAGCGTCAAGGCGATCAGGTCCTCGGCTTCACTGAAAAACCCCGTGGCGACGGCGGCTGGATCAATGGCGGCTTCTTCGTCCTGTCGCCGAAAGTCTTGCCCTACATCGCTGGCGATGAAACCACCTGGGAAGCCGAGCCGTTGGCGCGTCTGGCCCGCGAAGAGCAATTGAAAGCGTTTGAACACGACGGCTTCTGGCAACCGATGGACACGCTGCGCGACAAGAACCATCTCGAAGCGCTGTGGCAGAGCGGGGAGGCCCCATGGAAGCAATGGGCTTGAATGCGGATTTCTGGCGTGGCAAACGCGTGCTGGTCACCGGACACACCGGTTTCAAGGGCAGTTGGCTGACCCTGTGGCTGCAAAGCCTTGGTGCGCAAGTCAGCGGTTTTTCTCTGGACCCATCGACCGAACCGAGCCTGTTCGAACTGGCGCGGGTCAGCGAGGGCATCAACGATCAGCGCGGTGACTTGCGTGACCTCGGCGCCTTGCTGGAAATCATCGCCGAGACCGAGCCTGAAATCGTCCTGCATCTGGCGGCGCAGCCCTTGGTGCGCGAAGGCTATCGCGATCCGCTCGGCACCTATTCAAGCAATGTCATGGGTACGCTGAACCTGCTCGAAGCGATTCGTCAGGTTGGCGGCGTGCGCGCCTGCGTACTGGTGACCACCGACAAGGTTTACGCCAACAAGGAATGGTTGTGGCCGTACCGCGAAGACGAAGCCCTCGGTGGTCACGATCCATACAGCAGCAGCAAGGCCTGCTGCGAATTGCTCGCGCAGTCCTATGCCGCGTCGTTTTTCCCGGCGGACAAACATGCCGAACACGGTCTGGCCCTGGCGACCGCACGCGCCGGCAATGTGCTGGGCGGTGGTGATTTTGCGCCGGAGCGACTGATCCCCGACGTACTGAAAGCCTGGACTGCCGACGAGCCGGTAACCCTGCGTTACCCTCAAGCGGTGCGCCCGTGGCAGCACGCGCTGGAGCCGCTGGCCGGATATCTGCAATTGGCTGCCGCGCTGTACGAATACGGCCCGGAATATGCTGGCGCGTGGAACTTCGGCCCCGGCGAGGCAGACATGTGCAGCGTCGGTGAAGTGGTTGAACTACTTGCCAATCGCTGGCCGCAAGCCCGTGGTCTGCGCATCGAACCGAGTGAACTGCACGAAGCCGGTCTGCTGCGTCTGGACAGCAGTCGCGCGCGGCAGGTACTCGGCTGGCAGCCGCGCTGGTCGTTGCAGGCGTGCCTGGCGCAGACCCTGGATTGGCACTTGGCGTGGCAGAACGGCGATGACATGCGCGCCGTAACTCTGGGCCAATTGAATCTGTACCGAGGCGCGCTGTGAGCGAGTTTTCCCTGCAAGCGTTGCCATTGGCCGGTCTGTTCTGCGTTCAGCACAAGCGCTTCGAAGATCAGCGCGGGCACTTCGCCCGGTTGTTCTGCGAAGGCAGCCTGAGTGCGTTCGGCAGCGCTTTCCACATCCGCCAGATCAACCATTCCTGCACCCGCGAGAAGGGCAGTGTACGTGGCCTGCATTATCAGGATGCCAACGCCCCGGAAGCCAAACTGATCACGTGCCTGCGCGGTGAAGTCTGGGATGTCGCGGTGGATCTGCGTCCTGACTCGGAAACCTTTTTGCACTGGCACGCCGAGCGCTTGAAGGCGGGCGATGGCCGCAGCCTGTTGATTCCGGCCGGTTTCGCTCATGGCTTTCAGACGCTCACCGACGACGCCGAATTGCTCTATCTGCACAGCGCCGATTACGCGCCGGAACACGAGGGCGGCTTGTTGGTAAACGATCCGCGGCTGGCGATTGCCTGGCCGTTGCCTGTCAATAATTTGTCAGCGCGTGATTCCAGCCATCCCGCGCTCGATCAACACTTTGCTGGAGTGCGTCTATGAACTGCCGTGGGTGCGCCGCACCGCTGAGCCTGCCGCTGATCGACCTCGGCACTTCGCCGCCGTCCAACGCCTACGTGCACGCCGATCGCCTGGAACAGGCCGAGCAATGGGTCCCGCTGAAAGTCGCGGTGTGCGAGCAATGCTGGCTGGTCCAGACTGAGGACTACACCAGTGCCGACAGACTTTTCGACGCCGAATATGCCTATTTCAGCTCGTTCTCCAGCACCTGGCTGAATCACGCCGAGCGCTATGTCGCCGAGATGAGCGAGCGCTTCGGTCTCAGCGCCGACAGCCGCGTGGTCGAAATCGCCGCCAATGATGGTTACCTGCTGCAATACGTCGCCGCGCGCGGCATCCCGTGCCTGGGTGTCGAGCCGACCCGCAGCACCGCGCAAGCGGCACGGGAAAAAGGCCTGGAGATTCGTGAGCTGTTCTTCGGCCGCGACACCGCCACGCAATTGCGCAGCGAAGGCTGGAGCGCCGACCTGATGGCGGCCAACAACGTGCTTGCCCATGTGCCGGACATCAACGATTTCCTCGCCGGCTTCGCGACGTTGCTCAAGCCGACCGGAGTCGCCACCTTCGAGTTTCCGCAACTGCTGACGCTGATGGCTGGCGCGCAGTTCGACACGCTGTATCACGAACACTATTCCTACCTGTCGCTGACCGCCGTGCAGACCTTGTGCGAGCGCAATGGCCTGGAAGTGTTTGACGTCAGGCAGTTGAGCACTCACGGTGGCTCGTTGCGCGTTTTCGTGCAACGCAAGGACGGCCAGCGCCGTGCTGTTCTTCCGGCAGTCCAGCAACAACTGCAGACCGAACTCGTTGCCGGGGTGAAAACCGCCGAGTACTACGCGACCCTCGCGCCGGCTGCCGAACGCATCAAACATGACCTGCTGCGCTTCCTGTTGCAGGCCAAAGCCGACGGTAAACGTGTGGTCGGATACGGGGCGGCGGCCAAGGGCAATACCTTGCTCAACTACGCCGGCGTCAAAGCGGATCTGCTGGCCTGGGTGGCCGATGCCAATCCGCACAAGCAGGGCAAATTCTTGCCGGGCAGCCGCATTCCGATCGTGGCGCCGGCGCAGATCGAAATCGACAAACCGGACTACGTACTGGTGCTGCCGTGGAACCTGCTGCAAGAAGTCAGTCAGCAACTGGCGCAGGTGCGTCAGTGGGACGGGCGCTTCGTCATCGCCGTGCCTGAGTTGAAAGTGCTGTGAAGGTTCTGGTTACCGGCGCTACCGGTTTCGTCGGTCGGCATCTGGTTGCTGCATTGCTTGAACGCGGCTGCGAAATTCGCGCGGTAGCTCGCAACGCAGAAACGGCGCGAAGCATGCCGTGGATCGACGACGTCGAGTTCGTCAGCGCGGATATTCACGCTGCCGATCTGAATGTCGTCGCGCTGAGCGAAGGCATCGACGCACTTGCGCATCTGGCCTGGCCCGGCCTGCCGAACTATCGGGCGCTGTTTCATTTCGAGCACAACCTGATGGCCGATTACCGCTTTATCAAAAGTGCGGTCGAGGCGGGCGTGCAGCAGGTTCTGGTTACCGGTACCTGTTTCGAATACGGCATGCAGAGCGGCCCGCTCAGCGAGTCAACCGAGCCACGGCCGAGCAATCCTTACGGTCTGGCCAAGCACACGCTGCACTTGTTTTTGCAGAACCTGCAGCAGGAGCGGTCGTTCACTCTGCAGTGGGCGCGGTTGTTCTACCTGCACGGCGAAGGGCAGAACCCCAACAGTCTGTTGGCCGCGCTGGACCGGGCGATCGATAGCGGTGAGCCGACCTTCAACATGTCGGCCGGTGAGCAGTTGCGCGATTTCCTCGCAATTGAAACCGCTGCGAGTCATCTCGCCGCGATCCTCCATCAGCGCGACTTCGCTGGCGTAGTCAACTGCGCCAGCGGTCAACCGGTGTCGGTGCGTGCGCTGGTCGAACAGCGCTTGCATGAGCGTGGCGCAACGCTGGATTTGAACCTCGGCCACTATCCCTATCCGACCCACGAGCCCATGGCGTTCTGGGCTGTGGTGGAGCGGTTACAACAATTACTCGAGGCGCAGCGCAGCGACTGATGCGCCTGCCGCGAAGGCCTTTTGGCCATGTGCAAACCCAATGAATTTTCAGTGAGACCAACAATGAGCGATAACCTGATCAAAGCCTTCGAAGCAGAGTGCCAGGCTGAAGTGGTTGCCCAAGGCCGGAACCAGGAACTCAAGGCGCTGGCCCAGCAGTTCTATAACGAGTCGGCCAAGCACAAGTACACCTATCACTTTTCGTGGATGGGTCGCCCGATCATTCAATTGCCGCAAGACATGATGGCGATGCAGGAACTGATCTGGCGGATCAAGCCGGACCTGGTGATCGAGTGCGGTATCGCTCATGGCGGTTCGATCATTTACTACGCTTCATTGCTGGAGCTGCAGGGTCATGGCGAAGTGCTCGGCATTGATCGCGATATCCGCGCGCACAACCGTGAGGCCATCGAAAGCCATCCGATGATCAAGCGCATCAGCATGATCGAAGGCTCCAGCCTTGACCCGGCGGTGGTCGAGCAGGTGCGTCAGGCGGCTGCTGGCAAGAAGGTCATCGTGGTGCTCGACTCCAACCATACCCACGAACACGTCCTGGAAGAGTTGCGTCTCTACGCACCATTGGTGTCGGTGGACAGCTATTGCGTGGTCATGGACACCGTCGTCGAGGACATGCCGGCCGATGCTTTCCCGGATCGTCCGTGGGGCCCGGGTGACAACCCGAAGACTGCGGTGTGGGCTTATCTCAAGGAAAACGCTGATTTTGAAATCGATCAGCAGATGCAGGACAAGTTGCTGATCACCGTTGCTTCGGACGGTTATCTGCGTCGGGTTCGTTGACAGTTTTTCATTACAGTGTTTTCGCACGGTTTGATCGCGGCAGGAGAAGTTATGCAAGGCAAGTACGGTTCTGAAAACACGCTGCCATTGAGCGAGTTGCTGACAGTGGTACTGATCACCCACAACCGCCCGGCTTTTTTGCGCCGAGCGCTGCAGTACTACAGCAGCCTGCCTTGCAAGGTGCTGGTGCTGGATTCTTCCCCCGAGCGCCCGGAAGGTGATTTTTCGGCGGTCGATTATCAGCACTTGCCGCAATTTGCCTACTGGGGCATGCAGGCCAAACTGACTTACGGCGTTGCGCAGTTGACCACGCCGTACATGGTGTTTGCCGCCGACGACGACTTCATCCTGCATGAGTCGCTGGCCGAATCGGTCAGGTTCCTCGAAGCGAACCGTGACTACGGCCTGTGCCACGGTTACTGCCTGATGTACCTGGCGCTGGCGGGAAGCGTCAGCTACTACCGTCGCGACAAGAAGATCTGTGAAGACTACGCATCCGAGCGCGCCGAGGATCGCGTCCTCGATTTCATGCATCAGTACGTACCGCCGTTTTACGGCGTGTGCCGTACTTCGATCATTCAGGACTGGTACGCCGCTTTGCCGGCAGGCACCAGCTTCGAATGGCAGGAAATCGGCCACACCTATTATCTGCTGGCAAACGCCAAGGCGCGGATCCTGCCGATCCCGTATGTCGTGCGCGAGATCAACATCGGCTTCTCTGACCACAACACCGAGGTCTATCACGCACTGTCCTATACCGATGCCAAGTCGGTGGCCGAGCGGGAAGCCTTCGCAGAATTCCTTGCGTCCTTGCCGACCGCCATCACCGATCTCGATCAGGCGCAGCGCAAGGCATTTGCCCTGAAAAGCTTCGAGGCCATGACCGACAGTCTGGTCTCTGGGCGAGCGTTGACGACCGAGCTGATTTTCGAGTCGACCTGGAACAACTTCACCAAGGCACCTGAACGCAAATTCGGCCCACGGCAATACGTCGAGATGCCGTTTTACAACCAGCACTTCTTCGACTTGCTGACCCAGTTCGAATTCCTCTTGCATGCGATGCCCGCCGGGCGTATTCAGCTTGAGAAGCTTGAAGGCGTCTGGACCCGGCAGGAGTATCTGCTGCAGGCGCGTAATAACGACACCCCTGAAAGTGTCACCGACCGGCTGTGGCAAGCTCATGACAGCAACGCGTTCAACCGTCACGTGGTCAAGCGTCTGGCCGAGCAACTTCAGCTGGTTGGCGAGGAAGTGCCTGCACAGGAAATGCTCGAGTGGGACGCGCGTCTTGAAGCCGTGTCGAACCTTGAACACTACCCGCTCTTCCGCAAGATGCGCTCGGGGCGTTTGCTCGATTGGCTGGCGGCGCGCAAGCCTGACGCCGAACAGGCTGGGTCAATTGCTGCGCGTCTGGCCGCCAGCAACGGCGGACCGCAATTCGGTATTTTCCTGCTTGACCTGGATGACAGTATCGAGAAGCTGCAAATCACGCTCGACAGCCTTGTCGAAGGGATCAGCAAAGCTTTCAAGATTGTAGTCTTCACCACGGGTGAGCCGCAGACCGCGACTACCGCGCAAAACACCTTGCATTTTGTTCGGGTTACCCCGGGCAATCTTGTCGACAAGCTCAACCAGAGCGCTGCGCAGTCGCCTTGCGACTGGTTGCTGCTGGCGAACGTGGGCGACGAATTCACTCCGGCCGGCCTGGCCCGTGCGGGTCTGGAACTGATGGCGGCCAGCGGTGTTCGCGCAGTAGCGACTGATGAAATTCAGCGCACTGCCGAAGGAGCGCTGGTCGACGTGTTCCGCCCCGGTTTCAACCTTGATCTGCTGCAAAGCGTGCCATCGCTGATGGCGCGGCACTGGCTGATCCGTCGCGAAGTGTTGCTTGAAGCGGGTGGCTATCAGGCCGACTTCAGCAAAGCGCTGGAATTCGATCTGTTGCTGCGCATCATCGAACAGGGCGGCCTCGACGGTCTGGCGCACCTCGACGAGCCGCTGCTGATCACCGAGCAGGCGCCTCTGGAAGAAAACGCCCATGAGCGTCTGGCGCTGCTGCGTCACTTGGGCAATCGCGGTTACAAGGCCAAGGTCACCTCGGCGCTGCCGGGCACCTGGCAGATCGATTATCGCCATACCGAACAACCGCTGGTGTCGATCATTGTGCCGGTCATTGATGATCTGCCGGCACTGCGTCGCTGCCTCGAAGGCGTGCTGCTGCGCACCCGTTACAGCCGCTACGAAGTGCTGCTGGCCGCCAACGCCAACCAGTCGGCAGCGGTCAACGACTGGCTGGGCACGCTGCGCCACGCCAAGGTCAACGTACTGCGTGCCGATCAGCCACTCGGCGAAGTCGCGTTGTACAACGCCGCCAGCGAGCAGGCGCAGGGTGAATACCTGGTGCTGCTGGCCGCCGACAGCGAAGTGGTCAACCCGAACTGGATCGATTCGCTGCTCAACCATGCCCAGCGTCCTGAAGTCGGCATCGTCGGCGCCAAACTGGTCGATCGTGATGGCAAGGTTGCTCAGGCCGGTCTGATTCTCGGCCTCAACGATGGCGTCGGTTCGCCCTTCATCGGCGAGAAACACAAGGCTGAGGGTTACATGCAGCGTCTGGCTGTCGAGCAGAATTACTCGGCGGTGTCCAAGGTGTGCCTGATGATTGGCAAGGACATGTTCAATGCACTTGGCGGCCTGGACGAGATGACCTTCGCTGCGGGCTATGCCGATGTCGATCTGTGCCTCAAGGCCGGACAGGCCGGTTACCTCACCGTGTGGACGCCACTGGTGCAGGTGCTGCACACCGGCGAGCTGCCACAGGCGCCAGCGGCATTGGCGGCACTGCGTGAAAAGTGGCCGGATGCTTTCGCGCAGGACCCGGCGTACAACGCCAACCTGGCCCTGAGTGGCAAAGGTTTCACTCTTGGCGAAAACGCCTCGATCAATTGGGCGCAGTTGCTCGCCTGAGCAGGCCGGACAGGAACCACCACATGTTCAACGGACAATCGATTTTCATCTCCGGCGGCACCGGCTCGTTCGGGCGCAACTTCATCCGCCGGCTGCTCGAGCAATACCAGCCCAAGCGCGTAGTGGTGTTCTCCCGCGACGAGCTGAAACAGTACGAGATGCAGCAGACGTTCAACGCGCCGTGCATGCGTTATTTCATCGGTGACGTGCGTGACGCCGAGCGCTTGCGTCAGGCCATGCGCGGCATCGATTACGTCGTCCATGCTGCGGCGTTGAAGCAGGTGCCGGCGGCGGAATACAACCCGACTGAATGCATCCGCACCAACGTCAATGGCGCGGAGAACATCATCGCCGCCGCCATCGACAATGGCGTGAAGAAAGTCGTCGCGCTGTCCACCGACAAAGCGGCCAGCCCGATCAATCTGTACGGCGCGACCAAGTTGCTTTCGGACAAACTGTTCGTCGCAGCCAACAATATTGCCGGCGAGCAGCAGACCCGTTTCGCCGTGGTGCGCTACGGCAACGTCGCCGGCTCGCGTGGTTCGGTGGTGCCGTTCTTCAGCAAGCTGATCGCTGAAGGCGCGCAAGAATTGCCGATCACCGACGAGCGCATGACGCGGTTCTGGATCACGCTCGACCACGGCGTGCAGTTCGTCCTCGACAGCTTCGCCCGCATGCATGGCGGCGAAGTGTTCGTGCCGAAGATCCCGTCGATCCGTATCGTCGATCTGGCGCGCGGCATGGCTGAGCATCTGCCGCACAAGAACGTCGGCATTCGTCCCGGCGAGAAACTGCACGAACTGATGGTGCCGCTGGACGATGCGCGCATGACCCTTGAATTTGACGACCACTACACGATTCAGCCGTCGATTCGTTTTACCAGCGTCGACGTCGATTTCGCCGTCGATAAACTCGGTGAACGTGGCCGTGCGGTGGGCGAGGATTTCGAGTATCGCTCGGACACCAACCCGCATTTCCTTTCGGTGGGGCAGATCGCCGATCTGCACGCGAAGCTGTCGGTATGATTCCTTACGGTCGGCAGAGCCTCGATCAGGCGGACATCGATGCGGTGGTCGAGGTGCTGCAATCGGACTGGCTGACCCAGGGGCCGACCATCGAACGCTTCGAGCAGGCCATGGCTGAGCGCTGTCAGGCCGATTTCGGCGTGGCGGTGTGCAATGCCACGGCGGCGCTGCACATTGCTTGTCTGGCCGCTGACCTGGGGCCGGGCGATCGCTTGTGGACCTCGCCGAATACGTTTCTGGCTTCAGCCAATTGCGGGCGTTATTGCGGCGCTGATGTTGATTTCGTCGACATCGATCCGCTGACCTGGAACCTCGATGCGTTCGCGCTTGAAGCGAAGCTCGAACAGGCCGAACGCGACGGCACGCTGCCCAAAGTCCTCGTCGCCGTCGCGTTCTCCGGGCAGAGCTGCGATCTGCGCAAGATTGCCGACTTGGCGGTGCGCTATAACTTCACCGTGATCGAAGACGCCTCGCACGCGGTGGGCGCGAGCTACGCCGGCCGCCCGGTCGGTTGTGGCGAATTTGCGGCAATGACGGTGTTCAGTTTTCACCCGGTGAAAATCATCACCAGCGCCGAAGGCGGCATGGTCCTGACCAATCGCCCGGCGCTGGCCGAACGTCTGCGACGCCTGCGCAGCCACGGCATGACCCGCGATCCCGAGCACATGACCGAGCCCAGCCACGGGCCATGGTATTACCAGCAAGTCGAGCTGGGCTTCAATTACCGGATTACCGATCTGCAAGCGGCGCTGGGTCTGTCACAACTGCGCAAGCTCGACGAATTTGTCGCACGGCGCCGCGAACTCGCAGCGCGTTACGATCAGTTGCTCGCGTACCTGCCGCTGACCTTGCCGAGTGCGCAGCCGGAGGCGGAATCAGCGTGGCACCTTTATGTGGTGCGCTTGCAGAGCGAGCGCTGCAATCTCAGTCATCGCCAGGTGTTCGAAGGTTTGCGCGCCGCCGGCATTGGCGTAAATCTGCACTATATTCCGGTGCATCTGCAGCCGTACTATCGCGAGCGGGGGTTTGCCGAGGGCGATTTCCCCGAGGCCGAGCGCTATTACGCCGAGGCGATCAGCTTGCCGCTGTTCCCTTTGCTCAGCGAAGCACAACAGGATCAGGTGGTCGAGCAACTGCGTCGGCTGCTGCTTGAGGAGTAAGGCACCGTGAGCTGCGTCGCGATCATCCCCGCCCGTGGTGGCAGCAAGCGCATCCCGCGCAAGAATCTCAAACCGTTCGACGGCGTACCGATGATCGTCCGCTCGATTCGCACGGCGCTGGAGTCAGGGCTGTTCGAGAGCGTTGTGGTCAGCACCGACGATGCGGAAATTGCCGACGTCGCGCGGGCGAATGGCGCCGAGGTGCCGTTCATGCGACCGGCCGTTCTGGCGGATGATTTCACCGGCACTGCTGCGGTGATTGCCCATGCCTTGCAGCAACTACCGGTGTTCGATTACGCCTGCTGCGTGTATGCGACAGCGCCGTTGTTGCAGGCGCGTTATCTGCGTCAGGGTCTGGATTTGCTCAAGCAGCATCCGCACAAGGCGTTTGCCTTTTCGGTGTGCGGCTTCGGTTTCCCGGTGCAGCGCGCACTGACCCTCAACGAGGAGGGCGCCCTGATGTCGCTTTATCCGGAATTTCGCGCCACCCGTTCGCAGGATCTACCCGAAGCGTTTCAGGATGCCGGGCAGTTTTACTGGGGTCGCAGCGAAGCGTGGTTGCGTGGCGAGACGCTGTTCTCGCCAGCCAGCCTGCCGGTGATCCTGCCGCGCCATCTGGTGCAGGACATCGACACGCCCGAAGACTGGCAGCGCGCCGAATATCTGTACGCCGCACTCAGAGCCGGCGGAGAACTGCCATGAGAGTGCTGATCCGCGCCGACGCGTCGCCAACCATCGGCAGCGGCCATATTGCCCGCTGTCTGACCCTGGCCCGGGTGCTGCGCGGGCAGGGCAGTCATGTTGCGTTTGCCTGTCGGCGGTTGCCGGGGCATCGACTGGAAGCCTTGAATGCCGAAGGCTTCGAGACCTTCGCGTTACCCGAGCGCTATCGTGATGAAGACCCGCTGCAGGCTATCGAATCGATGTTGCCGTGGCAGTTCGATATTGATGCACTGGGCCTGCTGCTGGACGGGCAGGCACCGTTCGACTGGATCATCGTCGACCATTACGGCCTTGATCATCACTGGCAAACTGCCGCTCGGCGCTGGGCGCATCGAATCGCCGCCGTGGATGATCTGGCCACGCGGCGCTACAGCGTCGATCTGCTGCTCAATCAGAACCTCTCAGGCTTGAGTGAAAACTACGCGCCGCTGCTGCCGCCAGGCTGTCGCACCTTGCTCGGCCCGCGCTACGCCTTGTTGCGCGAAGAATTCAACTGCGATGCCATCGAGATCAAACCGAAGGCGCGCCGGGTGCTGGTGAATTTTGGCGGTTTCGACGCGGCGAGGCAGACTCATCACGCGATGCTGGCGCTGGCTGATTTCACTGAGTTGCAGGTTGATTTCGTCGCGGGCGCCGACAACCCGGCGTGGGCGCAGATGCAGGCCTTGGCCGAGACACGGCCGAACTGGCGCCTGCACAGTTTCGTCAGCGATTTCCATCAGCGCATGACTGAAGCCGATCTGTTTATCGGTGCTGGCGGCGGCACCAGTTGGGAGCGCGCGGCGCTGGGTTTGCCGACCATCTGCATCGCCGTGGCGAACAATCAGCAGGCCAACGGTGAAGTCATGGCGGCGGCCGGCGCGCATGTGTTCATGGGCGCCCGCGAGCAGGTCAGCGTCGAGCAGTTGCGTGATGCGGTCGGCTTCGTCGTGAACAATCATTTTCTACGCCGCAGCCTTGCCGAGCGCTCGCGGCAACTGGTCGACGGGCGCGGTGCCGAGCGTGTGGCGGCGGCGCTGGCCGGTGCGGTGCTCAAGCTGCGCCCGGCAACGCTGGACGATGCGCAGTTGCTGTTCGAGGGGCGCAACGCCGAAGCGGTACGGCGCTGGTCGCTGGAAACCGGCGTTATCGATTGGGCGCAACATCTCAACTGGCTGACGGCGAGTCTGCGCAATCCGCAGCGGCTGCTGCTGATTGCCGAGGCGGATGACGGCGCGGTCGGGGTGCTGCGCTACGACTTGCGCGGGTTCGAAGCCGAAGTCTCGATTTATCTGCTGGAGGTGCGTTTCGGCCTCGGTTGGGGCAGAGCACTGCTAAGCCGTGGCGAAGGGTTTGTCGCTGCGCACTGGCCGCAATTGACGTGCATTACTGCGCGAGTCATGCCCGCCAATCAGTCCTCATTGAAAGTCTTCCGCGACGCCGGGTTCATCCAGGAAACCTGTGCGTTCAGCCGTGTTTTGAAGGATCACCCGCATGTCTAGTTTCAAGATTGGCCACCACACCATCGGTGCCGATGCACCGCCGTTCATCATTGCCGAAATGAGCGGCAACCATAACCAGTCCCTCGACGTCGCTCTGCAAATCGTCGAGGCGGCGGCCAAGGCCGGGGCGCATGCCTTGAAGCTGCAAACCTACACCGCCGAAACCATGACCCTGGATTTGGCTGAAGGTGAATTCTTCATCAAGGATCCGGGCAGTCTGTGGGCCGGGACTTCACTCTACGATCTCTACGAAAAAGCCCACACGCCGTGGGAGTGGCACGCGCCGATTTTTGCTCGGGCCAAGGAGTTGGGAATGCTCGCGTTCTCGACGCCGTTCGATGACAGCGCGGTGGATTTTCTCGAAAGCCTTGAAGTGCCGGCGTACAAGATTGCCAGTTTTGAAAACACCGATCTGCCGCTGATCCGCCGTGTCGCGGCTACGGGCAAACCGCTGATCATCTCCACCGGCATGGCCAGCATCGCCGAATTGGACGAAACCGTGCGTGCCGCGCGCGAGGCCGGGTGCAAGGATCTGGTCTTGCTCAAGTGCACCAGCACTTATCCGGCCACGCCACTCAACAGCAATGTGCGCACGATCCCGCATCTGCGCGAGCTGTTTGGCTGCGAGGTCGGGCTGTCGGACCACTCGATGGGCGTTGGCGTGTCGGTGGCAGCGGTGGCGCTGGGCGCGACCGTGGTGGAAAAACACTTCACCCTTGATCGTTCGGCCGGTGGCGTGGACGCAAGTTTCTCCCTGGAGCCTGCCGAGCTGGCCAGTCTGGTCGTCGAAACCGAACGTGCCTGGCAGGCGATGGGGCATGTTCAGTACGGTCCGACCGAGGCTGAGCGCAAGTCGCTGGTCTATCGCCGTTCGCTGTACGTCACCGCTGACATGGCTGCCGGTGAGGCCTTTACCGGGGACAATCTGCGTGCCATTCGCCCCGGTCTCGGTCTGCCGCCCAAGCACACCGATGCCGTTCTCGGACGCCGTGCGCGCACCGCGATCAAGCGCGGTACGCCGCTGGACTGGTCGCTGGTCGAATAGGCCAATCTGCCATCGATTCGGCAAAATAGCGTGACCTGCGAGTCATAACGCGCATCTTCACTGTATTGTATTGACCGGGGAGATGGCGCCTGGGCCGTTTTGCGGTTCCAGTGATAGCCCTTTGCGCTTCCCGTGGCTGCCCGTTGTGGCGGCCGTTTTCTGTTTGTCGGCGCCCCTCGAATCCTTGCGAGCGGTGGTTTTGGGCTGTTTTTTATTGGGAAGCCGTAATGATTGGCATAAAAAGCATTGCGAGCTACGTTCCTGTAGCCGGCGTGGACAATTACGCACAAGGTGCAAAATTCGAGAAGGATGAAGAATTCATCCTGGGCAAGATCGGTTCGGCGTTCCTGCCGCGCAAAGACGCTGAGCAGGAAACCTCCGATCTGTGCGTGGAAGCGGCCAATGCGCTGTTTGCCAGCCATCCTGAACTGAAGCGTGAATCGATCGACGCCTTGATTGTCGTCACCCAGAACGGTGATGAAGAAGGCCTGCCGCACACCGCAGCAATCGTCCAGGACAAGCTCGGCCTGCCGACCAATGTTGCAGCGTTCGACATTTCTCTGGGCTGCTCCGGTTACGTCTACGGCATCTACGCGATCAAGGGCTTCATGGAAGCCGCCGGCCTGAAGAACGGCCTGCTGATCACTGCTGACCCGTACTCGAAAATCGTTGACCCGGAAGACCGCAACACCACCATGCTGTTTGGCGATGCCGCCACCGCTACGTGGATGGGCGAAAACCCGACCTGGGCGCTGGGCAAGGCCAAGTTCGGCACCGACGGTTCCGGCGCACCGCATTTGAAAGTGAGCAACGGCGTGTTCTTCATGAATGGTCGTCAGGTGTTCAACTTCGCTCTGCTGAAAGTCCCGGCGCACTTGCACGAGTTGCTCGACGATTCCAACCTCAAGGCCGATGACATCGATGCATTCTGCATTCACCAGGGCAGTGCGGCGATTGTCGACGCCGTGGCGCGACGCTTCGAAGGCGAGCCGGAGAAGTTCATCAAGGACATGGTCGAAACCGGCAACACCGTGTCGTCGAGCATTCCGCTGCTGTTGGAAAAACACGTCCTTGACTCTGACTGGCAGCGCGTTGCGCTGAGCGGTTTTGGTGTCGGTCTGTCGTGGGGCTCGGCGATCATCTATCGTCCGTAAGCTGCAGCAAAAACCACTGATACAAAAATAGCGTTCAAGGTTAACCTTGAACGCTATTTTTTTGCCCGAGAAGGAGCGCGAGGCGCCATGAGCGAGTTTTTCCAAGCCAATGCCGAGGTGTTGCAAGGGCGCTGGCCGGCGCTGTTCGAGCGATTGATGGCAGAAGACAGCGCATCGGTGCAGGCTGAACTCGTGCAAGGGCTGGGCTCGACGCTGAGCGTTGACGGCATTCAGCTCACCAGTCGCCATGATCGTCTGCACGAGGCGCAGATCCAGGCGGCGAGCCTGCCGGCGAAACCGCATCTGCACGTCTATGGCACTGGCCTCGGCGACTTGCCCGGCGTGCTTCTTGAACGTGCGGGGCTTGAGCGCCTGTACGTGCACATTCTCAACGGCGCCCTGTTCGCGCTGGTGCTGCAACTGCTCGATCAGCGCCAGTGGCTGGAAGATCCTCGGGTCGAGCTGTTTTACGCCGGTGATCACCCGGACTTCTTCACGCCATTTTTTGCCTTGCCCGCCGAGATGTTATTGGCCGATGACTTCAACGCGAAGATCCGCGACCGGCTGATCAATGAAGTGCACCTGACATTCAATAACCGCGATTTCGATCCGCAGTCGTCAGAAATCCAGCAACGCTTGCAGGAATGTCTGCCGGTGTTGCTTGGCGATGACGATGTCGCGCAGCTGTTTGGCAGTTGCGCTGGACGTGAAATCTTCGTGATCGCCACCGGACCAACGCTGGAGCAGCATTTCGAACGTCTGGCGGCGATTCGTCAGCTTGCTGAGCGGCCGTTGTTCATCTGTGTTGATACCGCTTATCGGCCGTTGCGCGAACATGGCATCGTGCCTGATCTGGTGGTGAGCATCGATCAGCGCATCGGCTTTCGGCATCTGCCCTTCGAGGCATCGGACGGCATTACGCTGGTGTACCTGCCGATGAGCGACCCGCAGGTATTGAAGGCATGGAAGGGCAAGCGCTATGGCGGCTATTCGGCCAGCCCGATCTATGCCGAGCTGAAAGATCAGTATCCACGCGGCGAGCTGCACGTCGGCGGCAGCGTGATTCATCCGGCGGTGGATCTCGCGGTGAAAATGGGTGCGAGTCGAATCACTCTGTTCGGCGCTGACTTCGCCTTCCCGATGAACAAGACCCATGCTGGTTGGGGCGATGGTGATCTGGGCCCGCCGCTGGCCCAGGCGCGGCACTGGGTGCGCGATGGCCATGGTCAGCGCGTCAGTACCCAGCTGAATTTTCGCGGTTATCTGTGTGTGCTTGAGCGTTATATCGCCGCGCATCCGCAGGTCGAGTTTCTCAACAGCAGCCGCGCCGGTGCGCTGATCGCCGGTACCGCTTTCAATCCGGAGTTCGTGCAATGAGTGCGCTGAATCACAGTCAGGATCAGTGTCGCCAATGCGCTGCATTGTTTCGTCTGGGGCGTGACATAGAAGCGGCGTTGACCATGGTCGATGTGTTCGAACAGGCCCAGCAATGTCTGTCGTCTGCCCCACTAGAGATCCAGCAGGCGTGGGCTCAGGTGCTCATGCAAATGCTCGATTGCCAGGAGCGCCAGGACTGGTTGGGGCTGGCTGACTATATGGAATACGAGCTGGTTGAATTGCTGGAAAATGCCGGGCGCTGAGCCGCTGCGCAGCACTGGCCCGCGGCTTCGCGTTACAGGCGGTTTTATGACGTCATTTTTTCGCGCTTGATGTGCTGCTAAGTCTTTGTTTTCTCGGGGGTGGCGTGGTGATGGCAAAATTTTTTCAAAAAGCCCTCAAGCAACCTGCAAACCCGACGATAACTATTACGAAGGTTCTCTAGGCCATACCCGGCGGTTGCCAGGGCCGGAAGCCGCAGTACCCAACCAACGAGGAATTCGTCATGGCTTTAACAGTAAACACCAACACCACATCGTTGAACGTTCAGAAAAACCTGAACCGCGCTTCCGACGCTCTGTCCACCTCGATGCAGCGCCTGTCTTCCGGCCTGAAAATCAACAGCGCCAAAGACGACGCCGCTGGCCTGCAGATCTCCACTCGTATGCAATCGCAAATCCGTGGTGGCAACCAGGCTATCCAGAACGCCAACGACGGTATCTCCGTTGCCCAGACCGCTGAAGGCGCTCTGCAAGCTACCACCGACATCCTGCAGCGTATGCGTGAGCTGGCTGTTAAAGCACGTACCGGCACCAACGGCACTGCTGACCAGAAAGCAACCAACCTTGAATTCGCCGACATGTCCGACGAAATCAGCCGTATCGCAGCTTCGACCAACCTGAACGGCAAAAACCTGCTGGACGGTTCGGCTGGTACTGTGACTCTGCAAGTTGGCGCAAACACCGGTACTGCCAACCACATCGACCTGGTACTGAGCTCCAAGTTCGACGCCGTCAGCCTGTCCGTGGACAAAGCTACCCTGGCTCTGACCGGTACCGACGCCGCTACTGCTGGCACCAACATTGACGCTGCTATCACTGCAATCGACGCTGCTATCGCTGCGATCGGTGATACCCGTGCCAGCCTGGGTGCTTCGCAGAACCGTCTGACCAGCACCATCTCCAACCTGCAGAACATCGTTGAGAACACCACCGCTGCACAGGGTCGTGTACAAGACACCGACTTCGCCGCTGAAACTGCTAACCTGACCAAGCAGCAAACTCTGCAGCAAGCTTCCACTTCGGTTCTGGCTCAAGCCAACCAACTGCCTTCCGCTGTACTGAAGCTGCTTCAGTAATTCGGAATGAGTTTGAGCGGGGGAGTGCGCTGGTCGTGCTCTCTCGCTTTTTTACGTTAGGAGGTGATGAGCATGGACATGAGCGTCAAGCTTAACCTGTCTTATCCGGCTCCCAAGCCAGTCACGTCGGTTGCTGAAAAACCGTCGGAAACGCCCGAGGTGGCCAAGGTTCAAGCGCCGGTCGCTGCCAAGAGTCGGGATTCGGACGACACCAAGTTGAAATTGGCAGTGCAGGAGATCGAGAAGTTCGTTCAATCGATCAAGCGCAATCTGGAATTCTCTATCGACGAGCATTCCGGCAAAGTCATCGTCAAGGTGATTGCAAGCGAGACGGGTGAGATCGTGCGACAGATTCCCTCCGCAGAAGCCCTCAAGCTGGCAGACAGCCTCGCCAATGCAAGCCACGTGCTGTTCGACGCCAAAGTCTGATAGCTGGCATGAATAGTGTTTGTTCGTTCTCAGGACGCCTGTAGCGGTCAAAAGAATGGCAACAATCTGAAGGGAGATGCACATGGCAAGTCCAATTCTACCGGGTTCCGGACTGGGTTCCGGCCTGGACATCGGTGCGATCGTCACTGCCTTGGTCAATGCCGACAAGGCGCCGAAGCAGACGCAGATCGACACTGCGACCAAAGCCAACACGCTGAAGATTTCCGGTATAGGGTCGCTGAAAAGCGCGCTGACCGCTTTCCAGACAGCGATGAGCAATCTTGGCAACAAAACCAACCCGGCCTTCGCCGGTTTCACCGCTTCAGCGAATAACACGACGCTGACCGCTACCTCCGATAGCACCGCGGTTTCGGGCAGTTACAGCGTCGTTGTCAGTCAGCTGGCTACGGGTTCGAAAGTCGCCAGCGCATCTTTCGCCGGCGGTGCCGCCAGTGCCATTCCGAGTGGTACCCTGAAAATCAGTCAGAATGGCACTGATTACAACGTCGATATTCCGGCGAACTCCACCTTGCAAACCACGCGCGACGCGATCAACAAGGCACAGGGCGCCAACGGTATCTCAGCCAACATCGTGACCGACAGCACCGGCGCTTCGCGCTTGGTCATCAGCTCGAGCAAGACTGGCGAAGGCTCCGACCTCACCGTCAGCGGCATTGCCGGTCTGGAAATCGATGGCACCAAGCCGATGGGTGCAAGTCCGGCAGCAGGGGCTTCGGGTGCGGTCAACGGTGTCGCACAAAACGCTCAGCTGACCATTGACGGCTTGCAGGTCAGCAGCAAGAGCAACACGGTGACCGGTGCTATCAGTGGCTTGACGCTGAACTTGACGACAGTCAGCCCTGTAACGGGCAATGTTGCGACTCCGACTATTGTCGGCGTGGACGCTAACACCAAGGGCCTGCAAACATCGATTCAAGCGTTTGTCGATGCATTCAACACGCTGAAAAACACCATTGATACGCTGTCCAAGGCGACGCCGGACGCAGATGGCAAGCTGACAGTGCAGGCGGCGTTCACGGGCGACGCCATGCCGCGCGCGCTGCTTGCCAATGTTCGAGCGGAATTGACTGCGCCAGGCGCCGGTGGTCCTTTGGCGGTGCTGTCGCAGTTGGGTGTCATGACCGACCGCAACACCGGTAACCTGACGTTTGACTCCAATGCGTTCAACAAAACGATGGCCCAGCCAGGCATGACCGGTCAGGTTCAACAGTTGTTTACCGGTACTGACGACACCAATGGTCTGTTGGCGCGCATGAGCAAGGCGGTGGATCCGTACCTCAAGCCACCGGCGGATGACAAGCTTGGTACCGGCTTGCTCGACCAGCGTATGGCCATTCTGAACAAGAACACGCGCAACCTGACCAATCAGCAATTGGCTTTGGACTTGCGTGTCGCCAACTTGACGAAGACGTTGACCGCCAAGTACAACGCCATGGACTTGCTGGTCGGCCAGATGAAAGCAACAGCCAGCAACATCACGTCGTTCTTCAGCACGCTGAACGCTCAGCAATCTGCGAAGTAACGAGCAGGGACGACAAAAACCCGGCTACGCTTTATCGGCGTGTGCCGGGTTTTTGTCTTTTGATCTAAAGTTATGCGATTCGTTGGCGATACACTGCTTATACGAGTCATTGTGGCAATGAGGTAGAACATGAATCCAATGTTAGCCCTTCGGCAGTACCAGAAAGTCGGCGCTCACGCACAGACTTCCGAAGCAAGCCCGCATCGTCTGGTGCAAATGCTGATGGAAGGTGGTCTGGAGCGTATCGCTCAGGCCAAAGGCGCCATCGAACGCAAGGACATCCCGGCCAAGTGCACGGCGATCAGCAAGGCTGTCGGCATCATTGGCGGCTTGTGTGAGGGTCTGGATCTGGAAAACAGCGCCGATTCAGTAGGCGAGCTCAACCAGCTGTACATCTACATGATGAAGCGGCTGGCTGAAGCCAACGTCAAGAGCGATCCGAAGATTCTTGATGAGGTAGCCGGCCTGCTGACAACGGTCAAAGAAGGCTGGGACGCCATCGCGCCTGTGCCGGCTCCGCAGTTCTGAAGGAGATCACCATGAGTCTTGTATTGCAGCGAATAACCGATACCCGTGAAGCGTTGGTCGGTGCCTTGGCCGAGCGAAACTGGGAAGCCATCGGCGAGCTGGATCTGGCTTGCCGTTCCTGCATGGAAGACGTCATGGCGGAAGCTTCGATGGATGAAGTTGCGCTACGCGACAACCTTGAGGAGTTGCTTCATGTCTACAAAGAGCTTCTTGAGGTGGCCATGGGCGAGCGGCAGGCGATAGCCAACGAGATGTCGCAGATCACCCAAGCGCAAAAGGCTGCAAAGGTTTACCATCTGTTTGGTTGATTAACCGTCAGTTGAACCAGAGATGTGCGCCATAAATTTGACTGTGCACGGTTTTTTGACTTAACTAGTGGCTATTATCAGGTTTAGGGCGTCTACAGGCACATGGTGTCCTGCAAGCGTCTCGCTTGCCTTATTTTTCGGGCATTGAGTTGACTAGGGAAGTTGCTATTGCATGTGGCGTGAAACCAAAATTCTGCTGATCGATGACGATAGCGTCCGCCGCCGCGACCTGGCGGTGATTCTGAATTTTCTTGGCGAAGAAAATTTACCCTGCGGCAGCCATGACTGGCAGCAGGCAGTCGGCTCTTTGTCGTCTAGTCGTGAGGTCATTTGCGTACTGATCGGGACCGTCAATGCTCCTGGCGCGCTTTTGGGCTTGCTAAAGACACTCGCAACCTGGGATGAGTTCCTTCCGGTTTTGTTAATGGGCGATAATTCTTCCGTTGACCTGCCTGAAGACCAGCGTCGCCGCGTCCTGTCGACCCTGGAAATGCCGCCCAGCTACAGCAAATTGCTCGATTCGCTGCACCGCGCCCAGGTCTATCGTGAAATGTACGACCAGGCCCGCGAGCGCGGCCGTCATCGCGAACCCAATCTTTTCCGCAGTCTTGTCGGCACCAGCCGCGCGATTCAGCACGTCCGGCAGATGATGCAGCAGGTGGCCGACACCGACGCCAGCGTACTGATCCTCGGCGAGTCCGGCACCGGCAAGGAAGTGGTTGCGCGCAATCTGCACTACCACTCCAAACGCCGCGACGCGCCGTTCGTGCCGGTCAATTGCGGAGCGATCCCTGCAGAGCTGCTCGAAAGCGAACTGTTTGGCCACGAGAAGGGCGCCTTCACTGGCGCGATCACCAGCCGTGCCGGGCGCTTTGAGCTGGCCAACGGCGGTACTCTGTTCCTCGACGAAATCGGCGACATGCCGCTGCCGATGCAGGTCAAGTTGCTGCGCGTGTTGCAAGAGCGCACTTTCGAACGCGTGGGCAGCAACAAGACCCAGAGCGTCGACGTGCGGATCATTGCCGCAACGCACAAGAATCTCGAAAGCATGATCGAGATCGGCTCGTTCCGCGAAGACCTCTACTATCGCCTGAACGTGTTCCCGATCGAGATGGCGCCGCTGCGTGAGCGCGTCGAAGACATTCCGCTGCTGATGAACGAACTGATCTCGCGCATGGAGCACGAGAAGCGCGGTTCGATCCGTTTCAACTCGGCGGCGATCATGTCGCTGTGCCGTCACGGCTGGCCGGGCAACGTCCGCGAGCTGGCCAACCTGGTCGAGCGCATGGCGATCATGCACCCGTACGGGGTAATCGGCGTGGTCGAGTTGCCGAAGAAATTCCGCTACGTCGACGACGAAGACGAGCAGATGGTCGACAGCCTGCGCAGCGATCTGGAAGAGCGCGTGGCGATCAACGGCCATACGCCGGATTTCAGCGCCAGTGCACTGCTGCCGCCGGAAGGCCTCGACCTCAAGGACTACCTCGGTGGTCTGGAGCAGGGCCTGATTCAGCAAGCGCTGGACGATGCCAATGGCATTGTTGCCCGCGCCGCTGAACGTCTGCGCATCCGTCGCACCACCCTGGTCGAGAAGATGCGCAAATACGGCATGAGCCGGGCTGGAGGAGATGAACAGGCGGATGATTGACGCCTGTTTTTCAAGCGCTTCATTTATAAGCGGTTTTTTTTAGGCACGGGTATTGCTATAGCCCTCGCAACGTTCCGTTTCACTGACGGTCAGCCAAGCGAGAGAGCCCAATGCCCCAAGCCGCCCAGATCTCTTCTGCCTCCAATATCGTGGGGCAACCCTCGTCCGTAGAGCAGGCAAGTCGTCAGGGGCTTGAGCAGGCCTTCCAGCTGTTCAACCAGATGTCGAGCCAGCTGACCGATTCCTACAGCCTGCTCGAAGCGCGGGTCACCGAACTCAAGGGTGAGCTGGCCGTGGTCAGCGCCCAGCGCATGCAGGAACTGGCGGAAAAAGAACGCCTGGCCAATCGCCTGCAAAACCTCCTCGACCTGTTGCCCGGCGGCGTCATCGTCATCGACGGCCACGGTCTGGTGCGCGAAGCCAACCCGGCCGCCATCGATCTGCTCGGCTCGCCACTCGAAGGCGAACTCTGGCGCCATGTGATCGCACGCTGCTTCGCTCCCCGTGAAGACGACGGTCATGAAATTTCCTTAAAAAACGGTCGACGCCTGTCGATTTCCACCCGCTCGCTGGATGCCGAGCCGGGGCAGTTGGTGCTGCTCAACGACTTGACCGAAACCCGGCATCTGCAGGATCAACTGGCACGGCATGAGCGTTTGTCGTCGCTGGGGCGCATGGTTGCGTCTCTGGCCCACCAGATTCGCACACCGCTGTCCGCCGCTTTGCTCTACGCCAGTCATTTGACTGAACAGCAATTGCCGGTGGAAACCCAGCAACGCTTTGCCGGGCGCCTGAAAGAGCGTCTGCACGAACTCGAACATCAAGTGCGCGACATGCTGGTGTTCGCTCGCGGTGAATTGCCGCTGACCGACCGCATTACGCCCAATGCCTTGATGCAATCGCTGCAGGCAGCGGCGTTGACCCATGTGCAGGATCTGCCAATTCGCTGGCAGTGCGACAGCCATGCCGGTGAGCTGCTGTGCAACCGCGACACGCTGGTCGGCGCGCTGCTGAATCTGATTGAAAACGCCATTCAGGCCAGCGCTGGCGAAGCGCGCCTGAAAGTGCATTGCTACACCAGAGGCAACACCCTGCGTCTGTGTGTCAGCGACAGCGGCAGCGGCATTGAGCCGACAGTTTTGGCGCGCCTCGGCGAGCCTTTTTTTACTACCAAAGTCACCGGCACCGGCCTCGGCCTGACCGTGGTCAAAGCGGTGGCCCGTGCGCATCAGGGAGAATTGACCCTGCGTTCGCGAGTCGGGCGCGGCACTTGCGCGCAGGTCAGTCTGCCGCTGTTTTCCGCTGCACAAGGAGTTGAATAAACGTCATGGGCATCAAGGTGTTGCTGGTCGAGGATGACCGTTCGTTGCGCGAGGCGCTGGCCGATACGCTGCTGCTCGCCGGCCACGACTATCAGGCCGTCGGCAGCGCCGAAGAAGCGCTGATCGCCGTCGCGCAACAAGCCTTCAGCCTGGTGGTCAGTGACGTCAACATGCCGGGCATGGACGGTCATCAATTACTCGCTCTGCTGCGCGCGCGCCAGCCGCAATTGCCGGTGCTGCTGATGACCGCCCACGGCGCCGTCGAGCGTGCGGTCGATGCGATGCGCCAGGGTGCGGCGGATTATCTGGTCAAGCCGTTCGAGCCCAAAGCGCTGCTCGATCTGGTGGCGCGCCATGCCTTGGGCAGCATTGACGCGGGCGAAGCGGACGGTCCGGTCGCCGTTGAACCGGCCAGTGCGCAGTTGCTTGAGTTGGCGGCACGGGTCGCGCGCAGTGACTCGACCGTTTTGATCTCCGGCGAGTCCGGCACCGGTAAAGAAGTGCTGGCGCGCTATATCCACCAGCAATCCCGGCGGGCCAGCCAGCCGTTTATCGCAATCAACTGTGCGGCGATCCCTGACAACATGCTCGAAGCGACATTGTTTGGTCATGAGAAAGGTTCGTTCACCGGCGCCATCGCTTCGCAGGCCGGCAAGTTCGAGCAGGCGGATGGCGGCACCATTCTGCTCGATGAAATTTCTGAAATGCCGCTGGGCCTGCAAGCCAAGTTGCTGCGCGTCCTGCAAGAGCGGGAAGTGGAGCGAGTGGGCGCGCGCAAGCCGATCAGTCTGGATATTCGCGTGGTCGCCACGACCAACCGCGATCTGGCCGGCGAAGTGGCGGCGGGGCGTTTTCGCGAAGACCTGTATTACCGCTTGTCGGTTTTCCCTCTGGCCTGGCGTCCACTTCGCGAGCGCACTGCCGATATCCTGCCGCTGGCGGAAAAGCTGTTGGCCAAACACGTCAATAAAATGAAGCACGCCGCAGCGAAGCTGTCGCCCGAAGCGCAGTCCTGCCTGACTGCGTATCCGTGGCCTGGCAATGTGCGTGAACTGGACAACGCCATTCAGCGCGCGCTGATCCTGCAGCAGGGCGGTTTGATCCAGCCGCAGGATTTTTGCCTGAGCGGTGCGGTGACATTTGCGCCGTTGCCGGTCACGGCACCGGTGATCCGCGAGGTGGAAATCGAGGCGGATTCTTCCGGCGCCCTGGGCGACGACCTGCGCCGCCGGGAGTTTCAGATGATCATCGACACCCTGCGCGCCGAGCGTGGCCGGCGCAAGGAAGCTGCCGAAAAGCTCGGCATCAGCCCCCGCACCCTGCGCTACAAACTGGCGCAAATGCGCGATGCCGGGATGGACGTCGAAGGTTATCTGTTCGCCACCTGACCAACGCTGCAAAACATTCCAGATGCTTTTCTCAGAAGGGTGCCCACTAGCTGGCACCCTTGTTGCTAATACCTGTGTACCCGCCGAGTGAGTGTCAAAAAATTGCGGGCCGCCCAAGAGAGTAGACCATGAGCCAAGGTATTGAATTTAATCGGTTGATGATGGACATGCAGGCCATGAAAGTGGATGCCATGTCTGCGCGTAAATCGACTGCCGCTGTCCCTGAAATCGCGGGCAGCAGCTTTTCCGACATGCTCGGTCAGGCGATCAATAAAGTCAGCGATACCCAGCAGGCGTCGACTCAACTGGCCAACGCGTTCGAGATCGGCAAGAGTGGTGTCGACCTGACTGACGTCATGATTGCGTCGCAAAAAGCCAGCGTGTCGTTCCAGGCTCTGACCCAGGTGCGCAACAAGCTGGTCCAGGCTTACCAAGACATCATGCAGATGCCGGTTTAAGGGCGAAATAAGTCATGGCAGAAGCAGTCGCTGATAACGTTCCGGCCAAGGCCACCCCGATCGACGGCAAACCGCCGCTGTTCGGCCTGTCCTTTCTGGAAAACCTTTCCCAGATGACCGTGCTGCGTCAGGTCGGCCTGTTGGTCGGTCTGGCTGCGAGCGTGGCGATTGGCTTTGCCGTGGTGCTGTGGTCGCAGCAGCCGGATTACCGTCCACTGTACGGCAGCCTTGCCGGCATGGACGCCAAGCAGGTCATGGAAACCCTGGCCGCCGCTGACATTCCCTATAACGTAGAACCCAATTCCGGCGCCTTGCTGGTCAAGGCCGACGACCTGTCCCGTGCGCGGATGAAACTCGCTGCCGCTGGTGTCACTCCCAGCGACGGCAACATCGGTTTCGAAATCCTCGACAAGGAACAGGGTCTGGGCACCAGCCAGTTCATGGAAGCGACCCGTTATCGTCGCGGCCTCGAAGGCGAACTGGCGCGGACCATCTCCAGCCTGAACAACGTCAAGGGTGCTCGCGTGCACCTGGCCATTCCGAAGAGCTCGGTGTTCGTCCGTGACGAGCGCAAGCCGAGCGCTTCGGTACTGGTCGAGCTGTACAGCGGGCGTTCGCTGGAGCCGGGCCAGGTGGTGGCGATTATCAACCTGGTCGCGACTTCCGTGCCCGAGTTGAGCAAATCGCAGATCACCGTCGTCGATCAGAAGGGCAACCTGCTCTCCGATCAGGCGGAAAATTCTGAAATGACCATGGCCGGCAAGCAGTTCGATTACAGCCGCCGCATGGAAAGCATGCTCACCCAGCGCGTGCACAACATTCTGCAACCGGTACTGGGCAATGATCGCTACAAGGCTGAAGTCTCCGCCGACGTCGATTTCAGTGCCGTCGAATCGACCGCCGAGCAGTTCAACCCGGACCAACCGGCGTTGCGCAGCGAGCAGTCGGTCAACGAACAACGCACCGCCAGCAATGGCCCGCAAGGTGTGCCAGGTGCTTTGAGCAACCAGCCGCCGTCGCCTGCCTCGGCGCCGCAGACCACCGGTGGCACCGCCGCACCGGCCGGGATGATCCAGCCGGGTCAGCCACTGGTTGACGCCAACGGTCAGCAGATCATGGACCCGGCCACCGGCCAGCCGATGCTCGCGCCGTACCCGGCCGACAAGCGTCAACAATCGACCAAGAACTTCGAACTCGACCGTTCGATCAGCCACACCAAGCAGCAGCAGGGCCGTCTCAATCGCCTGTCGGTGTCGGTGGTGGTCGATGATCAGGTCAAGATCAACCCGGCCAACGGTGAAACCAGCCGTGCGCCGTGGAGCGCCGACGAATTGGCGCGCTTCACCCGTCTGGTGCAGGACGCCGTCGGTTTCGACGCCAGCCGTGGCGACAGCGTCAGCGTGATCAACATGCCGTTCTCCGCCGAGCGCGGCGAAGTGATTGCCGATATTCCGTTCTACTCCCAGCCATGGTTCTGGGACATCGTCAAACAAGTGCTGGGTGTGCTGTTCATCCTCGTACTGGTGTTTGGTGTGCTGCGTCCGGTGCTCAACAACATCACCGGCGGTGGAAAAGGCAAGGAGCTGGCCGGTCTGGGCAGCGACGTGGAACTCGGTGGCATGGGCGGCCTGGACGGCGAACTGGCCAACGACCGCGTGAGCCTCGGTGGTCCGCAGAGCATTCTGTTGCCGAGCCCGAGCGAGGGTTATGACGCGCAGCTGAATGCAATCAAGAGTCTGGTAGCTGAAGACCCGGGGCGCGTGGCTCAGGTCGTAAAAGAGTGGATTAACGCAGATGAGTGATAACCGAGCCGCCGCCGTCAAACTGACCAAGGTCGACAAAGCCGCGATTCTGCTGCTGTCCCTGGGTTCGACCGATGCTGCGCAAGTGCTGCGCCACATGGGCCCCAAAGAGGTTCAGCGCGTCGGCGTGGCCATGGCGCAGATGGGCAACGTCCATCGCGAGCAGGTCGAGCAGGTGATGAGCGAGTTCGTCGACATCGTCGGCGATCAGACCAGCCTCGGCGTCGGTTCCGACGACTACGTGCGCAAGATGCTCACCCAGGCCCTGGGCGAAGACAAGGCCAACGGCCTGATCGACCGCATCCTGCTCGGTGGCAACACCAGCGGCCTCGACAGCCTGAAATGGATGGAGCCGCGCGCAGTCGCCGACGTCATCCGTTACGAACACCCGCAGATCCAGGCAATCGTGGTCGCGTACCTCGACCCGGATCAGGCCGGTGAAGTGCTCGGCAACTTCGACCACAAAGTGCGTCTGGACATCATTCTGCGCGTTTCGTCGTTGAATACCGTGCAACCGGCCGCCTTGAAAGAACTCAACCAGATTCTCGAGAAGCAGTTCTCCGGCAACTCGAACGCCTCGCGCACCACCCTGGGTGGCATCAAGCGAGCGGCCGACATCATGAACTTCCTCGACAGTTCGATCGAAGGCCAGCTCATGGACTCGATCCGCGAAGTCGACGAAGACCTGTCCGGTCAGATCGAAGATCTCATGTTCGTCTTCAACAACCTCGCCGACGTCGACGACCGTGGCATCCAGGCACTGTTGCGCGAAGTCTCTTCCGATGTGCTGGTGCTGGCCCTCAAGGGTTCGGACGAGGGCGTCAAGGAAAAGATCTTCAAGAACATGTCCAAGCGTGCTGCCGAACTGTTGCGCGATGACCTCGAGGCGAAAGGCCCGGTGCGCGTCAGCGACGTCGAAACCGCACAGAAGGAAATCCTCACTATTGCCCGTCGTATGGCCGAAGCCGGCGAGATCGTGCTCGGTGGCAAGGGCGGCGAGGAAATGATCTAAGCCCATGGATAAGCCTGACGAATCTGTGACGGATCTGATCCGCGCCCGCGATGTTCGTGGTTTCGAATCCTGGGCGCTGCCCAGCTTCGACCCGCCGAAACCGGAACCCGAGCCGGAACCGGAGCCCGAACCGCCGGAAATGGAAGAAGTGCCGCTGGAAGAAGTCCAGCCACTGACCCTGGAAGAACTCGAAAGCATCCGTCAGGAGGCTTACAACGAGGGCTTCGCCATCGGCGAAAAAGAAGGTTTTCACAGCACCACGCTGAAGGTGCGTCAGGAAGCCGAAACAGCGCTGGCGGCGAAAATCGCCAGCCTTGAGCTGTTGATGTCCAACCTGTTCGAACCGATCGCCGAGCAAGACACCCAGATTGAAAAGTCGCTGGTCGACCTCGTGCAACACATCACCAAGCAGGTGATCAAGCGCGAACTGGCCATCGATTCAACGCAGATCGAACACGTCATGCGCGATGCCCTCAAGCTATTGCCGCTGGGCGTGGAAAACGTGCGCCTGTACGTCAATCCGCAGGATTTCGCCCAGGTCAAAGCCCTGCGCGAACGCCACGAAGAAACCTGGCGCATCGTTGAAGACGAGTCGCTGTTGCCGGGCGGCTGCCGGGTTGAAACCGAGCACAGCCGCATCGACGCCAGCGTCGAATCGCGGGTGACCCAGGTCATGGCCAAACTGTTCGACCAGTTGCACGAGCAGGCCTTGCATCCGGCAGCGCCTGACTTGAGTCTGGACATTCCCGAAGACACCCCAGCGGCTGTCGACTCTGACGAGCCGCGCGCGGACGCCAGCGATGCGCCTTGAACGCACCAGCTTCGCCAAGCGCCTGAGCACCTACGCCGAGGCCACCGAGATTGCCGGCGCGCCGATCCTTGAAGGTCGGCTGCTGCGCATGGTCGGCCTGACCCTCGAAGCCGAAGGCCTGCGCGCCGCCATGGGCACCCGCTGCATGGTGATCAATGACGACAGCTACCATCCGTCTCAGGTGGAAGCGGAGGTCATGGGTTTTTCCGGCAGCAAAGTCTTTCTGATGCCGGTCGGCAGCGTCGCCGGCATTGCCCCGGGCGCCCGCGTGGTGCCCCTGGCCGATACCGGTCGTTTACCGATGGGCATGAGCATGCTCGGCCGTGTCCTCGACGGCGCCGGTCGCGCGCTGGACGGCAAGGGCGGCATGAAAGCCGAAGACTGGGTGCCGATGGATGGCCCGACAATCAACCCGCTCAACCGTGATCCGATCAGCGTACCGCTGGACGTCGGCATCCGTTGCATCAACGGTTTGCTGACGGTCGGCCGTGGTCAGCGTCTGGGTCTGTTCGCCGGTACCGGTGTCGGTAAATCGGTGCTGTTGGGCATGATGACCCGCTTCACCGAGGCCGACATCATCGTCGTCGGCCTGATCGGTGAGCGTGGTCGCGAAGTTAAAGAATTCATCGAACACATTCTCGGTGAAGAAGGCCTCAAACGTTCGGTAGTGGTCGCCTCGCCAGCGGACGACGCACCGCTGATGCGTATGCGCGCGGCAATGTATTGCACGCGCATCGCCGAGTATTTCCGCGACAAGGGCAAGAACGTTCTGCTGCTGATGGACTCGCTGACCCGTTTCGCCCAGGCCCAGCGGGAAATCGCTCTGGCCATCGGCGAACCGCCAGCAACCAAGGGCTATCCGCCCTCGGTGTTCGCCAAACTGCCGAAACTGGTGGAGCGTGCCGGTAACGCGGAGAAGGGCGGCGGTTCGATCACGGCGTTCTACACCGTACTGTCCGAAGGCGACGACCAGCAGGACCCGATTGCCGACTCGGCGCGGGGTGTGCTCGACGGCCATATCGTGCTGTCACGACGCCTGGCCGAGGAAGGCCACTATCCGGCGATCGACATCGAAGCCTCGATCAGCCGGGTCATGCCGGCGGTGGTTTCGCCGGATCACATGCAGCGCGCGCAGTACTTCAAGCAGTTGTGGTCGCGCTATCAGCAGAGCCGCGATCTGATCAGCGTCGGTGCCTACGTTGCCGGTGGCGACCGCGAGACCGATCTGGCGATTTCCCTGCAACCGCAGTTGGTCAGGTACCAGCGCCAAGGCCTCAACGACAAAATCAATCTGGGTGAAAGCCAGGCCTATCTGGAAACCCTGTTCGCCCCTGCGGCGGGCGGGTAACCGGCCATGGCCGTCAGCCGCGCCGCGCGCCTGGCACCGGTGGTGGATATGGCCGAAAAGGCCGAGAAAGCCGCCGTGCAGCGCCTCGCCTACTTTCAGGGCCAAGTCAAAGTTGCCGAAAGCAAACTGGCCGACCTCAATGCCTTTCGTCTGGATTACTCGCAGCAATGGATCGTGCGCGGCAGCACCGGCGTGACCGGGCAATGGCTGCTGGGTTTTCAGGGGTTTCTGGCGCAACTCGACACTGCCGTCGACCAGCAACGGCAGAGCCTGGTCTGGCACCAGAACAAGCTCGACAAGGCGCGTGAGGAATGGCAGCAGGCGTTTGCCCGCGTCGAGGGTTTGCGCAAACTGGTGCAGCGCTATCGCGACGAGGCGCAACGCCTGGAAGACAAGCGCGAGCAGAAGCTGCTGGATGAATTGTCCCAGCGCTTGCCACGGCGTGATGCCTTCTAAACCACACCGCCAAACCCTGTGGGAGCGAGCCTGCTCGCGAAAGCGCCGTGTCAGTCAACACTGTAGTCAACTGCCAGAACGCCTTCGCGAGCAGGCTCGCTCCCACACTTGTTCCACCGTTGCGCCTTGCCCCAAGCCTATCCAGGTGCTACACCTTGTACAGGTTCGTCAATGACAAGGAAGCCAGTCAATGTCAGTCGTTACAGAAGTCTCTCCAGACCAGAAAAAGCTCACCATCGCCGTCAAAGGCCGGTTCGATTTCGGTCGCCATCAGGAATTTCGCGAGTCGTATGAACGGCTCCCACACAAACCCGAATCCATCGTGGTCGATCTCAAAGAGGCCACTTACCTCGACAGCTCCGCGTTGGGCATGCTGCTCCTGCTGCGTGATCACGCTGGTGGCGACAATTCGGATATCCGCGTCGTCAACAGCAGCACCGATGTGAAGAAAATCCTCGCGATTTCCAACTTCGACAAACTCTTCGACATCAGTTGACGCCCATGCAGGCGCAAGAGCCGCTGACCATTCTTATCGCCGAAGACAGTGCCGCCGACCGGCTGCTGCTATCGACCATCGTCCGCCGTCAGGGCCATCAGGTGCTGACAGCGGCCAATGGTGCCGAGGCGGTGGAAACGTTCAAAGATCAGCAGCCTGATCTGGTATTGATGGACGCGCTGATGCCGGTGATGGACGGCTTCGAGGCGGCGCGGCAGATCAAGGCGCTGGCGGGTGAAGCGCTGGTGCCGATCATTTTCCTCACGTCGCTGACCGAGAGTGAAGCGCTGGCCCGTTGTCTGGAGGCTGGTGGTGACGATTTTCTGGCGAAGCCGTACAACCAGGTGATCCTTGCCGCCAAAATCAAGGCGATGGATCGCTTGCGTCGCCTTCAGGCCACGGTCCTGCAGCAGCGCGATCTGATCGCGAAACATCATGACTATCTGCTCAACGAACAACGCGTGGCCAAAGCGGTGTTCGACAAGGTCGCGCATTCCGGGTGCCTGAGTGCGCCGAACATCCGTTACCTGCAATCGCCTTACGCGCTGTTCAATGGTGATCTGTTGCTCGCGGCGTACACGCCGGCCGGTGACATGCACGTCATGCTCGGCGATTTCACCGGGCATGGCTTGCCGGCAGCGGTGGGGGCGATGCCGCTGGCCGAAGTGTTTTATGGGATGACCGCCAAAGGCTACGGCCTGGCCGAAACCCTGCGCGAGATGAACGCCAAGCTCAAGCGCATCCTGCCGGTGGACATGTTCTGCTGCGCTACCTTGCTCAGTCTGAGTTTCCAGAGCCGTTCAGTGGAGGTATGGAACGGCGGCATGCCCGACGGTTACTTGCACCGCATGGTCAGCGGCGAGCGCGTGCCGTTGCCGGCGCGGCATTTGCCCCTGGGGATTCTCAGCGCGCAAGCCTTCGATGACCGTACGGATGTGTATCCGATGGCCGTCGATGATCGGGTGTTTCTGTTATCGGACGGGGTGATCGATACCTGTGATGCCAATGACCAGTTGTTCGGCGTCGAGCGCTTGCAGCAGGTGTTTGCGGCGAACCGCGAGCCGGATCGGCTGTTCGAGGATATCGAACAGGCACTGCGCGATTTTCGCGGACAGGTCCGTGATGATGTGAGCATGGTCGAGGTCAGTCTGCTTGAGTCGGCGCAGGCCCACGGCGCGGCGCCGGTGTATTCCGACAGCGGCCAGTCGTGCCCGCTGGACTGGTCGGCCAGTTTCGAATTTCGCGGCGCCACGCTCAGGCGCTTCAATCCGTTGCCGTTCCTCTTGCAGTTGCTGCTAGAGGTGCATGGCCTGCGCGCGCAGAGCGGAGCGCTGTACAGCGTGCTCGCCGAGCTGTATTCCAACGCGCTGGAGCATGGCGTGCTCGGGCTGGACTCGAGCCTCAAGCGTGATGCCACTGGTTTTGCCCGTTACTACGAAATGCGCGCGGCGCGACTGGAGGCGCTGCAAGACGGTTTCGTGCGCGTGCATTTGCAGGTCCAGCCGCAAGGCGAGGGTGGGCGGCTGGTCATTCGCGTCGAGGATAGCGGCAAAGGTTTTGATGTGGCGCGGGTCATGGAGCGGCCCGTGGATAACGTCCGCTTGTCGGGACGCGGCATCGGTCTGGTCCGGCAACTGGGGCGCAACGCCACTTGGTCAGACCAGGGTCGTAGTGCCAGCGTGGCGTTTTTCTGGAAGATTGAGGCATAATCCGCCCATTCTTGATCAAGGAGTGAGCAAGTGACAGACCCACATGTAGATCGCGAAGTCCTCGATACTTTGCGCGAGGTGATGGAGGACGGCTATACGGAATTGCTGGAGACTTTTCTGGCAGATTCGCAAAGCCGCCTGCACGAGTTGCAGGACAGCACCAGCGCCAAAGCGCTTTCCGATGTAGCCCATAGCTTCAAGGGCAGTGCCAGCAACATGGGCGCGGTTCGACTGGCCGAGTTGTGCCAGGATCTTGAGTCGAATGCCAAGGACAAAAGTCCGGAAGCGCTCGCTCAACTGGTGGCCGATATCCATTCCGAATTCGCCGAAGTACGCCCGGTGTACGAAAGCGAAAAGCACCACGCCCACATCCACTGAAGCTGCCGCCCGGCGCTTTTCGCAAGTGTCTGGCCAAACTGGCCCGGCACTTGCAGTCATCTTGCTCAACTGTACCTACGATCCCAGTGCAGCGGAGACCGTGTCATGCCTGCGACCCCCAACATTCTTCTTCAGACCGCCGCCCAGGCCAAGGCGCAAGCCGCCTCTGCCAAATCGTCGGCAATGGCCGCAGACGCCGGGGACAAGGCTTCCAGCTTCGCCAGAGTGTTTGCCGATCAGGCGCCGGCCAAGCCTGCCGTGAGCGCTGACAATTCAGTCAAGCCGGCACGCGACAAGGTCGCGGACAGCAGCGGCAAAAAGGATATCGGCAAAGATCAGTCTGCCGCGCCCGAGCCAGCAGTTGCCGATAGCGGCAAAGCGTTGCCTGCCGACAAAGCGGCGGCGAGCGACGACGCGACTGCCACTGCCAATGACACCACTGAAACGGTACAAACCCCTGTGGCCGATGCCGCGCCTGTAGACCCGGCGCTTGATCCGGCCCTGGCGCAAGTCGTTCAGCCGTTGGTGGCGGCGCCTGTCGTGCAGGCTCCAGCAGTCGCAACCCCAGCCCACGCCGAAACCGAAACCCCGGCATTGGCAGTGGTGGCTGGCATGGTCAAAGATCCGGCGGCCACCGACAGCGAATTTGATCCGACAGCCGACCCGCTCGACTCGATGCCGGCCGTGCGCATGGCGATGGAGCAGGGCGGGCATATTTCCGCCGCCAGCCAGGCGCAACCGAAAGCCTCGCCTGCTCAGGCTCAGGCCGATGGCGAGTTGACCGCCGCGCAGAACTTCGCCGCCGGCATGGCCAGCATGCTCGACGTGCAGGCCGACAAGGACAGCACCAGCCAAGGCGGCGAACAAGCTTTCAGCGGGCTGATCGACGATGGCCTGAAGGATCTGAAGTCCGCCACCAGCGACACCCGTGTCGACGACTTCGCCAACCGTCTGGCGGCACTGACCCAGGCCGCTACGCCGAAAACCGCCAATGCGCTGCCGGTGAATCAGCCGATCGCCATGCACCAGAGCGGCTGGACCGAAGAAGTGGTCAACCGCGTCATGTACCTGTCCAGCGTCAACCTCAAAGCGGCCGACATTCAGTTGCAGCCGGCGGAGCTGGGGCGTCTGGATATTCGCGTCAACATGGTCCCCGACCAGCAGACCCAGGTGACTTTCATGAGCGCGCATCCAAGCGTGCGTGAAGCGCTCGACAGCCAGATGCATCGTCTGCGCGACATGTTCAACCAGCAGGGCATGGGCCAGGTGGATGTCAATGTCGCCGACCAGAACCGTGGCTGGCAGGGTCAGCAAGGTCAGGAACAGGCGCAGCAGGGCCAGAGTGGCCGGACCAGTGCTGCGGGTGGCCGCTTGGATTCGGTGGATGAGGAATTGGCGCCGGCTACTGTCGCTGAAGTGGCGGCGCAGACTACCAGCGTGATTGGCAGCAGCGCGGTCGACTATTACGCCTGAGCAAATCAAGAGCCCCTCACCCTAGCCCTCTCCCAGAGGGAGAGGGGACCGATTGGGGAATCTTGAAGAACTACGCCGACCTGAACGAGCATCGCTGAATCCGTTCGACATTCGGTGACCTGTTGGTTCCCGCCCTTAACTTGCACTCACCTCGGTTGTGCAGGTCGATGTCCAGCCCCATTACATCTCGGTCGGCCCCCTCTCCCTACGGGAGAGGGCTGGGGTGAGGGTGCTTTTGACTTTAGCGTCGTTCTCGACCTCCGACACTTCTGGCATAACACTTGCTCTTGCCTTGCCGTGCGACTGTGAAACCCCCGATTAGTGACGGATTATTGGCATGGCGAAGAGCGAAGCTGCAGCAGTAAAAGACCCCGCAACTAAAGGCAAACTCAAGCTGATCATCGTGATCGTGCTGGCGTTGCTGGTGGCGATCGGTGCATCCGTCGGGGCGACCTGGTTCTTCATGCACGGCGCGCAGAGCAAGCCTGCCGAGGCCGCTGAAGCAGCGCCGGTCGGCAAACAGGCGGCGATTTTCGAGCCGATGGCGCCGGCCTTCGTTGCCAACTACAACCAGAACGGCCGTCAGCGCTACATGCAGGTGAGCATCACCATGCTGGCGCGTAATCAGGCCGATCTGGACGCGCTCAAAGTGCACATGCCGGTTATCCGCAACAACCTGGTGATGCTCTTCTCCGGTCAGGATTTCGCCACACTGGCGACACCGGTCGGGCAAGAGATGTTGCGCCAGAAGGCCACCGCCAGCGTCCAGGAAGTGGCGCAGAAAGAACTGGGCAAAGTGGTCATCGAACAGTTGCTTTTCACTAATTTCGTACTGCAGTAGGAACACGACATGGCCGTGCAGGATCTGCTGTCCCAGGATGAAATCGATGCGCTGCTGCATGGCGTCGATGATGGTCTGGTACAGACCGATAATGCTGCCGAACCCGGCAGTGTCAAAAGCTACGACCTGACCAGCCAGGATCGCATCGTCCGTGGACGCATGCCGACGCTGGAAATGATCAACGAGCGCTTTGCCCGCTACACCCGCATCAGCATGTTCAACATGCTGCGCCGCTCGGCGGACGTGGCCGTCGGTGGCGTGCAGGTGATGAAATTCGGCGAATACGTGCACTCGCTGTACGTGCCGACCAGCCTCAACCTGGTCAAGATCAAACCGCTGCGCGGCACCGCGCTGTTCATCCTCGACGCCAAACTGGTGTTCAAGCTGGTGGACAACTTCTTCGGTGGCGACGGCCGTCACGCCAAGATCGAAGGGCGGGAATTCACCCCGACCGAACTGCGCGTAGTGCGCATGGTGCTCGAGCAGGCTTTCGTCGATCTGAAAGAAGCCTGGCAGGCGATCATGGAAGTCAATTTCGAGTACATCAACTCGGAAGTGAACCCGGCCATGGCCAACATCGTCGGCCCGAGCGAAGCGATTGTGGTCTCCACCTTCCACATCGAACTCGATGGCGGTGGCGGCGATCTGCACGTGACCATGCCGTACTCGATGATCGAGCCGGTGCGCGAGATGCTCGACGCCGGTTTCCAGTCCGACCTCGACGATCAGGACGAGCGCTGGGTCAACGCCCTGCGCCAGGACGTGCTCGATGTCGACGTGCCGATCGGCGCCACCGTGGCCCGCCGCCAGTTGAAGCTGCGCGACATCCTGCACATGCAACCGGGCGATGTGATCCCGGTCGAGATGCCGGAAGACATGATCATGCGCGCCAACGGCGTGCCGGCCTTCAAGGTCAAGATGGGCTCGCACAAAGGCAACCTCGCGTTGCAAGTGATCGAGCCGATCGAGCGTCGTTGAGGCGGCGCTTTTCACCCCCGTATTTAACCGAATTGTTGCCCGCCGAGGACACATGATGAACGACGATATGAACGCGCAGGACGACCAGGCACTGGCCGATGAATGGGCTGCGGCCCTGGAAGAAACCGGTGATGCCGGCCAGGCTGACATCGATGCACTGCTGGCTGCCGACGCAGGCACTTCCAGCTCCAACCGTCTGCCGATGGAAGAGTTCGGCAGCGTGCCGAAGAACAACGATCCGGTGACCCTCGACGGTCCGAACCTGGACGTGATTCTCGATATTCCGGTGTCGATCTCCATGGAAGTCGGCAGCACCGACATCAACATCCGCAACCTGCTGCAACTCAACCAGGGTTCGGTGATTGAGCTTGATCGTCTGGCCGGTGAGCCGCTCGACGTGCTGGTCAACGGCACCTTGATCGCCCACGGCGAAGTAGTAGTGGTCAACGAGAAGTTCGGCATCCGCCTGACCGACGTGATAAGTCCAAGCGAACGCATCAAGAAGCTGCGCTGAGTGAAAAGGTTTCTCTGGGTGCTGCTGGCATGGCCGTTGAGCGTGCTGGCTGCCGAGCCGAGCGCAACCACTGCCGCGCCTGCCGCCACCGCGCCAATGGTCAACAGCGGCGTGGCCGGTCAGTTGACGCAACTGGTGTTCGGTTTGCTGCTGGTGCTGGGTTTGATCTTTTTCCTCGCCTGGCTGTTGCGCCGCGTACAGCAGGCGGGGCCAGCGGGCAAGGGCCAGGTAATCGAGCTGATCGGCTCACGCGCGCTCGGTCCGCGTGACCGCTTGATGCTGGTGCAGGTCGGCAACGAGCAGATTCTGCTCGGCCTCAGCCCCGGCACCATCACCGCGCTGCACGTGCTCAAAGAGCCGGTCGAAGTCCCCACCGCCAGTGAAAAAGCGACGCCGGAATTTGCTCAGCATCTGCTGAAAATTCTTGGCAAGGACCAAAAGGATACGAAGTAATGGGTGCGCTCCGCATCGTCTTGACGCTGGTCCTGTTGCTGGCCGCGCCGCTGGCGTTCGCCGCCGATCCGTTGTCGATCCCGGCGATCACGCTGGGCACCAATGCCGACGGCGCGCAGGAATATTCGGTCAGTCTGCAGATCCTGCTGATCATGACCGCGCTGAGCTTTATTCCGGCGGCGGTCATTCTGATGACCAGTTTCACGCGGATCATCATCGTTTTCTCGATACTGCGTCAGGCCCTCGGCCTGCAACAGACGCCGTCGAACCAGATCCTCACCGGCATGGCGCTGTTCCTGACGCTGTTCATCATGGCGCCGGTGTTCGACCGGGTGAACAACGACGCGCTGCAACCGTATCTGGCGGAAACCCTCACCGCCCAGCAAGCGGTGGAAAAGGCTCAGGTGCCGATCAAGGACTTCATGCTCGCGCAGACCCGCACCAGCGATCTGGAGCTGTTCATGCGCCTGTCCAAGCGCACCGACATTGCCAGCCCGGATCAGGCGCCGCTGACCATTCTGGTACCGGCGTTCGTGACCTCCGAGCTTAAAACCGCCTTCCAGATCGGCTTCATGATCTTCATTCCGTTCCTGATCATCGACCTGGTTGTCGCGAGCGTGCTGATGGCCATGGGTATGATGATGCTCTCGCCGCTGATCATTTCGCTGCCGTTCAAGATCATGCTGTTCGTGCTGGTCGATGGCTGGGCGCTGATCATCGGTACTCTGGCCAGCAGTTTTGGAGGTGTTTCGCCATGACGCCGGAAGTCGCGGTCGATATCTTTCGTGAGGCCCTGTGGCTGACCACCATGATGGTCGCCATCCTGGTGGTGCCGAGCCTGCTGGTCGGCCTGCTGGTGTCGATGTTCCAGGCCGCCACGCAGATCAACGAACAGACCCTGAGCTTCCTGCCGCGTCTGCTGGTGATGCTGGTGACCCTGATCATCGGCGGTCCGTGGATCGTGCAGACGTTCATGGAATACATCATCCAGCTGTACAAAAACATTCCGATGGTCATCGGCTAAGCCATGCAATCGCTGCTTCAGCTGACCGACACCCAGATCAGCACCTGGGTGGCGTCGTTCATGTTGCCGCTGTTTCGCGTCGCCTCGATGCTGATGGTCATGCCGGTGTTCGGCACCACCCTGATTCCGCGCCGCGTGCGCCTGTATTTCGCCGTGGCGATCACTGTGGTCATCACCCCGGCGCTGCCGCCGATGCCCGCCGTCAGCCCGCTGGATCTCAGCGGCCTGCTGCTGATCGGCGAGCAGATTCTGGTCGGCGCCGTGCTCGGATTTTCCCTGCAACTGTTCTTCCAGGCCTTCGCCGTCGCCGGGCAGATTGTCGCGGTGCAGATGGGTATGGGCTTCGCCTCGATGATCGACCCTACCAACGGCGTTTCGGTGGCGGTGATCGGGCAGTTCTTCACCATGCTGGTGACGCTGTTGTTCCTGTCGATGAACGGCCATCTGGTTGTATTCGAAGTCCTCACTGAAAGCTTCACCACGCTGCCGGTCGGCGGCGGGTTGATGGTTGAGCATTACTGGGAGCTGGCCGGCAAACTCGGCTGGGTACTGGGCGCCGCATTGCTGTTGGTGTTGCCGGCAATCACCGCACTGCTGGTAGTCAACATCGCTTTCGGCGTGATGACCCGCGCTGCGCCGCAACTGAACATCTTTTCGATCGGTTTCCCACTGACCATGGTGCTCGGCCTGTTCATTGTCTGGGTGGGGCTGGCGGACATTCTCAACCAGTATCAACCGCTGGCCAGCGAAGCCTTGCAGTTGCTACGCGAACTGGCACGGGCGCGCTGAGTCATGGCAGAGAGCGAAAGCGGTCAGGACAAAACAGAAGACCCCACGGAGAAACGCAAAAAGGACTCCCGTGAGAAGGGTGAGATTGCCCGCTCCAAAGAGCTCAACACTCTGGCCGTGATGATGGCCGGTGCCTCTGCGCTGCTGATCTTCGGCGGCATGCTCGCGCAAGAAATGATGGACGTGATGCGCCTGAACTTCACCCTGTCCCGCGAAGTGGTCATGGATCAAGGCGCCATGGGCCGATTCTTGCTGGAGTCGGGCCTGATCGCGTTGCTGGCGATTCAGCCGGTGATGATCACGCTGTTGCTCGCCGCCATCATCGGGCCGATCTCTCTCGGTGGCTGGCTGTTTGCCGCAAAGTCGCTGGCGCCCAAATTCAGCCGGATGAACCCGGCAGCCGGCATCAAGCGCATGTTTTCGTTCAAGGCTGTGGTCGAACTGCTCAAGGCCCTGGCGAAATTTCTGATTACCCTGGGCGTGGCGCTGGTGGTGCTGTCCGCCGACGTCGATGACTTTCTGCGCATTGCCCACGAGCCACTGGACATGGCGATCATTCACAGCGTCTTGCTGGTGGGCTGGAGCACCCTGTGGCTGGCCTGCGGCCTGATCATCATCGCGGCCGTCGACGTGCCGGTGCAGCTCTGGGAAGCGCACAAGAAACTGCTGATGACCAAGCAGGAAGTACGCGACGAGCACAAGGATCAGGAAGGCCGCCCGGAGGTCAAACAACGCATCCGCCAGACCCAGCGCGAAATGTCGCAACGCCGGATGATGGCGGCGATTCCCGAAGCCGACGTGGTCATCACCAACCCGACCCACTACGCCGTCGCACTCAAATACGACTCGGAAAAGGGCGGCGCGCCGGTGCTACTGGCCAAGGGCAGCGATTTCATCGCCCTGAAAATCCGCGAAATCGCAGTGGCCAACAACGTCATGCTGCTTGAATCGCCCGCGCTGGCGCGCTCAATCTATTACTCAACTGAGCTTGAGCAGGAAATTCCTGGCGGGCTGTATCTGGCGGTGGCGCAGGTGCTGGCGTACGTCTACCAGATCCGCCAGCATCAGGCGGGCAAGGGCAAACGGCCGGATCCGTTGAAGGATGATTTGCCGATTCCGCCGGATTTGCGTCGGGATTCTTGATGTTGCTGCGCAGCCATTGGTCTGAGATCTCCCCTTACTGTCAACTCTGACAGGTGCGCTCGCCGTAATTTTGCAGTTTGATGCAAGGTGCTGCCGCGCGCTCGCACGGCCGGGCGGGCGAGTGCAAGGGAGCAAGGCAATGAAAGGTATTTTCAGCAGCTACGATGAAAAAACCGGCAAAGGGACCATCACGCCGAAGCAATCGGGACGATCCCTTTCCTTTGCCGAAGCCACGGGTTTTTTTCTGATTGCCAAAGAATACCGATTCAGCATTCCATTGGCTGATGCCTTGCAGGCGAATATCAAAGTGGGCGGCGAGGTCGAGTTCGAATTGCCCAGGAGCAAGAATGGAAAAGTAAAAATCCTCCGGTATTGAGCAATCGATCGCAAGGCCGCTGAAACGAAAAAACCGCCGGCCCTGTTCAACGGGCCAGCGGTTTTTTTATGCCTGAAAATATGTGCTGGCTGTGAGGTCGCCTTCGGCGGATCGCCGCCAGAAGCAAGCCTGCTCCCACATGTTCGTCTGTGGATCAGGGATTTGTGAACGGCGCAGATCCGTGTGGGAGCGGGCTTGCCCGCGAAGACGTCAGCAGCCACGCCCCCTCACTCAAGGCTCGTCACACAACCGTGCTACTGCGGCAAATCCAGATTATCCATCACCCGATTCACCGCCAGTTCTCCGAGCATAATCAGTTGCGCAATCCCCAACAGCGTCCTGCGCTGCGACGCGGGGATGAGATGGGCGAAGTCATGGGCGATGGTTCTGGCAGAAGCGAGCGTTTCGCTGGCATCGGCCAGCAGCTCCTCGTTTTTGAAGTCGGCGGTAACGGCGTACATCCGGCGGGTTTTGCGTGGCGGTGGCGTGGGGCCGGGTGGGCAGAGGTAATGGTCGAGCGCGCGTTCGGCGGCGTCGTTGAGCTTTTTGGAATCGAGGGATTCGTAGGGGGAGGCGAGGTCGGTTTCGGGTGGGTTGGGTGTTGGTTTGATCATGGTGAAGCTCCTGAGGTTATGGAGCCACTCTTTCCCTGTCGCTAAACAAGTGAAGGTGGCAGCTGTACGCAGGTTAGCGAACCGGTCACAGGCACCCCGGTAGACCCAAAGGTCTCCCGCATACAGCCGCCATAACGTAATTGCGGGCGAAAAATCCCACAACGAAGCCACGAACGCTGATGCACTGAGATGGTCCGGGTCGCTAAACCCGATCGCTGATTCGTCAGCGACCGACCCACAATAGAACCCGACCCCAAAGCGCACAAGCCGGCGGATTCTGGCGTAGCTGTAGGCAATGGCGCAAGAATTTGTAGCCTGAAAGGCGTATCTGAAGGTGTCGTTTAAACGCCTGAGTTTAAAAGGCGATTTGCGCTGACTTCACTGGCCCCTTCGCGAGCAAGCTCGCTCTCACAGTTGAATTGCATTCCACTCACACATTGGGAGTGCATTTCTTTGTGGGAGCGAGCCCGCTCGCGAAAGGGGCATTTCCGGTTAGCGGACAATTCACGCTCAAACCTCTCTATTTCAGTCCTTGGCCAAAGTTGACGGTAGATAAGTCTGTACCCTTTTCTCCCCAGCCGAGCTTCAAACTCGGTTGGGGTTTTACGTCGGCTGCATTTCTGCAATTACCCGAAAGCGAGGGCAAAAAGTCTGCCTATGGCACCTTGCCAAACTCCCAATTAGTAATATAAATTTGGCCGGTTACAGTTATCCTTACCGACGCAATCCCAGGTAGTCTTCCTGAATCAATTAAATGGTACTCCGCCCCCCTGTTAATAGTCTTACTTATGGTGCCCATCGTTGCTCCGGATGAATTAAGAAAATCAAAGGTGATAGTCGTTAGCCCTGAAATGTTCCCCCCATTGGCCTTGAGATTTACTCGCTCTGTCGTTTGGCCAATAAAGTCGAGTTGATATGTAATTGATCCTGGCGAGTAGGGCACATACGGAAAGATTCTCCAATGCTCGCAGTTTATATAACAGTTCACTTGATTTTGATGCAAAAACGTAATCCTACACGTTTCAGTACTTATAGACTGGCCGATTAATAGCCGTCCCTGTGGAATATGTATGGCTTTAAGAACTGTAAAGTTCCAAGGCGCTGACTCTGGCCTCGTTCCATATAGTGCTTTTACTTTGAAACTGTGTTCTACCCTGCCGAGACCATTTACGTTAATGGTCCACTCACCAGTGGCACCATCGACGGTTGCTTCACGTTGGAGCACTGCATGATCGAAAACCTCGACTTTTAGTCCTTTGGCAGCGATGCCTCTGAGGGTCACCGCCAGTTCGGCTGTTGTCCCGCCCTTCGGAATTTCCCTGCCGCTGAGAGTCCCTTTGACAGAGGCTATGGTTGGGGCCGTCGCCACTGCCACGGTGAAGGTCCGTGCTGCCGACACAGGATTGCTCCCATACAAAGCTTTGGCGGTAAAGCTGTGCGCTGCCACAGCCAAGGCACTGACGAGCAACGTCCAGACCCCGGTTGTGGCATGTGCAGTCGCCTGACCTTTGGAGACAGTGCCGTCAAAGATTTCGACTTTCTGGCCTTTGGCCGCGACGCCGCTCAGGGTGACAGCTGTTTCAACGGTGCTGCCGCCTTGGGGAATTTCGACGCCGCTGGGAGAGCCTTTGACCGATGTCAAAGTCGGAGCGGTGGCGGCTACGACTACCACGTTCCGGGCGTTTGAAACCGATCCCCCTTGGCGCCTGGCGCGCAAGTTATAGGTGGTCCCGACACTGAGTCCAGTGAGTTGAAACGTCCATGTACCTTGCGCATTGACTTGAATGTTGGTGTTGGGCAGAGGCGCACCATAGTTCACCAGGTCAATCACGGTGCCCGGGGTGGCAATCCCGCTCAAGATGATCGTTGTATGGGTGGTTTGACCATTGTTGGGAATCTCGATCGATGCTGAGTCAGTGATCAAGCGGAGTTCGGGCACAAGAATTTGCACGACTGTCAGCGTTCTGGCAGCCGATACGGCGCCGGAACCGTAAAGCGCCTTGGCGGTGAAACTGTGCGGGGCGACCGTCAGGCCGGTGACGGTCAACGTCCAGATCCCGGTTGCCGGGTCGGCGGTGGGTTCACCTTTGGCTGTCGTGCCGTCAAGCACCCTGACTTTCTGGCCCTTGGCAGCGACACCGCTCAGGATTACGGCCGTTTCCACCGTCACCCCGCCTTGAGGGATTTCGACACCGCTGGGCGAGCCCTTCACGGAGGTCAATGTCGGGGCGGTGGCGGCCGTCACGGTCATCGTCCTGACCGCTGACTCGGCACCTGTGCCATACAACGCCTTGGCCTTGAAGCTGTGCGCAGCAACATTCAGACCTGTAACCGGCAGTTCCCATATGCCCGTTGTGCGATCGGCAGCCGCTTTGCCTTTTGAGGTTGTACCGTCGAACACTTCGATTTGCTGACCCTTGGCAGCGACGCCGGACAGCTTTACGGCGGTTTCTACCGTGAAACCTGCGTTAGGGATTTCGACACCGCTGGGCGAGCCCTTCACGGAGGTCAGTGTCGGGGCGGTGGCGGCCGTCACGGTCATCGTCCTGACCGCTGACTCGGCACCCGTGCCATACAACGCCTTGGCCTTGAAGCTGTGTGCTGCCACAGTGAGGGCACTGACGAGCAACGTCCAGACCCCGGTTGTGGCATGTGCAGTCGCCTGACCTTTGGAGACAGTGCCGTCAAAGATTTCGACTTTCTGGCCTTTGGCCGCGACGCCGCTCAGGGTGACAGCTGTTTCAACGGTGCTGCCGCCTTGGGGAATTTCGACGCCGCTGGGAGAGCCTTTGACCGATGTCAAAGTCGGAGCGGTGGCGGCTACGACTACCACGTTCCGGGCGTTTGAAACCGATCCCCCTTGGCGCCTGGCGCGCAAGTTATAGGTGGTCCCGACACTGAGTCCAGTGAGTTGAAACGTCCATGTACCTTGCGCATTGACTTGAATGTTGGTGTTGGGCAGAGGCGCACCATAGTTCACCAGGTCAATCACGGTGCCCGGGGTGGCAATCCCGCTCAAGATGATCGTTGTATGGGTGGTTTGACCATTGTTGGGAATCTCGATCGATGCTGAGTCAGTGATCAAGCGGAGTTCGGGCACAAGAATTTGCACGACTGTCAGCGTTCTGGCAGCCGATACGGCGCCGGAACCGTAAAGCGCCTTGGCGGTGAAACTGTGCGGGGCGACCGTCAGGCCGGTGACGGTCAACGTCCAGATCCCGGTTGCCGGGTCGGCGGTGGGTTCACCTTTGGCTGTCGTGCCGTCAAGCACCCTGACTTTCTGGCCCTTGGCAGCGACACCGCTCAGGATTACGGCCGTTTCCACCGTCACCCCGCCTTGAGGGATTTCGACACCGCTGGGCGAGCCCTTCACGGAGGTCAATGTCGGGGCGGTGGCGGCCGTCACGGTCATCGTCCTGACCGCTGACTCGGCACCTGTGCCATACAACGCCTTGGCCTTGAAGCTGTGCGCAGCAACATTCAGACCTGTAACCGGCAGTTCCCATATGCCCGTTGTGCGATCGGCAGCCGCTTTGCCTTTTGAGGTTGTACCGTCGAACACTTCGATTTGCTGACCCTTGGCAGCGACGCCGGACAGCTTTACGGCGGTTTCTACCGTGAAACCTGCGTTAGGGATTTCGACACCGCTGGGCGAGCCCTTCACGGAGGTCAGTGTCGGGGCGGTGGCGGCCGTCACGGTCATCGTCCTGACCGCTGACTCGGCACCCGTGCCATACAACGCCTTGGCCTTGAAGCTGTGTGCTGCCACAGTGAGGGCACTGACGAGCAACGTCCAGACCCCGGTTGTGGCATGTGCAGTCGCCTGACCTTTGGAGACAGTGCCGTCAAAGATTTCGACTTTCTGGCCTTTGGCCGCGACGCCGCTCAGGGTGACAGCTGTTTCAACGGTGCTGCCGCCTTGGGGAATTTCGACGCCGCTGGGAGAGCCTTTGACCGATGTCAAAGTCGGAGCGGTGGCGGCTACGACTACCACGTTCCGGGCGTTTGAAACCGATCCCCCTTGGCGCCTGGCGCGCAAGTTATAGGTGGTCCCGACACTGAGTCCAGTGAGTTGAAACGTCCATGTACCTTGCGCATTGACTTGAATGTTGGTGTTGGGCAGAGGCGCACCATAGTTCACCAGGTCAATCACGGTGCCCGGGGTGGCAATCCCGCTCAAGATGATCGTTGTATGGGTGGTTTGACCATTGTTGGGAATCTCGATCGATGCTGAGTCAGTGATCAAGCGGAGTTCGGGCACAAGAATTTGCACGACTGTCAGCGTTCTGGCAGCCGATACGGCGCCGGAACCGTAAAGCGCCTTGGCGGTGAAACTGTGCGGGGCGACCGTCAGGCCGGTGACGGTCAACGTCCAGATCCCGGTTGCCGGGTCGGCGGTGGGTTCACCTTTGGCTGTCGTGCCGTCAAGCACCCTGATTTTCTGGCCCTTGGCAGCGACACCGCTCAGGATTACGGCCGTTTCCACCGTCACCCCGCCTTGAGGGATTTCGACACCGCTGGGCGAGCCCTTCACGGAGGTCAATGTCGGGGCGGTGGCGGCTGTGACGGTCAGTGTTCTGGCGGCCGACACGGCACCTGAACCGTACAGCGCCTTGGCAGTAAAGCTGTGCGTGGAGAGAGTCAGTCCCGTCACCTCAAGTTCCCATTTGCCGGTGCTGCCATTCACCTCCGCGCTGCCTCTCGAGACAGCGCCATCAAAAATCTCGACTTTCAGACGCGGTGTGGCGGTGCCGCTCAATTTGATGGCGGTATCGGATGTGAACCCGTTGTTGGGTATTTCCACGCCTGCGGAGTCCTTCACCGAATCTATGACAGGCGTCAGTGCATCCGAAAGGGTGAACGTCCTGTCTGCAGAGACCTGCCCCGTGCCGTAGTCTGCTTTCGCGGTAAATGTCCGAGTTCCGACGCCCGACAACGTGGTTTCGTAAGTCCATTCGCCATCTGCATTGACCGGCCATTTTCCTTTTGAGGTACTTCCCTCGAGAACCTCGACTCGCTGCCGTGGTGTCGCAGTACCGGTCAGCTTCACCTGAGGATCGACGGTGCCACCGTTATGTGGAATCTCTTTGTTTAGGGAGTCTTTTACCGAGGTGATTTCTGGTTGCAGATCAATCGGGGCCGTGTCGCTTACCTCAGCTTTGGCCGTGTAGGAACTTCCCACAAGATCGCCATCAGGCTTGCGCAGTTCGTAGGTGACGGTGACGTTGCTCGCCGCAAATATCTTGTCGTTGGCTACCTCAAGAAACAGGGTTTTTTTGACTCCGAACGGATCCGCTTCGACTTTGCCGGGGACAGTCACCACTACGTCGACAGGTTGCCCCGTGTTAGTCGCGGTATAGGTCGCGATAACGTCGTAGCCCACGACGAAACGGTTATCGGTGGTCAGGACGACCAGCAGCAGCGGATTACCCGCGAGTTTTTCCAGATCGATGATGCTCGCGTCATCACCGGGATAGTCTTCCGGGCGTTCCAGCAGGATCGGCATCGGCAGACGAGTGCCATCCAGATCCTCATCCACCGTCTGCAACGGCGACCACGGCGCAACAGTATCCGGGCCGTTGCCGATCTGGTCGGTGACGGTGTAGGAAAAATGCAGTTTTTTATCCAGCCGTTTCGCCTTGTCGAGAAACACGCGAGTGACGGTGAAGCAAATGGTGATGGGGTGTTCGTCACCGGGATTCGGCGGTTGCGGCGCCTGATTCGGATTGACCTTGGGCTTGGGTTCCAGCAGTTCGCCGTTGCACTTGAGGGTGATGACGTCATAAGCCCTGCAATACGGGTAGGCCACGCACACTTCGGCGCTGACGAAGTCCGGGCCGACGCCGTTCTTGATCACGTCCGGCAATAGCAACTTGAGTTCGGAGTGGCCACCCGGGTCGGTCAGGCGATCCTTCAGCCCGGGGCGGATGCGGTTGTAGAGGATTTCCAGCGGTGGTGTGAAAGTGCCGATATTGCTGCTGCCGCGCCTAACGGTGTAGTACAGCTTGTTGACCAGGTCCGGATGCAGTCGGCCCTTGGGAATGCGTAACGTGGTGCGCACGTTCGGATCGACAATTGTTTCGCTGTCCAGCGCAGCTGACTCCCCCTCAAGCCAAAGCTCCATGACATCGCCGGGATCCATGGTGCCCGCCAACGGTGGATCGACGAGGACAACGGCGCCTTCTCCGTCGGTGACCAGATCATAGGCCACCAAAGGCACGCCAATATGTGCGCCTACCACAGGCGTGGTCTGGCCGTTGATCATCGGCGGGCTCAGGACGAGGACGGTATTGTCCGGTGGGATTGAGGTGATCATGAAGTAGGCTCCTGCGCGAGGGAACGTGCAGGGGGTATCAGAGCGCATAATTGAAAGTTGCGCACCTGTCAGATCTGACAGGTGAAGACATGTCTCCGACGAATGGTCATTGGGTGAATAAAAAAACTGCCGTCCCGGTTGCTTCGGAACGGCGGTTTTTTGGGGGGAAGATATTGCCTGTAAGTCAGCTTTCGCGAGCAGGCTCGCTCCCACTGGGATAATGGGTCAGGAGGCGCTAGTGCGGCAATTCCAGATTATCCAGCACCCGATTCACCGCCAATTCTCCGAGCATGATCAGTTGTGCGATGCCCATCAATGTTCGGCGTTGCGATGGCTTGACCAGTCCGGCGAATTCCTGGGCGATGGTTTTGGCCGAGGCGAGGGTTTCGCAGGCGTTGGCCAGCAGGTCTTCGTTTTTGGTGTCGGCGGTGACGGCGTACATGGCGCGGGGGCTGAAGGGTGGCGGGGTGGAGCCGGGTGGGCAGAGGTAGTGGTCGAGGGCGCGATCGGCGGCTTGATGAAGTTTTTTCGAATCGAGGGATTCGTAGGGGGAGGTGGGGTCGGATTCGGGCGGGTTGGGTGTTGGTTTGATCATGGTGAAGCTCCTTTGAAGTGGAGCCGCTACAACCTGTCGCTAAACAGGAAGGGTGGCGGCTGTACGCGGGTTAGCGAACCGGTCAAAGGCACCCGGCAGACCCGAAGGTCTCCCGCATACAGCCACCATGACGAAATCGCGAACATACAGATCCGCAACGAAGCCTGGAACGCTGATGCACCTTTGACATGAGTTCGAGTCGCTAAACCCGATCGCTGATTCGTCAGCGACCGGACAACAATAGAACCCGACCCCAAAGCGCACAAGCCGGCGGATTCTGGCTTGGCTGTAGGCAATGGCGCAAGGATTTGTAGCCTTGAGACCGTGTCTGCAGGTGTCTTTTAAACAGCTTCGTTTAAATCGAAAAAATGCGCCGCATTCGATGGCCTCTTCGCGAGCAGGCTCGCTCCCACAGGGGCCGTATTCCAAATGTCCGATTGGGAATGCATTTCAAACTGTGGGAGCGAGCCTGCTCGCGAAGGGGCCAGCCCAATCAGCCGACAATCACAAGCAAAACCGCTCTATTTCATTCCCCGGCAAAAGTTGGAAAGCTTCTTGCAATAGCCGCCCTGCGCCCGTTCGGGGCGTCAAAAGTTTGCTTTAAAGGAACGGGGAAAACCGGTGGATCGCACTCAGTTATTCAATACAGCACGCACCAACGTTGCCGATCTCAGTCGAGGCAATTTGGGCGTGCCGTTGTTGCTGCTGGTCATGCTGGCGATGATGATGTTGCCGGTACCGCCGTTCCTGCTCGACGTCTTCTTTACCTTCAACATTGCCCTGTCCATCGTCGTCCTGCTGGTCTGCGTGTATGCGCTGCGGCCGCTGGATTTCGCCGTGTTCCCGACCATTCTGCTGGTCGCAACGTTGCTGCGCCTGGCTTTGAACGTGGCCTCGACGCGGGTGGTGATGCTCCACGGTCAGGACGGCCACGCCGCCGCCGGTAAGGTGATTCAGGCCTTCGGTGAGGTGGTGATCGGCGGTAACTACGTGGTCGGTATCGTGGTTTTCGCGATCCTCATGATCATCAACTTCGTCGTGGTAACCAAAGGTGCCGGGCGAATTTCCGAGGTGAGCGCGCGTTTCACCCTCGATGCGATGCCCGGCAAACAAATGGCGATCGACGCCGACCTCAACGCCGGCCTGATCGACCAGAATCAAGCCAAGTCGCGCCGTCAGGAAGTCGCCCAGGAGGCGGAGTTCTACGGTTCGATGGACGGTGCCAGCAAGTTCGTCCGTGGTGACGCGATCGCCGGCCTGCTGATTCTGTTCATCAACCTCATCGGCGGTATGGCGGTCGGTATCTTCCAGCACGGCATGAGCTTCGGCGATGCGGGCAAGGTTTACGCCTTGCTGACCATCGGTGACGGTTTAGTGGCGCAATTGCCATCACTGTTGTTATCTACAGCAGCGGCGATCATGGTGACCCGTGCTTCCGGCTCGGAAGACATGGGCAAGCAGATCAACCGGCAGATGTTCGCCTCGCCGAAAGCGCTGGCCGTGGCCGCTGGTTTGATGGCGGTGATGGGCCTGGTGCCCGGCATGCCGCACTTCTCGTTCCTGAGCATGGCCGCGCTGGCCGCAGGCGGCGCATACCTGTTCTGGAAAAAGCAGAACGTTGCCAAGGTCGTGGCGCTGGAAGAGGTCAAGCGTCAGCAGGAACTGCTGCCGTCGCCGGCCCGCGCCATGGAAACCAAGGAGCTGGGCTGGGACGACGTGACGCCGATCGACATGATCGGCCTCGAAGTCGGCTATCGCCTGATCCCGTTGGTGGACCGCAATCAGGGTGGGCAATTGCTCGCGCGGATCAAGGGCGTGCGCAAGAAGCTCTCGCAGGATCTGGGCTTCCTGATGCCGACCGTGCACATCCGCGACAACCTCGATCTGGCGCCGAGCGCTTACCGCCTGACGCTGATGGGCGTGATTCTCGCCGAGGCCGAGATCTACCCGGATCGCGAACTGGCGATCAACCCGGGCCAGGTGTACGGCTCGCTCAACGGGATCAACGCCAAAGATCCGGCTTTCGGCCTCGAGGCGGTGTGGATCGAAATCAGCCAGCGTGCCCAGGCGCAATCGCTCGGCTATACCGTGGTTGACGCCAGCACCGTGGTCGCCACGCACTTGAACCAGATTCTGTACAAGCACTCCAGTGAGCTGATCGGCCACGAGGAAGTGCAGCAACTCATGCAATTGCTGGCCAAGAGCTCGCCGAAACTGGCTGAAGAGCTGGTGCCGGGCGTGGTTTCGCTGTCGCAGTTGCTCAAGGTTCTGCAAGCGCTGCTCGCCGAGCACGTGCCGGTGCGCGACATTCGCAGCATCGCCGAGGCGATCGCGAACAACGCCGCGAAGAGTCAAGATACCGCCGCGCTGGTCGCCGCTGTGCGGGTCGGCGTATCGCGCGCCATCGTCCAAAGCATTGTAGGCACTGAGTCCGAGCTGCCTGTAATCACATTGGAACCAAGGTTGGAACAGATATTGCTCAATAGTCTGCAGAAGGCAGGACAAGGCTCGGAAGAGGGCGTTCTGCTGGAGCCGAGCATGGCCGAGAAGCTGCAGCGTTCGTTGATCGAAGCGGCCCAGCGTCAGGAAATGCAAGGCCAACCGGTGATCCTGCTGGTAGCAGGCCCGATTCGCGCGATGCTCTCGCGCTTCGGCCGCCTCGCAGTGCCAGGGCTGCATGTACTGGCCTACCAGGAAGTACCGGACAACAAGCAAGTGACCATCGTTGCGACAGTAGGGCCCAACGGCTGAGGTAGTGGTTTATGCAAGTTAAGCGTTTTTTCGCCGCCGATATGCGTCAGGCCATGAAGCTGGTTCGCGATGAGCTGGGCGCTGATGCCGCCATCATCGGCAACCGCCGCATTGCCGGCGGCGTCGAGTTGACGGCGGCTCTGGATTACAAATTGTCGGCGCTGGCGCCACGGGTTCCGAACATGGAACTCGAAGACGAGCTGCGCAAGACCCAGTCGCGCATCGTCACCGCCCAGGCCGAGCTGAGCCTGCGTGGCGAAGCCGACGGCAACACCAATCAGCAGTTGTTCGCAGGGCTGCCGTTGACCGCAGGCCTGCCGCTGACTGCTGCCGAGCCGCTGAGCGAGCCGACCTACGCCGCACCGACGCGCCCGGCCGCAGCACCTGCGCAGGCCTCGGCGGGTGTCGATCCGCGTGCGCTGGAGTCGATGCGTTTTGAATTGAACAGCCTGCGCGAGCTGATGGAAGTGCAGCTCGGCACCCTGGCCTGGAATCAGCTGCAAGGCAGCCGTCCGGCCCAGGCCAATCTGTATCGCCGTCTGCAGCGCATTGGCCTGTCCGGCCCGCTGTCGCGCGATCTGCTGGCGATGATCACCGATATCGAAGAACCCCGTCAGGCCTGGCGCATGCTGCTGGCCCACCTGGCGCGGATGATTGCCGTACCGGAAGTCGAGCCGCTGGAAGAGGGCGGTGTGATTGCCATGGTCGGCCCCGCCGGCATGGGCAAGACCACCACGCTGGCCAAGCTCGCCGCGCGTTACGTGCTCAAGTACGGCGCGCAGAACGTTGCACTGGTGAGCATGGACAGCTTCCGCATCGGCGCGCAGGAACAACTGAAAACCCTCGGGCGCATCCTCAACGTGCCGGTAACGCACGTCGATCCGGGTCAGTCGCTGGTGCAGGCATTGGATCCACTGCTACGCAAACGCGTGGTTTTGATCGATACTGCCGGCCTGCAAGCCAGTGATCCGGCGTTGCGCATGCAGCTTGAGAGCCTGGCCGGGCGTGGCATTCGCTCAAAAAACTATCTGGTCCTGGCAACCACCAGCCAGAAACAGGTTCTAACCGCCGCTTATCACAGTTACAAGCGTTGCGGGCTGGCCGGCTGCATCCTGACTAAACTGGATGAAACGGCCAGTCTCGGCGAAGTGTTGAGCCTGGCGATCAGTCATGAATTGCCGGTCGCGTATCTGACCGATGGCCCACGGATTCCGGATGATTTGCATCTGCCGCGTCGTCATCAGTTGGTCAGCCGCGCCGTCAGCGTGCAAATGCAGGAAGAACCCAGCGAAGAAGCCATGGCTGACATGTTCGCTGATATCTATCACAGCCCGACCAAGCAGGTTGGCTGAGGTAATCATGAACAGTTTTTGTACCTACATCGATGGTCTGCCACGCATTGTTCCGATCAGGAACGCGCAGCCAGTAATGTGGCCTCCGTCTATGCAAGACAAGGTAAAGAAATAACATGGGCAGCATGCATCCCGTACAGGTGATCGCGGTGACCGGCGGCAAAGGTGGCGTCGGCAAGACTAACGTGTCAGTGAACTTGTCGCTGGCGCTGGCAGAGCTTGGCCGTCGGGTCATGCTGCTGGACGCCGACCTGGGCCTGGCGAACGTCGACGTTCTGCTGGGGCTGACACCCAAGCGCACACTGGCCGACGTCATCGAAGGCCGTTGCGAACTGCGCGACGTGCTGTTGCAGGGCCCGGGCGGGATTCGCATCGTGCCGGCGGCCTCCGGCACGCAGAGCATGGTGCACCTGAGCCCGGCGCAGCACGCCGGCCTGATCCAGGCGTTCAGCGACATCGGCGACAATCTCGACGTGCTGGTGATCGACACCGCTGCGGGTATTGGTGACTCGGTAGTCAGTTTCGTACGCGCCGCCCAGGAAGTGTTGCTGGTGGTCTGCGACGAGCCGACTTCGATCACCGACGCTTACGCGCTGATCAAGTTGCTCAACCGCGACTACGGCATGAACCGCTTCCGCGTACTGGCCAACATGGCGCAGAGCCCGCAGGAAGGGCGCAACCTGTTCGCCAAGTTGACCAAGGTCACGGATCGCTTCCTCGACGTCGCCCTACAATACGTCGGCGCCGTGCCGTACGACGAAAGCGTGCGCAAGGCCGTGCAGAAGCAGCGCGCCGTCTACGAAGCCTTTCCCCGTTCCAAGTGCGCGCTGGCCTTCAAGGCCATCGCCCAGAAGGTCGACACCTGGCCGCTGCCGGCCAACCCGCGCGGGCATCTGGAATTTTTCGTCGAGCGTCTCGTGCAGCAAACCGCAGGGCCTGTGATATGACCGCCAGTGGCATGAATCTTTACAAAAAGTCGGCGCGTGACGCGCAATACGAATTGATCGAGCGTTACGCGCCACTGGTCAAACGCATTGCCTATCACTTGCTGGCGCGCCTGCCGGCCAGCGTGCAGGTCGAAGACCTGATCCAGGCCGGGATGATCGGTTTGCTCGAAGTCTCGACCAAATACGACGCCAGCAAAGGCGCCAGTTTCGAAACGTACGCGGGCATTCGAATCCGCGGCGCGATGCTCGATGAAGTGCGCAAAGGGGATTGGGCGCCACGCTCGGTTCACCGTAATACCAGGATGGTCAGCGACGCGATTCGCTCGATTGAAGCTAAAACCGGCCGTGACGCTAAAGATCACGAGGTTGCGGCCGAACTCCAATTGAGTCTCGACGATTACTACGGGATTCTGAATGACACCTTGGGCAGTCGCCTGTTCAGTTTCGACGACCTGTTGCAGGACGGCGAACACGAAGGGCTGCACGAGGATGGCGCGAGTGCTCATATGGAGCCGTCACGCGATCTGGAAGATGAACGCTTCCAGGCGGCGCTGGCGGACGCGATTGCCAATTTGCCGGAGCGTGAGCGACTGGTGTTGGCGCTGTACTACGACGAAGAGCTGAACCTCAAGGAAATCGGTGAAGTCCTTGGCGTCAGTGAATCGCGGGTCAGCCAGTTACACAGCCAGTGCGCGGCCCGTCTGCGGGGGCGTTTGGGGGAGTGGCGAGCGCGCTGAAGGCAGTGTGGGGACACTGCGAAACGAGGCTGGTGCGGTGATGAACGGCGCCGGTCTCGATCCGTTGTGCTCCAGACAAACTTTAAGTGCTGCGCCGATTGATTGAAGTGGCGCGTCCAGGTGCTGGGCGCGTTTAAGACTGCTTGGAGGTCGAATTGAACAAAGACATGAAAATCCTCATCGTTGATGACTTCTCAACGATGCGGCGGATCATCAAGAACCTGCTGCGCGATCTTGGGTTCACCAACACCGTCGAGGCCGACGATGGCACCACTGCCATTCCGGTGCTCAACAGCGGCAGCATCGACTTTCTGGTAACGGACTGGAACATGCCGGGCATGACCGGTATCGACCTGCTGCGTCACGTGCGCGCCGATGAAAAACTCAAGCACCTCCCGGTGTTGATGGTGACTGCTGAAGCCAAGCGCGAGCAGATCATCGAGGCCGCCCAGGCCGGTGTGAACGGTTACGTGGTCAAACCTTTCACGGCTCAAGCGTTGAAAGACAAAATCGAGAAGATTTTCGAACGCATCGGCTGATGAATGCGCGGGGGAGCTATGGAGCATAACGAATCATCACAGGGCGATTTCGAATCGACCCTGAAAAAACACGCGGTCGAACTGGTCGAGAGCCTTGAAAAAGGCAGGTTCGGCGACGCGGTGCAACTGATCCATGAGCTCAATCAGACCCGTGACCGCGGCCTGTATCAGGAAGTGGGCAAGCTCACACGTGAACTGCACAGTGCGATCGTCAATTTCCAGATTGATCCGCACATGCCGCAGGCCGAGGAAGTGTCGCAAATCACCGACGCCACCGAACGCCTGGGCTATGTGGTCAAGCTGACGGAAGCCGCGGCCAACCGCACCATGGATCTGGTGGAAAGCGCCACGCCGGTGGTCAACAGTCTCGCTGATGAAGCGCAGACGTTGAGCGCCGATTGGGGCCGCTTCATGCGTCGCGAGGTCGGGGCTGAAGAGTTCCGTGAACTGGCGCGCCGGGTCGACGGTTTTCTGTCACGCAGCAGCACGGACAACCGTGCGGTGTCGAGCAACCTCAATGACATCCTGCTGGCTCAGGATTACCAGGACCTCACAGGTCAAGTGATCAAGCGTGTGACCCAATTGGTCACCGAAGTCGAAAGCAATCTGCTCAAACTCGTGCTCATGGCCAGTCAGGTCGACCGCTTTGCGGGCATCGAACATGACCGCGCCGCAATGCTTGCTGAAAAAGATCCACAAAAACATCTCTCGCAGGGTGAAGGTCCGCAGATTCATGCCGATAAACGAGAAGACGTTGTGTCCGGTCAGGACGATGTGGACGATTTGTTATCCAGCCTTGGATTCTAGAGTTTCGGAATTCGGGTTTTTTGGGTTTTTAGACCTGTAGGAGCACCCCATTAATGAGCTTCGGCGCCGATGAAGAGATCCTTCAGGATTTCCTGGTTGAGGCCGGCGAGATTCTTGAGCAACTGTCCGAACAACTGGTCGAGCTGGAAAGCCGCCCGGATGATGCAGATCTGCTCAATGCAATTTTTCGCGGTTTCCACACTGTAAAAGGGGGCGCCGGCTTCCTTCAGCTCAATGAGCTGGTGGAGTGCTGTCACATCGCCGAAAACGTCTTCGACATCCTGCGCAAGGGTGAGCGTCGCGTTGATGCAGAACTGATGGACGTGGTGCTCGAGGCACTGGACGCGGTGAACAGCATGTTCAGCGAAGTCCGTGAGCGTGCACCGATCACCGCTGCGACGCCGGAACTGCTGGCCGCGCTGGCGCGTCTGGCCGAGCCGCAATCGGCGGATGAAGCCCCGGCTTCGCCGGTTGCCGAGATGATCGAAGAACTGGTCGTTGAAAGCGACTCCTCGGAAGACATCACCGATAACGAATTCGAACAATTGCTGGACTCGCTGAACGCCGTCAAGGCCCAGGCTGAGGCTCCGGCTGCTGCTGTGGCGCCCGCGCCGGTTGCCGACACGGCGGCCAGCGATGAAATCACCGACGCCGAATTTGAGTCGCTGCTCGATCAGCTGCACGGCAAGGGCCAGTTTGCTGTCGATGCGGTCGCTCCGGCGCCAGCACCAGCGGCTCCGGCTGCGCCTGCTGCAGGCGACAGCTCGGACATCACCGACGACGAATTCGAAGCCTTGCTCGATCAGTTGCACGGCAAGGGCAACTTCGCCGTTGACGCGCTGGAATCGGCCATCGCTTCGGCCCCGGCCGCACCTGCTGCACCGGCAGCCGCTGCGGCGGGCAGCGACCTGATCAGCGATCACGAATTCGAATCGCTGCTCGACGAATTGCACGGCAAAGGCAAGTTTGACGCCAGCGCTGCGACTGCCGGCTCTGCGTCGAGCGTCGCCACGCCAGCGGCGAAAGCTCCGGCTGCCGCTGCTGCGCCGAAACCTGCCGCCAAGCCTGAACCGAAAGCCGAGGCGCCGAAACCGGCCGCCGCTGCTGCACCGGCTGCGGCCCGTGCGCCAGCCGCTGCACCGGCAGAAAAACCGGCCAGCGAAGCAGAAACCACCGTGCGCGTCGATACCGCGCGGCTCGACGAGATCATGAACATGGTCGGCGAGCTGGTGCTGGTGCGTAACCGTCTGGTGCGCCTGGGCCTCAACAGCGGCGACGAAGCCATGTCCAAGGCCGTGTCGAACCTCGACGTGGTCACCGCTGACCTGCAGACCGCCGTAATGAAGACGCGGATGCAGCCGATCAAGAAGGTCTTCGGGCGCTTCCCGCGTCTGGTCCGCGACCTCGCACGGCAGCTCAAGAAAGAGATCAACCTGGAACTGGTGGGTGAAGAAACCGACCTCGACAAAAACCTTGTCGAGGCTCTGGCCGACCCGCTGGTCCACTTGGTGCGCAACGCCGTCGACCATGGCATCGAGTCGCCGGAAGAACGTGAAGCATCGGGCAAGGCCCGTGGCGGTCGCGTGGTGCTGGCGGCCGAGCAGGAAGGCGACCATATCCTCCTGTCGATCTCCGACGACGGCAAAGGCATGGACCCGAACGTCCTGCGTTCGATCGCGGTAAAACGCGGTGTGATGGACAAGGACGCCGCCGATCGCTTGAGCGATACCGAGTGCTACAACCTGATTTTCGCCCCGGGTTTCTCGACCAAGACCGAGATCTCCGACGTGTCCGGCCGTGGTGTCGGCATGGACGTGGTGAAGACCAAGATTTCCCAGCTCAACGGTTCGATCAACATCTACTCGACCAAGGGCCAGGGCTCGAAGATCGTCATCAAGGTGCCGTTGACCCTGGCGATCATGCCGACGCTGATGGTCATGCTCGGCAATCAGGCCTTTGCGTTCCCGCTGGTCAACGTCAACGAAATCTTCCACCTCGACCTGTCGACCACCAATGTCGTCGACGGTCAGGAAGTGGTGATCGTGCGCGACAAGGCGCTGCCATTGTTCTACCTCAAGCGCTGGCTGGTCAGCTCCGCCGCTCACGAAGAGCAGCGCGAAGGCCATGTGGTGATTCTTTCGGTGGGCACTCAGCGGATCGGCTTCGTCGTCGATCAACTGGTCGGCCAGGAAGAAGTGGTCATCAAGCCATTGGGCAAAATGCTCCAGGGAACTCCGGGCATGTCCGGCGCCACCATCACCGGTGACGGCCGCATTGCGCTGATTCTCGATGTTCCAAGCATGCTCAAGCGTTACGCCACAAAGCGTATTTGAATCCGGGGCGGCGGCGCGATGACGCGCCGCTGCACCTAATGGAGTGTTTATGGCAGTCAAAGTCCTGGTGGTGGACGATTCGGGTTTTTTCCGCCGCCGCGTCTCGGAAATTCTTTCGGCGGATCCGAGCATCCAGGTGGTCGGCACGGCCACCAACGGTAAAGAGGCGATCGATCAGGCCATGGCACTCAAGCCTGACGTGATCACCATGGACTACGAGATGCCGATGATGGACGGCATCACGGCAGTGCGGCACATCATGCAGCGCTGCCCGACCCCGGTGTTGATGTTCTCCTCGCTGACCCACGAAGGCGCGCGGGTCACCCTCGATGCGCTGGACGCCGGCGCGGTGGATTTCCTGCCGAAGAATTTCGAAGACATCTCGCGCAACCCCGAGAAGGTCAAGCAGCTGCTGTGCGAGAAAGTCCACAGCATCTCGCGCAGCAATCGTCGTTTCAGTGCCTACAGCGCGCCGGCTCCCGCCGCTGCGCCAGCGCCGACGCCTGCTCCGGCAGCGTCGAGCTACGGCAGCCACACGAGCCACAGCAGCCCTGTCCCGGCACGTCCGGCGCCTGCGCCAGCGCCTGCCCGTGCATCCGCTGCCAGCGCTTCGTCGCCAGCACCGAAACGCAAAGCCTACAAACTGGTTGCCATCGGTACCTCGACCGGCGGCCCGGTCGCGCTGCAACGCGTACTGACGCAGTTGCCGGCGAACTTCCCGGCGCCGATCGTGCTGATCCAGCACATGCCGGCGGCGTTCACCAAAGCGTTTGCCGAACGTCTCGACAAGCTCTGCCGTATCAGCGTCAAGGAAGCCGAGGATGGCGACATCCTGCGTCCGGGCCTGGCGCTGCTGGCACCGGGTGGCAAGCAGATGATGATCGACGGCCGTGGCGCGGTGAAGATTCTGCCGGGTGACGAACGTCTGAATTACAAGCCGTGCGTGGACATCACCTTCGGTTCTGCAGCCAAGTCTTACGGCGACAAAGTTCTGGCAGTGGTGCTGACCGGCATGGGCGCCGACGGCCGCGAAGGCGCGCGTCTGCTCAAGCAGGGCGGCAGTTCGGTGTGGGCGCAGGACGAAGCAAGCTGCGTGATCTACGGCATGCCGATGGCCATCGTCAAAGCCGATCTGGCTGACGCGGTGTACGGTCTGGACGACATCGGCAAGCACATCGTCGAGGCGTGTATCTGATGGATGTTCTCAGCCTTATCGGCCTCATCATGGCGTTTGTCGCCATCATCGGCGGCAACTACCTTGAAGGCGGTCACCTCGGCGCGCTGGCCAACGGCCCGGCAGCGCTGATCGTGCTAGGCGGCACGGTCGGTGCTGCGCTGCTGCAATCGCCGATGAGCGCGTTCAAGCGCGCCATGCAGATTCTCGCCTGGATCTTCTTTCCGCCGCGTGTCGACCTGGCCGGCGGCATCGACCGCGTGGTCAATTGGAGCCTGACGGCGCGCAAGGAAGGCTTGCTCGGCCTCGAAGGCGTGGCCGACGCCGAACCTGACAGCTACTCGCGCAAAGGTCTGCAACTGCTGGTCGATGGCGCCGAGCCGGAAGCCATTCGCAGCATTCTCGAAGTGGATTTCTACACCCAGGAATCCCGCGATATCGAAGCGGCCAAAGTGTTCGAAAGCATGGGCGGCTATGCGCCGACCATTGGCATCATCGGTGCGGTGATGGGCCTGATTCACGTAATGGGCAACCTCGCCGATCCGTCGCAACTGGGTAACGGCATTGCCGTGGCGTTCGTCGCGACCATCTATGGCGTGGCCAGTGCCAACCTGATCCTCTTGCCGGTCGCGGCCAAGCTCAAGTCCATTGCGTTGCGGCAGTCGCGTTATCGCGAAATGTTGCTGGAAGGAATTCTGTCGATCGCCGAAGGTGAAAACCCTCGTTCCATTGAGTTGAAGCTGCAAGGCTTCATGGACTAAGGGAATAACCTCATGGCTCGTCGTCGCCACCAGGAAGAACACGTCAATCACGAGCGCTGGCTCGTGTCCTACGCGGATTTCATCACTTTGCTGTTCGCGTTTTTCGTGGTGATGTACTCGATCTCGTCGATCAACGAAGGCAAGTACAAAGTCATTTCCGAAGCGCTGATCGGCGTGTTTACCGACTCCGACCGCTCGCTCAAACCGATTCCGATCGGCGACGAACGACCGAAAACCGTGACCCCGGCCAAGCCGCTGGTCAAGGATGCCGAGCAGGTCGACGCCGGCATTTCCGGGGCCAGCGATCCGCTGAAAAGCATCGCCGATGACATCAGCGCCGCGTTCGGTGACTTGATCAGCTCCAACCAGATGACCGTGCGCGGCAACGAGTTGTGGGTCGAGATCGAGCTCAATTCCAGCCTGTTGTTTGGCAGCGGCGACGCCATGCCGAGCGACATCGCGTTCAACATCATCGACAAGGTCGCGGCGATCCTCAAACCGTTCGACAACCCGATCCACGTCGAAGGCTTCACCGACGATCAACCGATCCGCACCGCGCAGTACCCGACCAACTGGGAACTGTCCTCGGCGCGCTCGGCGAGCATCGTGCGCATGCTCGCCATGCAGGGCGTAAACCCTGGGCGACTGGCGTCGGTGGGCTACGGCGAATTCCAGCCGGTGGCCAACAACGCCACGGTCGAAGGCCGGGCGAAGAACCGTCGCGTGGTGCTGGTGGTGTCGCGCAATCTCGATGTACGCCGCAGCCTCACCGGCACCGGAACCGCCAATGCGCAACCGGACGCGGCGTTGAAGCGCGCTGGCACACAAACTGCACCGACCCCGGTCAAGACGCCGGGACGCGAGAGTGCCGTCAATTCTCCGTCGCCCGCATTAACACGCTGAAGCATGTCTCGACCAATCAACCTGGCCGGGAGGAACGAACTGAATGAGAGTCTGGGCAGTCGCCAATCAAAAGGGTGGTGTCGGTAAAACCACATCCTCCATCGCTTTAGCCGGATTGCTGGCCGAGGCGGGCAAGCGCGTGGTTGTGGTCGATCTCGACCCGCACGGCTCGATGACCAGCTATTTCGGCTACGACCCCGACAGCCTGGAACACAGCAACTACGACCTGTTTCTGCACAAGGGCAGCGTGCCGCACGGCCTGCCGGGGCAGTTGCTGTTGTCGACCAGCGACGAACGCATTTCCCTGCTGCCATCGAGCACCGCACTGGCCACCCTTGAGCGCCAGTCGCCGGGGCAGAGTGGCCTGGGTCTGGTGATCGCCAAGAGTCTGGCGCAACTGTGGCAGGACTTCGATTACGCGATCATCGACAGCCCGCCGTTGCTCGGTGTGCTGATGGTCAACGCCCTCGCGGCGAGCCAGCAACTGGTGATCCCGGTACAGACCGAGCACCTCGCCGTGAAAGGTCTGGAGCGCATGGTCAACACCCTGGCGATGATCAATCGCTCGCGCAAACAGCCGCTGCCGTTCAGCATTGTGCCGACGCTGTTCGACCGCCGCACGCAGGCGTCGATGGGCACCTTGCGCGTGCTGCGTGACAAATTCCCCGAAGACATCTGGCACGGCTACATCCCGGTCGATACTCGTCTGCGCGACGCCAGCCGGGCGGGCGTCACGCCTTCGCAATTCGACGGCAAGAGCCGTGGCGTGCTGGCATACCGCGCGTTACTCAAGCACCTGCTCGCGCAGCAACTTGTTCCGCAGGTGGCCTGAGATGATTTCGATCTGCTTGCCCGAACCCTGTGGGAGCGAGCCTGCTCGCGAAGCAGACGATGCGATTTCCCTGTCAGGCGCTGATCACCGATGAACCGCCCAGTGAAACTCACGTCACGTCCGCAACAGGCCTTGCAGTCCTATCTGGAAGACCTGTTGCTCGACCTGCCCGAGGACTTGCCTGCGCCGGCCGAAGCGCTGCCGCCAGTCGTCGAACCGGCGCAGCCTGAAGTGGTGGAAAGCACCGAGGCCATGGACGAGTTCCAGGCCGCGGTGCTGGAAGAGCAGGCCCGTGACGCGCAGAAATCCGTCGCTCCGATTGCCGCGCCTGCTGCTGCCCCCGTGGCCAAAGCACCGGTGGCGCTGATCGACGAACCGCGCGCGCCACTGTCGACACTGGCGCCGCTGCTGCAAACGCAATTATTGACCGTGCCGGAACCCGAGCCGGAGCCTGAACCCGCGCCGCCAGTGGCGGAACCGCAGGTGCTGGTCCCGCCGCTGGTGGAAGTGCACCTGCCGCCGAACAACCCGCCGCCACCGGTCGAGCCCGATGGCCGTCCGGCCTGGGCTGCCGAAGCCTTCGAATGCTTGCTGTTCGATGTTGCCGGGCTGACCCTGGCGGTGCCACTGGTGTGCCTCGGCTCGATCTATTCGCTGGCCGGCCACGAGCTGACGCCGCTGTTTGGTCAGCCGGAGTGGTTCCTCGGGATTCTGCCGAGTCAGGCCGGTAATCTGAAAGTCTTGGACACAGCACGATGGGTCATGCCGGATCGTTATCGCGATGACTTCCGGCAGGGCCTGCAATATGTGATTTCGGTACAAGGTTACGAGTGGGGGCTGGCGGTGCATCAGGTCAGCCGCTCGTTGCGCCTGGACCCGAATGAAATCAAATGGAGAAGTCACCGGGGTCAGCGGCCATGGCTCGCCGGCACCGTGATCGAGCACATGTGTGCATTGCTTGACGTATCCGCACTGGCCGAGTTGATCGCCAGCGGCGGGGCAAAGTACTTGAGTGGCAACAAGCCGCTACATAAACCGACATAGCAGCCGACATAACAATCAGGCGATGGCATTTTCCAGTGCCACCACACAGAACACACACCGCCCGGGGCGGTTTTTTCGAGGGGTCAGGGTATGAGTAGTCAGGCGTCGAATGCAAAAGGTTCTGAAGATCCGATCCTGCAATGGGTGACCTTCAAACTGGATAACGAAACCTACGGCATCAACGTGATGCGCGTGCAGGAAGTGCTGCGCTACACCGAGATCGCGCCAGTGCCGGGTGCACCGAGCTACGTGCTGGGCATCATCAACCTGCGCGGTAACGTGGTCACCGTGATCGACACCCGTCAGCGCTTCGGCCTGCACAGCGGTGAGATCAGCGACAACACCCGTATCGTCATCATCGAAGCCGACAAGCAAGTCGTCGGCATCATGGTCGACAGCGTCGCCGAAGTGGTTTACCTGCGTCAGTCGGAAATCGAAACCGCGCCGAACGTCGGTAACGAAGAGTCGGCCAAGTTCATCCAGGGCGTGTGCAACAAGAACAACGAACTGCTGATTCTGGTCGAGCTGGACAAGATGATGAGCGAAGAAGAATGGTCGGAACTGGAGAGCATCTGATTTGATTCTCGAGGTTGCGGTAATTGTTCTGTTCCTGTTCTGGGCCGGCACGCTGGCGATGTTCGTCTCGTACATCAAGGCGCAGCGAGTGATCGCTGCGCAGCAGGCCCAGGGCGATGCGCTGCGTGATCAGCGCATCAAGGAACTGGCCAAACGCGTCGACGATTACCAGAACGGCAACGTGCGCATGGGCGAAGCCCTGCACGAGTTGCGCGCGGTGGTAAGCCCGTTGCCGGATAAGATCGTTGCCCTGGAACAACGCGACCCGTCGAGCCTGTCATTCGCCCAGGCGGCGAAACTGGTGGGCATGGGCGCGAGTGTCGATGAACTGACTCAGTCGTGCGGGTTGACCCAGGCTGAGGCGGAGTTGATGCGCAAGTTGCACAAAGGCAGCTAGGGGCTTCAAGCTTCAAGCGGCAAGCAAGATCAAAAGATCGCATCGGAGGCAGCGCCTGTATAAATCTCGTGTAAGCGCTGTCGAAGGCTGCGATCTTTTTTCTCGATTGCATCGCAGGCATAGCGATCCGCAGTTGTCCGGATCAGCTGGCCGGAGTTTTTGTGTAACTGATCAGTTGATACAGGGCTTTCTGCTCACCGTTACCGCCGAAGTCGGCGTTGCCCCAAGCCACTACTCGACGATCTGCCCTGAGTGCCACGAAAGTATCGCCTCCTCCGTACACAGCACGCACGTCAGTGAGCAAATGGGCAACTGCGCTGGTATCGCCGCCGCCGTTCTCTCTTCCCCACGCAACTGCCACGCCGTTGCTGCGCAATGCTACGACCGCGTCTTGGTTGGCATTAATGGCGACAATGTCTCTCAACTGGCGAATGTCTGGCGGAATGTTAACGATATCGCTGGGGAGGGTAGCCCAAGCGTGCACTGAGCCATCCCCGCACAGCACGACAAATCCGGATCCGGAGCCTATGACGTGGACGATGTCGTTGCGACTGGCAATCTCTTCTGGCATGGGCGGCATATGTCCCCATGCGACCAGTGCGCCATTGCTTCTGCGTGCTGCAAAGGCTGAGCTGTTACTGACCAGGTCGACGATATCTCTCAGTGCTGCGATGTCCGACGGCACTTGGCCTCCAAGCGATTCATGCCCCCATGCGCGCACTTGGCCATTGTCGCTCACTACTGCGAAAGCATGAGTCGAGCAAGCCAGTCTGGTTATGTCGGTGAGCAACGCGATATCGTCCGGCAGCTGCGCTGAATGGTCATGATAGCCCCAACAGACGACGTTGCCAGTGCTGCGCAGCGCGGCGAAACCATACTGGCCACCAGACGCTTGCATGATATCGGTCAAATCGGCGATTTCGGGCGGAAGTGCGCCTCCCATCTCGGGCATGCCCCATGCGACAAGCCTGCGCGACTCAAGAAGGGCTACGAAAACATAAGTGCTTCCCGACACCGCGACAACCGTATTCAGCTGTGCGATATCTTCGGGGACGGTCCCGCTGGGCTGAAGTCCCCAAGCGAGGACATTGCCTTGCGCGCGCCGAATCGCAAAGGCTCTCATCCCGGCCGACAACTCTACGACGTCGTGCGCTTCTCTTACCGGTTCCGGCAAAGTGCCGCCGCCATCGACGTGACCCCATGCATGGACTGCCCGGCTGTCCAAAACAGCGCACAGGGCGAATGATGTACCGATAATGTTTGACGGGTTCAGGGTTATCCGATTCTTGCCCGACCAGACGATCAGTTCCTCATAAGGCCGGACATCGAAAAATTCGCTAGCAGTGGCGGACTGCTTGTCTCCAACATACTGCCACGTGACGTTCAACGGTTTGAGCGTTGAGGCGTCCAGCGCTACAAGTCGCCAGCTGCGCGTGTAGAAGTTGCCAAGACCACCCCGATTGCCGCGTGCGCCCATGACCAGCAGTCCGCCTTCAGGGTTTATGTTCAGGGGCAATTCATCTTTCTCGTTTGGCATGGAATCAATCCCTCAAGATTGTGGACCTGCGGGCAACCTGGTCAGGTCTGGTCCGTAATCAAGCGCTGCGGGATCGGGCATGCGCTACTGTCAGACCTGACAGTAGCGACAAACGGTATATGGCAGGGCGCAGAAGAGACTGCGACTGCAGCTCAGTAGTCATCCCCACGGGCGGTGATGTCCTTCTCGACCATCGGCGCATCCGGATCCTGCCCCTCGGGGAATTTGCCCTTCAGATTCCAGGCAAACGCGATGATCTCGGCGATGGTGCGATAGAGCTCTTCGGGAATGCTGTCGCCCAGTTCCATCCGCGCCAGCAGGCGCACCAGTTCGGCGTTTTCGTAGATCGGCACTTCGTAATCGCGGGCGATGCGCAGAATTTCTTCGGCCAGTTCTTCGTCGCCCTTGGCGGTGAGGGTCGGGGCGTGGTTGCCGTCATATTTGAGGGCGATGGCCTGGCGTGGGGCAGTGGAATCGTTCATGCGGTTTCGTCGACCCAGCGGTGTTCGAGGCGGGTTTGGTTGCCTTGCGGCGGAGTGCCGTGGTGGCAGTCGAGGTCGCCGACGTTGAGCCCGGAGTCGAGCAAGCGCTGGCGCAGGGCGAACAGGTTGTTCTCAATCAGGTCGGCGGTGTACGGACGCTCAGCCCACAGCTGACTGGACAGGCTGCCGGCGATCAGTTGCGCCTGAATCTGCATCGGCCCGAGCGGTTCCAGATCGAAGGCCAGATCGACGCGCCACAGTTGCTGTTTGGCTTCGCGCTCATCACGGCGTTCATGCGGCTGCGGTTCGCGCTCCGGCGCTTCTTCACGCTGGAATTTGACCTGCAGCGGCACGATGTCCTGCAGGTTGCGCATGGGGATTTCCAGCTGCCAGGTGCTGAGCAGGCGGCCATCGTCGGTGACGCCGGTCTGTTCCAGGCTCGACAACTGATGGCTTTGCAGGCGCGACACCGCTGCGGCGGCGAGGCGCAGCAGTTGTTCGAGATCACCTTCGCCTTCCAGTTTCGCCAGCAGTCGTTCGGGCAACGGGAAGCTGCTCGGCACCGGTTTGGCGCTGACCTGGCCGAGGGTGCCGAGGGCGTTCCGGACGAAACTCGGCAGTGCCTGGGCCAGAGTATTGGCGGCGATGATCGCATTGAAATTGGTGTTGCTCGGCAGGCCCGGGGTCAGTTGCGCGATCAGCTTGAGCAGGTCGGCTTTCATGTCCGGGGCGAGAGTCGGGTTTTGTCCGCCGAGCAATTTCGCTTCGAGGAACGCGCCGCTGTTGGCCAAGGCCAGCGCCACGCCTTTGGCGGTGCTCATTTGCTGCAGGTCCGGCAGGCTGGCGAGCAGCTTGTCGACCACCGCGCGCAGATCGGCCGAGGTCTGGTCAGTCGCCGGTGGCAGATTTTGCAACATCTTCAGCAGGCCATCGAGCGAGCCCTGACGACTTTGCTGACCGAGCAATTGCTGACTGACCGCCAGTTGTTCCTGACGGCTGCTCAGCGGCACGAATTTAAGGGTCTGCGCGTCCTGCACCTGCGCCGACAACAACGTGCCGATGCGCAGCGGCTGCGGGCTGTCGACGGTCAAGGTGCTGCCGCTCAATGCGGTGTTGAGCAGGGTGACCATCGAGCGAAATACCGCCGCTTGCCCCGGCGTCTGCGGCAGTGCCTGCGAGGTCACGACTTTGCCTTGCAGCAAGGTGCCGGCGGGCAATTGCGCGGTATCGATGCGGGTCAGGGTGGCGACGCTGCTGGCGATCCCTTGCTGTACGGTGATCGCCAGATTGCCGGCCGAGGGCTGAGTGATCGCCAGGTTGGTGCCCTGTGGCAACGGCAGGTTGCTGCTGGCCTGCACGGTGGTCTGACGGCCGCTGTCGAGGGTCACTTTGAGCAACAATTCAAAGGTCTGATCGGCCTGCTTGAGCGACAACACCTCAGCCTTGGCGCTTTGCCCCGCGCCGATCAAGCCCTCGACCGGCGTCAGCAGCTTGAGCAGTTCACCCATCTGCGGGCGAGCGCTCGCCGGCACGGTGGGCGGCAGCGGGAGGATGTTCATTTCGCCTGTCATACGCGGACACAACCTGAGGAAATTGCGCTCTTGAGAGTAAGGCACGGCATGTATAATGCCGCGCGTCGTGCGCTTCGTTCAAAAAACCTGGCAATTGTTTGATCCAGCTCGCCAGATCGAGCGATCAAAGCATCTATGCTGCATCTCTTTAACGGCCGCTCCAGAGCCGACTTGAACCGTATAAGGCCCGTGATCCCTTGACCAGTCCTGTCCTGCAAACCGTTGCCCTGGCGTGTGAACGCGATCTGCGGCTGCTCTTCGAAAACCTCGAATTGCGCCTGGCCAGTGGTGACATGGTGCAGATCAGCGGCCCCAACGGCAGCGGCAAGACCAGTCTTTTACGTCTGCTCGCCGGTTTGATGCAACCCACCGATGGCCAGGTGCTGCTCAACGGTCAGCCGCTCACCGAGCAACGCAGCGAACTGGCGCGAAACCTGTTGTGGATCGGCCACGCCGCCGGGATCAAGGATCTGCTCACTCCCGAAGAAAACCTCTCGTGGCTCTGCGCCCTGCATCATCCCGCCGAACGCGAGGCGATCTGGCAGGCTCTGGCAGCAGTAGGATTGCGCGGTTTCGAAGACGTTCCCTGCCACAGCCTTTCCGCCGGCCAGCAGCGTCGTGTAGCGCTGGCGCGCTTGTATCTGGACAGCCCGCCGTTGTGGATTCTCGACGAACCTTTTACCGCGCTGGACAAGCAGGGCGTCGCTCAGTTGGAAGAGCATCTGGCCGGGCATTGCGAACGCGGCGGCCTGGTGGTGCTGACCACGCACCATACGCTGAGCCGCATGCCGCCCGGTTACCGCGACATCGATCTGGGGAAATGGGCGGTATGAGTGTCTTCGGCCTGCTGCTTGCCCGCGAATCGCGACTGCTGTTCCGCCGCCCGGCGGAGCTGGCCAATCCGCTGATTTTCTTTGCCATCGTCATTGCCCTTTTCCCGCTGGCCGTCGGCCCGGAAACTCAAGTCTTGCAAAACCTGTCCCCGGGGTTAGTCTGGGTGGCGGCGTTGTTGTCGGTCCTGCTGTCGCTGGACGGATTGTTTCGCAGTGACTTCGAAGACGGCTCGCTGGAGCAGTGGGTCCTTTCGTCGCACCCGCTGCCGCTTCTGGTCCTGGCCAAGGTGCTGGCACACTGGCTGTTCTCCGGTCTGGCACTGGTGCTGCTGTCGCCGTTGCTGGCGTTGATGCTCGGTTTGCCGGCCGCGTGCCTGCCGGTCCTGCTGCTGTCGTTGCTGCTGGGCACGCCGGTGTTGAGCCTGCTCGGTGCAGTCGGCGCGGCGCTGACGGTCGGCCTGAAGCGCGGCGGTCTGTTGCTGGCGCTGCTGATTCTGCCGTTGTACATCCCGGTGTTGATCCTTGGCAGTGGCGCGTTGCAAGCGGCGCTGCAGGGCATGCCGGCGACCGGATACCTGTTGTGGATGGCCAGCCTCACAGCGCTGGCGATCACCCTGACACCCTTTGCAATAGCCGCTGGCCTGAAGATCAGCGTCGGCGAATAATAATGAGGCCTGGTCAAAAATTGACCACTTCTTCCAGAAGAAAGGCATGACCCTCTGCCAGCTCGCGATGATGAGCGGCAACCGTGATGGAAACAGTATGAACTGGACCTGGTTTCACAAGCTCGGCTCGCCCAAGTGGTTCTACGGCATCAGCGGCAAGTTCCTGCCGTGGTTGAGCATTGCAGCGTTGCTGCTGATCGGCGTTGGCGTGGTCTGGGGCCTGGCGTTCGCGCCGCCGGATTACCAGCAAGGCAACAGCTTTCGCATCATCTATATCCACGTACCTGCAGCGATGCTCGCCCAGTCGATCTACGTGATGCTCGCGGTGTGCGGTGTGGTCGGGCTGGTGTGGAAGATGAAACTGGCCGATGTCGCCCTGCAATGCGCCGCACCGATCGGTGCGTGGATGACCGCCGTGGCGCTGGTTACCGGGGCGATCTGGGGCAAACCGACCTGGGGCTCGTGGTGGGTGTGGGATGCGCGCCTGACCTCAATGCTGATCCTGCTGTTTCTGTATTTCGGCGTGATCGCGCTGGGCAATGCCATCAGCAACCGCGACAGCGCCGCCAAGGCCTGCGCGGTGCTGGCGATCGTTGGCGTGATCAACATTCCGATCATCAAATACTCGGTGGAGTGGTGGAACACCCTGCACCAGGGCGCGACATTCACCCTCACGGAAAAACCGGCGATGCCCGCGGAAATGTGGCTGCCGCTGCTGCTGACCGTGCTGGGTTTCTACTGCTTCTTCGGCGCTGTGCTGTTGCTGCGCATGCGTCTTGAAGTGCTCAAGCGCGAGGCCCGCGCCAGTTGGGTGAAGACTGAAGTGCAGCAGAGTCTGGAGGCGGTGCGATGAGTTTTGCTTCATTCGGCGATTTTCTCGCCATGGGCCATCACGGCCTGTATGTCTGGTCGGCCTACGGCATCTGCCTGGCGGTGCTGGCCCTCAACGTGGTGGCGCCGATTGCGGCGCGCAAGCGTTATCTGCAACAAGAGGCGCGTCGTCTGCGCCGGGAGAACGGCAAGTGAATGCGCTGCGCAAAAAACGTCTGATCATCATTCTGGCGATTCTGGTCGGAGTGGGCGCTGCTGTCGGCCTGGCCCTGAGCGCGTTGCAGGAAAACATCAATCTGTTTTACACGCCGACGCAGATCGCCAACGGCGAAGCGCCGCAAGACACGCGCATCCGCGCCGGCGGCATGGTCGAGGCCGGTTCGCTGCAACGCTCAAAGGATTCGCTGGACGTCAGATTCGTCGTCACCGACTTCAACAAATCCGTGACCATCGCCTATCGCGGCATCCTTCCGGATCTGTTCCGCGAAGGGCAGGGCATCGTTGCCCTCGGTAAGCTCAATGCTGATGGCGTAGTGGTCGCCGATGAAGTGCTGGCCAAGCACGACGAGAAGTACATGCCGCCGGAAGTGACCAAAGCGCTGAAGGACAGCGGTCAATCCGCACCGACGCCTGTGAAGGAGGGTTGATCGATGGCCGCCGCACTGTTTATTCCTGAGCTGGGCCATCTGGCGATGATCCTCGCGCTGTGTTTTGCACTGGTCCAAGCGCTGGTGCCGATGCTCGGCGCGTGGCGCGGCGACCGCTTGTGGATGAGCCTGGCGCAACCGGCGGCGTGGGGCCAGTTTGCCTTTCTGCTGTTTGCCTTCGGCTGCCTGACCTACGCGTTCATGACCGACGATTTCTCGGTCGGCTATGTGGCGATGAACTCCAACAGCGCGCTGCCGTGGTACTACAAATTCAGCGCGGTGTGGGGCGCCCACGAAGGTTCGCTGCTGCTGTGGGCGTTGATCCTCGGCGGCTGGACCTTCGCCGTGTCGGTGTTCTCCCGGCAATTGCCACAAGTCATGCTCGCCCGGGTACTGGCGGTGATGGGCATGATCAGCACCGGTTTCCTGCTGTTCCTGATTCTTACCTCGAACCCGTTTTCGCGGATCCTGCCACAGATTCCCGCCGACGGTCGCGACCTAAACCCGTTGCTGCAGGACATTGGCCTGATCGTGCATCCGCCAATGCTGTACATGGGTTACGTCGGTTTCTCGGTAGCGTTCGCGTTCGCTATCGCCGCGCTGCTCGGCGGGCGTCTCGATGCGGCGTGGGCGCGCTGGTCGCGGCCATGGACCATCGTCGCCTGGGCCTTCCTCGGTATCGGCATCACCCTCGGTTCGTGGTGGGCGTATTACGAACTCGGCTGGGGCGGCTGGTGGTTCTGGGACCCGGTGGAAAACGCCTCGTTCATGCCGTGGCTGGTCGGCACCGCGCTGATTCACTCGCTGGCGGTCACCGAGAAACGCGGCGTGTTCAAGAGCTGGACGGTGTTGCTGGCGATCGCCGCGTTCTCGTTGAGCCTGCTCGGCACCTTCCTCGTACGTTCGGGCGTGCTGACTTCGGTGCATGCGTTTGCCTCCGATCCGGAGCGCGGCGTGTTTATCCTGATTTTCCTGCTGTTCGTCGTGGGCGGTTCGCTGACGCTGTTTGCGCTGCGTGCGCCGGTGGTGAAAAGCCAGGTCGGTTTCAATCTGTGGTCGCGCGAGACTTTGCTACTGGGCAATAACCTGGTGCTGGTCGTCGCTGCATCGATGATCCTGCTTGGCACTTTGTACCCGCTGATTCTCGATGCGATCAGTGGCGCCAAGCTGTCGGTCGGCCCGCCTTATTTCAATGCGTTGTTCATTCCGTTGATGGCGTTGCTGATGCTGGTCATGGCGATCGGTGTGATCGTGCGTTGGAAGGACACGCCAGTGAAATGGCTGGCGAGCATGCTCACTCCGGTGCTGCTCGGCAGTGTTGCACTGGCCGTGGTGGCCGGCGTGGCATATGGCGATTTCAACTGGGCAGTGATCGCGACGTTCCTGCTGGCGGCATGGGTGTTGCTCGCCGGCGTGCGCGATCTGTTCGACAAGACCCGCCACAAAGGCCTGATCAAAGGTCTGCCGACGCTGGCCCGCAGCTATTGGGGCATGCAGATCGCCCATCTTGGCATCGCCGTGTGCGCGTTGGGCGTGGTGTTGTCGAGCCAGAACAGTGCCGAGCGCGACCTGCGTCTGGCGCCGGGCGAGTCGATGGACCTGGCCGGTTATCAGTTCGTCTTCGAAGGCGCCAAGCATTTCGAAGGGCCGAACTTTACCTCGGACAAAGGCACCATCCGCGTCATTCGTGACGGCAAGGAAATCAGCGTGCTGCACCCGGAAAAACGTCTGTACACCGTGCAGAACTCGGTGATGACCGAAGCCGGCATCGATGCCGGTTTCACCCGCGATCTATACGTCGCCCTCGGCGAGCCGCTGGATAACGGCGCCTGGGCCGTGCGCGTTCACGTCAAACCGTTCGTGCGCTGGATCTGGTTCGGCGGCTTGCTCACCGGATTGGGTGGTTTGCTGGCGGCGCTGGATCGGCGTTATCGGGTCAAGGTGAAAAGCAAAGTGCGCGAAGCACTGGGCATGACGGGAGCGGCGGCATGAGGCGTTGGTTGATGTTGTTGCCGCTGGCGATATTTCTGCTGGTGGCGGTGTTTCTTTATCGCGGGCTGTATCTGGATCCGGCGGAGCTGCCGTCGGCGATGATCGACAAGCCGTTCCCGGAGTTTTCCCTGCCGAGTGTGCAGGGTGACAAGACGCTGACCAAGGCCGACATTCTCGGCAAGCCGGCGCTGGTCAATGTCTGGGGCACCTGGTGCATCTCCTGCCGGGTCGAGCACCCGGTGCTGAACAAACTCGCCGAGCGCGGCGTGGTGATCTACGGCATCAACTACAAGGACACCAATGCCGACGCCTTGAAGTGGCTGGCCGAGTTTCACAATCCTTATGCGCTGGATATTCGTGACGACGAGGGTTCGCTGGGCCTCAACCTCGGTGTCTACGGCGCGCCGGAAACCTTCTTTATCGACGCCAAAGGCATCATTCGCGACAAGTTCGTCGGGGTGATCGACGAGCAGGTCTGGCGCGAAAAACTCGCGGCCAAGTATCAGGCGCTGGTCGATGAGGCCCAGCCATGAAGCGTTTTCTCGCAGCGGTGGTGCTGGGTTTGAGCCTGGCCGGTGCCGCCCACGCGGCCATCGACACCTACGAATTTGCCAAAGAGGGCGACCGCGAGCGTTTCCGCGAACTGACCAAGGAACTGCGCTGCCCCAAATGCCAGAACCAGGACATCGCCGACTCCAACGCACCGATTGCCGCCGACCTGCGCAAAGAGATTTTCCGCATGCTCGGCGAGGGCAAGGACAATCAGCAGATCATCGACTTCATGGTCGATCGCTACGGTGATTTCGTCCGCTACAAACCGGCGCTCAATGCCAAGACCGCGCTGCTGTGGTTCGGCCCGGCCGGGCTGCTGCTCGGTGGTTTCGTGGTGATCGCGCTGATCGTGCGCAGGCGTCGCGGGCAGCGTGCCGAAACGCCGTCATCGCTGTCTGCCGAAGAACGTCAGCGTCTCGACCAACTGTTGGATAAAAACCAAGAATGATTGATTTCTGGCTCGCCGCAGGGCTGTTGCTTCTGGTCGCCCTGAGTTTTCTGCTGATCCCGGTACTGCGCGAACGCCGCGCCCAGCGGGAAGAAGATCGCACCGCGTTGAACGTCGCGCTGTACCAGGAACGGGTGGCCGAGCTGCAAGCGCAGCAGGCCGAGGGCGTGCTCGACGCCGCGCAACTGGACAGCGGCCGCGCGGAAGCTGCGCGTGAACTGCTCGCCGACACCGAAGGCGCCGTCGCGCCGCGTGCCTCGCGTCTGGGTAAACCGTTGCCGCTGCTGGCCGCTGTGCTGGTACCGGTGCTGGGCCTCGGTCTGTACCTGCATTTCGGCGCCGCCGACAAGGTCGAACTGACCCGCGAATTCGCTCAGGCACCGCAGTCGATGGAAGAGATGACCCAGCGTCTGGAACGTGCGGTTGCCGCACAACCGGATTCCGCTGAAGGTCTGTATTTCCTCGGCCGTACCTACATGGCTCAGGACCGCCCGGCAGACGCGGCGAAGATGTTTGAACGCGCCGCCAACCTCGCCGGTCGCCAGCCGGAGTTGCTCGGCCAGTGGGCGCAGGCGCAGTATTTTGCTGACGGTAAAAAGTGGTCGGAGCAGATTCAGAAACTGACCGACGAAGCGCTGAAGGCCGATCCGAAAGAAGTCACCAGCCTCGGCCTGCTCGGCATCGCCGCGTTCGAAGGTCAGCGTTATCAGGAGGCCATCGACTACTGGAATCGCCTGCTCGCGCAACTGCCGCCGGATGACAACTCTCGCGTTGCGCTGCAAGGCGGCATCGAGCGTGCCGCCGAACGCCTGAAAGCCAGCGGTGGCCAGGTTGCCGAGGCAGCGGCGCCGAAAAGCGCGTTGCTGACAGTCAGCGTTGATCTGGCCAGCGAACTCAAAGGCAAGGTGCAACCGGGCGACAGCGTGTTCATCTTCGCCCGCGCCACTTCTGGCCCACCGGCGCCGCTGGCGGCCAAACGTCTGACCGTGGCTGACCTGCCGGTGACCGTCGAACTGGGCGATGCCGATGCAATGATGCCGCAGTTGAAACTGTCCAACTTCCCTGAAGTCCAACTGGTTGCGCGCATCTCACGGGCCGGTCAACCGACCTCCGGTGAGTGGATCGGTCGTAGCGGCCCACTGGCCAGCAGCACCACCGCGCCACAAAAACTGACTATCGACAGCCCGGACAAATAACCGGACCCAACAGGAAAGCACCGCCATGCACACCATCGCCCGCATCACAGTCCTCACACTGGCCCTGGGCTTGAGTGCATGTGCGGTACAACGCCCGGAACCGACCACCAGCCTGCCGCCAATCCCGCCGTCTCAGCCAAGTCCAACCCCGTCGACCTCGCCAAGCCCCGGCAAGAGCATCCCGGCCAAACCCGCCAAGCCCGTGCCCCGCACCTCGGCCAGCTTCGCCCCGCCACCGGGCGGCAACAGCCACTGGGACCAGAAACTCGGCGTCTACGTGCTCGACGACCAGACCAACACTTTCTACCGCCAGCGCACCTACTACCGCTGGAACAACGGCTGGAGCCGCTCGGTCAGCCCCAACGGCCCGTGGGAAGACACCAACATCCACGGCGTCCCGCCGGGGTTGGGCAAGAAGTTCGGGCAGTAAGAGAAACGGCGATCCTGGGATCGCCGTTTTTTTGCCGCTTGAATCACACCTTGTAAAACAACCAACCATCACTCCGCCCCATTCTGTGCTTGAGTAAAGATAACTCTAGAGTTACTTTTAATGGGCCAGGCCAAGGAGGCGGTTGGTGCAGAGCAGGCTATTGATGAAGGAGCTGGAGGAGGCGGGCTGGACGCTGGATCGGGTTGCGGGCAGTCATCACATCTTCACTCATCGTTACAACCCGAACACGATTGCCGTCCCGCATCCGAAAAAGGATTTACCGCTGGGGACAGTCAAAAGCATTCGGCGGCGCGCGGGGTTATTCAGCCCGCCAACCCGTCATGAAGGAGATCCGTAATGCAATATCCCATCTGCATCGAGTGGGGTGACGAGAACACTGCCATCGGCATTCAGATCCCCGATATTCCCGGCGCAGTCACTGCCGGGGACAGCTTTGAGGAGGCCTACAACGCGGCCGTGGAAGTGGCTCACCTCATGCTGCAGGAGATCGCGGCGGCCGGTCAGGCGATTCCGATGCCGACCTCGGCAGCGGCGCATCGCAATCATCCGGATTTTGCCGAGATGGGCTGGGGCATGCTGGAGCTGGATATCTCGCCATACCTGGGCAAGACCGAAAAGGTCAACGTTACGCTGCCCGGCTATGTGATTCAGCGTATTGATCGCTATGTGCGCGAGCACAACGTCAAAAGCCGCTCCTCGTTTCTGGCGGATGCGGCGATGGAGAAACTGGTTCGGTATTGAAGGTACGTCCAATTGTGGGAGCGAGCCTGCTTGCGAAGGCGTCAGGTCAGGCACTGATCTGTGGTTGACACACCGCCTTCGCGAGCAGGCTCGCTCCCACTATGACATCGCGTCAGGACGCGACTTTTCGCTGCGCCAGCGCAGCGTTTTGCGATGCACTCAAAAACCGCAGCAACGCCAACAGCGGAAAGACGCTGCCAACAATTACGATCCACAACCAGCCGCCATGCTCGTACACCGCGCTGGCCACCGAGGAGCCGAAGGCGCCGCCGATAAAGATGCTGGTCATGTACAGCGCGTTCAAACGGCCACGACTTTTCGCGTCCAGCGAGTACACCGCACGTTGGCCGAGGACCATGTTCATCTGCACGCAGAAGTCCAGCACCACGCCGGTCACGGCCAGGCCGATGACGCTGTAGGCCGGGTGGATGAAGGCGGGGAGGAAACTCAGGCTGGCGAACAGCATGGCCAGCAGCGAGGCGATGCGTGTGTGGCCGGCATCAGCGAGGCGGCCGCTGATTGGCGCGGCGATGGCACCGATGGCGCCCACCAGAGCGAAGATCGCGATTTCGCTTTGCGACAGGCCATGGTTGCGCGCCAGTTCCAGCGGCACGGCGGTCCAGAACAGGCTGAACGTGGCGAACATGCAGCCCTGATAAAACGCCCGCTGACGCAGCACCGGTTGCTGGCGCAGCAGCGTCCACAGCGAGCCGATCAATTGGCCATAAGTTGCGCTGTGATCCGGCTGGCGCTTGGGCACGGTCAGCGCCAGCACCACGCTGATTGCCGCCATCAACGCTGCGGCGATCATGAACATGGCGCGCCAGCCGAGGTGATCGGCGACCACACTCGACACCGGTCGCGCCAACAGAATACCCAGCAGCAAACCGCCCATGATCCCGCCCACCACGCGACCACGGGACTCTTCCGGCGCCAGATGCGCGGCCAGCGGAATCAGGATCTGCACCGACACCGAGCTGAAGCCGACCAGCAGCGAGATCAGCAGGAACACGTTCGGCTGTTCAGTGAACGCGGCGCCAAGCAGACTGGCGATCGCCACGACCGTGGTGATGATCATCAGCCGCCGGTTTTCCAGCAGATCCCCCAATGGCACCAGAAAGAACAGGCCCAACGCATAGCCGATCTGCGTCAGCGAGACGATGAAACTGGCCATGGTGTCGGAGAGGCCGATGTCCGGCGCGATCAGGCCAATAATCGGTTGTGCATAGTAGATGTTGGCAACAATGGCGCCGCAGCAAAACGCGAACAGCAGGACCATGCCTCGGGTCATTGCGTGAGGAGTGGTGGTCATAGAGGATCTCGGGTCGGGCACAGGAAAGCGGAGAGGCTAATGGACAACGTGGACGGGCAGAAGACGTTTTCGGATGATAACTGTTATTACGTTGTGTAATGACTTCTGGATGGTTACGGGGGGAAGGCTGGATGTGTTTGTTCATTCAACAAAAGCCCCTCACCCTAGCCCTCTCCCGGAGGGAGAGGGGACTGATCGGGGGATGCCTGGAATATATGCCGACCTGAAGGTGAGACAGTGAATCCATAATCGGTTCGAACCCAAAACATCGTTCCAATCCATAATCGACTCGGTCCTTCAGGTCGATGTTTGACGCGAGACGGCTCGGTCGGCTCCCTCTCCCCTTGGGAGAGGGCTGGGGTGAGGGGCTTCTGGCTCAACAAAAAGGCGACCTCAGCGGGTCGCCTTTTTGTTTTTCAGATCAAGCCTTACTGCCCGCTATAAATCTGATCAAACACGCCACCATCATTGAAGTGGGTTTTCTGCACCGTGCGCCAGTCACCAAAGGTCTTCTCCACCGAAAGGAAGTCCACTTTCGGGAAACGGTCGGTGTACTTCGCCAGCACCGCCGGGTCACGCGGGCGCAGGTAGTTGGCCGCCGCTATTTCCTGACCTTCCGGCGACCACAGGTACTTCAGATACTCATCAGCCGCAGCGCGCGAGCCTTTCTTGTCGACGACTTTATCGACCACCGAAACCGGTGGCTCGGCTTCTGCGGAGACGGTCGGGTAGATGACTTCGAACTGATCGCGACCGAACTCGCGGGCGATCATTTCCGCTTCGTTTTCGAAGGTCACCAGTACGTCGCCGATCTGGTTGGTCATGAACGTGGTGGTGGCGGCGCGGCCACCGGTGTCGAGTACCGGCGCCTGCTTGAACAGCTTGCCGACGAAGTCCTTGGCCTTGTTCTCGTCACCACCGTTTTTCAGCACGTAGCCCCAGGCCGACAGGTAGGTGTAGCGGCCATTACCGGAAGTCTTCGGGTTGGGCACGATCACCTGCACGCCATCCTTGAGCAGATCCGGCCAATCTTTCAAAGCTTTCGGGTTGCCCTTGCGGACGATGAACACCGTGGCCGAGGTAAACGGCGCGCTGTTGTTCGGCAGGCGCGTGACCCAGTTGTCCGGGACCAGTTTGCCGTTGTCGGCGAGGGCGTTGATGTCGGTGGCCATGTTCATGGTGATGACGTCAGCCGGCAGGCCGTCGATCACCGAACGCGCCTGCTTGCTCGAGCCGCCGAAGGACATCTGCACGGTGATGTTTTCGTTGTGCTCGGCTTGCCAGTGCTTCTGGAACGCAGTGTTGTAGTCCTTGTAGAAATCGCGCATCACGTCGTAGGAAACGTTAAGCAGCGTCGGTGCTGCTTCGGCGATGTTGGCCAAGGCCAGGCCGGCGGCGAGAAGTGAGGCGCCAAAGAGTTTTTTCACTGCGCATTCCTTGTTCTGTGGGGTGTCGTGTCAAAAATGAGGCGATTTGCCAGCGACTATAGCGGGCCACGCATAGTCGCTTAAAGATTAAAAAGCTCTGTGCTTATTCCACTTTCTTGAACAGCTGACTGCCGCAGCGCGAACAGAACGCCGCGCTCTGCTCGTGGGTCTTTTTCTGACAGCCCGGGCAGTCATGTTGCAGCTGTTCGCCGCGCATGGCATTGGCCAGCTCTGCGGTGAAAATCCCTGTGGGCACGGCGATGATCGAGTAACCGGTGATCATCACCAGCGAGGAAATGACCTGGCCCAGCGGCGTCTTCGGCACGATGTCGCCGAAGCCGACAGTGGTCAAGGTCACGATCGCCCAATAGATGCCCTTGGGAATACTGGTGAAACCATGCTCCGGGCCTTCGATCACGTACATCAGCGTGCCGAACACCGTTACCAGCGTGCATACGCTGACCAGAAACACGACGATTTTCTGCTTGCTGCCACGCAGCGCCGACATCAGATAGTTGGCTTGCTTGAGATACGGGCTGAGCTTGAGCACGCGGAAAATCCGCAGCATCCGAATGATGCGGATGATCAGCAGATACTGCGCATCGCTGTAGTACAGCGCGAGGATGCCCGGCACGATCGCCAGCAGATCCACCAGGCCATAAAAGCTGAAGGCATAGCGCAGCGGCTTGGGCGAGCAGTACAGACGCAGGATGTATTCGCCGAGAAAAATCGCCGTGAAGCCCCACTCGATATAGGCCAGAACGTCGGCGTAATTACGGTGAATGCTGTCGATACTGTCGAGCATCACGATCACCAGACTGGCGAGGATGATCACCAGCAGGATGCCGTCGAAGCGACGCCCGGCCGGGGTGTCGCTCTGGAAAATCATGACGTAAAGCCGTTCGCGCCAATTGTTGCTGCTGTCCATGGATAACGCCTGAATCGAAGATCAGCGCAGCCTAGGGTGATTCTCCTCGTGAGCGCAAGACTCATGCGCAAGCGACGCTTTGCCAAGCATTTGAATACCGGCACGAATCAACCAGCAAGCGAGGATGAACGGCGCGGTCAGCGTCGCCAACCCAAGGGCGGCAAACAGCGGCGTCACCAGCAGCGCCAGGACAATGGCGAGCAGCGGCAGCCACGGATTTTGTCGCTGAGCGCTGAAGGCGAGGGCGGCGAGTACGGCGTTATAGCCACCGAGCCCGAGCAGTGCGGCGGAGGTTTCGTGGTGCAGCAGACTCGAGCCGAGGCCGATCGCCGACGCCAGCAGCGCCCAGCAGAACGCACGGCGATCGGCGAGCAGCAAACCGCTGGCGATCAACGCCCCGGCCAATGGATGGTCGAGAAACATCACCTGGCCGAATCCGCGCATTTCAGCGGCCAGCAGATTTGTCGTGTTCAGGTCGACCGATGCCGCTGGCGCGAACGGCTCGGCGAACATCAGCAGCACCCAGCTGAGCGCCACGAACGGCGAGGTATACGCCGGTATGGCGCGACTGCGGTACACGTGTTTGAGCCATTGCTGAGTGAGCATCGCGCTCAAGCCGCCCGCCGCAAGAATCAACGGCGGCAGCAGCGGCGACCACGGGAAATACAGGCTCAGCAGCAGGCCGAGCAGCACGCCGTTGTAGCTGAACAACCCGGCCTGGCGATCGGCCTTGGCGTAGTTGCGCCGCTGCGCGGTGAGCAGACCAGCAACGCCACCGAGCAGCGCCCCGGCGAACAGTACCGGCGCGGTCAGCAGAATCGCCAACAGACACAGCAGGCCGCACAGCGGATGGCGCTGGAAGAAAATCTGACTGAAACCGTTGAGCAAAGCCTCGGCCCAGTCGGGGCAGTGGGTGTTGAAGTGATTGGCAGGCATGGCAGTTCTGAAAGTCAGGGAAAACCGAGGCGCCTGCTTCGCGAGCAGGCTCGCTCCCACATGGATCTGCGTCCAGTCTCGGTTCTGTGATCGACACAGAACCAATGTGGGAGCGAGCCTGCTCGCGAAGAGGCCGGTACAGGCGCTAAATCAACGTCTCAATGCGCAGCGAATTGGTCGACCCCGGCTGCCCGAACGGCACGCCAGCGGTGATCAGCAGCGTGTCGCCACGCTCGGCCATGCCTTGCGCCTGAGCAATCTCCAGCGCGGTCGAGCAGACTTCGTCGACCTGACGCAGACGATCGTTGACCACCGAATGAATGCCCCACGCTACGCTCAAGCGCCGCGCCGTTTGCAGGTTCGGCGTCAGATTGAGGATCGGTGCTTTCGGCCGTTCCCGCGATGCGCGCAACGTCGAGGCGCCGGACTCGCTGTAATTGACCAGCACCGCCACCGGCAGCACGTTGCTGATCCGGCGGATCGCACAGCTGATCGCATCGGAAACCGTCGCCTCGGCTTTCGGTCGGCTGACGTCGAGCTGGGTCTGATAATCCGGGCCGTTCTCAACCTGACGGATGATCTTGCTCATCATCTGCACGGCTTCCAGCGGGTATTCGCCGGATGCGGTTTCCGCCGAGAGCATCACCGCATCGGCGCCTTCGGCCACGGCGTTGGCGACGTCGGTGACTTCGGCGCGGGTCGGGGCAGGAGAGAAGCGCATCGACTCGAGCATCTGCGTCGCCACCACCACCGGTTTGCCCAGCGCACGGCAAGTGGTGATGATGTTTTTCTGAATCTGCGGCACGCTTTCCGCCGGCACTTCCACACCAAGATCCCCGCGAGCGACCATGATGGCGTCGCTCAACTCAGCAATCTCACGCAATTGCTCGACCGCCGAAGGCTTCTCGATTTTCGCCATCAGGAATGCCTTGTCGCCGATCAACGCGCGGGCTTCGACAATGTCCTGCGGGCGCTGTACGAACGACAGCGCGACCCAGTCCACACCCAATTCCAGGCCGAAGCTCAGATCGCGGCGATCCTTGGCGGTCAGCGGGCTCAAGTCCAACACCGCTTGCGGCACGTTCACACCTTTGCGATCAGACAGTTCGCCGCCGTTGAGCACGGTGGTGTCGATCGCATCGGCGTACTTGGTGACCACGCGCAGGCGCAGCTTGCCGTCGTCGAGCAGCAGATCCATGCCGGCTTCAAGCGCGGCAATGATCTCCGGATGCGGCAGGTTGACCCGGCGCTCATCGCCAGCTGTCGTATCAAGATCCAAGCGGAACGCCTGACCGCGATGCAACTGCACCTTGCCGTCAGCGAACTTGCCGACGCGCAGTTTCGGCCCTTGCAGATCCATCAGAATGCCCAGCGGGTAGTTGAGCTGACGCTCGACTTCGCGGATCCACTGATAGCGCTTGGCGTGGTCGGCGTGATCACCGTGGCTGAAATTCAGGCGGAAGATATTGACCCCAGCCTCGACCAGCTCGCGGATGTCGTCGATGCCGTCGACGGCAGGGCCGAGGGTGGCGAGGATTTTGACCTTTTTATCAGGCGTCATGATTTGCAGTTCTCAAGGATCAGAATGGCGCGGAAGTCGTTGACGTTGGTGCGGGTCGGCTCGGTGACAATCAGCGCATCGAGCGCCTGGAAGTAGCCGTAGCCGTTGTTGTTATCCAGCTCGTCGCTGGCGCTCAGACCCAGTGCGGCGGCGCGGGCGTAGCTGTCCGGGGTCATGATTGCGCCGGCGTTGTCTTCCGAGCCGTCGATGCCATCGGTGTCGCCGGCCAGCGCGTAGACGCCGGGCTGGCCCTTGAGGCTGTCGGTCAGGCTGAGGAGGAATTCGGCGTTGCGTCCGCCACGGCCATTGCCGCGCACGGTTACCGTTGTTTCACCGCCGGAGAGAATCACGCAGGGCGCCGCCAGTGGCTGGCCGTGGTGGATGATCTGTCGGGCGATGCCGGCGTGGACTTTCGCCACTTCACGGGATTCGCCTTCGAGGTCGCCGAGAATCAAGGTGCTGAAACCGGCCTGACGGCATTTCACCGCCGCCGCGTCCAGCGATTGCTGCGGACGGGCGATCAACTGGAAATGGCTGCGCGCCAGACTCGGATCGCCGAGTTTGACGGTTTCCGATTCCGGACTTTGCAGCCAGGTGCGCACAGAGGCGGGAATGTCGATGCCATAGCGCTTGATGATCGCCAGTGCTTCGGCTGAGGTGCTCGGGTCGGCCACGGTCGGGCCGGAGGCAATGACGGTGGCGAGGTCGCCGGGCACATCGGAAATCGCGTAGGTATAAACCGTCGCCGGCCAGCAGGCCTTGCCGAGACGTCCGCCCTTGATCGCCGAGAGGTGCTTGCGCACGCAGTTCATCTCGCCGATGGTTGCGCCGGATTTGAGCAGGGCTTTGTTGATCGACTGCTTATCGGCAAGGGTGATGCCTTCGGCTGGCAGAGCGAGCAGGGCAGAGCCGCCGCCGGAGAGCAGGAAGATCACGCGGTCGTCTTCAGTCAGGTTGCTGACCAGCTCCAGCACGCGTTTGGCCACAGCCAGACCCGCCGCGTCCGGCACCGGGTGTGCGGCTTCGACCACTTCGATTTTTTCGCACGGAGCGCCGTGGCCGTAGCGGGTCACCACCAGGCCGGTGACTTCACCCTCCCAGCAGCGCTCGACCACTTGCGCCATGGCAGCAGCGGCTTTGCCGGCGCCGATGACGATCACCCGCCCCGTGCGATCAGCAGGCAAATGGGCTTCGAGGACTTGGTTCGGATGCGCCGCGTCGATGGCTGTGGCAAACAGCTCGCGCAGCAGTTGTTGCGGATCGACCGACATGGCGGGCTCCCGGAATTCTTGTTATTCGAAAGGGCAACTCGGAACCCTTGTGGGAGCGAGCCTGCTCGCGAACGCGGTATGTCAGCCAACATGGATGTTGAATGTGAAGCCGCTTTCGCGAGCAGGCTCGCTCCCACAGGGTTTTGTGCAGGCTTTATTTTTTGTCGCGAATCGAGAAATTGGCCATGTGTTCCAGGCCCTTGATCAGCGCCGAGTGGTCCCAGTTGCTGCCGCCGATGGCCGCGCAGGTGCTGAATACCTGCTGGGCATTGGCGGTGTTCGGCAGGTTGATGTTCAGCTCCTTGGCGCCTTGCAGGGCCAGGTTCAGGTCCTTCTGGTGCAGGCTGATGCGGAAGCCCGGGTCGAAGGTGCCTTTGATCATGCGCTCGCCGTGCACTTCGAGGATCTTCGAAGAAGCGAAACCGCCCATCAGCGCTTCACGCACCTTGGCCGGGTCGGCACCGTTTTTCGAAGCGAACAGCAGGGCTTCAGCGACAGCCTGAATGTTCAGCGCGACGATGATCTGGTTCGCCACTTTGGCGGTCTGGCCGTCGCCATTGCCGCCGACCAGGGTGATGTTCTTGCCCATGGCCTGGAACAGCGGCAGGGCGCGTTCGAAAGCATCGGCGTCGCCACCGACCATGATGCTCAGGGTCGCGGCCTTGGCGCCGACTTCACCGCCGGACACTGGCGCGTCGAGGTACTGCGCGCCTTTCTCGTTGATTTTGGCGGCGAAGGCTTTGGTCGCGGTCGGCGAAATCGAGCTCATGTCGATCACGACTTTGCCCTTGCCGATACCGGCCGCAACGCCGTCGGCGCGGAACAGTACGTCGTCGACCTGCGGGGTGTCCGGAACCATGACAATGATGAATTCGGCTTCCTGCGCCACTTCGCGCGGGTTGGCCAGGGCGACGGCGCCAGCGGCGACCAGATCGGCCGGGGCCGCGTCGTGGTGTTGCGACAGGAACAGGCTGTGACCGGCTTTCTGCAGGTTCGCCGCCATTGGGTGGCCCATGATGCCGGTGCCGATGAATCCGATTTTAGCCATGAGAAAATCCTCTTGTTTTTGTCGTGCCCCCAACCCATGGCTGGTGAGCTTTTGTGGCGAGGGGATTTATCCCCGTTGGGCAGCGCAGCTGCGCCAGATTTTTTGCAATGCGTGGTCAATCAGATTGCGTTGTGCGATTTCAACCAACCCAGGCCCGCTTCGGTGGTGGTCAGCGGTTTGTACTCGCAACCCACCCAACCCTGATAACCGATGCGATCAAGGTGTTCGAACAGGAAGCGGTAGTTGATCTCACCGGTGCCCGGCTCGTTGCGTCCCGGGTTGTCCGCGAGTTGCACGTGGTTGATCTCGCCCAAGTGCGATTGCAGGGTGCGGGCCAGATCGCCTTCCATGATTTGCATGTGATAGATGTCGTATTGCAGGAACAGATAGGCGCTGCCGACCTGTTCGCGAATCGACAGGGCTTGCGCCGTGTTGTTCAGGTAGAAACCGGGAATGTCGCGGGTGTTGATCGCTTCCATCACCAGTTTGATGCCCACCGCTTGTAGCTTGTCGGCGGCATATTTGAGGTTGGCAACGAAGGTCTTTTCCACGGTGGCATCGTCAACGCCTTGCGGGCGGATACCGGCCAGGCAGTTGACCTGGGTGTTGCCCAGCACTTGTGCGTAAGCGATCGCCAGATCGACCCCGGCGCGGAACTCTTCGACCCGATCCGGCAGGCAGGCAATACCGCGCTCGCCCTTGGCCCAGTCACCGGCCGGCAGGTTGAACAGCACTTGGGTCAGCCCGTTGGCCTCAAGTTTTGCCTTGATTTCAGCCGAGCTGAAGTCGTACGGGAACAGGTATTCCACGCCACTGAAACCGGCCTTGGCGGCGGCGTCGAAACGGGCAAGGAAATCCTGTTCGGTGAACAGCATGGACAGGTTGGCTGCGAAACGCGGCATGGTGGTCTCCTAAAAACTGATGAGGCACGGTAGGTCAGACTGAACGCGATCAGTCCCCTCTCCTTGGGGAGAGGGTTAGGGTGAGGGGGAATCCTGAGTCTGATCCCGATTGTGCGAACACCGCAAAACCTTTCCCTCACCCCAGCCCTCTCCCAGAGGGAGAGGGGGCTAAAAGCAATCAATCGAGCAACGAAATCGCCGTCGGCGCATCGTTGCCGACCAGTGCCAGGTCTTCGAACTCGTTGACCGCGTTGATCTCGGTACCCATGGAGATGTTGGTCACACGCTCCAGAATGATCTCAACGATCACCGGCACCTTGAACTCTTCGATCATCTGTTCAGCCTTGCGCAGGGCTGGGGCGATTTCCGACGGCTCGAACACACGCAGCGCTTTACAGCCGAGGCCTTCGGCGACTGCGATGTGGTCAACCCCGTAACCGTTGAGTTCCGGCGCATTCAGGTTATCGAAGGACAGCTGCACGCAGTAGTCCATTTCGAACCCGCGCTGGGCCTGACGGATCAGGCCCAGGTACGAGTTGTTCACCACAACGTGGATGTACGGCAGTTTGAACTGAGCGCCGACCGCCAGTTCTTCGATCATGAACTGGAAATCATAGTCCCCCGACAGGGCCACGACTTTGCGGTTCGGATCGGCCTTCACCACGCCCAGCGCTGCCGGAATGGTCCAGCCCAACGGACCTGCCTGGCCGCAGTTGATCCAGTGACGCGGCTTGTAGACGTGCAGGAACTGCGCGCCGGCAATCTGCGACAGACCAATGGTGCTGACGTAGCAGGTGTCCTTGCCGAACACCTGGTTCATTTCTTCGTAAACGCGCTGCGGCTTGACCGGCACGTTGTCGAAGTGGGTCTTACGATGCAGGCTGGCCTTGCGCTGCTGGCAATCCTGCAGCCAGGCGCTGCGGTTCTTCAGCTTGCCGGCGGCTTGCCATTCACGGGCGACTTCGATGAACACGGTCAGCGCTGCGGCGGCGTCGGAAACGATGCCCAGATCCGGGGTGAACACACGACCGATCTGCGTGCCTTCGATGTCGACGTGAATGAACTTGCGACCTTCGGTGTACACGTCAACCGAACCGGTATGGCGGTTGGCCCAACGGTTACCGATGCCCAGCACTACGTCGGATTTGAGCATCGTCGCGTTGCCGTAACGGTGCGAAGTCTGCAGACCGACCATGCCGACCATCAGCGGGTGATCGTCAGGGATGGTGCCCCAGCCCATCAGGGTCGGGATGACCGGAATACCAGTCAGCTCGGCGAACTCGACCAGCAGATCGCTGGCGTCGGCATTGATGATGCCGCCGCCGGCCACCAGCAGTGGGCGCTCAGCCTGATCCAGCAAAGCCAAAGCTTTCTCAACCTGAACGCGGGTCGCAGTCGGTTTGGCCAATGGCAGCGGTTGGTAAGCGTCGATGTCGAATTCGATCTCGGCCATCTGCACGTCGAACGGCAGATCGATCAGCACCGGGCCTGGACGGCCGGAGCGCATTTCATAAAAGGCTTTCTGGAACGCATAAGGCACCTGGCCCGGCTCCAGAACGGTGGTCGCCCACTTGGTCACCGGCTTGACGATGCTGGTGATGTCGACAGCCTGGAAGTCTTCCTTGTGCATACGGGCGCGGGGTGCTTGGCCGGTGATGCAGAGGATTGGAATCGAGTCGGCCGAGGCGCTGTAGAGCCCGGTGACCATGTCGGTACCCGCAGGGCCGGACGTGCCGATGCACACGCCGATGTTGCCGGCCTTGGTGCGGGTGTAGCCCTCGGCCATGTGCGAGGCGCCTTCAACGTGGCGAGCAAGGACGTGATCGATGCCACCAACCTTCTGCAAGGCGGAGTACAGCGGGTTGATCGCTGCGCCCGGGATGCCAAAAGCGGTATCAACCCCTTCGCGGCGCATCACCAGAACGGCGGCTTCGATTGCTCTCATTTTGCTCATGGTTTTGTGCCTCTTTACGTTTTGTAATTGTATACAAGTGGCTTTGCGCAGAGTGTATTCACGGCGGACGGCGCAGGTCAATCCATTTTCTCAAGCGTCTGTTTCATTCGTCGGAAGCCCGATGTGCTGTGGCTTTTCGTCGCATGTGGCGCTTTTCGAGAATTATTGTATACAAAAAAATAACTCATTGTGTTCTATTTGTGTCATCGGACTGCGGCACAAACGCGCAGTCCCACGACTTTCCCTATAACAAAATGAGGACGGCACCATGAGCGCTTTAACCTTGAAAGTCGCAGTCAACCTGGTCAGCGAAGCCATCAACGCAGGACGTGGCATCAACGCCGCACCGCTGACCATCGCTGTACTCGATACCGGCGGCCACCTGATCGCCCTGCAACGCGAAGACGGCGCCAGCCTGCTGCGCCCCGACATCGCCATCGGCAAAGCCTGGGGCGCCATCGCCTTAGGTAAAGGCTCACGCCTGCTCGCCCAGGACGCCCAACAACGCCCGGCGTTTTTTTCTTCGCTGAACAGCATGGGGCAGGGCAGCGTTGTGCCGGCACCGGGTGGCGTGCTGATTCGCAACCAGGCCGGTGAAGTGCTCGGCGCGATCGGGATCAGTGGGGACTTGTCGGACGTGGATGAGCAGGTGGCGATTAAAGCCGTGGAGGCGCTGGATTTGAGGGCGGATGGCGGGGTGGCTGTTTGAATGTCAGTGTCTGAATAGGCGCTTTCGCGAGCAGGCTCGCTCCCACACTGGATCTGGGTTGGACACAAAATGTCTGAACCCCAAAAATCCCCTGTGGGAGCGAGCCTGCTCGCGAATACGATCTCGCTACACATCTTGCTAAAAACTTGGCACTCCCTTCGCCATCTCCACGGCTAGCCTTCTTATGATCAACATATGAAAAGGCAACGGAATGCCGGGTTTATCTGCTTCACATCGCTTGCGCATCGGACGCTATTCAGAACACAACCGCATTTACCTTCTGACCGCCAATACCGCCGGGAGATAACCCGTATTCAGCGATTTCTTCCTTGGCAGAATGCTTGTAAGCCAATTCCGGGCAGCTGAGGAAACGGGATTGGCTAATTCTCTGGCTTGGGTCGTAATGCCAGATCATTTTCACTGGCTGATTGAATTGAAGAGTGGCTCGCTCGGCGAATTGATGCAGCGAACCAAATCCCTCAGCACCAAAGCGGTAAAGCTTTCGACCGGCCGAAAGACCAGCCTTTGGCAACCTGGTTTCCATGACCGGGCACTGCGTAAAGACGAGAATCTGGTGAAGATGGCGCGGTATGTCATTGCCAACCCATTGCGGGCAGGGCTGGTCAAAAGCCTTGGCGACTATCCGTTGTGGGATTCGATCTGGTTATGAGTTGAGGTCTGCGGTGCGGCTATTCGCGAGCAGGCTCGCTCCCACAGGAGAATGCATTCCAAATGTGGGAGCGAGCCTGCTCGCGAAGCGGTTCCCCCGATATCACCGATCCGGCTCACACCCCTTCAACACCAACCGGATAATCGTCTGCGCCGCCGCTTCATAATCGGCCTCATCAAGCTTGTCCTTCCCGGTCACTGCGGAAATCTGCCAGTCGAAATCGGCGTAGGTCTGGGTCGCGGCCCAGATGCTGAACATCAGGTGGTTGGGGTCGATCGGGGCGATCTGGCCGCGGTCGATCCAGCTCTGGATGCAGGCGATGTTGTGCTTGGCCTGGGCGTTGAGCTGCTCGACCAGGTCGGCGCTCAGGTGCGGGGCGCCGTGCATGATTTCGCTGGCGAACACCTTGGAGGCGTATGGCAGGTCGCGGGAGATGCGGATCTTCGAGCGGATGTAGCCGCTCAACACCTCGCTCGGTACACCGTCCGGGTTGAACGGGGTCGAGGCCTGCAGAATCGGCTCGATGATGCTTTCCAGCACCTCGCGATAGAGGTTTTCCTTGGATTTGAAGTAGTAGTAGACGTTGGGCTTGGGCAATCCCGCCTTGGCGGCGATGTCGCTGGTTTTGGTCGCCGCGAAGCCCTTGTCGGCAAACTCTTCGCTGGCGGCGCGCAGGATCAGTTCTTTGTTACGCTCGCGGATTGTGCTCATAAACCCGGTGGTTCCTTGCCTGTTCTGGCGGTGGCGCATGGTAGCACCGGCCTTGAGCGGCGCTCAACAATGCAGCCTGTGGCCGGCGGTCGCGTTATGCTTGGCAACATTCATACACAGAAGGAAACAGGATTCATGGCAGGAAGCAGTTTGCTGGTGCTGATCGATGACATCGCCACCGTTCTGGATGACGTTGCATTGATGACCAAGATGGCCGCGAAGAAGACCGCCGGGGTGCTCGGTGATGATCTGGCGCTCAATGCCCAGCAGGTTTCGGGCGTGCGCGCCGAGCGGGAAATTCCCGTGGTCTGGGCGGTGGCCAAGGGCTCGTTCGTCAACAAGCTGATCCTCGTGCCGTCGGCATTGGCGATCAGCGCTTTCGTACCGTGGCTGGTGACGCCGCTGTTGATGGTCGGCGGCGCGTACCTGTGCTTCGAGGGTTTCGAGAAGCTCGCGCACAAGTTTCTGCACAGCAAAGAGGAAGACGAGGCAGAGCACACGCAGTTGACCGAAGCAGTGGCCGATCCCGCCACCGATCTGGTGGCGTACGAAAAGGACAAGATCAAAGGCGCGATCCGCACTGACTTCATTCTCTCGGCAGAAATCATTGCGATCACCCTCGGCACCGTGGCAGATGCCTCGCTGACGCAGCAAGTGGTGGTCATGTCCGGCATCGCCATTGTCATGACCGTGGGCGTCTACGGTTTGGTGGCGGGCATCGTCAAGCTCGACGATCTGGGGCTGTGGCTGACACAGAAGCCCGGGCAGATGGCGAAAAAGATCGGCGGCGGCATCCTCAGCGCCGCGCCGTACATGATGAAAACCCTGTCGGTGGTCGGCACGGCGGCGATGTTCCTGGTCGGCGGCGGCATCCTCACCCATGGCGTGCCGGTGCTGCATCACTGGATCGAAGGCGTCGGCGCAGCGGCAGGGAGCGCCGGGTTCGCCGTGCCGATGCTGCTCAATGGTGTTGCGGGGATTATTGCTGGCGCAGCGGTGTTGGCGGTGGTTTCGGTCGTAGGCAGGCTCTGGAAAGCGCTGAAGGGTTAATCAGCAACACATAACAAATGTGGGAGCGAGCCTGCTCGCGAATGCGGTAGTCCAGTCAATATCGATGTTGACTGAAACTCCGCGTTCGCGAGCAGGCTCGCTCCCACAGTGTTTTGCGGCAGCCGATTTACTCGGCGATCTGCAACTTGCGCGCTTCGGTGTACACGTACCGCACTTTCTCGTACTCGAACGGCGAGTTCATCTGGCCGTAGCGGAAGCTGGTCTGGTAGCGCTTGTCGATCGCACGCAAGGCCCAGACTTCCGGGTGGTTGGAGCTGACTTCGGCGACGTTGAGGAAGTTGATCGCAGTGTCGGCGGTGTAATCCACGGCCAGACCTGCGGTGTCGCGGATGTTCGACGGACCGAAGATCGGCAGTACGAAGTAGGCACCGCCCGGTACGCCGTAGAAGCCCAGGGTCTGACCGAAGTCTTCGTTCTGGCGTGGCAGGCCCATGGCGGTGGCCGGGTCCCACAGGCCGGCGATGCCGATCGTGGTGTTGAGCAGCAGGCGCGCGGTGGTTTCCATCGAGCGCTGGCCCTTGAACTGCAACAGGCTGTTGACCAGGTTCGGCACGTCGCCAATGTTGTTGAAGAAGTTGCTCACCCCGGTACGCACAAAGCTTGGCGTGATGTAGCGATAGCCATCGACTACCGGCAGGAACACCCACTGGTCGAAGCGATAGTTGAAGTGGTAGACCCGGCGGTTCCACGATTCCAGCGGGTCATAGACGTTCAGCGCGTTGAGCGTCGAACGTTCGAACTCGCGCTGGTCCAGGCCCGGGTTGAACTTGAGTTTGGTCAGCGGTTCCTTGAAGCCGTCGCTGTCGACCACTACCGGGGCATCGGCTTTACTGTTGTCGGCCTGGGCCACGCCTGCACAGAGGAACGCTGCAATCAGCAGGAGATATTTAGCCACGGAAGAACTCCAGCATGGCGTCGCTGTTGACGCGATAGTTAAGGTTGCCGCAGTGGCCGCCCAGTGGATAAACGGTCAGGCGATCACCGAAGGTTTTACGCAGGAAGCCCAGGTCGCCAGGGCCGAGGATGACGTCGTCGGCGTTGTGCATGACGGCGATTTTCGGGCTGTCGTGCAGGTAATCCTTGAGCGCATACAGGCTGACCTGATCGATCAGTTGCAGCAGGCTGCCGCCGTCGGTGCGCGCGCGCCACATCGGAATAACCTGTTCGGTGATGTAGCAGTCGAAATCGCATTGCAGCGCGCGCTTGAGGAACGGCGTGAGGCTGGTGCCTTCGGTGATCGGGAATTTCGGCGGGGTGATCAGGCCGCGACGGTTGACCAGGTCCGAGGTATAGGCAATGTCGGCCGCCGAGAAACGGAACGACGTGCCGATGAGCATGGCCATCTGTTCGTTGGTCAGGTGCTGTTTGGACTGCTGGAAGTCATACAGCAGCGCATCGTTGAGATCGATGTAGCCTTTCTGTTGGAAGTAACGGGTCAGCTTGCTCAGTACCAGTTCATAGAACGTGGTGCTGTTGTTGATGCCCTTGACCTCGGTCTGTACCAGCTTGTCGAGGTTGGTCACCGAGGTGTAGAGGTTGACCGGCGGGTTGAGCAGCAGGACTTTCTTGAAGTTGAAGCTGCGGCGCGTTTCGTCCAGATGCGCGACGAACGCGGCATCGAGGGCGCCGAGGCTGTAACCGGTCAGGTAATACTCGGTGACCGGCAGTTTCGGGTTCTGCGCCCGCACGGCCTGCATCACCCGATACATGTCTTCGGCATCTTCCTTGGTCACGCCCGGAGTGGCGAAACGCGAGGCGGCGCTGATGAAGTCGAAGCTGGTCGGCGACGACAACTGCACGACGTGGTAGCCGGCCTTGTAATACAGCTTTTTCAGGTATTCGTTGAGCGTGCTGTCAAAGCGCGCACCGGTGCCGGCGATCAGGAAGATCAGCGGCGCCGGTTTGTCCTGGGTGGCGATGCGGTAGGTGAGTTTTTTGACTGCCCAGAAATTGTCCGGCAGTTGGAATTCACGCTCCGGGCGCAGGGTGAGGCTGCGGTCCGTTTGATTGATGTCGTCGTCCAACGGCAACTCCGGACGCAGATCCGGTGGTGTCGTGGCGATCGTCGCCTCGAACGGGTTGGTCAGCGGGTAGCCATAACTGGCGGCGTCGATATCCACCGCCAGCGCGGACGCACTCAAGATAAGGCCGCTGAACAGCGCGGCGAAGCGCAAGGAACGGAGCATGACTAGATCCCTTAGAGGAAGGTGCCGATTGAAGTTCGCAGGCTATGACCACCGGCCGTGCGCCAAAGTGCCATGCTGCGGCACCAAACAGGCGGAATTCGGGGTAATAGTAGCTGGACGATACACGTTGCGAGGGCTTGCTGAACAGTTAACAGTTGTTAGTGCTTGCGAATGCCGGTCGGCAGATTAAGCTGGCCGCCGATTTCCGCAGATTGGAGTGCTCCATGTCCCGCCGCTTGCCCGTGATTGTGCTGCTTGTTTTGTTGCCGCTGTGGCTGGCCGCCAGTTATGCCGCGCGCTATGGCTTCATGGAAGACGGGCAGTGGGTGGGCATCTGCGTTGACGAGGCCAGTCGTTGGGAATGCGTGGTGCGTTCGAATATGGGGCTGATGATCCATTTCAAGGTATTGGGCTGGGCGGCGGTGGGTGCTGCGGTATTGGCGTTTGTCGTGCCGGGACGGGCAGGGTGGTGGCTGGCGGTGCTGGCGCTGGTGTTCGGCCTGCCGGCGCTGGCGTTGTACAACACTACATTAGCGGTGTTTGCGGTGGTGATTGCCGGGTTGCGCCTGGTCCGCGAGTCCCGCAGCGCCTGACAGTCAGTCATCGCGGGCAAGCCCGCTCCCACAGGAATTGAGGTGAACACAGCATTTGTGTGCAGCAGAAATCCTGTGGGAGCTGGCTTGCCAGCGATGGCGATTTCGAAGGCGCTGAAATCAGGCCTTGCGAACCCGCAGGCAGCGCCACAACGCCACCACCATCAAGCCACCGACCAGCGCCCAACCCCACGCCTGCTGGTTCAGCATCCCTTCCTGATACAACTGCGGTGCAATCCCCGCACCGATGACAAAGGTCAGCAGCGCAATCTCCCGACGCGGCACGCTCACCGGGCGGCACAGGTAAACCAGCGCCGGCAGCACGAACGCCATGCTGGCGAAACTGCGATAGCGCGGATCGAAGACCATCTCCAGCATCATCACCGCCGCGGCAAAACCGGCCGCCGCGACCAGCCAGCCGGCGCGCCGCTCAAGCAAATCGAATGCTCGCGCGCGCCAACCTGTGCGTGCGCTTAGCGTCAGCGCGGCATGCGCGAGCACCAGCAAATTCAACCCGGTGAGCAAACCGACCCACAGCCATTCACCGGCAAAGCGCGTGGTCAGCCGCGCCAGATCGCCCCAAGCGCCAATCGAGCAAGCAGCGACAGCGCCCAGCAGTGGCAGCACAAGCGCCGAACGTGTGGTGCGCACGCGTCCACCAAGCATCAGCGTCCCAAGGAAAATCAAGGCACCGACCGCCAGCCATTCTTTCCAGTACGGCACATTGCTCACCGGCCCGGCGAGCACGCCCTTGTCCTGCCGATCGGCATCGAACAGCCCCCAATAGCCGCCGACCGCGCCTTCACTGCCGCGCTTCCACGGTTGGTCGAAGGCTTCGATCAGGTTGTAACGCCAGCCTTCCTGCTCGGCCATCGCCACAAAGCCACGAATGAATTTCGCCTCGTTGACCCGGCTTGGCACTGCCGTTTCACGCTGGCGGCCTTCGCTCGGCCAGCCGGTTTCGCCAATCATCACGTCTTTCGGAGCGAATTTGTTGCCGAATACCTGGCGCACATCCGCCACATGCCGCAGCGCCACGTCGATGTTCGACGGATCGTCTTCCCAGTACGGCAGCAAGTGAATGGTCAGAAAGTCCACGGCCGGGGCGATTTCCGGGTGCTTGAGCCAGAATTCCCAGACGTCGGCGTAGGTCACCGGTTGCTTGACCTGGCTTTTGACCTTGTTGATCAGCCGGGCCAGTTGTGCGCCAGTGACCTCTTTGCGCAGCAGCGCTTCGTTGCCGACGATTACGGCAGTGACCACGTCGGGGTTGGCATTGGCCGATTTGATCAGCAGCTCGACTTCCTGCTCGGTGTCGACCGGGTTGCTGTTGACCCAGGCGCCGATCATCAACTTCAGACCGTGTTTGCGCGCCAGATCGGGCAGGGCTTCGAGCCCGGTCATCGAGTAGGTGCGGATGCATTCAAAGCGCGTCGCCAGCAGCGCGAGATCGGCGTCCATGCGCTCGGGGCGCAATTTGAACGGCACGTCGAACGGCGATTGGTCTTTGTCGAACGGTGTGTAGGAGGCGCATTGCAACTTGTGCGTCGGCGTCGCGGCGTCAGGCAGGATCACCGGTTGGCCGAGGCTATACCAGAAACCGCCAAGGGCCAGGAGCCCGAGCAGGCAGGCGGACAGATAAGGCAGAAAAGGAAATCGGTACGTCGCGGACATGGTCAGGCCGAGTGGCTGCAAAGCGACGCATGTTACCTGCATTTATAGAAGGGCAGGTGGCTCGCAGGCGTTGTACATGCAAAGTTCGGGCGGATTGTCTGGCGTCAATTAATCGCGCTTGATTAATGGCTTTCTGATGTCGTTTCTCGCTGCCTTGAGGTCGCTGACAGAGCAGGTCGCCGGTCGCTTGAGGTTGATGATCAAACCATCAGTACCCTTTTTGAAAAATCGGCTGATGTTCGGTGTGTGAGGTCCGGCGTGATGGGGGCGCTGTGCACCATAACAATACGTTGACGATGCCCGGCATCCGTCGGGCGCAGCATTTCGGGGAAGTAAACGATGAAGATGCGACGACTTTTAGGCGCAGGTGCCGTTCTGGCGCTTGCGATGAGTTCCACTTTCGCCAACGCTGAAAAACAGACCCTGAACATCGGTTACGTTGACGGCTGGTCCGACAGCGTCGCGACCACTCACGTGGCGGCCGAAGTGATCAAACAGAAACTCGGTTATGACGTGAAGCTGCAAGCCGTCGCCACCGGGATCATGTGGCAGGGCGTGGCCACCGGCAAACTCGACGCGATGCTCTCGGCCTGGCTGCCCGTGACCCACGGTGACTACTGGACGAAAAACAAGGATCAGGTCGTCGATTACGGCCCGAACTTCAAGGACGCGAAGATTGGCCTGATCGTGCCGGAGTACGTCAAAGCCAAATCGATCGAAGACCTGAAAACCGACGACACCTTCAAAAACCGCATTGTCGGCATCGACGCCGGTTCAGGCGTAATGCTCAAGACCGATCAGGCGATCAAGGATTATGGTCTGGACAAATATAGCCTTAAGGCGAGTTCCGGCGCCGGCATGATTGCCGAACTGACCCGCGCCGAGAAGAAGAACGAATCCATCGCTGTCACCGGTTGGGTGCCGCACTGGATGTTCGCCAAGTGGAAACTGCGCTTCCTCGACGACCCGAAAGGCGTGTATGGCCAGGCTGAAACCGTGAACAGCATCGGCAGCAAAGGCCTGGACGCCAAGGCGCCGGAAGTGGCCAAGTTCCTGAAAAACTTCCAGTGGGCCTCGAAAGACGAAATCGGCGAGGTCATGCTGGCGATTCAGGACGGCGCCAAGCCTGATGCAGCGGCCAAGGACTGGGTGGCCAAACACCCGGAACGTGTAGCTGACTGGACCAAATAATTTAAACACCGCCACGCACCTGTGGGAGCGAGCCTGCTCGCGAATGCAATCTGTCAGTTGATGCAATATCGACCGATAGGATGCCTTCGCGAGCAGGCTCGTTCCTACAGTTGTTTTTGTGTGTGCTTGAAAATGGCCAGAACATCATGGCCATCTACTACTAAGGTCGTCTGGAACCTCTCTCGCAGCCGCATACATTAGCTACGTTCCAACAATAATTTGTGCTGCGAGGATAAAAACAATGAACGACAGCATTTACCTCTCGATTCAAAACAGTCCCCGATTCAAGGAGCTGGTTCAGAAAAGGGAACGATTCGCCTGGATTCTCTCGGCAATCATGCTCGGGCTGTACTCCGCATTCATCCTGCTGATCGCATACGGGCCGCACGTGCTCGGGGCGAAACTCAGTCCTGAATCCTCGATCACCTGGGGCATCCCGATCGGTGTCGGCCTGATCATTTCAGCCTTCGTCCTGACCGGCATCTACGTGCGCCGCGCCAATGGCGAGTTCGACGACCTGAACAATGCGATTCTCAAGGAGGCTCAGCAATGATCCGGCGTCTACTGGCTCTATTTAGTGTTGCGGCTTTCGCGCCGAGTGTCTGGGCGGCTGACGCGTTAACGGGGGAGGTGGCCAAACAGCCGCTGAACATCCCGGCGATCCTGATGTTCGTGGCCTTCGTCGGCGCGACGTTGTACATCACCTACTGGGCTTCGAAGAAAAACAATTCGGCCGCCGACTACTACGCGGCGGGCGGCAAGATCACCGGTTTCCAGAACGGCCTGGCGATTGCCGGCGACTACATGTCGGCGGCGTCCTTCCTAGGGATCTCCGCGCTGGTGTTCACCTCCGGCTACGACGGCCTGATCTACTCGATCGGCTTCCTCGTGGGCTGGCCGATCATTCTGTTTCTGATCGCCGAACGCCTGCGCAACCTGGGTAAATACACCTTTGCCGACGTGGCGTCCTACCGCCTCGGGCAAACCCAAATTCGCACGCTGTCGGCCTGCGGTTCGCTGGTGGTGGTGGCGTTCTACCTGATCGCGCAAATGGTCGGTGCCGGCAAGCTGATCCAGCTGCTGTTTGGCCTCGATTACCACGTTGCGGTGATTCTGGTTGGCGTGCTGATGTGCATGTACGTGCTGTTCGGCGGCATGCTCGCCACCACTTGGGTGCAGATCATCAAGGCAGTGTTGCTGCTGTCCGGTGCCTCGTTCATGGCGCTGATGGTGATGAAGCACGTCGGCTTCGACTTCAACACGCTGTTCTCCGAAGCGATCAAGGTTCACGCCAAGGGTGAGGCAATCATGAGTCCCGGCGGTCTGGTCAAGGATCCGATCTCGGCATTCTCGCTGGGTCTGGCGCTGATGTTCGGCACCGCTGGCCTGCCGCACATTCTGATGCGCTTCTTCACCGTGAGTGACGCAAAAGAAGCGCGCAAGAGCGTGCTGTACGCTACCGGTTTCATTGGCTACTTCTACATCCTGACCTTCATCATCGGCTTCGGCGCGATCCTGCTGGTCAGCACCAACCCGGCCTTCAAAGATGCAGCGGGCGCCTTGCTCGGCGGCAACAACATGGCGGCGGTGCACCTGGCCAATGCGGTGGGCGGCAGCATCTTCCTTGGCTTCATCTCGGCAGTGGCGTTCGCAACCATTCTGGCGGTGGTAGCCGGTCTGACGCTGGCGGGTGCTTCGGCGGTGTCGCACGACCTGTACGCCAGTGTGATCAAGAAGGGCAAAGCCAACGAGAAGGATGAGATTCGCGTGTCGAAGATCACCACCATCGCCCTGGCGGTGCTGGCGATTGGTCTGGGCATTCTGTTCGAAAGCCAGAACATTGCGTTCATGGTCGGTCTGGCGTTCTCGATCGCGGCGAGCTGCAACTTCCCGGTGCTGCTGCTTTCGATGTACTGGAAGAAGCTGACTACTCGCGGCGCGATGATCGGCGGCTGGCTGGGTCTGGTGAGTGCTGTTGGTCTGATGATCCTTGGCCCGACCATCTGGGTGCAGATTCTGCATCACGAAAAGGCGATCTTCCCTTACGAATATCCGGCGCTGTTCTCGATGATGATTGCCTTTATCGGGATCTGGTTCTTCTCAATCACTGACAAGTCGGCGGCTGCGGATAACGAGCGGGCGCTGTTCTTCCCGCAGTTTGTGCGTTCGCAGACCGGCTTGGGGGCGAGTGGGGCGGTTTCGCACTAAGAGATCAGATGTAAGCTGCAAGCTGCAAGCTTCAAGAAAACGCCCTGATTGAGAGATTGGGGCGTTTTTTTGTGGGCGGTTATCGGTTGGTTTGGTGTGTATATCCGTTGCTGCGGTAACGGCGGCTTAGGGTTTCGCCCTTACGGCGACTTACTTTTTTACAAGCGCCAAAAAAAGTAAGCAAAAAACGCTAGCTCCTGCGTTTGGCCCTCGCAGGCTCGGGTTCCTTCGCTGCGGGATCGATCCGGGCGCAGCGGCTACGGTTTGCTTCGCTGCACCTCCTTCCGCTGTGTACGACTGCGTCGTACGGTCGCTGCGCTCCCACCCCCGGATCAATCCCTCCACTCAGCCTTCCGACGTCGCCGGTGGATCAAAATCAAGAGCACTCGAGCTTGCGCTCATTGTTGAGTGGTTAGAAGCGTCGCATGGCTTGAGATTTTCGGTGGATTCGCCCCTCACCCCAGCCCTCTCCCGAGGGAGAGGGAGCCGATTTGTGTGGTGTTCAAAACCTGCATTCGACTCGGTATCGCAAGTCGGCGTGTTTCGCCCAAACACCTCGGTCAGTCCCCTCTCCCTCTGGGAGAGGGCTAGGGTGAGGGACTCTTGATCTGGCTTTTGCTTTTGATCTTTTGCCCTTTCGGCAGGCTTCGTTACGGGATCGATCCGGGTGTGGGAGCGCAGCGACCGTACGACGCAGTCGTACACAGCGGAAGGAGGTGCAGCGAAGCAAACCGTAGCCGCTGCGCCCGGATCGGTCCCGTAACGAAGGTACCCCGAGCCCCAGCGAGCGGGCCGTACGCCGGGGCAAAGCCTTTTGGGTTACCTTTTTGGCGTCTGAAAAAGGTGACTCGCTGTAAGAGCGAAACCGCCAGCGGCAGCACCCGCAGCAACGGATATGCCCCCAGAATCCAAGAACCAGTCGGCCCGAAGGCCGCTGAGACCACAAACAAAAACGGCCTCTATATAAGAGGCCGTTCCTGACACACCACTAAACCATCACAAAAAAAGAAAAACCCTTATTTGCGATCTTCCAGCTTGGTGATGTCACGCGACTCGTAACCGGTGTACAGCTGGCGCGGACGGCCAATCTTGTACGGGCTCGAGAGCATTTCCTTCCAGTGCGAAATCCAGCCCACAGTACGCGCCAGGGCGAAAATCACCGTGAACATGCTGGTCGGAATGCCGATCGCCTTGAGGATGATCCCCGAGTAGAAGTCGACGTTCGGGTACAGCGAGCGCTCGATGAAGTACGGGTCGGTCAACGCGATCTCTTCCAGGCGCATGGCCAGTTCGAGTTGCGGATCGTTGTTGATGCCCAGTTCCTTCAGCACTTCGTCGCAGGTCTGCTTCATGACAGTCGCGCGAGGGTCGCGGTTCTTGTAGACGCGGTGACCGAAGCCCATCAACTTGAACGGATCGTTCTTGTCCTTGGCCTTGGCGATGAACTTGTCGATGTTCGACACATCGCCAATCTCGTCGAGCATGGTCAGCACGGCTTCGTTCGCACCGCCGTGGGCAGGGCCCCACAGTGCGGCGATACCGGCGGCGATGCAGGCGAACGGGTTGGCACCCGAAGAGCCGGCCAGACGCACGGTGGAGGTCGAAGCGTTCTGCTCGTGGTCGGCGTGGAGGATGAAGATCCGGTCCATGGCTTTGGCGAGTACCGGACTGATCGGTTTGATCTCGCACGGGGTGTTGAACATCATGTGCAGGAAGTTTTCCGCGTACGTCAGGTCGTTGCGCGGGTACATCATGGGTTGGCCCATGGAGTACTTGTAAACCATCGCTGCCAGGGTCGGCATCTTCGCAACCAGACGGATCGCGGAAATTTCGCGATGCTGCGGGTTATTGATGTCCAGGGAGTCGTGGTAGAAGGCCGAGAGGGCGCCGACTACACCGCACATGACGGCCATCGGGTGGGCGTCGCGACGGAAACCGTTAAAGAAGGTTTTCAGCTGCTCGTGAACCATGGTGTGGTTTTTCACGGTGCTGACGAACTGGGCCTTCTGTTCTGCGGTCGGCAATTCGCCGTTGAGCAGCAGGTAGCAGGTTTCCAGGTAGTCCGACTGCTCAGCCAGCTGTTCGATCGGGTAGCCGCGGTGCAACAGAATGCCGTTGTCGCCGTCGATATAGGTGATTTTCGATTCGCACGAAGCGGTCGACATGAAACCCGGGTCGAAAGTGAAGCGGCCCGTGGCCGTCAGGCCCCGAACATCGATTACATCGGGACCAACGGTGCCGGTTAAAATGGGCAGCTCGACGGGGGCTGCGCCCTCGATGATCAACTGCGCTTTTTTGTCAGCCATGTGGCCTCCTATTTATGCTTGAACCATCAGACAGACCCCCCACGCAGGGCCCGCACCACTATAGTGAGATAAATTCGAATGTCAATTTGCCTAAAGTCTTGCTCCAGAAGGCTTTAAGCCGACTTTTTCCTCGAAATTGCCTGCCATTTACGCCTTTTATGCAACTTGTGCAATCCGCTATTGGGGGTAGGTGAACGCGTTGTCATTAGTAGCCTAACTGTCTATACTCGGCCACCGACCGCCAAGGGCTTTTGGGCTTGCTTTCATTGGGGGTCGCATCCCTGGGTGGTGGTTACCTGACCAGTGCACTCCCCAACAACTTTGCCCTGATTGTTAGGGGCTCTTCAGTGTGAAAAAAAAGCCGTGAAAAGCCAACGACCTGTAAACCTAGACCTAAGGACCATCAAACTCCCAGTCACTGCTTACACGTCCATTCTTCACCGTATCTCCGGTGTCATCCTCTTCGTGTGCCTTGCCATCATGCTTTACGCATTGGACAAGTCGCTGAGCTCCGAGGAAGGCTTCGGTCAGGTGAAAGCGTGTCTGACCAGTCCGCTAGCCAAGCTAGTGATTTGGGGCATCCTGTCCGCTCTGCTGTATCACCTGGTAGCCGGTGTGCGCCACTTGATCATGGACATGGGCATCGGTGAGACGCTGGAAGGCGGCAAACTGGGCTCGAAAATCGTTATCGCCGTTTCCGTGGTGGTAATCGTTCTGGCAGGAGTCTGGATATGGTAACTAACGTCACTAACCTGTCGCGTTCGGGCCTCTATGACTGGATGGCACAGCGTGTGTCTGCGGTCGTTCTCGCGGCTTACTTCATCTTTCTGATCGGATACATCGTCGCCAACCCTGGCCTCGAGTATGCCCAGTGGCATGAACTGTTCGCTCACAACGGAATGCGTATTTTCAGCCTGCTGGCCCTTGTTGCTCTGGGCGCTCACGCCTGGGTCGGCATGTGGACCATCGCGACCGACTACCTGACGCCAATGGCGTTCGGCAAGTCCGCAACGGCGATACGTTTCCTTTTCCAGGCAGTATGCGGCGTTGCGATGTTCGCTTACTTCGTCTGGGGTGTGCAGATTCTCTGGGGTATCTGATTCATGGCTAACATTCCAACGATTTCTTTCGACGCCATCATTATTGGTGGTGGCGGTGCCGGCATGCGCGCTGCGCTGCAGCTGGCACAGGGCGGCCACAAGACTGCGGTGATCACCAAGGTTTTCCCGACCCGTTCGCACACTGTATCCGCACAGGGTGGTATCACTTGCGCCATCGCTTCCGCCGACCCGAACGATGACTGGCGCTGGCACATGTACGATACCGTCAAGGGTTCCGACTACATCGGTGACCAGGACGCTATCGAATACATGTGTCAGGAAGGCCCGGCTGCCGTGTTCGAGCTGGACCACATGGGTCTGCCGTTCTCGCGTACCGAGCAAGGCCGCATCTATCAGCGTCCGTTCGGTGGCCAGTCCAAGGACTACGGCAAGGGCGGTCAGGCTGCACGTACTTGCGCTGCGTCCGACCGTACCGGTCACGCGCTGCTGCACACGCTTTATCAGGGCAACCTGAAAGCCGGCACCACGTTCCTCAACGAGTACTACGCTGTTGATCTGGTGAAAAACCAGGAAGGCGAATTCGTTGGCGTGATCGCGATCTGCATCGAAACCGGCGAAACCTCCTACATCCGTGCCAAGGCCACCGTTCTGGCGACTGGCGGTGCAGGCCGTATCTACGCATCCACCACCAACGCCCTGATCAACACCGGTGACGGCGTCGGCATGGCTCTGCGTGCTGGCGTGCCGGTACAGGACATCGAAATGTGGCAGTTCCACCCGACCGGCATCGCCGGCGCCGGTGTACTGGTTACCGAAGGTTGCCGTGGTGAAGGTGGTTACCTGATCAACAAGCACGGCGAGCGTTTCATGGAGCGTTATGCTCCGAACGCGAAAGACCTTGCAGGTCGTGACGTGGTTGCCCGTTCGATGGTTAAAGAAATCATCGCCGGCAACGGTTGCGGTCCGAATGGCGACCACGTAATGCTCAAACTCGACCACCTGGGCGAGGAAGTGCTGCACAGCCGTCTGCCAGGCATCTGCGAACTGTCGAAGACTTTCGCCCACGTTGACCCGGTCGTTGCTCCCGTTCCGGTTGTGCCGACCTGCCACTACATGATGGGCGGCGTTGCCACCAACATTCATGGCCAGGCGATCACCCAGAACGCCGAAGGTCAGGACCAGATCATTCCTGGTCTGTTCGCGGTAGGTGAAGTGGCTTGCGTATCGGTACACGGTGCCAACCGTCTGGGCGGCAACTCGCTGCTCGACCTGGTGGTATTCGGTCGCGCTGCCGGCCTGCACCTGGAAAAGGCGTTGACCGATGGCATCGAATACGACGACGCTACCGAGTCCGACATCGAAGCTGCACTGTCGCGTCTGAACGCGCTGAATAACCGTACCGACGGTGAAGACGTTGCCACCCTGCGTCGCGAGCTGCAAAGCTGCATGCAGAACTACTTCGGTGTATTCCGTACCGGCGAATACATGCAGAAGGGCATCGCTCAGCTCGCTGACCTGCGTGCTCGCATCGCCAACGTGAAGATCAACGACAAGTCGCAAGCGTTCAACACTGCACGTATCGAAGCGCTGGAACTGCAGAACCTGCTGGAAGTGGCTGAAGCTACCGCCATCGCGGCCGAAGTACGTAAAGAGTCTCGCGGCGCTCACGCCCGTGAAGACTTCGAAGACCGTGATGACGAAAACTGGCTGTGCCACACCCTGTACTTCCCGGGTGACAAGCGCGTCACCAAGCGTGCCGTGAACTTCTCGCCGAAGACTGTTCCGACTTTCGAACCTAAAGTCCGGACTTATTAAGGGTGACCGCCATGTTGCAAGTCAGTGTTTATCGCTACAACCCTGATCAGGACGCTGCGCCGTTCATGCAGGATTTCCAGGTCGATACCGGTGGTAAAGACCTGATGGTGCTGGACGTGCTGGCCCTGATCAAAGAGCAGGACGAAGGTTTCTCCTATCGTCGCTCCTGCCGTGAAGGCGTCTGCGGCTCCGACGGCATGAACATCAACGGCAAGAACGGTCTGGCCTGCATCACGCCGCTGTCTGCCGTTGTAAAAGGCAACAAACTGATCGTTCGTCCGCTGCCAGGTTTGCCGGTTATCCGTGACCTGGTCGTCGATATGAGCATCTTCTACAAGCAATACGAGAAGGTGAAGCCTTACCTGCAGAACGACACGCCGGCTCCGGCCATCGAGCGTCTGCAGTCGCCAGAAGAGCGCGAAAAGCTCGACGGTCTGTACGAGTGCATCCTGTGCGCCTGCTGCTCGACCTCTTGCCCGTCCTTCTGGTGGAACCCGGACAAGTTCCTGGGTCCTGCTGCGCTGCTGCAAGCCTACCGCTTCCTGGCAGACAGCCGCGACACCAAGACCAGCGAACGTCTGGCTTCACTTGACGACCCGTTCAGCGTTTTCCGCTGCCGGGGCATCATGAACTGCGTCAACGTATGTCCGAAAGGCCTGAACCCGACTAAGGCCATCGGTCACATCCGTAACATGCTGCTTTCGAGCGGTGTGTGATTCAGCTGCTGTAACCGTTGCACCGTAGAGGCTGTGGCGCGGGCTTCAACCCGCGTCATGGCTATAACCAGAGCCGTAGCCATAAGCTGCAGCTCTTCTTTTGAAGAAATGAGACAAGCAGGGGCATCCGGGCTGGTACCCGGACTATCAGTGTGATCCTAGGTGGCTTGTTTTAGTCGCTGCATTCGGACTTCTGCAAGTTTGCTCGGTGTCGACACCGATGGTGTTCCCCTAACCGAGGGTGACCAAGCATGCAAGAAAGCGTGATGCAGCGCATGTGGAACAGCGCCTACCTTTCAGGTGGAAACGCTGCCTATGTGGAAGAGCTTTATGAGCTCTACCTGCACGACCCTAACGCTGTGCCAGAAGAGTGGCGCACCTACTTTCAGAAGTTGCCAGCCGACGGCAACTCTGCCACTGATGTTTCGCACTCGACGATTCGCGATCATTTCGTGCTGCTGGCAAAGAACCAGCGCCGCGCCCAACCGGTTTCCGCCGGCAGCGTGAGCAGTGAGCACGAGAAGAAGCAAGTTGAAGTGCTGCGATTGATCCAGGCCTACCGTATGCGTGGCCACCAGGCAGCCCAGCTTGACCCGCTGGGGCTGTGGCAGCGTCCTGCACCTGCAGACCTGTCGATCAATCATTACGGCTTGACCAATGCCGATCTTGATACGACCTTCCGTGCCGGCGACCTGTTCATCGGCAAAGAGGAAGCGAGCCTACGCGAAATTCACGAAGCGTTGCAGCAGACATATTGCCGCACCATCGGCGCTGAATTCACGCACATCACCGATTCCGAGCAGCGCCAGTGGTTCCAGCAGCGTCTGGAAAGCGTGCGTGGCCGTCCGACGTACTCCGCCGACATCAAGAGCCACCTGCTTGAGCGCGTGACTGCCGGTGAAGGCCTGGAAAAATACCTGGGTACCAAATACCCGGGCACCAAGCGTTTCGGTCTGGAAGGCGGCGAAAGCCTGATTCCGATGCTCGACGAACTGATCCAGCGTTCCGGCTCGTACGGCACCAAGGAAGTCGTCATCGGCATGGCCCACCGTGGCCGTCTGAACGTTCTGGTCAACACCTTCGGCAAGAACCCGCGCGAGCTGTTCGACGAGTTCGAAGGCAAGAAAAAGGTCGAGCTCGGTTCCGGTGACGTCAAATACCACCAGGGCTTCTCGTCCAACGTGATGACCACCGGCGGTGAAGTTCACCTGGCCATGGCGTTCAACCCGTCCCACCTGGAAATCGTTTCCCCGGTGGTCGAAGGTTCGGTGCGCGCCCGTCAGGACCGTCGCAACGACCTGACCGGTGAGAAAGTTTTGCCGATCTCCATCCACGGTGACGCGGCATTCGCCGGTCAGGGCGTGGTCATGGAAACCTTCCAGATGTCGCAGACCCGCGGTTTCAAGACCGGCGGTACCGTGCACATCGTGATCAACAACCAGGTTGGTTTCACCATCAGCAACCCGCTGGACTCGCGTTCCACCGAGTATGCCACCGACGTTGCCAAGATGATCCAGGCGCCGATCCTCCATGTGAATGGTGATGATCCGGAAGCCGTGCTGTTCGTGACCCAGCTGGCCATCGACTACCGCATGCAGTTCAAGCGTGACGTGGTGATCGATCTGGTCTGCTACCGTCGTCGCGGCCACAACGAGGCCGACGAGCCTAGCGGCACCCAGCCTCTGATGTATCAGCAGATCACCAAGCAGCGCACTACCCGTGAGCTGTACGCTGAGCGCCTGACCCAGGCCGGTGTGCTCGATGCTGAACGTGTTCAGGCCAAGGTCGACGAATACCGCAACGCGCTGGACAACGGTCTGCACGTAGTGAAGTCGCTGGTCAAAGAGCCGAACAAAGAGCTGTTCGTCGATTGGCGTCCATACCTGGGCCACGCCTGGACCGCGCGTCACGACACGCGTTTCGATCTCAAGACCCTGCAAGAACTGTCCGCCAAGCTGCTGGAAATTCCGGAAGGCTTCGTCGTTCAGCGCCAGGTCGCGAAGATCTACGAAGACCGTCAGAAGATGCAAGCCGGCGGCCTGCCGATCAACTGGGGTTACGCCGAAACCATGGCGTACGCGACCCTGGCGTTCGAAGGTCACCCGATTCGCATGACCGGTCAGGACATCGGCCGCGGTACGTTCTCGCACCGTCACGCTGTGTTGCACAACCAGAAAGACGCGGGCACCTACATTCCGCTGCAGAACCTGTACGACGGTCAGCCACGTTTCGACCTGTACGACTCGTTCCTCTCGGAAGAAGCGGTACTGGCATTCGAATACGGTTACTCGACCACCACGCCAAACGCGCTGGTGATCTGGGAAGCCCAGTTCGGCGACTTCGCCAACGGTGCTCAGGTCGTGATCGACCAGTTCATCACCAGCGGCGAGCACAAGTGGGGCCGTCTCTGCGGTCTGACCATGCTGCTGCCACACGGTTACGAAGGTCAGGGCCCTGAGCACAGCTCGGCTCGTCTTGAGCGTTACCTGCAGCTGTGCGCCGAGCACAACATTCAGGTGTGCATGCCGACCACGCCAGCGCAGATCTACCACTTGCTGCGTCGTCAGGTGATTCGTCCGCTGCGCAAGCCGCTGGTCGTGCTGACGCCGAAGTCGCTGCTGCGCCACAAGCTGGCCATCTCGACGCTGGAAGATCTGGCCGAAGGTTCGTTCCAGACCGTGATCCCGGAAATCGACGCACTGGACCCGAAAAAGGTCGAGCGCGTGGTTCTGTGCAGCGGCAAGGTCTACTACGACCTGCTGGAAAAACGCCGTGCCGAAGGCCGCGAAGATATCGCCATCGTGCGTATCGAGCAGCTGTATCCGTTCCCTGAGGACGACTTGAAAGAAGTCCTGGCTCCGTACACCAACGTCAAACACGCCGTTTGGTGTCAGGAAGAGCCGATGAACCAGGGTGCCTGGTACTGCAGCCAGCATCACTTGCGTCGCAGCATCGCCAACCTCGACAAGACTCTCGTACTTGAGTACGCGGGCCGTGAGGCTTCGGCTGCGCCAGCTTGTGGTTACGCATCGATGCACGCCGAGCAGCAGGAAAAACTGCTGCAAGACGCTTTCACTGTTTAACGCCTTCGCGCTGACTGAAACCGAATTTTAAGGACCCACAGATAATGGCTATCGAAATCAAAGCCCCGTCATTCCCGGAATCGGTTGCCGATGGCACCGTTGCCACCTGGCACAAGAAACCAGGTGAGGCCGTCAAGCGTGACGACCTGATCGTCGACATCGAAACCGACAAAGTCGTGCTCGAAGTGTTGGCTGAAGCAGACGGCGTGCTGGGCGCAATCGTTGCCGAAGAGGGCGCTACCGTTCTGTCGAACCAGGTCCTGGGCTCGATCGAAGAGGGCGGCGCTGCTCCTGCCGCTCCTGCCGCCGCTGCTGCTCCGGCTGCTACTGCCGCTGCCGCACCAGCTGCTGCCGATGGCGAAGATGACCCGATCGCAGCTCCTGCCGCGCGCAAGCTGGCTGAAGAGAACGGCATCAACATCGCTTCCGTTGCCGGCACCGGCAAAGGTGGTCGTGTGACCAAGGAAGACGTGGTTGCTGCTGTTGCTGCGAAGAAAGCCGCTCCGGCTGCCGCGCCTGCCAAGGCTGCTGCTCCTTCGGCTGCTGCGCCTGTGTTCGCTGCTGGCGACCGCATCGAGAAGCGCGTACCGATGACTCGCGTACGTGCCACTGTGGCCAAGCGTCTGGTTGAAGCCCAGTCGAACATGGCGATGCTGACCACGTTCAACGAAGTCGACATGACCGAAGTCATGGCTCTGCGTTCGAAGTACAAGGATCTGTTCGAGAAGTCCCACAACGGCGTACGCCTGGGCTTCATGTCGTTCTTCGTGAAAGCGGCCACCGAAGCGCTGAAACGCTTCCCGGCTGTCAACGCGTCGATCGACGGCGGCGACATCGTTTACCACGGCTATGCGGACATCGGCGTTGCCGTTTCCAGCGACCGTGGCCTGGTGGTACCGGTTCTGCGTAACGCCGAGCTGATGAGCCTGGCTGAAATCGAAGGCGGCATCGCAACATTTGGCAAGAAAGCCCGTGACGGCAAACTGTCGATGGACGAGATGACCGGTGGTACCTTCACCATCACCAACGGTGGTACCTTCGGTTCGATGATGTCGACGCCGATTGTCAACCCGCCGCAGGCAGCGATCCTGGGCATGCACAACATCATCCAGCGTCCGATGGCCATCAACGGTCAGGTCGTGATCCGCCCGATGATGTACCTGGCTCTGTCCTACGATCACCGTCTGATCGATGGCAAAGAAGCTGTGACCTTCCTGGTGACCATCAAGAACCTGCTGGAAGATCCGGCTCGTCTGTTGCTGGATATCTAAAAAGCAGCTGCAAGCTTTCAGCTACAAGCCTCAAGCTCAAGGCGAGCAGGTGGGCTTGCAGCTTGAAGCTTGCGGCTTGTAGCTTTATTGCTAAAGAGGATTTTTTGAATGTCGCAGAAATTTGACGTAGTAGTGATCGGTGCCGGCCCTGGTGGCTATGTAGCGGCCATCAAGGCTGCTCAGTTGGGCCTGACCACTGCCTGCATCGAGAAGTACACCGACGCAGAGGGCAAGCAAGCCCTGGGCGGTACCTGCCTGAACGTGGGTTGCATTCCTTCCAAGGCGCTGCTCGACAGCTCGTGGAAATACAAGGAAGCCAAAGAGAGCTTCAACGTTCACGGTATCTCGACCGGCGAAGTCAAAATGGACGTCGCTGCGATGGTTGGCCGCAAGGCTGGCATCGTCAAGAACCTGACTGGCGGCGTTGCCACCCTGTTCAAGGCCAACGGTGTTACTTCGATCCAGGGCCACGGCAAGCTGCTGGCCGGCAAGAAAGTCGAAGTCACCAAGCCGGACGGTTCGGTTGAAGTCATCGAAGCGGAAAACGTCATCCTCGCGCCAGGTTCGCGTCCGATCGACATTCCACCGGCTCCGGTTGACCAGAAAGTCATCGTCGATTCGACTGGCGCTCTGGAGTTCCAGTCCGTACCTAAACGTCTGGGCGTGATCGGCGCTGGCGTGATCGGTCTGGAACTGGGTTCGGTATGGTCGCGTCTGGGTGCAGAAGTGACTGTGCTCGAAGCACTGGACACTTTCCTGATGGCAGCGGACACCGCCGTTTCCAAGGAAGCGCTGAAAACCCTGACCAAACAGGGTCTGGACATCAAGCTGGGCGCTCGCGTTACCGGTTCGAAAGTCAACGGCGAAGAAGTCGTCGTCAACTACACCGATGCCAACGGCGAACAGACCATCACTTTCGACAAGCTGATCGTAGCCGTTGGTCGCCGTCCGGTGACCACTGATCTGCTGTCTGCCGACTGCGGCGTGGAAATCGACGAGCGCGGTTTCATCGCGGTCGATGACCATTGCGTCACAGCTGTACCGGGCGTTTTCGCCATCGGTGACGTGGTTCGCGGCATGATGCTGGCCCACAAGGCTTCGGAAGAAGGCATCATGGTTGTCGAGCGCATCAAGGGCCACAAGGCTCAGATGAACTATGATTTGATCCCTTCGGTTATTTATACTCACCCGGAAATCGCGTGGGTTGGCAAAACCGAGCAGGCGCTGAAGGCCGAAGGCGTTGAAGTCAACGTCGGCACCTTCCCGTTCGCCGCTTCCGGCCGTGCCATGGCTGCCAACGATACCGGTGGTTTCGTCAAGGTCATCGCCGATGCCAAGACCGACCGCGTATTGGGCGTGCACGTGATTGGCCCGAGCGCTGCAGAACTGGTTCAGCAGGGCGCGATCGGTATGGAGTTCGGCACCAGCGCTGAAGACCTGGGCATGATGGTTTTCTCCCATCCGACCCTGTCCGAAGCCTTGCACGAAGCTGCTCTGGCAGTGAATGGCGGCGCCATTCACATTGCCAACCGCAAGAAGCGTTAAGACATAATAAGAAACCACGGCGGCAACGGCCCGTCGTGAGCCTTGCGAGCAAGACTCACCGCGGAATGTCCGCCGGACGCAGTCTTGCGTAGCCCAGCTACGCAAGCAGCAGTCACAGGTGGCGCGGCACTCAAACGAGCGCAGCGCCGAATGCGCAGTACCTAACGAAGACGGTAAAAAGCATGAATCTTCACGAGTATCAGGGTAAGCAGCTGTTCGCTGAATACGGCCTGCCAGTTTCCACTGGTTACGCAGTAGACACCCCGGAAGCAGCAGCAGAAGCTTGCGACAAGATCGGCGGCAACGAGTGGGTCGTCAAAGCCCAGGTTCACGCCGGTGGTCGCGGTAAAGCGGGCGGCGTAAAGCTGGTTCGCAGCAAAGAAGACGCCAAAGCCTTCGCACAGCAGTGGCTGGGCAAGCGTCTGGTGACTTACCAGACTGACGCCAATGGCCAGCCAGTCACCAAGATCCTGGTTGAATCGTGCACTGATATCGCTAAAGAGCTGTACCTGGGCGCTGTCGTTGACCGTTCGAGCCGTCGCATCGTGTTCATGGCTTCCACCGAAGGTGGCGTGGACATCGAGAAAATCGCTCACGACACTCCAGAAAAAATTCTCAAGGCCACTATCGATCCACTGGTTGGCGCTCAGCCATCCCAGGGTCGCGAGCTGGCATTCCAGCTGGGCCTGGAAGGCAAGCAGGTCACTCAGTTCGCCAAGATCTTCGTAGGTCTGGCCAAGCTGTTCAAAGACCACGACCTGGCTCTGCTGGAAGTGAACCCGCTGGTGATCAAGGCTGACGGCGATCTGCACTGCCTCGACGCGAAGATCAACATCGACGCCAACGCCATGTACCGTCAGCCTAAGCTGAAGGCTTTCCACGATCCGTCGCAGGACGATCCGCGCGAAGCGCACGCTGCCAAGTTCGAACTGAACTACGTAGCCCTGGAAGGCAACATCGGCTGCATGGTCAACGGTGCCGGTCTGGCCATGGGTACCATGGACATCGTCAACCTGCATGGCGGCAAGCCAGCCAACTTCCTCGACGTAGGTGGTGGCGCTACCAAGGAACGCGTTACTGAAGCGTTCAAGATCATCCTGTCCGACCAGAACGTCGCGGCAGTACTGGTCAACATCTTCGGCGGCATCGTTCGCTGCGACATGATTGCCGAAGGCATCATCGGCGCTGTGAAAGAAGTCGGCGTGAAAATCCCGGTTGTTGTTCGCCTTGAAGGCAACAACGCTGAGCTGGGCGCTAAAGTACTGGCAGAAAGCGGTTTGAACATCATCGCTGCTACCAGCCTGACCGACGCTGCTCAACAAGTTGTCAAAGCTGCGGAGGGCAAATAATGAGCGTCCTGATCAATAAAGACACCAAAGTTATCTGCCAGGGTATTACCGGTTCGCAAGGTAGTTTCCACACCCAGCAAGCCATCGAATACGGCACCAAGATGGTTGGCGGCGTAACTCCAGGCAAGGGCGGCACCGAGCACCTGGGTCTGCCAGTGTTCAACACCGTAAAAGACGCAGTAGCTGCCACTGGCGCTACCGCCAGCGTGATCTACGTTCCGGCTCCGTTCTGCAAGGACTCGATCCTGGAAGCGGCATTCGGCGGCATCAAGCTGATCGTCTGCATCACCGAAGGCATTCCTACCCTGGACATGCTGGACGCCAAAGTTAAGTGTGACGAGCTGGGCGTAGTCCTGATCGGCCCTAACTGCCCAGGCGTGATCACCCCAGGCGAATGCAAGATCGGCATCATGCCAGGTCACATTCACTTGCCAGGCAAGGTCGGTATCGTTTCGCGTTCCGGCACCCTGACCTACGAAGCTGTGAAGCAGACCACTGACGCCGGTTTCGGTCAGTCGACTTGCGTCGGCATCGGCGGTGACCCGATCCCGGGTTCGAACTTCATCGACATCCTGAAGCTGTTCCAGGAAGACCCGAAGACTGAGGCGATCGTGATGATCGGCGAGATCGGCGGTTCGGCTGAAGAAGAAGCGGCTGCCTACATCAAGGCTAACGTGACCAAGCCGGTTGTTTCCTACATCGCTGGTGTGACTGCTCCTCCGGGCAAGCGCATGGGCCATGCTGGCGCAATCATCTCTGGCGGCAAAGGCACTGCAGACGAGAAATTCGCTGCGCTGCAAGACGCAGGCGTAAAAACCGTGCGTTCGCTGGCAGACATCGGCAAGGCCCTGGCCGAGCTGACTGGCTGGGAAGTGAAGAAGTAAGCTACGGCTGACTTTTTAGCTCCAGCAACAAAGGCCACCTTCGGGTGGCCTTTGTCGTTTCAGAGCAGCGGCAAGCTTCAAGCGGCTAGCTGCAAGATAGAAGCTTGCAGCTTGCCGCTTGTAGCTTGCAGCTTGCAGCTTGCAGCTTGCAGCTTGCAGCTTGCAGCTTGCAGCTTGCAGCTTGCAGCTTGAAACTTGTAGCTTGCAGCTCCTTTTCTTATGTAAACGCGACACGGAAACGTCGCGTATCGGATAGTTCGCCCTCCAACAGTGCGTTTGTCAGCCAAATTCGTTAGGCTGGCCGCCATTTTTGCGTCCGCCGCCCACAAGGCAGCTACGCGCTTTAAGGGTCAGTCCCATACGGATCGACAGCATTTCCCTAATCCAACAGGGCAATCCCCCTCTAAATTCCGATTTCAGTAGTGTGGTATTACCTTAATGAAAGTTTTGAAAGGTCAGGACATCCTGGCACTTGGTTTTATGACGTTTGCCCTGTTTGTCGGGGCCGGTAACATCATTTTCCCGCCGATCGTCGGCTTGCAGGCCGGACCTCACGTCTGGATGGCCGCACTGGGCTTTCTGATCACCGCCGTCGGTTTGCCGGTGGTTACGGTGGTGGCGCTGGCCAAGGTCGGCGGTGCGATGGATGCGTTGAGCAGCCCTATCGGCAAGATCGCTGGCGGTATCCTCGCGGCGGCATGCTACCTGGCCGTGGGTCCGCTGTTCGCCACCCCGCGTACCGCAACCGTATCCTTCGAGGTAGGTCTGGCGCCGTTGACCGGCGAGAGCCCGCTGGCGCTGTTCCTTTACAGCTCGGTGTACTTCCTCTTGGTGTTCTTCATTTCGCTCTACCCTGGGCGTTTGCTGGATACCGTTGGCCGCTTCCTCGCGCCGCTGAAAATCATTGCACTGGCAGTACTGGGCATTGCCGCGTTCGCCTTGCCGGCGGGTGACATCGGTCACGGCACTCCAGAGTATGTGGCGGCACCGTTTTCCCAAGGCTTCATCAACGGTTACCTGACCATGGATACCCTCGGCGCACTGGTATTCGGCATCGTTATCGTCAACGCGATCCGCTCCCGTGGCGTCGAGTCGCCGGCGCTGATCACACGTTACGCGATCATCGCCGGGCTGATTGCCGGCGTGGGTCTGGCACTGGTCTACGTCAGCCTGTTCCGCCTCGGTTCCGGCAGCCATGAAGTCGCGGTCGGCGCCACCAACGGCGCGGCAGTGTTGCATGCCTACGTGCAACACACTTTCGGTTCGCTGGGCAGCGGTTTCCTTGCGGTACTGATCTCGCTGGCGTGTCTGGTCACGGCGGTTGGTCTGACCTGTGCCTGTGCTGAATACTTCAGCCGTGTGCTGCCACTGTCCTACAAGACGCTGGTGATTATCCTCGCGGCGTTCTCGCTGCTGGTCTCCAACCTCGGTCTGACCAAACTGATCGCCTTCTCGATTCCGGTGCTCACTGCGATCTACCCGCCGTGCATCGTTCTGGTCGCGCTGAGCTTCTGTAAGGATTTCTGGCATGAGCACGGGCGTATTCTTGGCCCGGTGATGCTGGTTTCCTTCGTTTTCGGCACCATCGACGCCCTGAAAGGCGCTGGTCTGGCCGACTGGATGCCAACTCAGCTGACCCATCTGCCACTGAGCGAGCAAGGGCTGGCATGGCTGGTGCCGTGCGTGATGACCCTGGTGGTCGCCGTAGTCTGTGATCGCCTGCTGGGCAAGCGCAGCGAAGTGACTGCCTGACGTGGTTCGGACCCGCCACAAGTGGGTCAGCCCCGGTTAAACAGAAATGCCCCGTATCAATCGATACGGGGCATTTTTTATGCGCGGGAGGCAGTGTCTTTTTTGCTGAGCTAACGTCGAAGGGTTGCCGAAATCGTTATGTGGGAGCGAGCCTGCTCGCGAATGCGTTATGTCAGCCGCCATGAGTGTTGCGTGGTACGCCGCTTTCGCGAGCAGGCTCGCTCCCACAGGTAATTTGTACCGTGATCACATCTCACAAGGAATTGCATGTCGTTCGTCCAAGCCAATCTGATCCACTTGCTCGCCGCCGTCTGGTTTGTCGTCTGCTGGGGCGGTTACACCCGTTATGCCACCTGGAAGGCCCGTGATACGGCGTGTCTGGCCAGCGTGTTGCACCTTTACCGCGAAGACTGGATGCGCCGCATGCTACTGCGTGACAACCGCATCGCCGATGCCAGCGTGATCGGCAATCTGGAACGCAACGCGTCGTTCTTCGCGTCCAGCACGCTGATCATCCTCGCCGGTATCCTCACCGTGCTCGGTGCGTCCGACCGAGCCGTGTCGTTGTTGGCGGATATTCCGATGGTGCAGCAGGCGTCGCAGGGCATGTCGGAGATCAAGTTGCTGTGTCTGGCACTGGTGTTCGTCTATGCGTTCTTCACGTTCAGCTGGTGCATGCGGCAGTACAATTTCGCGGCGATTCTGGTCGGGTCGGCGCCGATGATCGGTGAGCGCCAAGTGACCGAGCAGGAACGCAAGGCCTTCGCTTCGCGGGCGGCGCGGGTGATTTCGATGGCGGCCAACCAGTTCAACTTCGGCCTGCGTTCTTATTACTTCGGCATGAGCATGCTGGCGTGGTTCGTCAGCCCGTGGCTGTTCATGATCATGAGCGCGGGAGTCGTGGTGGTTTTGTATCGCCGCGAGTTTCATTCCGACGTTCTCGATGTCATGGTCTATACCCCTACAGAGGCGCCCGTCCCTGAGGCGAACAAAGAGGCTGTTTGATGAGTATTCCGTTCTGGTGTGTGTTTATCAGTGCTTTATTGATCTATGTGGCGCGTATGCCGGTGGCCAAGGCCATGAAAGAGCAGGGCGGGTATGACAATCACTTGCCGCGGCAGCAGCAGGCGCAGTTGACTGGCTTCGGTGCGAGGGCGCTGGCGGCCCATCAGAACAGCATCGAAGCCTTCATCCTCTTCGCCGTCGGCGTGCTGATGGCGCATACCACGCAAACCGCGGGTTGGCTGATCGATGCGCTGGCGATCATCTTCGTGATCTCGCGGATTTTCTATCTGTGGTTCTATCTGGCCGATCTGGCGAAGTTGCGCAGCCTGATGTGGCTAGTTGGCTTCATCTGTTCGTTGTTACTGATGATTAGTCCGACTTTTAGGACAGTGTTGCTCTAACCGGTAAATCGCAGGCAAAAGAAAACCCGCACTTGGCGGGTTTTCCTTTCACACCACAAAGCTTATTGCTTTTTGGCGGCTTCTTCTTGAGCAGCGGCGTTCGATTCAGCCTGAGCTTTGGCAGCTTCGGCGTTTTCTTTTGCTGCGTCGTTCACTTTATCCTGAGCTTTGTTCATGTCTTGCTGAGCTTGCTCAGCATGTTGGTTTGCATCTTGAGCTTTGTCCTCGGATTTTTTATCGCAGGCAGCGAGACCGAGGGAAGCGGTCAACATCAAGGCAATAGCTAAAGTCTTACGCATGGGGTGTATCTCCTTATGGAAAATAACTACTGGCCTTAAGAACTCGGCGCTACGGGTTAAGTTCCTCAATTGTTTCAGATATATAAGTTTGTTTTGTCACGGAACTTTTACCGCTTTTCTCACTACTGGCACAAGGCCCAAACGCGAGTAATTATCACATGGTCGAAAACCCCGTTTTTGAGCGCGCGACGCGCTTTTTATCGGCATTGCGCCACTGTCAGGTCTTGGGTTTGCAGGTGCACAGTGCCTCCAGCGAAGGGCTGACGGTGATCCTGCCGTACAGCGAAAAAATCGTCGGCAATCCCGAAACCGGAGTCATCCACGGCGGTGCCATCACTTCGCTGATGGACACCGCCTGCGGCATGTCGACCCTGTGCGTGCTGCCGGAGTTCGAAGTCTGTCCGACCCTCGATCTGCGCATCGACTACATGCACGCCGCCAAACCGAACAAAGCCGTGTACGGATTTGCCCAGTGCTACCGCGTCACCACCGACGTGATCTTTGCCCGTGGTTTTGCATACCAGGACGATCCCGAGCAACCGATTGCCCACGTCGTCGGCACATTCATGCGCATGGGCATCGGTCTGAAGGGCAGCAAGGGTTTCGCGGGCGCGATCAAGGGGGCGAGCCAATGAGCGACGATCTCAGGGAGCAGCTGCAACAGGCCCACGCGCAGGGCGATTACACGCCGCTGCTGGCACTGATTCCTTATGCCGGGCTGATCGGTATCGAGTGCTCGCGAGTCGGCGATGAGTTGCTGTTCAAGCTGCCGGCGAACAAGGACAACATTGGTAACCCTTTATTGCCGGCGATCCATGGCGGGGTGATTGCCGGCTTCATGGAGCTGGCCGCGGCCCTGCATCTGCTGATTTTTACCGGCACGCCGGGCGTGCCGAAGATCATCGATTTTTCCCTCGATTACCTGCGCGCCGGGCAGTTTCGCGACACGTGGGCCACGTGTCAGGTCTGCCGTCAGGGGCGTCGCGTGGCCAACGTTGCGGTCACTGCGTGGCAGAGTACCGAGGGCGAACCGATCGCCACCGCCCGCGCGCACTTCAAAATTGATGAGCCCTTGAAATCCTGAACAGCGCCCCCAACTCAGATGACAACCCGCCGCAGACCATTTCGGGTCGCGGCCACTGCCATCTGATTGGAGTTTGATGACCATGAGTGTGGAAACTCAAAAGGAAACCCTGGGCTTCCAGACCGAGGTAAAGCAGCTGCTGCACCTCATGATCCATTCGCTGTATTCGAATAAGGAAATTTTCCTTCGCGAATTGATCTCGAACGCCTCTGACGCTGTCGACAAGCTGCGCTTCGAAGCCCTGGCCAAGCCTGAGTTGCTCGAAGGTGGCGCTGACCTGAAAATCCGTGTGAGCTTCGACAAGGACGCCAAGACCGTCACCCTCGAAGACAACGGTATCGGCATGAACCGTGACGATGTGATCACTCACCTGGGGACCATCGCCAAATCCGGCACCGCCGATTTCATGAAAAACCTGTCCGGCGATCAGAAGAAAGATTCGCACCTAATCGGCCAGTTCGGTGTCGGCTTCTATTCGGCCTTTATCGTCGCCGACAAGGTTGATGTATACAGCCGTCGCGCCGGCACTGCCGCCAGCGAAGGCGTGCACTGGTCGTCGAAAGGCGAGGGCGAGTTCGAAGTCGCCACCATCGACAAGCCAGAGCGCGGTACCCGCATCGTCCTGCACCTGAAATCCGGTGAAGACGAATTCGCGGATGGCTGGCGTCTGCGCAACATCATCAAGAAGTACTCCGACCACATCGCTTTGCCGATCGAACTGCCGAAGGAAGTCACTCCGGCCGAAGGCGAAGAGGCTCCGGCCGTTGAATGGGAAACCGTCAACCGCGCCAGCGCCCTGTGGACCCGTCCGCGCACTGAAGTCAAAGACGAGGAATACCAGGAGTTCTACAAACACATCGCTCACGACTTCGAGAATCCGCTGTCGTGGAGCCACAACAAGGTTGAAGGCAAGCTCGAGTATAGCTCGCTGCTGTATGTGCCGGCCCGCGCGCCGTTCGACCTGTACCAGCGTGAAGCGCCGAAGGGCCTGAAGCTTTACGTGCAGCGTGTGTTTGTAATGGATCAGGCCGAGTCGTTCCTGCCGCTGTACCTGCGCTTCATCAAAGGCGTGGTCGATTCCAACGACCTGTCGCTGAACGTGTCGCGTGAGATCCTGCAGAAAGACCCGATCATCGATTCGATGAAAACCGCGCTGACCAAGCGCGTTCTGGACATGCTGGAAAAACTGGCGAAGAACGAGCCTGAGCAATACAAAGGCTTCTGGAAGAACTTCGGTCAGGTCATGAAAGAAGGCCCGGCAGAAGACTTCGCCAACAAAGAGAAGATTGCCGGTCTGCTGCGTTTCGCATCGACCCAGGGCGACGACGGCGAGCAGGTTGTCGGTCTGGCTGACTACCTGGCCCGCGCCAAGGAAGGTCAGGACAAGATCTACTACCTCACCGGCGAAACTTACGCGCAGGTCAAGAACAGCCCGCACCTGGAAGTCTTCCGCAAGAAAGGCATCGAAGTGCTGCTGCTGACCGATCGCATCGACGAGTGGCTGATGAGCTACCTCAGCGAGTTCGACGGCAAGACGTTTGTCGACGTGGCGCGCGGTGACCTCGATCTGGGCAACCTGGACTCGGAAGAGGACAAGAAAGCCGCAGAAGAAGTCGCCAAGTCCAAAGAAGGCCTGGTCGAGCGTCTGAAAACTGCGCTGGGTGATTCCGTGGCTGAAGTCCGCGTATCCCATCGTCTGACCGATTCGCCGGCCATTCTGGCCATCGGCGAACAGGACCTGGGTCTGCAAATGCGCCAGATTCTCGAAGCCAGCGGGCAGAAAGTCCCGGATTCGAAGCCGATTTTCGAATTCAACCCGAGCCACCCGCTGATCGAGAAACTCGATGGCGAGCAGAGCGAAGAGCGTTTTGGCGATCTGTCGCACATCCTCTTCGATCAGGCTGCCCTGGCGGCTGGCGACAGCTTGAAGGATCCGGCCGCTTATGTGCGCCGTCTGAACAAGCTGCTGGTTGAACTGTCGGTTTGATCACGTTGTAGGAAAAACCCGCTTCGGCGGGTTTTTTCGTTCTGGTGTTTACTCAATCAGGAGTCAGAAATGAGCCAAGTCACTGTACGTTCCGTGGTCTATCAGATTGACCGCCAGACCTATGAAGGTCGCCTGGCGTTCGACGCCGAGCACAAGGCTGCGCGCCCGGGTTTGCTGATGGCGCCGAACTGGATGGGCGTCAGCGCCGGTGCCGAAGACATCGCCAAAGCGGTAGCGGCCAAGGGTTACGTGGTGCTGATCGCGGATGTCTACGGCCAGAGCGTGCGTCCGCAGAACGCTGATGAGGCGCTGGCAGCAATGATGCCGCTCAAGGACGACCGCGCGCTGTTGCGCAAACGTCTGCAAGTGGCTTTCGAGCAATTGCAGAGCCAGGGCGAAGCCACGGTGGATACTTCGAAACTGGCGGTGTTCGGTTTCTGCTTCGGTGGTTGCTGTGCGCTGGACCTGGCGCGCACCGGCGCGCCGGTGAAAGCGGCGGTGTCGTTCCACGGCACGCTGGATTCGCCGAATCCGGCGGATGCGCAGAACATCAAGGGCTCGGTGCTGGTGCTGCACGGCGCGTCCGATCCGTTGGTGCCGAAGGAGCAATTGCCTGCGTTCGAAGATGAAATGAACGCGGCGAAGATCGACTGGCAACTGCTCAGCTACGGCGGTGCGGTGCACTCGTTTACCGATCCACACGCCAACGTACCGGGCAAGATGATGTACGACGAAAAGACCGCCAAGCGCGCGTTCAAGTCGATGCATGATCTGCTGGATGAAGTGTTCAACGGTTAAAAGCGAAAGCCCCTCACCCTAGCCCTCTCCCGGAGGGAGAGGGGACTGATTGGGGGTTGCTCGGGAGTGGCGTCGACCTGAACGTGAATAGGCGAATCCATAATCGCCGGGATTTTTCAGGTCGATATATAACGCAAGACGCCTCGGTCGGCTCCCTCTCCCTCTGGGAGAGGGCTGGGGTGAGGGTAAGCGGCCTAGCGCGGTAGTTCGATCCGCTCGACTTCCCCCGGCACCGTCGGCCAATCCTTGGCCGCCCACTTGCGCCGTGCCTCATCAATCGCCGCCGGATCACTGGCAACAAAATTCCAGTTGATCCGTCTCGGACCGTCCAGCGGCGCGCCGCCGAACACCACCGCGTGCACATCGCTTTCGGCAAACAGGCTCATCTCTTCGCCGGCTGGCAACACCACCAGCGCATGCGGCTCGATCGCCTCGCCATTCAACTGCGCATCACCGCTCAACACATACACCGCGCGTTCTTCATGCTCGGTGGGAATCAGCAATGTGGTCGCGGTCTGCATCTTCACTTCCGCATACAGCGTAGGAGAAAGCACCGGCACCGGCGATTCGAGGCAAAAGCCTGACCCGGCAATCATGCGAATCTGCACGCCGAGGTTATCGCTGACCGGCAACGTCGCTGCCGGGTGATGACTGTAATGCCCCGGGCCTTCTTCGTGTGCCTTGGGCGAGGCGAGCCAGACTTGCAGGCCGTGCAGAGTGAAGGTCTCGGCAAGCAGCGGCGCAGGCGTGCGCTCGACGTGGGCGATGGCGCTGCCAGCGGTCATCCAGCTGACATCGCCGGCACCGACCACCTGATCGGAGCCCAGGCTGTCCTTGTGCTGCAATTGCCCTTCGAACAGATAGGTAAGCGTCGACAGACCAATGTGCGGATGCTGTCGGATGTCCATACCTTTGCCCGTCGGATAAATCGTTTCGAGCATGTGGTCGAAAAACACGAAAGGCCCGACGTTGCGGCATTTGGCTGACGGCAGCGGGCGCAGAATCGGCTGGCCTTCGACGTCTTCGGCGCGCGGGCGGATGATCAGGAGTGGCGTGTCCATGGTGCATTCCAGGCTGAGCGGGTGATGCCAGAAGCATAACCCGCCGCTGGCATCAGGAGGATTATTGGCTGTCGAAGCCTTGTGGTGCGTGCGTTTCGATGCTGACTTCGCTGGTGGTCATCAATTTGTGAATCGGGCAGCGATCGGCCACGCGCAGCAGTTCCTCGCGCTGAGCGTCGGTCAGTACACCTTTAAGGGTGAGGGTGACATGCAGGGCGTATTTGCCTTTCTGTTCCTGGCTGTTGTCGCGCTTCACTTCGACGCCCACGCCAGTCAGCGGGATGTCTTTTTTCTTCGCATACATTTTCACGGTCAGCGCTTTGCAGGCGCCCAGCGCAGCGTCGAAGTAATCGTGTGGCTCTGGCGCGGTGCCTTCACCCCCGACGGTTTTCGGTACATCGGCAAACAATTCGTGGTCGTCGATCTGGACGGTGTGACGAAAACCTTCGGCAGAGACGGTATTGACGGTAACAGTCATGGAAACCTCACAGGCGGCAGGAAAAATCGTTCGATCAAAGCAGACCTTGCAGTTATAGAGCATTCCCGGCAGTGGGCGTTCCGCTTTTCGGCAGGGATGAACCCTTGTCGTTCGGGCGCGGTCTAGGCTATGCCCATCTGCCGGAGATTACTTGTGTCCTTGTCTCGTCTGAGTCTTGCCTGTCTGCTGCTGTTCGCTGGCAGCGCCAGTGCCCGCGAATACACCTACAGCGATGCGCACCTGCATTACGTGGATTTTTTCCAGGAAAGCGCCGGCATGCAGAAATTGCTCACGGCCATGAAGGACAATTCCATCGAGCACGTGATGATTTCCGGCATTCCCGTGGCAAAGAAATGGCACGAAGACGAACCCAAGCGCCCGCGTTATTACGCCGGTGATGACGCCGATGCCTATTGGTACAGCGCCACCGATGTGATCATTGCCGATGCGGTGGAAAAACTTGCGCCGGAGCAGCGCCAGTACTTTCATCCGTTCCTGTCCGGCTTCAATCCCAATGACAAGAATTCCGCCGCGCACATCCAGCGCATGCTCGACCTGTATCCGGGGTTGTGGCAGGGCATCGGCGAGGTGTTCACCCGGCACGATGACCTGACGGCGCTGACCTCCGGCGACACGCCCCGAGCCAACAACGAGGCAATGACCAAGATCTATCACCTCGCTGCGGAAAACGATCTGCCGGTGATGCTGCATTCCAACATCACTTCCAAGCGTGAGAAAAATCCGCTGTACCTGAAGGAAGTCGAAGAGCCGCTGCGCAACCATCCGCACACGCGATTCATCTGGGCGCATGCCGGCACCAGCGCCGAGATCCATCGGCATCAGACCCAGTTGCCGTTTCTCCTGCCAACCCTGACGCGCATGCTTGAGGCTTATCCGAATCTGTTTATCGACCTGTCGTGGAGCATGCTCACGCCGTATCTGCTGGACGAGCAGGGCAAGCCGCGCGCCGAATGGCTGGCGCTTGTGGAAAAGTATCCCGAGCGCTTCATGCTCGGCTCTGACGTGGTAGGACGGTTCAACAAACTTGGTCAGGAAATGCACAGCTACAAGCCGTTTCTCGATGCGCTGCCGGAAGGGGTGGCGCGCAAAGTCGCGCGGGATAACTTCCTGGCAATACTGCCGCGCAACACAGAAAAACCCGCTGCTCCGCGCTGAAACGTCAAAGCCATGAGTTCGGACTAGCCGCTCGTTTGCCTATCGCTTTTTCGTCTTACGCAATTTCACGGCAATGCCGATACCTTCTAAAGCAACCCGCTGCAGGCTGATGCAGCGCTTTTGGAAGGAGCCAGAGTAATGAATATCCGTAGTCTCAATATTGCCCCGCGCGCCGGTCTCGGTTTCGGCCTGCTGGCCCTTATAGTGTTTGCCCTCGGCGCGTTCGCCTTGCTGCAAATGTCGAACATGCGTGCGCAGTCCGATGAAGTCGACAACAACTGGCTGCCAAGCGTGATGGCGGTCGGTGAAATGAGTCAGGACATGCTGCGCCTGCGTGCGCTGACCATGCGCCTGTTGCTCAACCGTGACCCCAAGGCACTGGAGCAGAATGTCGCCAAGCTCGACGAGCTGCGCAGTGGCTTGAGCGAAGCGCAGCAGCGTTATGACGGTCTGATCGTGCTGCCTGAAGAGCGCGTGTTGTTCGAACGCTTCAAGGGCGCCGAGCACAAATACCTTGAGCTTCAGGCACAAGTCCTACAGCTGTCGGCGCAGAATAGGGTCGCTGAGGCTTCGACGATTCTCAATGATCAGATGAGCCCGCTGGCCGATGAAATCGCCGCTACTCTGCGTGAGCTGGTCGAGTTGAATAAACAGAATGCCGGTCTGGCCACTGAGGCCGCGCGGCTGGTGTTCAAACAATCGCGACTGTGGGTCGGAGTAATGATCGCCATGGCTGCGCTGATTACCATTGGCCTGGCATTGCTGCTGACGCGCAGCATTGTCGTGCCATTGTCGCAATCGCTCAGCGTGGCCGAGGTGGTGGCCGGTGGGGATTTGACCGGTGACATTCACATCACTGGCAAAGACGAGCCGGCGCGTCTGCTGCAAGCGTTGAAAAGCATGCAGCACAATCTGCGCGACACGATCCGGCGCATCTCCGAGTCGTCGACGCAGTTGGCCTCGGCCGCCGAAGAACTCAGCAGCGTCACCGAAGATGCCACTCGCGGCTTGCATCAGCAGAGTCAGGAAATCGAACAGGCCGCCACTGCGGTCAACCAGATGACAGCAGCGGTGGAAGAGGTGGCGAACAACGCCGTGGCCACGTCCGAAGCCTCCCGCGAGTCCGACCGCATCGCCCGGCAAGGGCGCGAGCAAGTGCAGCAGACGGTGACGTCGATCGAGTTTCTCGCTGGCGATGTCACCAATAATGCCGCGCAGGTCGAGGCGCTGGCGCAAAAGGTTCATGGCATCAGCAAAGTGCTGGATGTGATTCGCTCGATTGCCGAACAGACCAATCTGCTCGCCCTCAACGCCGCGATCGAAGCGGCGCGCGCCGGTGATGCCGGGCGTGGCTTTGCAGTAGTGGCAGATGAAGTGCGGGCGCTGGCGCATCGCACCCAGCAGTCGACCCAGGAAATCGAGCAAATGATCGGCGGGATCCAGCAGGGCACCGATTCAGCGGTCAGTTCGATGCAGCAAAGCAACTCAAGGGCGCGCTCGACCCTCGAGCTGGCGAAGAGCGCAGGCTCGGCCCTGGAGGAAATTGCCTCGGCGTTTACCTTGATCAACGAGCGCAATCTGGTCATCGCCAGTGCCTCGGAAGAGCAGGCAGCGGTGGCGCGGGAGGTGGATCGCAATCTGATGAATATTCGTGATCTGGCAATGCAGACATCGGCTGGGGCCAATCAGACCAGTGCGGCGAGTCAGGAGTTGTCGAAGTTGGCGGTGGATCTGAACGGGATGGTGGCGCGGTTTTCGGTGTGAGTTTGACCTTCAAAAGCCCCTCACCTTAACCCTCTCCCGGAGGGAGAGGGGACTAATCGTGCGATGCTTTGGAATCCATATTCGACTCGGTTTCTCAGGTCGATGGTTAGCGGCAGACACCTCGGTCGGCTCCCTCTCCCTCGGGAGAGGGCTGGGGTGAGGGGTAGGGCCGCCGCGCAGTATCATCGAACAGATAAACAAAAGCCCCGCATTCGCGGGGCTCTTTGCTGTTGCGGTCGATCAGCTGCCTTTGACAGTCTTGCCGTTGACCGTACCGTCCTGGAGCATGATGTTGTACTCCTTGCCGTCAGTCTCGACCTGTTGCAGACGCACCAGCAGGTAATCCCAGTCTTTGGCGAACCACAGCACGGTGATGCGTTTGCTTTGTGTCGGATCGCGCACGCGCTCGACCTTGATCGCATCGATCTGGCCGGCCTTGGTGTCGACCTTCTCCGAACCCAGCACGCGGAAGTCATAGGTATCGACTTCGCCATCATCGACGACCTGATAGCTCATGCTTTTCTTGCCGGCGGCGACGTCATGTTGCAGCGCCAGTTGATAGGTCGACTTGTCGACCATGCCACGGTTCAGCGGGATTTTCACCGCGTCGCCACGGTCGGTGCCGGTGACCAGTTTGTTGGCCCAGTCGAAGTCCAGATCAGCCTTTTTCGCTTTGCCCAGACCGCCACGTTCAAAGTGGTAGGACTGCGGCAGCAGGGTGTCCTTGTCCAGCTTCAGGGTGCTTTCTTCAGTCAGGCTGGCGATCATCATCGACGCCTTGAAGCTGAGTTTCCAGACGCCGTTGGCTTCCTTGGTCAGGCTGCGTTCGGCGGTGCCGCTCATGGGCAACTGCTTCCAGTCGGCGGTGTAGCTGGCGGAGAACGGTTGAAGGTCCGCTGCCTGCGCGAAGGGCAGGGCGAGCAGAGCGCAAGCGAAGAGCAGGGCGCGACGCATAATATCTCCTAGTGTCGAATCAAGTGGCCGCTGGCGGCGAGTAACTGGCCGTCGAGTAAAGCACCCTGGTCACCGAGTGTCAGCCTGCCTTCGGCAAACCAGCGTACTGCCATCGGGTAGATCAGGTGTTCCTGGACGTGGACTCGTTGCGCCAGACTCTGCGGCGTGTCATGCAACTCTACCGGTAATACTGCTTGTACGACCAGTGGTCCGCCATCGAGTTCCTCGGTGACAAAGTGCACGGAGCAGCCATGTTCCGTGTCGCCGGCCTCCAGCGCGCGCTGATGAGTGTGTAACCCTTTGTATTTGGGCAGCAGCGACGGGTGGATATTGAGCAGGCGACCCTGGTAATGACGCACGAAATCAGCGCTGAGAATGCGCATGAAGCCGGCCAGTACCACGAGTTTGGGGTTGAATTGGTCGATCAGTTCGATCAGCGCGGCATCGAAGGCCTCGCGGCCCTCGAATGCCTTGTGATCCAGCGAGCGGGTGGCGATACCCGCGTCGCGGGCGCGTTGCAGGCCGTAGGCGTCGGCGCGGTTGGAAATCACCGCAGCGATGCGGACCGGGCTGTCGCCGGTCCGCGTGCTGTCGATCAGAGCCTGCAAGTTACTGCCGGTGCCGGACAACAGCACCACGACATCACAGGGCTTTGGCATCAGTGAGCCTTGAGGTTCTTCAGCTCGACCTGCGCAGCGCCCTCGGCGGCCACGGCGATCTGACCGATGACCCAAGGCTGCTCGCCAGCGTCACGCAGAGTGTTCAGGGCCACTTCGACGTGCTCCTGAGCCACGCAGATGACCATGCCGACGCCGCAGTTGAGCACGCGGTGCATCTCGGTTTCGTCAACGTTGCCTTTCTCTTGCAGCCAGTCGAACACGGCCGGGCGAGTCCAGCTGGCCACATCAACTACAGCCTGAGCGCCTTTTGGCAGTACGCGCGGGATGTTGTCGAGCAGGCCGCCACCGGTGATGTGGGCCATGGCCTTCACAGCGCCAGTGTCCTTGATCAGCTTGAGCAGTGGCTTGACGTAGATGCGGGTCGGGGCCATCAGCAGGTCGGTCAGCGGTTTGCCGTCGAGCTGGGTGTTTTCGATGTCGGCGCCGGAGACTTCGATGATCTTGCGGATCAGCGAGTAGCCGTTGGAGTGCGGGCCGGACGATGGCAGGGCGATCAGCGCGTCACCGGTGGCGACTTTCGAGCCGTCGATGATTTCCGCCTTTTCCACCACGCCGACGCAGAAGCCGGCCAGGTCGTAGTCTTCGCCTTCGTACATGCCTGGCATTTCAGCGGTTTCGCCGCCGACCAGCGAGCAACCCGACAGTTCGCAGCCAGCGCCGATGCCGGTGACAACCTGGGCAGCGGTGTCGACGTTCAGTTTGCCGGTGGCGTAGTAGTCGAGGAAGAACAGCGGCTCGGCGCCGCACACCACCAGATCGTTGACGCACATGGCGACCAGGTCGATGCCGATGCTGTCGTGCTTGTTCAGGTTCAGCGCCAGGCGCAGCTTGGTGCCGACGCCGTCGGTGCCGGAGACCAGCACTGGCTGCTTGTAGCCGGCCGGGATTTCGCAGAGGGCGCCGAAACCGCCCAGGCCGCCCATGACTTCCGGGCGCGCAGTGCGCTTGGCGACGCTCTTGATGCGTTCGACCAATGCTTCACCGGCGTCGATGTCTACACCGGCGTCCTTGTAGCTCAGGGAGGGTTGCTTGCTCATGATCCAGGCCTTTAGGGGAGGGGATTCAGGGGGTAACGACCGAGTTCAGCGGGAACATCGAACTCGATGGGCGATCGCCTCACGCGAGTTTCGAGGGGCCCGGCCGTTGCCGGTCTGCGAAGGCGCGCGATTTTATCAGGCTTGAGGGGCAGCGGCCATCCTCGCACCGACGGGCAGGGCCATATCGGCGGAAATTTTTTGCAATCGCAGGGTATGACTGCCTGTATAAGGTGTGGCGATTAACCGTCTATCGTTAGGACTGTGCAAAAACTTACCGCCACCGTGTGAATGTTTTGCCAGGGGTGGGGGTCACAGCCTTGCTCAAACGGTTCACGCGGCGTGTTCCAGCCGCTCCTGTCGACGGGAATTTTCCATGCGTTTTTGTAAATTGTTATTTGTAGGCTGCCTGACGCTGGTCAGCCTGGCGAGCCATGCCGAAAACCTCAAAGGCCTGTATCAGGTGCGTCAGCCAGTCAACGGCCAGGCGCCGCAAGAGCGCGATCGCGCCACGCAGGCGGCGCTCGATACCCTGGTGCTGCGCCTGACCGGCGACCCGAAAGCCGTGCAGAGCCCGGGGCTGGCGCCGATTCGCAAGGATCCGCAGCAGATCATCAGCCAGTTCGGCTTCGACGCCGGGCCACCGGAAGTGCTGAAAGTCGACTTCGATCCGGCAACCACCGAGCAGGCCTTGCGCCGGGCCGGGTTGCCGGTGTGGGGCGCCAGTCGACCGTCGATCCTCGGCTGGTGGCTGAACGATTCAACTGAAGGTGCGAGCCTGGTCGGTGATGGTCAGGCCGCAGCCTCAGCATTACGCACGGCCGCACAACATCGTGGTTTGCCACTGCGCTTGCCGCTGGCTGATCTCAGCGAGCAATTGGTTGCCACCGCACCCGCGCTGGAAAGCGCTGATCCCGCGCCCCTGCGCAGTGCTTCGGAGCGCTACAACGCCGACGCCTTGCTGGCGGTGCATGCCCGCGAAGAGGGCGGGCAGTGGCAGGCAAAATGGCGCTTGTGGCTCGGTGATCAGAAAGAGGCCGGCAGCGTACAGGGCGCCGATCAGGCTGCGGTTGCCGATGCGGTGATGCTGGCGGTGGCCGAGCGTCTGGCGCCGCGATTTGTCGCCAAGCCCGGCGCATCCGGTCAGCAGACCCTGGAAGTGCAGGGCATGAATCTGGAGCACTATTCGGCGCTGCTGCGGTTACTCGAACCGTTCGGCGTGCGTCTGCAAAGCGTGCAGGGTGATCGCATCGTCTACCGGGTCAATGGCAGCGTCGATCAATTGCGCGCGCAATTGTCGCTGGCGAAGTTGCAGGAACTGCCGGCCGAAGCGCCGGCCCCGGTGGCGCCTGCCCAGCCAGCGGCGGATGGTGCGCCTGCGGTCGCAGCGCCAACCCCGGCAGCGGCGGCACCGTCGTTGCGGTTTCGCTGGTAAGTCTTTCCTTATATAGAAGCATCAGGAGTGGTAAATGGCCGATACGCGGCGTTGGTTCTGGCTCGGTGGGGTAGTCCTGCTTTGCGCGTTTGTATGGTTGCTGCACCCGATCCTCACGCCGTTTCTGGTCGCGTTGTTGCTGGCTTATCTGTTCGACCCGTTGGTGGATCGTCTGGAACGGCTCGGGCTGTCGCGAACCTGGGGCGTGATTGCCGTGTTTGCCTTGTTCACCTTGATCGTCACGGCGTTGCTGCTGGTGCTGGTACCGATGCTCGCCAAGCAGTTGCTGCGTCTGTACGAGCTGGCGCCGCAGATGCTCGACTGGTTGCAGCACACCGCTGTGCCGTGGGCGCAAGCGAAACTGGGGCTGTCGGACGGCTTCTGGAAGTTCGATAAAGTCAAAGCTGCGATCAGCGAGCACATGGGCCAGACCACCGACATCGTCGGCGTGGTGCTGAGTCAGGCGACGGCGTCGAGCCTGGCGCTGATCGGCTGGTTGGCGAATCTGGTGCTGATTCCGGTGGTGAGCTTCTATCTGTTGCGCGACTGGGACGTGATGATGGGCAAGATCCGCAGCCTGCTCCCACGTGATCGCGAAGAGCGCGTGGTTGCGCTGGCGGGCGAGTGCCACGAAGTGCTCGGCGCGTTCGTGCGCGGGCAGTTGCTGGTGATGGTTGCGTTGGGGGTGATCTACGCGGCAGGCCTGATGATCGTCGGTCTGGAACTGGGGCTGTTGATCGGCCTGATTGCCGGGCTCGCGGCGATCGTGCCGTACATGGGTTTTGTCATCGGCATCGGCGCGGCATTGATCGCCGGGTTGTTCCAGTTCGGTGGCGATCTGTACCCGATGGTCGGGATCGTCGCAGTGTTCATGGTCGGTCAGGCACTGGAAGGCATGGTGTTGACGCCGCTCCTGGTCGGGGATCGCATTGGTCTGCACCCGGTGGCGGTGATCTTCGCGATCCTTGCTGGCGGCGAGCTGTTCGGTTTCACCGGCGTTCTGCTGGCGTTGCCGGTGGCGGCGGTGATCATGGTGCTGGTGCGTCATGTCCACGACTTGTATAAGGATTCCGGGATCTACAGCGGCGTTGACGAACCTGAGCTGTGATGGCGCGGGCCGCCCGGCGCTTGGCCGGGCTGCCCCGTTGCGTTCGAGCGAGGGCAACAGAGAATCTGTCGTCAAACCGCTGCGTCAACGCAAACCTTTGATTTTGCTTGGGGTCTGTCGCATTGTGCGCTCAGCCTCACGGGTATAAACTTCGCCAACTTTACACAGAGGCCACTAACGGTTCCTTTGAGAACTGTTCAGTCAGCATGAAACCGATTCAGCTGCCCCTAGGTGTGCGTCTGCGTGACGACGCCACCTTCATCAACTACTACCCAGGCGCCAATGCCGCTGCACTCGGCTATGTCGAGCGTCTCTGCGAAGCCGACGCCGGGTGGACGGAGAGCCTGATCTACCTGTGGGGCAAGCACGGCGTCGGGCGCACGCATCTGTTGCAGGCCGCGTGCCTGCGCTTCGAGCAGATGGGCGAACCGGCGGTGTATCTGCCGCTGGCCGAGTTGATGGATCGCGGCGTGGAAATCCTCGACAACCTTGAGCAGTACGAACTGGTCTGCCTGGATGACTTGCAGGTGATTGCCGGCAAGGCCGACTGGGAAGAGGCTATGTTTCATCTGTTCAACCGTCTGCGTGACAGCGGCCGGCGCCTGCTGATCGCCGCGTCCACTTCACCGCGCGAACTGCCTGTGAAGCTGGCTGACCTGAAATCCCGTCTGACCCTGGCGCTGATCTTCCAGATGCGCCCACTCTCCGATGAAGACAAATTGCGTGCGCTGCAATTGCGCGCCTCGCGTCGCGGCCTGCACCTGACCGATGAAGTCGGGCACTTCATTCTCACTCGCGGCACGCGCAGCATGAGCGCGCTATTCGATCTGCTCGAGCAGCTCGATCAGGCTTCTTTGCAGGCGCAACGCAAGCTGACTATCCCCTTTCTCAAGGAAACCCTGGGCTGGTAGTAGTGGGCCTTTGCCAGCTTTCAGGCGCCAGAAAACCCGCGTATCTGCGGCGATCCACCGGCCAGACGAGTTACGCGCTTAGATGTAAACGCGAAACCGGGAAGTCACATAAAGTTCGATTGAATTTGCAAATGAGGACGATAGCGGGCATAGTCTCGGCTTCTTTACAACTATCAGCCACGGTCGTGCCCATGCTAAAGCGCTTCGCACCCCTCGTGCCTCTCGCACTCGTTACCCTGTTATTCGGTTGTGCTGCTCATTCTCCGGTTCAAGAGCCGCCGCAACAGGTCAAGAATTCTGCTACCGCCCAGTCTTCCGTTATTTATCAGGAAGAGCTGGACACCGAAAAAGAACTCAACCAGTTCAACGGCAGCAAGCCATATCAGCTTCCTGTACTGGCTGACAGCATCCTCGAACGCGGCATGTCCCTGATCGGTACCCGTTACCGTTTCGGCGGTACCTCTGAAGCCGGCTTCGATTGCAGCGGTTTCATCGGTTACCTGTTCCGCGAAGAGGCGGGCATGAACCTGCCGCGCTCCACTCGCGAAATGATCAACGTTGATGCGCCGCTGGTTTCGCGCAGCAACCTTGAGCCGGGTGATCTGCTGTTCTTCGCCACCAATGGTCGTCGCGGTCGTGTCAGTCACGCCGGTATCTACCTGGGTGACAACCAGTTCATTCACTCCAGCAGTCGTCGCAGCGGCGGTGTTCGCATCGACAGCCTGGGTGACAGCTACTGGAGCAAGACTTTCATCGAAGCCAAGCGTGCACTCGCCATGGCGCCGACCGTGGTCACCGCTCGCAAGTAAGCCCGATGTCGCTGCGTTCGCGGCGACACAACGGCACGGCAATGGAGTAGACGTAAACTTTACAAGGTGAAGTTAAAGTCTTACTTGAAGTTTGCCGCGTAGCCGCTAGAATCCTGAATCTATATTGATGGCAAACCGCCTGCGTGATGACGCAGGCGGTTTTGTTTCTGTCCATTCGGCAGAGAAAGCCGCAGCCAGATCAGGATGTTCTGCTTATGACGATGTCGGCCCGCCTCACCTTGATCCTTTGCGCCGCGCTGCTCAGCGCCTGCGCCAGCCGTACACCGCCGCCAGCCCCCGTGGTTCGCGCGCCGATCGTGTTCGCTCCCTCCCAGGCTTTTTCCCCCGTTGCTGAAGACGTGCTGTTCCGTGCCCTCGGCCTGGTCGGTACGCCGTATCGCTGGGGCGGCAACACGCCAGATTCCGGTTTCGATTGCAGTGGTCTGATCGGTTTCGTCTACCGCGACGCGGCGGGAATTTCGCTGCCACGCTCGACCCGCGAAATGATCGTCATGCAGGCGCCGAATGTCGGCAAGGAAGGCTTGCAGACCGGCGACCTGATTTTCTTCGCCACCAATGGCGGCTCGCAGGTCAGTCATGCGGGGATTTACGTCGGTGAGGGGCGCTTCGTGCACGCGCCGGCCACAGGCGGCACAGTCAAGCTCGATAGCCTGTCGAAGGCCTATTGGCAGAAGGCGTATCTGAGCGCCAAGCGAGTGTTGCAGCCGGGGCAGTTGGCGCATAACCCGTAGTAAAAATCGCATACATTCTAATGTGGGAGCGAGCCTGCTCGCGAAAGCGGTGTATCAGCCAATTCAATGGAGGCTGACACTACGCATTCGCGAGCAGGCTCGCTCCCACAGTTGTTTCAAGTCACATTCAACATCACTTCGTGGCCGACACACGCCACACCTTGTTCCCGACATCATCCGCCACCAGCAAGCCACCTTGCTGATCGATCACTACGCCCACCGGGCGGCCCAGCGCATTCTCGTCCTTGTCGAGGAAACCGGTCAGCACATCCACCGGCTGCCCGGTCGGCTTGCCACCAGTGAACGGCACGAAAATCACCTTGTAGCCGCTGTGCGGTTTGCGGTTCCACGAGCCGTGTTGGCCAATGAATGCGCCTTCCTTGAATTGCGCCGGCAGGCTGTTGCCCTCGGCGAAGGTCAGGCCCAGCGAAGCGGTGTGCGGACCGACCGCGTAATCCGGAGCGATGGCCTTGGCCACCAGATCTGGATTCTGCGGTTTGACCCGCACATCGACGTGCTGGCCGTAGTAGCTGAACGGCCAGCCATAGAAGCCGCCGTCCTTGACCGAGGTGATGTAGTCCGGCACCAGATCGCTGCCGATTTCGTCACGCTCGTTGACCGCTGTCCACAATGCGCCGCTGGTAGGTTCCCAGGCGAGGCCGTTGGGGTTGCGGATGCCCGAGGCGAAGATCCGGTGATTGCCGGTCGCACGATCCACTTCCCAGATCGCCGCGCGGCCTTCTTCCTGATCCAGACCGTTTTCGCCAACGTTACTGTTCGAGCCGACGGTGACGTAGAGCTTGTTGCCGTCCTTGCTGGCGATGACGTTCTTGGTCCAGTGGTGATTCAGCGTGCCGCCAGGCAAGTCTACGACTTTGATCGGTTGGGTCTTGATCTCGGTGGCGCCCGGCTCGTAGTTGAAGCGCAGCAGGCGGTCGGTGTCGGCCACATACAAATCATTGCCGACGAGCGTCATGCCAAACGGCGAATTGAGGTTCTGCAGAAACACCGTGCGGGTTTCCGCGACGCCATCGTGGTCGGCATCACGCAGCAGGGTGATGCGGTTCGGGCTGGGTACGCCGGCACCGGCCTTGCCCATGACTTTCTTCATCACCCAGCCACGAATGCCTTTGCTGTCATCGGGCTTGGGCGGCGCATTGGTTTCCGCCACCAGCACATCGCCGTTGGGCAGCACGTAGAGCCAGCGCGGGTGATCAAGGCCTTCGGCAAACGCGGCGACCTGGGTGCCGGCCGCTGCGGTCGGTTTCGCGCCGTCCGGCCAGCCCACCGCCGGGGCGATGTTGACTGTCGGGATCAGCGTCTTGTTCGGTTCGGGCAGTTTCGGCGATGGGCCGGTGCCGTCGGAGACTTGCAGGCTGGAGGTTTCACCGCAGGCAGCGAGCCCGCCAGCGACGGCGATGATGAGAGCGAGTTGGGCCTTGCGCATTGCTGATCTTCCCTATGAATGCATTCCTAAACATAGAGGAGGGCGCAGGCCCGATGGTTCAACTGCTCAACCGCGGGCTTCCTTGAACAGCACGGCGATGCCCGGATGATAGTTGCCAGCGTCGCTGTGCAATTTGCGATAGGCGTAGGGGAAATACCAGGCGACTGCGCAGGTGTGTTCCTTTTGCAGGTCGTCGACCATGTCCTGCAGTTCTTCGGGGCTGGCGCTGTGCTGGGCTTTTTGCGGAGCAACGAACAGGCACCCGAGCTTGAGATCGCTGGTGTAGCTGATGCGCTTGGCATCAATGGTGATGTCGAGCAGGGCTTGGGTCAGGTTGAGGTTGTTGACCCGTGGCCAGCGTTGCGTGGCCTGAATGAACGCGCGGTCGTCGCTGCCGGCGATCAGCAGATCGGCACGGGCATTGCGCTCGCCTTCTTCGTTCTGTTTGCGCGTGGCCGTGTCATTCAGCGTGACCATTTCAGCCATCCACGCCGCTGCCGCGAGCAGACCGAGATTGGCTTTCTCGTCGTGCCAATATGGCGTGTCGTTGTCGCCGCGTACGGTGTTGTAGCGATCGATACAGTCAAACCAGCGTTCCAGCACCGGGCGCAGGAATTCCAGGCGCGGGTTGCTGATGATCATGCCTTGCATCGTCGTCATCCTTATTGTTGTAGTGGGCTTTTTGGAAAAAAGCATGGCCCTTTGATATCACTTGTCACAGTCTGGCACAAGATTGCCGCTGCACAATTGATCAGCGGCAGTTATTCGCGCGCAAAGCGCCTCTTCAATTGACGCTCCACCCCCAACCCTCTAACCTTCGCCGCTTGTTTCAGGTGCTCTGTGGCCCCGCGTCGACAGAGTGAAACAGGGAAGCCGGTGAGGGTGGTCTTCAAGCGAAGCCACGATGATCCCGGCGCTGCCCCCGCAACGGTAAATGAGTGAAAACTGCGCCTTGAGCCACTGCCTCGAAAGAAGCGGGAAGGCGCGCAGTCCGGCGAAACGCCGCTCATGAGCCCGGAGACCGGCCTGATCCATCTCAGCGGCATCACGGTGGGCGATGCCAGGCTTTTTGCCGTCTATTCTTGTGCCTGCCCGCCGTTATCCAGCCTCAACGGAGAGCTCCCCCATGATTGATTCCCCCGAGCGTGACGAACGCCATCTGGCGCGCATGCAGCGCAAGAAAGCCGTGATCGACGAACGCATCGCCAACTCGCCCGACGAATGTGGCCTGGTGCTGGTGCTGACCGGCAACGGCAAAGGCAAGAGCAGCTCGGCATTCGGCATGCTCGCCCGCGCAATGGGCCACGGCATGCAGTGCGGCGTGGTGCAGTTCATCAAGGGCCGCAACAGCACTGGCGAAGAATTGTTTTTCCGCCGCTTTCCCGAGCAGGTGCGTTTCCACGTCATGGGCGAAGGCTTCACTTGGGAAACCCAGGATCGCCAGCGTGACATCGCCGCTGCCACCGCCGCTTGGGAAGTCTCGCGCGAATTGTTGCGCGACCCTTCGATCGGTCTGGTGGTGTTCGACGAATTGAACATCGCCCTCAAGCACGGCTACCTCGATCTCGATCAGGTGCTCAGTGATTTGCAGGCGCGCCCGCCGATGCAGCATGTGGTCGTCACCGGTCGCGGCGCCAAGCCGGAAATGATCGAAATGGGCGACACGGTCACCGAAATGGGCATGCTCAAGCACGCCTTTCAAGCCGGGATCAAAGCGCAGAAAGGCGTCGAACTTTGAAGCAACCACGTCACTGCCCGGCGGTGCTGATCGCCGCTCCGGCCTCCGGTCAGGGCAAGACCACCGTCACCGCCGCACTCGCCCGTTTGCATCGCAACCAAGGGCGCAAGGTGCGCGTGTTCAAATGCGGGCCGGACTTTCTCGACCCGATGATCCTCGAGCGCGCCAGCGGTGCGCCGGTGTATCAATTGGACATGTGGATGGTCGGCGAGCAGGAAAGTCGCCGGCTGTTGTGGGAAGCCGCCGCCGAAGCCGACCTGATTCTGATCGAGGGCGTGATGGGCCTGTTCGACGGCACGCCATCCAGCGCTGATCTGGCGCGCCACTTCGGTGTGCCGGTGCTCGGCGTGATCGACGGCACCGCCATGGCGCAGACCTTTGGCGCCTTGGCGCTGGGCCTGGCGAAGTATCAGCCGGACTTGCCGTTCGCTGGCGTGCTGGCCAACCGCGTCGGCACCTTGCGCCATGCGCAATTGCTCGAAGGCAGCCTCACCGAAGGTTTGCGCTGGTACGGTGCGCTGTCCCGCGAGACCGGCATCGAATTGCCGAGCCGCCACCTCGGCCTGGTCCAGGCCAGCGAATTGAATGATCTGGATCTGCGCCTCGACGCGGCCGCCGATGCGCTGGCCAGCAGTTGCCAGGTTGCGCTGCCCCCCGCCGTTGAATTCGCCGCGCCTGACCTCATCGCCGCCGAGCCTCTATTAAAAGGTGTGCGCATCGCCGTTGCCCGCGATGAAGCCTTTGCCTTCACCTATGGCGCCAGTCTCGATCTGCTGCGGGCGATGGGCGCCGAACTGCAGTTTTTCTCGCCGATCCGCGACACGCAATTGCCCGAGGCGGACAGCCTGTATTTGCCGGGCGGTTATCCGGAACTGCACCACGTCGCGCTGGCGCAAAACACCACGATGCTTGCAGCAATCCGCGCGCACCACGCGGCGGGCAAGCCGTTGCTCGCCGAATGTGGCGGCATGCTTTATCTGCTGGATTCGCTGACTGATGTCGAAGGTAATCGTGCTGAGCTGGTCGGTTTGCTCAAGGGCGATGCGGTGATGCAGAAGCGTCTGGCGGCGCTGGCGTTGCAGGCGGTTGAGCTGCCGGAAGGGGAGTTGCGTGGGCATACCTATCATCATTCCCTGACCACCACCGAGCTGACGCCGATTGCCCGTGGGCTGAGTCCCAATGGCGGGCGTGGGGCCGAGGCGGTTTATCGCGAGGGACGGATGACGGCGTCGTACGTGCACTTTTATTTCCCATCGAATCCGACTGCGATTGCGGCATTGTTTGCGCCAGATCGTGAGGCCGCGTTCGCGAGCGGGCTCGCTCCCACAATGGATGACCTGAACCCTGTGGGAGCGAGCCTGCTCGCGAAAGGGCCATGACCGACAACACATTCTCCGAAGCCGAACGCGCAGCGGTCTACAAGGCCATCGCCGAACGCCGCGACATGCGCCACTTCACCGGTGGCAGCGTCGAGCCGCAGCTGCTGCGCCGTCTGCTCGAAGCCGCTCATCAAGCGCCGAGCGTCGGCCTGATGCAGCCCTGGCGCTTCATTCGTATCAGCGATCGTGCTCTGCGCGGGCAGATCCGCGATCTGGTGGAAGAAGAACGCATCCGCACCGCCGAGGCCCTCGGCGAGCGCAGCGATGAGTTCATGCAGCTCAAGGTCGAAGGCATCAACGACTGCGCCGAAGTGCTGGTCGCAGCGCTGATGGACGATCGCGAAAGACACATTTTCGGTCGGCGCACGTTGCCGGAAATGGATATGGCCTCGTTGTCTTGCGCGATCCAGAATTTGTGGCTGGCTTCCCGCGCCGAAGGCCTCGGCATGGGTTGGGTCTCGCTGTTCGAGCCGCAGGCCTTGGCGGATTTGCTCAAATTGCCGGCCGGTGCGAAACCGCTGGCGGTGTTGTGTCTGGGCCCGGTCAAGGAGTTCTATCCGGCGCCGATGCTGGTGCTTGAAGGCTGGGCGCAGGCGCGACCGCTGAACGAGTTGCTGTACGAAAATTATTGGGGAGTGAGTCAATGAGTGTGGCGTTGCTGAGTGTCGCCGCGGTAGCGCTGGATGCGCTGCTCGGTGAACCGAAACGCTGGCATCCGCTGGTGGCGTTCGGCAATTTTGCCGGGCGCATCGAGCAACGCTTCAACGCCGGCGGTCGTGGCTGGCGCAGTCATGGCGTCACCGCGTGGGTTATCGCGGTACTGCCGCTGACCTTGCTCGCCACAGCATTTTCCTGGGCGCCCTATGTCGGCTGGATCGTCGAGATTCTCGCGTTGTATTGTGCACTCGGCATGCGCAGCCTCGGCGAACATGTCGCGCCTGTCGCGGCGGCGTTGCGCGCCGATGATCTGGACGAGGCACGCAAGCGCGTCGGTTATTTGGTCAGCCGCCAGACCAATGAACTGGACAGCAACGCCGTGGCCCGTGCCGCCACGGAATCGGTGCTGGAGAACGGCAGCGATGCGGTGTTCGCTGCGCTGTTCTGGTTTGTCGTTGCCGGCGCGCCGGGCGTGGTCCTGTATCGCTTGAGCAATACCCTCGATGCGATGTGGGGTTATCGCAACGAACGCTTCGAGCGTTTCGGCTGGGCGGCGGCGAAAATCGACGACGTGTTGAACTACATTCCTGCGCGTCTGGTGGCATTGACCTACGCGCTGCTCGGCAAAACCCGACTCGCGCTCAAGTGCTGGCGCACCCAGGCGCCAAAGTGGGACAGCCCCAACGCCGGCCCGGTGATGGCGGCCGGTGCCGGTGCGCTGGGCGTCGAGTTGGGTGGCCCGGCGATCTATCACGGCGAACTGCATGAACGTCCGCAACTGGGCGAAGGTGCGCCGGCTGATGCCGATTCCATCGACCGTGGCTGGCAATTGGTCCAGCGCGGCGTATGGTTGTGGCTGCTGATGCTTTGCCTGGGGGCGGAATTTTATGCTTGAGCACGGTGGCCGGTTGCGCAAGGCTGCACTCGATTACGGGATTGCCGAAGCCGATTGGCTTGACCTGTCCAGCGGCCTCGCGCCGTGGCCGTTCCCGATCCCGGAGATCCCGCTACGCGCCTGGGCGCGTTTGCCGGAAACCGATGACGGTCTGGAACAGGCCGCCTGCGATTACTACGGTGCCGCGCAGGTGCTGCCGGTCGCCGGCTCGCAAATGGCCATCCAGTTGCTGCCGCGTCTGCGCCGGGCCGGCAAGGTCGGCGTGTTGTCGCCGTGCTATGCCGAGCATGCCGAAGCCTGGAGGCGCAGCGGTTACATCGTCCGTGAAGTGCTCGAGCAGGAAGTCGAGTTCTTTCTCGACAGTCTTGATGTGCTGGTGGTGGTCAATCCGAACAATCCGACCGGCCTCAGCCTGACCCCGGCACGCCTGCTCGACTGGCATGCGCGGCTGGCGCAACGTGGCGGCTGGCTGGTAGTCGACGAAGCGTTCATGGACAACACGCCGCAACTGAGCCTGGCGCCCTATGCGCATCAGGTCGGGCTGGTGGTATTGCGTTCGTTCGGCAAGTTTTTCGGTCTGGCCGGGGTGCGCCTCGGCTTTGTGCTGGCCGAACGCAAGTTGCTCAAACTGCTCGCCGAACAGGTCGGGCCGTGGGCGGTGAGCGGGCCGACGCGGGTGCTCGGTACGGCGTGCCTGCAAGACACCGAGGGCCATACCCGTCAGCGGATCCGCAGCGATGAAGCGAGCGAACGGTTGGCGGCGCTGCTGACCCGTTGCGGTTTTGCACCGCAGGGTGGCTGCGCACTGTTTCAGTGGCTGATCACCGAGCACGCCGAAGCGCTGCACGAATTCCTCGCTCGGCGTGGCATCCTCCTGCGCCTGTTCAGCCACAACAGCAGCGTGCGTTTCGGCCTGCCAGCGGATGCCGCGCAAGAGCTGCGTCTCGAACAGGCTTTGCAAGCTTTCACCAAGGACAATCCATGACCACTCTGATGGTGCAAGGCACCACGTCCGATGCTGGCAAAAGCACTCTGGTGACGGCGTTGTGCCGCTGGGCCACCCGCCAGGGCGTGGCGGTGGTGCCGTTCAAACCGCAGAACATGGCGCTCAACAGCGCAGTCACCGCTGACGGCGGCGAGATCGGCCGCGCGCAGGCAGTGCAGGCGCAAGCGGCCTTTCTCGAACCCCACACCGACATGAACCCGGTGCTGCTCAAGCCCAACAGCGACACCGGCGCGCAGGTGATCATTCATGGCCGCGCGGTGACGACGATGAACGCCGTCGCCTATCACGATTACAAGGCCATCGCGATGCAAGCGGTGCTCGCCTCGCACGAGCGACTCAGCGCTGCCTATCCGCTGGTAATGGTCGAGGGCGCCGGTTCGCCGGCGGAGATCAATCTGCGCGCCGGCGACATTGCCAACATGGGCTTTGCCGAAGCGGTGGACTGCCCGGTTTTGCTGATCGCCGACATCAATCGCGGCGGCGTGTTTGCGCATTTGGTCGGCACGCTGGAATTGCTTTCACCGAGCGAACAGGCGCGGGTCAAAGGCTTCATCATCAACCGCTTTCGCGGCGATATCGCCTTGCTGCAACCGGGCCTCGACTGGCTGGAGCAGCGCACCGGCAAACCGGTGGTCGGCGTGTTGCCGTACGTGATGGACCTGCACCTTGAAGCCGAGGACGGCATCGACCAACGCCAGACCGACAAGGCCGAGCAGGTGTTGAAAGTGGTGGTGCCGGTGCTGCCGCGCATCAGCAATCACACCGACTTCGACCCGCTGCGTCTGCATCCGCAGGTGGATCTGCAATTTGTTGGCCCGGGGCAGGCAATTCCCTCCGCCGATCTGATCATCCTGCCGGGCTCGAAAAGTGTGCGCAGTGATCTGGCTTATCTGCGCGCCAACGGCTGGGACGCGGCAATCAATCGGCATCTGCGCTACGGCGGCAAGGTGCTGGGGATTTGCGGCGGTCTGCAGATGCTCGGCGAGCAGGTGCACGACCCGCTCGGGCTGGAAGGCGCTGCCGGCTCCAGCGCGGGGCTGGGTCTGCTGGCGTTCGAAACGCAGCTCGAAGCCGACAAGCAACTGCGCAACGTGCGCGGGCGGCTGGCACTGGAAAACGCCGCAGTCAGCGGTTACGAAATTCATGCTGGCGTAACCAGCGGGCCGGGGCTGGAAACCCCGGCGGTGCATCTGGACGACGGTCGCTGCGATGGTGCGCAGAGTGCCGATGGCCAGGTGTTCGGCACCTATCTGCACGGCTTGTTCGAATCCCCCGAGGCGAGCGCGGCGTTGCTGCGCTGGGCCGGGTTGAGTGATGTGCAGGAAGTCGATTACCACGGCTTGCGCGAACGCGACATCGAGCGGCTGGCGGATCTGGTGGAGAAGCATCTGGATACCGGGCTGTTGCGTCAGCTCTGTGGGATTTGAGTTGTCCGGGCTGTCCTCTTCGCGAGCAGGCTCGCTCCCACAGGGAGACTCGATCAACGGTGGGAGCGAGCCTGCTCGCGAAGGGGCCGGTTGTCTAACCACACATTTTTGGATGAACCCATGCTCCAACTGATCCTCGGCGGCGCCCGCTCCGGCAAGAGTCGTCTGGCGGAAAAACTCGCCAGCGACAGCCATCTGCCGGTGACCTACATCGCCACCAGCCAACCGCTGGACGGCGAAATGAATCAACGCGTCGCCCATCATCGCGCACGTCGCCCGGTCGAATGGGCTTTGATCGAAGAGCCGCTGGAACTGGCCCGCGTACTGCGCGAATCCGCTGGCGCCGAGCGCTGCCTGCTGGTCGATTGCCTGACCCTGTGGCTGACCAATCTGCTGATGCTCGACGACGCCGAACGTCTCGCCGCCGAGCGTGAAGCGTTGCTCGATTGCCTGGCGTCGTTGCCGGGTGAAATCATTTTTGTCAGCAACGAGACCGGAATGGGTGTCGTGCCGCTGGGCGAATTAACCCGCCGCTATGTCGATGAAGCCGGTTGGCTGCATCAAGCTCTGGCCGAGCGCTGTCAGCGAGTTGTCCTGACCGTCGCCGGCCTGCCCCTGACTTTGAAAGGACCTGCGTTATGAGCCCGACCTGGTGGCTGAATCCGTGCAAAACCGTGAACTCGGACATCATCGCGCAAGCGACCGAGCGTCAGCAGCAACTGACCAAACCGGCCGGTTCGCTGGGGCGCCTTGAATCGGTGGCCGTGCAACTGGCCGGTCTGCAAGGTCAGCTCAAGCCAACGCTGGAGCAAGTCTGGATCGCGATTTTCGCTGGCGACCATGGCGTAGTGGCTGAGGGCGTTTCGGCTTATCCGCAGGAAGTCACCGGGCAGATGCTGCTGAATTTTGTCAGCGGCGGCGCGGCGATCAGCGTGCTGGCACGTCAGCTCGGCGCGCAACTGGAAGTGGTCGATCTGGGCACGGTGAATCCGACGCTGAATCTGCCCGGCGTGCGCCATCTGAACATCGGCGCGGGAACGGCGAACTTCGCTCAGGGCGCAGCGATGGCTCAGGCGCAGGGCGAATCGGCCTTGCAGGCCGGTCGCGACAGTGTCTTGCGCGCGAAAGCCGCCGGCACGCAGTTGTTCATCGGCGGCGAGATGGGCATCGGCAACACCACGGCGGCCAGTGCGCTGGCCTGCGCCTTGCTCGATTGCCCGGTGGCACACCTGACCGGTCCCGGCACCGGGCTGAATGCCGCTGGCGTCAGCCACAAGGCGCAAGTGATCGAACGCGCTCTGGCGCTGCATGCCGCACAGCGTGGCGATGCCTTGCAAACGCTGTTCAATCTCGGCGGGTTCGAGATTGCCGCGTTGGTCGGCGCCTATCTGGCCTGCGCGCAGGAAGGCATCGCGGTGCTGGTTGACGGCTTTATCTGCACGGTCGCCGCGCTGGTCGCGGTGCGCTTGAATCCGGCCTGTCGCGAGTGGCTGTTGTTCGGCCATCGCGGTGCCGAGCCGGGCCATCGTCATGTGCTGGAAACCTTGAGCGCCGAGCCGCTGCTCGAGCTCGGCCTGCGCCTGGGCGAGGGCAGTGGCGCGGCGTTGGCGGTGCCGTTGTTGCGTCTGGCCTGTGACCTGCACGGGCAAATGGCGACGTTCGCCGAAGCAGCCGTGGCGGATCGCCCGGCATGAGCCTGCGCCTGGATCTGCTGCGCCACGGCGAAACGGAACTCGGCGGCGGCTTGCGCGGCAGCCTCGACGATGCGCTGACCGCAAACGGCTGGACGCAGATGCGTGCGGCGGTGGTCGACGGCGGGCCGTGGGATCGTATCGTCAGTTCGCCATTGCAGCGCTGCGCGCGCTTCGCCGCTGAACTCGGCGAGCAACTGAACCTGTCCGTGCATCTGGACAAGGATCTGCAGGAACTGCATTTCGGCGCGTGGGAAGGGCAAAGCGCGGCGGCGTTGATGGAAACGGATGCTGAAGCGCTGGGGCTGTTCTGGGCTGATCCCTATGGCTTCACGCCACCGCAGGGGGAGCCGGTCAGCGCGTTTTCCGCGCGGGTGTTGGCGGCGGTCGCGCGATTGCACGCGGCTTACGCCCGTGAACGGATTCTGCTGGTCAGCCACGGCGGCGTAATGCGTTTGTTGTTGGCGCAGGCCCGAAGTTTGCCCCGCGAGCAACTGCTCAATGTCGAGGTCGGCCACGGCGCGCTGTTTGCGCTAACGGTCGCTGCGGACGGCGCGCTCAAGGAAGGTCACTGAGATGTTGCCGCTGTGGATCGCCTTGCAGTTTCTCAGCAACCTGCCGATTCGCCTGCCGGGCATGCCCGAGCCGCAACAGCTTGGCCGTTCGCTGCTGTTTTATCCGCTGGTGGGATTGCTGTTCGGGCTGATCCTCTTCGCGTTGAATCTGTTGTTGGCCGGCGCCCCGTTGTTGCTGCATGCGGCGCTGTTGCTGACCGTGTGGGTATTGCTCAGCGGCGCGCTGCATCTCGATGGCCTGGCCGACAGCGCCGATGCCTGGCTCGGCGGTTTTGGTGATCGCGAGCGCACGCTGGAGATCATGAAAGATCCGCGCAGCGGGCCGATTGCGGTGGTCACGCTGGTGCTGGTGTTGTTGCTCAAATTTGCCGCGCTGCTGGCACTGATCGAACAAGGGCATACCCTGGCGCTGATCATCGTGCCGGTGCTCGGGCGAGCGGCGCTGTTGGGGTTGTTTCTGACCACGCCGTATGTGCGTGCGGGTGGCTTGGGTCAGGCACTGGCCGATCATCTGCCGCGTAGAGCGGGGTGGTGGGTGCTGGGGTTGAGTGCGCTGGGCTGCGTGTTCATCGCCGGTATTGGCGCGGTGCTGATTTCGCTGGTCGGGTTTGTCTGGCTGCGGCGTTTGATGATGCGGCGGTTGGGCGGGACTACCGGGGACACGGCGGGGGCGTTGCTGGAATTGCTGGAGATGGGGGTGTTGGTGGGGCTCGCTTTGGTCTGAAGGATTTGCGGAGATGATGCCGGCCCCTTCGCGAGCAGGCTCGCTCCCACCTCCGGATGCAATCCCCTGTGGGAGCGAGCCTGCTCGCGAAGGCGGCCTCACCGGCAACAATGATGTTCAGAGTAAACTCATCTGTAACTTGATTTAACACACTCGCGGGTATATACACGCATCATGCTTCCTTCTCAGTGTTTGTGCACCAACCTGCGTCGCGCCGCGCGTGGCGTCAGCAGGCATTACGACGGCGCTCTCGATGGCTTCGGGATCAACGTTGCCCAGTATTCTCTGCTGTGCAATCTGCAGCGGCTGGAGCAACCGAGCATTTCCGAACTGGCTGAGGCCATGGGCCTGGATCGCAGCACGCTCGGGCGCAATTTACGCGTGCTCGAGGGCGAAGGTCTGGTGGCGCTGGCCGAAGGCGAGGACATGCGCAACCGTATCGTGCGCCTCACCGAAACCGGTGTGCAGCGCTTGGCAGCGGCATTGCCGGCGTGGGAAGCGGCGCAACAGCGGCTGATCGACCGGCTCGGTGCCGAGAAGCGCGAAACCTTGCTCAAATTGCTCGACGAACTGGCCTGACGCCGGTTTCTTCGCGCTCAAGCGGGTATATACCCGCGACTGGAGAATAACAATGACATCGATGTGGCGTACGTGCGGTTGGGTGTTGATGGGGAGTGCGCTGATCCTGGCGTTGTCATTGGGCGTGCGCCACGGTTTTGGTTTGTTCCTGTCGCCGATGAGCGCGCAATTCGGCTGGGGGCGCGAGGTGTTTGCCTTCGCCATCGCCCTGCAGAACCTGATCTGGGGCCTGGCGCAGCCGTTCACCGGCGCGCTGGCTGACCGCTTCGGCGCGGCGAAAGTGGTGCTGGTCGGTGGGATCCTCTACGCGGCGGGCCTGGTGTGCATGGGCCTGTCTGATTCGGCAGTGACTCTGTCACTCAGTGCCGGCCTGCTGATCGGTATCGGTCTTTCGGGCACTTCGTTTTCGGTCATTCTTGGTGTTGTGGGTCGCGCTGTGCCGCCAGAGAAACGCAGCATGGGCATGGGTATTGCCAGCGCCGCCGGTTCGTTCGGCCAGTTTGCGATGTTACCGGGCACGCTGGGCCTGATCGGCTGGCTCGGCTGGTCGACCGCGCTGTTGGTGCTGGGCCTGTTGGTGGCGATGATTGTGCCGCTGGTGAGCATGCTCAAGGACAAGCCATTGCCGGTTCTCGGCCATGAGCAATCCCTTGGCGAAGCGCTGCGGGAGGCCTGCTCGCATTCCGGATTCTGGCTGCTGGCGTTCGGCTTTTTTGTCTGCGGTTTCCAGGTGGTGTTCATCGGTGTGCACCTGCCGGCGTATCTGGTCGATCAGCATCTGCCGGCGACCGTCGGCACCACGGTGCTGGCATTGATCGGGCTGTTCAATATCTTCGGCACTTACACCGCCGGCTGGCTCGGTGGCCGCATGTCGAAACCGCGTCTGTTGACTGCGCTGTATCTCTTGCGCGCGGTGGTGATCGTGCTGTTCCTGTGGTTGCCGGTGACGACCACCACGGCGTATCTGTTCGGCATGGCCATGGGCTTCCTGTGGCTGTCGACGGTGCCGTTGACCAACGGTACGGTGGCGACCTTGTTCGGCGTGCGCAATTTGTCCATGCTCGGTGGCATTGTCTTTCTGTTCCATCAGCTCGGCTCGTTCCTTGGCGGCTGGCTGGGCGGGGTGGTGTACGACCGAACCGGGAGTTATGACTTGATCTGGCAAGTGGCGGTGCTTTTGAGTCTGCTGGCGGCGGCGCTGAACTGGCCGGTGCGCGAGCGTCCGGTGGCGCGCCTGCAAGCTGCGGCGAGCGCAGCATGAGCCGGATCTGCGCGCGATTCGCCGTGACCGCGCTGGCTGCTGCGCTGTTGGCGCTGGTGTGGTGGGGCTGGCAGCGCGGCGGTCTGGCGCTGATGCAGTTGGGCATGAGTATTTGCTAGATGCCAGCGTGGCGAGTAACGTCGAAGCCTGATGACTGCCCAAGGAAATTCGACATGTTGATGCGCTGTTGTGCTGTTCCCGCGTTGCTGATGGCGTTGACTGGCCTGGCCCAGGCCGCCGATTGTCCTGAGCTGCTGCAAGGCTCGCTGCCCAAGCTGCGCGCCAAGGAATCCATCGATCTGTGCAAGCAGTACGCCGACAAGCCGCTGGTGGTGGTCAATACCGCCAGCTTCTGCGGTTTCGCTCCACAGTTCGAAGGGCTCGAGGCGCTGAACAAACGCTACAAGGCGCAAGGGCTGGAGATGCTTGGCGTGCCGTCGAATGACTTCAAGCAGGAGTCCAAGGACAGCGCCGAAACCGCCAAGGTCTGCTACGCCAACTATGGCGTGACCTTCAACATGACCGAGCCGCAGAAGGTTCGCGGCGACGACGCCACGCATCTGTTCCAGGTGCTGGCCGCGCAGAGCAATGCGCCGAAGTGGAATTTCTACAAGTACGTGGTCGACCGGCAGGGCAAGGTGGTGGCGAGTTTTTCCAGCTTGACCAAACCGGATGATCCCGAGTTTATCGCCGCGATCGAAAAGGCCATTGCCTCCAAGCCGCTGAAGCCCTGATTCATGCTGTTCCCTGTGGGAGCGAGCCTGCCCGCGAAGCGGTGTGTCAGCCAGCATATCTACATCTGACATACCGCCTTCGCGAGCAGGCTCGCTCCCACAATGGTGATTTTGTCGTTCCAGTGAAAAGTTGCAGGCAAGAAAAAGCCCCGCCTCTGCAAAGAGAGCGGGGCTTTTTCGTGTGCGAGGGGTTAGCCTCGCCTCGGTGTATCAGAAGCGGTATGTCGCGCCGACACCGAAGCCGTTTGCCGAGTTTTCATACTTGGAATCGTAGGTCTGGCCGCGCGCGTTTTCGTTGCGGATGTTGACCGACTCTTCTTTCAGGTACGAGTACGCGACGTCGATGGTCAGGTCGTCCGTCGGGCTCCAGCCGGCACCGATACTGAAGATGGTGCGGTCGCCAGTCGGGATACGCGGCGAGCGGTCTTCGTTATTGGTTGGCGACTGGTCGAAGGTCAGACCGGTACGCAGTACCCATTCCTTGTTCAACTGGTACGAGGTACCCACGGCATAGGCCCAGGAGTCATGCCAGTTCTGGTCTTCGTTGATCGAACCGAACTGACCGGCCAGCAGAGGCTGCACGCCGGAGTTCTTCACGGTGATCTTGTCCAGCTGGCTCCAGCGAGTCCAGGTGGTGCCGGCGTAGACGTTCCAGCGATCGTTGATCGCCTGGGTGACCGACAGGTCGACGGATTCCGGCGTGGTGATCTTCAGCGAAGCGTCGTACTTCTGGTTGGCGCCCAAACCAACAGCGGCCAGTGCGCCGTAGTTGACCTTGGTGTCGCCTTCGAGCTTGTAGTCGACCTTGGAGTGGTAGGTCAGGCCGACACGGGTGGTGTCAGTGGCCTGGACCAGCAAGCCGACGTTGTAACCCAGCGCGGTGTCGTCACCCTTGATCTTGACCTTGCCATCCGGCAGTGCCTGGGTAATCGACAGGTTGGATTCCAGCGAGCCGTCGATGCGGTTGATGGTCGGGCCGAAACCGATCGACACCTTGTCGTTGAAGGCGTAGCTGACGGTTGGCTGGAAAGTGATGACTTGCACTTCGGACTTGCTGCCGAAGTAACGACCGGCGAAGCCGTTTTCGTAATCAGTGATCAGACCGAACGGCACGTACACACCGAGACCGAATGCCCAGTGATCATCGATCGGTTTTACATAGAAACCCATAGGTACAGCGGTGAAGGGCACCATGTCGCCTTTGTTGCTGCCGCCGTTAGGGCTGGAGCTGGCGTTGCTGATATCGGTGTGTGCATCGACAACGGCGACACCGCCGGTGACTTGTTCGCGCTTGATGCGCGCCATGCCGGCCGGGTTGCCATAAACAGTGCTTGCGTCGTCGGCAGAAGAAGATCGCCCGGCAAAACCAGTCCCCATCCCACTGATGCTTTGTTCGTTGAGGGCAAAACCTGCCGCGAAGATTTGTGTGGAGGCAAGGGTAACGGCGAGGCTAAGGGTGGTTTTGAGCATGACTTTTTTCATTATTAGAACTCCTGGTGATCACCGGGGCGAAAATTACCAACATTTTCGTCCCAGCGCTATAGCCTGTATGCCTTGAGTTAGAGCGGTTTTGTAGGACAATCCGACCAAAATGGCGACCTGATGGGAGAACTTGTGAAACCGCCCGGTCAGCAAGCGACCTGATTCAGCGGTGAAACACAGGTTTGCCAGGCATAGGTGAAGTCGCGCAGACGACCTTGCGGTTGAAAGGTCTGGCGCCAGATACGCGCCATGCCGAGCAGGTCGGTCGGAGCGGGGAGGGTGGGGTTTTGTTCTTCTACCAGCAGCCAGGCGATGGCCGTGGCGTAACGCAGGTTGACGGTCAGTTCCAGATGCGGGCCGCTGAGGAACGCGTGCTGACTGGCCAGGCCGCGCACCAGGCTGGCGCGCTCCGGATCGAGCGCCAGATAATCATCCCAGAGGGCCTGATGCCGATGCTCGGCAATCCGGTAGAGGCCGTGGCCGCGGCGGTCATGCAGGGCAGACCCGAGGGCGGACTGGCTGGCGGCGATACCCAGCAGCAGGGATTCGGCAGTTGCGCAGTGGCGTCCCAGATAAATCAGCGTGGGACGGATCACATAGCGGCACAGTTCGCTGGCAGCGATACCCATAACACCCTCGGTTCTTGTTGTTGAGGGCGAGTCCTGAAGGGGCCTTGGCAGCAGTGGATCGACTCAGGCTCGCCGCAAGCGGGTCAAGCCGCTTGAGTTGAAGTGTAGTGTCATATTCAGCGTGTAAAGGCCTGTTTTTAAAATATTTCCGTCATCGCATCCCGGGCCTTAGATCGGAACATGCTTAGAAGCGCAGCGCTAAAAGTGAAATATCAGGCAATAAAAAGCCCCGCTTTTCAGCAGGGCTTTGCTTTTGCAGCCTGTCCGGCTTTCAGGCAACCAGTGCCTGACGGGTACGCTCGATCACGGCCTGCAGCGGTTCGGCGCTGGAGTATTGATCGGGGTACAAACGCTCGCTGTGACGAGCGATGCCGTGTTCATTGACCACGGTGAAGCTGAAGCAGCCTTTGCGAGCGGCCATGATCAGGCAGTTCATTGGAGCAAAAGCGTTGGTTAGGGTGCGAATGGCATCCTGAGTCTGGATTTGAGTAGACATAGTTATTAGGTGTTCCTACAAATGACACGGATAAGAACCGTGCAACGTTAAAACGTTCCAGTAACGTTGATCACCATTGATCGAACGAAGAACCCGACTGGAACAAAGCAGCCAGTTTGAAGCGCTGATAAGTGAGCGCGCTTGGGCTGGCAGGTAGGTACTTAGGAGGACAGGCATCACAGCGAGGGCAAAGGTTCTGGGCCCGGGGTGAAGATCCTGATCAATTTGCAGGTTGGTTCGGTCAGAGTAAGTGTTCTTCGCAACGCCCTTTGTTTTCGTTCAAAGGCAGCGTCGTCAAAAGATTTACCTGGAAACCATCGAGGGGTCGTTCCCGCTTTTTTCGGCAGTGTCTTCCTGTTGGAAGTTGACCGTGGGGAGATATTCGACCGGAATTGACTTTCAGCTTGGTACTAACGCCGCGGATAGTAACGGATCCGTTCGGGCGAAGCAAACCCCCTGACCAAAAAAAGGATCACAGGGAAAGGTCCGTGTCGCACCGTCCGTCGGCGTGCATGCTTTTCGCAGAGCCTTTCGGTCGCTCGCAGCTGCGCAAAATGAGCCGAAAAAGCGCACGCATATAACCGGCGCACAGGTACTTGTGCACATTAGTTGCGCAGAGCGTAACGCAACTGTCACATCGATCCTGACTCCAGTCGCTGCCTGTATCAAAAGTTTAAGTCAATGAAAAATATCGTCTTTTTTTGTTGGTGAAAAAATCGTCAGTTTGACTGCGAGCCCCATTCCATAAGGCTTTGCGGGGATCGGAGAGCGGTTGTCCACTGACTTATCCACAGCTTCTGTGGATTGTCCCTAGCGCTTGCTCTAGGACGGGCGTGCCGGGTTTTTTTCGACTTTACCTGTAAGAAAAAGAGAGTAAAGTGGCGCGCCTTCCGATCTGTCCCGCAGTGCTTTATGAAGTTTCGCTCAGTATCAGACTCTGTTACCTCCAACCCGACCTCTGTTACCGCTCCCAAGCGTTTTTCCGTGCGTGTGGCCGAATGGCTGCTCGATGCGCCGCGGCTGAGCGACAGTCCCAGCGCCAAGCACCTGGCCGGCCGTCTGCTCAAGCAACCGGCCCGAGAAGGCGTGGTCGCCGCACAAAGCCGCCTCGGCCAATTGATTTGCCGGGAGTGCGGCAATGCCCGTGACCGGCGTATCGGCCAAGAGTTGCTGCGTCAGGCCGCCCGCGCCGGTGACCGCCGCGCGCAGCAGGAACTCGGTCTGATCGAAGACTGAGCTGTCCAAGCCCTGACACCTTGGTTAACCTTCAGGCTTTATCCGATTGGCAGGAGTCGCTATGGCTATGGACTTGACCAGCGTATTGCTCGGTCTTGCGGCGGCAGGGTTGCCGCTGTTGGCGCTGGCCTGGCAACTGCAACGCAGGGCCAGCAACGCCCAGGCTGATCTGGCCTTGCTCGAAGAGCGCCTGGCCATGGCGCAACTGGCCCAGGACGGCCTCACCGCGCAGCTTGAAGCGAGCCGCGATGAAATCGCCGATCTTGGCCAGGCCAACGCCGCCAAACAGGCAGACCTCGCCGCGCTGCGCCGCGAAGTCGAATTGCTGCAGATCGAGCGCGACGATGCCCGCGACGCCTCCCACGCCTGGAACCTCGAACGCGCCAACAAGGATGCTGAGTTGCGCCGCCTCGACGCCCGCGCTGCCTCGCTGAGTGCCGAACTGCGCGAGCAACAGGAAAGCCATCAACAACGTCTCAACGACCTGCAAGGCTCACGCGATGAACTGCGCGCGCAGTTCGCCGAGCTGGCCGGCAAGATCTTCGATGAGCGGGAGCAGCGCTTTGCCGAAACCAGCCAGCAGCGGCTCGGGCAGTTGCTTGATCCGTTGAAAGAGCGCATCCAGTCCTTTGAAAAACGCGTTGAAGAAAGCTATCAGGCCGAAGCCCGCGAGCGTTTTTCGCTGGCCAAGGAGCTGGAGCGTTTGCAGGCGTTGAACCTGCGTCTGAGCGACGAAGCCACCAACCTGACTCGCGCGCTCAAGGGCCAGAAAACCCAAGGCAATTGGGGCGAGCTGATTCTCGAGCGCGTTCTTGAGCACGCGGGTCTGGAGAAGGGCCGCGAGTATCAGACTCAGGTCAATCTCAAAGGCCCGGACGGTGAACGCTTCCAGCCCGATGTGATCATTTACCTGCCCGGCGACAAGCAGGTGGTGGTCGACTCGAAAGTCAGTCTCACGGCCTATCAACAATATGTTGCGGCTGATGACGACACGTTGGGGCAGATCGCGATCAAGCAGCACGTGTTGTCGCTGCGCAATCATGTGAAAGGTCTGGCCGGCAAGGATTACAAACGTCTGGAAGGCCTGCACAGCCTCGATTTCGTTTTGCTGTTCGTGCCGATTGAGGCGGCATTTTCGGCTGCGTTACAGGCTGAGCCGTCGCTGTTTCAGGACGCTTTCGACCGCAATATCGTGATCGTCAGCCCGACTACGCTGTTGGCCACGCTGCGGGTGATCGACAGTCTGTGGAAGCAGGAGCGGCAGAGCCAGAACGCCCGGGAAATCGCCGAGCGCGCGGGCTGGCTGTACGACAAGTTCGTGTTGTTTATTCAGGATCTGGACGAAGTGGGCAATCGTCTGCAGCAACTGGACAAGGCTTACAGCTCAGCGCGCAACAAGCTGACAGAGGGGCGCGGTAATCTGGTCAGCCGCAGTGAGCAGTTGAAGTTGCTCGGTGCGCGGGCAAGCAAGAGCTTGCCGGCGGATTTGCTCGAACGGGCGATGACGGATGTTGATGGGTTGGTTGAGTTGCCTGAATAGGCGTCGTTTTTTGGGCTGATTTTGGGGGCATATCCGTTGCTGCGGTGATGGCGGCTGGCGGTTTCGCCCTTACGGCGACTCACTTTTTTACAAACGCCCGGAATGCCGGCCCAGTAAAAAAATAAGCAAAAAAACGCTTGCTCCTACGTTCGGCCCTCGCAAGCTCGGGTCCCTTCGCTCCGGGATCAATCCGCTCAGCCTTCCGACGTCGCCGGTGAATCAAGATCAAAAGCGGTACTCGAGCTAACGCTCATTGTGTAGGAGCTGCCGAAGGCTGCGATCTTTTGATTTTGCTTTTGCTTTTATGTGGGAGCGAGCCTGCTCGCGAAGGCGCCTGCAAGGTCACCTTCTACAACGGCAAATACCGACTCAAAAGCGCCCGCAACGCCGCCGGCTTCACCGGTTTGGCCAGGTAATCCAGGCCCGCCGCATGCACTTGCGCCACGGTCTCCGGGCGTCCATCCGCGCTGATCACCACGCCGGGCACGGGTTCACCCAGGCGCGTGCGCAACCAGGCCATCAGCTCTGTGCCGGTGTCGCCGTGGTCGAGGTGATAGTCGACCAGCGCCAGTTGTGGCCGCACACCTTCATTCAATATCGCTGCGCATTCTTCGCGATTGCGCGCCGTCCACACTTGGCAGCCCCAGCGGCTCAACAGGCTGTTCATGCCGATCAGGATGCTGTCTTCGTTATCAATGCACAGTACCTGCGCGCCGCTGAGCAGTTTGCCGTTCAGTTCCACGGTGGCACTTGCCGGAGGCGTTTGTGTACGGGCAATGGGCACCGTCACGCTGAACACACTGCCGCGCCCCGGCCAGGAGCGAACGCGCAGGGTGTGCCCGAGCACGCGGCACAAGCCATCGGCGATCGCCAGTCCCAGGCCCAGGCCTTTTTCGGCGCGGGTCTGGTGGCTGTCGAGGCGTTTGAATTCTTCGAAAATCACTTGTTGTTTGTCTTCCGGAATGCCCGGGCCGCGATCCCAGACTTCCAGACATAACTCACCACCGCGCCGACGCACGCCCAGCAGCACCGGGCCTTTGGCGTAGCGGAACGCGTTGGTGAGGAAGTTTTGCAGAATCCGCCGCAGCAGTTTGATGTCGCTGTCGATGCGCAATTGACTGCCACGCACCCGGAACGTGAGTTTTTGCTCTTGGGCCAGTGCCTTGAATTCCGCGCCGAGGGTGTCGAACAGTTCATTGACGGCGAAGGCTTTGCGGTCCGGGTTGATCTTGCCGTTTTCCAGGCGCGAGATGTCCAGCAGATCGCTGATCAGGTCTTCCGCCGAACGCAGCGAGCTGTCGAGGTGTTGCACCAGTTGTTGCGCCTCTGCGCTCAAGCCTTCGTTCTGATGGGAGAGGGCGGCGGAGAACAGTCGCGCGGCGTTCAGCGGTTGCATCAAGTCGTGGCTGACGGCGGCGAGGAAGCGGGTTTTCGACTGGTTGGCCGCCTCGGCATTGCCCTTGGCTTCGGTGAGCGCAACGTTGAGTTGCGACAGTTCCTGGGTGCGTTCGCTGACCCGTTGTTCCAGCCCTTCGTTCGCCTCGGTCAGCGCCTGTTCGGCTTCGCGGAACGCGGTAATGTCGGTGAAACTCATGACAAATCCGCCGCCGGGCATCGGGTTGCCGATCAGCTCGATCACCCGGCCATTGGGGAACAGCCGTTCGGAAGTGTGCGCGCGGCCCTGACGCATCCAGTGCAAGCGTCGCGCGACGTGCACTTCCGCTTCGCCGGGGCCGCACAAACCGCGTTCGGCGTTGTAGCGAATGATGTCGGCAATCGGCCGGCCGACGCTGATCAGGCCGTCGGGGTAGTTGAACAGCTCCAGATAACGACGGTTCCACGCCACCAGTTTCAGCGACTGGTCGACCACGCTGATGCCCTGGGTGATGTTCTCGATCGCGCCTTGCAGCAGGGCGCGGTTGAACTGCAGCACTTCCGAGGCTTCGTCAGCGATTCGGACTACGTCCTCCAACTGCATTTCCCGACCTTCGATGGCGGCTTTTACTACGGCCCGTGTCGAAGAAGCGCCGAGGACACCGGCGAGCAAGCGTTCAGTGTGGGCAATCCATTCGCTGTCGGCGTTCTGGTTGGGGTTGAAGCCCTTGCCCTGACGGTAGGCGAAGCGAATGAAGCTCTGTCGCGCACGTTCTTCGCCGACGAAACGCGCCGCCAGTTGCAGCAGATCGTCGATCTGTACCGCCAGCATCGAACGAGCATTAGGTCGTGCGCTGATTTCCTGACCGATGAAACGCCCGGCCTGCCAGTGCTCGGAAACCCGCGTGCGCGACAGCACCGAGACCCAGGCGAACAGGGTGAAGTTACCCGCCAGCGACAGCACCACGCCTTGGGTCAGCGGGGTGATCGGCAGGTTCAGCGGATTGCTGTGCAGCCACGCCAAGCCGGGGAAACTCGCCAGCGACCAGCCGAGACTGTGCGCGGCAATCGGCAGCACCAGCGTGTAGAACCAGAGGAAGGTGCCGGTGGCGAGGCCGGCGAACACGCCCCGGCGGTTGGCCTGTTTCCAGTACAGCGCGCCGAGCATGGCCGGCGCCAGTTGCGTCACCGCGGCGAAGGCGATCTGGCCGATGGTCGCCAGGCTTGCGGTCGAGCCGAGCAAGCGATAACTGACATAGGCCAGCAGCAGAATCACCACAATACTCACGCGGCGCACCGAGAGCATCCACTGGCGGAACACTTCGAACGGGCGCTCGGCATTGTTGCGGCGCAACAGCCACGGCAACAGCATGTCGTTGGAAACCATGGTCGACAGGGCGACGCTGGCGACAATCACCATGCCGGTCGCTGCCGATGCGCCACCAATAAACGCCAGCATCGCCAGCGCCGGATGGGCCTGGGCCAGCGGCAGGCTGATCACGAACGAGTCGGGCAGCACATCGCTGGGCAGCATCATTTGACCGGCAAGGGCGATAGGGACTACAAACAATGCGGCCAAAGCCAGATAGGCGGGGAACACCCATTTCGCCAGACGCAGATCCTGCGGGTCGATGTTCTCCACTACGGTCACGTGAAATTGCCGGGGCAGGCAAATGATCGCCATCATAGCCACGCCGGTTTGCACCACCATCGATGGCCAGTTGATGGTTTCCTTCCAGTACGCCTCAAGGCGCGGGGCGAGCATTGCCTGATTGAACAGGTCGTCGAAACCGTCATACAGGCCGTACGTGACGAAGGCGCCGACGGCGAGAAAGGCGAACAGCTTGACCAGCGATTCGAAGGCAATCGCCAGCACCATGCCACGGTGGTGTTCGGTGGCGTCGAGGTTGCGCGTACCGAAGACGATGGTGAACAACGCCAGCACCAGCGACACGATCAGCGCCGTGTCTTGAGCGCGGGTGCCCATGGCATCGGCGCCGGCGCCGATCAGCAGGTTCACGCCGAGGACGATGCCTTTGAGTTGCAGGGCAATATAGGGCAACACGCCGACCAGACAGATCAGCGCCACGACTACCGCCAGCGATTGCGATTTGCCGTAGCGCGCGGCGATGAAGTCGGCGATGGAGGTGATGTTCTCCTGTTTGCTGATCATCACCATTTTCTGCAGGACCCACGGCGCGCCGACCAGCAGCAGGATCGGCCCGAGGTAGATCGGCAGGAATGACCACAGTTGTTCCGCCGCCTGACCCACCGCGCCGAAGAAAGTCCAACTGGTGCAGTAGACTGCCAGCGACAGGCTGTACACCCAGGCGCGCACCCGCGGCGGCAACGGCGTGCTGCGACGGTCGCCGTAGAAGGCGATGGCGAACATGATGGCCATGTAGGCCAGGGCAACGACGGCAATCAGCCCGGTGGACAACGACATGCAGCACTCCCGACAAAAGACTCCCCGGCACTCCTGCCCGGGCGGACAGTCTCGCACGCGCGCGGCGGTTAGTCAGTGTCGACCAAGGTCGTGGCGTGGCGGGGTGTCGCAGGCGGGGTACCGGGTGGTTCTTGTGGTGACTGGGAGGACCTCTTCGCGAACAGGCTCGCTCCCACAATTGGAATGCATTTCCTTGTGGGAGCGAGCGCGTCAGTCCAGACGCAGCGCAATATCGATCAGGCGATGGAGCTCATCAACCTCCAGCGCCGCCGCCGAAAACAGAATCCGGAACACCACCGGCGCCACCACCAGATTGATCAAGCGATCGACACTCGGCGCCTTCTCATGCCGATGGCGATCAACAATGGTCTGCAACTGCGCACCAATGATCGCCACGCAATAGCCCGGCGTAGCGCTGGCCTGCACGTCGCGCATCATGTTGCGCCCGACCTCTGAACTCATCTCGTCAAGATACTGCTCGGCCCACGCACGGATATCGCCGCGCAGGCTGCCAGTGTTCGCCGGCTCGCTGTCCGGGCGCATGCGGGCGAGGGCGACGTCCGCCAGCAACGCCGCCAGATCACCCCAGCGTCGATAAATCGTCGACGGCGTAACCCCCGCGCGGGCGGCGATTTGCGGAACGGTCACGGTGGAACGTTCCTGCTCTTGCAGCAGCGCATTGACCGCCGAATGAATCGACTCCTGCACCCGGGCACTGCGGCCGCCGGGGCGTAAACCTTCTTTAATAGCCATGCGGCAGACCTTAACACAAAGAATTTGCTTTAAGCGCTAGGCGGTAGCACACTGCGCAAAAGCAAAAAATTAGCTTTTGCGGAGTGTGCCCATGACCAGCCCCTTGAATAATTTCGCTTCCCACCGGTCGAGCTTGTGGTTTCTGGCGATCACCTTACTCAGTTTTCTCGCCGCTTCCACCGCGCCGACGCCGTTGTATCACTTGTATCAGGATCAACTGCATTTCTCGGCAGCGATGCTCACGCTGATTTTTGCCGTATACGCTTTGAGTCTGTTGGCGGCATTGCTGACGGTGGGCTCGCTTTCCGACCATTTGGGCCGCAAACCGGTGATCTTTACCGCCGTGTTGCTCAATGCGCTGGCCATGTTGCTGTTCATCTATGCCGATAGCGTGGCTTGGTTGATCGGCGCACGGGTGTTGCAAGGTTTCGCCACCGGCATGGCCACTGCCGTATTGAGCGCAACGCTGCTCGACACCGACCGGCAGCAGGGGCCGCTGATCAACAGTGTCGCGCCGTTACTCGGGATGGCTCTGGGCGGTTTGGGTTGTGGCTTGCTGGCGGAATTCGCGCCGGCGCCGTTACAGCTGACTTACTGGTTACTGTTGGCACTGTTCGTGTTGCAAAGCGTGTATGTCTGGCGCCTGCCGGAGAGTGTTTCGCGGCAAGGTGGGGCGCTGGCGTCGTTGCGACCGACTTTGCACGTACCAGTGCAAGCGCGTTCAACGTTGTGGCACTTGCTGCCACTGAACACCGCAACCTGGGCGCTCGGTGGTTTTTACGCCTCGTTGGCACCGTCGTTGGTGCGCACGGCCACTGGCTCTACCTCCAATCTGATCGGCGGCGCTACGGTCGCGGCGCTCACCGTGACCGGCGCGTTGATGATTTTCATGATGCGCAATCGTCCTGCCGCTCAGGCGCTGCGGCTGGGCGCGAGCCTGCTGCCGGTCGGGCTAGTGCTGATTCTGCTCGGCGTGCATGGCGCCAGTCTGTCGTTGTTTTTCTTTGGCACACTGGTCGCCGGTTGCGGCTTCGGTTCGGGATTTCTCGGCGCGGTGCGCAGCCTGGTACCGCTGGCTTTGCCGCATGAACGAGCCGGGTTGATGTCGGCGTATTACGTGCTCAGTTATCTGGCGTTCTGTCTGCCGGCGTTGCTGGCCGGGTATCTGGCGCGCAACTTTGGACTGCTGGCGACCACCGATGGTTACGGTACTGTTTTGATTGTGCTGGCCGTGGCTGCACTGCTGCTCAGTCTGCGTCCGCAGGCGGGCAGAGTTTGCAGCGCTCCTTAGCGCGTGTGGACGCTTATCTGCAAAACAGATAACAGTTAGAGATATTACCCGTTATATCGATATTCGATTCGGATCTACCATGGGTTCCACCTCACCAGAGGACAGGAGTTCATGATGATTTGCCCCAACAGCGTCACCCCTGGCTACAAACCTTTCAGACAGCTTCAGCATCCGCGCGAAGTGATCCGCCAGTTCACGCCGAACTGGTTCGCCGCGACCATGGGTACCGGTGTGCTGGCATTGGCGCTGGCCCAGTTGCCGCTGGCCATTCCCGGATTGCGCGCCGTGGCCGAGGGGCTGTGGTTGTTCAACATTCTGTTGTTCAGCCTGTTTACCGCTGCCTACGCCGCGCGCTGGATTTTGTTCTTTGACGAGGCGCGGCGGATTTTCGGTCATTCCACCGTATCGATGTTCTTCGGCACCATTCCCATGGGCCTGGCGACGATCATCAACGGCTTTCTGTTGTTCGGGCTGCCGCGCTGGGGCGACGGTGTCATTCAGCTCGCTGAAGTGTTGTGGTGGATCGATGTAGCGATGTCGCTGGCCTGTGGTGTGTTGATTCCGTACATGATGTTTACCCGTCAGGAACACAGCATCGATCAGATGACCGCGGTCTGGTTGCTGCCGGTAGTGGCGGCGGAAGTGGCAGCGGCCAGCGGCGGCCTGCTCGCGCCGCATCTGACCGACGCCCATGGGCAACTGATCGTGCTGACTACCAGCTATGTGCTCTGGGCATTCTCCCTGCCGGTGGCGTTCAGCATTCTGACCATCCTGTTGTTGCGCATGGCCTTGCACAAACTGCCCCACGAAAACATGGCCGCGTCGAGCTGGCTGGCGCTGGGTCCGATCGGCACCGGTGCCCTTGGCATGTTGCTGTTGGGCGGTGAGGCGCCAGCGATTTTTGCCGCGAATGGTCTGCCCGGCGTCGGTGAAATCGCTTCGGGCCTGGGTCTGGTCGCTGGGATCACGCTGTGGGGTTTTGGTCTGTGGTGGATGTTGATGGCACTGTTGATCACCGTACGTTATCTGCGTGACGGCATTCCGTTCAACCTCGGCTGGTGGGGCTTCACCTTCCCATTGGGCGTGTATTCGCTGGCGACGCTGAAACTGGCAAGTATCCTCAACCTGACATTTTTCAGTGTGTTCGGTACGGCGCTGGTGATTTTGTTGGCGGCAATGTGGCTGATCGTCGGCAAGCGCACCGTGCAGGGCGCGTGGCGAGGCGAGCTGTTTGTCTCGCCGTGTATTGCAGGTTTGAAGAAATAATCCGAAAAGTTTAGGTAAGGTGTGGCCTGGATCGTGGTGCGGGATTCCAATAACAAGCACCCAGGCCTCACTACCTAACATCAGGAAACACGGAAGATGAGTCACCCCTCACAGTTCAACCTGTTGCGCACCCGGCGCTTTTTGCCCTTCTTTATTACCCAGTCGCTCGGCGCGTTCAACGACAACGTGTTCAAGCAGTCGTTGATCCTCGCCATCCTCTATCGGTTGACCATCGAGGGTGATCGCTCGATCTGGGTCAACCTCTGCGCGCTGCTGTTTATCCTGCCGTTTTTCCTGTTCTCGGCGCTGGCCGGGCAGTTCGGGGAAAAATTCGCCAAGGACGCGCTGATCCGTCTGATCAAACTCGCGGAAATCGCCATCATGGCCGTAGGGTCGATCGGCTTCCTCTTCGATCATCTGTCGCTGATGCTGGTGGCACTGTTCGCCATGGGCACTCACTCGGCGTTGTTCGGCCCGGTGAAGTATTCGATCCTGCCGCAGGCCTTGCGCGACGATGAACTGGTCGGCGGCAACGGTCTGGTGGAAATGGGCACGTTTCTGGCGATTCTCGCCGGCACCATCGGCGCCGGGATCATGATGTCGTCCGAGCACTACGCGCCGGTAGTCTCCGCAGCGATCGTCGGCATTGCCGTGCTGGGTTATCTGGCCAGCCGCAGCATTCCGCGCGCGGCGGCCTCGTCGCCGGAAATGCGCCTGAACTGGAATATCTTCAGCCAGTCCTGGGCGACGCTGAAACTCGGTCTGGGCCAGACGCCTGCGGTGTCGCGCTCGATTGTCGGTAACTCGTGGTTCTGGTTTGTCGGGGCGATTTACCTGACGCAGATCCCGGCCTACGCCAAGGAATGGATGCACGGTGACGAAACCGTGGTCACGCTGATCCTGACCGTGTTCTCGGTGGGCATCGCGCTGGGTTCGATGCTCTGCGAAAAGCTCTCCGGGCGCAAAGTCGAGATCGGTCTGGTGCCGTTTGGCTCGTTTGGCCTGACCGTGTTCGGCCTGTTGCTGTGGTGGCATTCCGGTGGGATCCCGGACAGCGTCAGCGGCCATAGCTGGATTGCCGTGCTCGGCTTCGTTCACACCTGGGCGGTGTTGATCGACATCCTTGGCCTGGGCATTTTCGGTGGCTTCTATATTGTCCCGCTGTACGCGCTGATCCAGTCGCGCACGGCTGAAAACGAACGGGCGCGGGTGATTGCCGCCAACAACATTCTCAACGCGCTGTTTATGGTGGTGTCGGCGATTGTTTCGATCGTCTTGTTAAGCGTCGCCAAGCTGTCGATCCCGCAACTGTTCCTGGTGGTGTCGCTGCTGAACATCGGCGTCAACGCCTACATCTTCAAGATCGTTCCGGAATTCAGCATGCGCTTCATGATCTGGCTGCTCAGCCATTCCATGTACCGCGTCGAGCACCGCAACCTTGAAGCGATCCCGGACGAGGGCGCGGCGCTGCTGGTGTGCAACCACGTGTCGTTCGTCGACGCCTTGCTGATCGGCGGGGCGGTGCGTAGGCCGATTCGCTTTGTCATGTACTACAAGATCTACAACTTGCCGGTCCTGAACTTTATCTTCCGCACGGCGGGCGCTATTCCGATTGCCGGACGCCAGGAAGATATCCAGATCTACGAAAAAGCCTTCACACGCATCGCTCAGTATCTGAAGGACGGTGAGCTGGTGTGCATTTTCCCGGAAGGCAAATTGACCGCCGATGGCGAGATCAACGAGTTTCGCGGCGGCGTGACGCGCATTCTGGAGGAGACGCCGGTGCCGGTGATTCCGCTTGCGCTGCAAGGACTGTGGGGGAGTTTCTTCAGTCGCGATCCGAACAAGGGTTTGTTCCATCGCTTGTGGTCGCGGGTGACGCTGGTGGCGGGGCCGGCGATTACCGGAGGGACGGAGCCGGCGAAGTTGCAGGTGTTGGTGGGGGAGTTGCGCGGGGCTGTTAGATAGTCGGTGTATCAAAAGGCCCCTTCGCGAGCAGGCTCGCTCCCACAGTTGACCCTGTTCCAATGACGGAACGCGGTTGGATGTGGGAGCGAGCCTGCTCGCGAAGACGGTATCGGCTTAAGCGCTGACTTTAAGGCCAATCAAACCCGTGACGATCAACGCCACACTGGCCAGCCGAATCAACGCCATCGATTCACCAAACAGAATGATCCCGGCGATCACCGTGCCCACGGCACCGACGCCGGTCCAGATCGCATAAGCCGTACCCAACGGCAATTCCTTCATCGCCAAGCCCAATAGACCCAGACTGATAGCCATCGCGGCAACGGTCAGGGCGGTCGGAAGCGGGCGGGTGAAACCGTCGGTGTATTTCAGGCCAACGGCCCAGCCGACTTCGAACAGGCCGGCGCAAAACAGAATGATCCAGGACATGCAGGACCTCCATCGATTGACGGGGTCGTCCCCAGATTAATGACTCGATCGAGCCGCAGGGTCGTCCCCGCGTTGCGCAATATACTGACGAGCATTAACCCGGGGATCAAGTTTTCAGCCTCAATCGGCAGCCCGTTGCGCGAGGTTGTCGCGGTCTTCTTTTTCGCTCATGCGCCTGAAGTACGTCGACAGCAGTGCTCCGGAAATATTGTGCCAAACGCTGAACAGCGCGCTCGGCACCGCCGCCAGTGGCGAGAAGTGCGCACTGGCCAATGCCGCGCCCAAGCCCGAATTCTGCATGCCGACTTCCAGTGCCAGCGACTTGCGCTGAGCCAGCGGCAGGCCGAACAGGCGCCCGGTGAAGTAACCGAGCAGATAACCGAAGCTGTTATGCAGCATGACCACGGCCATGATCAGCAGGCCGGACTCGGCGATTTTCGCCTGACTCGCCGCCACCACGGCGGTGACAATAATCACGATGCTGACCACCGACACCAGCGGCAACACATCCACCGCATGCCGCACCTTGTCACCGAGCAGGCGCTGCGCGACCACGCCGAGGACGATCGGCAACAGCACCACTTGCAGGATCGACCAGAACAGCTCCATGAACGATACCGGCAACCACGCCGAGGCCAGCAGCCAGATCAGTGCCGGGGTCAGCAGCGGAGCGAGGAGGGTAGTGACCGCAGCAATGGCCACTGAAAGCGCCAGATCACCGCGTGCCAGCCAGGTCATCACGTTCGAAGAGGTGCCGCTCGGGCAGCAGCCGACCAGAATCACCCCGACGGCGATTTCCGGCGGCAGGTGAAACACCTGGCAGAGCAACCACGCCACACCGGGCATGATCACGAAATGCGCAACCACGCCCAGCGCCACCCGCCACGGATGGCGAGCGACGGCAGCGAAGTCGTCGAGTTTGAGGGTCAGGCCCATGCCGAACATCACCAGACCCAGCAGCGGTACGATCGCGCTTTTCAGGCCGATGAACCACGCCGGTTGCAGGAAGGCCACGACGGCGAATATCAGAACCCAGTAAGCGAAGGTATTGCCGACAAAGCGGCTGAGTGCAGCCAGTGCGCGCATGGCTTGATCCTTATTTGGTTACACCACAAAACATTGTGGGAGCGAGCCTGCTCGCGAATGCGGTGAGCCAGACACATTAATGTTGCTGGCACACCGCATCCGCGAGCAGGCTCGCTCCCACAGGTTAAATACTCGACAGAGTCAGATCCCCTGCGGCATCTCTTCCCCACCCAACGCTTCAACCAGTGCGGGCAGGAAGTCGCCGAAGGTCAGCATCATCAGGGTGAAACTGGCATCCAGTTGGCCCAGGGCTTCGTCGCCACCGTCCTGTTCCGCCTGATCCTGCAACAGATCTTCGAACTTCAGACGCTTGACGGTCATCTTGTCGTCGAGCATGAACGACAGTTTGTCCTGCCAGGCCAGCGACAGCTGAGTGACGACTTTGCCGGTGCTCAGGTGCAGCTGGATTTCTTCGCTGGTCAGGTCCTGACGCTTGCAACGGACGATGCCGCCGTCTTCGTGGGTGTCGCGCAGTTCGCACTCGTCCAGCACATAGAAATCGTCGGCGGCTTTCTGCGTGGTGACCCACTCGGTCATCACCGCAGTCGGTGCCATTTTCACGGTGAGCGGACGCACGGGCAGGGTGCCGATCACTTCGCGCAGGGTCGACAGCAGGTCTTCAGCACGTTTCGGGCTGGCCGAGTTGACCAGGATCAGGCCCTGTTTCGGCGCGATCGCGGCGAAGGTCGACGAACGACGAATGAACGCGCGCGGCAGAAACGCCTGAATGATTTCATCCTTGATCTGGTCGCGTTCCTTCTTATAGACCTTGCGCATCTGCTCGGCTTCGATCTCCTCGACCTTTTCCTTGACCGCGTCACGCACGACGCTGCCCGGCAGAATACGTTCTTCCTTGCGCGCAGAGATCAGCAGGAAATCGCCGCTGACGTGTACCAGCGGCGCATCTTCGCCCTTGCCGAACGGTGCGACGAAACCGTAAGTGGTCAGCTCCTGGCTTGCACACGGCCGCGCCAGTTTGGTCGCCAGTGCAGTTTCCAGCGCCTCGGCGTCGACAGGCAGGTCTTGGGTCAGGCGATAGATCAGCAGGTTCTTGAACCACATGGGGCGAGTCACTCCTTTATACAAAGGGGGGCATTATTGTCTTCGCCGGGGCATAGGCCAACCCTTCTCTAAGCCTTTGGAAGGCCTCGGAAAATTATTTAAAAAAGTGCTTGCCAGAGGTTGGGGTGCTCCGTAGAATGCGCGCCACACCGAAGCGAAGGGTGATTAGCTCAGCTGGGAGAGCGTCTGCCTTACAAGCAGAATGTCGGCGGTTCGATCCCGTCATCACCCACCATTCGTTTCAAGTGTTTAGCGCAGCGGTAGTTCAGTCGGTTAGAATACCGGCCTGTCACGCCGGGGGTCGCGGGTTCGAGTCCCGTCCGCTGCGCCATATTCGGTAACCTGGACCACTGAACGCCAGGTCACCACGGAAAAACCCGCTGAAGCGGGTTTTTTTCTGTCTCAAGGTTGTACCCGCGGGATGTATCGTTTCACCGGTTTTCAGATTTTTTTGAAAAATATTCAATTAAATCAACACTTTACGAAAACATGTGGCATAATACGCCCCGTAACGAAGCGAAGGGTGATTAGCTCAGCTGGGAGAGCGTCTGCCTTACAAGCAGAATGTCGGCGGTTCGATCCCGTCATCACCCACCATTCGTTTCAAGCGTTTCGCGCAGCGGTAGTTCAGTCGGTTAGAATACCGGCCTGTCACGCCGGGGGTCGCGGGTTCGAGTCCCGTCCGCTGCGCCATATTCGGTATCTGGAACTGAACGCCAGACACCACAAAAAGCCCGCCTTGTGCGGGCTTTTTGCTGTCTGCGATTTATAGAATCGCCGCGCTACTGCGCCGCATTGCGGGCATGCCGATAATCGCTCACCGCCTCGTACACTGCCTTGCGCAAGCGATTGATCCCGCCAATCGGCCGATGCGCCTCGATGCCGAACCACGGATTGAACGACAGGTTGTCGCATTGCAGATTCAGCGCCGGCGTGTCGAAGTCCTGCGCGGGCAGTGTGATCCGCGCCACCGTTTCAAACGGTGCATCCTGCTCACGCCACTCAATGCTCGTGTCCTCGATCGGCATGTACTTGTTCGCGTCCTGGCGCTGGATCTGCAGGGCAAAACACGCCGGCACCCGATCCGTCGACAACTGCTGATTCAGTGCGCTGCGCAGGAAATTCGGCAAGTCGTGATTTTGTTTGGGCAGCGTATACGCCGGGCAACGCTCGGGATCCGGCACGACGCGGAATTTCGCATTGGCCTCACCGAACTTGTAGGGCGATACCGAGAAATATGTGGTCTCGGTCGGACTGTCCGGCGGCGCTGACAGCGTAGCCAGCGCGATGAATAGATGACGGACCTGCCAGGTGCGCGGATCCCATGTCGGAAAAAACGCCATGACCTTCTTGCCGTCAGCCTGCGCCGCCACATTCTGACGATACTCTGCGACATTGCTGACAAAGAAATTCGGATGGCTGAACATCACGAAATCCTGTTCATGCTGGTCCTGGCGGTTGCCGAGCAGTTGCGTGCCAGGAACCTCAAGCAACTTGATCGCCATTCCGCGCGCGTCGCGAATGCTGTCGAATTGCGGATAGGCATTGCCGTTGGACAACCGGATCAGCGCCTGCCAGGTCTTGCCCGACTCGCTGAACACACCCTGTCGCAGCGATTGCGCCAGTTCCGGTAACACCTGCACTTGCGCCTTCACGCAGCCATGCGCCTTGGCGTGAGCATCGCGCAGATAACGCGTGGGTTCGCGGTGCTGGTCGACGATGCGCACTGCGGTTTGGATGACGTCCTGGGTCATCGCCGCTTCGCCTGCTGGAATCTGTTCCTGCGCGGACACCGGCCCGCGATGCTGCCAGGCAAACCATGCGGTGGCGATGGCCCAGCCGAGCAGGGCGATGACCAGCAGGATCAGCAGCGTCTTGCCAAGCAAACGCCCCAACCACAGCCAGAAGCGAGCCAGTGGCGGCAGTTCTTTTTTGAATGTCGGCATGATCATGGCAACTGCGCCTCCAGTGGTCCGCCCAGTACTTTCAGGTATTCGAGCAGCGCCCAGCGCTCCTCGGGTTGCAGGAGTCGGCCGATCACCCCGTTGCCGCGAGCGCCGGCGCGGAATTCGTGGCCGCTGTTGTGGTTGCCGCTGATGCGCGTGTCGAACAGAAAACCGTTGGTGAAAGGCTCGGTGCGATAGCCGAGGTGGCGCGGATCGTATTCGAGCGTGCCTTTATAGAAAGTAGTGGCGCGCTCATCCTGCGGTGACAGCAACTGATAGATGCTCGGCACCGAACCGTTGTGCAGAAACGGCGCAGTCGCCCACACGCCAGCCAGCGGTCGGGCCTTGTAAGCGACTTTCTCGCGCACGCCGATCGGCAGGCCGAAACCATCCATGCGCGGTTTTTCTTCCGGCGTGATCTGCGCGTCGCGATAGGCACGGTTTTCCACGAATGCGGTGACGTAAGCCAGGCCCTTGGCCACCGACAATTGGCTCAGATCAAGCGGCTCCTTGGGTTCGGGGTGCAGTTTGACGTCCATTTTTTCCAGCTCTTTGACATCCCATTGCAGTGCGCTCAGGTCGAAACGGTGACTGGCAATGTTGTTGGCCGCATTCGGATCGGTGCCGATCACCTCCACGGGAAGCATGTGCAAGTGCTGCACCCAGCGTTTGCCTTCCTGCGATTGGCGCGGGACATGGCAGCCGGCGCAGTTTTCCGCGAACAGCGCGCGGCCTCTGGCGGCCAGCGGCTTGTCGATCGCACCGAACAGATCTTCCGGCCAGGTTGGCGGCTTCAGCTGCTGCAAGGTTTCTTCGATGGCGTGCAGATCGCGCACGCGCACGCTGGAGGGGTAGCGCTCAGCGCCTTGCAGCGGCTGGCCATTGGCGTCGAAGAAATTCAGCGTGGCACCGACGCCGAGCGCCTCGCCGATGTTGCGCGCCATTGGCTGTTGAGCCGAGCCGTTCCACTGCACCCAGTCGAACGTCCACATGTCCCACAGCTGCGGGTAATCCACCGGGGCATCGGCCACGCGGTAGTTGGCAGGGGAAATCGCATCGCCAAACGTCGCGTTGGCAATTCGTCCAAACGCGTCGGTACGCCCCGGGCCTTCCTCGGTCGGGTACAGGCCGCGATGGGTGTCGTTCCACGCCACTTTGACGAAGGTGTTCAGCGAGGTCTTGAACTCCTTGCGCAATTGTTCGCGGCGCGCTTCGTAATCATCTCCGAGCACCTGGCGGGCGAAGCGCTCGAACTTCCATGGGTTGTAGTAAGTCGAGGCGAGACTGGCGACCAGGGCCTGTCCGAAACTGCCACCGCGCAAAGTAGGAACGCTGGAAGGCAACACGTGCTGTGCGGTGCCGCCATCGATACGCACGGCTTGGCCTTTGAAGCGCAACTCGCCGGTGTGGCAAGCGGCGCAGGTGATGTCCAGATAATGCTCGGAGGCGTTGCCGGGATTCTGGTGCCGGGCAAAACCGACGGGGAGGTTGCCGGGGTTGTTCGGGCTAGATTTCTGCTGCGGGTCGACCAGGAAGCCGAAACGGGCGAGATATTCAGGGGAGGCGAAGCGCTGCTCGGAGAAGGGCAATTCCAATGCCTGGAACCACTCGTAACGCAGGCCTTTGACTTGCGTACCTTGGGGCGTGAAGTAGTAGGTCTGCCGTTGCTCTTCGCTCCATTGATCCAGGTAACGTACCTGTTGCGGCGGGATGTAGAAGGGCAATTTCGGATTGGCGACGTAATAGACGATCACCGCGAGGGCGATTACCGCCAGCACGATCAGCAGAGCGAGAATGCGGGATAAGAGGCGCAAGTTGAACATCCTTGTCGAATTGTTGCGCTGTTATGCCTGAGCGCCGCTGGCTGGGCAAGTGGCCATTACGCCAGATACTGAGTCAGGAGCCGACGAGCCTTGTCGTCCGTGAATGACAGAAGCTTCATCCAGCCGTTGCCCAAATGCGTTTTAATCCCTGAACTTATCGGAAGATTCCTGCTCTCATGCCGGTAGCCATTGGTCGTGGCGGCCTGATAAGCTCGCGGCTTTACTCGATTGCCCATTCGGCGCATGAACAAGGAAATAGCATGAAACAGCATCGGTTGGCGGCGGCGGTAGCCCTGGTTAGCCTGGTACTCGCGGGTTGTGACTCGCAGACCAGCGTAGAGCTGAAAACCCCGGCGCAAAAAGCTTCCTACGGCATCGGCCTGAACATGGGCAAAAGCCTTGCCCAGGAAGGCATGGATGATCTGGACTCCAAAGCGGTAGCCCAGGGCATCGAAGATGCCGTTGGCAAGAAAGAACAGAAGCTGAAAGATGAAGAACTGGTCGAAGCCTTCGCCTCGCTGCAAAAGCGCGCCGAAGAGCGTATGGCCAAGATGAGTGAAGAGTCGGCAGCCGCCGGCAAGAAATTCCTCGAAGAAAACGGCAAGAAGGCCGGTGTCACCACCACCGCTTCGGGCCTGCAGTACGAAGTAGTGAAGAAAGCCGATGGCCCACAGCCTAAGCCGACCGACGTCGTCACTGTTCACTACACCGGCAAGCTGACCAACGGCACCGTGTTCGACAGCTCCGTCGAGCGCGGCAGCCCGATCGATCTGCCAGTCAGTGGCGTGATCCCGGGTTGGGTTGAAGGTCTGCAACTGATGCACGTTGGCGAGAAGTACAAACTGTACATCCCTAGCGATCTGGCTTACGGCGCTCAGTCGCCAAGCCCGGCAATCCCGGCCAACTCGGTTCTGGTTTTCGACCTGGAACTGTTGGCCATCAAGGATCCGGCCAAAGAAGACGCCGCTGCCAAGTAACACGCAACGGCTCGAAAACAACGCCTCGCTTATGCGGGGCGTTGTTGCATCTGCAGGTCAGGGAAGGTAAACAGAGCGAACTGACGGCGATCAGCACAGTCATAGCTTTGAGGCTGCCCGCGCTAGACGCCCTGAGCTGCCAAGTCAATGAAATATTGGGCTTTTTTATGTGAGTAAAAAACGCCCGATCTGAGCGCAGCCCTTATGAAACGGGGCTCTCAGCGCTGAAATGCAGCTCTGTTCACAAGGTTATCCACAATTTGTGTGGATAACATTTCAACGGGAAGAATAGATGAAAGCTCCGTGGAATTTCGCTCGATTCCTGCCGTTGGCCGGTCGCCTGCTGGCCCGTGGACGCCTGCCGACCCTGTTGTTTGCCGTGGCCAGCAAAGGCGCCGCGCAAGGCAATCGCTTGGGCAAACTCAAGGATGATCTGCGCTTGCTGCAGTCGTTATGCCTGGCCTACTGGCGTGGCGAGTATCGCGCGATCAGTGCCAAGTCGCTGATTTCGGTGGTGGCGGGCCTGATGTATTTCCTCAGCCCGGTCGATGCCATTCCGGATTTCATTCCCATGTTCGGCATGCTCGATGACATCGCTGTCCTCGCCTGGCTGATGAAAACCCTCGATGACGAGCTCAACGCCTTTCGCCTGTGGCGCAAACGCCAGCAGCCCGAAAAGCTGGCGGTGGTTGAACGCCTCCCTGATACCCCTGAACAATTGCAGCTGCAAGGCCCGAAAAAACCCTGACTGACCAAGTCTGCCTACAGATAGATACCCCTCGCGACCTTAGCCGCTGTTAGGATTACACTTCTAGGGAAAAGTGCCGACTCGCTAAGTGGTGTTGTCCTACGGGGTAGTCATGGATATTCAGATAATTGCACGCGATGGCGAACCCGAATACGCGGTTCTGCCGTGGGCTCAATATCAGGCTTTACTGAAAGCAGCAGGGATCAACGCAACACCGGCGCCGCAGCCAGCAGCGCCGCTCGCCACCTCGCCGGAGCCGATTCTTCCGGGTCTGGATCAATTACGCAGTTTGCGCGAAGGGAAGGGCATCGCCATCGAGGCGCTGGCCCGCACGGTAGGCATCAGCCCGTCTTACCTGGCCATGATCGAAAGTGGTGAGCGTCAGCCCGACGCCGCGATTCGCCGCAGCCTGGCCTGGGAACTGACGGTGCCGGGTTGGAGGGATGAATCGTGAGCGTACGCATCAGCCGTCAACATTGGGACGGATTGCTGGGGGAATTGGACCAGGCGCGCCGTCAGCGCCATCTTCTGACCTATCGAGCCTTGCTTGAGCGTTTGCAGCTGCCGACGCCGGCCATGCAGACATTGACGGCTGCGCTGGAGCATCTGGCCGCACTGGATGCCAAAGCCGAGCAGCCGTTGCGCAGTTCGCTGGTCATCAGTCAGGGCGCCAGTCGTTTGCCGCGTACCGGGTTCTTTGAATGTGTCGAGCGTCTGGGACGTTTTTCCGGGCCTTCGGATGGCGTTGCGGCGGCGTCCTGGCATGCGTCGGAAGTGGTGCGGGTCTTCGAATACGAATACCCGGAATCGGCGGAAGCCTGAGTGTTTCTGCGGCTCAACGCGCGGGCCGGTTACTGGCTGGCCCGCCGGCTGTTTCATTGGTCGTGGTTCGTTCGCCAGCCGCGTGGCTGGCGCTGGCTTGAAGGCCAGTTTGCGCGCATGGCCAACCTCGGCGATGTCGATGCTCAAAGCTTTTATGGGCACATTCTGACTTTTCGCGGCGTCGGGCTAGGCGCGCGTGAAGAAGGCGTGCGTCTGCTGCGTCTGGCGGCGTTGGCCGGCGACGGTAAAGCCGCTTATCAAGTCGGCGTGATCAGCCTCGCGGGTACGCCGAGCAAGGCGCCGGATCCCGCTGAGGCCGCTCGTTGGTGGAGCATGGCCGCCAAGACCGGCCACCCGTTGGCCGAGCTGAAGCTGCAACAGCTGAAGGCTGGTGATTCAAAGCAGTAATTCCATGTATGTCTTCTAAGTAAACGCGGCGTGAGGTTTTCCTCACGCCGCGTTTACGTTTTTGCCTGCACGTTTTTCGCTTGATGCTGGATTGCAGATTAGTCCTACATCCTTTGCCTACTCGCCTGACTTCTTTCCTCTTTGATCCCCCGCACAGTTCCCGCGACTAATTTCTTGCGCGAGGGACCGCTCATGCTTCAGCCCGTTTTTCAGTCCACCTTGTTTGCTCGCGTGTGTTGATGGAAGCCATCGCGCGCATCGAGCAGGAACTCGACAGCTTTCCGCAAACGCTCAGCCTCTACCGCAAACAGCTCGATCACTGGCTCAGTCGCAGAGTGGACCAGATCAGCGAGGCAGTAGACCTGCCATCGCTTGTGGGTATGGAGCGCATCATCCGCTTCGGCGATAGCAGTACGTCGGTCAGCAGCAGCGACGACGAATTTTCCTCCAGCGTCGTCCAGTGCCCGCACGGCGGGCTGATGCAAATCGAGAGCAAGTTCGAATCGGTCTACGACATCCCGCTGGGCAACATTTCCGTCGATGTGGTCGACGTGGATAGCGGCAAAACCGCGCCGGTCACCCTTGATCAGCAGGGCAAGGGCGAGTTCAGAGGCGACGAGGGCAAGTTCTACCGCGTTCTGGTCCACAGCGCTGTCACCTCCAGTCAAGTCGACGAGCTGTTCAAATCCTACGACGGTTTGACCGGCGAACTTGAGCGCTGGCTGCGTAGCGAGTGGCAAGGTTTCAAGCCGCAGTGGTCACAGTCGGTGGCGATCGCAGCCAGCAACGGCATGCTCGCCGGCAGTTGGGCGGCCATCGAGGGGGTATGGGACAGCCTCGGTCTGCTCTCGGAAATTCTCCAGGATCCCGGCAAGTTTGCCGAGCGTTTGGGCAGTGGCGCGGCTGAGCTGATCGAGCTGGCGCAGACCGCTCCGGATCTCATGGAAAAGCTGCAGTTGCTGGTCAGTGACGAAGCGGCGATGTGCTTGCTGCTACGGTCGGCGAGTCTGTGGCTGGACATGCTGCCGCCCAGCGAGGTTGCCGGCAAGTCTGCTGAAGTGGCGTCGATGATGATCGTGCAACTGATCATCGATGTCTTGATCAGCGTGGTGCTGACGTTTGTCGGAGCGGGGGCGGGGATCGCTTATCTGACGCTGCGTCTGGCTGACCGCGCAACGCAGCTGTTCAACGTCGCCAAGCGTCTGGTCAAGGCGCTGTTCAGCATCGTCAACGCCTTTATTGAATACGTCGACCGCTACAAAGCCGTTGCCGCGCGGGGCATCGCCGCCGGGGTGAAAAAGGGCCGGATGCAATTGCGCTGGGATGCCAAGCGCAACGCCATGTTGAAGAAAGACGAGCCACACGACGACGCGCCCGACCAAGCAAAGAACCCCAACGGCGATGCCGCCGACTGCGTGCCCAATACCTGCAAAAACGGCTGCCCGGTGTCGATGGTCACCGGCGAAGAACTGCTGACCCTGACCGACGCGGTGCTCGATGGCGTGCTGCCCTTCGAATTCACCCGCTTGTACCGCAGCAGCGCGGTCGAGATCGATATCGGCCTGGGGTTCGGCTGGAGCCACACGCTCGCGCATCGGCTGGCCTTCGACGGCGATGGCGTGATCTGGATCGACCACGAAAACCGCCGCACCCGTTTTCCCCTGCCCAATGTCGCGCGCCCAGCGATTCACAACAGCCTGTCGCGGGCGGCGATCTTTCTTGGCGACGAGCCGGAAGAACTGATTCTGGCCCTGGCCGGGGAAACCGCGCGGTTCTATCACTTTCGCGCCGGCCGGCTGACGGCGATCAGCGATGTCTACGGTAATCGTCTGACCCTGCAACGCGATCGCTCCGACCGCATTCAGCGTCTGGACAACGGCGCCGGGCGCGCGCTGCTGTTGCGGTATGACCGCGCGCAACTGGTGGCGGTCGATTATCAGGTGTTTGTTCAGGGCGAGTGGATCACCGAGCAAAATCTTGCCACCTACAGCTTCGATGCCCGGCAACGCCTGCTGGTGGCGACCAACGCGGTCGGCGACAGCGAGCGCTACGACTACGACGATCACCACGTCATCCTCCAGCGCCAGCTGACTGGCGGTGCGAGCTTCTTCTGGGAGTGGCAGCGCGAGGGCAAAGCGGCGCGCTGCGTGCGCCACTGGGCGTCGTTCTCGCAGATGAACACCCGTTACGTCTGGAACGATGACGACGCCAGCGTGACCGTGCATTACGTCGACGGTACCGAAGAAGTCTACGTCCACGACGAGCGCGCGCGGCTGGTGCGCCAGGTTGCGGCCGATGGCGGCGAGCAGCTCAAGGCCTATGACCAGCAGGGTCGTTTGATCGCCGAGCAGGATGCGTTGGGCGCGGTCACTGAATACCGCTACGACGAACTTGGACGGCTGATCGCGCTGATTCCGCCGGACGATGCACCAACGTCCTACGAGTACCGCAACGGTTTTCTCTACAAGCGTTGCCGTGGTGATGCGGTGTGGATCTACCGGCGCAACGCTGAAGGCGCCGTCACCGAAGCGGTCGATCCCGACGGCCAGGTCACCCATTACTACTACAACCTGCGCGGCCAATTGCTGTCGCTGCGCTATCCGGACAGCAGCCGCCATCGCTGGGTGTGGAACGAGCTCGGTCAGCTCATCGAAGAAACCCTGCCCGATGGTGGCGCACGGCGCTTTTCCTACGATGCGCTGGGACGGCGGATTACCACCCAGGACGAATTTGGTGTCGTCAGTCGTCAGCAGTGGGACGCGGCCGGCCGACTGATCCTGACGACTTCTCCTACGGGCAGCACGCGCGCCTACAGCTACGGCGCCTACGGCCAGATCACCGCCGAACGCGATGAACTGGGGCGCATCACCCGCTATGAATATGACGATGATTTGCACCTGGTCTCGCGGCGGATCAACCCCGACGGCACCCGCGTGCAGTACCGCTACGACCATGCGCGGCTGTTGCTGACCGAGATCGAAAACGAGTCAGGGGAAAAATACTGCCTGGATTACACGCCGACCGGATTGATCCGACAGGAAACCGGGTTTGATGGGCGGCGTACGGCTTACGTCTACGACCTCAACGGGCACCTGCTGGAGAAGACCGAGTTTGGTGATTTCGGCCCCAGTCTGGTCACCCACTACGAGCGCGATAAGGCCGGGCGTTTGCTGGTCAAAACCCTGCCCGATGGCGCCAAGATCCGCTACGACTACGACCGCCTCGGTCGGTTGGTTGCCGTTGATGACGGGCAGAACCATCCGCTGGCCTTCGAGTATGACCGTCAGAACCGGCTGATCACCGAGCATCAGGGCTGGGGCACCTTGCGCTACGCCTATGACGCCTGCGGTCAGCTCAAACGCCTGCGTCTGCCGGACAACAGCAAGCTCGATTATCACTACGCCAAGGGCGGTGCGCTGAGCGCCATCGACCTCAACGGCACGCCGCTCACGCGCCACGTCTACCACTGCGGTCGTGAACAGCAACGCCAGCAAGGTCTGCTGCTCAGCGAATATGCCTACGACGATCAGGGCCGTTTGCTCGCCCACGCTGTAGGCCATCGCCACGCTTCGCTGTACCGCCGCGATTATGCCTACAGCGCCAACGGCAATCTCGAGCACATCGCCGACAGCCGCCACGGCCAGCGCACCTACGGCTACGACGCCCTCGACCGATTGATTCGCGTCCGCCACTCGCGCGACGAACTGCCCGAATCCTTCGCCCACGACCCGGCGGGCAACCTACTGATGCAGGACCGCCCCGGCCCTGCGCAGATCAAGGGCAATCGCCTGCTGATGCAAGGCGACCGCCATTACGACTACGACGCCTTCGGCAACCTGATCCGCGAACGCCGAGGCCACGGCCAGACCCTGGTCACTGAATACCGCTACGACTGCCAGCACCGCCTGATCGGCCTGACCCGCCCCGACGGCCAGACCGCCACGTATCACTACGACGCCTTCGGCCGGCGCATCCGCAAAACCGTCGACAGCGCCGTCACCGAATTCTTCTGGCAAGGCGAACACCTCGTCGCCGAAAGCAGCACCACGCAATACCGCAGCTTCCTCTACGAACCCGGCACCTTCCGCCCACTCGCGATGCTGGATGGCAAAGGCCCGAAAAAAGCCTGCCCGTTCTACTACCAACTCGACCACCTCGGCACCCCGCAGGAACTGACCGACTACAGCGGCGAAATCGTCTGGTCCGCGCAATACGACGCCTACGGCAAAGTCGCCGCCGTCACCTTGGCCGGCGAAGACTATCTGGATCAACCGCTGCGCTTTCAGGGGCAGTATTTCGATGTTGAAAGTGGGCTGCATTACAACCGGCATCGGTATTACGACCCGAGGCTTGGGCGGTATCTGACCCCGGACCCGGTGAAGCTCGCGGGCGGGTTGAATCAGTACCAGTACGTGCCGAATCCGACGGGGTGGGTGGATCCGTTGGGGTTGACGTCGAACTGCCCGCCGCCGAAAACTAATAGGCCCGAGAGGTGCCAAGCACCGACTCTAGCTAACAGGCCGAATGTAAATCAAGGGTTACCGACCGTTCCGGATGTTGGCAAAGATGGACCGCAAAATGAAGCTGAAGCTAAGCGCCGGGTATTAGCTTGGAACAGACAATACAGAATGCACTCAGTAGAAAAACATGGCCCAGAGATCGATGATTCAGCTTTAAAGCAAAGATCAATAGACGGCTCACATCCAACAAAAAAAGGCGTTAGAGGCCCAGTGGGCCCGAGTTCGCAATTCAGTAGTTGGATGATGCAATTTAGAGCGTTGCATTTCGCTTTATCCAGAATGCATAAAAAAATACCTGAGCCGACAGGATATGATGCAGACGGAAACCCTATTGTTAGGATGAAACTGCCAGGAGCGGGTCGTGGGTACAAGCCCAATGAAAGAAATCCAAGTAATCCTCGTTACGTAGAAAGCTTGGATGGGGCGGAAGTAAAATTTGATAAACGAGATGTTAAGCGGCCGTTTACTGGCTTTCCGAGATAGGTGGAATTATGTTGATGCAGCCATTCACAAACTTTCCATATGAGCCAAAACTCTCTCATGTTTTGGGTGGAATATCGATCTACGATCGAGAAGAAACGCTTGGTGAGGCGTTGTGGATTTACAATCCTAATAGTTATGAAGACCAAAAAAAAATAATTAATGACTTCATTATTCCCGATTTTGATTATTTAACCTATCGCCATAGGTTTGTGATTTTTAAACTTCTTGAAAGCCATTTGCATGATGCTGATTTTGATTTTTCTAAAGAATTTGAGAGCGACTATGAAGATCCCAGAACACTGGCATGGGATGAGACGGAAATAATGGATGCTCGTGGTTTTTTTGAACATGTATTCGAGATCGCGAGTGAGTCGTGGAAGGATGATCTGGTTCGGGCGAGCCTTGAGGATCAGAGTCAATGGTGACGTTGAGTTGTCTCGTCGTTTCGTAAATTTGAACAGATTAACATTGCTCCACTAACTGCAGTTGTTGATCGCCCAAGGCGAAACTATCAATCAGGTGCACACTAAACCCCACAACCCCCTTCGCATGATGCTTAGCCTGCGAAGCCATCTCCGCAAGTTGGCTGGCATCAAGCGCTGCACAAGCCTCAGGTCGCAAATGCACTACCCCAATCGATAACGACAACAACGCAAACTCCTGCCGCACACCCTGGCGATTCGGCGCAATAAAACATCCCGCCTCAAGGTGTTCAGGCCGATAGAAGCGGCGGCATTGGCTTTGGAAGTCGTCGAGCAGTTGGTTGAGGCGTTTGCGCCAGTCTTCGGGGCCGAGGACGAGGAGGAAGTCGTCGCCGCCGATGTGGCCGACAAAGTCGCGGGTGGGGTCGATGCGTTCGTTGAGGCATTGCGCGAGGCAGAGCAGGACTTCGTCGCCACGGCCGTAGCCGTAGATGTCGTTGAAGGGTTTGAAGCTGTCGATGTCGACGTAGCAGATAATCGACTCGCGGGCCTGTTGCAGCAGGCGCGTGAGGCATTGCTGGATCGGTACGTTGCCCGGTAGCAGGGTGAGGGGATTTGCGTAGCGTGCCTGCTGGATTTTCAGTTCGGTGATCAGTTTCAGCACGTCGATCACCCGGCCGAGGCCGAGGTAACTGCCGTTGAGGGTGATGATGAAGTCTTCTTCGATGCGCTGGCGGGCGCGGCTGGTGATCAGGCGGCTGACTTGCTGCAGCGACTGGCTGATTTCCACGGCGAGGAAATCATCGTTCATCAGGCGGCTGATCGGTTTGCGTGCAAACAAGTCCGTGGCAAACGGTTTGAGCAGTGCGTCCGACAGCGAGTGGCGATGGACGATGCCGCAGGGCTGGCCTTGTTCGTCGAGCACGGCGAGCGAATTGAGGTTGGCCTGGCGGCGGAAGGCTTCCAGTACCGTCGCGGTGGGCGTATCGCGTTGCACGGCGGGCTGGTCGTTGAGCAGGGCGCTGAGGTCGCTGCCTTCGTCATTCAGCGCGACAGCGCTGCTATCGTGTTTGGGCATCAAGGCGCGAGCGTCGCGGGACGGATGTTCCTGAGGGCGGCCGAGCAGGTAGCCCTGCACCAGGTCGACGCCCATTTCAGTCAGCACCGCGAGTTCTTCCGGCAACTCGATCCCCTCGGCAATCACCTGCGCGCGCGAGGCTTTGGCGATTTGCAGAATCGAACCGACAAACTCTCTTTTCAATGCATCCTGATGAATGCCATCAATGAAATGCCGGTCGATCTTCACGTAATCCGGACGCAATTCCGACCACAGGCGCAGGCTCGAATACCCTGCACCCAAGTCGTCCAGCGCAATGGAAAAACCCATCGCCCGATAGTGATGCAGAGCGGTTTGCAGCAACTGAAAGTCATCGATCGGGGTCTGCTCGGTGAGCTCGATGACCACCTGGCTCGGCGCAATGCCCAAGTCCTGCAGCAGTTGCAACGTTCGTCCGGGTTGGTGCGCGGCTTCGAGCAAGGATTCTGGAGACACGTTAAGGAACAGCTTGCCCGGCAGTTGCTGCTCATTGAACCGGCGGCAGGCGCTTTGTCGGCAGGCGATTTCCAGTTCACTCAATCGTCCAGCCTGCCGCGCGACGGCGAACAGGGCAATCGGCGAGTGAAGAGGGCTGTTGGACGGGCCACGGGTCAGGGCTTCGTAACCGAGAATGCGGCGTTCGGAAAGACAGATGATCGGCTGGAACAGGCTGTGTAAACCGCTTTGAGTCAGGATCGAGCTCAACGCGCTCAGCTGTTCGGTCGTGGTCATGGCAGTCTCTGGCGATAAAAAAAGGACCGGGAGCGCTTGCTCCCGGTCCTTTATTGCACGACAGAATGATGACTGTTTGATGACGATCCGGGGATCGTCAGCACTAAATTGCCATCACTTACTTCTTGGCCACTTGATTGCTCAGTTTCAGGTAATCCAGCAGCACGCGCCCGGTTTCGCTCAGGTAGGCATCGTCTTCCGGTTTGACCTTGTCCGGCTCGGCAGCGGCCAGTGCGTCTTCGTCTTCTTTCTTCAGCTCTTTGAGCGGTTCTTCGCCTTTGGCCTTGCGACGGATGTTCTCCATCGCCAGCTGCTTGGCGTCGATGTCGGCGTGCTGGGCACGACGATCGGCTTCGTTGAGGCTGACGGTTTTTTCTTCCATCAGTTTCTGCGCCAGGGCCAGCTTGTCGCGGATGAACACGAACTCGGCATCCTTGTTGGTGCGCGCGTCATGTTCGGACTTCAGCTGGGCGAGGAACGGCTTGAACGGATCGGCCGCTGGTTTGATCGCCGCGCGGATGGTGTCCCACGGCATGGCTTCCGGCAGGGCGCTTTCACCGATTTCCTTGGTGTCGATCAGCGACGGGTAGTCGATGTCCGGCAGTACGCCCTGATGCTGGGTGCTCTGCCCGGAGACACGGTAGAACTTGGCCAGGGTCAGTTTCAGTTCGCCATGGTTCAGCGGCTGAATAGTCTGCACGGTGCCTTTGCCGAAGGTCTGACCACCGATGATCAGCGCGCGGTGGTAGTCCTGCATGGCGCCGGCGAAGATTTCCGAGGCCGAGGCGGACAGGCGGTTGACCAGCAGCGCCATCGGGCCTTTGTAGAACGCGCCCGGGTTTTCGTCCTCGAGGACGTCGACACGGCCATCGGCATTACGCACCAGCACGGTCGGACCTTTGTCGATAAACAGGCTGGTCAGTTCGGTGGCCTCCTGCAGGGAGCCGCCGCCGTTGTTGCGCAGGTCGATGACCACACCGTCGACTTTTTCCTTTTGCAGCTCGGTCAGCAGCTTCTTGACGTCGCGGGTGGTGCTCTTGTAATCCGGGTCACCGGCACGGAAGGCCTTGAAGTCGAGGTAGAAGGCCGGGATCTCGATCACGCCGAGTTTGTAGTCCTTGCCGTCCTGTTTCAGGCTGAGAATCGACTTCTTCACGGCCTGGTCTTCGAGCTTCACCGCTTCACGGGTGATCGGCACGATCTTGGTGGTCTGGTCGTTCGGCGCATTGCTCGCCGGGATCACTTCCAGGCGCACCACGGTGCCTTTCGGACCGCGAATCAGTTTGACCACTTCGTCCAGGCGCCAGCCGACCACGTCGACCATCTCTTTATTGCCCTGGGCAACGCCGATGATCTTGTCGGCCGGAGCGACTTGCTTGGTCTTGTCCGCCGGGCCTGCGGGCACCAGACGCACGACTTTCACTTGATCGTTGTCGCTCTGCAACACGGCGCCAATGCCCTCGAGGGACAGGCTCATGTTGATGTCGAAGTTTTCCGCGTTATCCGGCGACAGATAGTTGGTGTGCGGGTCGTAGGACATGGCGAAGGTGTTGATGTACGCCTGGAAGATGTCCTCGGCACGGGTCTGGTCCAGACGCGCCAACTGATTCTTGTAGCGCTTGGTCAGGGTTTCCTGGATCTGCTTCGGGTCTTTGCCGGCGATCTTCTGGCGCAGCACTTCGTCCTTGACGCGTTTGCGCCACAGGTCGTCCAGTTCCGCGGTGGACTTGAGCCAAGGCGCGTCCTTGCGATCGATCAGCAAGGTCTCCTTGGTGTTGAAGTCCATCTTGTCGACGCCTTTGTTCAGCTCGGCAAGGGCGAAGTCCAGACGCGCCTTGACGCGGTCCAGGTAGCGCTTGTAGATGGTGAACCCGGCGTTGAGGTCGCCGCTTTTGAGGAAGTCGTCGAACTGCGTCTTCCACTTGTCGAATTCGGCGATATCGCTGGCCATGAAATAGCTGCGCGACGGGTCGAGCAGCTTGATGTAGCTGTCGTAGATGATCACCGAGCGCGCATCGTCGAGCGGCGGCTTGCTGTAGTGGTGACGCTTGAGCAACTCGACGACGTTCAGGCTGGCGATGACTTCATCGCGATCAGGCTGCAACTTGTCCCAGCTGTTGGCTGCGAATGTGGTGCCCGACACCGGCAACAGACCGATACCGATGAAAAGAGCGAGGGCGGTGCTGGGGAGCAGATGCTTCATGCTGATTCGACGCGGGGACAATTGATAACGCATATTAGGCCGTCTTTGAAGTCGCCGGTTCTTTGAGAGCCGGTCGCATAATGCAAAAAGCCCGGCGCTACAGCTTCGGGCTCAGTCCAGACTCACTATGGAGGCAGTGTGAAGGCATTGCAAGGCGTTGAAGGTCAAGTGGCATGGGTTGAAGAGCCGAGTCCTACCTGCGATGTAGGACAAGTCCGCATCCGGGTGGCGGCAGCCGGCCTCAATCGCGCCGATTTATTACAGAAGGCAGGACTTTATCCGCCGCCCCCCGGTGCCAGCCACGTGCTCGGTCTTGAGTGCTCCGGGGTGATCAGCGAAGTCGGTGCGGGCTCGTCCTGGCAGGTCGGCGATCGGGTTTGCGCCTTGCTGGCCGGGGGCGGCATGGCCGAAGAGGTGGTCGTCGACGGACGGCACGTGCTGCCGGTGCCCGAAGGTGTTTCGCTGATCGAGGCGGCGGCATTGCCCGAGGTGTACGCCACCGTTTGGCTGAATGTGTTTCAACTTGCAGCGTTGAAGCCCGGTGAGAAAATTCTCCTGCACGCCGGCGCAAGTGGAATCGGTTCAGCCGCCATTCAGCTGTGCAAAGCCTTCGGTAACCCGTGCTGGGTCAGCGTCGGTTCCGCCGAGCGCCTGGCTTACTGCGAAGCGCTGGGTGCGCAGGGCGGCGTGGTGCGCACCGATGATCTGGAGAGCCTGCGCGACTTCGGGCCGTTCGACGTGATTCTCGATCCGGTGGGCGGCAATTATTCAGCATTGAACCTCAAGCTGGTGGCGCTGGACGGGCGTTGGGTGCTGATCGGTTTGATGGGCGGGCGCGAGGCGAAACTGGATCTGGCGCAGGTGTTGGCCAAGCGTGTGCAACTGCTCGGTTCGACGTTGCGCAGCCGTGACGATCAGTTCAAGGCCGATCTGCTCAGTGATCTGGGCCAGCATGTCTGGCCGCTGTTTGCCGAGGGCCGCTTGCGTCCGCAATTGGCCAAAGCGTTTGCGGTGAAGGATGCCGAAGCAGCGTTTGCCGAACTGGCGAGCAATACGGTGGCGGGCAAGTTGGTGTTGGTGATCGATGAGGGCTTGAGCTGACAGCAAGGTCAAAAGATCGCAGCCTTCGGCAGCTCCTACAGAGGCACGCATTCCAAAAGTAGGAGCTGCCGAAGGCTGCGATCTTTTGCTTTTATTTCCAGAGGTGGATCGGCCAGCGGGCCTTTTCTGCGTGCTCAAGCAGCACCGGATCCGGATTGACCACGTGGGGGAAGTCCACCTTAAGCAACAACGGCAGATCGTTGCGCGAATCGGAATAAAAACTCGCGCCTTCGAGGTTTTCTTCTTCGGCGTCCAGCCATTCCAGCAAACGGGTGATTTTGCCTTCGCGGTAAGTCAGGGTGCCGACGGTTTTACCGCTGTATGCGCCGTGGGCTACTTCCAGTTCGATGGCGAGAACCTCATCAATACCTAATCGTTCGGCGATCGGCTTGACCAGATGGATACCCGACGCCGAGATCACCAGAATCCGGTCACCGGCCTTGCGGTGGGCGGCGATGGTTTTGGTCGCGTCGCTGAAGATGATCGGCTCGATGAAATCTTCCACCCACGGGCCAACCAAGTGCTCGATTTCCTCAGGGGTGCGGCCTATCAATGGTTCGAGACTGAAAGCCATATAGTCTTCCATCGCCAGATGTCCGCGGCCGTAGGCATCCATCAGTTCCTTGTCGCGCTGCATGAACGACTCGCCATCGACCCAGCCGAGGCGGACCATCTGCTCACTCCATAGCGAGGAGCAGTCGCCGTGGATCAACGTTTCGTCCAGATCAAAAATTGCCAAAGCCATCGGTTCTCTCCGAGAACAGCTGCAAGCTACAAGCCTCAAGCTGCAAGAATTAAAATCAGGTGGACCGCAGTCTACAACTTGAAGCTTGTAGCTCGAAGCTTGCAGCTGCTTTTATGCTACTTCGCACAAGGCCGTCGGATCGATGGAAAGTGCCAGGCGTTGTCCGTCCGGATGCAGATCGGCGGCGGAGCGGTTGAGTACGTCGACCACCAGTTCCACCCCGCGCGCTTCGACGCGATAGCGAATGACGTTGCCGAGCAGGCTGTGACTGCGGATCTGCGCATCGAGTTCGCCGTCGAGGCTCAGTTCGATGGCTTCCGGGCGGATGGCGATGCGGTGGTTGATCGGCCGTTGCAACAGCTTTGAGGCGGCATCGGCGTCGAGCAGGTTGTAGTTGCCGATGAAGCCGGCGGCAAAGACATCAACCGGCGCGGTGTAGAGGGTTTCGGCGTCGCCGCTCTGGACGATCTTTCCCTGATTCATCAGGAAAATCCGGTCCGACATGGTCAGCGCTTCTTCCTGATCGTGTGTCACGAAGATCGTGGTCAGGCCGAGTTCGCGCTGGATCTGACGAATCTGTTCGCGCAGGTGTTTGCGAATCCGTGCGTCGAGCGCCGACAGCGGCTCATCCAGCAGCAACAAGCGCGGGCGGGTTACCAGTGAGCGGGCGAGGGCGACGCGCTGGCATTGACCACCGGACAGTTGATGCGGATAGCGGCTGGCGAAGTCGTGCAGTTCAACCAGTTTCAACACTTCTGCCACGCGCTTGTGGCTGTCATCGGCGTTGACCTTTTGCATGCGCAGGCCGAAGGCGACGTTCTGTTCGACGGTCATATTTGGAAATAGCGCATAGCTTTGAAAGACCATACCGATGCCACGTTTCTGTGGGCTCAACGGCACGATGTCGACGCCATCGAGCAAAATCTTGCCGCCATCCACCGGGGTCAACCCGGCGATGCAACGCAGCAAAGTCGACTTGCCGCACCCGGACGGGCCGAGCAGGGTGACGAACTCGCCTTTGTTGATTTCGCAATCGATGTCGCTGAACACCGTGGTGCCGGCATAACTTTTCTGCAGGTGTTGGACGCTGACGTAGCTCATTCGCTTTTGTCCTTGTTCAAGATGTTGGCGATCCAGGTCAGGACCAGCACGAAAAAAAAATACGAAATGACCAGCGCACTGGTGAAGTGGCCGCTGCTGTTACGCATGTTGTTCAGGTACACCTGCAGGGTTTCGTAGCGCGTGCCGACGAGGATGTTGGCGAACACGAATTCACCGAAGAGGAACGAGAACGACAGTAGCAGCGCCACCATCAGGCCTTTGCGCAGATTCGGCAGCACCACCAGAAACGCCGCCTGAAAGGTGCTGGCGCCGAGCAGTTGCGCGGCGTCCATCAGGTCTCGCAGGTTGATCGCTTGCAGATTATTGGTGATTGCCCGGTACATGAACGGCAGGGCCACGGTGAAGTAGCAACCGATCAGAATCCACGGCGTGCCGACCATCGCCATCGGCCCGGAACCATACAACTGCAACAGACCCACCGAGGACACCACCGGCGGCACCGCGAAGGGCAGCAGGATGAGGATGTTCATCAGCGCATCGAGTTTCGGAAAGTAGTAATGCACGACGAACAGCAACGGCAGGATCAGCACCACCGATAACACCAGCGCGCCGACGCAGACGATCAGCGACTGACCGAATGCATGCAGAAAGCGCGGATCGCTCCACAGCTGGATGTACCACTTGAAGGTGAAACCGCTGGGCAGAATCGTTGCCGACCAACTGCTGGCGATCGAATAGACCAGCGTGCCCAGCAGCGGCAACAGCAGAATGGCGAACAGCAGATAAACCACGACGCGGTGGTAGAGGCCGGCCGGCCCGGATTCAGCGCGAGACATGGTAGCTCCTCTTCAACAGCAGTTGATGCACGACAGTGACGATGGTCATCAGCGCCACGAGCACCACGGCCAGGGCGCTGGCCAGGTTCGGGTCAAGGGAAATGTCGCCGGAGACCATCGCCGCAATACGGATCGGCAGAACATTGAAGTTGCCGGTGGTCAGCGCATAAACCGTGGCGTAGGCGCCGAGGGCGTTGGCCAGCAGGATCACGAACGTGCCGAGCAACGCAGGGGTCAATACCGGCAGGCCGATGTGCCGCCAGAACTGCCAGCCGTTGGCGCCGAGCAATGCGGCGGACTCGCGCCAGTCTTCACGCAGAGCGTCGAAAGCCGGGTAGAGCAGCAACACGCCGAGCGGGATCTGGAAGTAGGTGTAGAGGATGATCAGGCCGGTTTTCGAATACAGATTGAAGTCCTGAATGATCCCCGACTGCTTGAGCATGATGGTGATGCTGCCGTTGAAACCGAGCAGGATGATGAAGGCGAACGCCAGCGGCACGCCGGCGAAATTGCTGGTCATGTTGGCGAAGGCATTCACGAAGTTGCGCAGCTTCGAATCCACTCGACGCAACGAGTACGCACCGAGCACGGCGATGATGATGCCGAATACGCTCGACCAGAAACTGATCTCCAGGCTGTACTGGATCGCCTGCCGATAGAACTTCGAACCGAAGATCTTGCTGAAGTTGGCCAGGCCCCAGCCGGACTCTTCCGATTGCAGGCTGTTGATCATCACCCAGACCAGCGGGGCGATTTCGAAGACGATAAAGAACAGCGCGAAGGGCACCAGACACAGCGCCGCGAGCCATTTGCCGCGATTCATGGCATTCACTTGAGCAGCTCCCGGCACACAGGTTTGTCGTGGGGTACGCCGAGCAGTTCGCAAATTGTGCCGCAGAGCTCGGTCTGCGTCGGCGTGGCGTCAGGGTTGAGGCTGAACGCCTCACCGAGGACGAACAGCGGCACCTGACGTTCTTCCGCCAGCAGGCCGTTGTGCGAACGATCGTTGTTCATACCGTGGTCGGCGGTCACCAATACCTGATAACCAGCGTCGAGCCAGCTCTGCAGATAGTCGGCGAGGATGACGTCAGCCGAGCGCGCGCTGTTGCGGTATTGCGAGCTGTCGAGGCCGTGCTTGTGCCCGGCGTCGTCGATGTTCATCGGGTGGATCAGGAGGAAATCCGGCGCGTGGCGCAGGCGCAGGCTTTCGGCGTCGGCGAACAGGTGCGAATCCGGATAATGATCGTTCCAGTAGAAGTGACCGTATTGGATCGGCAGCGTCGGATCGTTGGTGTGGCGGTCGCGCGCAGCCACGAACGGTGAGCGGTTATACAACTCGCTGACCCAGTGATACGCCGCAGCGGCGGTTTTCAATCCGGCATCGCGGGCGTAGTGATAGATGCTGCGCTGGTTGGACAAGCGCGAGACATTGTTGTGGACGATGCCGCTGTCGATCGGCGGCACGCCGGTGAGAATACATTCGTAAAGCGGTCGGGACAGGGCCGGCAGTTCGCACTCCAGTTGATAGAGCGCCGCGCGTCCTGCGCCAACATAAGCCTGCAGATGCCCCATGGCGTAACACGCAACCTCGTAGTTGAGGCCGTCGAGCACGACAAGGATGACGGTGTGCTTCATATGGGCGAGAACTCCGAAAGCAAATCTGGAACCAATCTGTGTAGGAGCTGCCGGAGGCTGCGATCTTTTGATGTTGCTTTTAAAGGGCAAGATCAAAAGATCGCAGCCTTCGGCAGCTCCTACAGATGAAGGATTACTTCATCTCGACGATGACTTCTTCGTTCCACTGCTGTGGCAGGGCTTTGGAGGTCTTTTCCCACGCCTCGGCGTCCTTGACCGGCGTGACCTTCTTGTACTGCTCGTTTGGCAGCAGTTTGGCTTTCACGTCTTCCGGCAGTTGCAGGTGTTCGGCGCGGATCGGCCGGGCGTTGCCGCGGGCGAGGTTGGTCTGGCCGGCGTCGCTGAAGATGTATTCGCGGGTCAGTTTGGCGGCGTTGGGGTTTTTCGCGTACTTGTTGATGATCGTGGTGTAGCCGGAAATCACCGAGCCGTCCGATGGAATCAGCACTGCGTAATCATCCGGGTTGGCCATCTTGGCCTTGTAGCTCAGACCATTGAAGTCCCATACCACGCCGACTTCGATCTCGCCTTTTTCCATGGTGGCGATGGTCGGGTTGGCCATCGACAGACGACCCTGTTTGGCTAGATCGGCGAACAACAGCAGGGCAGGCTTGATGTTTTTCTCGTCACCGCCATTGGCCAGTGCGGCAGCGAGGACACCGTTGGCAGCCTGGGCGGCGGTGCTTACATCGCCGATGGAGACTTTGTATTTACCGGTTTTCAGGTCAGCCCATTTGGTCGGTACGTCGGAGCCGTGCAGCAGCTTCTTGTTGACGATGAAGGCGATGGTGCCGGTGTATGCCAGTGCCCAGTTGCCGTCCTTGTCCTTGGCCCAGTCCGGCACCTGATCCCAGGTGCTTGGTTTGTACGGTTGCACCACGCCTTGCTTGACCGCGATCGGGCCGAAGGCGGCACCGACGTCGCCGATATCAGCGGTGGCGTTGTCTTTTTCAGCAGCGAACTTGGCGATCTCCTGGGCCGAGCTCATGTCGGTGTCGATGTGTTTCAGGCCGTATTTCTTGGCCAGATCTTCCCAGGTGCCTTTCCAGTTGGCCCAGTCATCGGGCATGCCGACGCTGTTCACGGCGCCTTCCGCCTTCGCAGCGGCTTCGAGGGTTTTCAGATCGGTGCCGGCCGCCATGGCGGCGGTGCACATAGCGATGGTCGAGCCTAACAGTGTTGCCAGGAAAAGCTGTTTCATTCCGAAGCTCCTTGGTCGTGTTCAACGCTGCGATTGCGGTTGGTGTTGGTCTAGGTCAGCAATACCTGAGCCAATTTAGGTCGGCTGGATGACATTTTGATGTCGATGGCCTCGTGGCTGATCTTTTATCATCCATTGTCAGGAAGGTGCCAGATCAGCGTAGACCATGCTCAAAAGCCCGTGGAGCAGGGGACTTGGCCGATGTATTGCAAGCCGTGAAAGCGACCGTTCGGTAGTTTTGTCATCTGTCGGTCATCTGCACTGCCTAGGCTTGCAACATACGAAGGCGCTTTGATCGGCGTTCGGATTTGCCCCGAAACAGTGCTGGTCTAGTCCAGATAGGTAACGTTGATGCGCGATGAGGCAACGAAAGCGGTGACAGCGATTGGCCAGGTGCTGCAGGAGCAGATCGATCACGGTTTGCTGGCGGCCGGGAGCAAGTTGCCCGCTGAACGCAAGCTGAGCGAGTTGTTCGGGACGACGCGGATCACTGTGCGTGAAGCGCTGTTGCAGCTTGAGGCGCAGGGGCAGATTTACCGTGAGGAGCGGCGCGGCTGGTTCGTGTCGCCGCCGCGTCTGGCGTACAACCTGATGCAGCGCAGTCACTTTCACGCCATGGTCAGTGCGCAGGGGCGCGAACCTTCGACCGAGGTGATTTCGGCGCGGTTGCAGCCGGCTTCGGCGGCGGTGTGTGCGTGGTTGCAGTTGCCGGCGTTGTCGAGCGTGATTCAGATTTGCCGCTCGCGGCGCATTGATGGGCGACTGGTGTTGTATGTGGAGCACTATCTGAATCCGCAGTTTTTTCCGGGGATTCTTGATTTCGATTTGAATCAGTCGATCACCGAGTTGTATGCGCGGCATTTCGATTTGCACTATGGGCGGGTGCGGTTCGAGATCGTGCCTACGTCTTTATCTGTCGATGCGGCGGCGGCTTTACGGGTGTCGGTGGGGAGTCCGGGACTGAGGATTGCTCGGGTCAATTATGATCAGCATGGGCGGTTGATTGATTGTGATCTGGAGTTTTGGCGGCATGATGCGATTCACGTAGGGGTTGATGTGGTTTGATCCTTGGCGGCCTCTGGGCCGACCAGGTTCTGGTTGTTTTCGGGTGTTTATCCGTTGCTTCGGGTGGTGCTGATGGCGGTTTCGCCCTTACGGCGAGTCCCTTTTTCAAACGCCAAAAAGGAACCAAAAGGCTTTGCTCCTGTGTTCGGCCCTCGCAGGCTCGGGTCCCTTCGCTCCGGGACCGATCCGGGCGCAGCGGTTACGGTTTGCTTCGCTGCACCTCCTTGCGCTGTGTCTGGCTGCGCCAGACGGTCGCTGCGCTCCCACGCCCGGATCGATCCCTCCACTCAGCCTTCCGATGTCGCTGGTTAGGCAAGATCAAGATCAAGGGCACTCAAGCTTGCGCTCATTGTTGAGTGGTTAGAAGCGGGTGGTTGGCTTTGGTTTTGTGGTGTGGCTTCCCCTCACCCCAGCCCTCTCCCCCTGGAGAGGGGGCCGATTTGTGGGCCGTTCAAAACCTGAGTTCGACTCGATATTTCAGGACGGCGAAGCTCTGGCGATCACCGCGGTCAGTCCCCTCTCCCTCCGGGAGAGGGCTAGGGTGAGGGGCTTTTGATCTTCAGGATTCCAGCCACCTGGGATTTACTTGCCCACCCCCGCATTCCCATACAAATAATCCGACGCCAACGAAGCCAATGTCCTCACCCCGACCACTAACGCCGACTCATCGACGAAGAACCCCGGATTATGATTCGGTGCAGCTTTGCTCATGTCCTGATCCTGCGGCGTCACCCCAAGAAACACAAACAACCCCGGCGCTTCTTTGGCGAAGAACGAGAAATCTTCCGCCCCACCCACCAGCGGTCCCTGCACCACGTCATCCTTGGCAGCCCACTTCAACGTCGGCAGCATTTTTTCGGTCAGTGCCGGGTTGTTAATCGTCGGGTCGTATTTTTCGATGATGGTGACGTCGGCCTTCGCGCCGCCGCTTTCCGCTATTTTCTCGATGGTCTGGCGCACGTCGCTGTGCAGTTTCTGGCGGATGCCGTAGTCGTAGGAGCGGATGGTGCCGGCCATGTCGAGCGATTCGGGGATGATGTTGTAGCGGGTGCCGCCGTTGATGGTGCCGATGCTGACGACTGACGGGTAAGAGGAAATGTCGGTGCGGCGGCTGACCACGGTTTGCAGGCCGACGATGGTTTGGGCGCCGACGGTGATCGGGTCGATGCCGTCCCAGGGGCGGCCGGCGTGGGTTTGTTTGCCGTGGATCTTGATGCGCAGGTCGTCAGAGCTGGCCAGGGTCGGGCCGGGGCGGTAGGCGATCTGGCGGGCGGGGACGCCGGCCCAGACGTGCAGGCCGAACACCGCGTCGGGTTTCGGCGATTTCATCACGCCTTCCTCGACCATCATCTTCGCGCCCCAGGTATTTTTGCCGTCGGGAATAAAATCGCTCGGACCTTCCTCGGCGGGCTGGAAGTAGAACACCACGGTGCCGGGCAGGGTGTCGCGCATGCCGGTCAGAATTTTCGCTGCGCTGAGCAGGATTGCGGTGTGGGCGTCGTGGCCGCAGGCGTGCATGACGTCGACTTCCTTGTCGAGATACGTGCCTTTGGCTTTCGAAGCGAACGGCAAGTCGGAGCCTTCCTTGACCGGCAGCGCGTCCATGTCGGCGCGCAGGGCGACGGTCGGGCCGGGCAGGGCGCCTTTGAGAATGGCGACTACGCCGGTGCGGGCGACGCCGGTTTTCACTTCCAGGCCCATGGCTTGCAGCTGTTTGGCGACCAGTTCAGAGGTGCGTTTTTCAGTGTTGCCAAGTTCTGGATGAGCGTGAAGGTCGCGGCGAGTTTCCAGCAGCTCCGGTTCGAGCTTCTGCGCCTGCTCGGCGATGCGTGCGCGGGCGCTGTCCATCGTCGCGGCGCTGGCGTGGCTGGCGACCAGGGTGAGCAATAGGGCCTGGGCAATGCGCGTCAGTTGCATGGGCTTCTCCTTGATTATTGTTGTTGGCTTCCTTGCCTGTGACAAAGGCTTTGCACGCAAGTGCGATCGGGTCCGGAAAACGCTATGCGCTCCGACAGATTTACGTTTGAGCATAAGTTATCAGCGAAAACTCCTACCGCTTTATCAGTTCCGTCCGGCGTGACAGATAAAACGCGGGCGATAACCATGTACCGCACCGCACAACATCTATCTCCATAAATTTCTCCAGGTACCGGTCACGTTATTGGCTGTTTGAGGATAACGGGTCAGTGCGACAAAACTATTGTCCATGGAGGACTTATAAATGCAGCGTAATGGAATAACGCTTCCGCCGATTGTTGTGCGTCCGGATAAACAAGATGAATATTTACATTACTTAGGTGCAGGGGACGGCTCGGGACCAGGCATTAACTTTGCGCCGTTGGGTGACATACTCGATATGGAAAGTATCTACAAAGATACTTCCAGAAATATTGCTCAAGTCATCGAACATGAACTGGCAGAAGTGCGGGCAGCAGGCGACCAAAGTGTATTGCCGCCTTTGGATGCGCTGGCGCGGGAGATGCGATTCAGGGATTCCCTGATCGCCAGGAAGTTTGGTGCGCTTTTGGTGGCCAAGGACGTGGCCATCGAACGTTTTGGCCACGCCCAGGTTGAAACTTTCTTCAACGGAGGTCGTTTACCGCAAGTCAATCGGCGAAGCGCCAGCGTCAGCGTACGGCAGGCCTATAGCGCCTTGTTCAACGCCAAGTTACTGGTTGAAGGCATTGGCGTGTTGAACAGCCAGTCGGCCACGGTCAAGGGCATGATTGCCGTGGTGCAAGCGCAGGAAGCCGAGCGGATCGCTCAGGAGCAGGCGCGGTTGGCGGCGGAACACGCCAGGCAGGTTGCACAGGAACAGGCCCGCGTTGCTCAGGAGCAAGCGCGGCGGCTGGCGGAGGAGCTGGCGCGGCAGGCCGCCGCCGATGAACTCAGGCGGCTCGAAGAGGAACATGCCCGTTTGGCGGCTGAGGCACTAGAACGCAAGCGTGCCGAGGAACAGGCAGCGCTTGAGGCTGAAGCCGAAGCACGCAGGGTTGCTGAGGAAAAGCGCCGGCAGGACACCTCCGGTGGGCACAGTAGCCTGTTGCGCTTTCAGGGCAATACCAGCCACGCCCAACTGGTATTTGCGACGTCCGCTGGTGCGGTCGCGATTGCCGACAACCTGATGGCGGGTTTTTCCGCCTCGATTCGCTCGGCGGTGGCCGGTTTATCGGGGCTGGCTGCTGGCACGGCGTCCGGTCTGATGGTGGGGGTAAGTGCGTTTGTCTACTCCCCGGTGTTGGGCAATGGGGAATTGCCTGAACGCTTTCTGCTCAGCCTCCCACTGGCAGATCTGCTGCCCGGTCAACTGCCTGATCTGGACAGGCTGGCAAGCGAAAGGGCACGACTGAATCTGCCGGTGCGTTTGAGCGCCCGGCCGCTGACGGGCGCTCTCGCCGAACTGCTTGTCGTTCCGGTAGCGGGGACAAAACGGCCTTCCGGCGTTCGCGTGGTTGCAGCTGGTTTCAACGCAGGGAACAACACTTACAGCGCGACCCTCACTGACATCCCGCCGACAACCGCGGTCTGGACTCCCGCAGTAACGCCGGCAGACAGTTCAACGCTATTCCCCATCGAGAATCCGTCCCCACCGCGATATATCGGCGGCAACCTCGTGCCGATTGAAGGACGGATCGACGCTTACCCAGGGCGGGGCAACATTCGTTTCGACGACTTCATTCTGGTCTTCCCGTCGGAATCGGGCCTGCCACCGCAGTACGTCATGTTCCGGGATCGACGCAATGATCCAGGGGTGGCGAGTGGTCATGGAGCGCCGGTTGCGGGTGGATGGCTGGAGGCGGCTACGCAAGGTGAGGGGGCGGCAATTCCCTCAAAAATTGCAGATCAATTGCGAGGCAAGAGTTTCAAGGATTTCAGGGCATTCAGGGAGACTTTCTGGAAAGCGGTGGCCGCTGATGCGGAACTGGCGATGTCGTTTGATCCAGGTAGTCTCAGTGCAATGAGCAAAGGCCGATCACCGTATGTGAAAGCGGGCGATCGGGTTGGTAAACGAGTGAAGTTTGAGTTGCACCACGTCTCATCGTTATCGGATGGTGGGCAGTTGTACGATATTGACAACCTGCGGTTGCTAACTCCGAAACAGCATTTGGCAGTCCATAAGGGAGGCGAGTAATGAAAAAAATAATGATCAATGAAATGTCCGAAGAGCAATTCTTGCATTTCGTACAAAAGATATACCAATCGGATTACGCGACTGAGAAGGGGCAAACCTCAGCTGTAATGGAGTTTGAACGACTGAGCGAACATCCAGCGGGTTCCGATTTAATCTACTACCCAGAATCGGGGAAAAGCGGTCCGGAAAATATTGTGGCGGAAGTAAAAAGGTGGCGGACCGCCGCAGGAAAACCTGGTTTCAAAGCCAGATAAAACTAGCCCCCTATTGGTATTACCTGCCAATAGGGGGCCATCTCTGTTCAGCTTTCCTTTTTGATTTCCACCCCAGGCGTAATCACCTGGACACTCATCCGCGGCGTCGCCAGATCCAATCCCGCCTCATCCAGTTGCCTTTTCAACGACAAATTGAACGCCCGGGAAACTTCCCACTGCTTGATCGGCGCAGTCTTGAACCGTGCCCGCAGAATCGCGCTGCCGGACTCGAAACTTTCTACACCCTGAATCTCCAGCGGCGACCAGATGTTGCGGCGTTGTAGCGGATCGCTGCGCATCTTCTGGCCGACGTCGCGCATCAGTTTGATCGCGTCGTCGATTTCCATGTTGTACGGCACGGCGACGCGGAAGATGGCGTAGCCGAATTCCCGCGAGTAGTTCTTGATGCTTTTGATCTCGCTGAACGGGATGGTGTGGACGATGCCGTCGATGTCGCGCAGGCGTACGGTGCGAATGGTCAGGCCTTCGACGGTGCCGAGGTGGCCGCCAACGTCGACGTAATCATCAATGGCCAGCGAGTCTTCGATGATGATGAACAGGCCGGTGATCAAGTCGGCGACCAGCGACTGCGCGCCGAAGCCGATAGCCAGACCGATCACGCCGGCACCGGCCAGCAGCGGCGTGACGTTCATGCCCATGTTCGCCAGGGCGACGATCAGCGCAATGATGAAGATCGCCACGAACAGCACGTTGCGGATCAGCGGCATCATCGTCTGCGCCCGCGCATTCGCCAGGCCTTTGCGCGAGCGGGTGAGGGCGTGGTGCACGGCGGTGTCGGCGAGGATCCAGATCAGCCAGGAGAAAATCAGCGTGCCGATCAGGCTGAACAGTTTGACGCTGATGTCATGGCCATCGCCTTCGGCGAACGCGATCAGCGAATGGCCCCACACGCGCAGGCCCAGTTCGATGAAGATCAGCCACACCAGCAAATGCGTCAGGGTATAGAAGAAGTTTTTCAATCGCTCCGAGTACAGCGCATGGCGTTTCGGCCCGCGTTGCGGTTTCAGTGAATGGCGGCGCACCAGGCCGTTGATCACCATGCACAACACCAGCAGCACCGTGCAGATCAGCGACTGGCGCAGCGCGGTGCTGGTGTCGCCGGCGGAGACAAACGTGGCGAACAGCGAGATGCCGACCAGCACCAGTGCCGGCACGTACCAGAAGGTGCCGAGGATTTCGATGGTGTCGCTAAGGGCGCGGCGCGTCAGGCGCCGCGACAGCGGTTGGTTGCGGATCAGGTGCGCGATCGGTCGGCGGAATCGCAGAATGAACAGGCCGGTCGACAGCGCCGCCAGCACGTTGGCGGTAGTCGCGGCGGTGTGCGCCAGATGCACGCCGAGACTCTCGACCAAGCGCGGATCGCTCAACGCTTCACCGAACGCGGCAAAGCTGCCGATCAGCCACAGCGGCCGAAACGCCTGATGACGCAGGATGTACAGCGCGCGATGACGGTGCGGGCCGTCGAGCAGAGAGAAGGCGATCACGCAGATCGCCGAGAAACAGGTGCCGACCACCAACGCATAGGCCAGCACCATCGCCAGGCTTTTGCCCAGTGACGACGGCAGCACGTAGCTCATGTACACCGTCATCACCAACGCGATCAGCCACGGCCCGAGCTTGCGCAGGGCAAAACGCAGCATGTCGAGGGCCTTGGGGTGTTGCGGCAGTTCTTCGGTGAGGCCGAAGCGCAGACGCACGCGGTGGCCAAGCCAGATCAGCGCGGCGGCGAGCAGGCTCCAGACCATCAGGATCACCGCGAAACCGAAGATGATCGGCAGCCATTCATTGGCCGGCAGCAGCTTGCTGGTCAGTTCGTCCTTGGCCAGATCGAATTCGTTGGACCAGCGGGTAATCGGGCTGTCGGCGCCGGAAAACTGTTTTTCGAAGCTGGCGAGGGTGCCGCCGATCAGGCCCAGCACGCCTTCTTCGGGGGTGGTCTGAGCTTTCTTCGTGGCGTCGCGCAGCTTCTTCAGATCACTGAGCAGCTGCGCGCGTTGCTTGTCGTTTTCCAGCGACTTGATCACTTCGTCCAGCGACTGGCCGAGGGGTTCCACGGCTTCAGGCTGCGGTTTGGAAGTGTTGAGCAGGCCGGGCAGACCGACTGCCTGGGCGGGCGCCAGCGGCAGCAGCGTCATCAGGCAGACAAGCAGCAGACCGGGCAAAGCAAAAAGACGAGCAAACACCAGAAGACAACCTCGCGATAGGCGGATGCGCTGGAGTGTACGAGGCCCCTTGGCGCAATGCGAGCCGGGCGCGGTCATTCGTTGAGTTTGGCGAGGATCTTGTAGACCACCGTGGCGAGGATCATCAGCATGCCGATCCACATGGCGAACACCCCGGCGTTCTTGTCGCGGAAGTTGAAGCCGATGGCCAGCAGGATCATTCCGCTGAGGATGGGAATGAGCATGGCGTGGAAGGAGGACATCGAGATCATGAAGACTGCCTTGTCTGTAGAGGATTCTTGCAGTCTAGGCGGGTTTTCGAGGCAGGGTGTGATGTGGCTCAGGAATGCATCAGGCCGAGAGGATTCTGCTGTCTGCACAGGCGCTTTCGCGAGCAGGCTCGCTCCCACAGGTTGATTGGCATTCCAAGGGGAGGTGACTGGCTCCCACAATGAAATGCAGTTCAATTGTCGGAGCGAGCCTGCTCGCGAAGCTTTTCAGCCTTTACGGCAATTCACGGCTGGCATAAAACGCGCTGAGCACTTTGACCAGATGCGCCAGATCATGGCTGCCGCACAGTTCGCGAATCGAGTGCATGGCAAAGGTCGGCAGGCCAATGTCGACGGTGCGCACACCCAGATGGCTGGCGGTGATCGGGCCAATGGTCGAACCGCAGCCCATATCGCTGCGCACCACGAAGCTTTGCACCGGGACTTCTTCGGCCATGCACAGATGGCGGAAGAAGCCGGCGGTTTCGCTGTTGGTGGCGTAGCGCTGGTTGCTGTTGACCTTGATCACCGGGCCGGCGTTGAGTTTCGGGCCATGGTTGGCATCGTGCTTGTCCGCGTAGTTGGGATGCACGCCGTGGGCGTTGTCGGCCGACACCAGCAGGGATTTCTGAATGGTGCGGACGAACTCGTCGCCTTCCGGCAACAGGCGGCGCAGGGTCTGTTCGAGCATCGGGCCGTCGGCACCGCATGCCGAGCAGGAGCCGACTTCTTCGTGGTCATTACAGACCAGTACGCAGGTTTCGTCGGTCTCGGCGGTGAGCAACGCTTGCAGGCCGGCGTAGCACGACAGCAGGTTGTCCAGACGCGCACCGGCAATGAAATCGCCGTTCAGGCCGATCACCGCCGCGCTTTGCGTGTCGTAGAAACTCAGCTCGTAATCCAGCACCACGTCGGCGTTCAGGCCGTGTTCGCGGGCCAATTGATCAGTGAGCACGGCGCGGAAATCGACGCGCTCGTCACCGGCGAATTGCGCCAGGATCGGCGGTAGTTCGGTCTGCGCGTTGATCGCCCAGCCCTGGTTGGCTTCACGGTTGAGGTGAATGGCCAGGTTGGGAATGATCGCGATCGGTGCCTTGAAGTCGATCAACTGGCTCTCGACCTTGCCGTCACGGCGGAAGGTCACGCGGCCGGCGAGCGACAGATCGCGGTCAAACCACGGCGCCAGCAGCGCGCCGCCGTAGACTTCGACGCCCAGCTGCCAGAAACCCTGACGCTGCAGTTCCGGTTGCGGCTTGACCCGCAGGCACGGGCTGTCGGTATGCGCGCCGACCATACGGATACCGTCGTGCAGTGGCGAGTTGCGGCCCATTTTGATCGCGACGATAGAGGAGTCGTTACGGGTGACGTAATAGCGGCCGTTGGCCTCGGTGGACCATGGCTCGCGCTCGTCGAGGCGCACATAACCGGCGGCCTCCAGACGCTGAACGAGGCTGGCGGTGGCGTGGAACGGGGTAGGGGAGGCCTTGAGAAAGTCGATCAGGCCCTGGTTCAACTCTGCGCGCATAAGAAACTCCAGACAGCAATGGGCGGGAGTTTAACGTATTGGCCGGGGAATTGAATCCGGACCGGATCCCCATGGGTGAGCGAGCAGGCTCGCTCACCCATGGGGCCGGTGCTGGCTGTCAGAACGGTGCCGGGCACTCGAAGCGCAGGCGTTCGCCGGTTTGCGGATGAGTGAAGCTGAGCATGCTCGCGTGCAGGCACAGACGGGGCCAGGCCGCCAGCGCTTGCTCGTGGGCGTAGAGTCCGTCACCGAGCAGCGGATGGCCGATTGACAACATGTGCACGCGCAACTGGTGCGAGCGCCCGGTGATCGGTGTCAATTCGACCCGGCACCAGTCGCCGCAACGTTCCAGCACCTTCCAGAACGTCATTGCATGCTTGCCGAATTCGTGATCGACCACATGCCGTGGTTTGGTCGGCGGATCGTAGCGCAGGGGCAGGTCGATGCTGCCGCTGTCCAGCTCCGGCTGACCCCAGGCCAAAGCGGTGTAGGCCTTTTCGGTTTCGCGGTCATGAAACTGCCGCGACAGCTCGCGATGGGTGTCGGCATCCCGGGCCAGCAGGATGATGCCGGAGGTTTCCCAGTCCAGACGATGGACGATGCGCGCTTCCGGGTAGCCGTTTTCCTGCAGGCGGGTAATCAGGCAGTCCTTGTTGTCGTCAGCGCGACCGGGCACCGAGAGCAGCAGGGTCGGTTTGTCGACCACCAGTACGGCGGCGTCCTGATGGATGATACGGATGTTGGACAGCGGCATTAAAACAGCCTCGTAACAAATGCCAACGGCGGCTCGGAGCTGCCGATAACCCTGTAGGAGCTGCCGAAGGCTGCGATCTTTTGACTTTGAAGATCAAAAGATCGCAGCCTTCGGCAGCTCCTACACGAGCATCAACAGTCCGAGCCGCCGTAGCGACTGCCAAATCGACTCAGCGATCGGGCAGGGTGATGTTGAGTTCCAGAATCGAGCAACTGCCCTGGCTTTCCAGTGCAACATGTACGTCGTCGTTGCCGATGTTGACGTACTTGCGGATCACGTCGACCAGTTCCTTCTGCAAGGCTGGCAGGTAATCCGGCGTGCTGCGCTGGCCGCGCTCATGCGCCACGATGATCTGTAGACGCTCTTTCGCTACCGAGGCGGTACTTGGCTTTTTGTTGGCACGAAAGAAGTCAAAAAGGTTCATTACCTACCTCCAAACAGGCGCTCGAAGAATCCCTTCTTCTCGACATCGAGGAATCGGTGGGCTTTTTCTTTGCCCAGCAGGCGGTCGACGGTATCGCTGTAAGCCTGACCGGCATCGCTCTGGTCGTCGAGAATAACGGGCACGCCCTGGTTGGAAGCCTTGAGCACCGCCTGGGATTCCGGGATGACGCCGAGCAGGGTCACCGAGAGGATTTCCTTGACGTCTTCAACGCCGAGCATCTCGCCCTTTTCAACACGCTCCGGGTGGTAGCGGGTGATCAGCAGGTGTTCCTTGATCGGGTCTTCGCCACGTTCGGCGCGGCGCGATTTGCTCGCCAGCAGGCCGAGCATGCGGTCCGAGTCACGTACCGAGGACACTTCCGGGTTGGTCACGACGATCGCTTCATCGGCGAAATACATGGCCAGGTGCGCACCTTTCTCGATGCCCGCCGGGGAGTCGCAGACGACGAACTCGAATTGTTCCTTGAGCTCCATCAGGACTTTTTCCACGCCTTCGACGGTCAGCGCGTCTTTGTCGCGGGTCTGGCTGGCCGCCAGTACGTAGAGGTTTTCCAGGCGCTTGTCTTTGATCAGTGCCTGTTGCAGGTTGGCTTCGCCGTTTACCACGTTGACGAAGTCATACACCACGCGGCGCTCGCAACCCATGATCAGGTCGAGGTTACGCAAGCCCACGTCGAAGTCGACGATCACTGTTTTGTGGCCGCGCAGAGCGAGACCGGTACCGATAGCGGCGCTGGTGGTGGTCTTACCCACACCACCCTTGCCGGATGTAACCACGAGAATCTTGGCCAAGGTGTTTCACCCCTAAGGAAGAAGGACTGTTCAGCCCCTGAAAAACATCTCTTGAAAACTACTGCAGTCGGACAGCCTTGGCTGGAATTTGGCTTTAAGCCTTTTTCCTACTTCGTTTGAGCCGTTTTCGCTACGTTTTAGAGATGCTTGGAAAATGCGGCAGTATCCGTTAAAGCCGAATGATGTTCAACACGTCGCCTGACAGGCTGACCTGGACGCCCGAGCCCCACATCGGATCGCGACGCAAATCCTCGGAGACCTTGTAATGACCGGCGATGGAGATCAGTTCAGCGCTCAATTGCTGACAGAAAATCCGTGCCTTGGTGTCACCTTTGACGCCGGCCAGCGCACGGCCGCGCATCGGGCCGTATACATGGATGTTGCCATCGGCGAGAAGTTCCGCCCCCGGACTGACCGATGAGACCACGACCAGATCGCCACCCTGGGCATATATCTGTTGGCCACCACGTACTGGCGTGGTGATTACGCGGGTCGGTTTGACCGTCGGCTCAGGTGGCTTTTCCGGCTTCTTTTTGACTTCGACTTCCGGCGTCTCCAGCGGACGCTCGCGGGCACCCGAGGGCGGTAGCACAGGGATGTCGATGGCGATGGCAGCGGCGATGTCTTCGATGCGGCTGGCGCGAATGGCCAGGGTACGCAGACCGTGCTGACGGCAGACGCGCATCAGCCCCGGCAGGTCAACCGCGCCCTGGTTCGGCGGCAGTTTGTCCAGCGCCAGGACCAGCGGTGCATTGCTGAAAAAATTCGGCGCCTGGGCGACTTTGGCGGCCAATTGCCGATCGAGGCTTTCGAGGTCGTTACGGGCCAGTTCCAGCACAGTGATGGCCAGCATGCTGCCCTTGAGCTGGAATACGGGATCTTGGTCTAACGGGTCGGTTTGGCTCATGTCGGCATACAACGGCTTGTCACTAAAAGTGCCGAGACTTATAACGAGAACGCCCGCGAGCCGCAAGCCGGGTCGAACGATGTAGAATGCGCGGCCACTGTATTTACGGAAGCTTTAATGGATCGCCCGCGTTTTCGAAAAGCATATCTTGCTCCGCGCTTCTGGCCGCTCTGGTGCGGCCTGGGGCTTTTGTGGCTGATCGTGCAGTTGCCGTATCCGGCGCTGCTGACCATCGGTCGAGTTTTGGGCGCGTTGATGTATCGCGTCGCCAGCGACCGGCGAACCATCGCCCGGCGCAATCTGGAATTGTGCTTCCCGGAAAAATCCGCCGCCGAGCGCAAACGCCTGCTCAAGGAAAACTTCGCCTCCACCGGGATCGCCTTTTTTGAAATGGCGATGAGCTGGTGGTGGTCGCGCGAGCGTCTGGCGAAACTGGCCCACGTCGAAGGCCTTGAACATCTGCAAAAAGCCCAGCGCGAAGGCAAAGGCGTGATCCTCATGGCCGCGCATTTCACCACGCTGGAAATCGGCGCGGCGCTGCTCGGCCAGCAGCACACCATCGACGGCATGTACCGCGAACACAAAAATCCCTTGTTCGACTTCGTCCAGCGCCGTGGCCGCGAGCGGCACAATCTCGATTCGCTGGCGGTGGAGCGCGATGACGTACGCGGCATGCTCAAACTGCTGCGCTCGGGACGGGCGATCTGGTATGCGCCGGATCAGGATTACGGCGCCAAGCAGAGCATCTTCGTGCCGCTGTTCGGCATTCAGGCCGCCACTGTCACTGCGACGACCAAGTTCGCGCGCCTGGGTAAAGCCTTGGTGGTGCCGTTCACGCAGGAACGTCTGGCCGACGGCAGTGGTTATCGCCTGGTGATCCATCCGCCGCTGGATGACTTCCCCGGCGAGAGCGAGGAGGCCGATTGCATCCGCATCAATCAGTGGGTCGAGAGCGCTTTGCGTGCCTGCCCCGAGCAATACCTGTGGGCGCATCGGCGCTTCAAGAGTCGCCCGCCGGGTGAGCCGAAACTTTATCCCAAGCGTCGTTGATTAGCCGATCTGACAAGCACCGTGGAGTGTTGCGATGAGTCCTGCTGAACCGGTCACAGGTTTGATTCTTTCCGGCGGCGGGGCTCGGGCGGCTTATCAGGTCGGGGTGCTGGCGGCGATTGCCGAGTTGCTGCCGGTCGGCGCGGACAATCCGTTTCCGGTGATCGTCGGCACCTCGGCCGGGGCGATCAATGCGGTCAGCCTGGCCAGTGGCGCCACGGATTTTCGCGCCGCCATCGAACGCCTGACCCAGTTCTGGCAGGGCTTTCGCAGCCACCGCGTGCTGCGCAGCGACTGGCCGGGCGTGGTCCATCAGGCCAGCCGTTTCGTCAGCCACAGCCTGCTCGGCCTCGGTCGGCAGATGCCGGTGGCACTGCTCAACAGTTCGCCGCTGCGCGAACTGCTCGAGGAAAAACTGCACCTGCCCGGCATCGCCGAATCCATCGCGCGCAAGCAATTGCATGCGGTGGCGGTGACCGCGTTCGGCTACGAATCGGGGCAAGCGGTGACGTTCTATCAGGGCGGCGGCACGATTGACGCCTGGCTGCGGCACCGCCGCATTGGTGTGCCGACGCAATTGTCGGTCGATCACCTGTTGGCCAGTTCGGCGATCCCGCTTTTGTTCGCGCCGGTGAAAATCGGTGAGGAGTATTTCGGTGACGGCGCCGTGCGCCAGTCGGCGCCGATCAGCCCGGCGCTGCATCTGGGTGCCAGTCGCGTGTTGGTGGTGGGCGTCAGCGGCAACCCGCGCGGCGTTGATCCGCAGCAGCCGCTGGAGCGCGCCTACAGCGGCCAGCAACCGACGCTGGCGCAGATTGGCGGGCACATGCTCAACAGCACGTTTATCGACAGTCTGGAGAGCGATATCGAGCTGCTGCAGCGTCTGAATCAGTTCAGTCATTTGCTCCCGGCCGGCACGCCAACCCGCGCGTTGGGTGTGGCGCCGGTGGAAGTGCTGGTGATTGCGCCGAGTCAGCCGATCGACGAAATCGCCGCGCGGCATCGCCAGGAACTGCCAGCAGCGTTGCGCCTGTTTCTGCGCGGTCCGGGGGCGACGAAGACGAGCGGGGCGGGGGTGCTCAGTTACCTGCTGTTCGAGGCGGGGTATTGCAGCGAGTTGATCGAGTTGGGGCGGCGGGATGCGCTGGCCAAGCGCGAGGAGCTTTGCCGGTTTTTGCGGATTTCCGAAGCGGTTTCAGCCTGACATTTGCGGCGCGGCCTTCGCGAGCAGGCTCGCTCCCACATTGGAACTCGGTCTGAATGTGGGAGCGAGCCTGCTCGCGAAGCTTTCAGGGTCAGAAGTGGAACTTCACCAGGAAGCTTGTGGTGCTCTGATCGGTCTTGAAGTACCGGCTGTCCTTGATCCCGTACTTGTCCGACCAGTAGTCGTACTCCACACCGACATACAACTGCTTCTCGCCGAAATTCAGCGCCTTGCCCAGGTCGTATTTGACCTGCGGGTTGAAGTGCAGGTTGGCGTGGTAGTCGCCCTTGGAATTGGAGTCGTTGTCGACCACCCAGTCCATGAAGCCGTCGATGAGGATGTTCGATTTGCCCACCGGGATGGTGTAGGACCAGACCGGGGTGATCTGCCAGACATTGTCACCGGCGCGTGCGCCCTGGGTGTGACGCTGGTAGAAGTTCAGCTGGAAGTAGTCGAAGCCTGGAATCGCCAGGTCGAAGCCCGGACCGATCAGGTACGACTCGGTATCGCCTTCACCGAACTCGTAGGTCATGGCCAGCAACACGTCAGTCACCGGGCCGAAGGCCAGTTTCTGATCGAAGATCTTGCCGAACGACAGGCGCGGGCTGAGCTCGCCGTAGTAGGTGTTGGAGCCGACGCCGCCATCATCCTTGCCGTTGTAGAAGATCTTGTCGATGAACAGGAAGTTGTCCCCATACTTCCAGGCATCGGCGTGCTCGAAGGTCACGGTCTGCTGAATGCGCGGGTTGACCTGGAAGTCCTTGCCATACAGGTAGGTCAGGCTGTTGTTCTGCCACTGCAGCAGGCCTTCGGCCATCGCCTGGCCGCCGGCGAACATCGATCCGGCCAGCATCAGGCTGGTGCACATACGTTTCATTCGGTTGCTCCCAAAGTAGGTGTTCCACGTTATTTTTTTAAGTTCGGCGCTCTGATGTGGCGCCTTTTTTCGTACCGCAAATTTCATCCGATCGGTCAGCTTTGAATGCTGGTAGCAAAAGCTGCGCCAAGGCTTTCGAAAAACCAAAAAACGCCCGTTCGGCTGCTGAAAAACAGTCGACGAGCGTGTTTTCGGGATGCCTCAGGACTGACCGCAGCCGGGATAAGTTGGCTTTTCGGTCAGAAATTGAATTCGGGCTTTTTTTTAGAGCGAATTCGGAAGGCCGCGGAGAATACTGACTCCTCGGCCAAGGCTCAAGTGCCCCGCAACAGAGCACCGACGACAGGCATGGCGCACGGTTGCGGGCCATTTCAGAAGTGCACCTTCAGCAGCAGGCTGGCAGTGTTCTGGTTGGTATCGAACGAGTGGCTGTTTTCAATGCCGTATTTGTTCTTCCAGAAGCTGTACTCAGTGCCGACGTACACTTGCTTCTGACTCCAGCCCAGGGCTTTGCCGAGGTCGTATTTGATCTGCGGATTGATGTGCAGGTTAGCGTGGTAGGTGCCGCGTGAGTTTTCGTCGTTGTCGACGACCCAGTCGAGGTAGCCGTCGATCAGCACATCGGAATTGCCCAGCGGGAAACTGTAGGACCATGCGGGGGTGATCTGCCAGACACCGTCGCCGGGCCGCGGGCCTTCGGTCTGGCGGCGGAAAATGTTCAGGGTGACGTAGTTGAAGCCGGGCACTTTGAGGTCGAAGCCGGGACCGATCAGGTAGGCCTCGCTTTCGCCTTCGCCGTACTCGTAGGTCATTGCCAGCAGCACATCCTTGATCGGGCCGAACTCGATCTTGCGATCAAGGATCTTGCCGAACGACAGGCGCGGGGTGAACTCGCCGTAGAAGGTGTGCGGACCTTTGTTCGGGTCCTCCTTGCCGTTGTAGAAGATCTTGTCGACGAACAGAAAGTTGTCGCCGTACTTCCACTTGTCGGCGTACTCGAAGGTGACCGTCTGCTGATACGACGGGTTGATCGCGAAGTTCTTGCCGTACAGATAGCTGAGGCTGTTGCTCTGCCACAGCAGCAGATCGCCGGCCATGGCCTGACTCGCGGCCAGCAGGCCGCCACTCAACAGAACGTTGCTTTGCGTGCGGATCATCTGTTGCTCCCTGTTGTTTTTATTGTTTGAGGCACAAGCAGTTGCGTAGTCCCTGTGGGAGCGAGCCTGCTCGCGAAGCGGTTGTGTCAGTCGCCATCAATGTTGAATGACACAGCGCTTTCGCGAGCAGGCTCGCTCCCACAGGTGGTGTGGTGGTTTCAATCAGTGCGCATGGCAATCATTGATCGCCGCACGCTCCTTGCCGCCGAGGATGTTGAACAGCAGGTTCAGCGTCAGCGCGCTAAGGGTGGCCATGGCGATGCCGCTGTGGGTGATCGGGCTCATCCACAGCGGCAGGTGGGCGAAGAATTCCGGACGTACCACCGGGATCAGGCCCATACCGATGCTCACCGCGACCAGCAGCTGATTGCGGCGGTCACCGATGTCCGCCTCCTGGAGGATCTTGATGCCAGTCGCGGCGACCATGCCGAACATCGCAATCGCCGCGCCGCCCAGCACCGCCGGTGGAATCGATGCCACCAGAAACGCCGCTTTCGGCAACAGGCTGAGGACGATCAGTAGACCGCCGGCAACGATGGTCACCGAACGGCAGCGCACACCGGTCATCTGCACCAGGCCGATGTTCTGCGCGAACGAGGAGTGGGTGAAGGTGTTGAAGAAACCGGCGAAGAACGAGGCGCCGGCGTCGCACAACAAGCCACGACGGAGCATGCGCGGGCAGACTTCCTGGCCGGTGATCTTGCCCAGCGCGAGGAACATCCCGGTGGACTCGACGAAGATGATCACCACCACCAGACACATCGACAGAATCGGCGCCAGCTCGAATTTCGGCATGCCGAAATGCAACGGGGTGACGAACTGAATCCACGGTGCGCTGGCCATGCCGCTGAGGTCGACCATGCCGATCACGCCGCACAATACATAGCCCAGGCACATGCCGATCAGCACCGAAATGTTGACCCAGAATCCGCGCATGAAGCGGTGAACCAACAGGATGGTGGCCAACACCAGCGCGGCGATGGCCAGGTAAATCGGCGAACCGAATTGCGCGGCTTCGACACCGCCTCCGGCCCAGTTCACGGCCACGGGGAACAACGATAAACCGATCGAGGTGATGACCGTGCCGGTCACCAGCGGCGGGAAGAAACGCACGACCTTGGACATGAACGGCGCGATCAGCATGCCGAAGAAACCGGCAGCTATCGTCGCACCAAAGATGCCTTGCAGACCGATGCCGGGCATGCCGGCCATGGCCACCATGCTGCCGACCGCAGCGAAACTGGCACCCATCATCACCGGCATGCGAATGCCCATCGGGCCGATGCCGAGCGACTGCACGATAGTGGCGATGCCGGCGACGAGCAGGTCGGCGTTGATCAGGAAGGCGATTTCTTCACGACTCAGGCCAGCGGCCTGTCCGATGATCAGCGGCACCGCGATGGCACCGCCGTACATCAGCAGAACATGTTGCAGACCGACCAGGATCAGTTGCAAAAGGGGCAAACGCTGAATGGCGGGTGCGTCGGGGATGCGCGCTTTGGACAGCTCGGACATGCAACACCTCGGATCTTTTTTATTCTTGTGATTAACAGCTGCCGGGTTGCTTGCAGCTGTTTCTTTGCATCAGGGGAGACCGCGTTGCGGCGGCCATTCGCGAGCAGGCTCGCTCCCACAGGATCTCTGTAGGCGTGAGCCTGCTCGCGATGCTTTCAACGATTAATTGGTCTGCGCTCCCTGGGCAATCCAGGCACCGATCAGGTCACGTTCCTGCTGGGTCATCTGGGTGATGTTGCCCAGTGGCATGATCTGCGTGGTGATGGCTTGCGCCTGAATGCGCGCCGCGTTCTGGCGAATCTGCTCGGGGGTGTCGAACATCACACCGGCCGGGGCTGCGCTGAACAACGGGCTGGTTGGCTTGGACGAGTGGCACACCGTGCAACGCTCCTGAATCACGTTGTGCACTTTGTCGAAACCGGGGCCGGCATTCGAGGCTTGCGCGGGTGCCGCCGCAGGGGCTGCGGGTGCCGCAGATTGCGCCGCTTCGGCCGGTTTCGCGCCACCGCCCAGTGCCGTTTCCGGCAGCGGTTGGTACTCGATTTTCGCCGGTGCCTTGGCCACTTCAGGTGCAGTCGACATCGGCGTCGGGCCGGTGACGTAGGCCAGGCAGATCATGCCCACCGCTGCCACCGGCAGGGTCCAGGCAAACTTGTGGCTGTCGTGACGAGTGTTGAAGTAGTGACGCACCAATACCGCCAACACCGCGATCCCGGCGAGGATCAACCAGTTGTACTGGCTGCCGTAAGTGCTCGGGAAGTGGTTGCTGATCATGATGAACAGCACTGGCAGGGTGAAGTAGTTGTTGTGACGCGAACGCAGCAGGCCCTTGGCCGGCAGGGCCGGATCAGGCGTACGGTTCTCGGCGATCGCCGCGACCAGTGCCCGTTGCGCCGGCATGATGATGCGGAACACGTTGCCGACCATGATGGTGCCGATGATCGCGCCGACGTGCAGGTACGCACCACGACCGCTGAACACTTTGCTGAAGCCATAGGCGGCGGCAATGATCAGGACGAACAGGATAAAGCCGAGCAGGGCGGGTTTCTTGCCCAGGGCCGAATCGCAGAGGAAGTCGTAGACGAACCAGCCGACGATCAGCGAGCCGATACCGATGGCCACGCCTTCAGGACCGCTGAGGCCGCTGCCGGGTGCGACGAGGTAGAGCACCGGATTGGAGTAGAACACCACGCACAGCAGCGCGATCCCCGACATCCAGGTGAAGTAGGCTTCCCACTTGAACCAGTGCAGGTTGTCCGGCATGGACGGTGGGGCCAGTTTGTATTTTTCCAGGTGGTAGATGCCGCCGCCGTGGATTGCCCACAGATCACCGGCCAGACCGGTTTTCGGGTTGACGCGGTTGAGGTTGTTCTCCAGCCAGACGAAGTAGAACGACGCGCCGATCCAGGCCACGCCAGTGATCATGTGAACCCAGCGCACGCTCAGGTTCAGCCATTCCAACAGATGTGCTTCCACAGTCTTTACCTCTCGCCTGTCACTCTTGTTGTCGAGTGATCAGACCTTCTCTTATTGGTGGGGGGCGAGGATCAACCGCTCATCCTCTTTGAAAAAATGCTCATCGCAGTTATTGCCTGTGCCACTGCGATCAACCACCAGGAAGTCATCCCGCTTTTCGATCGTCAGCACCGGGTGGTGCCAGACGCCGCGATGGTAATTGATGCCCTGCCTGCCGTTGGTGACGAAGGCGCGGACCAAGCCTGATACAGGTTCATCGCCAACTGGCGCGACCACGATCAGAAAGGGGTTGCCGAGCAGCGGAATGAAAGCCTGGCTGCCCAGCGGATGGCGTTCCAGCATGCAAACGGTCAGCGGCATGTCCTGCGCGTCGGCGCGGAAAATGCTGATGATTGCGTTGTCCTCAGGCGTAGCGGTTTCGACCGTCGCCAGTTTGTGGAAGCGCATGGTCGAACCGTTGTTGATCATGAAGTGATCGCTGCCGTCGGTTTCGATCACGTCACCGAAAGGGGCGAAGGCTTCTTTGGTCAGCGGTTCAATCGTCAATGTGCGCATGCTGTTCTTCTTTTCGTTGAGAGATCGTTCCCACGCTCTGCGTGGGAGTGCAGCCCGTGACGCTCCGCGTCACATCCAAAGCGGACGCAGAGCGTCCAGTGATGCGTTCCCACGCAGAGCGTGGGAACGATCATTGCGGTGTTATTTAGCGACCTTGCCCAATACACGCAGGCGACTCACGCCACCATCCGGGAACACGTTCAGGCGGATGTGGGTGATCAGGCCGAGTGCCTTGATCTGCTCGACGAAGGTGTGTTCGGCGTGCATTTCCAGCTTCTGGCTTGGCAGCAGTTCGCGCCAGAACAGCGACTGGGTTTCGATCTGGCTGTCGGTGCCGCCCTTGACGAACGCGCCCTGGATCGAGCAGGTGTCCGGGTAGTTGCCTTTGAAGTGCAGGGTATCGACGACGATCTTCTCGATCTCGCCCGGATGACCCAGGGCGACGATTACCCAGTCATTGCCCGGCGTACGACGACGTGCGGTTTCCCAGCCGTCGCCCATGTTGATGCCACGGCCCGGGTTGAGGATGTTGCTCATGCGGCCGAAGTGTTCGTCGGAGCAGGCGAGGGCGCGGCCACCATTGAGGGCTGCGGCCAAGTCCACTTGCTCGTTGTCGCCCACAGCGGACCAGTCGCGGAACGGAATGCCGTACACGCGCAGACGGGCCACACCGCCATCCGGGTAGATGTTGAAACGCAGGTGACTGAACGCCTGGTCGTTGCTGATTTCATGGTAGTGGTGGCTGTTGCCCTGCAGCTCGACGGCCGACAGCACTTCGGTCCACTGAGTGTTTTCATCGGGCTCGCCCGAGGCCAGGAAGCACGCTTCCAGCGAGGCCGATGGCGGGTAGTTGCCGGTGAAGAATGAAGTGTCGATGTCCACGCCTTTGATCGAGCCCGGTACGCCCAGACGGATCACCGCGCTGTCGTAACCTTCGAAGCGCTTGCGGCGCGACTCCCAGCCGTCCATCCACTTGCCGTTGTCATCGAACACGCCCTCCTTCCATACGGCCGGGGTCGGTTGGAACAGACGATTGGCGTCTGCGAACCAGTCATCGGTGACCGAAATGATCTTGGTGCCCAGACGGGCGTCGGCCAGGTTGACGTATTTTTCGAAAGGTACGGCGTAAGCTTTCATTCTTCTTGTCTGCCTTTGATAAGTTGGCTGGGGATGCTCGCAGGGCCCTGGGCGTTTGCGCGTTCATTCACGCTCGGGCCAGGCTTGCTAAAGAGTCAGTAAACGGAACAGGGCAATCTTGTTGATCTCCGCCAACGCGCATTTGAACTCGGCTTCCACCGAATTGTTGATGCGCGTTTCGAACGCCGCGAGGATCTGATGCCGGTTGCTGCCTTTTACCGCCATGATGAAGGGAAACTTGAACTTGGCTTTGTAGGCGTCGTTCAGCTCGGTGAAGCGCTGGAACTCTTCGGCCGTGCATTGGTGAATACCGGCGCCAGCCTGTTCATTGGTGCTGGCTTCGGTCAGTTGGCCCTGGACGGCGGCTTTGCCGGCCAGGTCCGGGTGAGCGTTGATCAGGGCCAGCTGGCTGGCATGATCGGCGCTCAACAGGATATCGCTCATGCGCTGGTGCAGGGTTTCGATCTCGTCGATCGAAGCGTCCGCACCGAGGTCGTAGGCCTTTTCGGCCACCCATGGCGAATGTTCGTAGATGTCGGCGAAGGCTTTGACGAAAGCGTCGCGGCTCAGGGTCGACGGTTGCAGGGTTTGAAAGCGGCTCATTTTGCAGTCCCTTGGTACGGGTGGGTTTGCTGCCAGTGACGCGCGATGTCGACGCGACGGCTGAACCACACCTGTTCATGACTTTTGGCGTATTCGATAAAGCGCTTGAGCGAAGCGAGGCGACCAGGGCGGCCGATCAGGCGGCAATGCAGACCAATCGAAAGCATTTTCGGCGCCTCGGCACCTTCGGCGTAAAGCACGTCGAACGCGTCTTTGAGGTATTCGAAGAAATCGTCACCCTTGTTGAAACCCTGCACTTGCGTGAAGCGCATGTCGTTGGTGTCGAGGGTGTAGGGGATCACCAGATGCGGTTTGCCGGTGGGGTTGTTCGGTTCCCAGTAGGGCAGGTCGTCGTCGTAGGTGTCGCAGTCGTAGAGGAAACCGCCTTCTTCCATCACCAGCCGGCGGGTGTTCGGCCCGGTGCGGCCGGTGTACCAGCCCAGCGGACGTTCGCCGGTCAGTTCGGTGAGGATGCGGATCGCTTCGAGCATGTGCTCGCGTTCCTGCGCTTCATCCATGTACTGATAGTCGATCCAGCGGTAGCCATGGCTGCAGATTTCGTGGCCGGCCTCGACCATCGCACGGATCACGTCCGGGTGACGCTGGGCGGCCATGGCCACGGCGAAGATGGTCAGCGGAATGTCGAATTCCTTGAACAGCTTCAAAATCCGCCAGACGCCGGCACGGCTGCCATACTCGTAAAGCGATTCCATGCTCATGTTGCGCGCGCCTTGCAGCGGCTGAGCGGCGACCATTTCGGAGAGGAAGGCTTCGGATTCCTTGTCGCCGTGCAGAATGTTGCGCTCGCCACCTTCTTCGTAATTGAGCACGAAGGACAGGGCGATCCGGGCATTGCCCGGCCAGTGTGGGTGAGGAGGGTTACTGCCGTAACCGATCAGGTCGCGTGGGTAGTCAGCGCTCACTGCAGTCTTCCTTCTTGTACGTTGACAGATTGGTGTGGCGGCCTGGCAGGCTGGCGTCACAGCGATGGGCTGATTGTATACAACTTTATTTACATTTTGTAAGCCTGAATTTTCGCATTTTTCACCGGCCGTCATCTTTTGCTGCTAATGGTTCAAGCCTGCAAGAAACCTGCCTGGCCAGTCAGCTAATGAATAGAAGGTTCAATGATCAGGCGCTTTGCTGGTTGATTGGCGATAAACGCCCGGGTGGCGGGGGTGAGGCGAAAAATGTCGTTTTTATTGTGTACAATTTTTTTGAAAAGTGTCTTAATCAGTCGCTCGCCGCAGCGTTTCGTGCTCTGAAACGGTGCGGTCTCCTTTTCAACTGACTTCGGGAGGCGCGAAGTCTGACCGTTTGTTGCGGGCAGGCGCGCAGAATCAATGGGACGTTTGACAACACACGTTTTGGACGCTGCACACGGTTGCCCGGGCAGCTCGATCAAGGTCGAGCTGTACCGCGTTGAAGGATCGCACCTGGAATTGGTCGCCAGTGCGACAACCAACAGCGATGGCCGGGTCGATGCGCCGTTGCTGCAAGGCGACGATTATCGCACCGGGGTTTATCAGGTGCAGTTTCATGCCGGCGATTACTACCGCGCCCGTGGCGTACAACTGCCCGAGCCGGCGTTTCTCGATGTCGTCGTACTGCGTTTCGGCATTTCCGCCGAGCAGGAGCACTATCACGTGCCCCTGCTGATTTCGCCTTACAGCTATTCCACGTATCGGGGCAGCTGACCCCCAAGCAGCTGCCCCCACCGGGAAGCGACTGCGCATATAGCTTCTTTGGTCTTTCGCCCGCTCACACTGCGGGCTTTTTTTATGCCTGTTTACAGCTCAACCGCCGGTGCAGGTGGGTAGCGGCTCATCGCTCGCGGATAATGAATACCGAATCTGGCGTGGACGCGACCTTCAATACACCCCCGATCAGCCATACCACTTTGTTCTGCGCCGCTGCATCGGTCAGTGCCTTGAAGGCGTCCTCACCGATTCTGGCGGGCAAGCCCGGTTCCGTCAGTTCGTTGCCAGGCACATGAGTCAGGCCGGCCTGACTGATTGCTCCCAGTTTCAAAAAGAAGATCTGATCGCGACCGGCTCGTTTGAAGACCAGCGTCGGCATTCTGTGCTCATAAGTCAGTGGAAACAGCTCGTAACCACAGCCGACCAGCAACGCGCCGAGCAATCGCCGCAGATTCAGATCCGACGGATAGGTCTTGTAATGATTCCAGGCAGAGGGGAAATGCTGCGGATCGAAGCTCAGGCGTTGCAATTCGCTGTCGGTCTGGGAAGGCATCGGAATAAGCCGTTTGCTTCCCAGGTCGATGTCCGGCGCGATGGCGAGCATATTCAGCGGGTCGGCAAAATCAGGCGCTGTGGAAAACGGCAGTTGTTTCCATTGATGCAAGACGGCCTGAACGTTGATCAGGCCGGTGCCGGTAATCGTCGGGGAATGATCGGCGAGTTCGAACAACCTGCGGGCGACGGCCCTTGCTGTTGCTTCAGAGAAATCGGGGAACGCCCGAGCGACGGACGTTGATATCGGTTCTTCAAAAAAGCGTTTGCCCGGATGGACTTCACCCGGATCACTGCCGATGCGAAAAGTCGCTACTGGCTGTCGCTCGGGCATGTTTGTCAGCATGCTTTCGAAAGTATTGAAATCTGTCGGGACAAACTCGGGATGACATACGAAATACACTCGGGGTGTCGGATTCGAACCAACAGGGACAATTGGATAATGCAGCCAGCCAAGCTGTACCGATTCGATGTGCGCAGGTTTGTTGAGGTGCCCCCAGGGAAGCCAGAAATACGGGGTCAGCTCGTCAGGTGGAGTCGTGGCTTTCGACGCGGTTAGCGTTTCTGTGGCCTCGACAAGTCGTGGACGCTTGCTCGGGCCGGGTACTGCTTCGTCGGACTGGCTGGCTTCGGGCTTGGTATCGGATGGCTTTGACCCGAGTGTTTTTCGTCGCCAGAAAACGGTGCCGGGGATTTGCTCAAAGAAAACGTCGGGTGCATTGGTCGTTGAGGAAAACGCTTGTTGATATTCACCGTCCTTGTTTTTGCGCACCATGACTGTGCCGTCGACCGTGGTCACGAAGGTCTGCCTGAGTCGGTTGTAACGAAGGCCTTCTGTCGCCATTTCCGGCTTGGTCAACGTCATGGCGTCGGCCGGCGAGATGTATGAGGGCAGGTGTGGCGTGGAGGAAGCAGGCCGGTTGGAGGGCCTCTCGGGCCGCTGGATTTGCCAGATCGCCTGACCCTCGGTTCGCGTCAGGGGCAGGCCGGGCACGCCGGGCGCAAAGGTCAAAGGCAGATGATAATTGCCTTGCCCGTCCTGCTCGACGACAAACTGGCCTTCATGGGCGATTTGAGCGTAAGTGCGCTGATCCGGTCCAGTGAACAAGCCATCGTCCTGCGCCACAGGTACCAGTTCGTGAAAACGCTCTTGCGGCCAGGCGATTGCGTTGCGAGTGGCGCTGAAATCATGCGCTGCATCTGGCAACGCATGAAGGCTGACCGTGGGCACTGCGTTGGCTGCGGCAGAGGTGCCTGCCGCTTGGCTGATCGCCGGCGAATCAATGCCCAGGAGCAGGGCGTCAGGCATGTCCAGGCCCACATTTTTGACGAGGGGCGGTGATACGGGATGTGTGGCATCGGGCGAATCGGGCGATTTAATGGTCGGGATTTTTTTGGGTGATTTGGCCATGGGAAATACTCGGAAAAAGAGCGCGCAGACGCGTGCGGGTGCCGCGTAGACAGTACGCTGATAAAAAAAGGGTGTTTGTTGACGGGTTAACGCGAATTACGCGGGAGGCACTTTCATCAGCGAAACGGGGCGGAAAATGTTGGTCTGGTGACTGCAGCGATTCACTACTCTTAAAGCAGATTTTTCGATGCGGGATTTGTCGGCACGCAATACCCAGCCATGGGCGGCCAGGTTATAGCCCACGCGCGCGGTTTCGTCAGTGACGCAGATAACGTTCCAGACTTTGACTTCCTCGTTGGCCAATGCGGCAAGATGTGGCGGGAGCGCTTTTGAAGCGTCGGGCTCTTCGAAAAAACGTGCATCGAGCCCATCCAGATAAATACGATCAAAGACCAGATCGACCGTGTGCACAACTCCACCGGTTGTAATAACGCGGATTTGATCTATCAGATCTTCGCTTCCATAGACCGGCAGATAAAAAGTGGTCGTGCCGATGGAGAGCCGGTTTTCTTCCAGTCTTATTTCGACATTGCCGAGTTGCGTTGCATCAAGTTCCCAAGTGGATGAATAGGGCAGGCGAACTTTGGCATCGGCAAGTGCGCCGGGAGTCGAGAGTTTGATGGTCATGTCAGGAAGTACGTGGATGAGATAACTCGAACCTTCTCCTTCGTAGTTGTCCATGTCGGTTTGCACGGCCAGTCGAATTGGCGTTGCGCAAACCCTCGTACGGCCCATTGGCTCAGCTGCTTTTTCAGCGAGATTATGAATGTAGCGCCGAGAGCGAACCTTGAGCGGCACTTCCATCTGGGTTACCCAATCGCGCGATACCGTGAAGTCCGTAAAGGCAGGTGCGATTTCGGTTTGCGCTGTAAGCTCGGCATCCGCCACAACGCCATCCTTGAAGATAAATACGTAACGGCTGAAGGGGCGAACAGCCATGGTGCGCAGGATCTTCGTAATATTGTCGTGATCGTCTTCGTTACGGGCAGCGGAGTAATAATTGAGCTTGATGCTTTTCGCGCCGAAGTGATAGACGAGATGGCAACCAACAGTCAGGTGATATGACTTGGGTTTGTCCGAGAAAAAATGCGCCTCCGCTTTTGTCAGCTCATCGCTGCTGAAATCCAGATATATCCGGGTAATGACATCAGAACGTAAAACTGCGTAAAAAGTGGTTGTATTACCGGTTCTTGGGACGTAATAGGCAGCGGGTTTGCGGTGGCGGATCCAGCATTCCGGTGCATAAATAATGATCGGGTTTACCGGTTTTCCACGTTTGAGGAAAATTTCGGTTATTTCTACGGTTTGGCCGTCCGGGACGGTGTCTGGCAGATCAAGTCTGAAATGGAAATCATCGCTGGTTACGAAAACCAGGTTTTTGTTGCTCAGCTTTCTAGTGTGTTCGGTGTTCGTATAAACGTCATGAATCGTCAACACGTTTTTGAGGTGGTCAGACATTTCGAAGCCCGAACGGATGACCAGGTCGTTACCCTCGATATCCCAGGATTCAATCAGATCCTTGCGCCAGTTCATGACGATGTAGCTGGTCTGTTCACCATCATCGACAATGGAAAAACGCCCCGCCACATGCGCGATGTAATATTGATCGGTGCCGGCGCCTCCCGACGCTTTTGCTCTTTCGTGGGAGAGAAATATCTGGTCGTCCCCGGCGCCAGCTTCAATGACGTCGCTGCCCCGGGATTTGATGATGTTGTTTTGCGCGGAGCCCGTTACCACGCTTGCCGCGCGATGGACTGTCTCAACGTTTTCGATGCTGTCCAGCAAACTGTGCAGGATAGATATCCTGTTGTTGTCGGCATCGACATCGGTGGTGATGATCTGCAATGTTCCAGCCAGCAAATCTACGTCATAGCCAGTTCTGTTGGTATTCCGAGAGGAGTAATGGCCGCCGAGTACCAGTGTGTCATTTCCTGCACCGCCGCTCAGCGTCGAATAATCTGCGACATGGCTATCCCTTTCAAGGAAGTCCGCTGCGTTCTCGAACAGGAACTGGTCATTTTCTTCGCCTCCCGAAAGTTGTTTTTTTCCTGACTTGTAATGGAAGGTATTGGGTTTTTTTTCGACCCCTTTGATCGAGTCGTTGCCCTCGCTGATAAACCAGAGAACGTTCTTGCCCTCGGCGGCAACCCCCAACTCCGCGCCAGGGGTATCTTTTGTAACCCCCGCGCGTGCATCAATGATGTCATCGGTGCCTATCACTTCAGGAACATTGACCGATTCCCACGCATCCTGTTTGGTCCACCAGTTGCGTTTCCAGACCCGCGTTGGTTTCAGCCGCACATCGAACTTGCCATTGACGATGGCTTCAGTGGTCTCTTTCAATGGACCATCAAGCAGCGATCTGGCGGTCTTCTTTAGTTGCAGGGAGTGCTGCAACAGCGTCTTTGCTTTGATGTAGCGATTTTGAACGCTTTGATCGACGTCCATCATGCAGAACGAAAACCATCCGCTACGCCACCGTTCATCGACGGTCAATTCAATGTAGTCATCTATATCGTCAACGATACGAACCGCACCGTAGACCTGCGAGCCAATGGCGAGAATTGCGCCGGCTGCAAGCCCGACGGGGCCGGCAAACGAGAAACCGGCCATCGCGGCAGTGCCGAGAATGACAGTCATGGCTGCACTGGTAATGCTCAGGCCTGCGCTGACGTAATGATCCATCGCTTCTTTGCCGGTGGCATTCTGAGCGGCGTTCATCGACCTTACGGCGGTAAAGATGTCGAAGGGCAGTGTCAGCATGCCGCCGACCAATCCTCCCGATCGACCCAATCTGAGTGCAAAGCGGGTTCTGGCGAAGTCCCGATAAGCGCTTTGCCCGGCTTCGAGCATCTGCGTGGCTATTTTGCTCACCGCGACATCGGCCGCGATGGAACCCAGCTCCGATACAATGCCTGCGCTGTTTATCGCTATTTCAGCAGTGTTTTCGGCTTTGATCGCATCGACAACGCCGCGAATCCCCATGAAGATGCCGAAGCCCTGAATGCCCACGCTGGAGCCCAGCGTCGCGTAACTTTTGGTCAATGCGGCCCAGCGGGGATGATGTTTGGGGACGTGCACGTGTTGCAGATCAAGCGACTGTGCTGCACTCAGAAGTTTGACAAGTTTGTCGCGGTAATTGCCGGATACAGTCTCTGTAGCATTCTCCCTCAATAGCCGGGGAGCGGTGAGTGGGCGCTGGCTGGCCATTTCAAACAGGAGCGTGGGCAACAAGTAGCTATCGCTGCCCGTTGAAGTTTTCAGAAAGTGCTCAACTTTATTGGCGTCGAACTGCAGGCCATTGATAAAAGAACGTTTGGGTCGCCGAAAGAAGCTGTTCTTGCCATTCAACGGTTGGCCGTCAATGGTCGCGCCTAGTCCGTCGAGCGCTGTACGGGTGATCGAAATGTCGCCAATTTCAAAGGGGCCGAATACTTCGTCGACCATCTGCAATTGATTGGATTTGTCATTGGTTCGGTGTTGAACGATGGTTGAGGACTTGTATGCGTTGGATTCGAATTCCAAATCCATGATTACAACCGTATCGGAAACAGGTTGTATGTCCGCATGTATTGCAGGGTCGGTTTGTACTGCTGCTTCGCGTATCAGGGTGGCCATTAGAACTTCCTTGTTCCGGCAATTGTTGTTTAGGCCGGGAATACTACGTTGGCCTTTGAAGAGCTGTATATCGGTGGGTTGTTGCTATCTATTGCATATCAAACATGGAGTGTTGTTCGATTTGGGTGGATACAGAACAACATCATCCTGCGCGAAGTCCGTTCCGGCAGGATGATCAATAGTGGCGCTTTTCAGTCAGTGGCTGCCAAGCAACGAGGCAGCGCCAGCACCACCAAACAGTCCGGCACTGACCCGATTGAACCAACTCTGGCCTTTGCCGCTGCGCAGATAACGTGCGGCGCCGTGGGCGCCCAGACCGTAGGCAAGTTTGCAGCACAGATCGAGCACCACCCAGGTCGCAATCATGATCAGCAATTGCGGCAGAAAAGGTTGTTCTGCGCGAAGAAATTGCGGCAGAAACGCGGCGAAAAACAGGATGTCCTTCGGATTGCTTGCGCCGAGTACAAAAGCGCGCCCGAACAACGTGCGAAAGCGCGGCACCGGTGCAGCCTCAGGTACTTCGGCCCCGGTTGAAGGCTGGCGCGATTGCTGCCAGCTCTGCCAGGCGAGGTAGAACAGGTACAGCGCGCCGACGATTTTCAATGCGCTGAACAACTGTTCCGAGGCCAGCAACAGAGCGCCAAGCCCCAGTGCCGAAGCACTGAGCAGGCAGATCGAGGCGATCACGCCACCCAGGAACGCGGGGTACGACCGGCGCAAACCGTAATTCAGACTGTTGCTGATCATCAACAATGACAGTGGTCCCGGGATCAGGATCACCACCAGTGCAGCGCCACTGAACAGCAGCCAGGTTTCCAGACTCATCGTTTTGCTCCTTTGTTGTTATCGAGATGTGCAAAAGCCCCACCCGTGAGGGTGAGGCTGGTTTGATGCCTGAACCGCGCAGCGCTTACAGGAAGATGAACTTGGCGATGAAGATCGCGCAGAGCACCCACAGGCTCACGGAAATTTCCTTGTACTTGCCGGTGCCGGCCTTCAACGCGACGTAAGTGATGAAGCCCAGCGCGATGCCGTCGGCGACGGAGAAGGTCAGCGGCATCATGATCGCTGTGACGATCGCCGGAATCGCGTCAGTCGCTTCGTCCCATTCAATGTGAGCCATGCCGCCCATCATCAGCATCGCCACGTAAATCAAGGCGCCCGCAGTGGCATAAGCGGGAATCATGCCAGCCAGCGGTGCGAAAAACATGGCCGCTATAAATAGCACACCCACGGTGACGGCGGTAAGACCAGTCCGACCACCAGCGGCGACGCCAGCGGCACTTTCCACGTAACTTGTCACCGGGGGCACGCCAACCACGGCGCCGAATACGCTGGACGCGCTGTCGGCCTTCATCGCCCGCGAGAGGTTTTCGATGCGGCCGTCAGCGGCGACAAGGTTGGCGCGTTGGGCGACGCCCATCAAGGTGCCGGCGGTGTCGAACATGTGCACGAAGAGGAAGGCCAGCACTACGCTGATCATGCTGACGTTGAACACGCCGGCGACGTTCATTGCCATCCAGGTTGGCGCCAGGCTCGGCGGCGCGGACATGATGCCCTCGTAGTGGACCAGACCCAGGCCCCAACCGGCGAGGGTGACGGTGATGATGCTGATCAGAATCGCACCGAACACGCGGTGGTAACTGAGGATCGCGATCATCAGGAAGCAGATCGCGGCGAGCAGTGGGCCGGGTTCGCGCAGCGAGCCAAGTTTGATCAGGGTGGCCGGGCTGTCGACGACGATACCGGCAGTCTTCAGCCCGATCAGGCCCAGGAACAGACCGACACCGGCGCCCATGGCAAACCGCAGGCTGACCGGAATGCTGTTGAGCAGCCACTCGCGAATCCGCGAAAAGGTCAGGAACATGAACAGCACGCCCGAGACGAACACCGCGCCGAGGGCGGTTTCCCAGTTGTAGCCCATGGTGCCGACCACGGTGTAGGTGAAGAAAGCATTGAGGCCCATGCCCGGCGCCAGGCCGACCGGCCAGTTGGCGTAGAGCCCCATCAACAGGCAGCCGAGCGCGGCGGCGATGCAGGTGGCGACGAAGGCTGCACCGTGATCGATCCCGGCATCGGCCATGATGTTCGGGTTGACGAAAATGATGTAAGCCATGGTGATGAAGGTTGTCAGACCGGCAATCAGCTCGGTCTTCACCGTGGTGCCATGCAAGCTGAGTTTGAACAGACGCTCCAGCAGGCCATTGCGTAATGGCGGCGTGAGCTCGAGCGGCGGTGCTTCGGATTTGCGGCTTTCCACAGCGAGTACTCCTCAAGAGTTTTATTGTTATTTCCAGGGCCGGACCCATGAGGGGTGGCAGCGGCCCTTTGAGGCATACGCGAATTTGTTGACCGTGTAGTCAGGAACTCGCACGCAGTGGATTATGCTTTTGTGTACAAATAAAGCAAATATTGTTTTGGTTTTTGTCGCCGATTTTTTTGCTGATAGGGATATATGGCCATCCAGGATGGCTTCGCGAGCAGGTTCGCTCCCACCTTTGTAAAGCGTTCCCCTTTGGGAGCGAGCCTGCTCGCGAAGAGGGCGGTCCTGTCAATCGAGAGGCGTCTGACTGCCCCCAAGCGCCAGATTCACCGCCAACCACCCATTCACCGCCGCTTCTCCTGCTTCTGCAAACACCCGCTCAAGCAATTTCACCTGCTCGCGGCGCAACGCTTGCTCGAACTTCGCACCTTCCGCTGTCAACTCAAGCAGGCGCCTACGTTTGTCCGTCTGTGAAGCGACGCTGTCGACCAGATGCATCTCCTGCAACTGGCGCAGGGGCATGTTCAACGCCTGTTTGCTCACGCCCAGCAGGGCCAGCAACTCTTTCACACTCAGGTTCGGATAGCGCGCGATGAAAAACACGATGCGCTGATGCACCCGCGAGAGTCCGCGGCGCTCGAGCATTTCATCTGCCTTGGCCGTGAACGCCTGATAGCCGAAGAAGAACGCTTCCATGGCCTGCTGCTGACTGGAGGGGTTTTTAAGGTCAAGCATGTTGACGTACTCGCGCAAGCTGTCGTAGTTTCAGTCAACCAGTTTGACTCATTTTTTACCTGCCTCGCTACGGTGACCTCCATGGCTTTTTCCGAACGTGTCTCGCGCCTGAAAAGTTCTTTGATCCGAGAAATCCTCGCCGCGGCCCAGCGTCCAGAGGTGATGTCGTTTGCCGGCGGTTTGCCCGCTGAGGTGATGTTGCCGAAGGTGGAGTGGGACGAGATGCCGCTGTCGCTGGGGCAGTACGGCATGAGCGAAGGCGAGCCGGTCTTGCGCGAGGCTTTGGCGGCAGAGGCGAGGGCGCTGGGCCTTGAATGCGAGGCGAGTCAAGTGCTGGTGGTCAGCGGCTCGCAGCAAACCCTGGATCTGGCGGCCAAGCTGTACATCGACAAGGGCACGGAAATTTTGCTGGAGGCGCCGACTTATCTGGCTGCGCTGCAAATCTTTCAACTGTTCGGCGCCGATTGCCTGACTGTGGCGCAGGAAGCTGACGGCCCCAACCTCGCGCAATTGCGTAACCGTTTAGAACAGCATCGTCCTGCGTTTATCTACCTGATCCCGACTTTCCAGAATCCTTCCGCCGTGCGCTACAGCGAGGCCAAGCGCGCCGCAGTCGCGGCATTGCTCGATGAATTTGGCGTCACGCTGATTGAAGACGAGCCATACCGCGAACTGACCTTCGATGGTGGCAGTGCCAAGCCGATTGCGGCGCGCCTGAAAAAAGCCAGCTGGATCTACACCGGGACCGTGTCGAAAACCTTGCTCCCGGGTCTGCGTGTCGGCTACTTGATCGCCAGTGCGGATCTGTTCCCGCACCTGCTCAAACTCAAGCAATCGGCGGACCTGCACACCAATCGCATCGGCCAGTGGCAGGCGCTGCAATGGATCGGCTCGCAGAAGTATCAACAGCATTTGAGCGAGCTGCGGGATTTCTATCGGCAGCGGCGCGATGCGTTTCAGTTGGCGCTGGAGGAGCATTTTGCCGATCTGGCTGAGTGGAACATGCCCCAGGGCGGGCTGTTCTTCTGGCTGACGTTGAAGCAACCGCTGGACACCCGGTCATTGCTCAATGAGGCGTTGGCCAATGATGTGGCATTCATGCCCGGTGAGCCGTTCTTTCCCGAGCCGGACAAGCATCATGGGCATTTGCGCTTGAACTTCAGCCACATTGATCCGGCGCGGCTGGATGAGGGGTTGAAGCGGTTGGCGGCGGTGGTGCGGCGGGCGCAGATGGAGAGGGCGGCCTAGCAAAAACGCCGGCTAAAGGGCCGGCGTTGTCAGTGTGGGCCTCATCGCGAGCAGGCTCGCTCCCACAGGGCGGGATGCGTTTCAAGGGTGGGAGCGAGCCTGCTCGCCAAGGCGGCTAGCGCTCCAACCCATTAAAATCAGACCGCCGCAAACCGCTTATCCAGATAATCGATTATCACCTTGGATTCATACATCCAGGTGGTTTGCCCATTCTCTTCGATACGCAGGCAAGGCACTTTGATTCGGCCACCCTCTTCCAGCAGGGTCTGGCGATCCTGCTCGTTGTTCTTCGCGTCTTTGAGCGCCACCGGCACATTCAGACGATGCAGGGCGCGGCGGGTTTTCACGCAGAACGGGCAGGCGTGAAACTGATACAGCGTCAGATCTTTCGCGGCAGCGTCGACTTGCGCCTGAGCAGCAGCGGGGCGCTTTTTCTTGCCCGGGCGGGTAATGAAGTCGATGAAGATAACCAGTTGGCCGAGGCCGACACGAAGCGCTTTGACGAACACGTTGAAAGCCTCACGGTGCAAATGAAGAAAGGCGCGCAGCTTACCCGATTTTTCACGGGCGAAAAAAAACCGGCGATCAACGCCGGCTCTTCTCTGTAGTGAATTACTTGATGAGGCTGAGGAATTCGCTACGGGTTGCCGCGTTTTCGCGGAACTCGCCGAGCATCACCGAAGTGATCATCGACGAATTCTGCTTTTCGACGCCGCGCATCATCATGCACATGTGCTTGGCTTCGATCACCACGGCCACGCCCAGCGCGCCGGTGACTTGCATCACCGCATCGGCGATCTGGCGGCTGAGGTTTTCCTGAATCTGCAGGCGGCGGGCGTACATATCGACGATCCGCGCAACCTTCGACAGGCCCAGCACTTTGCCGCTCGGGATATAGGCGACATGCGCCTTGCCGATGAACGGCAGCAGATGGTGTTCGCACAACGAATACAGCTCGATGTCCTTGACCAGCACCATTTCGCTGTTGTCGGAGCTGAACAGGGCACCGTTGGTGACCTCTTCGAGCGTCTGTGCATAACCGCGGCAGAGGTACTGCATGGCTTTGGCGGCACGCTTTGGCGTGTCGAGCAGGCCCTCGCGGGACACGTCCTCGCCCAATTGGCCGAGAATCGCGGTGTAATTCTGTTCCAGGGACATGAAACTACCTGTGGGGATTTTCGCAAAGGGCAAGGGTACGGTGGCGGACACAACCCTGCAAGTTCGGTGTGACGGCTTTATTCGTCGCGACCTTCCATCATCGTCCGTTTCAGCATCACATAAACCGCGCCAGCACCGCCGTGACGGGCCTGGCAGGAGCAGAAGCCGAGCACTTGCGCATGCTGGCGCAGCCAGGTGTTGACGTGGCTTTTGATCATCGGCCGCTTGCCATCCAGGCGCACAGCCTTGCCGTGCGTCACGCGCACGCAGCGGATTTCGAATTTGGTTGCTTCGGCGAGAAAGGCCCAAAGCGTCTCCCGGGCCTTTTCCACGCTCATGCCGTGCAGGTCGAGACTGCCTTCGAACGGGATCTGCCCGACCTTGAGCTTGCGCATCTGGCTTTCCTGCACGCCATCGCGGGACCACATCAGCTCGTCTTCCGGGCCGACGTCGATCACGAACTGGTCGGACAAGCCGTCAATGATGGTGGTGTCGCTGCGCACGGTGGCGGACTGACGCAGCTTGGCGATCTGCGCGCGGTCAGCCTTGGGTTTGCCGGTGTCGGCGCGGTCGTGCTTGATCGGCTTGACGCCCTGGATCGCACTTTTGAACAGAGAAAAATCGTCGTCTTGCATGTCAGCCTCCGCGAAGGGCGGCCAGTTTACCCAAGTCGACAGAAAACGGCCCGGCAAAAAGCCAGGCCGTTGGGTCAGTCGTGTTTTTTCATCAGATGCGGGGACATGTTCAGTTCCCGCGATTGCCGTGCGCGACGGCGGCAGCGGCGCCACAGGGCAACGCCGAAATACAGAAACAGCAAGCCGACGGCGAGCATGATTGCCGAACCCAGCGGCGACGCGTTCAGGTCACCCAGCGCCGGCGGGCGGCCGAGCAGGCTGGCGGCGCCGGCCATCGCCAGCAGCACGCCGAACGTCGCCAGAATGGCCGAGATCGCCGCGCCAAATCGAAAACGCCAGTTGCTTTGGCCTTTGGGCCGCAAACGGCGTGCGTCAAATCCATCGGATAACTTCATTCCGACCTTCCTCAATGGTATCGGCCCTTCGACCGGGAGTTGACCGGGTTGTTCCTGAGGCTATGGCATTTACGGCAAATCAGCGGATATAGCGGATGAGCGGCGCCGTGCACCGCTCACAAGGGCAGGATCAGATCAGGTCCTGAGTCTTGGCCAGCGTGGCGAAGTTGTCAGCCATGATCGCCATTTCCGCTTCCTGCACGCGTTCGGCGCTGAGCACGCCGCCCTTGAACGGCAGATCGCGGGTCGCGCAGGCGTCTTCGACCAGGGTGCAGCGGAAACCGAGGTTCTTCGCCGCGCGTACGGTGGTGCTGACGCTGGAGTGACTCATGAACCCGCAAACGATCAGATCCAAAGAGCCGAGGTTCTGCAGGCGCTCGAGCAGTTCGGTGCCATGGAACGCGCTCGGCAGCAGTTTGCCGATAATGGTTTCATCGCCTTGCGGTTCCAGACCGGGGATGAATTCGCCACGTTCGCCCTGCGGGTCGAACAGGCCACCAACGGTGCCGAGATGACGCACGTGCACGATCGGCCGACCGGCGGCACGGGCTGCGGCAACCACTTGTTTGATGTTCGCGACGGCCGCGTCCATGCCGCTCAGGGCCAGCGGGCCACTGAGGTATTCCTTCTGGGCATCGATGATGACCACGGTGGCATGGCTCAGGGTGGCCGCTGCGTAACCGCGACCGCTGAGTTGAAACATCGTTTTTGGAACGGACATTCTGGGGCTCCTCGGGGTGGGGCTTTTGCGACATTGTCCTCTGGCTGAGCGGTTCTGTGAATCGCTACCATCGTAGGCGCCGTCGTTCTTGGCCTGCAGCCTTGTCAAGTTACACGTTCCGTTCAATGCCTGATGCAAAAAAAAGAAAACTCCTACCGTTGCCGCACGGTTTTTCCTGCGTCGTCGTCGCGCGTTTTGGCTGATAGAATCGCCAGTCGTTTTTTCTGGAGTTCTACGCCGTGATCACTTCCCGACTTCGTACCCTGCGTGACCACATCCGTTGGGCCGTCAGCCGCTTCCATGGGGAGGATCTGTTTTTCGGTCATGGCACCGACAACGCCTGGGACGAGGCGCGTCAGCTGGTGCTGGGCGCTTTGCACCTGCCTTGGGAAATTGCCGACAGCTATCTTGATTGCGCGCTGGAAGATGACGAACTGGTCAATCTGCAGCGCTTGCTCAAGCGCCGCATCGAAGATCGCGTTCCCACCGCCTACCTGCTCGGTGAAGCATGGTTCTGCGGCATGTCGTTCATCGTCGACCAGCGCGTGCTGATCCCGCGTTCGCCGATCGGTGAGCTGATCGAAAACCGCTTTGCGCCGTGGATCGGCAGCGAGCCGGCGCGAATTCTCGACCTGTGCACGGGTTCCGGTTGCATCGGTATTGCCTGTGCTTACGAATTCCAGAACGCCGAAGTGGTGCTCGCGGACCTGTCGTTCGAAGCGCTGGAAGTAGCCAACCAGAACATCGAGCGCCATGGCGTCGATGAGCGCGTCTATACCGTGCAGGGTGATGGTTTCGATGGCTTGCCGGGTCAGCGTTTCGACCTGATCGTGTCGAACCCGCCCTACGTCGACGCGGAAGATTTCGCCGACATGCCGGACGAATATCAGCACGAGCCGGAACTGGGCCTGGCCTGCGGTGATGATGGTCTGAATCTGGTCCGGCGCATGCTCGCCGAAGCGGCGGATCACCTGACCGAGAAAGGTTTGTTGATTGTCGAGGTGGGCAACAGCCAGGTGCATGTCGAGGCGTTGTACCCGGAAGTCGATTTCGCCTGGCTGGAGTTCCAGCGCGGCGGGCATGGCGTGTTCATGCTGACAGCCGAGCAGTGCCGCGCGCATCAGGCCCTTTTCGCGTCCCGCGTCTGACCGGTTAAAAGCTTCGCGAGCAGGCTCGCTCCCACATTGGAATGCATTCCCTTGTGGGAGCGAGCCTGCTCGCGAATGGCCGCGACGCGGTCTCAAGCCATCAACGGTGCGTAGCAATCCAGATCAACAACCCCGCCTGAAACACCGCAAACGCCACCAGACACGTAATGGTGAAGCGCAACCCGGCGTCTTCACGCTTGAACTTGCTGACTTTCTCTTCCTGCTTCTTCAGTTTCACTTCCTGCTCGGCGAGATTCTGTTCGGCCTGCTGCAGCATCTGCGCGGCTTCAAGAATCTCGACGATCTGCAGTTTTTCGCTGTTCCAGTCACCCAGCAGGTCACCGACCTGCACAGCCTTGATGCTGCCTTTCAAATGCTGGGCGTCGGCGTAAGCCACATCGAAACCGTGCACGCGCAGGAAATGGTCGCGGCGCAAGCGAGTGTCTTCGTTGAGCGCATCCTTGTTGTTCAGGTCCATGCCTTCGACGGTGTAGCCGGGCCAGCGCTTTTTCGCCCAATTGATGCCTTGCGCAGCCATGAAGCGGCCGATACCGCGATTCAGCGGTTCGATCTGCAAGCCACTGTCGGGACCGAAACTCACTCGTTTGCTCGCGTGGTCGACCCACACATCGAGATGATTCTGCTCTTTGCGCACGCGCTGGTTGGGCAGCTTGATCGCCATGCGCATCAGGCTGCGCTCTTTGCTGTTGCGCTCGGCGTAACCGAATTCGACAAAGCGCAACGGCCGGCCGCCGGTGTTGCGGTCGGTCTGCAACGGCGCCAGGCGAAGCATCTTGTGGTGCTCGGCCTGAACATCCGCCCACGGCAGTTCGACCGCTGGCGGTGCGTCTTTTTCAGCGCTGGTGTCGGGTGAAGTCTGGGTTTCAGTCATAACGGCGAGATCCTGTCCAAGCCCTGCTTGCCGCCAGACGTTGCGCTGGCGACAAAGGCTTATCGGCCGTTTTCTGTGAGGCTGGAGGGTAAAACGCAGTTAACTTGCACGAATTCCGTCAATAAATTCGATGACGGCGGCGCCCAGTTCGGCGGCCAGGGGCAAATTCGGGTCCTTGTAGGAGGCCAATTGCCGCTTCATATCGTTGTGGACGATGCGCAGCACATGATTCATGCCTTCGATCACCGTCAGTTGCGCGTCCGGTTTCGCCGCCTTGAGCAGCTTCGCGTCCTCGGTGCCGACCTGAATGTCGTTGCTGCCCTGGACAATCAGTGCCGGCATTTTCAGTTGGGCAAAGGCTTGCGCCGGGTCCTGACGGAACAGCGAAATCAGGTACGGCTGCACGCTCGGGCGAAAGATCACCTGCAACGGTTGCGGCACGTTGTCATCGGTGTGGCCGGCCTTGAGGCTGTCGAGCAGTTCGTTGCTGCGCAGCATCAGTGGCGGCGGCAGGCTGCGCGCCAACTGTTCGCGGATCACTTCATCGACCGGCCGCGCACTGCCGGACAGCGAGATCACCGCCGCTGCGTCCAGCTTCGGCGCAGCGAGGCTGGCAATCAGCGCGCCTTCGCTGTGGCCGAGCAGAATCAGTTTGCCGAAACGCGGATCAGCCTTGAGTTTCTGCCCCCAGGCCACGGCATCCGCCGCATAGCCCTCGACTGACAGCTCACGTTCATCGGGAGCGGCCGCCAGGCTCGCCGCAACACCGCGCTTGTCGTAGCGCACGCTGGCGATGTTGTGTTTGGCCAGCACCCAGGCCAAGCGCTTGAGACTGTCGTTGCGCCCGCCGTCGGGGTTGTTTCCGTCGCGATCTGTAGGACCCGAGCCAGAAATCATCAGAACAATCGGCACCGGGCTGTCGGACTTGGGCAGCAACAGCGAACCGAAAAGTTCGCCACTGCCGGTGTCCAGAGTGACCGGGCGCTGTAGGACTGTCGCTTGGGCAAAGCCGGTAAAGAGGGTAAGACTCAAGATCAGAACTCGCAGCATCATCACGCCATCATTGGTCAAGGTGCCGGTTGGACTCGCCGGCACCACTAAGGTTCGAGGATGAACTACTCGGTTAGCCTGCGTATACTGGCGCGCATCAAGAATTCGGGTTTGATTTCACGGAGCGTCCTGCATGTCCGGCAATACCTACGGCAAGTTGTTCACTGTCACCACCGCTGGCGAAAGCCATGGTCCGGCGTTGGTCGCCATTGTCGACGGCTGCCCGCCGGGTCTGGAGATTTCCCTGGAAGATCTGCAGCGCGACCTCGATCGCCGCAAGCCTGGCACCAGCCGCCACACGACCCAGCGCCAGGAAGCCGATGAAGTCGAAATCCTTTCCGGCGTGTTCGAGGGCCGCACCACCGGTTGCTCGATCGGCCTGCTGATTCGCAATACCGACCAGAAGTCCAAGGACTACTCGGCGATCAAGGACCTGTTCCGCCCGGCCCACGCCGACTACACCTATCACCACAAATACGGCGAGCGCGATTATCGCGGCGGTGGCCGCAGTTCGGCGCGGGAAACCGCCATGCGCGTGGCGGCCGGTGCGATCGCCAAGAAGTATCTGGCCAGTCAGGGCATCGTCATTCGCGGTTACATGAGCCAACTCGGCCCGATCGAAATACCGTTCAAGACCTGGGATTCGGTCGAAGAAAACGCCTTTTTCAGCCCTGACCCGGACAAGGTGCCGGAGCTGGAAGCCTACATGGATCAGTTGCGCCGCGATCAGGACTCGGTCGGGGCGAAGATCACCGTGGTCGCCGAAGGGGTCATGCCGGGCCTTGGCGAGCCGATCTTCGATCGCCTCGACGCCGAACTGGCCCACGCGCTGATGAGCATCAACGCGGTCAAAGGCGTGGAGATCGGCGCCGGTTTCGCCTGTGTCGCCCAGCGCGGCACCGAGCATCGCGATGAACTGACGCCGGAAGGATTCCTCAGCAACAACGCCGGCGGCATCCTCGGTGGCATCTCGTCCGGCCAGCCAATCGTTGCGCATCTGGCATTGAAACCGACCTCGAGCATCACCACCCCGGGCCGCTCGATCGACGTGAATGGCAACCCGGTCGATGTGATCACCAAGGGTCGTCACGACCCATGCGTCGGCATCCGCGCGACACCGATCGCCGAAGCGATGATGGCCATCGTGCTGATGGATCACCTGCTGCGCCACCGTGGGCAGAACGCCGATGTGCGCGTGAGCACGCCGGTGCTGGGCCAGCTCTGATGGCTGCGCTCAAAGCCGTCGCGGCATAACCGGCGTGGCGGCGCTTCCTTACTGGCGGCTGTCCAGTTTCTATCTGTTCTATTTCGCCTTGCTCGGTTCGACAGCGCCGTTTCTGGCGCTGTACTTCGATCACCTCGGCTTCAGTGCTGCGCGCATCGGCGAGCTGGTGGCGATTCCGATGCTGATGCGCTGCGTGGCGCCGAACATCTGGGGCTGGCTCGGCGATTACACCGGCAGACGCCTGGCCATCGTGCGCTTTGGCGCGGTCTGTACGTTGCTGACCTTTTCGCTGATCTTCGTCAGCCAGACCTACGCCTGGCTGGCGATGGTCATGGCCCTGCATGCGTTCTTCTGGCACGCGGTGCTGCCGCAGTTCGAAGTCATCACACTCGCGCATCTGCAAGGACAAACGTCGCGCTACAGCCAGATTCGCCTGTGGGGCTCGATCGGGTTCATTATCACCGTGGTGGTGCTGGGGCGGCTGTTCGAATGGCTCAGTCTGGACATTTATCCGGCGGCGCTGGTGCTGATCATGGCGGGTATCGTCCTCAGCAGTTTGTGGGTGCCGAATGCGCAGCCGGCGCAAGGCAATCGGCCGGCGGGCGAGGGCTTTCTCAAGCAATTGCGCCATCCCGGCGTGTTGGCGTTTTATGCCTGCGTCGCGCTGATGCAGGTCAGCCACGGGCCGTATTACACCTTTCTGACTCTGCACCTTGAACGCCTCGGTTACAGCCGTGGCGTCATCGGCATGCTCTGGGCCGTGGGTGTGGTGGCGGAAGTGCTGATGTTCATGGCCATGAGCCGCATTCTGGCGCGCTTTTCCCTGCGTCGGGTGCTGCTGGCGAGTTTCCTGCTGGCGGCGTTGCGCTGGGTGCTGCTTGGGTCGTTCGCTGAATTTCTCTGGGTGCTGTTGTTCGCCCAAGTGCTGCACGCAGCGACTTTCGGCAGCTTTCATGCGGCTGCCATCGCTTTCGTGCAACGTAGTTTCGGCGCCCGCCAGCAAGGCCAGGGCCAGGCGCTGTATGCGGCACTGGCCGGCACCGGCGGGGCGCTCGGTGCGCTGTATTCCGGCTACAGCTGGAATGCCCTCGGCGCGACATTGACCTTTAGTATTGCCAGTCTCGCAGCGCTTGCCGCTGCCGTTATCATTGCCACATGTATGCAAGAGGACAGGCCATGAGCCTTAGCCGTGAACAGCTCGCCCAGCAGATCGTTGACGCCGGGCGTTTTCTATATGGCCGTGGCTGGTCGCCAGCCACCAGCAGCAACTATTCGACGCGCCTGTCGCCGAGCGAAGCGCTGTTGACCGTATCGGGCAAGCACAAAGGCCAGTTGGGTGTGGATGACGTGCTCGCCACCGATCTGTCCGGCAATAGCCTGGAGCCGGGCAAGAAACCTTCCGCCGAAACCTTGCTGCACACCCAGCTCTACAGCTGGCGCGCGGAAATCGGCGCGGTGCTGCACACCCATTCGGTCAACGCCACGGTGCTGTCGCGCCTGACCCCGGAAGATTTCATCGAGTTCGAAGACTACGAACTGCAAAAGGCCTTCAGCGGCATTTCGACTCACGAATCGCGGGTGCGCGTGCCGATTTTCGACAACGATCAGGACATTGCGCGCCTCGCCGCCAAGGTGCAGCCTTGGCTCGACGCCCATCCCGACTGCGTCGGTTATCTGATTCGCGGCCATGGCCTGTACACCTGGGGCGCGCAGATGAGCGACGCGCTGCGGCAGATCGAGGCCTTTGAATTCCTGTTTGAATGCGAGTTGAAAACCCGCAGCGTCATGAACCGCCAAGGCTGAATTCACCCGAACAGCCCGTTTGCCTGATGACACGCTGCGCCCGACCGGTCTGCAAGAGCCGGACGGCGCCGCCGCTACCGAGGAATTGCCCATGAGCAGCCTGTCCGTTTATCACGTTTCCAGCCCTGAGGTTCCCAACAAGGTGCTGACCCATTTCGAAGACATCGCTTCGACGCTGGCCGAGCAGGGCGTGCGGTTCGACCGCTGGCAAGCCGCCGCGAAGATCCAGCCCGGCGCCAGTCAGGAAGAAGTCATCAGCGCTTATAAAGAGCAGATCGACAAATTGATGACCGAGCGCGGTTACATCACCGTCGATGTGATCAGCCTCAACAGCGATCACCCGCAAAAAGCCGAGCTGCGCGCCAAGTTTCTCGAAGAACATCGCCATGGCGAGGACGAAGTGCGATTTTTCGTCGCCGGTCGTGGCTTGTTTACCCTGCACATCGACGATTACGTCTATGCCGTGCTCTGCGAGAAGAACGACCTGATCTCGGTTCCGGCCGGAACCAAGCACTGGTTCGACATGGGCGAGCATCCACATTTCGTGGCGATCCGTCTGTTCAACAACCCGGAAGGCTGGGTTGCCAATTTTACCGGCGAAGACATCGCCGGCCGCTTCCCGCGTCTGGAGGACTGAAACCGTGTCGATCAAAGCTATCCTCACCGACATCGAAGGCACCACCAGCGCGGTGAGTTTCGTCTTCGATGTGCTGTTTCCCTACGCCGCCAGACACTTGCCGGATTTCGTGCGCCAGAACGCGTCCCGCGCTGACGTCGCCGAACAGCTCGACGCCGTGCGTCGCGAGAGCAACGAGGCGCAGGCCGATGTTGAACGGGTTGTTGAAATCCTCTTGAGCTGGATCGCCGAAGACCGCAAGGCCACGCCGCTCAAGGCATTGCAAGGCATGGTCTGGGCGCAGGGCTATCAGGCCGGGCAGTTGAAGGGGCATGTCTATCCTGATGCCGTTGAAGCGCTGCAACGCTGGCATGCGGTGGGTTATCAACTGTTCGTTTACTCGTCCGGCTCGATCCAGGCGCAGAAACTGATTTTCGGTTGCTCGGAGGCGGGGGATCTGACACCGCTGTTCAGCGGCTATTTCGACACCACGTCGGGGCCCAAGCGTGAGGCGCAGTCCTATCGCAATATTCAGCAGGCGGTGGGTGTTGAGGCAGATGAAATCCTGTTCCTGTCCGACATCGTCGAAGAGCTCGACGCTGCCCAGTCGGCCGGCATGAAAACCTGCGGTCTGGCGCGTGAAGGCGGGGAGTTGGCAGGGCACGTGACGGTGGACAGCTTTACCGGAATCGAACCGGAAGCGTTCTGACCCTGAAGTGGAAAATGTAGGAGCGAGCCTGCTCGCGAAAGCGGTGTGTCAGTAAAGTAATTTGTATCTGACAATACCGCATTCGCGAGCAGGCTCGCTCCCACAGTAAATATGTGGCAGACATAAACAAACAGGCCGTGAAGCACATGCTCCCCGGCCTGTTTTTGTTTAAAGCAAATTACAGCGAGTGATAGGTCGGCAGAGCAAAACGCTGCTGGCTCTGCAGCATTGCAATTTGCGGCAGCTCGCTGGCTTGTTCGGCCAGGTCGCGGCGGATCGCGCTGATCGCCCACGACAGTTGGTCACCGGCATGCAGTTGCTGATACGAGAGGGCGCGTTTGAAGACTTTGCCGTCGCTGCTACGCAGAGTGAGCAGGATGCCACCGTCAGGACGTGGGGCAGTGCTGACTTCGTAGTTGGAGAACAGCGATGTAAATTTTTCTTGAATCAGGCTCATGTCATCAGCTCCGTATGTACTTGAATGGCAAGCATGCGGAGGTAGTTGCAGCGTTTGTGCCAGTATTGATGCGAATAAAATCCCTTTAAAATCAATAAGTTGAAGGCATTGCATTTTGCAGGCGTCGTGCAATCTGCATGAATGGCCATCGTGCATCCTGCATTTTGCGTGATTTTTCTCCGTACAACGGAACCAAACGTCCGTACCAGAATCCGCTCTTCCCCGAAGGCGCGACGGGATACAAATCATTGCAAAAACCGCGTGTACAGCCCCGCGAGCACTGACGTACTTTCCTTCTCGACCCACGGTGTAAACGCGTCGGTCGCAGTCATTACCCGATAACAAGAACAGCGGTCTGCACGTCAAGATCGAACGGGGAGCTTTCATGCGTCACGCACCAAGCGACACGATTACCTGGGGCATGATGCTCCGCAAACTGCCGATGATCGCCAAGGCCATCCCCCGGGTGGTCAAAGGCATGAAGGTGGCCAACGTCACGGATCCGACCCAAACGTGCGGCCTGGGCTGGACGTTCGAGCAGGCGACGCTGCGCAATCCCGATGGTGTGGCGTTGTTGCAGGGCGATGTTGCGTTGACCTACACGCAGGTCAACCAGTGGGCCAATCGCATTGCGCATTACCTGAGCGAGCAGGGCATCGGCAAAGGCGATGTGGTCGCGGTGTTCATCGAGAACCGTGCGGAATTGCTGGTGACAATCCTGGCGCTGGCCAAGCTCGGCGCGGTCAGTGCGCTGCTCAATACCTCGTTGATGCGCGACACGCTTGTTCACAGCATCAATCTGGTTGCGCCTGTGGCCATCGTGGTCGGCGAAGAACTGACCGCTGCCTATGCCGGCGTGCGTGATCAGGTAGCGATCGCAGCGCCCCGCACCTGGTTTGTCGCGGATCAGGACACATACAGCCATCCGGGCATCGCGCCCGAGGGTTACGTCAATCTGATCAGCGCCAGTGCCGACGCCAGCAGCGATAACCCGCCGAGCAGCGCGCAAGTATTCTTCGACGATCCGTGTTTCTACATCTACACCTCCGGTACCACCGGCCTGCCCAAGGCCGGGGTATTCAAGCATGGACGCTGGATGCGCAGTTCGGCGAGCTTCGGCATGATCGCCCTCGATATGCGCCCGGATGATGTCGTTTACTGCACCTTGCCGCTGTATCACGCCACGGGCCTGTGCGTGTGCTGGGGATCGGCGATCAACGGCGCCTCGGGTTTCGCCATCCGCCGCAAATTCAGCGCCAGCCAGTTCTGGAATGATGTGCGCCGCTATCGCGCAACCACCATCGGCTATGTCGGTGAGCTGTGTCGCTACCTGGTCGAGCAACCGGTCAGCGCCGATGACAGCCGCCACGACGTGCGCAAGATGATTGGCAATGGTTTGCGTCCTGGCGCCTGGGCCGAGTTCAAGACGCGTTTTGCCGTCGAGCACATTTGTGAGCTGTACGCGGCGAGCGACGGCAACATCGGTTTCACCAACATCCTCAATTTCGACAACACCGTCGGGTTTTCGCTGATGGCGTGGGAACTGGTCGCTTACGACCATGACAGTGGCGAGCCATTGCGCGGCGATGATGGTTTCATGCGCAAGGTCGGCAAGGGCGAGCAGGGCCTGCTGCTGGCGCGGATCGACGACAAGGCACCGCTGGACGGTTACACCGACCCGCAGAAAACCGCCCGCGTCGTCCTCCACGATGTGTTCAACAAGGGCGATCGCTTTTTCAACACCGGCGACCTGCTGCGCAATATCGGTTTCGGCCATGCGCAATTTGTTGATCGCCTCGGCGATACCTATCGCTGGAAGGGTGAAAACGTGTCGACCACCGAAGTCGAAAACCTGTTGCTGCAACATCCATTGATTGCTGAAGCCGTGGCCTACGGTGTGGAAATTCCCAACACCAACGGGCGTGCGGGGATGGCTGCAATCACTCCCGCCGAATCCTTGGCCACGCTGGATTTCGCCGAACTGCTGAGTTTCGCCCGGCAACGCATGCCGGCTTATGCCGTGCCGTTGTTCTTGCGGGTGAAAGTGAAAATGGAAACCACCGGGACCTTCAAATACCAGAAGACTCGCCTGAAAACGGAAGGCTTTGACCCCGGGCTCACCGGAGATGACCCGATCTTCGCCTGGTTGCCCGGCAGCGAAACTTACGTGCATGTCAGTGAGCAAATCCTCGCTGAAATTCAACAGGGCAAACATCGATATTGAGTGTGGCTATCGGGACGCTCGGAAAAAACCGAGTGACAGCCACCGTCGCGCTCGGGAAACTGTCGGCTTTCCGATAGACCGAAATGGAGTGCCCCATGTCCGACCAAAGCCGCCAGATGACCCCTGAAGAAGCTGCCGAATTCACCGAGCAGGTTTTCAACAAGGCGCGCGACGGTGATGCCGAGATGCTTGATCGCCTGGTCACCGCCGGGCTGCCGGTGAATCTGAAAAACAGCAAGGGCGACACATTGCTGATGCTCGCCAGCTACTACGGCCATGTTGATGCGGTGAAGGTCCTGCTTAAACACAAGGCCGATCCGGAAATGCGTAACGGCAACGGCCAGAGCCCGATTGCCGGCGCTGCGTTCAAAGGCGATCTGGCGGTGGTCAAGGCGCTGGTCGAGGCGGGCGCCGAAATCGAAGGCTCTTCCTTCGACGGCCGTACCGCGCTGATGATGGCGGCAATGTTCAACCGCGTTGAAATCGTCGACTACCTGATCGGCCAGGGCGCAGACCCGAAAGCCAAGGACGCCAACGGCGTGACCGCGCTGGATGCGGCGCGGACCATGGGCGCAGTCGATACCACCGCGCAGCTGGAAAAGTTGCTGGCGTAAAGTCCACGGACTGTGGCGAAGGGCAGAATGCGCTATCCTTCGCGCCCTGAAAATTCACCTCCGCCACAGGATCCGCCCTCATGAAAGCCGCACTCGTCGAACTCATCAGCAAAATCAGCTCCGGCTGCATGGGCGAGGATGAGATTCTGAAAGTGGCCGACGAAGCCGCTCAGGCCTACGCCGATGCCGAGGCTTTTCTGGCCGCCAATCCGGACATCAACTACGACGATACTTTCCCCATCCCGCTGGGTGAGTGGGTAGTGGTCGGCAGCCTGCCGGAAACTGTGCTATTTCAGGCCGACACCTACGTCGATCTGTTCGCACAAATCGTTGCTTCGTTCGGACCGGGTGTGGATTTCAACCTCAAACCCAAGCAACTGGCCAAGACCGAAGCGCTGACTGCACTCAACCGCATCCAGGTGCAGATGAGCAGCCTGAACAAGGAAAACGGCGGTTACACGTTGATGAATTTCAGCCAGTTGCTCGACGATGAACTGCAAATGGTCCTGGTCTACGGCAACGATGTGCCCCGCGTGCTGGAGTTATGCGCCGAGGTTGGCATCGCCGCCGCGCCAGCGCTGGAAGCCTTGAAGGTCGCCGTTCACGTCTGAACGCAATAAAAGGGAACCCTGCGCGCGACCGTCTATCCTAAAAGTGCATGCCACTATTCTGGAGCGACACCATGGGTTCCACGTTCAACGGTCTGATTGGCCTGATCATCCTTGCCCTCGACATCTGGGCCATCATCAACGTGCTGAAAAGCGGCGCCTCCACCGGGATGAAAATCGTCTGGGTGTTGCTGATTATCCTCCTGCCGGTGCTGGGCCTGATCATCTGGGCGATTGCCGGACCGCGGGGCAACGTCCGGATCTGAGCTGATTTTCGATCACACTGTTATCCCTGTGGGAGCGACCCTGCTCGCGAAGACGTTGTGTCAGTCGCCATCAACGGCAACCGACGCTCCGCTTTCGCGAGCAGGCTCGCTCCCACATTGGTTTGCGCTGGTAAAAACAAGCTGAGGTTCGACCTGTCATCTTCGGCAACGTAGAATGCGCGCCTTTCCCGGGCAATCGTCCCCACGATGGCGCCCGCGCATTTATCGGAGCACTTGACCATGACCGTCACCAAGACCAGCGAGTACCTGGAAACCCTCTACGAAGGCTACGGCCAGCGTTTTCGCATGGAAAAACTGCTGCACGAAGTGCGCACCGAACACCAGCACCTGGTGATCTTCCAGAACCCGCGCATGGGCCGCGTCATGGCGCTGGACGGCGTGATCCAGACCACCGAAGCCGACGAATTCATCTACCACGAGATGCTCACCCACGTGCCGATCCTCGCCCATGGCACCGCCAAGCGCGTGCTGATCATCGGTGGCGGTGACGGCGGTATGCTGCGCGAAGTGACCAAGCACGCCGGCGTCGAGCACATCACCATGGTTGAAATCGACGGCACCGTGGTCGACATGTGCAAGGAATTCCTGCCGAACCATTCCGCCGGTGCCTACGATGACCCGCGCCTGAACCTGGTGATTGATGACGGCATGCGTTTCGTCGCCACCACCACTGAAAAATTCGACGTGATCATCTCCGACTCCACCGACCCGATCGGCCCGGGCGAAGTGCTGTTCTCGGAGAATTTCTACCAGGCGTGCCACCGCTGCCTGAACGAAGGCGGCATCCTCGTTACGCAGAACGGCACGCCGTTCATGCAGATCGACGAAGTCAAAACTACCGCTGGCCGCCTGCGCAGCCTGTTCCCGGACTGGCATTTCTATCAGGCCGCCGTGCCGACTTACATCGGTGGTTCGATGACCTTCGCCTGGGGCTCGACCAACCCGGCCTACCGCAAGCTCAGCCGTGAAACCCTGCAACAGCGCTTCATCGGCAGCGGCATCGTTACCCGCTACTACAACCCGGAAATTCACATCGGCGCGTTCGCTCTGCCGCAATACGTACTGCAAGCGGTCAACAAGCCAAGCAACGACTAAGGCTTCCCCGCAAAAACCTCCTTGTGGGAGCGAGCCTGATCGCGAAAGCGCCGTGTCAGCCAACTGAATGTCGACAGGCACGCCGGCTTCGCGAGCAGGCTCGCTCCCACAATGCTCATCGGTTTTTCCTGACTAAGTGCTGTAATCCTTTTGAACCAACTATCGCGGAAAAAAGTCGAGATAGAGGTAAGCCCATCTACGGGTTGATCGAGGAGGCACTGATGCAAAAGTGGAAAGTCACTTTCGTGGATGATCACGGCGTAATTATTGATGAAGTCTTCGAACGTGAGGAATGCCCGTCCGATGATGAAGCCGCACGGCTGATCAAGGAGCGGCTTCTTCCAGTCGCCGCGAAGCTGGATCTCAACGACCTGCAAGGGCGCACCACCGATGCCGAGGTGAAAAACCTCAAGACCCAGAACGGCATCGAAATCCGCAGCATCACCCCTGTCTGAACACTTCCTGTCATCTCGTAAACCAGGCCTTGGCAGCGGCGCTCTCTTGGGGCTACTCTGCAAGCGAGATCAGCGAATGGATCGCTAAGGTCTGGTCTTGTCAGCTACATGCTTGTTTCCCGCGCGCAACCACGTTGCCGTAGTACTTAGGCCAAAAGGCCCGGGGCGGGAATACGGAAAGTCTATCCATCAATCGAGGGGGACGATTCATGAGCACAGCCTATCAAGAAGACATCAGCAGCAACGTTCTGCGCCGCATGAAAGAAGGCGGTTTCGATTTTTCCCGGTTCCATCCCATCGAGTTCTACGCGATTTTCCCGGACGAGGAGCGGGCGCGCAGGGCAGCAGGCAAATTTCGTGGTGAATCCATCAATGCCCAGGTCAGTGCGCGCGACGACGGCGCCTGGTCGCTGGAATTGAGCAAAGTGATGTACGCAACCTATGACGACATCGGCGATTTCGAGCAAGGCTTTTCAGCCGTGGTCGAACCGCTGGGCGGCATTATCGAGGGTTGGGGCGTGAAGCAGGAGGTGCGCAATCGTTACCGGTTGAATTGATATTGCGCATTGTCTGTCGGGCAACGGCTGACCTTCGGGTCGGCCGTTGTCGTTTCTGGCTTCTGCATATCGCAGTGGCAAAACCCTGAAACAAGAATCCAGGGCAAAAAAAAGCCACCGGAGAGGGTGGCTAAAAGGGAAGACGGGTATGCAGTAAAGTCCTGTCGGGACGGGGCTGCCAAGGCAGTTCAGATCAGTTGAGCTGTCTACTTCGCGGCGGCGTGCCGGGGAAGTTTTGCAGCGAATGCGCGGATTATCCGCAGTCGCGGCCGGCCAGTGAAATCAACTCTGACTATGCTGGTGATAGGCGATGCAGTGCGTCGCAATGAAGCGGGGGCAATCGGGCCGGGGCATTTGCCGCACAGGAATGGTGCGCAGCCTTCGGCGTGGATCTACAACCGATTGAAATCAAAGCGTTTATGCCGATGGCACGGGCCTTGCGAAGGCCTGTATGTCCGGAGTGACAAGGAGTACGGCATGATCCGCACCTATTTTGACGAGATGTACGATGCCGGCGGCCTGGTCCGCCCGCATTACCGGGAATTTGCCCGCTGGCTGGCCGAGACGCCCGACGAGCTGCTCGCGCAGCGCCGCCGCGAGGCCGATCTGCTGTTCCACCGTGCCGGGATCACCTTCACGCTCTATGGCGACGAGCAGGGCACCGAGCGCCTGATTCCGTTCGATACCATTCCCCGCAGCATTCCCGCCAGTGAATGGCGGATTGTCGAGCGCGGCTGCATTCAGCGGGTCAAGGCGTTGAACATGTTTCTCGCCGACCTCTACCACGAGCAGCGCATTATCAAGGCCGGGATCATTCCCGCCGAACAGGTGCTCGCCAACGAGCAATACCAGTTGGCAATGCAGGGCCTGGATCTGCACCGCGACATCTACTCGCATATCTCCGGCGTCGATCTGGTGCGCGATGGCGATGGCACTTATTACGTTCTCGAAGACAACCTGCGCACACCCAGCGGCGTCAGCTACATGCTCGAGGACCGCAAGATGATGATGCGCCTGTTCCCCGAACTGTTCTCCGCCCAGCGCATCGCCCCGATCGATCACTATCCCAATCTGCTGCTCGACACCCTGAAAAGCTCAAGCCCGATCGACAATCCGAGCGTGGTGGTGTTGACGCCGGGACGCTTCAACAGCGCGTTCTTCGAACACGCGTTTCTTGCTCGGGAAATGGGCGTGGAACTGGTCGAAGGTGCGGATCTGTTCGTGCGTGACGACAAGGTGTTCATGCGCACCACCGATGGCCCGAAAGCGGTCGACGTGATCTATCGTCGCCTCGACGATGCCTTCCTCGATCCGCTGGCATTCAACCCGGACTCAATGCTCGGCGTGCCGGGGCTGCTGTCGTCCTATCGTTCCGGCAACGTGGTGCTGGCCAACGCCATCGGCACCGGCGTGGCGGACGATAAATCGGTGTACCCGTTTGTCACCGACATGATCCGTTTCTACCTCGACGAAGAGCCGATTCTGAAAAACGTCCCGACCTGGCAGTGCCGCAACCCGTCCGAGCTGTCCCACGTGCTGGCCAATCTTCCGGAACTGGTGGTCAAGGAAACCCAAGGTTCCGGCGGTTACGGGATGCTGGTCGGGCCGGCCGCGACGACGGCGGAAATCGATGCCTTTCGTGAGCGCATCAAAGCCAAACCCCATGCCTACATTGCGCAACCGACGCTATCGCTGTCGACCTGTCCGACCTTTGTCGAAAACGGCATCGCGCCGCGCCATATCGACTTGCGTCCGTTTGTGTTGTCCGGTCGCGAAACCCGGGTCGTGCCCGGCGGTTTGACCCGTGTCGCGTTGCGTGAAGGCTCCCTGGTGGTGAATTCCTCCCAGGGCGGCGGCACCAAGGACACCTGGGTAGTCGAGGATTGAAGGAAGCTTGCCATGTTAAGTAGAACTGCCTCGGATCTGTACTGGATGTCGCGTTACCTGGAGCGTGCGGAGAATCTCGCGCGCATGCTCGATATCAGTTATTCGCTGTCGCTGATGCCGCAGGACGGGCGCGGCGATGGTCTGCATGAACTCGCCATGCCGTTGCTGATCACCGGCACCCTGGACGATTACCTTGAACGCCACGGCGACCTGCACGCAGAGCGTCTGCTGCATTTCTTCGCACTGGATGCGGCCAACCCGGCCAGTATCTACAGCTGCCTTGGTGCAGCGCGGGCCAGTGCTCATGCGGTACGCGGGCGAATCACTGCGGATATGTGGGAAAACATCAACGCGACCTGGCTGGAGATTCGCGGCATCGCCGAACAGGGCCTGAGTCGTTATGGCATGAGCCGTTTCTGCGAATGGATCAAGGAGCGTTCGCACCTGTTTCGTGGCGCCTCATACGGCACGATCATGCGCAACGACGCGTTTCGCTTTATTCGTCTGGGCACGTTTATCGAGCGCGCGGACAACACGCTGCGCCTGCTCGATGCCCGTTACGAAATGGCCGGCGATCAGGCCGAAGCAGTCAGCGACGGCACGGCGCACGCCTATTACCAATGGAGTGCGCTGCTGCGCGCCTTGTCCTCATTCGAGGCCTACACCGAAATCTACCGCGACGCGCCCGGCGCCCGGCATGTCGCCGAACTGCTGCTGTTACGCGCCGACGTGCCGCGTTCGCTGCGTGCCTGTACCGAAGAGATCGACCAGATCCTCGCGCAACTGCCAGGCGCCAACGGCCGACCGGCACAACGCCTGGCGGCGGAAATGGACGCGCGCCTGCGCTACACCGGCATCAACGAAATCCTCGAAGAAGGCCTGCACGCCTGGCTGACCGAATTCATCCCGCTGGTGCGCCAGTTGGGCAACGCCATTCACAGTTCCTACCTGGAGGCTGCATGAGACTTTCCATAAGCCACGAGACCACCTATCACTACGAAGATCAGGTGCGCGCGAGCATCCAGTACCTGCGCCTGACGCCCCACGACAGCGAGCGCCAGCATGTCCTCAGTTGGCAACTCGACCTGCCGCGTCCGGTGCGTGCGCAGCTCGATCCGTTCGGCAACATCCTGCATGTGCTGACCATGGACGAGCCCCACGAAGCGATCATCATCGGCGCCCGTGGTCAGGTCGATATTGACGAATTGCGCGAGGCCGAACATGAGAGCCAGTCGGCGCTGCCGTTCCTGCGCTTCACGCGCCTGACCGAAGCCGACGAAGCCTTGCGCGAGTTTGCCGCGAAGAACTGCAAGCAACGGCGTGATCGCACCGCGCTGATCGACTTGATGCACGGTCTGAATCAGCACATGACCTACACACCGGGCTCCACCGAAGTCGACACCAGCGCCGCCGAAGCTTTCGCCGGTCGCGCCGGGGTTTGTCAGGATCATACCCATGCGTTTCTGGCCTGCGCGCGCAGCCTCGGCGTGCCGTCGCGTTACGTGTCGGGTTATCTGTATAGCGAAGATTGCGAGCATCTGGCCAGTCATGCCTGGGCAGAAGCGTGGCTGGATGACGCGTGGTACAGCTTCGACGTGACCAACCAACTGGCGCGCCCGGAGCGACACTTGAAGCTGGCGGTGGGTCTGGATTATCTCGATGCCTGCCCGGTCCGCGGCATGCGCCGGGGCGGCGGCTGCGAGCAGATGCATGCGAAGGTGTTCGTCTCGCCGACGCCGGTTATTTCCGTGCAGCAACAATAGATCGACGCACGCAAAGCCCTGTGGGAGCGAGCCTGCTCGCGAAAGCGGTTCATCAGCCAGCCAGTCAGCGACTGACACTCCGCCTTCGCGAGCAGGCTCGCTCCCACCAGGTTGACTGCATCAAGGCTTGGCTTTGCGGCCGGCCATGTGCTTGAGATAGCCCACCAGCATTTCCAGGTCTACATCCGGCAACACCTGCGCGGAAAACCCCGGCATCTTCGCCTGCGGCCACTGACGCAAACTCTGCGGATCGCGGATGTAGCGCTTCAAGTAATCCGCCCCAAAATACTCGGTCGGGCTATACGGAATATTCAGATCCGGACCGAACTGCGCGTCTCCGGCACCATTCAACCGGTGACAGGCCAGGCAGTTTTTCTGAAACAGGGCAAAACCCTTGTTCACCGGATCATCGGCCTTCAAGGCAGGATCGGGCAGCAGGGCAGGGAATCGTTGGGCCACCGGCGCCATCAGCTTGATGCTGGCGACTTCGAACGGCCACTGTTCGGGGCTGATATTACCGGCCTGCGGATCGGTCCAGACCAGATAGAACGGCCCGGCGCTGTGCTTGCCGGCTGACAGCGGTGGCCACGGCCGCGCCGGGTCCTCGATTGCCAGCCATGCGCGTGCTCCGTCCTTGTTCAGCAAGGGCGCGGCGGCCAACTCTGCGGCAAAGCCATCCAGCGCCACCGCCTGCAAGTGATCCTCCGGCTTGACCCCCGTCAGCAATGCGGCCAGCGGCACCGCCTGATAGGTCATGTCCTTCTTGTAGGAAACATCATTGTTGATCGTGAGAGTTTGCAGCTGAGGATGCTTGAGCAGCTCTTCGGTCTGCCAGGTGCGGCTGTTTGCGCCCAACTGCAGATCCAGTTGTGCGGCGGACAAGGGCAAGCTCAGCAGCAAGGCACCGAGCGCAATGAGCGTTTTCAAATGATCGCCGTCCATGTCGTGGGAGTGCGCAAAGGTTGGCACAACCACGCTGGCCCGGGTAGCGGGCCAGTCACATTTTCAGTGGCGATATACAGCACGCGACGTTTGAATCAGCCGATGACCTTGGTCAGATTCGGCAAGATCAACAACAGCGTCGTGGCGAAAAGAATGAGTCCTGCTTGACGTACTTTCGGTTGTTTGAACATGGCTTGACCGCCTTTATTGTTATTTCCTGATGCATGCCTGACTGCATATCCCTGACGGCACGCGTTGCACTTCCTGTTGAAGGACGCCCGTCTCGGCAAAACCCGACGACGATGGCGTACATCTTCACCTTAGAGCCCACGTCAGCCTTCGCTTAGATCCATTTCATATGGTGATCTTAAAAAAAGCTTTTAAAAAAGCATGAGGCGTATTGCCAGCTTCTTTGCCGCCCGCTGGCTAGACAACTCGGTGACCTGAACCGGTTCACCTGATGACGGATGACCGTCCGTCTGAGCGTGTGCGTCAAGCGCTTTGAGCAATGTGGTCATTGCTTGCCAGTCGGCGCAGGGCGAAAGTGAAGTGACAATTAATCAGGTCCGAGGACGTCATGACTGAAGCTTTGATTTTCGATGCGTTGCGCACCCCGCGTGGCAAAGGCAAGGCCGATGGCGCGCTGCACAGCGTGAAGCCGGTCAACCTGGTGGCCGGTTTGCTGAGCGCCTTGCAGACGCGCACCGCGCTGGACACCAGTCAGGTCGATGATGTTGTCCTCGGCTGCGTCACGCCGATTGGCGATCAAGGCTCGGACATCGCCAAGACGGCGGTTCAAGTGGCCGACTGGGACGTCAGCGTCGCCGGTGTGCAGATCAACCGTTTCTGCGCTTCGGGTCTGGAAGCGGTGAATCTTGGCGCGATGAAAGTGCGCTCGGGCTTCGAGGATCTGGTGGTGGTTGGCGGCGTCGAGTCGATGTCGCGGGTGCCAATGGGCAGCGATGGCGGCGCCTGGGCGCTGGACCCGCAGACCAACCTGCACAGCCATTTCACCCCGCAAGGGGTCGGCGCCGATCTCATCGCCACCCTCGAAGGCTTCAGCCGGCAGGACGTCGATGCCTACGCGCTGTACTCGCAGCAAAAAGCCGCACGAGCGCGGGCCGACGGCTCCTTCAACAAGTCGCTGGTGCCAGTGCAGGATCAGAACGGCATCATCCTGCTTGATCACGATGAGTTCATCCGCGCCGAATCGACCCTCGAAGGCCTGGGCAAGCTCAAGCCGAGTTTCGAAATGATCGGGCAGATGGGCTTTGACGCCACGGCGTTGCGGGTCTACAGCCATGTCGAGCGGATCAACCATGTGCACACGCCGGGCAACAGTTCCGGAATTGTCGACGGTGCGGCGCTGATGCTCATCGGCTCCGAAGCCAAGGGCCGCGCGTTGGGGCTGCAGCCTCGTGCGCGCATCGTTGCCACGGCCGTCACCAGTACCGACCCGACCATCATGCTCACCGGCCCGGCGCCGGCGACCCGCAAAGCGCTGGCCAAGGCCGGACTGCGGGTGGAGGACATCGATCTGTTCGAGGTCAACGAAGCATTTGCTTCGGTGGTGTTGAAATTCATCAAGGACATGGCCGTCGATCCCGGCAAGGTCAACGTCAACGGCGGCTCGATCGCCATGGGCCACCCGCTGGGCGCCACCGGTTGCGCGATCCTCGGCACCCTGCTTGATGAACTGGAAGCGCGGCATCTGCGCTACGGCCTGGCGACGCTGTGTGTCGGCGGCGGCATGGGCATTGCCACCATCATCGAACGCCTCTGAGCCCCGACTTCAAGGAACCTTGTTATGAGCGAAGCCATTCGTTACGAAAAAGGCCATGACGGTATCGTCGTGCTGACCATGGACATGCCGGGCCAGAGCGCCAACACCATGAACGCCGTGTACCGCGAGGCCATGGCCGCTTGCGTCGCCCGCTTGCTGGGAGAGAAAGACAGCATTGCCGGAGTAATCATCACCTCCGCGAAGAAAACCTTTTTCGCCGGCGGCGATCTCAATGAGCTGATCAAGGTCGGCAAACCCGAAGCCAAAGCTTTCTACGACATGGTGCTGACCCTCAAGGCGCAATTGCGCAGCCTTGAAACCTTCGGCAAACCGGTGGTCGCGGCGATCAACGGTGCTGCGCTGGGCGGCGGCTGGGAAATCTGTCTGGCCTGTCACCATCGCATTGCTGTTGATGACGCCTCGGTGCAACTCGGTCTGCCGGAAGTGACCTTGGGTCTTTTGCCGGGCGGCGGCGGGGTGGTGCGCATGGTGCGCATGCTCGGCATCGAAAAAGCGCTGCCGTACTTGCTTGAAGGCAAGAAGGTGCGCCCGCCACAGGCGTTGCAGGCCGGGCTGATTGATGACCTGGCAGCGGATCGCGATGAGCTGTTGGCCAAGGCGCGCGCCTGGATTCTCGCCAATCCGGCGCCAGTGCAGCGCTGGGACGTCAAGGGTTACCAGATTCCTGGCGGCACGCCATCGAACCCGAAAGTGGCGCAAATGCTGGCGATTGCGCCGTCGATCCTGCGCGCGAAAACCCACGGCACCCTGCCGGCGCCGGAGAAGATTCTGTGCGCGGCGGTGGAGGGCGCTCAGGTCGATTTCGACACCGCGCACCTGATCGAAACCCGCTACTTCACCGAGCTGACGACCGGGCAAATCTCGAAAAACCTGATCGGTACGTTCTGGTTCCAGTTGAACGAGATCAACGGCGGCGGTTCAAGACCGCAAGGTTTTGCGCCCTATAAAACCCGCAAAGTCGGTGTGCTCGGCGCCGGAATGATGGGCGCAGGCATCGCGTTCGTCAGCGCCTCGGCCGGTATCGACGTCGTCCTCAAGGACATCAACCTTGCCTCTGCCGAGAAGGGCAAAGCGCATTCCGCAGCGCTGCTGGACAAGAAAGTTGCCCGTGGCCAAATGACAGCCGAACAGCGCGAAGCGGTGCTGGCGCGAATCGTTGCGAGCGAAAGCGATGCCGATCTGGCCGGTTGCGATCTGATCATCGAAGCGGTGTTCGAGGATCGCCAACTCAAAGCCAGGGTGTCCGCCGCCGCGCAACAGGTCGTGGGCGGCGAAGCGGTGATTGCTTCCAATACGTCGACGCTACCGATCACCGGTCTAGCGACGGCGGTGGCCGATCAAAGCAAATTCATCGGCCTGCATTTCTTCAGTCCGGTAGAAAAAATGCCGCTGGTGGAAATCATCAAGGGTGCGCAGACCAGCGCCGAAACTCTCGCTCGCGGTTTCGATTTCGTTCTGCAGATCAAGAAAACTCCGATCGTGGTCAACGACAGTCGCGGCTTCTTCACCTCACGGGTTTTCGGCACATTCACCAACGAAGGCATTGCCATGCTCGGCGAGGGCGTCAGTGCGCCGATGATCGAGACCGAAGCGCGCAAGGCCGGGATGCCGGTCGGGCCTCTGGCAATCTCAGACGAGGTTTCCCTCAGCCTGATGAGCCATATCCGTCAACAGACGGCCAAGGACCTACAGGCTGAAGGGAAACCGCTGATTGAGCATCCGGCCTTCGCCGTGATTGACTTGATGCTCAATGAATTCAAGCGACCAGGCAAAGCTGCCGGAGGCGGTTTTTATGAGTATCCAGCCGGTGCCCAGAAGCATTTATGGCCGGAGCTGAAAACGCGCTTCGAGAAGGCCGACGGACAGATCTCTGCGAAGGATGTGCGTGATCGTCTGTTGTTTGTACAAGCCATCGATACTGTGCGTTGCGTGGAGGAGGGTGTGCTGACCTCGACGGCGGATGCCAACGTCGGCTCGATCTTCGGCATCGGTTTCGCCGCATGGACCGGCGGGGCGCTGCAGTTCATCAACCAGTATGGCCTGAAGGACTTCATCGCCCGCGCGCAGTATCTGGCCGAGCAATACGGCGAACGCTTTACCCCGCCAGCGCTGCTGCTGGACAAAGCGGCGAAAGGTGAAATGTTCTAGGGCCGGCGAGCATTTCGGGGCTTGCCTTGGCCACGTGTTTCAAGGCAGGCTCTGGGGTGTTCATTATTCCCATCACGTGTCAGGTATTTTTTATGTCGCTGCGCATCTGCATTCTCGAAACCGACATCCTGCGACCCGAATTGATTGACCAATATCAGGGCTATGGGCAGATGTTCCAGCGGCTGTTCTCGCAGCAACCGATTGCCGCTGAGTTCACTGTCTATAACGTGGTGAAGGGTGAGTATCCAAGTGACGATGAGACTTTCGATGCGTACTTGGTCACTGGCAGCAAGGCCGATTCGTTCGGCACGGATCCGTGGATCCAGACCCTCAAGACCTACCTTTTGAATCGCTACGAACGCGGCGACAAACTGCTAGGCGTGTGCTTCGGCCATCAATTGCTGGCGCTGCTGCTCGGTGGTAAGAGTGAGCGTGCGTCCCAAGGCTGGGGTGTCGGCACGCACAGCTACCAGCTGGCGGCCAAGGCACCGTGGATGAGTCCGGTGCGTGAAGAGCTGACACTGTTGATCAGCCACCAGGATCAGGTAACTGAGCTACCAGAGAATGCGACGGTGATCGCCTCCAGCGATTTCTGCCCGTTCGCGGCGTATCACATCAACGATCAGGTGCTGTGCTTCCAGGGACATCCGGAATTCATTCACGACTACTCGCGCGCGTTGCTTGATCTGCGCCAGGAAGCGCTGGGTTCGCAGATCTACAGCAAGGGGGTCGCGAGCCTTGAGCAGGAGCATCATGGCGCTACGGTTGCGGAGTGGATGATGCGCTTCGTGGCGCACAAGCCAGAAGCGGCTCAACGCTGAAAGGGCCTGCTCCCACAATCTCTGTGGGAGCGAGGCTGATCGCGAATCGCCGGGTCAACGCGGTCCCGGCTATAACCACCCCGACCGCTTGAAGCTCGCCCACAAACTCACACACCCCACCGCAATAAACCCCAGCACCGCAAAATAACCGTAATGCCAGGTCAATTCCGGCATGTTCTGGAAATTCATCCCGTAGATCCCCGCCACCGCTGTCGGGAACGCCAGAATCGCCGCCCACGCCGCAAATTTGCGCTGCACCACGCTCTGCCGTGATGCCTCGAGCAACACGCCAATCTCGATGGTCTGGCTGGCAATGTCCGCCAGCGTGCTCAGGTCCTCCATTTGCCGCGTCACGTGAATCTGCACATCGCGGAAGTACGGACGCATGTTCTTGTCGATGAACGGGAAGCTGAGCTTTTGCAGCTCTTCGCCGATTTCCACCATCGGCGCCGCATATCGACGCAAGCGCACCACGTCACGGCGCAGACCGTGCAGCTTCTGAATGTCACGCTCGTTGAGGGCGCTACACAAGACGTTGCGCTCCAGCTCATCGATCTCGGCGTGGATCGCTTCGCCTACCGGCTGATAGTTCTCGATGACGAAATCGAGCAGCGCATACAGGACGAAATCCTCCCCGTGCTCGAGCAACAGCGGGCGCGCTTCACAGCGCTGCCGCACATAGGCGTAAGACGCGGAATGGCCGTTGCGTGCGGTGATGATGTAACCCCTGCCGGCGAAGATATGCGTTTCGATGAATTGCAAAACGCCGTTTTCGCGCACCGGCGAGTAGGTGACGATAAACAGAGCGTCACCAAAGGTTTCCAGTTTTGGCCGGCTGTGTTTTTCCAGCGCATCTTCGATGGCCAGTTCATGCAGGTTGAACTGACGTTGCAGGTTGGATAATTCCTGTGCGTCCGGTTCTTCCAGGCCGATCCACACGAAGTGGCCGGGTTTGGCCGCCCAGGCAGCACCTTCGTCCAGCGCAATATTGGTGACTTTCTTACCCTCGCTGTACACCGCAGCGGCAACAACTCGACCCATGGTGGTGATTCACTTCTTCTTGGCAGATGGCAGGGGAACAAGGCTTCAGCTTAGCCGTGTCGCTGCTTGAGAGTCAGTGAAACTTCTACAGTTCACCCGGCAAAAGAAAACCCGCGCAGGGCGGGTCTTGTTTCAAGCGGCTTGCAGTTGCCGATCCATCGATTCGATGCACTCGCGCATCTGCTCGCGGCATCGCTCGATCAGCATGGGCATGTCGTCCATGGTCAATCCGACTGTAGGAATCGCCGGCAAGGAACGTATGAGAACGTTGCCGCTGCGCCAGCGATTCAGGCGCATGTGCTTTATATAGCTGCTCACGCACACCGGAACGATCGGCACGCCGGCGGCAATCGCCATCTGGAACGCGCCTTTCTTGAACGGCAACAAATCTTCACCGAGGTTGCGGGTGCCTTCCGGAAACACCCAGATCGAGGTGTCTTCGTTCTGCAAGGTGTGGGTCGTCGTCAGCATCGACTGCCGCGCCTTGTGCGCATTGCCACGGTCGATCAACACATTGCCGGCCAGCCAGAACAACTGGCCGAACAACGGCACCCACTTCAGGCTTTTCTTGCCGATACACACGGTGCGGCGGGGGACGACATTGCCGAACACGAACAGATCGTAGTTGGACTGATGGTTGGCAATGATCACGCAACTGTCGGGCTTGTTCATCAAGCCGTTGACCTCGGACCTGACCCTCAAACGCAAGATACACATCGCCGGCAAAGCGTAGAGGCGGGCGCAGAGTCGGCTGTTGTCCGGGTTGAACGGGCGGCACAATCCGAGGATCACACCGAGCACGCCCGCCAGAATAAAGTGCAGGCCCATCAACAACATACGAAACACAAACAGCATTTTTGCAGGCCCACCGGGACAAAAGGTGGCGCAGTGTACGGATGTGCACTGTTTTCGGCAATTGCCGCTATAGAGTCCGGAGATGGCCGATGTTTAAGCGCATGTTTCAGTCTTGCCTGTCAGGCGCGTCCTAGAGCTTTCCGCGAATCTTCGACGTGTGACGTAAGAAAAAGCCCGACACGAGGGTCGGGCTATTCACTTACCGGCAGATCCTGGACGAGTCAGCCCAGATGTTGCTGATCCTGCAGGATGGCATCGTCAAGAGTTTCCAGCAGTTGCTTGCGCACTTTCAGCTTGGTGTTCTTGTGCGCGAGCATGTTGATCTTCTTCAACTGCCGCGCGGCAGCCAGCGCGGCGCCCTGCAATTCTTCGGCAGTGACGACTTTGTCGAGGAAGCCTGCATCAACGGCACTTTGCGGATCGAACATCTCGCCATTGATCACCGAACGATGGAAAGCCGAACGCCGCAAGCGATCACGCGCCAGCTCGATACCGGCGTGGTGCATGGTCATGCCGATCTGCACTTCGTTCAGGCCGATGCTGAACGGGCCGTCGACACCGATGCGGTAATCGGCGGACAACAGCAGGAAAGCGCCCTTGGCCACAGCGTGCCCCGGGCAAGCAACGATCACCGGGAACGGGTGAGAGAGCAGGCGGCGGGCCAGGGTCGAACCGGCCGTCACTAGCGCAACCGCCTCTTTCGGGCCGGCGGTCATCACCTTCAGGTCATAACCACCGGAGAGAATCCCCGGCTGCCCGGTAATGATCACCACCGCGCGATCCGCCACCGCCTGATCCAGCGCCGCGTTAAACGCCGCAATCACATCCGGAGAAATCGCGTTGACCTTGCCATTGTTCAGGGTCAGGGTCGCGATACCGTCTTCGAGGTGGTAGGCAATCAACTCGCTCATGACGCTATTCCTTATTAGAAAGATGGGCAGACGTTACCCACCGCCGCAGGCCAGGTAAAGCGCCGTGACTGACCTGCCAGTCACCGTTTTGCGCTTCGGCCAGCGTCGCGCGCGTGTTGCCTGCTATAAAGGAAGCGTGGCGGCTTACCCGAGATTGGCGGGTTTGCCATTACCCGCTTTGGCAGAATGAAGCGTGCTCTCTTAAGCGCATGAAAATTCTGAAAAAAAGTTTGCCATCGCAAAAGCTTTCGACTACATTAGCGCGCCTCGACAGACAGAACATGTCTGCAGAGATACGGTGAAGTGTCCGAGTGGCTTAAGGAGCACGCCTGGAAAGTGTGTATACAGGAAACTGTATCGAGAGTTCGAATCTCTCCTTCACCGCCACATTCAGTAAACACAAACCCCTGATTTTCCTAGAGAAAGTCGGGGGTTTGTGGTTTTTGGCGTCTGGAAAATGGTGACGTGGGACCGTTGATGTTCGGCATCTATGAATGTGTCTTGGCGATCATTCTCTCCAAAGCTATACAAAACCCTGTCACCCGTCGAAATCTCCTACACGCCTCATTGACCCTCCGAACCGTCCCGAGTTTACTGTATGCGCATACAGTAAATTCACTATCAGGTTCGTATCATGAGCGTCACCATCCTCGGCCCTTTGTCAGGTGCGGGCGAAAAGCTTGCGCTGTATTCGTTTCGGATTCCCGCCGGTTTCCCTTCGCCGGCGGCTGATCACATTGAAAAGCACATTTCGCTTGATGAGATCTTCGATATTCGTGCGCCGCACGTTTATCTGGCGAAGATCGAAGGCGAGAGCATGCAGGACGCCGGGATATTTTGCGGTGATCTGGTGATCGTCGATCGCAGCCTGAATGCCGAGCACGGCGATATCGTCATCGCCGGTCTCAACTCCGAACCCATCTGCAAGCGCCTGCACATGCGCGACAACACCATCATCCTTCTTTCGGCCAACAGCAAATATCCGCCTCGCTACGTGATGGAAGGGGATGAGCTGGTGATCTGGGGTGTGGTGACTTACAGCGTGCGCGACCATGGCAAACCGTGAGCAGGTCTTCGCGCTGATCGATTGCAACAGCTTCTATGCCAGCTGTGAGCGAGTGTTCCGGCGCGATCTGGCGAAGACGCCGATTGTCGTGCTGAGCAATAACGATGGCTGCGTGATTGCCCGGAGTTATGACGCCAAGCCCTTTGTGAAAATGGGCGCGCCGTATTTCCAGATTCGCGATGATTTGCGCCGCCACGGCATTCAGGTGTTCAGCAGTAATTACGCCTTGTACGGCGACATGAGCGAACGGGTGATGACGATCATCGAATCCATGGTGCCGGCCGTCGAGGTGTACAGCATTGATGAGGCGTTCGCCGATCTCAGCGGCATCCCTGGGGACCTGACCGCGTTTGGCCGCACCATCCGCTCTGCTGTTTATAAGCGCACCGGCATCCCGGTCGGCGTCGGCATCGCCCCTACGAAAACGCTGGCCAAGCTCGCCAACCACACTGCCAAACGCTTGCAAGCGCATACCGGTGGCGTGGTCGACATCTGCGATCCGTCCAAACGCGACTGGGTGTTGCGCAATACCGATGTCGGTGAAGTGTGGGGCGTCGGGCGGCGGATGAAAGCTCATCTGGAAAGCATGCAGATCAGAAGTGCGATGGACCTGGCGAAGGCCGATCCGTGGACGCTGCGGCGCAAGTTCAGCGTGGTGATCGAGAAGACCGCGCGCGAACTGGGTGGCACATCCTGTCTGGAACTGTCCGAGACGGAACCGCCGAAGCAGGAAATTTGCAGCAGCCGCATGTTTGGCAATCGTTTGACTACCATCGAACCGATCAAGGAAGCCGTTGCTACTTATGTGCATCGAGCGGCGGAAAAGCTGCGTGCGCAGAATTCGCTGTGCAAAAAGATCCGCGTGAGTATCCGCACCGGCATGTTCAATCCGGAAGAGGCGAAGTACGCCAATGGCGCGCTGATCGAGTTGCCTTATCCGACCAATGATGTGCGATTGCTGAGCAAGGTGGCGAGCGAGGCGGTTGATCGATTGTTCCGGCCGGGGTTCAAGTACAGCAAGGCTGAGGTGCTGTTGATGGATCTGCGACAGCCCGGAGAATTTACCGAAGACCTGTTTGCACAGTCCCAACCTCAAGCGGCGGAGAGGGTGATGGGCGTGCTGGACCAGATCAATCAGCGCTGGGGGCATGGAACGTTGCGAGCGGGGAGTGTGCCGGCTGATCCGGCCTGGGGCATGCGGCGGGAGATGATGAGCTCGAGTTTTACGACGAAGCTGGATCAATTGTGGGTCGTTAAATCCAATTGAGGCACGGGCGCCAGGCCTGGTGCCGCGCTACAATCGCCGCCTTCACTTTTGCAGTAAAAGGACGACTTTCATGATCATTTCCACCACTCATTCCGTCGAGGGGCGGCAGATCACGGCCTATCTGGACATTGTCAGCGCCGAGTCTGTGCAAGGGGTCAACGTGATCCGCGATATGTTCGCCGGCATGCGCGACTTCTTTGGCGGGCGGTCGCAGACGTTGGAGCGGGCTCTTAAAGAAGCACGCATTCAGGCAACCGATGAATTGAAAGATCGGGCGCGGGCATTGCAGGCTGATGCTGTGGTTGGCGTGGATTTTGAGATCAGCATGCCGGCAGGCAAGGGTGGCATGGTCGTGGTGTTTGTCACCGGAACGGCGGTGAAGCTGCGCTGATCATTGCTATGAAGACAAAGCCCACTCGCACGAGGAATGGGCTTTTTTCGCGTCTATCAGCCTTGAGGCTTGAGCAACACAGCGCCTCTTGAGTCATAGGTCAGCGGTGTATCGATGGCAACGAGGGGCGGTGTCCCGTCAGGCTGCGCCGATGGTGCGGGCTCGCTGGGATGGTAGACGACGCCCGGCTGCAGAAGCGGTTTGTCCGGGTATTTGATGGTGATTTCACCCGAGGCGATCTTTTCCTTGAGTTTTTCCGCACCGGCCTTGCCGGCAGCGATCTGCTCGTCCGTGAGTTTTACGACTGGCATGTTCGGGAATCCATTGATCTGCATGATCTCTCCTTGAGATTCATTTGTAGGAGTAAGGGCAGCGGCCGTTCGATGGAAATCTTTAGCGAATGATCGCTCGCGACACTTTTTTCCATTCGTCGGTGATCAGTCTTTCTGAACAGCAAGTCCAGTAGTGACCAGCTAGTCTCAAAAGCACTGAGGGACGATATTTTCCAGGCAAAACTGTTTTGCCGGTGTCGGCCCGGTTGCGTAGGGGAGAGTCTATGTCAGGTCCATTTATCGAAGATGATGGCGCTGAGTTTTCATTCAACAACTGTGTGCGCTGCGGTCAGTCGGAGTATCAGTCGGGATTTGGCGAGGATCCGGTCAGCATCGGCAAAATCAAATCCACAGCCCCCAAAGGGCCGAAAGCGAAATTCCTGCCCAAGGTCACGGCAAGGACCAGAAAGTGATTTCATCCCGCACCCCGTCACTGAACGGGGTTTTTTATGGGCGCAGGAATGAGGGGGCGGGCGTTGACATTAATGTCGGTTTTTTTTCACAAACTTTTCACGTTGGCCAACGTAGTGTGAAGCCATCCGTTAGAAAGCAAGTCTCCAGCCCGTCTCCCCAGCGGGCTTTTTTTTGCCCGGCATAAAACCTTTTCCCTGATCGCGGTCCAATCGACGCTGTCGCCGGCGTCTGGACTTTCCTGCGCCGAGCGCATTAAATCCGGCTCCTTCTCGTCATCCCGTTTATTTGAGGTTTTCGTCATGCGTTTAACACTGCCTGCTCTGGTTCTTGGCCTTTTGGTTGCTCAAGGTGCGATGGCTGCCGGTGATGGCACCGCGGCGCTGGGCGGTGGCCTGGGTGGCGCGCTGGGTAACGTGGTCGGTCAGAAAATGGGCGGCAGCACCGGCGCCGTAATTGGCGCTGGCGTTGCGGGCGCAGCGGGCAGCGCAGTCGCAGCACGCAAGGGTAGCCGCACCAAAGCGGCGATCGGCGGCGGTGTCGGTGCAGCCGGTGGTTCGGTGATCGGCAACAGCCTGGGTGGCCGCAACGGCGCCACCATCGGTGCAGGTCTGGGCGGCGCGGCCGGCGGTGCCGTCGGCAGCAACCTGGGCAAAGGTCACAAGCGCCACTGAGACTGATTGCCTGTCAGAAAAAGCCCGACTCGATGTCGGGCTTTTTCATGGCTGAACGTTTCGTGCGAAATCATCTCCAATCTGCATACGCCCCGCTTGGGCGGATTGTCCCGTTTCGGGAACTGCGAGGTTCATATGCGATTGTCATTATCTGCACTGTTTTTTGGCTTGGTCGTGGCGCAGGGCGCGATGGCGGCCGGAGATGGCACCGCTGCCGTAGGCGGTGGTCTCGGCGGTGCGCTGGGTAATGTGGTTGGCGGACAACTCGGCGGCAGCACGGGCGCAGCGGTCGGCGCAGGTGTTGGCGGCGCGGCCGGCAGTGCCGTCGGCGCGAACAAACGCAACCGCACCGAAGCCGCGATCGGCGGCGGTCTTGGCGCAGCAGGCGGCTCGGTCGTCGGCAACAGCCTCGGCGGCTCCACCGGCTCCGCCATCGGAGCGGGCCTGGGCGGCGCAGCAGGCGGCGCGGTAGGTAACAATCTTGGCGGCGACGACGGCGGATCTCATTCCGGCGGCCACAAGCACAAGAACAAACACAAAAATAAAAATCGCTGATTGATCAACGGAAACCCGGTCTGGTGCCGGGTTTTTTGTGTCTGGCCGTCAGGCAGAGGAACGATTGGCGGCAGGGCTTTTCGAACGTCATACATCCCACACGCTCAAGAGGTGCGCCATGACTCCTGAAACCGAAGGCAAAGAAGAGAAGGGCCCTAATGGGGTGCCGTTTATCAATGATCCGGGGAATGAAGATCCGGGCTCGCTGATGGATGATGCGACGGTGCCGTTGAGTGATGCGGATGAGGCGGATATGGAGTATGAGGAGGATGGGGATGAGCAGTGAGGTGGGGTTGAGGTTTTGAATGATGGTTTAAGGGCCTGACTCCGCAGGCCCTACAGAAAATCTGTTCCTCAGAATGAGACGTCGATTCTTTGTGCTCTGATTTTTACAAACTGACCATTGAGGTGCGGAAAATCGAAGTGGATATCTTGATCCGCAAATTCGACGAACGACTTGAGCGTATCGCCTTCTAAGCGCCCCTGGATCTCGCATGAGAAACCGTCGTCAAGCATCTCGACATATGTTTCGCTGTTTTCACATTTTGCGATGTCAATTTCGTCCGGCAGTACCATTTCGAACTCGGCTGAGTAGTTCTCACCTACTTCAATGACTGAGGGGCAGTGGCCTGCGAAACATCTCACAGTCACACCGTTGACGCTGAGCAGGATCATTTCCTCAATGATTGGGTCGATCTCGACAATATGCGCTGAGTATTTTTTAGTCATCGGTGGGACTCACTGTTTGTATTTTCATCTTAGGATGCAAATGATGGGTGAAGGGGGCGGTGAGCCGAGAGTTGCATTTTGGCATAGGGCCTGGGTCAGCAGGCCTTTGGTCCAAAACTCTAAAAAGAAGATTCTGTTAAATACACACTAGGCTCTCTCAATCTTAATGCTGATGTAATGAATTTTACCTCTGAAGTATTGGAGGTGGCTGAAACTGAGTACTCATTCCCAATGAGTTGGATGGACAGGTTTAATATTTGTTGAGTTGGGATGTTGGATGTTGTTAGATTCTTAACTTTATTGCACGTTATTCCAATCCGGCAAGCATTGTACCCTATGAGGTCCCATTTCTTGGGAGGGGTGTCGGGGATTTCCCTGATGTCAAATGCCAAGGTCAGTGTGGATAGATTGTTGTCAATGTTCAGGGCGAATAGCTTAATCTCTCCGATAGGTATGTTTCGGCTAAATACCATATTGAAAAGTTTGCTGCCCTCTAGCTCATTCCAATACTTCATCGGGCCCTCCTGAATGGATAATGATCACTTGTGTTTTTTACTTTGCCGTTTCGCGTGTCATCCGCAGGCCGCACATTTATGTGAGGCCCTTGGTCTCCTCGATTATTTGTATCGCCAAACTTGTGGCCAGCGGAATGATCTTGGAGTACCAATATAAATCCATCCTCTCTGGTGTATCTATATTCTCTAGTTATGATGGGCATTCCACGACTGTTCAGGATGTTATTGCCTTTCCTATCCGTCATGTTGGCATAGGTGAATTGCTTCTGCTTGCCGCTCACCTCGTCGACTTGAATGTCGGGCTGCTGTCCTTTTGGTATTCCCGCATCAAGTTTTGCCTGCCTAAATGCGCCTCGTCTAGAAACCTGCGGGGGCTCGACTTCATCAGATTTTGGGCAGCCAATCGTTTTTCGGCCTTTTGGAGGGCAATTGGACGTCAACCCCAACGGATCCACCCACCCCGTCGGATTCGGCACGTACTGGTACTGATTCAACCCGCCCGCGAGCTTCACCGGGTCCGGTGTCAGATACCGCCCCAATCTCGGGTCGTAATACCGATGGCGGTTGTAGTGCAGCCCACTTTCAACATCGAAATACTGCCCCTGAAACCGCAGCGGTTGGTCGAGGTAATCCTCGCCAGCGAGGGTGACGGCGGCGACTTTGCCGTAGGCGTCGTATTGCGCGGACCAGACGATTTCGCCGCTGTAGTCGGTGAGCTCTTGCGGGGTGCCGAGGTGGTCGAGTTGGTAGTAGAACGGGCAGGCCTTTTTCGGGCCTTTGCCGTCGAGCATCGCCAGTGGGCGGAAGGTGCCGGGTTCGTAGAGGAAGCTTCGGTATTGCGTGGCGCTGCTTTCGGCGACGAGGTGCTCGCCTTGCCAGAAAAATTCGGTGACGGCGCCGTCGACGGTTTTGCGGATGCGCCGGCCGAAGGCGTCGTAGTGATAAGTGGCGGTCTGGCCATCCGGGCGGGTCAGGCCGATCAGGCGGTGCTGGCAGTCGTAGTGGTATTCGGTGACCAGGGTCTGGCCGTGGCCTCGGCGTTCGCGGATCAGGTTGCCGAAGGCGTCGTAGTCGTAATGGCGGTCGCCCTGCATCAGCAGGCGATTGCCTTTGATCTGCGCGGGACCGGGGCGATCCTGCATCAGCAGGTTGCCGGCCGGGTCGTGGGCGAAGGATTCGGGCAGTTCGTCGCGCGAGTGACGTACGCGGATCAACCGGTCGAGGGCGTCGTAGCCGTAGGTGCGCTGGCCGTGGCGGCTGTCGGCGATGTGCTCGAGATTGCCGTTGGCGCTGTAGGCATAATCGCGGCGGTACAGCGAAGCGTGGCGATGGCCCACAGCGTGCGCGAGCAAACGGCCCTGATCGTCGTAGGAGTATTCGCTGAGCAGCAGACCTTGCTGGCGTTGCTGTTCGCGACCGGACTGGTAGACGTGACGCGTGAGGGGCGTGCCATTGAGGTCGATGGCCGACAGCGCACCGCCCTTGGCGTAGTGATAATCGAGCTTGCTGTTGTCCGGCAGACGCAGGCGTTTGAGCTGACCGCAGGCGTCATAGGCGTAGCGCAAGGTGCCCCAGCCCTGATGCTCGGTGATCAGCCGGTTCTGACGGTCATACTCGAAGGCCAGCGGATGGTTCTGCCCGTCATCAACGGCAACCAACCGACCGAGGCGGTCGTAGTCGTAGCGGATCTTGGCGCCATCGGGCAGGGTTTTGACCAGCAAACGCCCGGCCTTATCGCGCTCGTAGTGGGTGACCAGACTGGGGCCGAAATCACCAAACTCGGTCTTCTCCAGCAGGTGCCCGTTGAGGTCGTAGACGTAAGCCGTACGCCGCCCATCAAACCCGGTTTCCTGTCGGATCAATCCGGTCGGCGTGTAATCCAGGCAGTATTTTTCCCCTGACTCGTTTTCGATCTCGGTCAGCAACAGCCGCGCATGGTCGTAGCGGTACTGCACGCGGGTGCCGTCGGGGTTGATCCGCCGCGAGACCAGGTGCAAATCATCGTCATATTCATAGCGGGTGATGCGCCCCAGTTCATCGCGTTCGGCGGTGATCTGGCCGTAGGCGCCGTAGCTGTAGGCGCGCGTGCTGCCCGTAGGAGAAGTCGTCAGGATCAGTCGGCCGGCCGCGTCCCACTGCTGACGACTGACAACACCAAATTCGTCCTGGGTGGTAATCCGCCGGCCCAGCGCATCGTAGGAAAAGCGCCGCACGCCGCCATCGGGCAGGGTTTCTTCGATGAGCTGACCCAGCTCGTTCCACACCCAGCGGTGGCGGCTGCTGTCCGGATAACGCAGCGACAGCAATTGCCCGCGCAGGTTGTAGTAGTAATGGGTGACCTGGCCGTCGGGATCGACCGCTTCGGTAACGGCACCTTCAGCGTTGCGCCGATAGATCCACACCGCGTCGCCTCGGCAACGCTTGTAGAGAAAACCGTTGCGGTACTCGTAGGACGTTGGTGCATCGTCCGGCGGAATCAGCGCGATCAGCCGTCCGACTTCGTCGTAGCGATATTCGGTGACCGCACCCAACGCATCCTGCTCGGCGATCAAGCGGCCCTGCTGGTCATAGGCCTTGTGCTGCTCGCCGCCATCGGCCGCGACCTGCCGCACCAGCCGCGCACGTTCGTCGTGGACGTAGACTTCTTCGGTGCCGTCGACGTAATGCACGGTCACGCTGGCGTTGTCATCGTTCCAGACGTAACGGGTGTTCATCTGCGAGAACGAAGCCCAGTGCCTCACGCAGCGGGCGGCTTTGCCCTCACGCTGCCACTCCCAGAAGAAGCTCGCGCCGCCGGTCAACTGGCGCTGGAGGATGACGTGTTGATCGTCGTAGTCGTAGCGTTCGCTGTCGCCGACCGCGTTGGTCGCGACCAGTAGGCGTTGCCGGGCATCGAAGCTGTAGGTGGCAAGATTTTGCTCGGTGGTCCACTCGCCTTGGACGAACACCTGATAATCGACCGCCACCAGTTGCGTGCGGTCATAGCGCAACAGCAGGGCGCGGCCGGCGCCGTTGTCCAGACGCTGAATGCGGTCGGAGCGATCGCGTTGCAGGGTCAGACGATTGCCGTAGACATCGCTGATTGCCGTCAGCCGGCCGGCGCGAAAGTGATAGAAGCGCGCGTTGTCGCCGGCCAACGCCAGAATCAGTTCTTCCGGCTCATCACCGAGAAAGATCGCCGCCCGCGACAGGCTGTTGTGAATCGCCGGGCGCGCGACGTTGGGCAGGGGAAAGCGGGTGCGGCGGTTCTCGTGGTCGATCCAGATCACGCCATCGCCGTCGAAGGCCAGGCGATGGGCGAGCGTGTGGCTCCAGCCGAAACCCAGACCGATGTCGATCTCGACGGCGCTGCTGCGGTACAAGCGGGTGAACTCGAACGGCAGCACGCCGTCGAGCACCGCGTCGGTCAGGGTCAGCAGTTCTTCGCCGGTGACCATCGACACCGGGCAGCCATTGGTACAGGTTTTGGGCACGCAATCGGCGGCGTCGCCGTTGGGGTTTTTCGATTGGTCGGGGACGTCGTCGTGTGGCTCATGGCGCTCAAGGCGCGCCATGTTTTGAGATTTGTCCCGCGCGAGTGGCGCCGGATTCGGCACGCTCAACACAACTTCATCGGCTTGGCGAATGTTCAGCGGAATCGATGGAGTCGGCTTCAGCTCCACCTCGCGGGCATGAAACATTAGCGGCTTCAGCGCGCTCGCGTGCTGCTTGAGCTCCGGCGTCGAAGTCAGTTCCGCCAGGCGTAAAGCAGAAGCCGCCAGCCATTCCCGCGCCCGTGGCGACTTGATCTTCGCCAGGACCTTGCTGCTCAAACGCAGCGATACGCCGGCACCGCCCGCCACGCGCATCAACAGGAAGCTGATCAGCAACTCGGTGCGAACTTCGGCCACCACCTCGGCGAGGTATTGCGGCGGCAGCATCTTCAGCCAACTGGTGAACGCGGCCAGATGAATGAACAGCAACGGCTCGTCGCTGAGCATCAACAAAGCGTTGGCAATCGCCTCGCTGGAAGCCGCCAGCAGCGCCTCAAGTTCGACTTCGCTGAGGTATTCCAGGAGCTTCGCGCTGTGCTCCTGCAGATCGGCGAGCAGGGCGAACAGTTGTTGAATGTCATCCCATACGCCATTCAAAGCTTTTTCCAGACCGCGCCAATCGGCTCGTTGCAACTGCCCGTAACGATCAAGAAAACCGGCGCTGGAAAACTCCGTCCATTGCGGTTGGAAGCCTGTCCATTCGCTGCGCAGCCAGCCTTCAAGACCGGCAATCACGCCTTCATATGAGGCATACAGGGCGCGGACATGGTCGGTAGAAACATCGGGAAAGAAGGTGACGCGGTAGCGCTGGCTCCGCACGCAATCGGTCACCTCGAGGATCCCGCTCGGGCCGATGGTGTAGCGCAGTGGTTCGCCGAAGGTCAGCACACCGTCGACGTCGCTGAGCAGCGGTTCGAGGGTCACCGGGGTGTCGCCGATCGGCACAAAGCGCGCCGCTTCAAACAGGTGCACCAAGGTCAGCGGCCCGCTGGCCGGACACATGACCACCGATGAGCTGACAGGTGCGCGCGAGGTGATCGGCGCGCTCAGTTGTACGTCATTGCCAACCTTGAACACCTGCTCGATGTCCAGCGCGGTCCCGGTCCAGAACTGCTCGGCCCAGGCGTCGTAGTTGTTCAGGCACAGGCGGAACTCATCGATCAGCGCTTCGAAATCGGGCTGCTGGGGATTCAGGGCGGCCACAACCAGCAGTCCGATGCTGTTGTTCAGGGCCAGGAGCTGATCGGGTTGAAACATTCGCAGTCGCTCGCGCATGTGAAAAAACGGGAGCGCGGACTTTGCGGGGGATCAAAAAGGAAAGAAGTCGGGGAAGTAGGCAGTGTCTGTAGGAGTTTTCGCTAAATGCGAAAAGGCGTCGATGGCATTGCCCGTTGCTCAATGTCCATCGGCCTCGCTATGCTGCTGAACCCATTAATCAGATCCGCGTTGCGGCACGTTGCCTGTCGCCCGGGATGTCTTTGTTAACGGATCCGATGATGAATGCACCGCTGAAGACGTTCGGCCCGATCAAGGCCGTGATTTTCGATATGGACGGTTTGCTGCTCGATACCGAGGGCATTTACACCGAGGTCACCTCGCTGATTGCCGGGCGCTACGGGAAAACCTTCGACTGGAGCGTCAAACAAAACATCATTGGTCGCGGTGCCAATGACCTGGCCAACTACGTGGTGCAGGCGCTGGAGTTACCGATCACTCCGGAAGAATTTCTGCAGATCCGCGAGCCGCTGATGCGCGAGCGTTTCCCCAAGGCGCAGGCGATGCCGGGGGCCGAAGCGCTGGTGCGTCACCTCAAAGCGCACAACATCCCGATCGCGGTGGGCACCAGTTCGTCGCGCCAGTCGTTCGGGCAGAAAACCACCTTGCACCGTGAGTGGTTTGCGCTGTTCGATTTCATCGTCACGGCGGACGATCCGGAAGTCGGCGCGGCCAAACCGGCGCCGGATATTTTCCTCACCGCCGCCCGGCGTTTGGGCGTTGCGCCCAAGGATTGTCTGGTGTTCGAGGATTCGCCGTTTGGCGTCACCGCAGCGAAAGCGGCAGGCATGACCGCAATCGCCATCCCCGACGCAGCAATGGCAGACGAGAAATATGCCCACGCTGACGGCATTATCCGCTCGCTGAAAGATTTCACGCCCAGCGTATTTGGCCTGCCGATGCTGGAACTGGCTTGACCGCTTAAACACAAACGCCGTCCTTCTATAAAGAAGGGCGGCGTTTTTTTTTGCCGGTCTGTCAGGCGCCGAAACCACCGTCGATGGTCAGGCTGGCACCGGTGATGTAACCGGCTTCCGGCCCGGCCAGGTAGGCGACGAAGCTGGCGATTTCATCGGCGGTGCCGTACCGACCGACGGCCATCAGCGGGATCAGGCTGTCGGCGAATTCGCCATGGGCCGGGTTCATGTCGGTGTCGACCGGGCCAGGTTGCACGTTGTTGATGGTGATGCCGCGAGGGCCGAGATCGCGGGCAAGGCCTTTGGTCAGGCCGACCAGTGCCGATTTGCTCATCGCGTACACGCCGCCACCGCCGAAGGGCATGCGGTCGGCGTTGGTGCTGCCGATGTTGATGATCCGCGAGCCTTCGCCCATGTGTTTCGCCGCTTCCTGCGAAGCAATGAACACGCTGCGCACGTTGATGGCCAAAGTCTGATCGAAATCTTCGAGTTTGAAATCTTCCAGCGGCGCGATGGCCAGTACGCCGGCGTTGTTGACCAGAATGTCCAGCCGGCCAAACGCTTCGACGGTGGCGCTGACGGCGTGGCGAATCGCGCCGGCATCGGCGCTGTCAGCCTTGATCGCCAAGGCATTGCCGCCGTTGCCGGTGATGCTGTTCTGCAGTTCTTCGGCTTTGGCGGCGGAGCTGACGTAAGTGAAAGCGACGGCGGCGCCTTCAGCGGCCAGGCGTTTGACGATGGCTGCGCCGATGCCGCGCGAACCGCCTTGAATCAGAGCGACTTTGCCGCTGAGGTGTTGAGTGGTCATGTTCGATCTCCAAGTGTTCAAGGCGGAATGCCTTGGTGTTGGTGCCGAGTATCGGCGTGGCATCGACAACCGGGTAGACCATGATTGCTATAGTCTGTGTAAACCAAAAGTTTATAGTGGCGACCATGGAAACATTCAGCAGTATCGAATGCTTTGTGCGCAGCGCCGAAGTCGGCAGCTTTGCCGAAGCCGCGCGACGCTTGAGCCTGACCCCGGCGGCAGTGGGCAAAAGCGTGGCGAAACTGGAGGCGCGGCTTGGCGTGCGGCTGTTCCAGCGTAGTACACGCAGCCTGACCCTGACCGAAGCGGGGCAGCTGTTTTTGAGTGAAGTCAGCGCCAGCCTGACCACCATCCAGAATGCCGTGGCCAATCTGGCCAGTGCCGGAGGACAACCCGCCGGCACGCTGAAAGTCAGCATGGGCACGGTGTTCGGCCGTCTGTATATCGTGCCGCTGCTTGGTGAGTTTCTGCGGCGCTATCCGGCGATCAACCCGGACTGGCATTTCGATAACCGCCAGGTCGATCTGATCGGGCAGGGCTTCGACGCGGCGATTGGCGGCGGCTTTGAACTGCCGCAAGGCGTGGTTGCGCGCAAGCTTACGCCGGCACATCGGGTGTTGGTGGCATCTGAGGACTATCTGCAAAAACATGCGCCGATCAGCCATCCCGATGACCTCAGGCAACACGACGGCATTCTGATTCGCTCACCGCAGACCGGGCGCGTGCGCTCCTGGCAACTGACTCACCGCGATCAGCAACACAGCCCGCTGACGTTGCGGGCACGGATGACCATGAGTGATTCCGAGGCTGCCTGTGCAACGGCGATGCAAGGTTTGGGCATTGCGCTGGTGAGCATGCCCTTTGCGGTGCCGTACCTTCAGGCAGGGACGTTACAGCGGGTGCTGCCGGACTGGTTTGTCGACGACGGCAACATTTCGATCTATTACGCCGAGCATAAATTGTTGCCGGGGAAGACCCGGGCGTTTGTGGATTTCGTGATTGAACAGTTTGCTGAGCAGGGACTGGGGCGGCGGTTTAGTGCTATTTGAGTAGGGCTTGGGACCGAGTCGTTTTCATTCGCGAGCAGGCTCGCTCCCACAGGGAGACGCGGTGCAAATGTGGGAGCGAGCCTGCTCGCGAAAAAGGCAACTCGGTCTATCGAGCAAAGCGCTGCGCCCAGCCAACAATATTCTTCGGCCGTGGCGTGGCATATGTGCGCACCTTCGACGTCGACAACTTCAAGCGCACCAGCGATTCGGCAATCGTCACCGCCGCCGTCACGCCATCCACCACCGGCACGCCGGTGCGCCGGCGGATCTGCTCGTCCAGTCCGGCCATGCCGCCGCAGCCCAGGCAAATCACCTCGGCCTTGTCCTGGGTCACCGCCAGTTCGGCCTGCTGCACGATCGCTTCCAGTGCGCGCTGCGGTTCGTGTTCCAGCTCCAGAACCGCCAGACCACTGGCGCGCACCGAGGCACAGCGATCCCACAGGCCGGACAATTTCAGTCGATCCTCGATCAGCGGCACGGTGCGATCCAGCGTGGTCACCACCGAGTAGGCATGGCCGAGGAACATCGCGGTGCTGGCCGCCGCATCAGTGATATCTACCACTGGCACGTTGAGCAATTCCTGCAAGCCTTCGCGGCCATGTTCGCCGTAGCCGGCCTGGATCACCGCATCGAAGGGTTGGTCATAGGCCATCACTCGGTCCATCACGGCGATGGCGGCCAGGTAGCTTTCGAAATTGCCTTCAATCGATTCGGCGCCGAAGTACGGCGTCAGGCCGACGATTTCGGTACCGGGCGAAGCGACGGCCTGTGCCGAGCGGGCGATGGCGTCGGTGATGGATTCAGTGGTGTTGACGTTGACCACGAGAATACGCATGGAAAATCCTTATTGCGGGCAGTGGTGCGGCCCGAAAAACCGGGCCGCGAAGGGATCAGTGGCTGACGTTATCCACAGCGATGCACTCGCCGCTGACTTCGGCGTAATGCGTCTGGCGTTTGGCGATGATCAGGTAAAGCATGCCGGCGATACCGGCACCGATCAGCCAGGAGAACGGCGAAACGCTGTGGAAACCAGGTACCAGGGCCAGGACGATGGCGATCAGCGCTGCAGGAATAAACGCCGCCACCGCGCGGAAATTGATGCCGCGGCTGTAGTAATAAGCGCCGTTGGGGTCTTCGCTGTAGAGCTGCGGCACATTGATCCGGCCTTTGCGGATCAGCCAGTAGTCGACCATGATCACCCCGTAGAGCGGGCCGAGCAGGGCGCCGAGGCCCGACAGGAAATACACGATCACCAGCGGGCTGTTGTAGAGGTTCCACGGCAGGATCAGTACAGCGATGGTCGCGCTGATCAACCCGGCGCGGCGGAAGGTCAGGTACTTCGGCGCCAGGTTGCTGAGGACGAACGCCGGGGCGACGAAGTTGGCCATGATGTTCACCGCGACGGTGACGATCAGAAAAGCCAGGCAGCCGAGTACCAGGAAGAACGTGTTGGGGATCGAGGCGATGATCTCGGTCGGGCTTTCGATGATTCGCCCGTTGATCTGGAACTGCGCGCCACACAGCAACACGGTAATCGCGGCGAATACCAGAATGTTCACCGGCAAGCCCCAGAAATTTCCTACCTTGATGGTTTTGCGGCACGGCGAAGAACGGGCGAAGTCGCAGAAGTTGAGGATCAGCGTGCCGTAAATCGCCAGCCACAACGCGCCGCCGGCAAAGATGTTGCGCCACATCTCGCCACCGGTCAGCGGCTCGCGGATCGACCAGGCAATGGTCGCGTTGGCCTGGAAATACATCCACCCGGCAAGGGCAGCAACGGTCAGCAGAATCACCGGCCCGGCAAATGCCTCGTAACGACGCACCATCTCCATGCCGTAGGCGAGGATCGCCAGTTGCACCAGCCAGATGGCAACGAAGCACACCCAGCCCAGAGTCGACAAGCCGAGAATCGAGTTGTGATCGTATTCAGCGAAGCCCGGATGCACGGCAGTCAGCAAGACGCGGAAGACCACCGAGGCGAGGTACGTCTGAATACCGAACCAGGCGATGGCGATCACCGCCCTGATCAATGCAGGGATTTGCGCACCGTGGATGCCGAAACTGATCCGGCTGATCACCGGAAACGGCACCCCGGTTTTCTGCCCCATGTACCCGGACAGGTTCATGAAGAAGTACACCAGCGCCGCGCCGATCCCCAGCGACAGCAGAATCTGCCAGCCGCCCAGGCCCAACGCATACAGGCCGATGGCGAACGAGTAGTTGGCGATGTTGTGTACGTCGTTCGTCCACAGGGCGAAGATGCTGTACTGGCCCCAACGCCGGCCTTCGGCTTTGGTCGGCGCCAGATCGCTGTTGTGCAGACGCGGGCTCAGTTGCAGCGGCTCGTTCAGTCCGTCATCGGGCAACGGTTGATCGAGCGTGGCGGAGGGCAGATTCAGCGCGATGTTATTCGAAAGACTTGTACGCATTCCGGCAGGCTCCTGACGTTCACTCCCGCGATGACTGTGCATGAGCGCTCAGGCTCGACAACTCTTCGTCGCGACGGTGAAGGCATCACTGGTTACGGGGCATCTGCAGCCTGTACGGGATAGGGCGCTTCAGGCTTGCGGATCGAAAGTGTGCATGTTTCGCAGTTTTGTATACAAAACATGTATGCGATAAAGCCAGATTTGTGCCAGTTGCCAATCTATAAGCGGCAGGGCTCATTTCGAATAGTTATCAATGCGGCATAAGTGGCTGAAAAACAGGCGATATAAATTGATCGATCGGGCAGGAATTTTTTTCAGGGGAGGGAGTTTGCAGAGAGGCAAGCAGATGGGGATTCTGCTGGGGAGTGTAACTTTTCAGGGCGTCAGAACTGAAAGTGCACACATAAATGGCACCGATGGTGACAACCTTGTGTACACCTTTTATGTGCCTGGCACCTATCAATGTGGGAGCGAGCCTGCTCGCGAATGCGGTGGATCAGGCAACTGAAACGTTGACTGGAACGGCGCTTTCGCGAGCAGGCTCGCTCGCACAGGTCCTTCTATAAATGGGGGATCAAACCTTGCTTTTGCTGATGATATTCCCGGCATGCAGCCCGCATTCTTTCTGCGTGGCTTCTTCCCACCACCAGCGGCCTTCGCGCTCGTGCTGGTTCGGCAGCACCGGGCGGGTGCAGGGTTCGCAGCCGATGCTGATGAAACCGCGCTCGTGCAGGCTGTTGTAGGGCAGTTCGAGCATGCGGATGTAACCCCAGATCTCCTCGCTGGTCATCTGCGCCAACGGGTTGAACTTGTACAGGGTGCGTTCCGGTGTCGAGAACGCCGTGTCGATTTCCAGCACCGCCACAGCGCTGCGGGTGCCCGGGCTCTGGTCGCGGCGCTGGCCGGTGGCCCAGGCTTTGACGTCGGACAGCTTACGGCGCAGCGGCTCGATCTTGCGGATGCCGCAGCATTCGCCGTGGCCGTCCTTGTAGAAACTGAACAGGCCTTTTTCCTTCACGAACGGTTCGAGTTTCGTGTAGTCCGGCGAGACGATTTCGATGTCGATCTGGTAATGCTCGCGCACCTGCTCGATGAAGCGGTAGGTCTCCGGATGCAGGCGGCCGGTGTCGAGGCTGAACACTTTGACGTTCTTGTTCAGCTTCCACGCCATGTCCACCAGCACCACGTCCTCGGCGCCGCTGAAAGATATCCACAAGTCATCGCCGAACTCGGCGAAGGCGAGCTTGAGGATGTCCTGGGCGGATTTGTTGGCATAGGTCGTGGCGAGTTCCACGACGTCGAACGATGGGCTCATCAGGGCGGCTTCCTACAGGTCAATGGCGCTCGGGCGCTCTATAGGGGGCCGATGGTAACAAAAAGCTGCCGGGGCCGGGGCGTCCTCTGCGTTGCGCGCGTCTGGTGCAGACGCTAGAGTTCGGCCTCGCTTGACTCAAATAATCACTACAAACGGGAGTGTCTTGTGGAAATTGCTTGCCTGGATCTTGAAGGGGTACTGGTACCGGAAATCTGGATCGCCTTCGCCGAAAAAACCGGAATCGACTCCCTCAAGGCCACCACTCGGGACATTCCCGATTACGACGTCCTGATGAAGCAGCGCCTGCGCATACTCGATGAGCACGGCCTCAAGCTCTCGGACATTCAGGAAGTCATCGCCACGCTGAAACCGCTGGATGGCGCGGTGGAGTTCGTCAACTGGCTGCGCGAGCGTTTCCAGGTGGTGATTCTCTCGGACACTTTCTATGAATTCTCGCAGCCGTTGATGCGCCAGCTGGGCTTCCCGACTTTGCTCTGCCATCGCTTGATCACTGACGAAAGCGGTCGGGTGACGGGCTATCAACTGCGCCAGAAAGACCCGAAGCGCCAGTCGGTGCTGGCGTTCAAGAGCCTGTACTACCGGGTGATCGCGGCGGGTGATTCGTACAACGACACGACCATGCTCGGCGAGGCGGATGCGGGGATTCTGTTTCACGCGCCGGACAACGTGATTCGCGAGTTTCCGCAGTTTCCGGCGGTGCATACGTTTGAAGAGCTGAAGCAGGAATTTCTCAAGGCCTCTAATAGAGAGTTGAGTTTGTAGTCGTCTGGAAGGACGTCTTCGCGAGCAGGCTCGCTCCCACACGATGATCGTTCCCACGCTCTGCGTGGGAACGCCTCATCGGACGCTCCGCGTTCGGCTTCTGAAAGGGACGCGGAGCGTCCCGGGCTGCATTCCCACGCAGGAGCGTGGGAACGATCGGTGTGGGAGGCTGCTCGCGATGCTTCAGAGGTTCTGCAGGGTATCGAGCAGGATCCGCACTTTGGTCATCGACTCCTGATACTCCGCCTGCCAGTCCGAATCAGCGACGATCCCGCCGCCGCCCCAGCAGCACACCTGGCCATCCTTGACCAGCAGACTGCGAATGGCGATGGAGCTGTCCATCTCGCCGCGCACGTCCAGATACAGCAACGAGCCGCAATACAGACCGCGCCGGGTCGGCTCCAGCTCGTCGATGATCTGCATCGCCCGAATCTTCGGTGCGCCGGTGATCGAGCCGCCGGGGAAACTGCCAGCGATCAGGTCCAGCGCATCACGATCCGCCGCCAGTACACCGGTCACGCTGCTGACCAGGTGATGCACGTTCGGATAGCTTTCCAGACTGAACAACTCCGGCACCCGCACCGAGCCGATGCGGCAGGTGCGCCCGAGGTCGTTGCGCAGCAGGTCGACGATCATCAGGTTTTCCGCGCGGTCCTTGGGGCTGGCCAGCAGTTCGGCGGCGTTGGCAGCGTCCTCGGCTGGGGTGACGCCACGGGGGCGGGTGCCCTTGATCGGACGGGTTTCGACTTGGCGCTGGCTGACTCTGACGAAACGTTCCGGTGACAGGCTCAGCACTGCGCCGCCGTCGGGCAGGCTCTGGAACCCGGAGAACGGCGTCGGGCAGGCCTGACGCAAAGCGCAGTAAGCCAGCCACGGATCGCCCTGGCATTCCGCACGAAAGCGTTGCGCGAAGTTGACCTGATAGCAGTCGCCGGCCTGGATGTAGTCCTGAATGCGTTCGAAGGCCTGACGGTAATCGTCGGCCGAGAGATCAGCGGCCATCGGGGCGTTCAGTTTGAAGGGCGCCAGCGCGTCAACTTGAGGCTGAGTGAACAGCGCGACCAATCGCTGCCGTTCACTGTCGACAAGCGTTGGATGAAAGACCAATTGGCTGGTTTGCCCGTGGTGATCACTGATCAACGCCCAGTCGTACAGGCCAAAACGCGCATCGGGCAGTTGCAGGTCATCCAGCGCCTGACTTGGCAGGTTTTCCAGATGGCGGCCGAAGTCGTAGCTCAGATAACCGATCAATCCGCCGGCGAATGGTAATTCATACCCGGTAGGCAACTGAGCTTCGCCCAGGCGGCTGAGATGGTCACGCAGGCGCTGGAGGAAATTCGCACCGCTTTCCTCCGGCAACACCGCCAGTTGTTCCAGCGGCCAGGCGCTGAGCAAGTCATAACGGCCGCGTTCAGCGCTCGGCCGGCCGCTGTCGAGCAGCACGGCGCCGGGTGCGTTGCGAATGGCCGCGAAATAGTCGGCGGGGTTGGCGCGGTAGGGCAGTGGGTGTACGGAGCAGGTCAGCATGGGCGGGGCAGATCGGCCGTTGAGGCGGGGTGGGGATTGTAGTCCTCTGCGCTGCCAGATCAAAGTCAAAAGCCTCCCCCTCACCCCAGCCCTCTCCCCCAAGGGGGCGAGGGGGAAAGGGAGCCGATCTGCATGCTTTTCAAGATCCCAAATCCGCTCGTTATTTCGGGAAAGGGAGCCGATCTTCATGCTTTTCAAGGCCGGAGTTCGACCGGGTATTTCAGGTCGGCGCAGCTCTCGCATCCACCACGGTCAGTCCCCTCTCCCTCCGGGAGAGGGCTAGGGTGAGGGGCTTTTCAGCTTTTAGCCCTCGACCGCAGGAATATGCCCAAACATCTCCTGGGTAAACGCCACCCGCTCTTCTACCGATTCCTTAACGCCCCGCGCCTTCAGCTCTTCCAGCCGCGCTTCAACCGAGTGAGTGCGCAAGGTCAGGCCGCAATCGTTGGCGATCTGAATGTTCAGCCCCGGCCGTGCATTCAGTTCGAGAATCAACGGACCCTTTTCCTGATCGAGCACCATGTCCACACCGATATAACCCAGCCCGCACAGCTCATAGCAGCCGGCGGCGAGTTTCATGAAACCGTCCCAGTAGGGCAGTTGCACGCCATCCACCGCGTTGGTGGTGTCGGGGTGTTTGGTGATGATGTTGTTCAGCCAGGTGCCGCGCAGGGTCAATCCGGTGGCCAGATCCACACCAACGCCAATGGCGCCCTGGTGCAGGTTGGCCTTGCCGCCGGACTGGCGGGTCGGCAGACGCAACATCGCCATCACCGGGTAACCCATCAGCACGATGATGCGGATGTCCGGCACGCCTTCGTAGCTGATGCTTTTGAAGATCTGGTCCGGGGTCACGCGGTATTCGATCAGTGCGCGGTCGCGGTGGCCGCCCAGCGAGTACAGGCCGGTGAGGATGCTGGAGATGTGATGCTCCAGCTCTTCGTGGGCGAGGATCTTGCCCGACACCGTGCGATAGCGGCCTTCGAAACGGTCGGCGATGACGATGATGCCGTCGCCACCCGCGCCCTGCGCCGGTTTGATCACGAAGTCGCTGCGCCCGCCGATGATCTCGTCGAGCTTGTCGATTTCCTTCTCGGTGGAGATCACCCCGTACAGCTCCGGCACGTGGATGCCGGCGGCGATGGCGCGTTCCTTGGTGAGGATCTTGTCATCGACGATCGGGTACAGGCTGCGCTTGTTGTACTTGAGCACGTAGTCCGCGTTTCGGCGGTTGATGCCCATGATGCCGCGCGCCTCGAGGGCCTTCCAGGTCTTCCAGAAACCGAACATCAGGCGTCAGCCTTCTTCAGGAAGGCCTTGAAACGTACCAGTTCGGTCAGGCGGTAGCCGCGATAGCGACCCATCGCCAGCATGAAACCGACCAGAATCAGCAGGATCGCCGGGAAGGTAAACACGAAGTACACCAGCTCCGGCACAGTCATGATCAGGTGCGCCAGGGAGGCGGCGAACAGCGTGCCGATGGCGACTTTCAGCGCATGGTTGGCGCCGCGTTCTTCCCAGGTGATCGACAGGCGTTCGATGGTCATGGTCAAAATCACCATCGGGAACAGCGCTACCGACAAGCCACGCTCAAGCCCCAGCTTGTGGCTGAACAGACTGATCGCCGCAATCAACACCACAACGAACGTCAGCACCACCGACAGGCGCGGCAGCATTTGCAGTTTCAGATGTTCGAGATACGAGCGCAGCGACAGGCCCAGCGCGGTAATGACAGTGAACAGCAGAATGCCGAAGCCCAGTTGCGTTTCGCGGAAGGCGAGGGCGATCAGCACCGGGGTGAATGTGCCCAGCGTCTGCAGGCCGACCAGGTTGCGCAGGATCAGGATCACCAGCACGCCGATCGGGATCATCACCATGATCATGAAGGTCTGCTGGGTCTGCAGCGGCAAGCCGTACAGCGAATAATCGAGGAAGTTGGCGTCAGTGTTTTCGTCGGTCAGCTTGGCCAGACGAATCGCGTTCATCTCGCTGTTGTTCAGGCTGAAGGTCACGTTGGCTTTCTTGCCGCCGTCGACGGTGATCAGGTTTTCATCGCCGGTCCACCACAGCAGGCGGTCGGTCGGCAGGCCTTGCTCACCGGTTTCCGGATTGAAGTACAGCCAGTCGTTGCCGTTGAAGCTGCGCAGCCACAGTTCGGGTGTCTGGGGCTGATCGGCGACGAGGCGGATGGTGTGGACTTTTTCTACCGGAACGTGGGCAATCGACAGCAGCAGTTCGACGATCTTGGCTTTGTGCGAAGTCGACGGATCGCCGGCCAGCAGCAATTTGACGTTGTCGTCGTTGACATTGTTGACGCGCTTGATCGCCTCGCCAATAAAGGTTTCGACGTCGGCCGAGTGTTGGCGGATCGGCGCGAGCAGGGCTTCGGCGGCGATTTTTTCCGGGCCTTCGATGACCATGCTGTCACGGAAGGTCGGGCCTTTGATCTTGGATTTTTCCGCGGTGTAGCGCTTGGTCAGCACCAGACGGTAATACAAGGTCTGGTTGCCCTTGGCGCGGCGGGCCGACCAGGTCACCTTGCGGTTGCCGTCGATGCGGTTCACCGCGACGCCGTAGTTATTGGAGATGAAGCTTTCGTTGAGGCTGACGTAGTCGCGGCTCAACGGCGGCACGAACATCTGGATCTTCACCGGATCCTTGGTGCTGGCGACGAACTCGACCTTGGCATCGATGTTCCACAGGTCGTCGGTGGCGTCTTCGGTCACCGGGATGCCAAGCACGAAAATCTGATAGGCCGTAACCGAAACGCCCAGCAGCACCAGTACGGCGATCAGGATTTTCAGGTGGAAGGTTAGAGAACGCATGGAAATTACTCGGCGGTGTGAGCGGCGATGGTGCAGGCAGGTTTGCCGGCAGCGTATTTAAGACTGGGGTCGACCAGCGCGTCGAAGCGTTTCAGCGCCTCGGAGCCGATCAAAAGCGGGTATTGGAACGCACTTCGGTCGGTGAGGTTCACTTCGATGCTGCGCAATGCCGAACCCATGCAGATATCCAGCTCGATGACCGGGCGGGCGGTGTACTGCTTGCCTTCTTCCGGATCGTAGTCGCCGGCGCGGCGCTTGATCTTGCTGACCCGCGCCAGCGGCCGTTCGATGGGGTGTGAATGCGCGGCGTCGATGGCCAGGTAGAAACGTACCCAGGATTCACCGTTGCGTTTGAAGCGTTTGATGTCGCGGGCGCTCAGCGAGGCGGTTTTCGCCCCGGTGTCGAGTTTGGCCGCAACTTCGAGATTGATGCCGTCAAGCGAAGCGTATTCGTTGAGGCCGTACACGGTTTTTTCCCCCGCGGCGGCGAGGCCGGGCAGGCAAAACAGAGCAAAAAAGGTGGGGAAAGGCTTGAGTCTCATAAATCCTGGTGCGCAGCGTTCCGTTATCGGTTCAGGTGCCCGCGCAACCGTGCGCAAGCCCCCGCGTGTGCCTGGCAGCTTTTTATGGCAAGCCGTACTAAAGACCCGCAAATGCGGGCGGCATTCTAGCACGGTGGTTTTATGGCGCCAGCGCTTGCGCCGACCCAAAACCTGCAAGGGGTGCCACCCTTGTGGGAGCGAGCCTGCTCGCGAATGCGCTGTGTCATTCGATGCAGAAGCCGACTGACCTGCCGCCTTCGCGAGCAGGCTCGCTCCCACAGTAATAGATGATCGATTGGCAGCGGTTATTAGACGATTGTCGACAATACCTATTTATCCTTTGACTGATTCGGTCTTATTGGCTAGTTTTTGCCGCATTGGATTTAAAGGTGTCGACAATCATGCTGGATCAACTCGATCCCCCGGTCATCAGCGGTGACGATTCCGAGACGCTATCGGAAAACGTCTTCCGGCGCATTCAGGCCGCCATCGTCAAAGGCGAGATCGCCCCGGGCAGCAAGATCTCCGAGCCGGAACTGGCGCGCACCTATGGCATCAGTCGCGGGCCGTTGCGCGAGGCAATCCATCGTCTTGAGGGCCAGCGCTTGCTGGTGCGTGTGCCGCATGTCGGTGCGCGGGTGGTCTCCCTCAGCCATGCCGAATTGATCGAACTCTATGAAATCCGTGAATCCCTCGAAGGCATGGCCTGCCGCCTCGCCGCCGAGCGCATGAGCGTCGAGGAGATCGACGAACTGCGCCGGGTGCTGGAAACCCACGAGCGCGATGCGGCGTTTCAGGCCGGCGTCGGTTACTACCAGCAGGAAGGCGATTTCGACTTTCATTACCGGATCATCCAGGGTAGCGGCAATCGCACGCTGACGCAGATGCTCTGCGGCGAGCTGTATCAACTGGTGCGCATGTACCGCATCCAGTTTTCCACCACGCCGAACCGCCCGCACCAGGCCTTCGCCGAACACCACCGCATTCTCGATGCCATCGCCGACCGTGACGGCGAGCTCGCGGAACTGTTGATGCGCCGCCACATCGGCGCCTCGAAACGCAACATCGCCCGTCACTACGAGGACGGCGCCCACAACAAGACAGCCACTGAACGAGGTGATGCATGACTTCCATCCTGAACACGCCGGGCCAGCGCTTCCGCGATGCGGTCGCCAGCGAGCATCCTTTGCAAGTGGTCGGCGCGATCAACGCCAACCACGCGCTGCTGGCCAAGCGCGCCGGTTTCAAGGCGATCTACCTGTCCGGCGGCGGCGTGGCCGCAGGCTCGCTTGGTGTGCCGGATCTGGGCATCACCGGGCTGGACGACGTGCTGACCGACGTGCGCCGTATCACCGACGTTTGCGACCTGCCGCTGCTGGTGGATGTCGACACCGGTTTTGGCTCGTCGGCCTTCAACGTCGCGCGCACGGTCAAGTCGATGATCAAGTTCGGCGCGGCGGCAATTCACATTGAGGATCAGGTCGGCGCCAAGCGCTGCGGCCATCGCCCCAATAAAGAAATCGTCAGCCAGCAGGAAATGGTCGATCGCATCAAAGCCGCCGTCGATGCCCGTACCGATGACAGCTTCGTGATCATGGCGCGTACCGACGCACTGGCAGTGGAAGGTCTGGAATCGGCACTTGATCGTGCGGCGGCGTGCATCGAGGCCGGCGCTGACATGATTTTCCCTGAGGCGATTACCGAGCTGGACATGTACAAGCTGTTCGCCAACCGTGTGAAAGCACCGATCCTGGCCAACATCACCGAGTTCGGCGCAACGCCGCTGTACACCACCGAACAACTGGCCGGCGCCGATGTGTCGCTGGTGCTGTACCCGCTGTCGGCGTTCCGCGCGATGAACAAGGCGGCGGAAAATGTCTACACGGCGATCCGCCGCGACGGCACGCAACAGAATGTCATCGACACCATGCAGACTCGCATGGAGCTTTACGATCGTATCGATTACCACACGTTCGAGCAGAAGCTCGATGCGTTGTTTGCACAGAAGAAAGGCTGAACAAAACCCTGTGGGAGCGAGCCTGCTCGCGAAGACGGACTGACATCCAACATTGATGTCGACTGATCCAGCGCTTTCGCGAGCAGGCTCGCTCCCACAAGTTTCCCCATACAAATTCAAGAAGATTGGAGACAACAATGGCCGAAGCAAAAGTACTCAGTGGCGCCGGGCTCCGTGGCCAGGTTGCCGGGCAAACCGCATTGTCCACCGTGGGCCAGGCCGGTGCCGGGCTGACCTATCGCGGCTACGACGTGCGTGAACTGGCCGCCGACGCGCAATTTGAAGAAGTCGCCTATCTGCTGCTGTACGGCGAACTGCCGACCAAAGCGCAACTGGCCGACTATCAAAGCAAACTGAGCAAGCTGCGCGACCTGCCGCAAGCGCTCAAGGAAGTGCTTGAGCGCATCCCGGCTGACGCGCATCCGATGGACGTCATGCGCACCGGTTGCTCATTCCTCGGCAACATCGAACCGGAGAAAGACTTCTCCGAACAGCGCGACAAGACCGACCGTCTGCTCGCCGCGTTCCCGGCGATCATGTGCTACTGGTATCGCTTCAGCCACGACGGCAAGCGCATCGACTGCGTCAGCGACGAGCCGACCATTGGCGGCCACTTCCTGCATTTGCTGCACGGCAAGAAGCCGAGCGAACTGCACGTCAAAGTCATGAACGTGTCGCTGATCCTCTACGCCGAACACGAATTCAATGCCTCAACCTTCACCGCACGGGTTTGCGCTTCGACTTTGTCGGATCTGTACTCGTGCGTGACGGCGGCGATCGGTTCGCTGCGTGGCCCGTTGCACGGTGGCGCCAACGAAGCGGCGATGGAAATGATCGAGCGCTTCGGTTCACCGGAAGAGGCGATCAAAGGCACCCTGGGCATGCTCGAGCGCAAGGACAAGATCATGGGCTTCGGCCACGCGATCTATAAGGACAGCGACCCGCGCAACGAGGTGATCAAGGGCTGGGCGAAAAAACTCGCGGACGAGGTCGGTGACAAGGTGTTGTTCCCAGTCTCGGAAGCCATCGACAAGACCATGTGGGAGCAGAAGAAACTGTTCCCGAATGCCGACTTCTACCATGCCTCGGCGTACCACTTCATGGGTATCCCGACCAAGCTGTTCACGCCGATCTTCGTCTGCTCGCGCCTGACCGGCTGGGCCGCGCACGTGTTCGAACAACGCGCCAACAACCGCATCATCCGCCCGAGCGCCGAATACACCGGCGTCGAACAGCGCAAGTTCGTGCCAATCGAACGTCGCTGAATGGTGAGCTGACCCGGAACCAGAGAACCCCGCTAGACCCTGTGGGAGCGAGCCTGCTCGCGAAGACGGACTGACATTCAACATTGATGTCGACTGATCTACCGCTTTCGCGAGCAGGCTCGCTCCCACAGTGGACGGTGTGCAACTCAGGTGTCTGGCCTCACCCTTTGAAATCACCGTGACCCGAGTCCTGACCCGATGAACACAGAATTCCGCAAGAACCTGCCCGGCACGCCGCTGGATTACTTCGACACCCGCGCGGCGGTCGAGGCGATTGCGCCTGGCAGCTACGACACCCTGCCGTACACCTCACGCGTGCTGGCGGAAAACCTCGTGCGTCGCTGCGACCCGGCCACGCTCACCGACTCGCTCAAGCAACTGATCGAACGCAAGCGCGATCTCGATTTCCCGTGGTTCCCGGCGCGGGTGGTCTGCCATGACATCCTCGGCCAGACCGCGCTGGTCGACCTCGCTGGCCTGCGCGATGCCATCGCTTTGCAGGGCGGCGACCCGGCGCAGGTCAACCCGGTAGTGCCGACGCAATTGATCGTCGACCACTCGCTGGCCGTCGAGGCGGGCGGTTTCGATGCCCAGGCCTTCGAGAAGAACCGCGCCATCGAAGATCGCCGCAACGAAGACCGTTTCCACTTCATCAACTGGACCAAAAAGGCCTTCAAGAACGTCGATGTGATCCCGCCGGGCAACGGCATCATGCACCAGATCAACCTGGAGAAAATGTCCCCGGTGATTCAGGTGCGCGAAGGCGTGGCGTTCCCCGACACCTGCGTCGGCACCGACAGCCACACGCCGCACGTCGATGCGCTCGGTGTGATCGCGATCGGCGTTGGCGGCCTCGAAGCCGAGAGCGTGATGCTCGGCCGTGCGTCGTGGATGCGTCTGCCGGAAAGCGTTGGCGTCGAACTGACCGGCAAGCTGCAGCCGGGCATCACCGCTACCGACATGGTCCTGGCCCTGACCGAATACCTGCGCAAACAGAAAGTCGTCGGTGCCTGGCTGGAGTTCTTCGGTGAAGGTGCAGCAGCGCTGACCCTCGGCGACCGCGCCACAATTTCCAACATGGCCCCGGAATACGGCGCCACGGCGGCGATGTTCTACATCGACCAGCAGACCATCGATTACCTGAAACTGACCGGTCGTGAAGACCAGCAGGTTCAATTGGTCGAGCAATACGCCAAGTTGACTGGCCTGTGGGCTGACAGCTTGAAAGGCGCGCAATACGAGCGCGGCCTGACTTTTGATCTGTCCTCGGTGGTGCGCAACATGGCCGGCCCGAGCAACCCGCACGCCCGCGTCGCGGTGTCCGATCTGGCGGCCAAAGGCATCTCCGGCCAGTGGGATGACGTGCCGGGGCAAATGCCCAACGGCGCAGTGATCATCGCCGCCATCACCAGTTGCACCAACACCAGCAACCCGCGCAACGTCATCGCCGCTGGCCTGTTGGCGCGCAATGCCAACAAGCTCGGCCTGACGCGCAAGCCGTGGGTCAAATCCTCGCTGGCGCCCGGTTCGAAAACCGTGGCGCTGTACCTCGATGAAGCGGGGCTGACCACTGAGCTGGAGCAGCTCGGTTTCGGCGTTGTGGCGTTTGCCTGCACCACCTGCAATGGCATGTCCGGCGCCCTCGATCCGCTGATCCAGCAAGAGATCATCGACCGCGATTTGTACGCAACCGCCGTGCTTTCCGGCAACCGCAACTTCGACGGCCGCATTCACCCGTACGCCAAACAGGCATTCCTTGCTTCGCCGCCGCTGGTGGTTGCCTACGCGATCGCCGGGACCATCCGTTTCGATATCGAGAAGGATGTGCTGGGCGTGGTCGATGGTCGGGAAATTCGCCTGAAAGACATCTGGCCGAGCGACGAAGAAATCGATGCGGTGGTGAAGTCGTCGGTCAAGCCTGAGCAGTTCCGTCAGGTCTACATTCCGATGTTCGCCGTGCATGAAGACACCGGGCCGAAAGTCGCGCCGCTGTACGACTGGCGCGAGATGAGCACCTACATCCGCCGTCCGCCGTACTGGGAAGGCGCGCTGGCCGGCGCCCGTCCGCTGAAGGGCATGCGCCCGCTGGCGGTGCTGCCGGACAACATCACCACTGATCACCTGTCGCCATCGAACGCGATCATGCTCGACAGCGCCGCCGGCGAATACCTGGCGAAAATGGGCCTGCCGGAAGAGGACTTCAACTCCTACGCCACCCACCGTGGCGACCACCTGACCGCCCAGCGCGCAACGTTCGCCAACCCGAAACTGTTCAACGAAATGGTCGTGGAAAACGGCAAGGTCAAGCAGGGTTCGCTGGCGCGTGTCGAGCCGGAAGGCCAGGTCATGCGTATGTGGGAAGCCATCGAAACCTACATGCAACGCAAGCAGCCGCTGATCATCATCGCTGGCGCTGACTACGGTCAGGGTTCGTCCCGTGACTGGGCGGCGAAAGGCGTTCGCCTGGCCGGTGTCGAGGCGATTGCCGCTGAAGGTTTCGAGCGCATTCACCGCACCAACCTGGTGGGCATGGGCGTGTTGCCGCTGGAATTCAAACCCGGCACCAACCGCCACACCCTGGCCATCGATGGCAGCGAAACCTACGACGTGATCGGCGAGCGCAAGCCGCGTGCGGATCTGACGCTGGTGATTCATCGCAAGAACGGCGAGCGCGTCGAAGTGCCAGTGACGTGCCGTCTCGATACCGCTGAAGAAGTGTCGATCTACGAGGCCGGCGGCGTGTTGCAGCGCTTTGCTCAGGACTTCCTCGAAGGATCGGCGGTCGCCGTTTAAATCAACGTGTGGGCATGGGATTTCAAGTCCCATGCCTTCGGTAAGGAGCACCATGGCTCACGCACCACAAATCAGAATCGCTGCCACCTACATGCGCGGCGGCACCAGCAAAGGCGTGTTCTTCAGCCTCAAGGATCTGCCCGAAGCAGCGCAGGTTCCAGGCCCGGCGCGCGACGCTTTGTTGCTGCGAGTGATCGGCAGCCCCGATCCCTACGACAAGCAGATCGACGGCATGGGCGGTGCGACGTCGAGCACCAGCAAAACCGTGATCCTGTCGAAAAGCACCCGTGCCGATCACGACGTCGACTACCTGTTCGGTCAGGTGTCGATCGACAAGCCGTTCGTCGACTGGAGCGGCAACTGCGGCAACCTCTCGGCGGCGGTCGGTTCGTTTGCCATCAGCAACGGTCTGGTCGACGCCAGCCGCATCCCGCAAAACGGTGTCGCGGTGGTGCGCGTGTGGCAGGCCAACATCGGCAAGACCATCATCGCCCACGTGCCGATCACCGACGGCGAAGTGCAGGAAACCGGTGATTTCGAACTCGACGGCGTGACCTTTCCGGCGGCCGAAGTGCAGGTCGAATTCATGGATCCGGCGGCGGAAGAAGAGGGCGGCGGTGGCTCGATGTTCCCCACCGGCAATCTGGTCGATGAGCTGGAAGTACCGGGTGTCGGCACGTTCAAGGCGACGATGATCAACGCCGGGATCCCGACGATATTCGTCAACGCCGAAGACATCGGTTACACCGGCACCGAACTGCAAGGCGCAATCAACAGTGATCCGCAAGCGCTGCTGATGTTCGAGACCATTCGCGCTTACGGTGCGTTGCGCATGGGCCTGATCGCCAATCTGGAAGAAGCCGCCAAGCGGCAACACACGCCGAAAGTTGCGTTCGTTGCCAAGCCAGCGGATTACGTAGCGTCGAGTGGAAAAGCGATTGCCGCTGGTGACGTTGATCTGCTGGTGCGCGCGTTGTCGATGGGCAAACTGCACCACGCGATGATGGGCACGGCAGCAGTGGCGATCGGCACGGCGGCGGCGATTTCCGGGACGTTGGTCAATCTTGCTGCTGGTGGCGTTGAACGCAATGCCGTGCGCTTTGGACATCCGTCCGGTACGTTGCGCGTGGGCGCCGAGGCGACGCTGGAGAATGGCGAATGGGTGGTGAAGAAAGCCATCATGAGCCGCAGTGCGCGGGTGCTAATGGAAGGCTATGTCCGCGTGCCCGGCGATTGCTTTTAAGCAACAGCAATATTCTTGTGGGAGCGAGCCTGCTCGCGAAAGCGATGCATCAGACATGCAAATGTTGACTGACGCTCAGCCTTCGTGAGCAGGCTCGCTCCCACAGGGGATTGCATTTCAATCATAAGAAATCGTTAGCCCTGAACCGAGGTCCCATCAACGAACCACTTCACGAGTGAATCGAACATGAGCGCCAACGTCGACCTGAACAACCGCCCCGATTACGACGCAGTCCTGCAGGACATCGCCGACTACGTCCTCACCTTCAAGCCCGAATCCGCCGAGGCGCTGAACACCGCGCGCAATTGCCTGATCGACACGCTGGGCTGCGGTCTGCTGGCCCTGCGTTTCCCCGAATGCACGAAACACCTCGGCCCGATCGTTGAAGGCACGGTTGTACCGTTCGGTGCACGAGTGCCAGGTACCCCTTATCGCCTCGATCCGGTCAAAGCCGCTTGGGATATCGGCTGCATTGTCCGCTGGCTCGACTACAACGACACCTGGCTCGCCGCCGAATGGGGGCATCCATCGGACAACCTCGGTGCCATCCTCGCCGTGGCCGATCACCTGTCACAGAAACGCATCGCCAACGGTGAGGCACCGCTGAGGGTCCGCGATGTGCTGGAAGCAATGATCATGGCCCACGAGATTCAAGGCGTGATCGCTCTGGAAAACTCCTTTAACCGGGTAGGACTGGATCACGTCATTCTGGTGAAAGTCGCCTCGACGGCCGTCAGTGCCCGACTGATGGGCGCCAATCGCGAGCAGCTGTTGTCGGCACTGTCCCACGCCTTCGCCGACGGTCAGGCTCTGCGCACCTATCGCCATGCGCCCAACGCCGGCTCGCGCAAATCCTGGGCGGCGGGGGATGCGGCGAGTCGCGGCGTGCGTCTGGCCGACATCGCCATGCGCGGCGAGATGGGCATTCCCGGTGTGTTGAGCGCGAAGCAGTGGGGTTTCTATGACGTATCGTTCAGCCACAGCAACAACGATCTGGCGCTCAAGCCCGAGGACAAGCGCGCTTTCAGCTTTTCCCGGCCGTTCGGCAGTTACGTGATGGAAAACGTGCTGTTCAAGATCAGTTTCCCCGCCGAATTCCATGCGCAGACGGCGTGCGAGGCGGCGGTGACCTTGCATCCGCTGGTTCGCAATCGGCTGCATGAGATCGACGGCATCGTCATCACCACTCATGAATCGGCGATCCGCATCATTTCCAAGGTCGGCCCGCTCGCCAACGCCGCCGACCGCGATCATTGCCTGCAATACATGACCGCCGTGCCGCTGGCATTCGGCAATCTGGTGGCGGAGCACTACGAAGACGACTTCCACAAGGCGCATCCGATCATCGATGTGCTGCGCGAAAAAATGCTCATCGTTGAAGAACCGCGCTTCACCCGCGAATACCTTGAGCCTGACAAACGCTCGATTGCCAACGCCGTGCAGGTGTTTTTCAAGGACGGCAGCAGCACCGACAACGTCGTAGTGGAGTACCCGATCGGCCATCGCCGCCGCCGCGCCGAGGGCATTCCGTTGCTGGAGGACAAATTCAAGGCCAATCTGGCCACGCGGTTTGCCGGGCAGCGTTGCGCTGAAATATTTGCGCTCTGTGAGGATCAGGCGCGGCTGGAAGCCACAGCGGTGAATCGATTCATCGACCTGTTTGTGATCTGACAGACCGCGTTATCGTTCTTCGCGAGCAGGCTCGCTCCCACAGTCGTTACGATGCAGGTCCACTGTGGGAGCGAGCCTGCTCGCGAAGGCGTCAGATCAGGCGACGCCGGACTACTTGAACCGCCGCTCAACGCCTTTTTCCACGAGAATCTTCGCCGAAATCTCTTCCACCGAGAAATGCGTGGAATTGATGTGCGGAATGTTCTCGCGGCGGAACAGGTTCTCCACTTCGCGCACTTCGAATTCGCATTGGGCATAACTCGAATAACGGCTGTTGGGCTTGCGCTCATTGCGGATCGCCGTGAGGCGGTCGGGGTCGATGGTCAGGCCGAACAGCTTGTGCTGATGGGCGCGCAGGGCCGTCGGCAGGGTCAGGCGCTCCATGTCGTCTTCGGTCAGCGGATAGTTGGCCGCGCGGATGCCGAACTGCATGGCCATATACAGACACGTCGGCGTTTTGCCGCATCGCGACACGCCCACTAGTATCAGATCGGCTTTGTCGTAATAGTGGGTGCGCGCGCCGTCATCGTTGTCGAGGGCGAAGTTCACCGCCTCGATGCGCTCCATGTAATTGGAGTTGTGCCCGATGGAATGGGACTTGCCGACGGTGTAGGAAGAGTGCTCGGTGAGCTCCTGTTCGAGCGGCGCGAGGAAGGTCGAGAAAATGTCGATCATGAAACCATTGGACGTTGCGAGAATCTCACGAATGTCCTGATTGACGATGGTGTCGAAGATGATCGGGCGAAAGCCGTCGGTTTCAGCGGCTTTGTTGATTTGTTGTACCATGGCCCGCGCTTTTTCCACGCTGTCGATGTAGGGCCGCGTGAATTTGCTGAAGGTAATGTTTTCGAACTGCGCCAACAGGCTTTGACCCAGGGTTTCGGCGGTAATGCCGGTGCCATCGGAGATGAAGAAAGCAGATCGTTTCATTTGCACCTTGGGCCTTAAGCTAGTAACGAATCTTGGATATGATAGGCGCGATTTGCCGGCCGCCATTGGCCCGCATTCTCACTTATTTTCCAGGTCCAGGCCATACAACCGGCCAAGGCTCCCCCGGGCCGCCGGTTTCTGAGCTTTTCCAACACAGTTAGTGGAGAGATCACCTTGGTAGAGTACGTAGTTTCCCTCGATAAGCTCGGCAAACACGATGTTGAGCATGTGGGGGGCAAGAACGCATCCCTGGGCGAGATGATCAGTAACCTGGCAGGCGCCGGTGTTTCGGTCCCCGGCGGCTTCGCCACGACGGCTCAGGCCTATCGTGACTTCCTCGAACTGAGCGGCCTGAACGAGCAGATCCACAAGGCCCTCGACGCGCTCGACGTCGACAACGTCAATGCCCTGGCCAAGACCGGTGCGCAGATCCGTCAATGGATCATGGACGCCGAATTCCCTGAAAAGCTCAATACCGAGATCCGCACCGCGTTCGCCGCGCTGTCGGCCGGCAATCCTGACGTGGCCGTGGCTGTGCGTTCTTCCGCCACCGCCGAAGACCTGCCGGACGCTTCCTTCGCCGGTCAGCAGGAAACCTTCCTGAACATCCGTGGTGTGGAAAACGTAATCCGCGCCGCCAAAGAGGTGTTCGCTTCGCTGTTCAACGACCGGGCGATTTCCTACCGCGTGCACCAGGGCTTCGACCACAAACTGGTCGCGCTGTCGGCGGGCGTGCAGCGCATGGTGCGTTCGGAAACCGGCACCGCCGGCGTGATGTTCACCCTCGATACCGAATCCGGTTTCCGTGACGTGGTGTTCATCACCGGCGCCTACGGCCTGGGCGAAACCGTCGTACAAGGCGCGGTCAACCCGGATGAGTTCTACGTACACAAAGGCACGCTGGAAGCCGGGCGTCCGGCCATCCTGCGCCGCAACCTGGGCAGCAAAGCCATCAAGATGATCTACGGCGACGAGGCCAAGGCCGGTCGTTCGGTCAAGACCGTCGATGTCGACAAAGCCGAACGCGCGCGTTTCTGCCTGACCGACGCCGAAGTCAGTGAGCTGGCCAAGCAAGCGATGATCATCGAGAAGCACTACGGCTGCCCGATGGACATCGAGTGGGCCAAGGACGGTGACGACGGCAAGCTGTACATCGTCCAGGCGCGTCCGGAAACCGTGAAAAGCCGCACCCAGGCCAACGTGATGGAACGTTACCTGCTCAAGGAAACCGGCACCGTGCTGGTGGAAGGCCGTGCGATCGGCCAGCGCATCGGCGCCGGCAAAGTACGCATCATCAAAGACGTCTCGGAGATGGACAAAGTCCAGCCGGGCGACGTGCTGGTATCCGACATGACCGACCCGGACTGGGAACCAGTGATGAAGCGCGCCAGCGCCATTGTCACCAACCGTGGCGGACGTACCTGCCACGCGGCGATCATCGCCCGTGAGCTGGGCATTCCAGCAGTGGTTGGTTGCGGCAACGCCACCCAACTGCTGAAGGATGGCCAAGGCGTGACCGTGTCCTGCGCCGAAGGCGACACCGGTTACATCTTCGAAGGCGAACTGGGCTTCGACATCAAGAAGAACTCCGTCGACGCCATGCCGGAGCTGCCGTTCAAGATCATGATGAACGTCGGCAATCCGGATCGCGCCTTCGACTTCGCCCAATTGCCGAACGCCGGCGTCGGTCTGGCGCGTCTGGAATTCATCATCAACCGCATGATCGGCGTGCACCCGAAAGCGCTGTTGAACTACGACGGCCTGCCGCAGGAAATCAAGGACAGCGTCGACAAGCGTATTGCCGGTTACAGCGACCCGGTCGACTTCTACGTCGACAAACTGGTGGAAGGCATCAGCACCCTGGCTGCAGCGTTCACGCCGAAGAAAGTCATCGTGCGTCTGTCGGACTTCAAGTCCAACGAATACGCCAACCTGATCGGCGGCAAGCTCTACGAGCCGGAAGAAGAGAACCCGATGCTGGGTTTCCGTGGTGCTTCGCGTTACATCAGCGAATCGTTCCGCGATTGCTTCGAGCTCGAATGCCGCGCATTGAAACGCGTGCGCAACGAGATGGGCCTGACCAACGTTGAAATCATGGTGCCGTTCGTCCGTACGCTCGGCGAAGCCAGCCAGGTGGTCGATCTGCTCGCCGAGAACGGCTTGAAGCGCGGCGAGAACGGTCTGCGCGTGATCATGATGTGCGAACTGCCATCCAACGCGATTCTGGCTGAGGAATTCCTCGAATTCTTCGACGGCTTCTCGATCGGCTCCAACGACCTGACCCAACTGACTTTGGGTCTGGACCGCGATTCGGGGATCATCGCGCACCTGTTCGACGAGCGGAATCCGGCGGTGAAGAAGCTGTTGGCCAACGCCATTCAGGCCTGCAACAAGGCCGGCAAGTACATCGGCATCTGCGGTCAGGGTCCTTCGGACCACCCGGATCTGGCCAAGTGGCTGATGGAACAGGGCATTGAAAGCGTGTCGCTGAACCCGGACACCGTGCTGGAAACCTGGTTCTTCCTCGCCGAAGGCCAGGCTTGATCAGTATGTAATTGGCCCGCGCCCCATGTGGGAGCGGGCCTTGAGATTTAAGTAGGGCGGGCTCCAGCGGATGCCGCCCTTTTTTGTGCAAGAGCATTATGCAAAGCAGCAGCAACCTGTTTCCTGTCGCGCTGATCAGCGCCGAGCGGCGCGGCGATCTGAGCGAAGACGTCTATCGATTGAAACCCGGCAACAGCCCGGACTGGTCCGTGGAAATCGCCGTCACCCGCCTGGGCATGGCCGATGACACGGCGCCACGCGGCGTGCCGGTGATTCTGTTGCACGGCAGCTTTTCCAATCGGCGCTTCTGGTTTTCCCCCAAAGGCCTCGGGCTCGGCGCGTATCTGACGCGGCTGGGCTTCGACGTGTGGATCCCGGAAATGCGCGGTCACGGCCTGTCCCAGCGCAATGAGGACTACCGGCGCAATCGTGTGGCCGACTACGCCCGCTACGATCTGCCGGCGATTGCCGCGTTCGTGCGTGAACAGAGCGGACAGATCCCGCACTGGATCGGCCATTCGCTGGGCGGCATCACCCTGGCAGCAGCGCTCGGCGGCGAGTATCTCGGTGGACCGGCCGTGGCCTCGGCGGCGTTTTTCGGCACTCAGGTCAGCCGCACCTACTGGCCGTTGAAAATCCCACCGGTGGAGTGGGGCGGGCGCTTTATTCTCAAGCGTTTCGCGCAGTTGTCCGGCTCACGCCTCAAACGCGGCCCGGAAGACGAGCCGATCGGCCTGGCCATCGAAAGCATGCGCTGGTACGGCTTGTTCGGCCGCTTCGGCGACAAGGACAAGGACTGGTGGGCCGGGCTTGCCGAGGTGCAGGTGCCGGTGTTGGCCGTGACCGCAGCGGGCGATCATCAGGATCCGGCATGGGCCTGCCGCAAGCTGTTCGAGCAGATCGGCTCCGAGCACAAGCAGTTCATCAACCTGGGCCGCGAGCAGGGCTTCTCGGACAATTTCGGCCATGTCGAAATGTTGGTGAGCAAAGCGGCGCAGGCTGAGGTGTGGCCGCTGGTGGCGCGCTGGTTGAACGATCAGCAGACGCCATTGCTGGCGCAGACGACGGATCTGGCCGCTGCAGTGTGAGGGGCGTTCCGTTCAGCCTGGCTTGCGGCTAAGATATGACGCATTGTGCGGTTCCGGTCATATTTCGTGACTGTTTAGCGATAACGTTTCAGCCGCGGTTCAGGTTCGCTCAGCGACCATGGCATGGGCTAAGGTAAACAGCGACCGCCGGAACTCGTCTCATCAGAATGCGGCATCCTTGATCGTCTTCCTTGTTACAGGAGTTTTTCGATGGAACATTACCTTACGCCTGACCTGTGCGACGCCTACCCGGAGCTGGTGCAGGTGCTGGAACCGATGTTCAGCAATTTCGGCGGCCGGGATTCCTTCGGCGGCGAAATCGTGACCATCAAATGCTTCGAAGACAATTCGCTGGTCAAGGAGCAGGCCGAACTCAATGGCAAGGGCAAGGTGTTGGTGGTTGATGGCGGCGGTTCGCTGCGCCGCGCCCTGCTGGGCGACATGATCGCCGCCAAGGCTGCGCAGAATGGCTGGGAAGGGCTGGTCATCTACGGTTGCATCCGTGACGTCGACGTCATCGCCCAGACCGATCTCGGCGTGCAGGCGCTGGCCAGCCATCCGATGAAAACCGACAAGCGCGGCATTGGCGACCTCAACGTCCCGGTGACTTTCGCCGGCGTGACGTTCCACCCGGGCCAGTACATTTATGCGGACAACAACGGCGTGATCGTGTCGCCGAGCCCGCTGAAAATGCCTGAATAAGCTTTTCGACAAGGGATGCGGATGTTCGAGGAAGAAAACGCGCAATGGGGGCTGGTGCATGCCCTGGTGCTGGACGGCAAGGGCGGTGCGCGTTCGATAGCCCGGACTGAGCTCGACGATTTGCAGCTGCAGGCCCATGAAAGCCTGTGGCTGCACTGGGATCGCAGCCATCCGCAGACCCAGACCTGGCTGCGCAAATCCAGCGGGCTCAATGAATTCACCTGCGATCTGTTGCTGGAAGAGAATACCCGCCCGCGTCTGTTGCCATTGCCCGACTCCGAGCTGTTGCTGTTTCTGCGCGGGGTCAATCTCAACCCGGGCGCCGAGCCGGAAGACATGGTTTCGGTGCGGATTTTCGCCTCGGCTCAGCGAGTGATTTCCCTGCGCTTGCGTCCGTTGCGCGCTACGGATGAGTTGCTGGCGCTGCTGGGTGAGGGCAAAGGGCCGAGAACTTCCTCGGAATTGATGCTGTATCTGGCGCAGTTCCTCACTAATAAAGTGCAGGATCTGGTCACATGCCTGTCGGAAGTGGTCGATGAGGAAGAAGAAAAGCTCGACGCCGACGAACGGTATACGCCTGAGCATGGGGCGATTTTGCACATCCGCCGCAGAGCCGCTGGGCTGAAGCGTTTTCTCGCGCCACAGCGGGATATTTTCGGACAGCTGACGCGGATCAAACTGCCGTGGTTCGTCGAAGACGACGCCGACTACTGGAACGAATTGAACAACAGCCTGACCCGTTATCTGGAAGAGCTGGAATTGACCCGAGAGCGCGTGGGGCTTGTGCTGGAGGCCGAAGACCGGCGTCTGAGCGTGCACATGAACCGCACCATGTATCGCTTCGGCATCATTACCTGCATCTTTTTGCCGATGAGTTTCATCACCGGTCTGCTCGGGATAAATGTCGGCGGTATTCCCTTCGCCGAAAGCCCGTATGGCTTCCTGATCGCCTGTCTGACGGTGCTCGCCCTGGCATTCGGCCAGTGGTGGTTGTTCCGTCGATTGCGCTGGGTGTGAACATGGCGCATGTGACCCGAGTAAATCTGCCCGCGTCTTTCACAGACATCACGAGAGGTGCGTATGCACGATCCGTTTGAACAGTCTTTGCGCGACATGCTCAACGCTTCGCCGTCCAGCCGCGACGACGATGCGTGCCTTGGCCGCGTACTCAAAACCGCCAACCGCCAGGTCGGCGCCGGTGATCTGTTCAGCCTGCTGGGCCGCTGGCTGCCCGCGCTGATGATCGCCCTGAACAATGGCTCGGCGCATGTCTCGCCGGTTTCCCGTCTTCGTAAAACCACTGCTCGCACTGCTGATAAGGCTGATTGAATATGGAACTTGATCTCTGGACTCAGAGCCTCGTCACTGCAATGACTGCGTTGTGGACCAAAGTCGCTAACTTCATTCCGAATCTGTTCGGCGCACTGGTTGTGCTGCTGTTGGGTTTCGTCGTGGCCAAGCTGCTCGACACCTTGCTCTCCAAATTGCTCGCAAAACTCGGCCTCGATCGCCTGATGGGCGGCACCGGGCTGACCAAGCTGATGTCGCGTGCCGGGCTGCAGGTGCCGATCTCGACGCTGATCGGTAAAATCGTCTACTGGTTCGTTCTGCTGATTTTTCTGGTATCTGCGGCAGAATCCCTTGGCCTTGAGCGAGTTTCAGCTACGCTGGACATGCTGGCGTTGTATCTGCCGAAAGTATTCGGCGCCGCGCTGGTGCTGCTGGTCGGTGTCCTGCTGGCGCAACTGGCCAACGGGCTGGTGCGCGGCGCAGCAGAAGGCGTAGGCCTGGACTACGCTTCGGGGTTGGGACGAATCGCGCAGGGACTGGTGATCATCATCAGCATCTCGGTGGCGATCAGCCAGCTCGAGGTCAAGACCGACCTGCTGAACCATGTGATCGTCATCGTATTGATTACCGTTGGTCTGGCAGTTGCGCTGGCCATGGGTTTGGGAAGCCGGGAAATTGCCGGTCAGATTCTTGCGGGAATCTATGTGCGTGAGCTGTACGAGGTTGGGCAACAAGTGCGTGTTGGCGAGGTCGAAGGCCAGATCGAAGAGATCGGCACGGTTAAAACCACATTGCTGACCGATGAGGGTGAGCTAGTCTCTCTCTCCAATCGGATCCTGCTGGAACAGCATGTGAGTAGCCGCTAAACCGGCAAACCCTGCTAATGTATGCCGCCGCAAAATGCCAGCCGAGGCTGGTTGTGGCGGACATTGACCTGACTGTCGGCACGACTTGTTTTGAATAAAGCCCAACCGCTATCCACGCGCTACGACCCCCGCGAGCTCTCTGATGAGGAGTTGGTCGCGCGCTCGCATACCGAGCTGTTTCACGTAACGCGCGCCTACGAAGAGTTGATGCGGCGTTACCAGCGAACATTATTTAACGTCTGCGCGAGATATCTCGGGAACGATCGCGACGCAGACGATGTCTGTCAGGAAGTGATGCTGAAGGTGCTGTACGGCCTGAAGAACTTCGAGGGGAAATCGAAGTTCAAAACCTGGCTTTACAGCATCACTTACAACGAATGCATCACGCAGTATCGGAAGGAACGGCGTAAGCGTCGCTTGATGGACGCTCTCAGTCTGGACCCTCTTGAAGAAGCGTCTGAAGAAAAGGCGCCGAAGCCGGAGGAGAAGGGTGGGCTTGATCGCTGGCTGGTGTATGTGAATCCGATTGACCGCGAAATTCTGGTGCTACGATTTGTCGCAGAGCTGGAGTTTCAGGAGATCGCAGACATCATGCACATGGGTTTGAGTGCGACAAAAATGCGTTACAAACGCGCTCTAGATAAATTGCGTGAGAAATTTGCAGGCATTGCTGAAACTTAGTTCAGCGCAAATATCTCTTACGTGTAGGCAAGTTCTGATAGACTTGCCGCCGAGTTGTCCCCCGGTTTGCGGGACTGCTTCACAATCACCAGATGGGGATTTAACGGATGAAACTGAAAAACACCTTGGGCTTGGCCATTGGTTCTCTGATTGCCGCCACTTCGTTCGGCGCTCTGGCACAAGGCCAAGGCGCAGTTGAAATCGAAGGCTTCGCTAAGAAAGAACAATTCGACAGCGCTCGTAACTTCAAGAACAACGGCAACCTGTTCGGCGGTTCGATCGGTTACTTCCTGACCGACGACGTTGAACTGCGTCTGGGCTACGACGAAGTGCACAACGTACGTGCCGACGATGGCAAGAACGTCAAAGGCGCTAACACCGCTCTGGACGCTCTGTACCACTTCAACAACCCAGGCGACATGATTCGTCCATACGTTTCGGCCGGTTTCTCTGACCAGAGCATCGACCAGAACGGTTCGAACGGTCGTAACCGTTCCACCTTCGCCAACGTTGGCGGCGGTGCCAAGCTGTACTTCACCGAGAACTTCTACGCCCGTGCCGGCGTTGAAGCTCAGTACAACATCGACCAGGGCGACACCGAGTGGGCTCCTAGCGTCGGTATCGGTGTGAACTTCGGTGGCGGCTCCAAGCCAGCTGCTGCTCCAGTTCCAGCACCTGCTGAAGTCTGCTCCGACAGCGACAACGATGGCGTTTGCGACAACGTTGACAAGTGCCCGGACACCCCAGCCAACGTAACCGTTGACGCTGATGGCTGCCCAGCAGTTGCTGAAGTTGTTCGTGTTGAGCTGGACGTGAAATTCGACTTCGACAAGTCGGTAGTCAAGCCTAACAGCTACGGCGACATCAAGAACCTGGCTGACTTCATGAAGCAGTACCCATCCACCACCACTACTGTTGAAGGTCACACTGACTCCGTCGGTCCTGACGCTTACAACCAGAAACTGTCCGAGCGTCGTGCAAACGCCGTTAAGCAAGTTCTGACCAACCAGTACGGTGTTGAATCGTCCCGCGTTCAGTCTGTTGGCTACGGCGAATCCCGCCCAGTTGCTGACAACAAAACTGACGCTGGCCGCGCTGTAAACCGTCGCGTAGAAGCGCAGGTTGAAGCTCAAGCTAAGTAATTAGCTGCCGCTGATGGAAAAGCCCGGCTCAGGCCGGGCTTTTCTTTGTCTGCGATTTGGCTTTGAATCTTGAAAGATCGCAGCCTGCGGCAGCTCCTACATTCAGATCATATGTGTCCTGTAGGAGCTGCCGAAGGCTGCGATCTTTTGCTCTTCCACGACAGCAGCCACCGCACCAATCACCAGAATCGCCGGGCTTTTCAATTCAAACGCCGAGGCATCCTCAGCCATCGCAGTCAAATCACTGCGACATTCACGCTGATGCGCCAAAGAGGCGTTTTCGATCATCGCCACCGGCGTATCCGCCGCCATCCCTCCGGCGAGCAGCTGATCACGAATCTCGCCCAGTTTGGCCACCCCCATATAGATCACCAGCGTCGTCCCGCCTTGCGCCAGCGCCTGCCAGTTCAACTGGCTGTCATCCTGGGTGTGCGCAGTCACCAACGTTACTCCGCGCGCCACGCCCCGCAACGTCAGCGGAATATCGCACTGGGTCGCCCCGGCCAGCCCAGCGGTGATGCCATTGACCAGTTCCACTTCAACGCCACGCTCGCGCAACCACTGCGCTTCTTCGCCACCTCGGCCGAAAATGCACGGATCGCCGCCCTTGAGGCGCACGACGCATTTGCCCTGGCGTGCATAACGCAGCATCAGGCGATGAATGAATGCCTGCGGCGTCGAGCGGCAGCCGCCGCGCTTGCCAACGGGAATAACCCGCGCAGTCGGGCAGTGTTCCAGCACGGCGTCGTTGACCAGATCATCGATCATCACCACATCGGCCTCGCGCAATGCGCGCACCGCTTTAAGCGTCAGCAACTCTGGATCGCCAGGGCCTGCGCCCACCAGCCAGACTTTCGCATTCATGGTGTTGTCCTCGTTAAATGACCGCGACCGGCCGCGCTTCGGCAGCCAGCAGACGCTTGATTTCCGGCACGCAGGAACCGCATTGCGTACCGCATCGGAGAGTTTTTTTCAGGCCTTGCAGATCCAGGCCTTGGCGAATGCCGGCGCAGACCGTGTTGAGACTGACGTTTTCGCAATTGCACAAGGTCTTGTCGCTCGCAATGGCGCCGACAGCGCCCGGTGGCGCGCTCATCGGTGCGAGCAGCCAGCGCCGCAGTTGTTGGTCGGCGCGGCCCTCCAGCCACAGGCTCTGCAACCAGTGTTGCGCAAGGGTTTCGCCGGCCAGGCGAATCGCAGTGATACGGCCGTTTTCGATGCGCACTCGCTTGCCAATGGCGCGACGCGGATCGTCATAGGCCAGAACCGGGCCATCCAGCAGTGACAAGCACTGGTCGATCTCACCCAGCAACTGTGGATCCGGCGCCTTGCCGTGTGCAGCGCGTATCAGCAACGCTGGCCGCTCACGACCGACAAGGCTGAGGCTCACGTAGGAAAACGCCTCGCACAGCGGTCGTAGCGTCTCGAAATGCCGTTGAACATCACCCTCAATCAAGGCGAACAGTTGCCACGGCAGATTGACTGCCTCCAGACGCACGCCGCTGTGCTTGAGCTCCGGTTGTTTGGACAGCGGATCAAACGCCGGCAAGGTCAGCGTGTTGACGCCGCCCTTGAGATAGCGATCGCCCCAGTGCATCGGCAGAAACGCCTGGCCCGGACGCACGCTGTCGTCGTTGCCGACCGCAACAATCACCGCGCCACGGCGGCTTTTCAGATTGACCAGATCGCCGGGCTGCAAGCGGTGCCGACGCATTTCGTCAGGGTGCAGGCTCAGCACGGCTTCGCTGACGTGGCCGAACAATTGCGCGGCGGTGCCGGTGCGGCTCATGCCGTGCCACTGGTCACGCAGGCGACCGGTGATCAAAGTCAGCGGGAAGCGCGCGTCGCGTTGTTCCTTGGCGGCGCGGTACGGATCGGCAATGAACCGCGCGCGACCATTGGCTGTAGGAAAAATGCCGTCGCCGTACAAGCGTGGCGTGCCTTGGCGGGCGCCGGCAGGGAAGGGCCATTGCTGCGGACCGATCTCGTCGATCAAGGCATGACTGATCCCGGACAGATCCAGGTCTCGCCCACGGGTCAGCGCTTTGAATTCATCAAACAACTGCGAAGGTTGATCGAAAGCGAACAGGCTTGGCTGCTTGGGGCGCAGACGTTTCTCCAGACGCTGTGCGAAATCCACCGTGATGGCCCAGTCCGGTCGCGCTTCGCCCGGTGCGACAACCGCTTTGCGCACGTGGGAAATGCGCCGCTCGGAGTTGGTCACCGAACCTTCCTTCTCGCCCCAACTGGCGGCCGGCAATAGCAGATCGGCAAACGCAGCGGTTTCGGTGGTGCGAAAGGCTTCCTGCAACACCACAAACGGGCAGGCCTCAAGCGCTGCGCGGACTGCGCTCTGATCGGGCATCGATTGCGCCGGGTTGGTACAGGCAATCCACAGCGCTTTGATTTTGCCGCTGCGCAAGTTCTCGAACAGCTCGATGGCGCTCAGGCCCGGCGCCTCGGGCAAGCTCTCCACGCCCCAATACGCCGCCACCTCGGCGCGATGCTCCGGGTTGGCGGCATCGCGGTGACCGGGCAGCAGATTGGACAGACTGCCGGTTTCCCGCCCGCCCATGGCATTTGGCTGACCGGTGAGGGAGAAAGGTCCTGCACCGGGCCGGCCGATTTGCCCGGTGGCCAGGTGCAGATTGATCAGCGCGCTGTTCTTTGCGCTGCCGGCGCTGGACTGATTCAGGCCCATGCACCACAGCGACAGGAAGCTCGGCGCAGTGCCGACCCATTCTGCGCATTGCTGCAGTTGCTCGATGCTGATGCCGCACAGCTGCGAAACCATTTGCGGGGTGTAATCGCGGACCAGCGTCTTGAGTTCGGCGAGGCCTTCGGTGTGCGCCTTGATGAAATCGCGATCGATCCAGTCTTCCCACAACAGCAGATGCAAAATCCCATGGAACAACGCGACATCGGTGCCCGGAAGAATCGCCAGATGCAGGTCAGCCAAATCGCAAGTGTCGGTGCGACGCGGGTCGATCACGATGACTTTCATCTGCGGGCGACGGGATTTGGCTTCCTCCAGCCGACGGAAAAGTACCGGATGGGCGTAGGCCATGTTACTGCCGACGATCATCACGCAGTCGCTCAGCTCCAGATCCTCGTAACTGCACGGCGGCGCGTCGGCGCCGAGGCTGCGTTTGTAGCCGACCACCGCCGAAGACATGCACAGCCGCGAATTGCTGTCGATGTTGTTGGTGCCCACCAGCGCCCGCGCCAGTTTGTTGAAGGCGTAGTAGTCCTCGGTGAGCAACTGCCCGGAGATGTAGAACGCCACGCTGTCCGGGCCGTGCTCGGCGATAGTTTCGGCGAACACGTTGGTCGCGTGGTCGAGGGCGGTATCCCAGTCAGTACGGCTGCGCGCCAGGCCTTTGCCCAGGCGCAGTTCCGGGTACAAGGCGCGGGCGGCGAGGTCGCCGGTCAGGTGCAGCGTCGAGCCTTTGCTGCACAGTTTGCCGAAGTTGGCCGGGTGCGCCGGATCGCCGCTGACGCCGAGGATGCGCTCGCCGTCATGCTCGATCAGTACGCCGCAGCCGACCCCGCAGTAACAGCAGGTCGAGGCGGTCGTCTGGCGGTTCATCAGATGGCGTCCCGCAGGGCCAGTTGCACCCGGCCATTCTCGACCCGCGCCGGATGATGGTGCGCACAGCCGATGTCCGGCGCCTGGGCTTCGCCGGTTTCCAGGTCGATCTGCCAGTTGTGCAGCGGGCAGGCCACGCGCTTGCCATAGATCAGGCCCTGCGACAGCGGGCCGCCCTTGTGCGGGCAGCGGTCATCGAGGGCGAAAACCTCGTCGTCGCTTGTACGAAAAATCGCGATGTCACCTTTCGGCCCGGCAATGATCCGCGAACCGAGGGCGTTGATCTCTTCCAGCGCACAGATATCGAGCCAGTTCATGCGGGCACCTCCAGGTTTTTCACGGGGATCACGTCGAATTCTTTCTTCAGTTGCGGCTGCGCCAGGCGCTCTTTCCATGGGTCCTGTTCGAACGACAGGGAGAATTGCAGGCGCTCATTCAGGGCCTTGCGCCGCTCGGCGTCTTCGAGCACGTTCTTCTTGATGTGCTCCATGCCGACCCGTTGCAGGTAATGCACGGTGCGCTCGAGGTAGAAGGCTTCTTCGCGGTAGAGCTGCAGAAACGCGCCGTTGTATTCACGGACTTCTTCGGCAGTCTTGAGCTTGACGAAGAACTCGGCGACTTCGGTCTTGATCCCGCCATTGCCACCGATGTACATCTCCCAGCCGGAGTCGACGCCGATAATTCCTACGTCCTTGATGCCCGCTTCCGAGCAGTTGCGGGGGCAACCGGACACGGCCAGCTTCACTTTGTGCGGCGACCACATGTTGAACAGGTCGTGCTCGAGTTCGATGCCCAGTTGCGTCGAGTTCTGCGTGCCGAAGCGGCAGAACTCGCTGCCGACGCAGGTTTTCACGGTGCGGATGGATTTGCCGTAGGCGTGGCCGGACGGCATGTCGAGGTCTTTCCAGACGCCGGGCAGATCCTGTTTCTTGATCCCCAGCAAGTCGATGCGCTGACCGCCGGTGACCTTGACCATCGGCACGTTGTACTTGTCGGCCACATCGGCGATCCGCCGCAGTTCCGATGGGTTGGTCACGCCGCCCCACATGCGCGGCACCACCGAATAGGTGCCGTCCTTCTGGATGTTGGCGTGGGCGCGTTCGTTGATCAGACGCGATTGCGGATCATCCTTGGCCTCGCCCGGCCAGGTGGAAATCAGGTAGTAGTTGAGCGCCGGGCGACAGGTCGCGCAGCCATTGGGTGTGCGCCAGTTCAGGTAACTCATCGTCTCGGCGATGGTCAGCAGGTGTTCCTCACGGATCGCCTGACGAATCTGCCCGTGGTTGAGGTCGCTGCAACCGCAGATGGCTTTTTCGCTTTTCGGTTTGACGTCGGCCGCGCCACCCACCGTATTGATCAGGATCTGTTCAACAAGGCCGGCGCAGGAACCGCAGGAGCTGGCAGCCTTGGTGTGTTTCTTGACTTCATCGACGCTGAACAGGCCGTGTTCCTGAATCGCCTTGACGATGGTGCCCTTGCACACACCGTTGCAGCCGCAGACTTCGGCGCTGTCGGCCATGACCATGGCTTTGTCCTGGCCCTGATGTCCTACGTCGCCTAAAGCGTTTTCGCCGAACATGAGGTGATCGCGGATCTCGCCGATGGCGTGATTCTCACGAATCTGCCGGAAATACCAACCACCATCTGCCGTATCGCCATACAGACAGGCGCCGACCAGCACGTCATCCTTGATCACCAGTTTTTTGTACACGCCGCCGATCGGGTCGGAGAGGGTGATGGTCTCGGTACCTTCGCCGCCCATGAAGTCGCCAGCGGAGAACAGGTCGATGCCGGTGACTTTCAATTTGGTCGAAGTCACCGAGCCCTGATAGCGAGCGAAACCCAGTTGCGCGAGGTGATTGGCGCAGACCTTGGCTTGTTCGAACAGCGGCGCAACCAGACCGTAGGCGATGCCGCGATGGCTGGCGCATTCGCCGATTGCGTAGATGCGCGGGTCGTAGGTTTGCAGGGTGTCGTTGACCAGAATCCCGCGATTGCACGGAATGCCGGCCTTTTCTGCCAGTTCGGTGTTGGGGCGAATGCCGGCGGCCATCACCACCAGATCGGCAGGAATGATGTCGCCGTTCTTGAACTGCACCGACCCGACCCGGCCATTGCCGGCGTCGTGCAAGGCTTGGGTCTGTTCGCACAGGCGAAAATGCAGGCCACGGGATTCCAGCGCCGATTGGAGAAGCTGGCCGCTGGTCTTGTCCAGTTGCCGCTCCAGCAGCCATTCGCCGAGGTGCACCACGGTGACGTGCATGCCGCGCAGCATCAGGCCGTTGGCCGCTTCGAGGCCGAGCAGGCCGCCGCCGATGACCACGGCGTGCTTGTGGGTCCTGGCGGTGTCGATCATGGCCTGGGTGTCGGCGATGTCGCGGTAACCGATCACGCCCTGCAAAGTGTTGCCGGGGATTGGCAGGATGAACGGGGTCGAGCCGGTGGCGATCAGCAGGCGATCGTACTCGGCTTCGGTGCCGTCCTCGGCAATCACTCGGCGTTTGACCCGGTCGATCTCCACCACTTTGCGGTTGAGCAGCAATTTGATGTTGTTTTCCAGGTACCAGTCGAGGTCGTTGAGGACGATCTCTTCGAACGTCTGCTCGCCGGCCAGCACCGGCGACAGCAGGATGCGGTTGTAGTTGGTGTGCGGTTCGGCGCCGAAGACGGTGATGTCGTAGAGCTCGTCGCTCAGCTTGAGCAGTTCTTCCAGGGTACGCACCCCGGCCATGCCATTGCCGATCATCACCAGTTTGAGTTTTTTCATCAGGTTCTCCGGGAGCTGCGGCTGGCCTCTGGTGGGCCGTCGGGCCTTGCTCGACAAATTTTGCGCAAACAAAAAAAGGCGTCCCGCTAGTTGCCTAGCGAGGACGCCTTTGTCCTGGTCCCGTTCTCTCGGGAAGCGCAGCCTTCGTCGTTGAAGGTTGGGCTTTATGTATGGTGAAAAGGGTAATGCAGTGGTTGTGCCAACTACGCGAAGCGCGGTTTTATTGGTTAGGCGCGGTTATAGCGTTGATTTTTTGCACCGAATCGAAGCGGGTTGCCCGTTCGTGGAGCGTTCAGGCACATAGAGTTGTGGTGATTGGGCTGCCGCCTTCGCGAGCAAGCTCGCTCCCACAGGGGGCTGTGGTGTTCACAAATCCTCTGTGGGAGCGAGCCTGCTCGCGAATGGCGCGGTGCGGTTCAACTGTGAAACAACAAAACCAGCAGCACCACATTCCCGAGCAATGCCAGAAGCGCCATGGTCCGCCAGACCTTCAACGGCTCCCGTTCCAACAAAGGCCGGGGCCGCACACTCAAACTTTGCCGCTCACCCTGTTCCAGCACCAGCAGCCACTCTTCGGCGGTTTCAAAGCGTTGCTGCGGATCGGCGGCGACGCCGCGTTCCAGACTTTGCGCCAGCCATTCCGGCAGGTCCGGGCGATAGCGACTGGCATTCACCGGTACGCCAAATCGGGGCCGCTGGAACGCCTCGATTTCGCCATAGGGAAAATGCCCGGTGAGCAGGTAATAGAGAGTGACACCGACAGAATACAAATCCTGTTGTGCACTCGGTGGTTCGCCGCGAAACGCTTCCGGGGCGATGAAACTAGGTGTTCCTGGCAGGGTCGACGGCGCGTCCTCGGACAGTCCCGGGCAATAAGCCAGGCCGAAATCCAGCAGGCGCAGCTCGCCGTCGTCATCCAGCAGCAGGTTTTCCGGTTTAATGTCGCGATGCAGAATCTGCCGCCGATGCAGCAGCCCGACCGCGCGCAATAGCCGTTCGGCGATGTCCAGCCACTGCGCCAAAGGCAACGGGCCGCTGTGTTGAAACACGTCGGCCAGCGTCGTCCCGGCGTATTCGCGCATCACGTAATACAAATGTTGACGCTGAGTGCAGGCATGGATTTGCGGAAAATGCCGGCCGGCCACGCGCTTGAGGAACCATTCTTCCGACAGCAGCGCCTGCCCGGCCTGCGGGTCGTCGGCGAGCCGCGCCGGCAACGTCTTCAATAGCCAAGGCTGGCCCTGACTATCGAGCACGCGATACAGCAGTGATTGCTGGCTCTGGCCGATGATGCCTTGCACCTGCCAGCCTTCAAACGCTTGCCCGGGTTTCAGCGTTGGCGGCAGTGGCCATTGCTGCAATTGCACCAGCGCATCGCCGATGCTCGCTTCGCCCAGCGCATCGACGCGCACCAGCAGGGCACTGGCGTTGTCCTGACTGCCGGCCAGATGCGCGGCGTTGACCAAGGTTTGCGCCGCGCTGGGCAGATCCACTTGATCGCGCAGAATCGCGGCGATCGCGGTATCGCCCAGGGTCGACCAGACGCCGTCGCTGAGCAGCACGAAGCTTTCGCCCTCACGCAGTTCGCCGTCGAGGAAATCCAGGACCAGATGCTGATCGAGCCCGAGCGCACGCTTGAGCACGTGTTGCATGCCCGGTTGCTCCCAGACGTGATCCTCGCTGATGCGCTGCAAGCGCTCGGCGTGCCAGCGATAGACCCGGCAATCGCCGACGTGGGCGAGGGTGAAGCGTCGACCGCGCATCACCAGCGCGCTGACTGTGGTCAGCAACGGTTGCCCGCCGCCGTTGGCCTGCAGCCAGCGATTTTGCGCGAGCAGCAGGCGATCCAGCGCTTGGGCCGCGCTCCAGGTTTCCGATGTCGCGTAGTAGTCCAGCGCCAGCGCCTGCAAGGTCGAACGCGCGGCGAGGCCGCCATCGGCGCACTGGCTGACGCCGTCGGCGATGGCGAACAGATATCCCTTGCTCACCGCCAGTGCCGGCGCCGGTGTCACCGAGCGCAGGGCGTCCTGATTCTCCGCGCGCGGGCCGGTGGCGCTGGCTTCGGCGAAGCTCAGTTGCAGAGCCATTGAGGCCTCAGACCCGCGCCGCTGTGACTGCCGCCGAGCCCCAGGTGGTTCTCCAGCGACGCTTGACGCCGTGCAGGCCAAACCAAGCCAACACACCCAGGCTGGCGAACAACCACAGCGCCAGTTGATAGCTGCCGGTGCTTTGCTTGATCGCGCCCATGCCCGCCGCGAGGGCGAAGCCGCCGATACCGCCGGCCATGCCGATCAGCCCGGTCATCACGCCGATCTCCAGACGAAAACGCTGCGGCACCAGTTGGAAAACCGCACCGTTGCCGGCGCCCAAGCCGAGCATGGTGCAGACGAAAAGCGCCAGCGCAGCGTAGGAACTTGGCAGATTGAAGCCCACCGCTGCAATGCAGATGGCAGCGACGGTGTACATCGCCAGCAAAGTGCGGATGCCGCCGAAGCGATCGGCCAGCGCGCCACCCAATGGCCGCATCAGGCTACCGCCGAACACGCAGGCAGCGGTGTAGTAGCCGGCGGTCACCGGGCTCAGACCGTATTGATCGTTGAAGTAACCGGGCAGGGCGCTGGCCAGGCCGATGAAGCCGCCGAAGGTGACGCTGTAGAAAAACATGAACCACCAGCTGTCGCGATCACCGAGGGCCTTGAAGTAGTCGGCCATGGCTTTCGGTTTCGGCCGCTGCGGGGCGTTTTTTGCCAACAGGGCGAACAGCACCAAGGTCAAAACCAGCGGGATCAGGGCGAAACCGAAGACATTGCTCCAGCCGAACGCGGCGGCAATCACTGGCGCCAGCAGCGCGGCGAACACGGTGCCGGAGTTGCCCGCGCCGGCGATGCCCATGGCTTTGCCTTGGTGCTCTGGCGGATACCATTGCGAGGCCAGCGGCAGGGCCACGGCGAACGACGCGCCGGCCATGCCGAGGAACAGGCCGAGGATCAGCGCCTGTTCATAACTGTGGATACCCAGTTTCCAGGCGCCGAACAGCGCGCAGATGACGATGACCTGGCCGATCAGCCCGGCGGTCTTCGGCGACAAGCGATCGGCGAGCATGCCCATGGCGAAGCGCAACACCGCGCCGGCGAGAATCGGCGTGGCGACGACGAGGCCGCGCTGCTGGGTGGTCAGGTGCAGGTCGGCGGCAATCTGCACCGCCAGCGGGCCGAGCAGGTACCAGACCATGAAGCTCAGGTCGAAATACAGGAAGGCCGCGAACAGGGTCGGGGTATGGCCGGATTTCCAGAAGCTTGAATTCATCGCGCACCTCGGCTGAAAAGAGTCTCGAAAGGAGTCATGCACAGCAGGTGGAGCGCCTCACGGCCGCACCACCGGCCCCGCTCTGTGGGGCCAAAACGCAAAAACGCCGCTACCTGATTCGCCGGGGGGGCGAACGGGGTGAGCGACGTCTTTGTCGTAGGTGGGGCAACCGCCGTTGGTTACCTGTGCGGTTTACATAGCGAGATTTGTGCCAACAGCTGAAAAGCAAAAGCCCCTCACCCTAACCCTCTCCCTGAGGGAGAGGGGACTGACTTGAGGTGTCTGACGTCAAACATCGACCTGAACGACCGAGTCGATTATGGATTCACTGCAGAAATCACTGGTTGGCGTACTTCGAGAGCATCCCCCGATCGGTCCCCTCTCCCCCCGGGAGAGGGCTAGGGTGAGGGGACTCTTGATTTGCAGCGAAGATTTCAGCCCAGCAACTCACTCATGGCAATGATCTGCTCCGCCACCTGAATCAGCTTCTGCTGGCGGCTCATGGCCTGGCGGCGCATCAGCGTATAGGCCTCTTCCTCGTTGCAATCCTTCATCTTCATCAATAAACCCTTGGCCAGTTCAATGCGCTTGCGCTCGGCCAGTTGCTGGTCACGGGCCTGCAATTGCGCGCGCAAAGCCTGGTCACTCTCGAAGCGCGCCATCGCCACATCGAGAATCGGCTGCAACCGTTGTGCGTGAATGCCTTCGACGATGTAGGCACTGACCCCGGACCTGATCGCCTGACGCATCACCCCCGGGTCATGTTCGTCGGTAAACATCACGATCGGCCGGGGCTGGTCGCGGCTGACCAGTACCACTTGCTCCATGACATCGCGGCTCGGTGACTCGGTATCGATCAGGATCACGTCCGGGCGCACCGTTTCGACGCGCGCCGGCAGGTCGATGGTCAGGCCGGACTCGTCGATTACCTCGAAGCCGGCCTCGGTCAGCGCCGCTTTGAGGCGTCCGACTTTTTTCGCGGTGTCGTTGATCAGCAGAATGCGCAACATGTTCGCGGTCTCCTGTCAGCGCTGGGCGAGAAGGGGGGCGGCGTCGTTCAGGGCATGCAGTTTGAAACTGCGCGCATAGCCCGCCGGATCGCTGCCGTCCCAGACCTTGCCGTCGAGCAACTGGCTGCTGCGCAGGTCGGCGTGCGAAGCCGCAATACCGACAGCGCTCGCTGCCTCGCGATACAGATCCAGACGCTGAACCTGGCGGGCGACGGCCAGATAATCCGGATCCTCGCGCAACAGACCCCAGCGACGGAACTGGGTCATGAACCACATGCCGTCGGAAAGGTAGGGCAGATTGACCTCGCCATCGCCATGAAAACGCAGCGCATGCGGATCCTGCCAGCGATTGCCGAGGCCATCGGCGTAGTCACCCATAAAACGCGGCTCGATGCACGCGGCGGGGGTGTCGAGGTATTCGGTGGCGCTGAGCAATTGCGCGGTACTGCGGCGGTTTTCCGGGCTTTCTTCGATGAAGCGACTGGCCTCAAGAATGGCCATGACCAGCGCCCGCGCGGTGTTTGGGTATTGCTCGACGAATTCCCGGGTGCAGCCGAGGACTTTTTCCGGGTGGTCGGGCCAGATGCTCTGGCTGGTCGCCAGGGTGAAGCCAAGATCCTGCTGCACGGCGCTGGCCGCCCACGGTTCGCCGACGCAAAAGCCGTCGATGCGCCCGGCTTGCAGGTGCGCAACCATTTGCGGCGGCGGCACCACCACGCTGTCGACGTCCTGCAATGGATGAATGCCCTGGCTCGCCAGCCAGTAATAAAGCCACATCGCATGGGTGCCGGTGGGAAAGGTCTGGGCGAAGGTCAGTTTTGCGCGGCTTTGGTGCACATGCCGATCGAGCGCTTCAGGACTGTTCACGCCAGCCTGTTGCAAACCATGGGACAGGTTCAGGCTCTGGCCATTCTGGTTCAGGCCCATCAGCACCGCCATGTCGGTCGGGGCGACGCCGCCGATGCCCAGGTGCACCGCATAAATCAGCCCGTACAGGCTGTGCGCGGCATCCAGTTCGCCGCTGACCAGTTTGTCGCGCAGGTTGGCCCATGATGCCTGACGCTTGAGGTTCAGGGTCAGGCCGTAGGGCTGGGCGAAGCCCTGAGTGGCGGCGACCACCACCGAGGCGCAGTCGCTCAGCGCCATGAAGCCGAGATTGATCGCGCTCTTTTCCGGCGCATCGCTGCCATTGACCCAGGCCAGAGGCCCCAAGGACGTTTCGTTCATACGCTACCTCAAAAAAAACGTCGTCGCGGATTCTGCGCAGGCAAAACCCGGGGACGACGCCATTGTCCTGGCCTGCGCGCCGTCATTGGTCGGCAGACTGATGAGCGGGGTGGTGCAAGGCATATGCCAGTCGCCTGATTCGCGCAGGCGCCTCGCGCCGGGGGACGATGCCCGGCTATAATCGCCGCCTCTTTTCGCCGCCCGAGTCATTGCCGCCCATGTACACCCTGGCCCGTCAGCTGTTGTTCAAACTTTCTCCGGAAACCTCCCACGATCTGTCGCTGGATCTGATCGGCGCGGGTGGACGTTTGGGCCTCAACGGCTTGCTGTGCAAGGCGCCGGCGAAAATGCCGGTGACCGTCATGGGGCTGGAGTTCCCGAACCCGGTGGGGCTGGCGGCAGGTCTGGACAAGAACGGCGCGGCCATCGACGGCTTTGCGCAACTGGGTTTCGGTTTTGTCGAAATCGGCACCGTGACCCCGCGTCCGCAGCCGGGTAACCCGAAACCACGGATCTTCCGCCTGCCGGAAGCCGAGGCGATCATCAACCGCATGGGCTTCAACAACCTCGGTGTGGATAACCTGCTGGCGCGGGTCGCTGCGGCAAAATACCAAGGCGTGCTGGGCATCAACATCGGCAAGAACTTCGATACCCCGGTCGAGCGTGCGGTCGACGATTACCTGATCTGCCTGGACAAGGTTTACGCCCACGCCAGCTACGTCACCGTCAACGTCAGCTCGCCAAACACCCCGGGCCTGCGCAGCCTGCAGTTCGGTGACTCGCTCAAGCAATTGCTCGCTGATCTGGCCACCCGTCGCGCCGAACTGGCCCTGCGTCACGGCAAGCATGTGCCGCTGGCGATCAAGATCGCGCCGGACATGACCGACGAAGAAACTGCGCAGGTTGCCCAGGCGTTGATCGAAACCGGCATGGACGCGGTCATCGCCACCAATACGACTTTGAGCCGTGTCGGTGTTGAAGGCATGGAGCATGGCGACGAGGCGGGCGGTCTGTCGGGTGCGCCGGTGCGTGAGAAGAGCACCCATACCGTGAAAGTGCTGGCGGGCGAATTGGCCGGGCGTTTGCCGATCATTGCCGCTGGCGGCATTACCGAGGGCAAGCACGCGGCAGAGAAAATCACTGCCGGTGCAAGCCTGGTGCAGATCTATTCGGGCTTCATCTACAAAGGCCCGGCGCTGATTCGTGAATCGGTGGATGCGATCGCTGCGTTGCGCTGAGGATTGCCGAGGCTTGTCGGAGCCTTTGTGGCGAGGGGATTTATCCCCGCTGGGCTGCCCAGCAGCCCCAAACCTTGCACATTGATATGCCGGGTAAATTGAAGTTCGGACTTCGCGACTGCTGCGCAGCCGAGCGGGGATAAATCCCCTCGCCACATGGATCTCTGTTAACCCTGTTTTCAGGCAATAAAAAGGGCTCCTCGAAGGAGCCCCTGGGCCGTAGCCCGCCGTCCGGGAAGGACGTGCGTGGTTAATTCATTGCAAATTCAGATTGTCGTGTCGGAATAAATGCCCTGTGTCAGCCGACGGCGTGAAGTTCGTTGAGTCTGTGGATTCCCGCAGTGCCGGTCATACCGTCCCAGTTGTCGCCGCGTCCTTCTCGCCAGCCGTTGATCCAGGCTTGACGTACCGACGGTAGAGTAAATGGGCAAAGCTCACGGGATTTGCCACCAACGCCATATTGATATCCGCGCAAAAATGCTCTTTCCAACGGATCACGCTTAAGTCTTCTCATAGGGTGTTTCCCTCACTTGTTGACTGTAGTGTCGCGTTGACCTCAATTGAGGTCTGGCAGAAATAACCTGCCATCGTGCGGCTCGCTGCCGGCGTGGCGAGCCAAGGTGTTGACGCCGTTGCGACGTCAACCTGTGCTCAGTTCTAACCAATGAGTCACACCGAGGGAATGATCGTTTTGTCATAAGCACGTAACGTAAAGGATGCTATGGCGATAAGTAACCGCGTATTTATTCAACGTTCAATGCACAAACCCCGGTATGATCGGCGCCCCGCTGAGTCAGCGGGTTAATCCTTTAGTGAGAATGACCCACGATTGCGCTTGGGTACTATTCGACGAAGGGTCGCTTTCAGTCTTTTTGTTGCACCAACTTTTTTATCTGTCCCGGCATCTAAGCTCTTTTAACCCGAGCAGCGGGGTGGAACGGCACACCTTCGTGCCACGCGGGCGCTCTTTCAGAAAAGCGCCTGATTGAAAACCGGGTCGGCAATGCGTTGCCGGCCCACTAGCCAAAGGCTCTGGAATTACCATGTCCGATCGTTTCGAACTCTTCCTCACTTGCCCCAAAGGCCTTGAAGGCCTGCTCATCGAGGAAGCCGTCGGGCTTGGCCTTGAAGAAGCGCGCGAGCACACCTCCGCCGTGCGTGGCATGGCGACCATGGAAACCGCCTATCGCCTGTGCCTCTGGTCGCGTCTGGCCAACCGTGTGTTGCTGGTGCTCAAGCGTTTCCCGATGAAGGACGCCGAAGACCTCTACCACGGCGTGCTCGACATCGACTGGCAGGATCACATGCTCAGCGACGGCACCCTGGCCGTCGAGTTCAGCGGCCACGGCTCGGGCATCGACAACACCCACTTCGGCGCGCTGAAAGTCAAAGACGCCATCGTCGACAAACTGCGCACGCCGCAGGGCGATCGTCCATCCATCGACAAACTCAACCCGGACCTGCGCATTCACCTGCGTCTGGATCGCGGCGAAGCGATTCTGTCCCTCGACCTCTCCGGCCACAGCCTGCACCAGCGCGGCTATCGCTTGCAGCAGGGCGCGGCGCCGCTGAAGGAAAACCTCGCCGCCGCCATCCTCATCCGTTCCGGCTGGCCGCGCATTGCCGCCGAAGGTGGCGCACTGGCTGACCCGATGTGCGGTGTCGGTACGTTCCTTGTCGAAGCCGGGATGATTGCCGCCGACATGGCGCCGAACCTGCGTCGCGAGCAGTGGGGTTTCACCGCGTGGCTCGGTCATGTGCCGGCACTGTGGAAAAAACTCCACGAAGAAGCCGTCGAGCGTGCCGCTGCCGGTCTGGCCAAGCCACCGCTGTGGATTCGCGGTTACGAAGCCGACCCACGATTGATTCAGCCGGGCCGCAACAACGTTGAGCGCGCCGGCCTCAGCGAGTGGATCAAGATCTACCAGGGCGAAGTGGCAACCTTCGAGCCGCGCCCGGATCAGAACCAGAAAGGTCTGGTCATCTGTAACCCGCCGTACGGCGAGCGTCTCGGTGACGAAGCCAGCCTGCTGTATCTCTACCAGAATCTGGGCGAGCGTCTGCGTCAGGCCTGCCTGAACTGGGAAGCGGCGGTGTTCACCGGCGCCCCGGATCTGGGCAAACGCATGGGTATCCGCAGCCATAAGCAGTATTCGTTCTGGAACGGCGCGCTGCCGTGCAAGCTGCTGCTGATCAAGGTTCTGCCCGATCAGTTCGTCACTGGCGAACGCCGCACTCCGGAACAGCGTCAGGCCGAGCGCGAGCAAGCGGCTTACGATCAGACCCCGGACGAGCCGCAAGAGCGCAAGTTCAACAAGAACGGCAACCCGATCAAGCCGACGCCAGCCCCGGCGCCAGTGATCGAGCAGCCGCGCCTGAGCGAAGGTGGGCAGATGTTTGCCAATCGCTTGCAGAAAAATCTCAAGGCGATGGGCAAGTGGGTCAAGCGCGAAGGCATCGATTGCTACCGCGTCTATGATGCCGACATGCCGGAATACGCGATGGCCATCGACCTGTACCACGACTGGGTGCACGTTCAGGAATACGCCGCGCCGAAATCCATCGACCCGGAAAAAGCCTCGGCGCGCATGTTCGATGCGCTGGCGGCCATTCCGCAAGCGTTGAACGTCGACAAGAACCGCGTGGTGGTCAAGCGCCGCGAGCGGCAGAGCGGCACCAAGCAGTACGAGCGTCAGGCGGCGCAGGGCAAGTTCGTCGAGGTCAATGAAGGTGGCGTGAAGTTGCTGGTCAACCTCACCGACTACCTCGATACCGGCCTGTTCCTCGATCACCGGCCGATGCGCATGCGCATTCAGAAAGAGGCGGCCGGCAAACGCTTCCTCAATCTGTTCTGCTACACCGCGACCGCCAGCGTGCACGCGGCCAAGGGCGGGGCGCGCAGCACCACCAGCGTCGACCTGTCGAAAACCTATCTGGACTGGGCGCGGCGCAACCTGTCGCTGAACGGCTTCTCGGACAAGAACCGTCTGGAGCAGGGCGATGTGATGGCGTGGCTGGAAAGCAGTCGCGACGAATACGACCTGATCTTCATCGACCCGCCGACGTTCTCCAACTCCAAGCGCATGGAAGGCATTTTCGATGTGCAGCGCGATCAGGTGCAGTTGATCGATCTGGCGATGGCGCGTCTGGCACCGGGTGGCGTGCTGTATTTCTCCAACAACTTCCGCAAGTTCCAGTTGGAGGAAAACCTCGCCGAGCGTTATGCGGTCGAGGAAATCAGTGCGCAGACCATTGATCCGGATTTCGCCCGCAATACCAAGATCCACCGCGCCTGGAAAATCACGGCTCGTTGACGCTTTCACTGGTTGGATCCACAGAGCGTTGATTTTTAACGGCTCGGTGGATCCAGCGGTGCTAGCTAAATTAGTGGCTAATAGCTATAACTCACACACCGCCAATGGGGTTTTCCCGCAAATCTGGCGGAGTGAGTCGTGCTTATGCCGTTGCACCCCGTGCGCCCGAAAATCCTCGGTTTCATCAGTGAAGACGTCTCAGCCTGGCTGGTCGCTTTGCTGGTGTTGCTTGCCGGCGGGATTCTCACCGGGCTGCTCGCGTGGGGCACTTTCAACCAGTTTCAGCAACAATCGCGTCAGCGCTTTCAACTGCTGGCCAACGAACGCTACAGCCGCATCGCCGAACGTTTTCAGGACCAGGAGCAACGTCTCGATGGTCTGCGGCGGTTCTTCGCCAACTCCGAATCGGTGTCCCGCGCCGAATTCGACGGTTACTCCCGCCCCTTGTTGCTGCGCACCCAGGCCTACACCTACGCCCCGAGAGTCGCTGGCGCCGATCGGGCCGCGTTCGAACAACGCGTGCGTGACGAAGGCCTGAGCGAGTTCACGATTCGCGAACTGGACGCCAAGGGCGAGCTGCAACTGGCGGCGCCGCGCGAGGAATACGTGCCGGTGCTCTACACGCAAACCCAAAGCCGACTGGCGCCACCGCTGGGCTACGACTTGCTCGCCCAACCCTTGCGCCGCGAAACCCTGCAACGCGCCGACCAGCTCGGCAGCATGGCGGTGTCGCAACCGATGCATCTGGTCGGGATCGAGCCGTCGTATGCGCGTGGTGTGCTGCTGCTGGCGCCGGTCAGTCGCGCTGGAGAGTCGCAGCCATTCGGCTATGTGATGGCGGTGATCAGCATGCGCCAGTTGCTCGCCGACGGACTGCCCGATGCCCTGCACGATTACCTGTCGGTGCGCATTCTCGACCTGTCGACCCAGGATCAGCACGAAGCGCTGTTCGAATCGAGCAACGAGGCGGTGCCCGGCGATCTGGCGGCGACGCGTTTGCTGCGCATGGCCGATCACGACTATCAGGTCGATATCCTGCCGAGCGAAGCGTTCATGCAGGCCAACCATTCGTCGGTGGGCAGCGTGATCATTCTGGGCGGCTTGCTCAGCGCACTGCTCAGCGCCTTGCTTTACGTGCTGGTCAGCCAGCGCCAGCGCGCGGTGCGGCTGGTCGAGGTGCGCACCCAGGAATTGCACGAGCGCGAGCAGGAACTGCGCGGCACCCACGGTCAGTTGCGCGGCGTGCTGAATGCCGCCACTCAGGTCGCGATCATCGCCACAGATCTGCGCGGGGTGATCAACACCTTCAACCCCGGCGCCGAGCAGATGCTCGGCTACAGCAGCGCCGAAGTGGTCGGGCGGATGACCCTGGAGAACCTGCATTTGCCCCGGGAATTGGCGGCGCGTTCGGCAGAGTTGAGTGCGCGCTACGGCAAAAGTATTCCGACTTGCCACGCGATGCTGGTCGAGGGCGGCGAAGTCGGCGGCCATGAAGCGCGCGAGTGGACGCTGGTGCGCAGCGATGGCAGTCACCTGCCGGTGAACATGCTCGCCACCCCGGTGCTTGACGAGCAAGGCCTGTGGGTCGGTCATCTGGCGATCTGCATCGACATCACCGAGCGCAAACGCGTGCACGAAGTGCTGGCAGCACGTGACACATTGCTGAAGAAGCTCAGCGCCCATGTTCCCGGTGGCATCTACCAATTCAAGATGGAATTCGACGGACGCTTCAGCGTGATCTACGCCAGCGATGGTATCCGCGAAATCTACGAGCTGGAGCCGGATGTGCTGCTGCTCGACTCCGAGGCGATCTTCAGTCGTATCCACCCGCAGGATGCGATTCGCGTGCGCAGCTCGATCCGCGAATCGGCGGAAAACCTCAGCCCCTGGCGCGAGGAGTACCGCGTGCAACTGCCCGAGCGCGGTCTGCGCTGGGTGCGCGGCGAGGCGACACCGGAAGAGCTGCCGGGCGGCGGAGTGCTGTGGCACGGTTATATCTCGGATATCTCCGATCTCAAGCGCGTGGAAGAAGAATTGCGCGCGTTGTCGATCACCGACTCGCTGACCGGCATTCACAACCGCCGCTATTTCCAGGAACGCCTGACCACCGAAATGGCCCGGGTCGAGCGTGGCGGCGGTGAGTTGTCGGTGATCATGCTCGACATCGACCACTTCAAACGCATCAACGATCAGTTCGGCCACGCCGTCGGCGACCGCGTGCTGCAGGCAGTCTGCGAGCGGATCGGCCATCGCCTGCGCCGCACCGACGTGTTCTGTCGGTTGGGCGGCGAAGAGTTCATGGTGCTGTGCCCGGACATTGACGGTGAACACGCCTATATGCTGGCGATGGAGTTGTGGGAAGGTTTGCGTAGCGCGCCGGTGGACGTGGTCGGCGTGGTCACCGCGAGTTTCGGCATCGCCAGCTGGCGCCCGGGGGAGGGCGCGGATGCGTTGTTGCTGCGCGCTGATTCAGGGGTTTACGCGGCGAAGCAGAATGGCCGGGATCGGGTTGAGCGGGAGATGAGCTGATTCCAACCTGACACCTGACCCTGTGGGGCAGAGGGGACCTGGCGCTGATTTTCTGTGGGAGCGAGCCTGCTCGCGAAAGCGGTGTGACAGTCACTGAACATGCTGCCTGAACTGACGCCTTCGCGAGCAGGCTCGCTCCCACAAATGAATCTGCCGCGCTTACAGCACCGAAGCGGTCTGCGGCAGTTTCGGCTGTTTGTACAGATCCAGCAGCACCTGATCGAGCACCGACGAGGCGCCGAACGGGGCCTTGTCGTTGAGGATCGCTACCACCGCCCAGGTATTGCCATTCACATCACGGCTGAAACCGGCGATCGCGCGCACGGTATTCAGGGTGCCGGTCTTGACATGCGCCTCACCGCGCATCGCCGTGGTTTTGAGACGTTTGCGCATGGTGCCGTCGGTGCCGGCAATCGGCAGCGAGCTGATGTACTCGGCGGCGTACGGGCTGTGCCAGGCGGCTTGCAGCATGTTGGCCATCTCACGCGCGCTGACCCGCTCGGCCCGCGACAGACCAGAGCCGTTTTCCATCACCAGATGCGGCGCGGTGATGCCTTTCTTCGCCAGCCACTGCCGCACCACGCGCTGCGCAGCCCGGGCGTCGTCACCATCGGCATCGTTGCGGAAACGCTGGCCAAGACTGAGGAACAGCTGCTGGGCCATGGTGTTGTTACTGTATTTGTTGATGTCGCGGATGATCTCGGCCAGATCCGGCGAGTACGCGCGGGCGAGCAGTTTGGCGCCGCTCGGCGTCGGTGCCAGACGATCCTTGCCCTGAATGCTGCCACCCAGCTCCTTCCAGATCGCCCGCACGGCGCCGGCGGTGTAGGTCGCATGGTCGAGCAGCGACAGGTAAGTCTGCGAGCTGCAGCCTTCGCCCAACTGGCCGCCGACGGTCACGGTCACGCTGCCATCGGCCTGCGGCACCGGGTTGTAGCGCACGCCGCCGGTGCATTGCTTGGACGGCAGCGCCTTGACGGTGTTTTCGATGCGGATGCTGGCAATCGGCGGCTCAACCGAAATCAGTACGCGGCCACCGTCATTGCGCGCAACAAAGCGCAGGGCCTTGAGGTTGACCAGCAATGAGTCGGGTTTGACCAGGAACGGCTTGTTGTCGTCGTTACCGTCATCGTTGAATTCCGGCAGTTGCGGCTGCACGAAGAAGTTGCGGTCGAGGATCAGGTCGCCGGTGATCTGGGTCACGCCGTTGGCGCGCAGGTCGCGCATCAGCAGCCAGAGTTTTTCCATGTTCAGCTTCGGGTCACCGCCGCCCTTGAGGTAGAGGTTGCCGTTGAGAATGCCGCCGCTCAGATCGCCGTCGGTATAGAACTCGGTTTTCCACTGATGGTTGGGGCCGAGCATTTCCAGCGCCGCGTAAGTGGTGACCAGTTTCATTGTCGAGGCCGGGTTGACCGAGACGTCGGCATTGAACACGGTCGGCGTGCCCGGACCGTCAAGCGGCACCATCACCAGCGACAGCGCGGTGGGCTGCAGCTTGCTGGCCTTGAGGGCTTTTTCGACGTTCGGGGTGAGGGAAGTGTTGATGGTGGCAGCGGAGACAGGCAGGGCCAGAGGCAGAAGAAGGCCGGCGAGAAACAGTGGACGCAACGATTTGATCATATGCAATAAAACCCTGCAAAAGAGGGGAAAAAAGACGAGGACATGGATGAAAAGGCCCTCAGTGGTCATGAAAGTGTCGGCATTATGCCCCAAGCTTTAACAGCTTGTGCCGTGTCAGGCCCGGCCAATCGCTTATTTTTTTACAGGCGGTCGGCCGCAGCGACCAGAGAGTCGGGCAATCGCCGGCTTAAACTGGTAAAGTGCCGGCCGTTATTACTTAAGAGGATTGTTCCAATGGCGACTAACCGTTCCCAGCGTCTGCGCAAAAAACTGTGCGTTGATGAATTTCAAGAGCTGGGTTTCGAACTGAACCTGGACTTCAAAGAAGACTTGTCCGAAGAAGCCATTGACGCTTTCCTCGAAGCATTCATCAAAGAAGCCATGGAAGCCAACGGTCTGGGTTATGTTGGCGGCGACGACTTCGGTCTGGTGTGCCTGCAGAAGCGTGGCTCGGTCAACGAAGAGCAGCGCGCTGCCGTTGAAGCCTGGCTGAAAAACCGCTCCGAGCTGACCAAGTACGAAGTCAGTCCGCTGCTGGACGTGTGGTATCCGGAAAAGCCGATCAACGCGGCTAAGTGATACTGAAAAAAACGGCGACCTGAGGGTCGCCGTTTTTTTTCGTCCGGTGTTTGGGTGGTACGGCTTGGGTTTGGTGGTGGACTCGCCCCTCACCCCAGCCCTCTCCCGAGGGAGAGGGAGCCGATTGTTGGGCTTTTCAGGATTCGAGTTCGACTCGGTATCCCATGTCGGCGCACCTCTTCCAAAACACCACGGTCGGTTCCCTCTCCCTCTGGGAGAGGGCTAGGGTGAGGGCTTTTGATCTTAAGCTCTGCGCCAATTCAAAATCACTAGCGTCAAAACCCCCGCAACAATCCCCCAAAACGCCGAACCAATGGAAAACAGCGTCAACCCCGACGCCGTGACCATAAACGTGATCAACGCCGCTTCCCGTTCCTTCACCTCGTTCATGGCGATGCTCAAGCCATTGATGATCGAGCCGAACAGCGCCAGCGCGGCAATCGACAGCACCAGTTCTTTCGGCAACGCCGCAAACAATGCCGCCAACGTCGCGCCGAACACCCCGGCAATGCCGTAGAACACCCCGCACCACACCGCTGCGGTGTAGCGCTTGTTGCGATCTTCGTGGGCATGCGGGCCGGTGCAGATCGCTGCGCTGATCGCCGCGAGGTTGATGCCGTGGGAGCCGAACGACGCCAGCAGCAGCGAGGCGATGCCGGTGGTGGTGATCAGTGGCGAGGCCGGGACGTTATAGCCATCGGCGCGCAGCACGGCGATGCCGGGCATGTTCTGCGAGGTCATCGCCACCACGAACAGCGGAATGCCGATGCTGATGGTCGCCGCCAGTGAAAAGTGCGGGGTGGTCCACACCGGGGTGGCCACTTCCAGATGAAAGGCGCTGAAATCAAGCAGCCCCATGAAGCCCGACAGCGCGGTGCCGATCAGCAGCGCCGCGAGCACGGCATAGCGTGGCGACAGGCGCTTGACCAGCAGATAGGTGAAGAACATCCCCAGCACCAGCCCGGTACGGTGTTGCGCGGCGACGAAGATTTCGCTGCCGATCTTGAACAGGATCCCTGCCAGTAAGGCCGCCGCCAGAGAGGCCGGGATCTTTTTTACCAGCCGTTCGAAGCTGCCGGTCAGGCCGCAGATCGTCACCAGCACCGCGCAGGTGACATAGGCGCCGATTGCCTCGCCATAACTGACACCGCCCAGGCTGGTGATCAGCAACGCCGCGCCGGGTGTCGACCAGGCAATGGTGATCGGTGTGCGATAGCGTAGCGACAGGCCGATCGAGCACACCGCCATGCCAATCGAAATCGCCCAGATCCACGAGGAAATCTGCCCGCTGCTCAGGCCGGCCGCTTGCCCGGCCTGGAACATCAGCACCAGCGAACTGGTGTAACCGGTCATCATCGCGATGAAGCCGGCGACGATGGCGGAAGGCGATGTGTCGGCCAGAGGGCGCAAGCGGGCGTGGGTGGCGTCGGTCATGACGGCGATGTTCCTTATAGCAATGGAGATGTCCGCCACAACACAGAACCTCTGTGGGAGCGAGCCTGCTCGCGAAAGCGGTAGGTCAGTCAACATTCATAGTGAATGTAAAATGGCTTTCGCGAGCAGGCTCGCTCCCACGGGGGATTGCGGTCATGCAGCGGATTCTGCGATCAAGCCTAAACTCAAACGTAACTCACCGTTGCAATACAGCCGCAGGCGCAAACAGCCGTACAGTCGTGTTGCCACCATTCATTGTGTACAATCGCGCTGTTTTTTACGCGATACTTGCCAGCGACCTACTGTGCCGTATTACAGTCACGGTCTATTCGCCGCAGTTTTCCCGACTCGAGTGCCCATGAACGAACAGTTGCAACCCCTCAAGAAACAACCGCGAGCAGGCAAAGCCGGCCGCAGCGGAACCCAGGACGATATTGTCTACGCGCATATCTTCGAGGCCATCCTCGAACAGCGTCTGGCGCCCGGTACCAAGTTGAGCGAAGAAGCGCTGGGGGAAATCTTCGGGGTCAGCCGCACCATCATTCGTCGCGCGCTGTCGCGTCTGGCCCATGAAGGCGTGGTGCTGTTGCGGCCCAATCGTGGTGCCGTGGTCGCCAGCCCGAGCGTTGAAGAGGCGCGTCAGGTGTTTCTCGCCCGGCGTCTGGTCGAGCGGGCGATCACTGAACTGGCGGTGCAACATGCCACTGCCGAGCAGATCGCCGAACTGCGGCAGATGGTCAACGACGAGCGCGACAGCTTCTCCCGTGGCGATCGTGGTGCCGGTATTCGTCTGTCGGGCGAATTCCACCTGAAGCTGGCCGAAGCGGCAATGAACGCACCGTTGATCAGCTTCCAGCGCAGCCTGGTGTCGCAGACCTCGCTGATCATCGCCCAGTACGAAAGCGGCAACCGCTCGCATTGTTCGTACGACGAACACACGCAGTTGATCGACGCCATTGAAAAGCGCGACGGCGAACTGGCGGTGAACCTGATGATGCATCACATGGATCACATCGACAGCAAGCTCAACCTCGACGAGGAAGGCGCGTCGGATGATCTGCATGCGGTGTTCTCGCATTTGTTGCAGACCAAGAAGCCGGGGCGTCCAGCGGCCAAGCTCTAAGCTGAAACCGAGTCGCGGCTTTCGCGAGCAGGCTCGCTCCCACAGGGCAATGCATTTTCAAAGGTGGGAGCGAGCCTGCTCGCGAAGACAATCTGACCGGCAACAAAAATCCCACGGGTAAACACCACCGGGGATGATCGTTCCCACGCTCCGCGTGGGAATGCCTCTAGGGACGCTCCGCGTCCAGTGACGCGGAGCGTCACGGGCTGCATTCCCACGCAGAGCGTGGGAACGATCAGTGCAGGAAAACCTAGCGCTGATGCACCAGCGCCCCCGCTGCATACGTCTGCGCCACGGTGCGGTCATCGCCCAGGGTCATCAGCACAAACAACGTCTCGGCGATGTTATTCGACTGTTTCAAGCGGTAGCTCAGCAGCGGCGTGGCGTTGTAATCCAGTACCAGGAAGTCGGCATCGGAACCCGGTTGCAGGTTACCGATCCTGTCTTCCAGGCGCAGCGCCCGCGCACCACCCAAGGTCGCCAGATACAACGATTTGAACGGACTCAGGCGCGCGCCTTGCAGTTGCATCACCTTGTACGCTTCGTTCAGCGTCTGCAGCAGCGAGAAACTGGTACCGCCGCCGACGTCGGTGCCAAGGCCGACATTGAGCTTGTGTTTCTCGGCCATCGGCAGGTTGAACAGGCCGCTGCCGAGGAACAGGTTCGAGGTCGGGCAGAACGAGATCGCCGAGCCGGTTTCCGCCAGTCGCGCGCATTCTTCGTCACACAGGTGCACGCCGTGGGCGAATACCGAGCGTTCGCCGAGCAATTGGTAATGATCGTAGACGTCGAGGTAGCCCTTGCGCTCCGGGAACAGCTCCTTGACCCACTCGATCTCCTTGAGGTTCTCGCTGATGTGGGTCTGCATGTACAGATCCGGATATTCCGTCAGCAATTGCCCGGCCAGGGTCAGTTGTTCCGGGGTGCTGGTGGGGGCGAAGCGCGGCGTCACCGCATAGTGCAAACGGCCCTTGCCGTGCCAGCGCTCGATCAGCGCCTTGCTGTCGACGTAGCTGGATTCGGCGGTATCGACCAGATAGTTCGGGGCATTGCGGTCCATCATGACCTTGCCGGCGATCATGCGCAGATCGAGCTTTTCCGCCGCTTCGAAAAACGAATTGACTGACTGCGGATGCACGCTGCCGAACACCAGCGCCGTGGTGGTGCCGTTGCGCAGCAGTTCCTTGATGAAAATATCGGCCACTTCGTCGGCGTGAGCCTTATCACCAAACTGGCTTTCGCAGGGAAAGGTGTAGGTGTTCAGCCAGTCGAGCAGTTGCTCGCCGTAGGAGCCGACCATGCCGGTCTGCGGCAGGTGAATGTGCGTGTCGATGAAGCCCGGGGTGATCAGCGCATCCTGATAATGGTTGATCTCGATATCCGCCGGCAGGGTCGGCAGCAGTTCGCTGGCGTGGCCGAGGGCGCTGATCTTGCCATCGTCGATCACCAGCAGGCCATCCTCGAAATATTCATAGGAGGCTTCGATGCCGACTTCGGCAGGGTCGGCAATGCTGTGCAGAATGGCGGCGCGGTAGGCTTTGCGAGTCAGAGGCATGAGGGTTCTCTAATCAGTTTGAGGCTTTGAGTTTGGCGGACTGGCTGCGGCGCGAGGCGGGCAGCAATCGGGCAATCGGTTCGGCGCGGGCGCTGTGCTGGCCGAAATTGGCGTTGTAAGTGGCGATGATTTCGCCGGCGATGGAGATGGCGATTTCCACAGGCAGTTTGCCTTTGACTTCGCCGATGCCCATCGGGCAGCGCATGCGCTGCACCACGCTCGGGTCGAAACCACGATCACGCAGACGGTGTTCGAATTTGGCGCGTTTGGTTTTCGAGCCGATCAGGCCGAACCAAGTGAAATCGTTACGCTTGAGAATCGCCGCGGTCAGTTCCAGATCGAGCTGATGGTTGTGGGTCATGACGATGCAGTAGCTGCCGGCAGGCAGGTCGTCGACTTCATCTACCGGCTCTTCGCTGACGATTTTACGCACGCCGTTAGGGACGTGTTCAGGGAACTCGGCCTCGCGCGAATCGATCCAGCGCACCCGGCAGGGCAGGCTGGCCAGCAGCGGCACGAGGGCGCGACCGACATGGCCGGCACCGAACACGGCAATCTGTGCCTGCACCCGGCCCATCGGTTCGAACAGCAACACCGTGGCGCCGCCGCAACACTGGCCGAGGCTGGCACCGAGGCTGAAGCGCTCCAGATGGGTGTCCTGCTTACCGCTGGCGAGCATCTCGCGGGCGATCTGCATGGCTTTGAATTCCAGATGCCCGCCACCGATGGTGTCGAACAGGCGGTCGGCACTGACGACCATTTTCGAACCGGCATTGCGTGGCGTCGAGCCAAGTTCTTCGATGATCGTCACCAGCACACAGGGCTCGCCCTGATTCTGCAGGTCGGCGAGGGCGTCGATCCAGTTGTACATGTTCACCTCGACATCTTCGTTGTCTGTGCCGGCCTCTTCGCGAGCAGGCTCGCTCCCACATTGGCAATGCATTCCAAATGTGGGAGCGAGCCTGCTCGCGAATGGCCGCGCCTCGGTCCTAGAGCGGAGCCAGCTCGGTTTCAGCTTCGACAGCCTTCACCGCTTTGAGCTGGCGCATCTGCTCGCAGCCCCACAACACCCGCTCCGGCGTGGCTGGCGCATCGATTTTCGGCTGATGCTGATAATCGCCGAGGCTCGCCACCGCGTCCTTGATCGCGCACCACGCGGCGATGCCGAGCATGAACGGCGGTTCACCGACGGCTTTGGAATGGAACACCGTGTCTTCCGGGTTCTTGCGGTTTTCCACCAGTTTCACCCGCAGATCCAGCGGCATGTCCGCCACCGCCGGGATCTTGTAGCTGGCCGGGCCGTTGGTCATCAGCTTGCCCTTGTTGTTCCAGACCAGCTCTTCCATGGTCAGCCAGCCCATGCCCTGGACGAAACCGCCCTCGACCTGACCGATGTCGATCGACGGGTTCAGCGAGGCGCCGACGTCGTGCAGGATGTCGGTGCGCAGCATCTTGTACTCGCCGGTCAGGGTGTCGACGATCACTTCGCAGCAGGCTGCGCCGAAAGCGAAGTAATAGAACGGACGCCCACGGGCCTGACTGCGGTCGTAATAGATTTTCGGGGTCTTGTAGAAGCCAGTGCTCGACAGCGAGACCTGATTGAAATACGCCTGTTGGATCAGCGCTTCGAAGGTCAGAATCTGCTCGCGCACCCGCACGTGGCCGTTGCGGAATTCGACGTCTTCTTCGCTGACCTTGTAGTGCCGCGCGGCGAATTCGACCAGGCGTTGCTTGATGGTCTGTGCTGCGTTCTGCGCGGCTTTGCCGTTCAGGTCGGCGCCGCTGGAGGCAGCGGTCGGAGAGGTGTTCGGCACTTTGTCGGTGTTGGTCGCGGTGATCTGCACACGGTCGATTTCGACCTGGAACACTTCCGCCACGACCTGAGCGACTTTGGTATTCAGGCCCTGGCCCATTTCCGTACCGCCGTGGTTCAGGTGGATGCTGCCGTCGGTGTAGATGTGGATCAGCGCACCGGCCTGATTGAGGAAACTGGCGGTGAAGGAAATGCCGAATTTCACCGGGGTCAGCGCCAGGCCTTTTTTCAGGATCGGGCTGTTGGCGTTGTAGCGACGGATCGCTTCGCGGCGCTCGGTGTACTGGCTGCTTTCTTCCAGTTCGGCGGTCATCTCTTCGAGCATGTTGTGCTCGACGGTCTGGTAGTAGTGGGTGACGTTGCGCTCGGTCTTGCCGTAGTAGTTGGCCTTGCGCACCGCCAGCGGGTCGAGCTTCAAGTGCCGGGCAATCGCGTCCATCACTTCCTCGATGGCGACCATGCCTTGCGGGCCACCGAAACCACGATAAGCGGTGTTCGAGGCGGTGTTGGTCTTGCAACGGTGACCGTTGATGGTCGCATCGCCGAGGTAGTAGGAGTTGTCCGAGTGGAACATCGCCCGGTCAACGATCGACGCGGACAGGTCCGGCGAGCAGCCGCAGTTGCCGGCCAGCTCCATGTTGATCCCGTGCAGACGGCCGCTGCTGTCGAAACCGACGTCGTACTCAACGTAGAACGGGTGGCGCTTGCCGGTCATCAGCATGTCTTCGACGCGCGGCAGGCGCATCTTGGTCGGTTGGCCGGTGAGGTGCGCGACCACCGCGCACAGGCACGCCGGGCTCGCGGCCTGGGTTTCCTTGCCACCGAAACCACCACCCATGCGGCGCATGTCGACAACGATCTTGTTCATCGACACGTCGAGCACTTCGGCGACCAGTTTCTGCACTTCGGTCGGGTTCTGCGTCGAGCAGTAGACGATCATGCCGCCGTCTTCAGTGGGCATCACCGAGGAGATTTGTGTCTCCAGATAGAAGTGCTCCTGGCCGCCGATGTGCAGCGTGCCCTGAATACGGTGTTCAGCCGTGGCCAGTGCAGAGGCCGAGTCGCCGCGCTGGTGGGTGTGGCTGTCGAGCACGAAATGGCGCTTGCGCAGGGCTTCGACGACGTCGAGCACCGGTTCCAGATCTTCGTATTCGATGATCGCCGCCATTGCTGCCTTGCGCGCGGTTTCCAGGTCTTTCGCCGCTACCGCCAGCACCGGTTGGCCGACGAACTGCACATCATCGATGGCCAGCAGCGGATCGCCCGGCATCAGCGGGCCGATGTCTTTCAGGCCCGGCACGTCTTCGTGGGTGATGACGATGCGCACGCCTTCGAAGGCGTAGCACGGCGACGTGTCGATGCTGAGAATTTTCGCGTGGGCGCGGTCCGACAGGCGTGCATACAGGTGCAATTGGTTGGGGAATTCCAGGCGATCATCGATGTACTGCGCTTCACCGGACACATGCTTGGCGGCGCTGTCGTGCTTGACGCTGCGACCGACACCGGTGGTCAGATCCTTGGCGAACAATTCGGCCAATTCAGCCTGGGTCTTCTCTACGGCGTGATGATTAGACATAAGCGGTCACCCGAGTCTCGATGTGCGGTGTTTGCAGTTCGATGAAGTATTTGCGTAGCAGGTTCTGCGCGCTGAGCAGGCGATATTCCTTGCTGGCGCGGAAGTCCGAGAGCGGCGTGAAGTCTTCGGCCAGCGCGGCGCAGGCGCGCTCGATCACGGCGTTGTTGAACGGCGCGCCTTGCAGCACGGCTTCGCAGTGCGCAGCGCGTTTCGGAATCGCCGCCATGCCGCCGAAGGCCAACCGGGCGTCGGCGATCACGCCATTTTCCACGCGCAGATTGAAGGCAGCGCAGACGGCGGAGATGTCATCATCCAGGCGCTTCGACACTTTATAGGCACGGAACAACTGCTCGGCGCTGGCGCGCGGGACGATGATTTTTTCGATGAACTCGCTTTCCTGGCGCGCGGTGACGCGGTAGTCGATGAAGTAATCTTCCAGGTTCAGCGTGCGGCGGGTTTCGCCTTTGCACAGCACGATCTGCGCGCCGAGGGCGATCAGCAGCGGTGGCGAGTCACCGATCGGCGAGGCGTTGCCGATGTTGCCGCCGAGGGTGCCTTGATTGCGGATCTGCAACGAGGCGAAGCGGTGCAGCAGTTCGCCGAAGTCCGGGTACTCGGCATTCAAGGCCTCGTAGCAGTCGGAGAGGGCGGTGGCGGCGCCGATTTCGATGCGGTCATCGAAGGTTTCGATGCACTTCATTTCGGCGACGTTGCCGACGTAGATCATCACCGGCAGGGTGCGGTGGAACTGGGTGACTTCCAGCGCCAGATCGGTGCCGCCGGCGAGCAGCCGCGCTTGTGGATAAGCGTCGTAGAGATCGGCCAGGTCAGCGACGGTCAGCGGCACCAGGCAGCGCTTGTCGCCGCTGTTGAGTTCGCCGATATCGGTCGGCGCGATGGCCTTGAGGCGGGCAATGGTCTCGGCTTCGCGGGCGTCGAACTGATCCGCAGGCTTGGCGCAGCAGGATTGTTCGGCAGCGGCGAGAATAGGGCGGTAGCCAGTGCAGCGGCAGAGGTTGCCAGCCAGCGCTTCGTGAGCCTTGGCCTGATCCGGCGCATCGCTGTTCTTTTGCAGGGCGAACAACGACATGACGAAACCGGGGGTGCAGAAGCCGCACTGCGAACCGTGGCACTCGACCATGGCTTTCTGCACGCTGTGCAGTTCGCCTTTGTGCTTGAGGTCTTCAACGCTGATCAGTTGTTTGCCGTGCAAGGACGAGACGAAAGTCAGGCACGAGTTGAGGCTGCGATAGCGAATATGTTCACGCCCCGTGTCATCGGTCTGCAACTCGCCAACCACCACGGTGCAGGCGCCGCAGTCACCGCTGGCGCAACCTTCTTTGGTGCCGGGCTTGCCCACATGTTCACGCAGGTAATTGAGCACAGTCAGATTCGGGTCCAGGGCGTGCTCGCTACGGAGTTCCTGGTTAAGTAAAAACTGGATCACGGAAGGCCTCGCAGACTCATTATTGTTGTTAACCGACGTGAACCGAATTTAGCAGGTCTGACTTTTCGGTCAATGGTTTTCTGACTTAAAGGTCAGGAAAATCCGATTCGTCGATCAACAGCGTGTCTATTCAGTATTGACCTTCATCGGTCACTGCGCTTTTTTGCGGGATTCGTGCCAAAAACCGCTGAGTGGGCACTCCGCCATGACCGCGCATTTGCGCTACACTGCGCCGCTTGTGCAGATCGATAGAGTTTGAAGGACAACCATGACGTTCAAGGCGCCGGACAGCCTCGCCGAGCAAATCGCTCACCACCTCGCCGAACGCATCATTCGTGGCGAAATGAAGCCGGGAGAGCGCATCCAGGAACAGAAGGTCACGCTGGCGCTCAACGTCAGCCGCGGTTCGGTCCGCGAAGCCTTGCTGATCCTCGAGCGCCGTCACCTGATCGCGATCCTGCCGCGTCGTGGCGCCCACGTTACCGAGCTGACGCCGCACAAGGTGCAGAGCCTGTGCACGCTGATGAGCGAGTTGTACATCCTGCTCGGCAATTCGGTGGCCAATGGCTGGCAGGTGCAGTCGGACATGGCGCCGTTCGTGCAGATCCAGCAGCGCCTGACCGCCAATTACGAACGCGGCGATATCCGCAGCTTCGTCGATGACAGCTTCGCGGTGATGCGCGCCGCCTATCCGTTTGCCAACAATCCGTACCTGCAAGAAACCGTCGAGAACCTCCAGCCGGCGATGAGCCGCGCGTATTTCCTTGCTCTCGAACAGCGCAAGGCGGAAATGAGCGAATTCCTGGAACTGTTCGAACGCTTGCTCGCCGCCGTACTCGCCCGTGATTTGCCGCAGATCCGCATCGTGCTCACGGCGTATGCCCAGCGCAGCTGCGATCTGGTGGTGTCTGCGCTGACGGTTGCCTGAGCGTGCGGCTGAAGTGCATCAAACTGGCGGGGTTCAAATCCTTCGTCGACCCGACCACGGTGAACTTCCCCAGTAACATGGCGGCGGTCGTCGGGCCGAACGGTTGCGGCAAGTCGAACATCATCGACGCCGTGCGCTGGGTGATGGGCGAAAGTTCGGCAAAGAACCTCCGTGGCGAGTCGATGACCGACGTCATCTTCAACGGTTCGACCAGCCGCAAACCGGTAAGCCAGGCGAGCATCGAACTGGTCTTCGACAACTCCGACGGCACGCTGCTCGGCGAATACGCCGCCTACGCGGAAATTTCCATCCGCCGCAAAGTCACCCGCGACAGCCAGACCACGTATTACCTCAACGGCACCAAATGCCGTCGACGCGACATCACCGACATTTTCCTCGGCACCGGCCTCGGCCCGCGCAGCTACTCGATCATCGAACAGGGGATGATCTCCAAGCTGATCGAATCCAAGCCCGAAGACCTGCGTAACTTCATCGAAGAAGCCGCCGGCATCTCGAAATATAAAGAGCGCCGCCGCGAGACCGAAAACCGTATCCGCCGCACCCACGAAAACCTCGCCCGCCTGACCGACCTGCGCGAAGAGCTGGAGCGCCAGCTCGAACGTCTGCACCGTCAGGCCGAGGCGGCGAAAAAGTATCAGGAACTCAAGGCCGAAGAGCGTCAGCTCAAGGCGCAACTGTCGGCCCTGCGCTGGCAGGATCTCAACGAGCAGGTCGGCCAGCGTGAGTCGATCATCGGCAATCAGGAAGTCAGCTTCGAAGCACTGGTCGCTGAACAGCGTAACGCTGATGCGGCCATCGAGCGCCTGCGCGACGGTCACCACGACCTGTCCGAACGCTTCAATCTGGTGCAGGGGCGCTTCTATTCGGTCGGCGGCGACATCGCCCGGGTCGAGCAGAGCATTCAGCATGGCCAGCAGCGGTTACGCCAGTTGCAGGACGATCTGAAAGAAGCCGAGCGCGCGCGTCTGGAGACCGAGTCGCACCTGGGCCACGACCGCACGTTGCTGCTGACCCTCGGCGAAGAACTGGACATGCTCACCCCCGAGCAGGAAGTCACCAGCGCCGCCGCCGAGGAAGCGGCTGCGGCCCTCGAAGAAGCCGAAACCACCATGCACGGCTGGCAGGAGCAGTGGGATGCTTTCAACCTGACCGCTGCCGAACCGCGCCGTCAGGCTGAAGTCCAGCAATCGCGGATTCAGCAGCTGGAAAGCAGCATGGAGCGTCTGGCCGACCGGCAGAAACGCCTCGCCGAAGAACGTGCGTTGCTGTCCGCCGACCCGGAAGACGCGGCGATCATGGCGCTCAACGAGCAGCTCGCCGAGTCCGAAGCGACCCTCGAAGATTTACAGACCAGCGAAGAAGCGCAGGTCGAAAAGCTTGAACAACTGCGTCAGGAATTACAGCAGGCGTTGACTGCGCAGCAGCAGGCCCAGGGCGATCTGCAGCGGCTCAATGGTCGTCTGGCGTCGCTGGAAGCCTTGCAGCAAGCGGCGCTCGATCCGGGCACCGGCACCGCCGAATGGTTGAAGGAACACAATCTCGCCGAGCGTCCGCGTCTGGCCGAAGGCCTTAAGGTCGAGGCCGGTTGGGAACTGGCGGTGGAAACCGTGCTCGGCGCCGATCTGCAAGCGGTGCTGGTCGACGATTTCAGCGGTTTTGATTTATCCGGTTTCACTCAAGGCGATTTGCGCCTGCTCAGCCCGGCCAGCGATGGCGTGCGGGTGGCCGGCAGTCTGCTGGACAAAGTCGAGGCGCAGATCGATCTGTCGCCGTGGCTTGGTCAGGTCAAACCGGTCGACAGCCTTGAACAGGCGCTGGCTTTGCGCGGCCAGTTGAGCGCCGGGCAAAGCCTGATAAGCCGAGACGGCTATTGGGTCGGTCGGCACTTCTTGCGTGTACGTCGCGCCAGCGAAGCGGAAAGCGGCATGCTCGCCCGTGGCCAGGAAATCGAAGACCTGCAACTGGAGCGTGAAGAGCGCGAAGCCACGGTCGAGGCCATGGAAACCCGCCTGCAAACCCTGCGCGCGCAACAGCGCCAGCAGGAAAACGGCCGCGAACATCTGCGCCGCTTGCTGCAGGAAGAAGCGCGCCAGCAAGGCGAACTGAAAGCGCAGTTGTCCGCCGGCAAGGCCAAAGCCGAACAGCTGACATTGCGCCGCACCCGTCTCGATGAAGAACTGGTCGAACTCGCCGAACAGCGCGAGCTTGAGCACGAGCAGGTCGGCGAAGCGCGCATGAATTTGCAGGAAGCGTTGGATTCCATGGCGCTCGACACCGAGCAGCGCGAGTTGCTGCTGGCCCAGCGCGACAGCCTGCGCGAGCGCCTTGATCGCGTGCGTCAGGAAGCGCGGCAGCACAAGGACCACGCCCATCAACTGGCGGTGCGCCTCGGCTCGTTGCGCGCCCAGCATGACTCCACGCGTCAGGCGCTGGAGCGTCTGGAAATGCAGGCCGAACGCCTGACGGAAAAGCGCGAACAGTTGAGTCTGAATCTGGAGGAGGGCGAGGCGCCGCTGGAAGAGCTGCGTCTGAAACTCGAAGAGTTGCTCGACAAGCGCATGACCGTCGATGAAGAGCTCAAGACCGCGCAGATCGCCCTGGAAGACGCCGATCGGGAATTGCGCGACGCGGAAAAACGCCGCACCCAGGCCGAGCAGCAATCGCAGTTGATTCGCGGCCAGCTCGAACAGCAGCGCATGGAGTGGCAAGCCCTGACCGTACGGCGCAAGGCCTTGCAGGACCAATTGCTTGAGGATGGCTACGATCTCAACGGCGTGCTCGCGACATTGACGGCGCAAGCCAGTGAACGCGAAGCCGAAGAAGAACTCGAACGCATCAACGCACGGATTCAGCGCCTGGGTGCGATCAACCTCGCGGCCATCGATGAATACACGCAACAATCGGAGCGTAAACGTTATCTGGATGCGCAGGACGCCGATCTGGTCGAAGCGCTGGAGACCCTGGAAAACGTCATCCGCAAAATCGATAAGGAAACCCGCAACCGTTTCAAAGATACCTTTGATCAGATCAACGGCGGTTTGCAGGCGCTTTTCCCGAAAGTTTTCGGTGGCGGGCGCGCGTATTTGGAACTGACGGGCGAAGATCTACTCGATACAGGGGTGACGATCATGGCGCAGCCGCCCGGGAAGAAGAACAGCACCATCCATTTGCTTTCCGGCGGCGAAAAAGCCCTGACTGCACTGGCCCTGGTTTTTGCCATCTTCAAGTTGAACCCGGCGCCGTTCTGCATGCTCGATGAGGTTGACGCGCCACTGGATGACGCTAACGTTGGACGCTACGCACGGCTGGTCAAAGAGATGTCGCAGACCGTGCAGTTCATCTACATCACCCACAACAAGATCGCCATGGAAATGGCCGAGCAGTTGATGGGTGTGACGATGCATGAACCGGGCTGTTCGCGACTGGTGGCGGTGGATGTCGAGGAGGCGATGGCGATGGTGGACGCCTAGCGGCGCGGCTGCAGGTTACAAGCTCCAGGCTGCAAGTGGACGGCTTGTGGCTTGGAGCTCAAAGCTTGTAGCTGCGAAGCCTTTGATCGTGCTAGTTTAATGTCAATTTTTCGTATACGTGGGCAAAACGCCTGTCAGAACATAGAGTTGGCGCCACGTTTTAAAGCGGTTTACGCAGTGTAAACCCCTTATTTTTCAGCATTTTTTATAGAGGCACGGGATTACATGGAAATCGGTCTGCGCGAGTGGCTGATCGTCATCGGCATCATTGTGATAGCCGGTATTCTTTTCGATGGCTGGCGCCGTATGCGCGGCGGCAAGGGAAAGCTGAAATTCCGTCTCGACCGGAGCCTGTCCAATCTGCCGGACGAGGACACCAGCGCCGAGCTGTTGGGCCCGGCCCGCGTCCTGGACACGCACAAAGAGCCGCAATTGGACGAGCACGATCTGCCGTCGGTGAGCATGCCCAACCGCGAAGCCCGCGAGCCGCGTGAATCCGGTTCGAAACGTGGCAAGCGCGGCAGCAACGGCCCGGCGCAGGGCGACTTGAACCTCGACCTTGATCTGGACGGCGGCCCGAGCTTCAGCAGCCGCGATGACGATTTCGCCGAAGACAGCAAGCCTGCACCGGCCGTGGCGGAAAAAGATCAGCCGCAAGCCGAAGAAGTTTTGGTGATCAGCGTGATCTGCCGCGACCCGGCCGGCTTCAAAGGCCCTGCGCTGCTGCAGAACATTCTCGAAAGTGGCCTGCGTTTCGGCGAGATGGACATCTTCCACCGTCACGAAAGCATGGCCGGCAACGGCGAAGTGCTGTTTTCCATGGCCAATGCGGTCAAGCCGGGCATCTTCGATCTGGACGACATCGACCACTTCAGCACTCCGGCGGTGAGCTTCTTCCTCGGTCTGCCAGGCCCGCGTCATCCGAAGCAGGCTTTCGACGTGATGGTCGCGGCAGCCCGCAAGCTGTCCCAGGAACTGAACGGCGAACTGAAAGACGATCAGCGCAGCGTACTGACCGCGCAGACGATTGAGCACTACCGTCAGCGCATCGTCGAATTCGAACGCCGCGCCCTGACCCAGAAGCGCTAAGGCCAGATCAAAAGATCGCAGCCTTCGGCCTGTAGGAGCTGACGAGTGCAACGAGGCTGCGATCTTTTGGCCACGCCGCCGATAATGGAATAAAACTGGAGCAGCCTCGGCTGCTCTTTTGCTTTATGAGAGAACACCCATGACCGCCGCCAAAACCCGCATTCTAGAGCTGCGCGCTGAGCTGGATCAGCACAACTATCGCTATCACGTTCTCGACGAGCCGAGCATTCCCGATGCCGAGTACGATCGCTTGTTCCACGAGCTCAAGGCGCTGGAAGCGGCCAACCCGGAACTGATCACCAGCGATTCGCCGACCCAGCGCGTCGGTAGCATGGCGTTGACTGCGTTCACTCAGGTGCGTCACGAAATCCCGATGCTCAGCCTCGGCAACGCTTTCGAAGAATCCGACATGCGCGAGTTCGATCGCCGCGTCAACGAAGGCCTCGACGTGCCGGCCGGCGATCTGTTTGGTGGCGGCGCGGCGGTGGAATACAGCTGCGAGCCGAAGCTCGATGGCCTGGCGGTCAGCCTGCTGTATCAGGATGGTCTGCTGGTGCGCGGCGCCACCCGGGGCGATGGCACCACCGGCGAGGACATCAGCGTCAACGTGCGCACCGTGCGCAATATTCCGCTGAAGCTGCACGGCGAAGGCTGGCCGGCGACGCTGGAAGTGCGCGGTGAAGTATTCATGTCCAAGGCCGGTTTCGAGCGCCTCAATGCTTCGCAACTGGAAATCGGCGGCAAGACCTTCGCCAACCCGCGCAACGCGGCAGCAGGCAGCCTGCGCCAGCTCGATTCGAAGATCACCGCCAATCGTCCGCTGGAATTCTGCTGCTATGGCATCGGTCAGGTGTCTCACGATATTGCCGACACCCACATCGGCAACCTCAAGCAGTTGCAGAAATGGGGCATGCCGATCAGTCACGAACTGAAGCTGGCCAAGGGCATCGATGAGTGCCTGGAGTATTACCGCGACATCGGCGAGCGCCGTAACTCGCTGGCCTATGAAATCGATGGCGTGGTGTTCAAGGTCAACAGCATTGCCGACCAGCGTGAACTGGGCTTTCGTGCGCGCGAGCCGCGCTGGGCGATCGCGCACAAATTCCCGGCGATGGAAGAACTCACCGAGCTGCTCGACGTGGAATTCCAGGTCGGCCGCACCGGTGCGGTGACTCCGGTGGCGCGTCTGAAACCGGTGAAAGTCGCCGGCGTCACCGTGGCCAACGCCACGTTGCACAACATGGACGAAGTCGCGCGGCTGGGCCTGATGATCGGCGACACGGTGATCATCCGCCGCGCCGGTGATGTGATTCCGCAAGTGGTGCAGGTAGTCACCGAGCGTCGCCCCGATGACGCGCGCCCGGTGGCCATTCCAGAAAGCTGCCCGGTGTGCGGCTCCCACGTTGAACGCACGCAACTGGTCAAGCGCAGCAAGGGCAAGGAAACCTTCAGCGAAGGCGCCGTGTATCGCTGCGTCGGCCGACTGGCCTGCGGCGCGCAACTGAAACAGGCGATCATTCACTTCGTTTCGCGTCGAGCCATGGACATCGAAGGCTTGGGCGACAAGAGCGTCGAGCAACTGGTCGACGAAGGTCTGGTCAGCTCGCCGGCCGATCTGTATGCGCTGAAGTTCGACGACATCGTCGATCTGGAAGGCTTTGCCGAGGTATCGAGCAACAAGCTTCTCAAAGCCATTGAAGACAGCAAGCAACCGAGCCTGGCACGTTTCATCTACGCCCTCGGCATTCCCGATGTCGGCGAAGAGACGGCGAAGGTGCTGGCGCGTTCGCTGGGTTCGCTGGAGCGCGTGCAACAGGCCTTGCCGCATGTGCTGACCTACCTGCCGGAGGTCGGCCTGGAAGTGGCGCACGAGATCCACAGTTTCTTTGAGGATGCGCACAACCAGCAGGTCATCAGCGAATTGCTCGGCCATGGGTTGCAGATTCAGGATCAGGGCGAACTGGGCGCGGAGTTCGCCGCCAGTACCACGTTGGGCGGCTTGCTCGACAAGCTGCACATTCCTTTCGTCGGCCCCGGTGGTGCGCAGAAACTCGCCGATCGCTTTGGCTCGCTGGAAGCGGTGATGAACGCTGACTGGCTGGACATGCGCCAGGCATTGCCGGAGAAGCAGGCCAACTCGGTGCGCGAGTTCTTCGCCTCGCCTGAGCATCGGCAACTGGCCGAGCGCGCCGAGCAGCAGCTGCGCGATTTCGGCATGCATTGGCAGAGCGAGAAGAAAGTCGTCGAAGGTCTGCCACTGTCCGGCGAAACCTGGGTGCTGACCGGCAAGGTCGAGTTGATGAGCCGGGATGTGGCCAAGGATCATCTGGAAAGCCTGGGTGCCAAGGTCGCCGGTTCGGTGTCGGCGAAAACCCATTGCGTGGTCGCAGGCCCGGGTGCCGGCTCGAAACTGACCAAGGCCAACGAACTGGGCGTGAAGGTCATGGACGAAGAAGCGTTTATCGCCTTCCTCAAGACCCACGGCGTCGCTGTCTGACCGGATGAACCCCTGTGGTGAGGGGATTTACCCCTCTCCGGATGGACACCCGTGGCGAGGGGATTTATCCCCGTTCGGCGACATCGTCGTCGCAGAACCATACGACTCGGTATACCTGATTAACCGCGTTGTATGGTTTTGGGGGTCGCTTCGCAACCCAGCGGGGATAAATCCCCTCACCACAATGGTGCTATCACTCGGCTGCGCGGTTATGGGTGGGAACGATGTTGTCTTCAGGATGATCTAGTCTTGGCCAGTCCCAGGGAGAGATCGCCATGCACCGCTTTTTCGAGCAGCTCAGTTCCCGCATCATCGCGCCGTTCGTGGCCGGATCCTCGCGCAACAGCAAAGTCTGGCCGTGCCGTTGCGGCCAGTCGCTGTTCTTTCGCAACAGTCAGTGCCTGGCCTGTAACGCCTTGCTCGGCTATCACCCTGAAGAAAGTCGCCTGACCTCGCTGCAGCCGGGGCCGGAAGAGGGCACCTGGACGCTCGACGCCGATCCCGACGCCGGACTGTTCCGCCGCTGCGCCAACCTCGACATGCCCGCCGCGTGCAACTGGCTGCTGCCGGCCAACGATCGCGACACCTTGTGCATCGCTTGCAGCCTCAACCGCACCATTCCCGACCTGTCCGTCGCGGAAAATCCCGAACGCTGGCGCAAGGTCGAAATCGCCAAGCGTCGACTGGTCGCGCAACTGATCACCCTCGGCTTGCCGGTCATCCCGAAAACCACGGATGAAGAAATCGGGCTGGCGTTCGACTTCATCGGTGTCGACCTGGAAGGCAACGCGCCGATGACCGGCCACGCCAATGGCCTGATCACCCTCGACATCAAAGAGGCCGACGATGCGCATCGTGAGCAGGTCAGGGCGGCAATGCACGAACCTTACCGCACGCTGCTCGGGCATTTTCGCCATGAGGTCGGCCACTACTACTGGGATCGCCTCATCGCCAACGGCCCTTGGCTGGACGCGTTCCGCAATCTGTTCGGCGACGAACGCGCCAGTTACGCCGAGGCGCTGGACCGGCACTACCAGCAAGGCGCACCGCTGGACTGGCCGCAGCATTACGTCAGTGCCTACGCGACCATGCACCCGTGGGAAGACTGGGCGGAAACCTGGGCGCATTACCTGCACATGATGGATGCGGTCGACACGGCGCTGGGCTTCGGCATGAGCGCACGGGAAATGGACTTCGACTATCAGCCATTTCCCACCAGCACCTTGTACGACCCGGAGCACCCCGGCGGCACGGCATTTCTGTCGTTCGTCAATGCGTGGATCGAACTGGCCGGCATGCTCAACGAACTGTCGCGCAGCATGGGCCAGCCGGATTTCTACCCGTTCGTACTGCCGGCGGCGGCGATCGCCAAGTTGCACTTCATTCATCTGGTGATCCAGCAGGCCGGCGGGCGCGCAGACGAAGTCCTGGCCCTGTAGGAGCTGCCGCAGGCTGCGATCTTTTGCCGTCAGCGCATGTCCTTGAACCTGTTGGTATTTTTAATCTGCAACCAACGGTTGTAAGTTCATCTCAGACAGGTACAATGGCGCGGCTCGCCGACAGGCAAGCGTCGTTATGGTGACCCCATCGGTCCCCCCGCAACGATTACCCGTGAACCTGGTCAGATCCGGAAGGAAGCAGCCACAGCGGGAACATTGTGTGCCGGGGTGTGGCTGGTGGGGGCACCACCTTAACGAACCTACCGAGAATTCAAAGAGAACTGCATGGGTTTCGCCCACTGCGGTTTTTTTATGCCTGCGATTTGGGCCGGATCAGCAGCGCAGCGTCCCGGTGCCCGTGCGGCTGTCGACCGCGAACAGTGGCATACTCCCTCGCCTGGCATTGAGAGGTAAGGCAAGTGGGTGAAATCGACGATCTGACTCGTGAAAAACTGCGCGAATGGCAGTTGCGTCGTCTGGATGTCAAAGCGCAGATGCAGGATCAGCCCGAGCGCACGCTGGAACTGTCGCGAGTGCTCGACCTGATGGATGAGGAGCACGCCGCGATTCTGGCGGCTTCGACCGTGTTCAACGCGGCTGAAGAAACTGCGCAGCCGCTCGCGGTGCAGGACCAGCCCCTCATCACTGAATCGGTGGCCGGCCAGTACGACCTGCAACTGCACGCCAGCGCTCAAAACCCTGAACATCTGCGCAAACTGCTGGAAATGGCCCTCTACGAAGTACAGGCGCAAATCGATGCAGGCCCGCTGGGTAGCGGAGCAGATCGACGCGGCATGTCCGGCACGCTCGGCGGCTACTCCTTCGAACTGCGGATCAGCCCCGAGGCCAGCCGTGAGGGAAACTTGCCGCAGTCCCATGAAATGCACGACGAGAATGGCCAGGACTGATCTGGTGTTGTATTAAAGCCCAGGCGGCGAGGTTGTATGCACCCGGAACATTTTGATTTGGCCACCCCGGTATTTCTGCCCATCACCCATGATGCGTGTACGGCGCTGTTGCAGCCCGAGGGTGACGCGGCACTGGCCAGCCTGAGCGACCCGGAACTGGCGGCAGTGCTGGTCATCCAGAACCTCGCCCAGGCCACGGAGCAGGATTTGAGCGCCAGAGCAGCGGAGAAGATTCTCGCCAGACTCATTGACTGGTCTGTCACCTCCCGGCGCACCGGATCGGCAGGACTGCTTGCAGAGGCGCGGCGTCTGTTCGATTCGCGCAAATTGTATTTCGGCCTCAATGCGCTCAAAGGTCTGAACCTGCGCTTTCTCATGGCCGATGAAGTCGCCGCGCAGGCATTTCTGTTGCCCGGCGGGCAATGGGATGTGGACTACAAGATCCGCCATCAGCAACAGAACAATCCGTTTCGCCAGCAAATGGTCACGCCACGCGAGCGTGAACACTGGTTAAGCGCGGCGCAGGACAAACTGCTGCGAACCTTTCGAGCCAACCTCGACGAAGACCTGCACGTGCAAGGTTATGCAGGCATCGGCAAGAGCTACATGCTCAGCGCGCTGATCGAATGCCTGCGCTCGAAACGCACCCTGGTACTGGCGCGCACCCCGGCGAAACTGGCGACGCTGCGCAAGCACATCGTGCAGGTCCACGACACGGATATTGGCCAGACCTTTTTCGATTTCGCCCAGGCTCAGCTGCTCGGTCCCCGGTTGCCTATGGCCAGAGCGCCGGCGCGTCTCCCGAGCAAGCAGGCGCTGGCGCAGGAGCTGAATATCTTCGGCTTTCGCCACCACGACGGGCCGGGCACCCTCGAGGTTTGTCTGCGCGTGCTCAAGCTGTACTGCACCTCAAGAGATCACACGCTGTCCGCCAGGCATTTGCCGCATTTTCAGCAGCCCTTGACCGGCGCCGACTCGCAAGCGCTGCTGGAATACTCCAGTCGCCTGTGGGTGTATCTGGAAGCCAATCCGGCCTGGGCCAGCCAGAGCGGTTTTCCGACGTTGCTCATGATCAAACGCGCCAGTCTCGCCGGTTGCCGCGTCCCGCCGCGCTACACCCATGTGATCATCGACGAAAGCCAGGATGTGCCGGCGTCGTTGCTGCAAATCATCGAGCGCGGGCAGCAGGTGCTGATCACCCTCGGCGATGAGTATCAGCAGGCCACGGGCGAGGCGCCCAAGCGCAAGCGTGAAGTTCGCCAGAGCGATATCTGCTATTCGGTGCGTTCGGGACGCAATGTCGAGCGCCTGGTCAACCCGCTGATCTCACGCCACACGCAGAAGAGCAAAGTGCCGTTCGAAGGCGCTCGTCACGCCGACGTCGATATCGAGTACTACCCGCAAGCCTTCGTGCCGCCCGAAGGTTGCGTGGTGCTGACCGCGTCACCGTGGGACACGATGATGTGGGCTATCCACTTGCACGATTCCAGTTGCGCCTTCAGTTTCCCCGACAGGGAAGCACAGGACGACATCAAGCATTTCATGACCACCGCCATCGAGCTGTTCCGGCGCGATTTCTACAATGCCGGGTCCAGCGAGAAAGGACCGCACCCGTATTTCAGCGACTTGGCTGATTGGCAGCAGGTGCGTGAGGCCAACCGTTTCGACGAGGCGTTTTTGTGGATCGAAGCGCAACTGCAAAACGGCTTCATGATTGCCGACCTGACGCGACTGAGCCAAAAGATCATCGAGCCGGGTAAAGCCTGCCTGTTGATGATGGCCGAGCGGGCGGGCGGCATGGAGTTCAGGCGCGTGCTGTTGACCCGGACGTTGCTCAGTAACGAGAAATTCAAGGATGCCTACGAGTTCGATCAGCGCATCTGCGCGGTGTACATCGCCGTGTCTCGTGCCCGGCAGCAGCTCTATCTGCCTTACGACGTGGTCGAGTGGATCGATTATCACCACAGCCGTGAGCCGAAATTCCGCGAATCGCACGGTTATTGACCCGGCCAACCCTTTGGGAGCGAGCCTGCTCGCGAAGGCGTCGGCGTGTTCAACAACTGTGTCGCCTGACATACCGCTTTCGCGAGCAGGCTCGCTCCCACAGGCGGTTAGGGTGTGGTTGAAGAGGCGCCGGTGTACAACCGGATAATGTCGTCGATCTCGCCGGACATTTTCATCCGCAGCAACGTGCGCAAAATCCGCTGCACCGGCACGTTCGGATCATTTCTCACATAGCAGCCGATATTCTGTTCCTGCAGCACCGCGACCCCTTGCAGCTGCTGCTCCGGCAACAGGCGCTGATTGATCCAGTCCAGCGTCCACTGATTGCTCACCGCATAGCGATATCGCCCGGCTAGTAGCTTTTCCAGTACCTGTTCCTGATTGCGCGCGTCTTCGCGTTGCAACTGGTCGGCGTCGAACAGCGGTTGCAGGGTAGGGTAGCTGTAACCGAGGACGGTGCCGATGGCCTGGCGCGGCAACTGGGCGGGATTGATCTGCGCCGGTTGTTCCTTGCGGCTGATCAGCAGGTCGCGCTGAAACCACAACGGCACGCTCCAGATGTAATCGCCGGACTGATTCGGCAGCCACGACTGTGCGGCATAGCAGCGCACGTCGATGTCGCCGTGCTCCATGGCGCTCTGTACCCGCGCGCGCGGCAGGACGACGAATTGCGCCGGCGCGCCAACCTGGGTCGCCAGACTGAGCAGGATGTCGTGCAGGATGCCCTGGGTCGGTCTGCCGCCTTGCAGTTGCACCATCGGCATCGCCCAACTGTCCGGCACGGCGAAGCGCAACGGCGCTTGCGCTGCCATCGCGTTGAGGCTGATACCCAGCAATGCCGCCACGGCCCACCGCATAGACGCTCCGGTAATTCCCCATCCCGAGCCGATAAAAGCCTCTGCTGATGCAGCTTAGCCATTTTAGACGAGGACACCGGATGCAATTTTGCCCTTGCTCCGCTAGCATTAGCCGCTTCTGCTTCCTTCGCTGCGACGGTTTTCGATGAGTTATCAGGTTCTTGCACGTAAATGGCGTCCACGCTCGTTCCGCGAAATGGTCGGCCAGACCCATGTGCTCAAGGCTCTGATCAATGCCTTGGACAGCCAACGGCTGCACCACGCCTACCTGTTCACCGGGACGCGCGGGGTCGGCAAGACCACCATCGCGCGGATCATTGCCAAGTGCCTGAACTGCGAGACAGGGATCACTTCCAGTCCCTGCGGCGAGTGTTCGGTGTGCCGCGAGATCGATGAGGGGCGTTTTGTCGACCTGATCGAGATCGACGCCGCCAGCCGCACCAAAGTCGAAGACACCCGCGAACTGCTCGACAACGTGCAGTACGCGCCAAGTCGTGGGCGCTTCAAGGTCTACCTGATCGACGAAGTGCACATGCTTTCCAGCCATTCCTTCAATGCGCTGCTGAAAACCCTCGAAGAGCCGCCGCCCTACGTCAAGTTCATCCTGGCGACCACCGATCCGCAGAAACTTCCGGCAACGATTCTTTCGCGTTGCCTGCAGTTCTCCCTGAAGAACATGACGCCGGAGCGTGTGGTCGAGCATTTGACCCACGTTTTGACTGCGGAAAACGTACCGTTCGAAGACGATGCACTGTGGCTGCTCGGCCGCGCTGCTGACGGTTCGATGCGCGACGCCATGAGCCTGACCGATCAGGCCATCGCGTTCGGTGAAGGCAAGGTCCTCGCCACCGACGTGCGCGCGATGCTCGGCACGCTGGATCACGGTCAGGTCTATGACGTGCTGCATGCGCTGATCGAGGGCGATGCCAAGGCGCTGCTCGAAGCCGTGCGGCATCTGGCCGAGCAAGGCCCGGACTGGAACGGCGTGCTCTCGGAAATTCTTAACGTGCTGCACCGCGTGGCCATCGCTCAGGCGCTGCCGGAAGGGGTCGACAATGGCCACGGCGACCGTGATCGCGTATTGGCCCTGGCCCAGGCACTGCCGGCCGAAGATGTGCAGTTCTATTACCAGATGGGCCTGATCGGTCGCCGCGATTTGCCGCTGGCGCCGGACCCGCGCGGCGGTTTCGAAATGGTCTTGCTGCGGATGCTCGCGTTCCGCCCGGCGGATACGGCGGACGCGCCGAGGCAACCGCTAAAGCCAGTGGGGATCAGCCAGGCCACAGTTGATTCCGCAAACTCAGTGGCTGCCGCCCCGAAGCCTGCGCCGGTGGTCGCTGCGGCTGTTGCGCCCACACCTGCGCCCGCACCAGTAGCGGCGCCGGTTGCCGAGCCAGAACCTGTGGCGCCGGTTGTCGAAGCACAACCGGAGCCTGAGCCAGTCGCCGTCGAAGCCGTGGTCGATCTGCCGTGGAACGATCCGGTGGAAGCCGAGCCCGAGCCGGCGCCCGTTCAGCAACCCGCTGTCGAACCAGTGCTGGAAACCGCTGGCGAGCAGCCCGAGCTGCCGCCGATGCCGCTGCCGACCCCGGACAGCGTGGTGCCGGATGCGCCGGAGTGGGCCGCTGCGCCAATTCCCGAACCGTCCGTCGCCGACGTCGATGCCGCTACGCCGGGCATGGACCTGGACGACGAACCGCCGCTGGATGAAGACTACATCGAGCCGGACATGGATTCGGCCTACAGCTACCTCGACGAACTGGCCAGCGAACACGCCGCCGATCCTGAGCCTGAACCCGAGCCGGAACCTGCCGCCGCGCCGGCCACCGGCCTGGCCCTGCAATGGCTGGAGCTGTTCCCGAAACTGCCGATTTCCGGCATGACCGGCAGCATCGCCGCCAACTGCACATTGATTGCGGTCGACGGCGACCACTGGCTGATGCACCTTGACCCGGCCCATAGCGCCCTGTTCAACGCCACGCAACAGCGTCGTCTCAACGACGCGTTGAACCAATTCCACGGGCGCACGCTGACGCTGACCATCGAGCTGATCAAGCCTGAGCAGGAAACCCCGGCCCAGGCCGCCTCGCGCCGCCGCGCCAATCGCCAGCGTGAGGCGGAGGAATCGATCCACGGTGATCCGTTCATCCAGCAGATGGTTCAGCAGTTCGGCGCGGTGGTGCGAAGCGATACTATTGAACCTGTCGACGCCTTGGTCACCCAAGGCTAATAACTGAAGGTACTCGGCCAAGATGGCCGGGCGCTGTTTTATCCAAGTACGTTTGAGGTGATTCCCATGATGAAAGGTGGCATGGCCGGCCTGATGAAGCAGGCGCAGCAGATGCAGGAAAAAATGGCCAAGATGCAGGAAGAACTGGCCAACGCCGAAGTCACCGGCAAGGCCGGCGGCGACATGGTCACCGTGGTGATGACCGGTCGTCACGACGTCAAAAGCGTGAGCATCGACCCAAGCCTGGTCGAAGGCCTGAGCGAAGACGACAAAGAGATGCTGGAAGCCGTGGTCGCTGCCGCCGTCAACGACGCCGTGCGCAAGATCGAAGCCAACAGCCAGGAAAAAATGGGCAGCATGACCGCCGGCATGAACCTGCCAGCGGGTATGAAACTGCCATTCTGATTCGCCTTTGGGCGGCAGATGAGCTACACAAAATGCCAGGCATTGTGCCTGGCATTTTTGTTTCTGCCTGATGGACATATGCCGGCTGGACTGACGCCTTCGCGAGCAGGCTCGCTCCCACATTTGGAATGCATCCCCCTGTGGGAGCGAGCCTGCTCGCGAATGAACTCACCTCGGCACAACTGAAGAAACATCGAACACACCACCGCTACCAAGGTCTGCTCCCTATACACCGAATTCCCCATTCACAGGAGACGCTGACATGTCCGACCCTCTCACCCTCAATCAACGCTTCGTCCTCGCCTCGCGCCCGAGCGGCGCGCCGACCCCGGAGAACTTTCGTCTCGAGCGCGAGGCGCTGCCGGATCTGCAGGACGGTCAGGTGCTGCTGAAAACCATGTACCTGTCGCTTGACCCGTACATGCGCGGACGTATGAGCGACGCACCGTCCTACGCCGCGCCGGTGCAAATCGGCGAAGTCATGACTGGCGGCGCGGTCAGCCGGGTCGAGCAGTCCAATCATCCGAAATTCCACACCGGTGATCTGGTGGTTGGCGCCACCGGTTGGCAAAGCCACAGCATCAGCGACGGTCGCAACATCATGCCGATCCCGGCTGGCCTGCCGAGCCCGTCGATGGCCCTCGGCGTACTGGGCATGCCGGGCATGACCGCGTACATGGGCCTGATGGACATCGGTCAGCCGAAAGAAGGCGAAACCCTGGTGGTGGCTGCGGCGTCCGGCGCCGTCGGCTCGGTGGTCGGGCAAGTGGCGAAGATCAAAGGCCTGCGCGCGGTCGGCGTGGCCGGTGGTGCCGAGAAGTGCAAATACGTCGTTGAGGAGCTGGGTTTTGATGCCTGCATCGACCACAAGGCCGATGACTTCGCCAAACAGTTGGCCAAAGCCTGTCCGAACGGCATCGACATTTATTATGAGAACGTCGGCGGCCATGTCTTTGATGCCGTCGTGCCGTTGCTCAATCCCAAGGCGCGCATCCCGTTGTGCGGCCTGATCGCCGGTTACAACGCCGCCGAAGCGCCGACCGGCCCGGATCGCCTGCCGATGCTGCAACGCACATTGCTCACCAAGCGTGTGCGTATTCAGGGCTTCATCGTCTTCGACGATTACGGTGATCGTCAGCCGGAATTCATCAGCCACATGGTGCCGTGGGTACGCGACGGCAAGGTCAAGTTCCGCGAGGATGTGGTCGAAGGCCTGGAGCAGGCGCCCGAGGCGTTCATCGGTCTGCTGGAAGGGCGCAACTTCGGCAAACTGGTGGTCCGGGTCGCCCAGGACTGAGGATTTGACGCTGGCCAGAGGCGCGGGTATAAACCGCGTCTCGTTGTTTAGTCGGACTGTTTACCCATGAGCTTCAGCCCCTTGATTCGCCAACTGATCGACGCTCTGCGCACCTTGCCAGGCGTGGGTCAGAAAACCGCTCAGCGCATGGCGTTGCAGTTGCTCGAACGTGATCGCAGCGGCGGCACCCGTCTGGCCCAGGCCTTGAGCCAGGCCATGGAAGGCGTCGGCCATTGCCGCCAGTGCCGCACGCTGACCGAAGACGATCTGTGCCCGCAATGCGCCGACCCGCGCCGCGATGACACACTGCTGTGCGTAGTCGAAGGGCCGATGGACGTTTATGCGGTGGAGCAGACCGGCTTCCGTGGCCGCTATTTCGTGCTCAAGGGGCACTTGTCGCCGCTGGATGGCCTGGGGCCGGAAGCGATCGGGATTCCGCAACTGATGGCGCGGATAGAAGAGGCGGGGACCTTTACCGAAGTCATCCTCGCCACCAACCCGACGGTCGAAGGCGAAGCGACGGCGCATTACATCGCGCAGTTGCTCAACAACAAAGGCCTGGTCGCCTCGCGGATTGCCCACGGCGTACCATTGGGCGGTGAACTAGAGCTGGTCGACGGCGGCACGCTGGCGCATTCGTTTGCCGGGCGTAAACCGATTTCCCTCTGAATTTGCGGCGTCTGAACTGACGCCTTCGCGAGCAGGCTCGCTCCCACATTGGTTTTGTGTCGTTCACAAATCCCCTGTGAGAGCGAGCCTGCTCGCGAATGGCGCGCCGCGGTCCATCTGATTCACACAATTTCATTGATAACCAAGCAAGCGCTCGGTTAACGTCGGCGAACCCTTCCGTGGAGCTCGCCCATGCCTGCCTTTCAGGAATACTTCGACCCCAGCCACCAATTGGTCCGCGACAGCGTCAGACGTTTCGTCGAACGCGAGATCCTGCCGGACATCAATCAGTGGGAAGAAGCCGAAAGCTTTCCCCGTCAGCTGTACCTCAAGGCCGGTGCGGCGGGCATTCTCGGTATTGGTTACCCCGAAGCGCTTGGCGGCAGCCATGAAGGCGATCTGTTCGCCAAGGTCGCCGCCAGTGAGGAGCTGATGCGCTGTGGCTCAGGCGGGCTGGTGGCGGGGTTGGGTTCGCTGGATATCGGTTTGCCGCCGATCGTCAAATGGGCGCGGCCAGAAGTTCGCGAGCGGGTCGTCCCCCAAGTGCTCAGCGGCGAAAAGATCAGCGCCCTGGCGGTGACCGAGCCCGGCGGCGGTTCCGACGTCGCCAACCTGCAAACCCGCGCCGTGCGTGACGGTGACTTCTACCGGGTCAGTGGCAGCAAAACCTTCATCACCAGCGGCGTGCGCGCGGATTTCTACACGGTCGCGGTGCGCACCGGTGCGCCGGGGTTTGGCGGCATCAGTTTGTTGCTGATCGAGAAGGGCACGCCGGGTTTCAGTGTCGGTCGGCAATTGAAGAAAATGGGCTGGTGGGCGTCGGACACCGCTGAATTGTTCTTCGACGATTGCCGCGTGCCGGCAGGCAACCTGATCGGCGCCGAGAACATGGGCTTCGCCTGCATCATGGGCAATTTTCAGAGCGAACGCCTGGCGCTGGCATTGATGGCCAACATGACGGCGCAATTGGCGCTGGAGGAGAGCCTGAAGTGGGCGCGCGAGCGTGAGGCGTTCGGCAAACCCATCGGCAAATTTCAGGTGATCAAACATCGGCTCGCCGAAATGGCCACGGCGCTGGAAGTGTCGCGCGAGTTCACATATCGGCAAGCGGCGAAAATGGCGGCGGGGCACAGCGTAATCAAGGAAATTTCCATGGCGAAGAACTTCGCCACCGACACCTCGGACCGGATCACCACCGAAGCCGTGCAGATTCTTGGCGGGCTCGGTTACATGCGTGAAAGCCTGGTGGAGCGGCTGTATCGGGATAACCGCATTCTGTCGATTGGCGGCGGAACGCGGGAAGTGATGAACGAAATCATCAGCAAGCAGATGGGGCTTTGACCAAAGCGTGAGGGCTGCTTGTGAGCAAGCTCGCCCGGAGGGACTGCGAAGATAATTTGAATCAAATTCACCGCGGGCGCGGGATGACTGCATATCGGATTGGCAAGTACATTCCCTGAGAGCAGTACAGCAGGATGACTTTTTACCAAGGACAGGTATTTTTCATGACCGGCATTACCCCAGCACCCACACATCTTCCGTCAGTAGCCCGTACATCTGATAACCACGCGCACCCACCCCCCGACAAAGTCGAGTCGTTGACCCCGCTGGAGCGATCAAACGGCGGTAGTGCGTTACCTGCCGACCTCGCCAAAACCGCCAGCGCCGAGGTGCGCCCCTTGGGCAATCTCGGAGGAGCGTTGTCATGGTCGATTCCCTTGAGCACGGACGAGCAGCGCCGCTTGCGTCTTGTCACAATGAGCCATCAACACCATTTGGGCGATCAGCCGCTGGTCATGCAAACCAAAGGCGGTGTGCTGGAGTTCCTGAACTATTGCGACCCCATCCCCATAATGGCGCAGCATGAGCCGGCGAAGATGCTGGAGGCGTTGGTCGGTTCTCCCCAGGGGCAGCTGATGGGCAAAGCGCTGCAACATAAAATGCAGGGCATGGAAAGCGATAGCAGCGTCACGGATTACCTGCTGGCCGGAATTGCTCTGCAGATGGATCCTGAATCAATCTTCGCCCCCGATCGCAATAAAATCGCTGGTTTTGATCTGGCCAGTGAGCAGTATTGGGGAGAGGCTCCTCGCGCGGTCGTGGATGGTCTTGCTGAGCACTTGAGATCGACCGGTCGCACCAGCGCCGCAATGGCACAAGTCGGTGCCCGCATCCTGATTGCCAGAATTGCCCCGTCTCTGTTGATTCAGAAGATTCCTCCTAATGTAACCATCGGCAGTCAGGCCTGGGCCAACGTGACGATCGCGGCAATGACGATAGAGGCTTTGCACCCGGGCAAGGTTCTCGACATGACGTTCGCTCAGGTCATGAGTGATGCTGATCAATTTCGCGAGATCGATACCGCCGCCACTCAACGCGCCCAGACAGTTTCAGTACTGGATTGGGCAATAGCCAACGGAGTGATAAAAAAAAACCACGATGATACGTACACGGTCGCGACGCTTGAAGCGGCGAGAAACGCATTCAACGCACAACTTGATGAGCGGCTTACTGCCTCCAGCATACTTACCCGGGAGCTACCAACGCGCAGAGAAATCGCACTGACAATCCTGAAGAAGCGATTCGGTGATCTAGGCGCGCTGTTTGAAGTGAAGGCGCTCAGTACAGATATCTATCGAGGGGAGAGCGGCCAAAGAGGATTCGCCGGGACTCATTCGCTTCTGGATTACGCGATGATGGACCTGCCCAATCTGCGGCCCCTCACGTCAAGCGACGCTCGCCTCCCGCTAGACGCTGTAAACGATAATCCGACATTTGGCGTACTGGCGGTTTTCGAAGAGCAGTTCGCCACTGCAATCAGAGAAAAAAAATCTGCCGTCGCTACAACGATCAGGCACATGATCGCGCAGCTTCCATTGGCAGACAGGAAGACTCTGCAATTCGCAAAACTCACCTTCTTCCAGGAAAGTTCGTATACATCCGACGGTTTTTTCAATAATAGTCCGGAACAAAAAGAGCCTTGGCTGCTCCTCAGAACCGAGTTGCGCGGAAACTTTCAAGCGTACGAGATCAATTTCGAGAAAGGTACGATTGCACAGGCGAACCTGTACAGAGCGAAGAGCAGGCAATCAAGAGATGCCAACAAATACTTTGCGACCAAAGAGCTTAAACCACGAGACACCGGAAATGATCTCGATCACGAGCGATCTTCGAACGACTCGCTGTTGAACAGCTTCCACAGCGCTCGGGCCCGTTGCATTGCCGATGTATTTCTCCAGCACCTTGATCTCGATGATCCTGCAATAAAACAATTGGCACGCGGGCAAACCCCGTTAGATGCGTATTTCGCTCCCAGGCCCTTGAACGATTTTCTGCTGAACCTGATTCCTTTCCGTTCTGCGATAGTCAATCTTCAGGCCGGCAGTTATGGCGAGGCAGCATTTGATCTGCTGCTGGACGTATTCGGATTTCTCACTGCTGGCGCTGCAACTGCCGGAAAACTCCTGAAGATCGGACGTACTGCCGTTTCTGCCGGAGCCAGGGTACTGAGGTCGGTCAACGTCATCGGTGTGTCGGCCATAGAAATGCTCAATCCCGTCAGTGGATTGGGAGATTTGGCCAGACTTGTCGGCGTTGGCGGCTTGTACGTATTGTCCAAAGGCGGCAGAGCGATCAACAGGCTCAGGGGGGCGGCCGCCAGTTACGATGTCTTGAAGGCGGTGAGCAAACAGTACGACGCTGCGGCGATCGGGGGGTTGAATGTAGCGGGCCAGAAGTTGGAGGTCGCTGCGGTCCTCAGGGGCGGACATTGGTATGCCTTTGACGCCGATTCCATGAGGCCTTTCGGCAGTGCGCTGGACCAATTCGACGTCGCGACTCAGGCTGTTGCAGGTCATGTGTCGACTGCGCACATCGGCCAGGCGCAGGCGCTGAGCCATAAGCGCTACGGTCGTTTCGCCGTTCCCGAGTCACGTATCGCCGGGCTCACGCGTAACACTCAAGGTGTGTATGTTGCAGCCGACGGGCACCTGTCCCACATTCGTCATACAGATCACCGAGGTACAGCCGCTGTGTACGAGGTGCGACAGATCGCGCGTACGCAGGACGGTTTTCTTCAGGCGCGGGTCTATCACAACAACCGGCAAACCGAGCTGCTCGTGCAGCATATTCAGGGCGATCAGTGGCAACGCCTGGGTGTGCCCGGTGGTGGAGAAATAACCGCCGAACATTTGCGCACCTGGGAGGCATTGCCAGTCGAGGAGCAGTCGAGACTCACCCGGCAGGGCTTCGCACGGCAGAATCGCCTCTCCGTAAAAACCTTTGAACATTACGTGAACGCTGATGGCCAACTGAGTGAAACCGGCGTGCTCCTGCGTGACCGTGTCGCCGGAACACCCTTCAATGAGATCACTGCAACGCGGATCCAGAGCTGGCAGAACATGACACAGCTGGCGCGTGATGCCATGACCATGGACGGGTTCGCCGCTTATCACCACCTTAATCCGCGTTCGTTCAGAAGTTATGTCCGTTTGGATGGCAGCCTCGGGCCTATGGGCGAATCGCTGATGTTCCGGGCGGGTGGTGGCACGTATGACAGAATTACCGATGATCATTTGGTTCAGTGGCAAGAGTTGTTCGAGCAACCGGACAACTCACTCACGGCAAACCAGTTCCAGACGCAGCGCAGGCTCGATCCACGACTTTGGGAAAGATACGTCAACCACAATGGCTCGTTGAAGGAAGCGGCCGTGCGACGTGTCGCGCGGGCCAGCGCTGCAGCAGTTCGCACGGGACATGGCAGCATAAAGAGAATTTCCGCTGCCGATCTGCAAACCTGGGAGGCCTTGTCATCCGAGGAACAGCTGCGGTTGACCCGAAAGGGATTTGCCCGAGAGCATCATCTGTCGGTAAAAACCTTCGAGCACTGTGTGCAGCCTGACGGCCAACTGAGCGCTACAGGTGTGCTGGTCCGTGATCGTCCGACTGACGCCCCCTTCAATGAGATAAACGAAGTGCACATCCGCAGCTGGCAAAACATGACACAGCAGGCGCGGGATGCAATGACCACAGACGGATTTGCCGCGCATCACCATGTCAATCTCAATACGTTCAGAACTTACATACGGCCCAACGGTGTTTTGACGCCCAGCGGCGAATCCCTATTATTCAAATTCGCTGGAGGTTCCTACAACACGATTACCGACGAGCATATACGCCAGTGGAGCAGGCTCCTGGCGCAAGCGGACGGCTCGGTCACTCAAGAGGCGTTCCTGCGTCAGCACGGGCTGGATCCCAATCTTTGGAAATTTCAGGTCAAACCCGATGGATCCTTGAGGGAGGCGACCGCGCAACGTCTGCAACGTGCGCAGCCCTCCCACCAGCTGCCTCCCGTTCAGGCGCCCGGTGTACGCAGGAACGTGATCACTGGCGAGCATTTGCGCGCCTGGGAGGCCTTGGCGCCCGAGGAACAGCGCAGACTCGGCCCGCAGGGCTTTGCTCATCAGCAGCATCTTTCCCTGAAAACCTTTGACTACTACGTACAGCCTGACGGCCAGCTAAGCACCACTGGTGTTCTTGTGCGTGACCGCCCAGCGAGCACGCCTTTCAATAAGGTCACCGCCATGCACATCCAGACCTGGCGAGGCATGACGGCGCAAGTGCGAGACGTAACGACCCTGGAGGGATTCGCCGGTCAGTACCATCTCCATCCGAGCACACTTAAAAATTACCTGCAGACGGATGGGCGCGTGACATCAATAGGTGAAGCTCTGCTGTTCAAGGCAGGAGGAGGCACCTACAACCCGATTACTGATGAGCATCTACGTCAATGGAGCACGCTGTTTGCCAGTGCGGACAACTCCGTTACACCAGAGCAGTTCGTCAGTCGCAACAGACTCAACCCGCTAAACTGGACAAATTACGTCAAGGCCAATGGTTCATTAAAAGATAAAACGCGGCGACGTCTGGATCGGGCAGGTGCAAACACCAAGTCACCTTCAGTTGGAACAGAAACGGATGCGGCAGCCAAAAAACAGACCATCACGGCTGAGCACCTGCGGGCCTGGGAAGCGTTACCGCCCAAGGAGCAGTTGGATATTACCCGCAAGGGATTTGCCCACAGGCATAATCTCGCGCCCAAAACCTTTGAATATTACGTGCAGCCCGGAGGTCAGTTAAGTGCTGCTGGCGTGATTGTGCGTGATCGTCTCGCTGCTTTGCCTTTCAATGAGGTGAGCGAAATCAACATTCGTCGTTGGCAAAGCATGACGCAGCAGGCTCGTGATGCAATGACCCTGCAAGGTTACGCCGGGCTTCACCATCTCAATCCCGGAACATTCAGATCGTATGTGCGGCGAAATGGCAGCTTGGGGCCCAACGGCGAGGCGCTGATGAACCGGCTGGCTGGTCGCACCTATAACTTGATCACCGATGACCATTTACGCCAATGGCGCACGCAGCTCGGGAAGGCCGATAACTCGGTAACTTCCGCGCAGTTCATGCGTCAACACCAGTTCAATCCGGTCAGTTGGGGGCGGTTTGTCGACGGTGACGGTTCCCTGAAAGAGGCGGCTGTGAGCCGCCTCGATCGTGCACAGCACGCTGCCGCTGAGCAGGCGGATACGACACGAAAACGACCGGCGACCGACCCTCTCGACCCTCCGTTGAAATCTGCCAGGCGGAGCAGATTCGAAGATCCGCAAATCCCCGGCCCGTCCTCGGCAGTCGAGCCCGACGTGGTCGAAATCGTGCCCGGAGGTTCTCGACCGTTACGTCGCCACCAGATCGACAATACGCTGCCGATTCTGCAGGATCCGGCGAACCCGAGACTCAGCTTGACCCGGTCACTTGAAGGGCCCATTGACGAGATCCGTATCGCCTACTGGAATGGTCTGCTTGACGGACTCAATAGTGCAACGAAGGAGCGGGTGTCGACCCAGATCAAGGCGTCGATCAAAGACTGGCTGCGTACCGAGGGGCAACACCAGTCCCGATTTGATGAATGCCTGAAAGTGGTCGCTGCAATGGATGATGATGGGCCGGCCCGCGGCGCTTGCGTATGCGCGCGGCGCGATATTCCCCAGTTTGAAGTGCTCGGACCTTATGCGGGCAAATACCATCCATCAGAGGCGTCATTGTTTCAAGAGCAACGCAAGCAAGGTTCTGAGGCGGTCCTGACCTATATTTTCGGCACACTTTCGGATACGCGCACCGTCAGCGGGCTGCATACGGGGAATACTCTGAGCCTGGTCAATACTTCGCAACTGAAAAACGGGCCTGTGTGGAAGTCGAACAATGTCACCTCCATCTCGGTCGGGAAAAACCTGACGTTCTACGTAGCACTGTCGGATATCAAGAAGGGAGAGGAATTGCTATTGGACTACGGACCTTACTACCAGCCGGTGCCTGATATCGCGATCAAGCCGGATCCGGGTCGCTGAGTTGAAGTTTCGCTGGTTTGATCGTCAGCACCGGCAATCAAAGAAGACGCGGCGGGACAGGGAAGTGATGGACGAGATCATCAGAACGCAGATAGGGCTTTCGATTTTGCGGTGGAGCTGAAGGCCCCTTCGCGAGCAGGCTCGCTCCCACAGTTGAAATGCATTCCCCTGTGGGAGCGAGCCTGCTCGCGAAAGCGGCCTGTCAGACGCTGCTTATTTATCAGTCAACGCAAACTGCGTCAGGCAGAACGTCGGGATACCCATGTCCTGCAAGCGCTGCGAGCCTTGCAGCTCTGGCAGGTCAATGATCGCCGCCGCTTCATGCACCCGCGCGCCCATGCGGCGAATCAGGTTGGCTGCTGCGATCAGCGTGCCGCCGGTAGCGATCAGGTCATCGAACATCACCACCGAATCGCCTTCACACAGGCTGTCGGCGTGCACTTCCAGAAACGCTTCGCCGTACTCGGTCGCATAACCTTCGGCAAGCACGTCCGCCGGCAGTTTGCCTTGCTTGCGGAACAGCACCAGCGGCTTGTTCAACTGATAGGCCAGTACCGAACCGATCAGGAAGCCACGGGCATCCATTGCGCCAATGTGGGTGAAGTCGGCTTCGACGTAGCGGTGGGCGAAGCTGTCCATCACCAGGCGCAGGGCCGTCGGCGACTGGAACAACGGGGTGATGTCGCGAAAGATCACGCCCGGCTTTGGGAAGTCGATCACGGGGCGGATCAGGGATTTGATGTCGAAGGAGTCGAAGACCATCGGGGTGTCCTGGCAGGGCTGCAAACGGCGCAGTATACCCGCGGCTGAAACGATTCGCTCAACCGCGGGTCGTGATCAGCCTTCGATCGAACCGCCGGCCAGCGCGCACAGCTGGATCGGGTCGAGAATGTGAATCTCCTTGCCCTCGGCGGCAATCAGCTCGTTCTGCTGGAAGCGGGTGAACACCCGCGAAACGGTTTCCACCGCCAGGCCCAGGTAATTGCCGATTTCATTGCGCGACATGCTCAGGCGGAACTGGTTGGCCGAGAAGCCGCGAGCGCGGAAGCGTGCCGACAGGTTGACCAGGAAAGTGGCGATGCGCTCGTCAGCGGTTTTCTTCGACAGCAGCAGCATCATTTGCTGATCGTCGCGGATCTCGCGGCTCATCACCCGCATCAATTGGCGGCGCAGTTGTGGCAATTGCAGCGCGAGTTCGTCGAGGCGTTCGAAGGGGATTTCGCAAACCGAAGTGGTTTCCAGCGCCTGGGCCGAGACCGGGTGTTTTTCGGTGTCCATGCCCGACAGTCCGACCAGTTCGCTCGGCAGGTGGAAGCCGGTCAGCTGTTCTTCGCCGCCATCGCTCAGGCTGAAGGTCTTCAGGGCGCCGGAGCGGACTGCATAAACGGAATCGAAGGTGTCGCCCTGGCGGAACAGGAATTCGCCTTTCTTCAGCGGGCGGCCGCGTTTAACGATTTCGTCGAGCGCATCCATGTCTTCCAGATTCAGAGAAAGTGGCAGGCAGAGCGGGGCCAGGCTGCAATCCTTGCAGTGGGCCTGGTTGTGAGCGCGCAGTTTGACTGGCTCGGACATTTCTTCAATCCTTGTGGGAAAACACACATAAGCCGTAAGGGTAACCCACGGAAGGACATTCAGGCCAGCACGCGGCGGCGTTGTCCTACAGACATAAAGCCGCAGCACCGGCGGCCGATAACCCGTTATCAGTACTCATCCAAAGAAGGCCCCGATGACCGCCATTGGCACGCTAAGCCCCGGTAGCAGCGGCATTGCTGCTTCGCCGGAGGTAACCGGTCCCGACGCTGCAATCGACCGCGACGACGCCTTGTCGAATACGGCAACCCCGACCTTGGTCGAGGGCGTCAAAGTGTCGCTGTCCGGCGCGGCCATCGCCAAATCCGCCGCGGTCGGCGGCGAAAACAGTGACATCGACAACAGTGGCTTGCCGGAGCACATCCAGCAGTTGCTGAAGATGATTCGCAAAATCCAAAAAGAAATCATCGAGAAAAAAGCCCGCATGGCGGCGGTCATGTCAGACAGAACCCTCTCCAACGAGGAAAAGATCAACAAGCTCGCCGCATTACGTGGCGCCATCGCCGCCCTCAACAGTGGCTTGATCACTGCCAATCTTTCCTTGTCGAAAGTCATGAACCAGTCGGCGCTCAATCCCGATCAGAACCTCAAGGTCGGCTCGTTGCTGACCAAGCCTTAAATCACTCGCGAGAAACGCTGGCGGTTCTGCTGCTCCAGGTACGCATCGAAGGCCATGCACACCGAGCGCACCAGCAATCGGCCCGCCGGCAACACCTCGATGCGCTCGCGCTCGAGCCTGATCAGGCCATCCTCGGCCATACTTTGCAACTGCGGCCACAGCGCGCCGAAGTAGCCTTGAAAATCGATGTTGAACTGCTGCTCGATCTCGGCGAATTCAAGTTTGAAATTGCAGATCAGTTGCTGAATCACTGCGCGGCGCAAGCGGTCGTCGGCGTTGCACACCAGGCCGCGACTGGTCGCCAGCTGCGCGCTGGCCAGGCTGTTCTGATAGGCAGTGAGGTCGCTGCTGTTCTGGCAGTACAAATCACCAATCTGGCTGATCGCCGACACGCCCAGACCAATCAGGTCGCAATGGCCGTGGGTGGTGTAACCCTGGAAATTGCGTTGCAGGGTGTGCTCTTCCTGAGCGATGGCCAGTTCGTCATCAGGCAGGGCGAAGTGGTCCATGCCGATGTAGCGGTAGCCGGCAGCGGTCAATTGCTCGATGGTGCGCTGGAGCATTTCCAGCTTGTGCGCCGGGCTCGGCAGTTCGCTGCTGTTGATTCGGCGCTGGGGCATGAAGCGTTCCGGCAGGTGCGCATAGTTGAATACCGAGAGGCGATCCGGTTGCAGGCTGATCACTTCCTCGACGGTGCGGGCGAAATTGTCCGGTGTCTGCTTCGGCAGGCCGTAGATCAGATCGATGTTGATCGAGCGAAACTGCAAAGTGCGCGCCGCATCGATCACCGCGCGGGTTTCTTCCAGGCTTTGCAGGCGATTGACTGCGCGCTGCACCGCCGGGTCAAGGTCTTGCAGGCCAATGCTGACCCGGTTGAAACCCAGTTCGCGCAGCAGGCCCATGGTCGACCAGTCGGCTTCGCGCGGGTCGATTTCGATGCCGTAATCGCCCGAGTCATCGTTGAGCAGATTTAAATGCTTGCGCAGGTGCGCCATCAACTGACGCAACTCGTCGTGGCTGAGAAAGGTCGGCGTGCCGCCACCGAAATGCAGTTGCTCGACGGTTTGCGCCGGGTCGAGGTGGCAGGCAATCAACTGGATTTCCTGCTCGAGCCGTTGCAGATACGGCTGCGCACGGCCGCGATCCTTGGTGATGACCTTGTTGCAGGCGCAGTAGTAGCAAATGTTCGCGCAGAACGGCACATGCACGTACAGCGACAATGGCCGCTGCGCCTTGCGGCTGTCGCGCAGGGCATGGAACAGGTCAAAGGTGCCGACCTGACCGTGAAATTGCACGGCGGTCGGGTACGAGGTGTAGCGTGGCCCCGCCAGATCGTAGCGGCGGATCAGATCAGAGTCCCAACGAATGGCGTCGAGCATGCGGGCATTCCCCCGGATAGGCTGGCAGTGTGGCGAGTCTAGGGGAGGGCGTTACAGGGCATGTTGATTTGCATCAACGGCGAGGATTTGTGTTGTTCGTGCGGGCGTCTTCGCGAGCAGGCTCGCTCCCACATTGGATTTGCAGCGTACTCAAGACCTGTGGGAGCGAGCCTGCTCGCGAAGGCCTCCCCACACATTTAATGGCCCATAAGCCAATGCTGATGCGGCCCGGGCAAGGTCCACAGGCCAAACACAATCACCAGCAAGCCACCCGCCATGCGCACGCTGCGTTTGCGCAAGATCGCGGTGACCCGTTCAGCCGCCAGCCCGGTGGCGAGCAGCACCGGCCAGGTGCCGAGGCCGAAAGCGAGCATCAGCAACGCACTGTCCAGCGCATTGCCCTGACTCGCGCTCCACAGCAGGGTGCTGTAAACCAGCCCGCACGGCAGCCAGCCCCACAGCGCACCGAGCAGCAAGGCACGCGGCAGGCTGGAAACCGGCAGCAAGCGATTCGCCACCGGTTGAATGAAACGCCACAAACCACGCCCGAGCGCTTCGATACGCGTGAGCCCGCTCCACCAACCGGCCAGGTACAAACCCATGGCGATCAGCAGCAACCCGGCCAGCACGCGCATGAACAGCGCCGCCGGGCTGTTGGCGACTGCCCAGCCGGCGAGGCCGATGAGCAATCCCGCCGTGGCATAACTGAAAATCCGCCCGAGGTTATACGCCAGCAACAGACGAAAGCGCCGGCTGCGCTGCTCTTTGGGAATCGCCAGGGTCAGCGCGCCCATCAGGCCGCCGCACATACCCAGACAGTGGCCGCCACCGAGCAGGCCGAGGATCAGCGCCGAGACCAGCAGGGGCGCCAGTTCAAGCATGGGGTGGCGCCTTGTCGTCCGGTTTGCCGGCGTTGGCTTCGTCCACTGCAGCGGTGTGGTTGGGATCCTGATCGTCAAACAGGATGCTGTGCGCCGGGCCGTCGAGGTCGTCGTACTGACCGCTGTCCACCGCCCAGAAGAAGATGTACACGGCGATGGCGACGATCAGCAAGGCAGCGGGAATCATCACATAGAGAGCTGGCATCGGTAACTCCAGGCCCGCGCGGCTCAGGCCGGCAGCGGACGGGTGTGGGTCGGGCTGCCGGCGGCCGGCGCGCTCGGCAGGCGAGTCAGGCGCAGGGCGTTGAGCACCACGGTCAGCGAACTGATCGACATGCCGACCGCCGCCCACACCGGAGTGATCCAGCCGAGGGCGGCGAACGGCAACATGAGGCCATTGTACAGCGCTGCCCACAGCAGGTTTTCGATGATTACCCGGCGCGTGCGCCGCGCCAGTGTGAAAGCTTGCACCAAAGCATCGAGACGGTTGGACAGCAGCACCGCATCGGCGCTGGTTTTCGCCAGATCGGTAGCCGAGCCCATCGCCACGCTGATGTCGGCCGCGGCCAGCACCGGCACGTCGTTGACGCCATCACCGAGCATCAGCACTTTGCGACCTTCGCGATGAAGTTGCTGCAGCACTTGCAGTTTGTCATCGGGGCGCAAGCCGCCACGGGCCTCGTCGATGCCCAGTTCGGCGGCGACACTGGCGACCATCGGCGAACTGTCGCCGGACAACAGCAAGGTGCGCCAGCCCCGCGCTTTGCAGGCCGCGAGCAGGGCAGGGGCGTCGTCACGCAGGCGATCATCGAGCACCAGCCACGCCAGCGGTCCGTGTGTGTCGGCGAGCAGCAACCATTGCCCGGCTTCATCAGGCATTGACGGCAGTGCCGCGCCGCTCAGTGCACAGGCGAACGGCGCCTGACCGATGCGCAAGCGTTGCTCACCGACCACGCCTTCCAGGCCCAGCCCCGGTGTGCTGTGGACGTCCTCGGCGGCCAGCGGCGCACGGCCGAAAGCGCGGGCAATCGGGTGTTCCGAACGGTTTTCCAGCGCAGCGGCGAGGCTCAGGCATTGCTCGCTGTCCAGCCTCCCGAGCGGGCGAATCGAGCGCAGCACCAAGCGGCCTTCAGTGAGCGTGCCGGTCTTGTCGAAAATCACCGTGTCGATCTGGTTCAAGCCTTCCAGCACATGACCGCGGGTCAGCAGCAGGCCGAGTTTGTGCAGGGTGCCGGTGGCGGCGGTGAGGGCGGTCGGCGTCGCCAGCGACAGCGCGCACGGGCAGGTCGCCACCAGCATGGCGAGAACGATCCAGAACGCCCGCACTGAGTCCAGCTGCCACCACAGCAGGCCGATCACTGCCGCCGCAATCAGCGACAGCAGCAAAAACCATTGCGCGGCGCGGTCGGCGATTTCCGCCAGACGCGGTTTCTCCGCCTGAGCGCGGTCGAGCAGGCGCACGATCGCGGAGAGACGCGTGTCCTGTCCCAGCGCCTGCACTTGCACGGTCAATGCGCCTTCGACGTTGAGCGTGCCCGCAGTTACCGCATCACCGAGCGTGCGCGGCTGTGGCAGGTATTCGCCGGTCAGCAGCGATTCGTCGATGCTCGACTGACCGTCGATGATCTTGCCGTCAGCCGGCAGAATCGAGCCCGGCTGCACCAGAATCCGCTCGCCCACACGCAGCTCGCTGAGCAGGATCCGTTCGCTCTGGCCATCGCTATCCAGGCGCAGGCACGAGGCCGGTAACAGATTGACCAGTTGCGCGGTGGCAGCAGCGGTGCGTTCGCGGGCGCGGCGTTCCAGATAGCGCCCGGCCAAAAGAAACAGGGCGAACATGCCGACCGCATCGAAGTACAGCTCGCCGACCCCGGTAATCGACGTCCAGATCCCGGCGATGTAAGCGCTGCCGATCGCCAGTGAAACTGAAACGTCCATGGTCAGGTGGCGGGTACGTAAATCGCGCATCGCGCCTTTGAAGAACGGCGCGCAGCTGTAGAACACGATCGGTGTGGTCAGAAACAGCGCGACCCAGCGCAGGATCGTGTGCAGCTCGGGGCTGAGGTCGATGTTGAATTCCGGCCAGGTGGCCATGGTCGCCATCATCGCCTGAAACCACAGCAGACCGGCGACGCCGAGCTGGCGCAGGGCCAGGCGATTCTCGCTGGCCAATTGTTCGCTGGCGCGATCGGCTTGATAGGGGTGGGCGGCGTAACCGATGTGGCGCAGCTCGGCGAGGATCTGGCTCAGCGGCAATTGTGCGTCGGCCCAACGCACGTGCAGGCGATGGTTGGACAGGTTCAGCCGCGCTTCGGCGACGGCGGGCAGGGTGCGCAGGTGTTTCTCGATCAGCCAGCCACAGGCGGCGCAACTGATGCCTTCCATCAACAAGGTGGTTTCGGCCAGATCGCCTTCGTGGCGCACGAACGGTTGCTGCACGTCGGCGCGGTCGTACAGCGCCAGTTCATCGCTCAGTTGCACCGGCAGCGCTTCGGGATTGGCCGAGGCTTCGCTGCGATGCTGGTAATAACTTTCCAGACCACCGGCGGCGATGGCTTCGGCCACCGCCTGACAGCCCGGGCAGCAGAACTCGCGGGCCTGCCCGAGGACGACGGCGGTGAAGCGGCTGCCAGACGGGACGGGCAGGGCGCAGTGGTAGCAGGGAACTGGGTTGGTCATGGCATTGATGAGGGTGTGAGCCCTTGCATTGGGGGTGTTCGCTTGCCCTCACCCCAGCCCTCTCCCGGAGGGAGAGGGAGCCGATCGGTGTGAGCCTGAAGAGCGGCTTCAGTCGCTGACATTGTCACTGTCATACGCCCCGCTTCCAGGCAACCGAGATCAGTCCCCTCTCCCTCCGGGAGAGGGCTAGGGTGAGGGGGCTCTTGATTTTGATTCACTTCTTCAGATCTTCCGCACCCTGCAATGGCTCGTCTCCCAGCAGCAGCTCTTTGTCATGGCTGACCAGTTCTTCTTCAAACATGCGCCACACATGCTCGTCCTGGCTGCCAAGCAACTCGACAAACCGTCGCCCTTCGACCTTGTCGCTCAACTGGCCGATGTAGCGCCCGCTTTCGCTTGCGCTGCGGGTCAGCACGATCCTGCGATCCTTCTCCGGCTGGGTCGGCGAGATCAGGTTCAGTTCCAGGGTTTGCGGCTGGCTGTCACCGTTCAAGCGCAGATCGACTTCACCGGTCACATCATCCAGATGCACCGCTGCACGCAGCTTCAGGGTTTGCGCCAGCAGCTCGCGATCCAGTGAACGGTTGATGCCTTTGCCTGCTTCGTAATAGTTGTCGTTGACCAGATTGTCCGGGTTGTTCACCGCGATGGTCACCATGGACAGGGTCAAGGCCACCGAGCAGGCCAGAATCGCGATGATGATCCACGGCCAGAGGTGCTTGTACCAGGGACTTGCGGCGTTTGCAGCGGGCATGTTCAAAATTCTCTCAACGGATTTGTGGGCCGATGAATCGGCTCTTGGCTTCAACGTGGACGCTGTTGTCATCGGCGTCCTTGAGGATGAATTTCACCTCGTTGGTGCTCGATGGCAGTTGTTCCGGTGCGCTGGACAACTCGACCGGCATGCTGACTATATCGCCGGCGGCCACCTTGATCTCGCGCTTGCCTTGCAGGCGCAGGTCCGGCAGACCCTCGGCTTGCAGCAGGTAAGTGTGGTCGCGCTGATCCTTGTTCATGATCTTCAGGCTGTAGACGTTTTCGATCCGGCCTTCAGCGTTTTCGCGGTACAGCACGCGGTCTTTGCTGACGTCGAAACCGACCAGCGAACGCATGAAGAACGCAGCGACCAACAGGCTGATCATCGCCAGCAGCACCACGGCATAGCCGATCAGGCGCGGTCGCAGTTTATGGGTTTTCTGCCCGGAGAGGTTGTGTTCGGTGGTGTAGCTGATCAGCCCGCGCGGGTAATCCATCTTGTCCATGATGCTGTCGCAGGCATCAATGCACGCAGCGCAGCCGATGCACTCGATCTGCAGGCCATCGCGGATGTCGATGCCGGTCGGGCAGACCTGCACGCACATCGTGCAGTCAATGCAATCACCCAGCCCCAGCGCCTTGTAATCGATGCCTTTCTTGCGCGGCCCACGGCTTTCGCCACGGCGCGGGTCGTAGGAAACGATCAGCGTGTCCTTGTCGAACATCACGCTCTGGAAGCGAGCATACGGGCACATGTAGATGCACACCTGCTCACGCAACCAGCCGGCATTGCCGTACGTGGCGAGGGTGAAAAAACCGACCCAGAAATACGACCAGCCATCGGCCTGGCCGGTGAAGAACTCGATGACCAGTTCGCGGATCGGCGAGAAGTAGCCGACAAAGGTCATGCCGGTGACAAAACCGATCAGCAGCCACAGCGAGTGCTTGGCCAGTTTTCGCAGGAATTTGTTGGCGCTCATCGGCGCCTTGTCGAGCTTGATGCGTTGGTTGCGGTCGCCTTCGGTGACCTTTTCGCACCACATGAAAATCCACGTCCACACGCTCTGCGGGCAGGTATAACCGCACCAGACGCGCCCGGCGTAGACCGTGATGAAGAACAGGCCGAACGCGGCAATGATCAACAGCCCCGAGAGCAGGATGAAATCCTGTGGCCAGAAGGTCGCGCCGAAAATGAAGAACTTGCGCTCCGGCAGGTTCCACCACACTGCCTGGTGACCGCCCCAGTTCAGCCACACCGTGCCGAAATACAGCAGAAACAACGCCGCACCGCCGAGCATCCGCAGATTGCGGAACAAGCCGGTGAAGGCACGGGTGTAGATTTTTTCTCGTGAGGCATAAAGGTCGACGCTGTTGTTCGCGTTCTTGCTCGGCGGCGTGACGTCGTGTACCGGAATCTGATTGCTCATCATTGCATCCCACGGCAGTGGAAAAATGCCTCGGTCGATACGTGCCGACCGAGGTCAAAAAGGCTGTTGCAGTAGCGCGATGATACGCCTGCCGCTCTGGCTCAAGGGTGCGACCTTTGGTCGCGTTGGGTAAAAAATGCGGATGGTGTAGCGATTGCGCAAAAGCCTGACGCAGATCAATTGACTTGTTGAGTATGGACGGTTTTGCTGGGGTGGCTAACTCACCGTTCCCAAGGGGGGAGCCCTGCGTCTCCCGGGTCCGGGCAATCTGCCGCCGCCCAGACTGTCCAGACCGCCACCGTTACCTGAATTGTCCGAGACGTTTTGCGCAAATGTATTGTTGGGCTGCGCCGGCGTTTTTGTGGGCGAGACTTGAATATCGAAACAGGGTTGGAAGAGTTTTGATGGTGTGCTTTCGTGCATGTCGGCTTCATCCTGAATATAGATCCCGATGTGGCTCATCGGGCTGAGGAAAACCTACCGGGGCACGTCAGGACGGGTCTATCAACAAAACGTCTCAAAGCGTAAATGCCCCCATAAAAAAGGCCCCGCCAATCTCATTGGCGGGGCCTTTTATGCTTCAGGCGTTGGTCTTACTCAGCCTTCGCCTCCGGCGCTTTTTCACCATGGGACAGGCTGTAAACATACGCCGCCAGCAGGTGCACCTTGTCATTGCCCTGCAGTTGTTCCTGCGCAGGCATCTGGCCCTGACGACCGTAACGGATGGTCTGCTGCAGTTGCGCGAAGCTCGAGCCGTAGATGAATGCGCCCGGGTGTGTCAGGTCAGGCGCGCCCATGGCCGGGGTGCCTTTACCGGCAGGGCCGTGGCAAGCCACGCAGTTGGCGGCGAAGAGTTTCTGGCCGTTGGCCGGGTCGGCCTTGGTGCCTTCCGGCAATTTACGGCCGTCGAGATTGGTCACCACGTAAGCAGCCACATCGGCCACGCCTTGCTCACCGATCACTTCCGCCCACGCCGGCATCACCGCGTGGCGGCCGCCCATGATGGTGGTCTTGATGGTTTCCGGCTCACCGCCCCAGCGCCAGTCGGCGTCGGTCAGGTTGGGGAAGCCATAGGCGCCCTTGGCGTCGGAACCGTGGCACACCGAGCAGTTGGACGCGAACAGACGGCCGCCCATCTTCAGTGCTTGCGGATCCTTGGCGACTTCTTCGATCGGCATCGCCGCGAACTTGGCGAAAATCGGACCGAAGCGAGCGTCCGAACGGGCCATTTCCTTTTCCCACTCGTGGACGCCGGTCCAGCCGGTCTGGCCGTTGGCGAACGCGGTCTGCTTCTCGGTATCCAGATAGTTGTAGCCCGGCAGCAGACCTTTCCAGTTGCCCAGGCCCGGGTACAGCACCAGATAACCCAGGGCAAAAATGATGGTGCCGACGAACAGCATGAACCACCATTTCGGCAGCGGGTTGTCGTACTCCTCGATCCCGTCGAAGGAGTGGCCGACCGTCTCGTCCGTCTGTTCGCTGCGCTGGCCCTTGCGGGTCGACAGCAGCAGCCAGGTCAGGGCGAAGATCGTACCGAGACTGAGGACTGTGACGTACAGACTCCAGAACGTAGTCATTCTTTGTTACTCCTAGAAGCTTGCTCGACGTGCTTGACGGCTTCGGGATCATCGGCAAAAGGCAGCATGGTCGCGTCGTCGAATTCCGACTTGCGCTTGGGGCTGAACACCCACAAGGCCAGACCGATGAAGGCCACCATCACGACCACGGTGCCCAGGCCTCGAATCATCCCGATATCCATCAGATTCACCGTTTGCTTTTGATGATGGTGCCCAGGCCTTGCAGATAGGCCACCAGCGCGTCCATTTCGGTTTTGCCCTTCACGGCATCCTGTGCACCGGCGATGTCTTCGTCGGTGTAAGGCACGCCGAGGGTGCGCAAGACTTCCATTTTTTTCGCGGTTTCCTTGCCGTCGAGCTTGTTTTCCACGAGGAACGGGTAAGCCGGCATTTTCGACTCGGGGACCACGTTGCGCGGGTTGTACAAGTGCGCACGTTGCCAGTCATCGGAGTAACGACCGCCCACACGGGCCAGGTCCGGACCGGTACGTTTGGAACCCCACAGGAACGGGTGATCCCAGACGCTTTCACCGGCAACCGAATAGTGGCCATAGCGTTCGGTTTCAGCGCGGAACGGGCGGATCATCTGCGAGTGGCAGCCGACACAACCGTTGGCGATGTACACGTCGCGGCCTTCCAGTTCCAGCGCCGAGCGCGGCTTCATGCCCTCGACCGGCTTGTTGGTGACGTCCTGGAAGAACAGCGGAACGATTTGGGTCAGACCACCGACGCTGACGGCGATGACCATGAAGAAGGCCAGCAGGCCAATATTCTTCTCGACAGCTTCATGCTTCATCAGTGAGCTCCAACAACGGCAATCTTGGCGGCGGCTTCGGCTTCAACCGGATTCGACGCACGAACGGTGCGGTACACGTTGTAAGCCATCAGCAGCATGCCGCTGGCAAAGAAAGCACCGCCCAGCGCACGGACGATGAAGCCCGGGTGGCTGGCCTGCAGCGCTTCGACGAACGAGTAGGTGAGGGTGCCGTCATCGTTGATTGCACGCCACATCAGGCCCTGGGTGATGCCATTGACCCACATCGACGCGATGTAGAGCACGGTACCGATGGTCGCAAGCCAGAAGTGCGCGTTGATCAGCCCGGTGCTGTGCATCTGCGCCCGGCCGAACAGTTTCGGGATCATGTGGTAGATCGCGCCGATCGAGATCATCGCTACCCAACCGAGGGCGCCGGCGTGTACGTGGCCGATGGTCCAGTCGGTGTAGTGCGAGAGCGAGTTGACGGTCTTGATCGCCATCATCGGCCCTTCGAAGGTCGACATGCCGTAGAACGCCAGCGACACCACGAGGAAGCGCAGGATCGGGTCGGTGCGCAACTTATGCCAGGCGCCCGACAGGGTCATCATGCCGTTGATCATGCCGCCCCAGCTTGGCGCCAGGAGGATGATCGACATCGCCATGCCCAGCGATTGTGCCCAGTCCGGCAGGGCGGTGTAGTGCAGGTGGTGCGGGCCGGCCCAGATGTAGAGGGTGATCAGCGCCCAGAAGTGCACGATCGACAGACGATAGGAGTAGATCGGGCGTTCGGCCTGTTTCGGCACGAAGTAATACATCATCCCGAGGAAACCGGTGGTCAGGAAGAAACCCACCGCGTTGTGGCCGTACCACCACTGGATCATCGCGTCAGTGGCACCGGAGTAGGCCGAATACGACTTGAACAGGCTGACCGGCAGCGACATGTGGTTGACGATGTGCAGCATCGCGGTGACCACGATGAACGCGCCGTAGAACCAGTTACCAACGTAGATGTGCTTGGTTTTGCGCTTGGTGATGGTGCCGAAGAACACCAGACCGTAAGTGACCCAGACAATGGCCAGCAGAATTGCGATCGGCCATTCCAGCTCGGCGTATTCCTTGGTGGTGGTGTAACCCAGCGGCAAGGTGATGATGGCGCCGACGATGACCGCTTGCCAGCCCCAGAAGGTGAAGGCCGCGAGGCTGTCGGAAATCAGTCGCGTCTGGCAGGTTCGCTGCACGACATAGTAGGAAGTGGCAAACAGTGCACAACCGCCGAAGGCGAAAATCACCAGGTTTGTGTGCAACGGGCGCAGGCGTCCAAAGCTCGTCCACGGCAGACCGAAGTTCAATTCCGGCCAGACCAGTTGCGAGGCAATGAAGACACCGAGCCCCATGCCAAGGATCCCCCAGACCACCGTCATGATGGCGAACTGGCGGACTACCTTATAGTTATAAGCAGTCGGACTGATTGCTGTGCTCATTCTAAGGTTCCACGGTTTGGGTATTTTTATAGGGATAAAATCGGCCGCAAGTATGTATAAAGCAGGGGGTCATTGCAACGCGCCATGACCTGGGTCAATGCTTTCCAACGCTGATTCTGCGGCCTTTCCATGCGCCGCGTAGGGTCAAAAATGGCCTCTGACAAAATGTCGCAGTGGGCGCAAAAAAGCTCGCAATCCGGATCGCCGTCAACGGTGCCCGTTCACAGGTCGTGATCGGGGGATTGAGGGCAATCGGCGCAACAGCCGTTATCTACCTGCGTTTGCGGCGAATCCATCAGCCGGTTCACGGCGCGCATCGTTCGGGATTGATCTGGAAACCGACTTCAGCCGGTCCGCTTCGATGAAGCGTAGACCCGAATCCGGGGTTCCGAAAGGAGAGGGCGTGAGGGGTGCGACAAAAAGAAGCAGCTACGAGCTGCAAGCTGCAAGCGACAAGTGGGTACAAGTCGCCCGCAGAGTTGTATACATGGATGTTGCTTTTACTTGGAGCTTTCAGCTTGAAGCTTGCCGGTCAATTGCTCATCATTTTTCGAAAGGCTGTACACATAAGCGGCAAGCAATTGCACTTTATCGTTGCCCAGCAATTCGTTCTGCGCTGGCATATGCCCCTGACGACCATGGCGAATGGTCTGTTCCAGTTGGGTCAGGCTGGTGCCATAAATGAAGCCGGCCGGATGGGTCAGGTTTGGCGCGCCCATCGCCGCAGTGCCCTGGCCGGTGGCGCCATGACAGGCAACGCAAGTGGTGCTGAACGCCTGCTGCCCGGCTTGCAGATCCGCCTTGCTGTCGGCGGGTAGCGGCAGGCCGGCCAGTTCGTGGCGCACATACGCGGCAACGTTTTTCACCCCAGCCTCACCGAGCACTTCGCCCCAGGCCGGCATCGCCGCCATCCGCCCACCCATGATGGTGGTTTTAATCGTCTCGGCATCGCCGCCCCAGCGCCAGTCGCTGTCAGCAAGGTTAGGGAAGCCGAACGCGCCCTTGGCATCCGAGCCGTGGCATACCGAGCAATTGGAGGCGAACAGACGACCGCCCATTTTCAGCGCCTGCGGATCCTTGGCCACTTCTTCCAGGGGCATCGCTGCGAATTTGGCGAAGATCGGCCCGAACCGGGCGTCGGCCTTGTTCATTTCCTTTTCCCACTCGTGCACGCCGGTCCAGCCATCCTCGTAACCGGGCAGGATGCCTTTCCAGTTGCCCAGGCCCGGGTACAGAACCAGATAGCCCACCGAGAACACCAGCGTGCCGGCGAACAGCATGAACCACCACTGCGGCAGCGGGTTGTCGTACTCCTCGATGCCGTCGAAGCTGTGGCCCATGGTCTGGTCGACGCTGCCCTTGGTCTCGCCCCGACGGGTGCCGATCAGCAGCCAGGTCAGGCCGATCAGGCTGCCAATGGTCAGTACGCAGATCCACGTACTCCAGAAGGTGGTCATGGCCGGGTACTCCTTGTTTCAGGGGCTGAAATTGTTTCGGGTAGTGGTTCGTCGGCGAACGGCAGCAGGCGTGCTTCGGCGAATTCCGGCGTGCGCTTGCGGTTGAATACCCACAAGGTCAACCCGACGAAGGCGACGAACACCACGACCGTGCCGAGGCCGCGGATCAGGCCTGCACTCATTTCAATGACCATGGCTCACCTCTTGCTCTTGATCGCAGTGCCGAGCACTTGCAGGTAGGAAACGAGGGCGTCCATTTCGGTCTTGCCCTTGAGGCTGGCGACCGCGCCGCTGATGTCGTCGTCGGTATACGGCACGCCGAGGGTGCGCATGGTTTTCAGCTTGGTTTCGGTGTGGCTGCTGTCGACCGCTTGGGTGACCAGCCACGGATAGGCCGGCATCTTCGACTCCGGCACAACGTTGCGCGGGTTGTACAAGTGCGCGCGGTGCCAGTCATCCGAGTAACGCGCGCCGACCCGGGCCAGATCCGGACCGGTACGTTTCGAGCCCCACAGGAAGGGGTGATCCCAAACGCTTTCGCCCGCAACCGAGTAGTGCCCGTAGCGCTCGGTTTCGGCGCGGAACGGGCGGATCATTTGCGAGTGGCAGCCGACGCAGCCTTCGCGGATGTAGATGTCGCGACCTTCCAGTTGCAGCGCGGTGTAGGGCTTCATGCCTTCCACCGGTTTGTTGGTGACGTCCTGGAAGAACAGCGGGACGATCTGGGTCAGGCCGCCGATGCTCACGGCGAACACCATCAGCAGCATCAGCAGGCCGACGTTCTTTTCAATCGTTTCGTGTTTCATGGCGGACTCCTCAGGCCATCTGCGCGGCAGCGACGACGTCGGCAGGATGCGAGGCCCGCACGGTGCGCCAGGTGTTGTAAGCCATCAGGAACATGCCGCTTAAGAAAATCGCCCCGCCGATCAGCCGCACGACAAAGCCCGGATGGCTGGCCACCAGGGTTTCGACGAAGGAGTAAGTCAGCGTGCCGTCCTCGTTGACCGCGCGCCACATCAGGCCCTGGGCGATGCCGTTGACCCACATCGAGGCTATATAGAGCACGGTGCCGATGGTTGCGAGCCAGAAGTGCGCGTTGATCAAACCGACGCTATGCATCTGCGCTTTGCCGAAGATTTTCGGGATCATGTGGTACAGCGCGCCGATCGAGATCATCGCCACCCAGCCGAGTGCACCGGCGTGAACGTGGCCGATGGTCCAGTCGGTGTAGTGGGAGAGGGCGTTTACCGTTTTGATCGCCATCATCGGCCCTTCGAAGGTCGACATGCCGTAGAACGCCAGCGACACCACGAGAAAGCGCAGGATCGGGTCGCTGCGCAACTTATGCCACGCGCCCGAAAGGGTCATCATGCCGTTGATCATGCCGCCCCAGCTCGGTGCCAGCAGGATCAGCGACATCACCATGCCCAGCGACTGTGCCCAGTCCGGCAGCGCGGTGTAGTGCAAGTGGTGCGGGCCGGCCCAGATGTACAGGGTGATCAAGGCCCAGAAGTGCACGATCGACAGGCGATACGAATACACCGGACGCTCGGCCTGTTTCGGCACGAAGTAATACATCATGCCGAGGAAGCCGGCGGTGAGGAAAAAGCCCACAGCGTTGTGGCCGTACCACCACTGCACCATGGCGTCGGTTGCACCGGCGTACACCGAGTAGGACTTGGTGAAACTCACCGGCAACTCGAGGTTGTTGACGATGTGCAGGATCGCCACGGTGATGATGAACGCGCCGAAGAACCAGTTGCCCACATAGATGTGCTTGGTCTTGCGCTGCATGATCGTGCCGAAGAACACGATCGCGTAGGCGACCCAGACGATGGTGATCAGGATGTCAATCGGCCATTCCAGCTCGGCGTATTCCTTGGAGCTGGTGTAACCCAACGGCAGGCTGATCGCCGCCAACAGGATCACCAATTGCCAGCCCCAGAAGCAGAACGCGGCGATTTGCGGCGCGAACAATTGCGTCTGGCAGGTGCGTTGCACCGAATAGAAAGAGCTGGCGAACAGCGCGCAGCCACCAAAGGCGAAGATCACCGCGTTGGTGTGCAGCGGGCGCAGACGGCCGAAACTGGTCCAGGGCAAATTGAAGTTGAGTTCCGGCCAGACCAATTGCGCCGCGAGAAAAACCCCGAGGCCCATGCCGACGATGCCCCACACCACCGTCATAATGGCGAATTGGCGGACCACCTTGTAGTTGTAGGCGGTACTGATAGAAGTGTTCATGGTTCCCCATCCACGGTTCAGCCGAAGTGAGCGCGCAAACAGCGCGAATCCTTCGCCTGGAGTTATAGGCAGACTAAAAGCGAGGCAAGCATGGACAAACAGCACAAGGCCAGTATTGACGGGGATCAATGGGCGCAGTGTGTGCTCGATCATGGATGGCTTTGGGATGCCGCTGTTGGTGAGGCTTCGGCAACGCTGATTCTGGCCCACGGTGCGGGGGCGCCGATGGATAGCGAGTGGATGAACGACATGGCTGGGCGCCTTGCCGGGCTTGGGGTCAACGTGTTGCGGTTTGAGTTTCCGTATATGGCGCAGCGGCGGGTGGATGGGGTGAAGCGGCCGCCGAATCCTGCGCCGAAACTGTTGGATTGCTGGCGGGAGGTGTTTGCGCTTGTGCGGCGTCATGTCGCTGGGGTTTTGGCGGTTGGCGGCAAGTCGATGGGCGGGCGGATGGCGAGTCTGGTGGCGGATGAGTTGGGGGTGGATGCGTTGGTGTGTCTGGGGTATCCGTTTTATGCGGTGGGGAAGCCGGAGAAGCCTCGGGTTGAGCATTTGGCTTCGTTGCGCACGCGAGCGTTGATTGTGCAGGGGGAGCGGGATGCTCTGGGGAATCGCGAGGCGGTTGAGGGGTATTCGTTAGCGCCGGGGATTGAGGTGTTTTGGTTAGTGGCGGGGGATCATGATTTGAAGCCGCTGAAGGTTTCTGGGTTTACGCATGAACAGCATTTGGCCAGCGCCGCGCAGAAAGTATCCGAGTTTCTCAAGGGTTAACCGAGATTCTGGTTTCCATGGAGATCGGCTCCCTTTCCCCCTCGCCCCCTTGGGGGAGAGGGTTGGGGTAGCTGTTGATCTTGCTCTTGGGGGCATATCCGTTGCTGCGGTAACGGCTGCTTAGGGTTCCGCCCTTACGGCGGGTCACCTTTTTCAAACGCCAAAAAGGTAACCCAAAAGGCTTGCTCCTACGTTCGGCCCTCGCAGGCTCGGGTCCCTTCGCTCCGGGACTGATCCGGGCGCAGCGGCTACGGTTTGCTTCGCTGCACCTCCTTCCGCTGTGTCTGGCTGCGCCAGACGGTCGCTGCGCTCCCACGCCCGGATCAATCCCTCCACTCAGCCTTCCGACGTCGCCGGTGGATCAAGATCAAAAGCACTCGAGCTTGCGCTCATTGTTGAGTGGGGCGGCTTCGCCGCGGGCAGCTGCGCTGCTTTGCTTTTTGCTTTTGTGGGAGCGAGCCTGCTCGCGATGGCGGTCTTCCAGTCGACCAATCTCTACCGTTTGGACCAAATCCATGTGGGCTGGCTTACCAGCGATGGCGACCTATAAGCCGACCAATTCCTCACTGACGTACTCGGTCCAAATGTGGGAGCGAGCCTGCTCGCGAAGGCGTTCTTCCAGACGACATCAAACTACAAGCCTGTCAGAAGCAGTCCCTGCATTAAACATCATCAAATACCCACGTTTAAACTACACGACCCGTTACGCCATCCCGGCTACAACTCCTTGCGCCATTGCCTACGCCTACGCCAGAATCCGCCGGCTTACGCGCTATGAGGTTGGCTATATCGTTTCTCGGTCACTGACAAAAAGCAGTGATCGGGTTTGGTAGCCCGTCTGTAATGGCCGTATGTCTACGCCTTCAGACCGTCCTTTTTTTGGGGGCTCGGTTTATATGGTGGTCATGCGTGGGGCTCGTTCGCGGGCGCCGGGTTCCTATTGCAGCCGGTCTACCAACCCGCGTATGGCCGCCACCCTCGTTTGGTAGCGAAGGTGATGGCTCCTTGAATCTGCAATAGGAGTTTCATCATGTTCAAAGTCACCCCCAACCCGCCACCCTCCCACGACCGCGCACTCGACCCGCAAAAAATCCAGGAAGCCACCGACCGCGCCCTCGATTACTACCTCAAACCTGAAGACCTGGCAGCTCCGCCAAGTTCGCCAAAATATCGCCCGGTTTATGTTGTCGACCCCACGCTGGATGACGAAACCCTGTTGGTCGAAGCCTGCGAGTCGCTTTCCTACGCCCATGCCATGGCCGGTAACATCGCCAACTCAATAGGCGGCCCGGAACGCAAACCACTGCTGGCGCTGCAACAGGTGATCATGCTGAACGAACTGTTGGTCAATCGACTGTTGGATAAGCTGAAGTTGCCTCAATAAGTTCGCTGGCTGTAATGGCCTCTTCGCGAGCAGGCTCGCTCCCACAGAGGATTGGTGTCTGGCATCTAATCTGTGGTCACCGCAGATCCAGTGTAGGAGTGAGCCTGCTCGCGATGGCGGCTTGCCAAACACCAAAATTTCAGATCAAGAACAAAAAGCCCGGACAGCTTTCGCGGTCCGGGCTTCCAGGATCAAAAGATCGCAGCCTTCGGCGGCTCCTACAGTGACCGAGCAGGAGCTGCCGAAGGCGGCGATCTTTTTGATTTACCGGTAATGGGAAGCCAGCCAGTGATCACAAATGTATCGAACACTTTCTGCCCATCACGTGCGGCTTGCCGAACATCAAGGAATGTCAGCTCATCTCGAACTTTCGGTTTAGCGGGTTTTCGGGCGGGGGTTGTATTCATGCTGGCCGGTATGCGTGACTGAGTAGCGACCGGCAAACGATAGAACCTAGCCTCAGCGAGCACCAGTCGGCTCGTTCTGGCGCAGTTGTAGGCAGTATCTGTTTTGCTTGAGTGAGATCGACGTCGGCATAGAAGGCTCTTCGCGAGCAGGCTCGCTCCCACAGGGATTGTCGTCGGACACAAACTGTGGTCCCAAGCAGTTCCAATATGTGAGCGAGCTTGCTCGAGAAAGCGGTCTGCCAAGTGCCATCACTTTCAGGCAAGCAACAAAAACCCGGAGGCTCTCGCTTTCCGGGTTTTTTTTGTCACCAGTTCAATCAGCGGTTAAACCGCGCCACCAACGAATACTGCGTGTTGGCCGTCTTCGTCAGCTCTTCACTCAACAACGCCGAGTTATGCGCTTGCTCGGACGTCTGATCCGCCAGTTCCGAGATATTGCTGATGTTGCGGCTGATCTCTTCAGCCACGGCACTTTGCTCTTCGGTCGCGGCGGCGATCTGCGTTGTCATGTCGGTGATGTTGGCCACCGCTTCGCTGATGCCGACCAGTGCCTGATCCGCTTCCAGGACCCGCGCCACGCCTTCTTCGGCCTGGCGATGGCCGGCTTCCATGGTCTGCACGGCGCTGGAGGCGGTCTGTTGCAACTTGGCGATCAGGGCATGGATCTGCCCGGTGGATTCGCTGGTGCGTTGCGCCAGTTGACGGACTTCGTCAGCCACGACCGCAAAACCTCGGCCCATTTCGCCGGCACGCGCAGCCTCGATGGCGGCGTTGAGGGCGAGGAGGTTGGTCTGGTCGGCGATGCCTTTGATCACGTCGACCACGCCGCCGATTTCGTCGCTGTCCTTGGCCAGTTGCGTCACGGTCAGGCCGGTTTCGCCGACGACCACCGACAGGCGCTGGATCGCTTCGCGGGTTTCGCCGGCGATGTCGCGGCCGCGGCCGGTCAGGCGGTTGGCTTCCTGGGTGGCGTCAGCGGTGCGCTGTACGTGGCTGGCGACTTCCTGGGTGGTGGCGGCCATCTGGTTGACGGCGGTGGCGACCTGTTCGGTTTCCACGCGCTGGCGTTCCAGGCCGGTCGAGCTGTTGTGCGCCAGGGCGTCGGACTGCTTGGCCTGATCGGTCAGGTGCTCGGCGGTGTCCTGCAAGCGGGTCAGGCAGGTTTTCAGGCGTGCTTCCTGGCTGAGGATCGACATTTCCAGACGCGCCTGCGCGCCACGGCTGTCGGTGTACATCTGCGCGATCAGCGGGTCGGAGGTGGTCTGTTCGGCCAGGCGCAGCAGGCGCTTGAGCCCGCGTTGCTGCCATTGCAGGCCCATCAGGCCCAGCGGCACCGAGAGACCGGCGGCGAGGGCGAAGCCCCAATGCGAGTTCAGCGTCGCGCCGATCATGAAGCTCAGCTGGCTGACCAGAATGAACGGCAGCCAGTCCTGCAGTAGCGGCAGCCATTTGTCCGTCGAAGGAATCGCCGACTTGCCCTGGTTGATGCGTTGGTAGAGCGCTTCGGCGCGGCGGATCTGTTCGGCGGTGGGCTTGACGCGCACCGACTCGTAACCGATCACCTGATTGCCGTCGAACACCGGTGTTACATAGGCGTTGACCCAATAGTGGTCACCGGATTTGCAGCGATTCTTGACGATGCCCATCCATGGCAAGCCTTGTTTCAGTGTGCCCCACATGTGCGAGAACACCGCCGACGGCACGTCAGGGTGACGGACCAGATTGTGCGGCGCCCGGATCAGTTCCTCCCGCGAAAACCCGCTGATCTCGACAAAGTCGTCGTTGCAGTAGGTGATCACGCCCTTGGCATCGGTGGTGGAAATCAACCGTTGCTGAGCTGGAAAGGTCCGCTCGCGTTGTGTAATGGGCTGGTTGTTACGCATGGTTTTTCAATCCGCAAGGCTTTGAATGGTTGTCGGCGCCGACAGGTTTTTATTGAAGTTTTTTTTCAGATTTAAGTACGCCGTCGCAAAACCGCGCTTGCGTCAACTGGCCAGCATCGGATAGGTGAACAGGCCGAAGTGCAACAGGTTCAGGCCGAAATGGGTGGCGATCGCCGCGCCCAGTCCGCCGAAACGGTAGGCCAGACCATAGCCGACCCCGGCCAGTCCCGCCAGCAACACCCAGGTCCAGCCAGCACCGGCATGCACCAGACCAAACAGCAGCGAGGCCAACAGCAGCGCGAGGTTGTCGCCGTAGGGCAGGTGCTTGAGGCGACGGCTGAGTCCGCCCTGTATATAGCCGCGAAACAGGGCTTCCTCGACCAGCGTCACCAGCAGCAGATTGTTCAGCACCCACAGCCAGGCCTGATCCGGCCACTTCGGCGCCCAGGCGATTACGCCGAGCAACAATGCGCCGCCGAGGGCGAGAATCGCGCACAGCGTCAGGGCGAGGGCGGTGGCATAGACCGTCAGGCGCAACGAACGCCGCGCGACGATCCACGGACAAACCAACAGCAGCCAGAAGCCCACCAACGGTTTGTCGAGATTGAGGTACATCGCGAACGGCACGGCGTTGTCAGTGAAACGTTGCGGATTGATCACCCGGCCGTTGGCGAAACCCGGCAGCCAGTGCAGCGCCAGTGCCACCGCCAAAACGATGAACAGGCCATGGCCGAGCCAACGCGCGACCGGCACCTCTTGCTGACGCACGGCGAACGCGGCGAACAGCAAAAGCCCCACGGAGATCAACGCCAGCCAACCGAGCTGGCCGTAGCTCAGGGCCAATCCGTAACCGAGGCCGAGCAGCGCGAGATAGAGCCAGGGCAGCGCCTTCATCGAAAGTCCTTGTGCGAGATTTCTGGAAGGGGCTTTCTACACGGGCGAGGGAGGTGGGACAAGTGAAGGTGTGGCAGTGATGCCAGACACAAATCAAATGTGGGAGCGAGCAGGCTCGCTCCCACAGGTTTTGCATTCGGCTGAAGATCAGCGCAGGCCCAGTTTGGCCGCCGCGCGCTCGGTAATCTCCGTACGCAACTTCAACGAAGGCGCCGCGCGCAACCGCGCCTCATCGACCACCGCGCTCGGCGCCACGTCCGGGCTCCCAGCGTTGAACGGCGGTGCCGGGGCATATTCCAATTGCAACTGCACCAGTTGCGCCGTATCGGCATCGACCAGTTCCGCTGCCAGCACCAAGGCGAAATCGATGCCAGCGGTGATTCCGCCACCGGTAAACAGATTGCCGTCGCGTACCACCCGATCCTTCACCGCAACCGCGCCCAGGGTCGGCAGCAACTGGTGATACGCCCAATGCGTGGTCGCGCGCTTGCCCTGCAACAGACCCGCCGCGCCGAGCACCAGCGAGCCGGTGCACACCGAGGTCACGTAACGTGCCTGCGCGGCCTGGCGTTTGATGAAATCCAGCGTCTGCTGATCTTCCATCAGCGGTCCGACGCCACTGCCGCCGGGCACGCAGATTACGTCCAGATCCGGGCAATCCTCAAAGGTCGTAGTCGGTTTCAGCAGCAGGCCGGTGCTGGCCGTCACCGGCATCAGGTCCTTCCAGATCAGGTGCACCTGCACGCCGGGCAACGAGGCGAGTACGTCGTAAGGGCCGGTCAGGTCGAGTTGCTGAACCTGCGGGAATAACAGAAAACCGATCTGCAGCGTCATCGTTCTTGCTCCGTTGAAAGAAGTGGACGACTGCACTGTAGGCGCGTAGGTTCTGGCGCATACGCCAATCACCCCACGAATTACGCCAAATGCCTAAAGCCATTCACGTCCTCGCGTTTGCCAATATGCAGATTCTTGATGTCACCGGGCCGTTGCAGGTGTTCGCCTCGGCCAACGATCTGGCCCGCCAGCGTGGTTTGCCGACGCCCTATGCGCCGAGCGTGATCGCCAGCGGCGGCGGGGCGGTGATGTCGTCGGCGGGCCTGGCGGTGCTGGCCGAACCGTTGCCGCAAACGCCCAGCGACACCCTGATCATCGCCGGTGGCTGGGGCATTTATCCCGCCGCCGAAGACCAGCAACTGGTCGATTGGGTGCGCGAGCACGGCACTCATTGCCGGCGCGTGGCTTCGGTATGCACCGGGGCCTTTCTACTCGCGGCCAGCGGCTGGCTCGATGGTCGCCGCGTGGTCACCCACTGGACGCGCTGCGAGCAACTGGCCGCGCAACATCCCAATCTGCACGTGGAAGCCAATCCGATTTTCATCAACGACGGCCCGGTATGGACTTCCGCCGGGGTCACGGCCGGTATCGATCTGGCGTTGGCCATGGTCGAAGAAGACCTCGGCCGCGATATCGCCCTCGACGTCGCCCGGCACTTGGTCGTCTTCCTGAAACGCCCGGGCGGACAGTCGCAGTTCAGCGTGACGCTGGCGCTGCAACAACAGGGCAACCGCTTCGATGAACTGCACGCCTGGATTGCTGAAAACCTGACCTGCGACCTCGGCATCCCGACCCTCGCCGAACAGGCCGGCATGAGCGAACGCAGCTTTATCCGCCACTACCGCGCCGACACCGGCCAGACCCCGGCGCGGGCGATCGAATTGATCCGCGTCGAAACCGCCCGCCGACTGCTCAGCGATACCGGCCTGCCGGTGAAACGCATCGCTGCCAATTGCGGCTTTGGCAGCGAAGAGACGTTGCGGCGCAGTTTTCTCCGTGCCATCGGCGTGACACCGCAGGCTTATCGCGAGCGGTTTTCGGTCAGCGTTGCAGCAGATCCAGTATTGCCTTGAGGGTTTCCTGCGGCGCTTCTTCGGGAATGTTGTGGCCGACACCCGCCAGCACGCGGCGCTCATAAAAGCCGCTGAAATGCTCGGCATCTTCATCAACCGCCGCAGGCGGGCCGACGCCATCATCGCCACCGCACAGCGAAATGCTCGGCACGCTGATCATCGGTTGTGTGGCCAGCGCTTCTTCCATCCACTCCAGGGCTGGATCGCCCGGGGCGTAGCCGAAGCGATGCCGATAGGAATGAATCACCACGTCGACAAAATCTGGAGTATCAAAAGCGCCAGCGGTCAGCGCGTAGCGTTCGTCCTTTCGCGACCATGTCGGCGACCACAGCCGCCAGAGCAACTGACACAACTCCCGGCGATTCTGCTTAAGGCCCTCGGCGCCACGCGGCGTGTGGAAGTAGTACTGATACCAGAGCCGATGCTCGTCTTCGGGGTCCAACGGCTGGTTCGCATGGGCGATGTCCTGCACGAGGTAGCCGTCGCCGCTGACCAGCCCGCGCACTCGCGCCGGAAACAACGCCGCGACAATACACGCCGCTCGACCGCCCCAGTCATACCCGCAAAGCATGGCCTGTTCGATACCCAGCGCATCCATCAGATCGAGCAAGTCCTGCGCCATCGCAGCTTGCTGGCCGGAGCGCAGGGTTTGCGCACTGTTGAACCGGGTCGGCCCGTAACCGCGCAAGTACGGCACGATGACGCGGTAGCCTCGCGCGGCCAGCGCCGGGGCGACCTCGTCGAAGGTGCGCGGGGAATAGGGGAAGCCGTGGAGCAGAATCACCGGGGCGCCGTTGTTCGGACCGTGCTGTTCGTAGGCAATGGTCAGGGTTGGGGTAAGAACGCTCTCGATCATGACGAACCACTCCGTTTGAATCGTATTCAGACACTCTGTATCTGCGAACGGACTGCGGGTCACCGCTGCGCAGGTTTCACCATGAATATGGGCCTGAGCCAGTTGTCTGGCATGCAGGCCCGTTGTGGAAACATACCTGTCGATCAGAGATCGGTCTGACAAGCGCTGGCGAAAAAACGGTCAGCGCTAGGGCTGCCAGGAGCTCTTTTCGCCACTCAATTTTCGATCGAGAAAACTCGCCGCACTGATCAACGCCAGATGCGTCAGCGCTTGCGGCGTGTTGCCCAGGTGGCGGCCATGGCTGTCGAACTCTTCGGCGTACAGCCCAAGCGGGTTGGCATATCGCAGCAATTGCTCGAACTCCAGATGGGCTTTTTCCACCTGGCCGGCGCGGGCCAGGCATTCGACATACCAGAACGAGCACGCGGCGAACGCGCCTTCGGTGCCGCTGAGGCCATCGATGTTGGCGTCTTCGTTGCGATAGCGATAGACCATGCCGTCACGCACCAGGGTTTTTTCGATTGCTTCCAGAGTCGACAGCCAGCGCGGATCCTTGGCGCTGACGAAGCGCACCAGCGGCATCAGCAGCATCGAGCCATCCAGTGCGGTGCCGCCCTTGTACTGGACGAAATGCCCGCGTTCTTCGTTCCAGAAGTTGTCCCAGATGTCGGTGTAGATCGCTTGCCGGGTGTTATCCCAACGGGCGAACGGCGCCGGCAGCGAACGCTTGGAAGCCAGACGGATGGCGCGGTCCAGCGCCACCCAGCACATCAGCCGCGAGTGCAGGAAATGATGGGTTTCACCGCGCATTTCCCAGATGCCGACATCTTCGCTCTGCCACGTCTCGCAGACCTGATCGACCACTTCGCCGACGTGCCGCCAGCCTTCGTGGGAAATCGCATCACCGTACTTGTTGACCAGATACACCGCGTCCATCAGCTCGCCGAAGATGTCCAGTTGGACCTGATCGTAGGCACCATTGCCGATCCGCACCGGTTGCGCGCCGCCGTGACCGGACAGGTGCGTGAGTTCGGTTTCCGGCAATTCCTGCTGGCCGTCGATGGCATAGAGGATGTTGAGTTTCATCGGTTTGCCGCAGCAATCGCTGACCCGACCACGCAGCCACTGCATGTAATGGTTGGCCTCATCGACGAAGCCCAGGCGCATGAACGCATACACGGTGAACGAAGCGTCGCGGATCCACGTGTAGCGGTAATCCCAGTTGCGTTCGCCGCCGGGGGTCTCCGGCAGGCCGAAGGTGGCGGCGGCGAGGATCGCACCGTGGCGACGCGAGGTCAGCAGTTTCAGGGCGAGGGCGGAGCGATTGACGATTTCCCGCCAGCGCCCGCGATAGTTGGATTGGCCGATCCAGCCACGCCAGTATTTGAGGGTGCGCTCCATGCACAACTCGCCGGCGCCTTCGGCAAAACGCGGATCGTCGCTGCCGCCGAGCATGAACGCGGCGGTTTCATTGTGCTCGAGGGTGAACTGCGCGACGGCCGCTTGCGCATCGATTTGCAGTGCCTGATCTGAAGCCAGGCGTATCGACGGCTGGCCAGCGGCGTGGAACGTCACGTCCTTTGCGTTCATCTCTGCCCGGGTGTCGGCGCGACCATAGTCGTGGCGCACCGCGCAACGCAGGTTGAACGTCGCCGAGCCGCTGACCACGCGCACCCGGCGCATCAGCAGGGGCAGGGCGTCGACATCGTCACCGATGGGCAGCAGATCTGTGATTTCCACCACTGCGTGTTCGCTCAGCCAACGGGTCTGCAAGACGTTGGTGTCGGGCAGGTAAATTTGCTCGCGGCGCGCATCCGGCAAGTCTGGCGCGAGCTGGAAAATCCCTGCTTGCGGGGTGTCGAGCAGCGAGCAGAAAATCGTCGGGCTGTCGAACTCCGGCCAGCAGAAAAAATCCACGCTGCCCTTGTCGTTGACCAGTGCGGCGCTGCGCATGTCGCCGATAATGCCGTGGGCACCGATGGGACTTTGTTGTTCCACTTCAGGCTCAGCCATTGCCGAGAAACTCCGGATAGAGGCTCATCCCGCCATCGATGAACAGGGTGGTGCCGACGATGTAGTCAGACACATCGGAAGCGAGGAAAACCACTGCGTTGGCAACATCCTCGACATCGCCAATGCGTCCGTAGGGAATCAGCTCAAGAAGTTTTTCGCCGGCCGCGCCTTCAGTGGCTTCTGTGTTGATGGCCGTGCTGATCGCACCGGGCGCGATGCTGTTGATACGGATGCGCTGGTGGCTGACTTCTTGGGCGAGGCTCTGCATCAACTGATCGACGCCGCCCTTGGACGCCGCGTAATTGACATGACCGGCCCATGGAATGCGCTGGTGCACCGAGCTCATGTGAATGATCTTGCCCGCCGCGCGCGACACGCCTTCGCGCACGCCCTGACGCTGGAAAATCCGCAACGCCGCCCGCGCGCAGAGAAACTGCCCGGTGAGGTTGACGCCGATCACCGTGTTCCAGTCGTCGAGCGTCATGTCCACGGCGGCAGCGTCTTTTTGCAGGCCGGAATTGGCCACCAGAATATCCAGCGAGCCGAAGGCTTCGACGGTCTCGGCGAACAGCCGCTCGACATCTTCTTCTTTTGAAACATCCGCGCCGATGGCGAGGGCCTTGCCGCCTTCGGCGTTGATCTGTGCAGCCAGTTCTTCGGCGGGTTCGGCGCTGCTGTTGTAGTTGATCACGACCGCAGCGCCGGCCGCAGCGAGTGCCTTGGCGGCGGCATGGCCGATGCCGGAGCTGGCGCCCGTGACCAGCGCCACCTGATGAGCGAGGGAAATCTGCATGACGATTCGCGCCTTGGTTCCAGAGACTTAAGTAGCTGACTGATGGCCTGTGGCGAGAGTTCATCTGCAACCATGAAAAGTTGGCAGCTTCAGACCTGATAGCGGCCACTGCTGCGATGCCATTCGACGTTGCCGGCCAGCCAGCTCTTGAGTCCGCGCAGGTAGCGTTGGAGTAGCTGCGAGGCGTGCGGCAATACCGCCCGTTCTGCCGCCTCATACAGATGCATGATGTCATCGTGAACGGCAGCACTTTGCGCCATGGCCTGCGCGGGGGAGCAGCCCTGTTCCTGGATCAGCAACAAAGGCAGGTTGAAGTCACCGATACCGGCCTGCTGTTCCTTCAGCGCGGAAAACAGATCATTGGCAATGATCGTGGCGCTGGCGGCCAGCGCCGTGACGCGCCGCACCTCAGGTGCGCTGTATTCGTTGGCGGGCAATTCATACCCGCCGATGATGTCGATCAGCGACAGACACGGCAGAAAACTGTTGATCTGACGCTGAGCCAGATATTCCCAGAGCGCGGGCGTGAGCCCTTCGATACGCCAGGCCGCTTCGGCGGTCATGGTGACGAACATGGCAATGATTTCATGGCGAACGCGGGCAACCTGCGCCGCGGTCGCGAAAGTCTCGACCCGCCTCAGATAGGCACGCAGCGCGACCAGCACCGGATCGCTGTTCAAGGCCTGCTCAAGCCCCGGGCGGAACCGTGCGCTCAGGTAAACCGGTTCCAGCGCCGCCAGCGCCAGGGAAAGGCGCGGCCCGACCATTCTGGGTTCGGACCCCGTTCGCTCATCGTCGCAGTAGTAGTCGTCCACGGCGAACAATGCGGCGAAACATTGCGCCGCGAGCAACAGCCGATCGGGCTCATCGGTGTCGGTATGACACAGCATGGCGAAGCGACCGAAACCCATGGCGCGGACTTTGTCTTGCCGACCCGGGAAAATCCCCACCTGCTCGATCCACGGCATCAGCCGATCATCCACCTCGTCTGCCAGCGCGGCGTTGTCGCGAAAGGGCGCCAGGCCATACAGGGCGGGGACGGCCCAGGGCACTTTGTCCGCTTCGGGTGAGACGAACATTGACGATTCGTCCATGGCGAGGCTCCTGAGTGCGTTTGCAGGGTTCACGGTGACACATGAAGATCCAAGGCCTCATCAAAGCGCAAAAGGCAAGGGACCACACCTGTCAGGTCTGACAGGTCAGCGTGGGTTTTCGACCAGTGGTCATCGTCGTTCAGCGCTGGAAAGATCAGTGGCCTTCACAGACCGCTAACAATTGCGCGCTTCCACGGCATTCAAGGCTATGGCAACTTGGCCGCCCCTGATGAGGCTGCAATCGATGGCAAACCCCTACCGCGAATTGTTCACCGCCCCCGGTGCCCGTGCGTTTGTGCTGGCCGGGATGCTGGCGCGCATGCCGATTTCCATGACCGGCATCGGCCTGATCACCATGCTTGCGCAGTTGAGTGGCGGTTATGCGCTGGCGGGTGCGGTGGCGGCGACGTTTGCCTTGGCCACGGCGTTTTGCGCGCCGCAGGTATCGCGGTTGGTGGACCGTTACGGGCAGGGGCGGGTGCTGCCGATCGCAGCGCTGACCGGTGGCGGCGGGTTATTGATGTTGCTGCTGTGCACGCGTGTGCAGGCGCCGGACTGGACGTTGTTCGTCTTCGCCGCGCTGGCCGGGTGCATGCCGAGCATGTCGGCGATGGTGCGGGCGCGCTGGACCGAGATCTATCGTGGCCAGCCGCAATTGCAGACGGCGTATGCGCTGGAGTCGGTGCTCGACGAAGTGTGTTTTATCGTCGGGCCGCCGCTGTCGGTGGGCCTGTCGGTCGCGGTGTTTCCCGAGGCCGGGCCGCTGGCGGCGCTGTTGGCCCTGGCCATCGGCGTGACGGCGTTTGTCGCCCAGCGCAGCACCGAACCACCGGTGCACGCGCAGGAGTCGCAGGATCAGGGCTCGATCATTCGCTCGACCGACGTGCAATGGCTGCTGGCGTTGATGCTGGCGATGGGCGTGATCGTCGGAGTCATCGATGTGGTCAGCGTCGCTTTCGCTCAACATCAGGGGCAGCCGGCAGCGGCGAGTATTGTTTTGTCGGTGTACGCGATCGGCTCATGCCTGGCCGGCATCGCCTTCGGTGCGATGCGTTCGAAACTGCCGTTGCCGCGCCTGTTTCTCTACGGCGGCGTGGCGACGGCGGTGACCACGCTGCCGCTGCTTTTGGCGAGCAACATCCTTGGCTTGTCAATCGCGGTATTTATCGCCGGGCTGTTCTTTTCACCGACGCTGATTGTGGCGATGGCGCTGATCGAACGCATCGTGCCACCTGCAAAACTCACCGAAGGCCTGACCTGGCTGGTGACCGGGCTGAGCATCGGCGTGGCGATCGGTGCCGCCGGTTCCGGCGCGCTGGTGGATGCGTTTGGCGCGCGCAGCGGCTTCTGGCTGGCGATTGCGGCGGGGGCGGTGGTGCTGATTTCAGCGTTCCAAAGTTTCCGTCACTTGAAATGAAATTCCACTGTGGGAGCGAGCCTGCTCGCGAAGGCGGTGTGTCAGTAAATATCTTCATACCTGATACGACGCATTCGCGAGCAGGGTCGCTCCCACAGTTATTTTGCGGTGTTACCAGCCGCGTCCTGAGTCGACCCAGAAGTTGACTGACAGCGAAGTCGACACCGACTCCACCTGATGGAACCAGCCCTCTGGCAAAAACAGCAGATCCCCAGCCTCCAGCGTCACCCGCAAAAACGTCACCTCCCGCGCTGCCGGGAAACGTTCATAGTCCGGCGCGTCCGGGTTGAAATCGCAGCCATCCAGGCCTCCCTTGGGCGCTGTCGACCAAGTGCCCAGCGCTTCGCGGTGATGCGGCGCGGCGAGGGTGAATTTCTTCTGGCCCCAAACCTGGGCGAAGAGGTTGTCGGTGTCATCGCGGTGCAACGGCGTCAGCGTGCCCTTGGGGCCGATCCAGATACGTGGCGGAATGAACAACGACGTGTCGAAGTAGGGCGGGTACTGGATCTGCTGCAACAACTGCGCCGGCAGGATGTTGTTGCCCATGTACGCCGGCGGCTCGCCATCCGCGCCTTTGACCGCCGGGCTGTCCAGCGAGGCAATGAACTCGGCCATCGAGGTCGAGCGGAAATCACGTTCGGTGGAAAAGGTCTTCTTCACGTAATCGCCATGGCGGGTGATGCCTTGCAGTTCGGCGAAATGCACCAGCGATTCCTCGCGGCTCAGGCTGAACAATGGCCAGTCGTGCAGGGCATTACTGATCACCAACGGAATGCCGCTGGGCAAATAACGAGTTTCGAATTCGTGCCGGCTCAACTCGGCGCGCGCACGACGTTCGACGCTGGTCTGGCGAGGCAGCGCGGCAGTGAGCTTTTCGCTGAAGCGTGGCGGCGTCGGGTAGCGCTTGTTCATGTCGACCTTTGCCACCGTGCCGCCACCCTGGCGGGCGTGGTCGATGATCTGCGGCAACATCGTCGCCAGGCCCATGTTGCCGCCAATCTTCAGGCGACCGCTGGCGAACAGTTCCTCGACATTGACCACGCCGGCCATGATCCCCAAAAAGTCCTTTTCCGCGACTTCGATGGTCACGTCCGGGCTTGGATGGCGCCCGATTTCCGTGCGCTGGCTGGTCTTGATGTCGTACCAGTACGCCTGCTGCGCGCTGAAAATGAACTGGAAAACCCCCTCGATGCCGACCGCGCCGGCGTTGGCGAACAACTTGCCCAGAATGCTCTGCAGGTCCACGGTGATTCCCTCGCGATAGTTGTTTTTTTCCTGAACAGGCAACGAGCGGCTGGCGAGGGAATTTAGCGACCGGGCGACTAATTTGTCCGGCCAGTGATCCGTCTTTCTTGCAGACACATTTTTCAAGGAAAGCGCGGTGACCAAGCTGACATTGCTGTGCCTGCCCTACTCGGGCGCCAGCGCCATGGTTTACAGCCGCTGGCGGCGCCAACTGCCGACGTGGCTGCAATTGCAACCGGTGGAACTGCCGGGGCGTGGCACGCGGTTCGATGAACCGCTGCAGACCGACATGCGTGCACTGGCGCGACAATTGGCGCGCGAGCACAAAGCGGGGCTGCAAGGCCCGTATGCGTTGTTCGGGCATAGCCTCGGTGCGTTGCTCGCCTGCGAACTGGCCCATGCCTTTCGCGAGTTGGGTGTGCCGGAGCCGCTGGCGCTGTTCGCCTCCGGCACCGCTGCGCCGTCCATGCGCAGCGATTACGACCGCGGCTTTGCCGAACCGCGCAGCGATGCAGAGCTCATCGAACAGTTGCGCACCTTTCAGGGCACCAGCGAAGAAATCCTCGCCAATGAGGAATTGATGAGCCTGACCCTGCCGGTGCTGCGCGCCGATTTCATGATGTGCGGCCGCTTTACGCCTGCCGAGCGGCCCTTGCTCAATTGCCCGGTGCACGTGCTCGGTGGCAAGGAAGACCGCGCCACCACCGAACAACTGATCGGCTGGAGCAAGGAGACCCTGGGCAGTTTCTCGGTGGACATGATGACCGGCGGGCACTTCTTCATTCATGAGCACGAGGCGCGGGTCATTCGCACGATCAAGACGCATCTGGAAGTGCATCACCGGCGCCATGCGCAGGCCGCGCAACCGGCGTTCTGAGACGCGCCTCATCTATCATTTTCAGGAGGCCAGTCATGGCTGTTGCTCTGGGATTTTCCGTGCGGCCGTTGCTGCCGCAGCGCGGACGTTTGCCGCTGTTGGTCGAGGCGGGCGAGGCCGACACCGATCTGTTGGCGGTATTCGATGAATTGAAGGCCTTGGTCGACGAGCACCTGCTGCGCGACGGTGGCGTGCTGTTTCGCGGTTTCCGCCTCGACGGCGCCGAGCAGTTTCGCCAGTTTGCCGCGAGTTTCGGCCATCCATTGCTCAATTACGAGTTCGGCTCGACGCCGCGTACCAACGTCACCCAAGGCGTGTACACCTCCACCGAATACCCGGCGCACCAGAGCATTCCGCTGCACAACGAACAGGCCTATTCCCGCGACTGGCCGATGAAGATCTGGTTCTACAGCATGATCGCCGCCAGGTCCGGCGGCGAGACGCCGATTGCCGACAGCCGCGAAGTCTACCGGCGCATCCCCGTGGCGATCCGCGAGCGTTTTGTCAGCAAAGGCCTGATGTACGTGCGCAACTTCGGCAATGGCCTCGATGTGGCCTGGGAAGACGTGTTCAACACCGAAGACCGCGAAGTCGTCGAGGCCTACTGCAAGGCTCACGGCATAGTTTGCGAGTGGAAGGACGACGGTGAGCTGCGCACGCGGCAGACCTGTCAGGCGGTGGCGGTGCACCCGGTCACGGGCGACCACGTCTGGTTCAATCAGGCGCACCTGTTTCACATCTCCAACCTGCCAGCGGACGTGCGCGAAAGCTTGCTCGACATCGTCGACGAAGAAGACCTGCCACGTAATGTCTACTACGGCGACGGCTCGCCGATCGAAGACGAAGTGCTGGCGCAGATTCGGGCGGTGCTCGACGACTGTGCGATCAGTTTCCCCTGGCAGGAGGGCGATGTGCTGATGCTCGACAACATGCTTTCGGCTCACGCGCGCTCACCGTTCGAAGGGCCGCGCAAAGTCATCGTGGCGATGGCCGAGGGGCATTCGCAGGACGTGCGCTGACCTGTTCGCAACCCTTCAACTCGAATGCCGAATCCGGGCCTGTACCGGCTTCGGCATTTGTCTGTCTGGCCTTTGTACCGTCGGGCCGTGATTGCCGCTGGCGCGCTAAATCATTGCGCGAGCCATTCGTTCTTGTTGATACGACCGGGTCTCCAGGTCACGCCGCCGATCAGCAAGGACTCCACGCATGAATGCCGCAGACGCACAGAAACTAGCCCGCCGCTTTATCGAATTGCCCCAGGACAAACGCCGTCTGTTCCTCGCCGGCATGGCCCGCGAGGGCATCGATTTTGCGCAACTGCCCATGACCGCCTGCGACGGCATCGCCGAGCGTGACGGCCTGTCTTACGCGCAGCAGCGCATGTGGTTTCTCTGGCAACTGGAGCCGACCAGCGCAGCCTACAACCTGCCGATGGCTGTGCGTCTGGATGGCGATCTGCAAGTCGAAGCATTGGAGCAAGCCTTCAGCCGTTTGGCGGCGCGCCACGAATGTTTGCGCACCACCTTCGGCCAGGACGGCGAGCGGGCCTTCCAGCGTGTGGCCGCACCGCAGCCACTGAAACTGCCGGTAACTGACTTGAGCGAGTTGCCCCAAGCCCAGCGCTGGTCGCTGGCGCAGCAGCACATGATGGCCGAGGCGACCCAAGCCTTCGACCTGCACAACGGCCCACTGCTGAGTCTGCGGCTGTTGCGCCTGGCCGCGCAGGAACATGTGTTGCTGCTGACCCTGCATCACATCATCGCCGACGGCTGGTCGATGAACATTCTGATCGACGAATTCATGCGCACTTACGACGCGTTAGTGGCCGGGCGTGAACCGACGCTGGCGCCGTTGACCGTGCATTACCGCGACTACGCACTGTGGCAACGCAGCTGGCTGGAGGCCGGTGAGCGCGAGCGGCAACTGGACTACTGGCGCACGCAACTGGGCGACGAACATCCCGTGCTGGAATTGCCCACCGACCGCGCTTATCCGGCGCAAGCCAGCCATCAAGGCGCACGCCTGGAAACGGTGATCGACGCGGCCTTGCGCGAAGCGCTGAAAAACCTTGCCCAGCGTCAGGGCGTGACGTTGTTCGTGGTGTTGCTGGCGGCGTTCAAGACCCTGTTGCATCGCTACAGCGGCCAGACCGATATTCGTGTCGGCGGGCTGATCGCCAACCGCACCCGCAGTGAAACCGAAGGGCTGATCGGCTTCTTCGTCAACACCCAGATTCTGCGCAGCGTGGTCACCGCACAAACGCCCTTCACCGAGTTGCTGCAGAACCTGCGCCAGGCTGCACTGGGCGCTCAGGCCCATCAGGATCTGCCGTTCGACGCCTTGATCGAAGCCCTGCAACCGGCGCGCAGCCAAAGCCACAATCCGCTGTTTCAAGTGATGTTCAACCACCAGCCGCTGGTCACCGATTTGCACCAGGCGCAACTCGCTTCAGGCTTGCGCGTGGGTTATCTGAGCGAAGAACAACTGGCCGGCAGCGCTCGGCAACACGCGGCCACCAGTGACCTGATGCTCGACACCCGCGAGGAGGGCGAGCAACTGTTTGCTGCCTTCACTTACGCCACGGATATTTTTGATGCCTCAACCATCGCCGCGCTGGCCGGGCATTGGCGCAACATTCTCCAGTCGGTGTGCCGCGACCCGCAGCAGTTGATCGGCGAGGTGGCGATGCTCGCCGACAGCGAACGCCACGGGTTGATCCAGGCCACCGCGCCAGCGCCTCGTTTCACTAGCGTGCAAAGCCTGTTCGAAGCGCAAGTCGCACGGACTGCGCAAGCGCCGGCGGTGCTGTTGGCCACAGCGCCTGCACCGGCATTCAGCTACGACGAACTCAACAGCCGCAGCAATCGCTTGGCCCATCAATTACGCGCACAGGGTGTCGGCCCGGACGTGCTGGTCGGCGTCGCGCTGGGACGTTCACTGGAACTGGCTGTGGCGCTGCTGGCGGTGCTCAAGGCTGGCGGTGCCTATGTACCGCTGGATCCGCAAACCCCGGCCGAACGCTTGCGCCATGTGCTCGCTGACAGTGGTTTGCAACTGTTGCTCAGTGATCAGCAAAGCCTCGCCAAGCTGCCGCCACTGGATGGCATCGAGTGCCTGTGTCTGGAGCAATTGCCCGACAGCGAGCAGAGCGACAACCTGCCGGTCACGGTCGAGGCTGACAACCTCGCTTACGTGATCTACACCTCTGGCTCCACCGGGCGGCCGAAAGGCGTGGCGGTCAGTCATGGCGCGCTCAGCGAGTTCATCGCCCGCGCCATCGACTACAGCGATCTGCGCGAAGGCGACCGGGTTCTGCAATTCGCCACCAGCAGTTTTGATGGCTTCGTCGAGCAGTTTTTCCCACCGCTGTGCCACGGCGCCAGCGTGGTCATGCGCGACGCGCCGTTGTGGGACAGCGCGACTTTGCATCAGGTCATCCACGATCAGGGCATCACTCTGGCCGACCTGCCGGCGGCTTATTGGTATTGGCTAGTGCAGGAATACGCGGCGAAACCCCCGGCAAGTTTCGGCGCGCTGCGGCAGATTCACGTCGGCGGCGAAGCCATGGCGGTGGACGGTTTGCGCTTGTGGCAACAGGCCGGGCTCGGCCATGTGCGCCTGCTCAACACCTACGGCCCGACCGAGGCCACGGTGGTCTCGACGATTCATGACTGCACCGCGCTGACCGCCCAAGACGTGTCGTGGCGCGGCATGCCGATCGGCCACGCACTGGCAGCTCGGCGTCTGTACGTGCTCGACGATGATCTGAACCTGCTGCCCCAAGGTGCGGTGGGCGAGTTGTACATCGGTGGGCCGGGGCTGGCGCGCGGTTATCACCGTCAGCCGAGCCTCAGCGCCGAGCGGTTCATCGCCGACCCTTTCGCCGATGGCCAGCGCCTGTACCGCACCGGCGACCGTGCGCAGCTGCGCGGCGATGGCGCGCTGGAATATGTCGGCCGGGTCGATCATCAAGTGAAGATTCGCGGCTTCCGCATCGAACTGGGCGAGATCGAATCGCGCCTGCAGCAATGTCCGCGCGTTCGCGAGGCAGTGGTGCTGGCGGTGCCATTCGCCGGCGGTGCGCAACTGGTCGCCTACGTGGTGACAGAACCTGCGGTGCTTGCCAGCGCGGCAACGCAAACGGCGTTCCGTCAGCAGACCCGCGCGGCGCTGCAAGCCAGCCTGCCGGATTACATGGTGCCGGGGCATCTGCTGTTGCTGGCGGACCTGCCGCTCACGCCGAGCGGCAAGCTCGACCGCAAGGCCTTGCCGACGCCGGATCCGGCGCAGTTGCAGGGCGATTACCGCGCTCCGCAATCGCCGGCCGAGCAGTGTCTGGCGCAGGTCTGGGCCGAGGTGCTGCACGTGCCGCGTGTGGGCCTGGACGATCACTTTTTTGAACTGGGCGGCCATTCGTTGCTGGCCGCGCAGGTGATTGCCCGGGTCAAGGAGCAGATGGGCGTGGTGCTGCCGCTGCGCAGCCTGTTCGAAAAACCGCTGCTGGCGGATCTCGCCGAGGTGCTCGGGCAACTGGCCGAGACGAGCGGCGACGACGACTGGTCCGACCTGGATCAGTTCATGAATGCTTTGCAAGGAGAAGAAGTATGAGCGGCACGATGGCGGAACGTATTGCAAAAAGGTTCGTCGGCCTGCCGCTGGAACAGCGTCGGCTGTTTCTCGCCAAGCTGCGCGAGGAGGGCAAGGATTTCAGCCTGTTGCCGCTGCCGGTCAGCCGCCACGACTGCGCGCAGATTCCCCTTTCATTCGCCCAGCAGCGCCTGCTGTTTCTCTGGCAACTGGAACCGCACAGCGCCGCATACAATATGGCCGCTGGCTTGCGTCTGAAAGGCCGGCTGGATGAGTCGGCCCTGAGCCGCTCGTTCGACCATCTGCTGGCGCGCCATGAAGTGTTGCGCACGGTGTTTCACACCGACGGCGATCAAGCGCATCAGCTGATTCTCGAGCAGCAAAGTATTGCGCTGGAACGCGTCGATCTGACCGGTACCGCCGCGCAAGAGCGCGAAGAACTGCTCGCGCAACACGTGCAAGACGTCACCGCGCAACCGTTCGATCTGCGCCACGGCCCGCTGTTGCGCGCCAGCCTGTTTGCTTTGGCCGACGATGAGTTCGTGCTGGTGGTGAGCATGCATCACATCGTCTCCGATGGCTGGTCGATGGACGTCATGGTCAAGGAATTCGTCCAGTGCTATCAGGCGTTCAGCCTGCAGCGCGAGCCGCAATTGCCGGCGCTGCCGTTGCAATACGCCGACTATGCGATCTGGCAGCGGCGCTGGCTGGAGGCCGGCGAGGGTGAACGCCAGCTCGACTACTGGCGTCAGCAATTGGGCGACGAACATCCGCTGCTGGAAGTGGCGCCGGACTTTGCCCGACCGCTGACGCAAAGCTTTGCAGGACAGACCCTGAGCTTTGATTTCGGCACCGACCTGTCGCAACAGCTCAACGTTTTTGCGCGCAGCCAGGGCATCAGCCTGTTCATGCTGGTGCTGGCCGGGTTCTCGCTGTTCCTTTCGCGTCTGGCCGGCGAGCGCGACATTCGTGTCGGCGTGCCGAATGCCAACCGTGGCCGCGCCGAAGTCGAGGGACTGATCGGTTTCTTCGTCAACACCCAGGTGCTGCGTTGCCAGGTCGATGAGCGCGGCAGTTTCGCCGATTTGCTCGCGCAGGTGCGTGAAGCGGCGTTCGGCGCGCAGGCGCATCAGGAATTGCCGTTCGAGCAACTCGTCGACGAATTGGTCGCCGAACGCACCCTGGGCCACAACCCGCTGTTCCAGGCCAAGTTCAACCAGAACGTCGGCATGCAGAAACAACGCTCGATGGCCTTGCCCGGCCTGACTGTCGGCGAATACCCGCTGGCCAAGGACGGCACGCACTTCGATCTGGCCTTGGATATCACCGACGACGGCGCGCTGATCCACGGCCAGATGACCTACGCCAGCGATCTCTATCGGGCGGAAACGGTCGCCGGTTTTGTGCCGATGTTGCTGGATCTGTTTACCCAGTTGCTCGACTCGCCGCAGGCGCCATTGCACACGGTTGCCACACCACGGCCTGCTGCGCTTGCCAGCCAACGCGAACCGGCGTTGACGGTGTTGCAGCACTGGGCGCGTGAAGTGGCTCGGCAGCCGCAGGCGCTGGCGGCTCGTGATTTGCAGAAGACAATGACGTTCCAGGCGCTGGATGAGGAGGCCAATCGTCTCGCCCATTATTTGCGTGCGCAGGGCGTCGATGTCGGCGACCCGGTGGCGGTGCTGCTGGAACGTTCGCTGGACTGGCTGACTTGCGTATTGGCGATTCTCAAGGCTGGCGCGGTGTACATGCCGCTCGACGTCAAGGCGCCAAGCGCGCGCCTGCAACAGATGCTCGGTGCTGCGCAGGCGCGGGCGCTGATCGGTGCTGAAGGCGACGCACGGCTCAGCGAACTGGCGGCTGAGGGCTGTCAGGGTCTGGAGTTTGCACCGGGGCAATGGCAGTCGCTGCCGACGTCCGCGCCTGAGCTGACGCTGCATGCGCAGTCGCCGGCCTACGTGATTCACACCTCCGGTTCCACCGGGCAACCCAAGGGCGTGCTGGTCAGCCACGGCGCGCTGGGCAGTTACGTGCGCGGCATACTCGAGCGTCTGGCGCCGGCGCCGGAGGCGAGCATGGCGCTGGTCTCGACCATCGCCGCCGACCTTGGTTTCACCGTGCTGTTCGGTGCGTTGTGCTCGGGCCGACTGCTGCATGTGCTGCCGGAAGAACTCGGTTTCGACCCGGATCGCTTTGCCGAATACATGGCCCGCCATCGCGTCGGCGTGCTGAAAATCGTCCCCGGACATCTCGCCGCACTGTTGCAGGCGGCCAAGCCTGCCGATGTGCTGCCGGAACACGCACTGATCGTCGGCGGCGAAGCCTGTTCGCCGGCGCTGGTCGAGCGTGTGCAGCAACTGAAACCGGGCTGTCGTCTGATCAACCACTATGGCCCGAGCGAAACCACCGTGGGCGTGCTCACCCACGAGGTCGAAGTGCTTGCCGCGCTAGCACGCAGTGTTCCGATCGGCACAGCGCTGGTCGGAGCCCATGTCTATGTGCTCGACGATGTGCTCAACCCGGTAGCTGATCAGGTTGCCGGTGAGTTGTACATCGGCGGCGACAGCGTTGCCCTGGGCTACCTGAATCAGCCGGGGCTCACCGCTGAGCGTTTCCTGCCTGATCCGTTTGGGAACCCCGGCGCGCGGGTGTACCGCAGTGGCGACCGGGTCCGGCGCAATCGCGAGCAGGCGCTGGAGTTCATCGGTCGTGCCGACGATCAGGTCAAAGTGCGCGGCTACCGTGTCGAGCCTGCGGAAGTCGCGCGGGTGTTGCTCAGTCTCGACGGCGTCAGCGAAGCCGCCGTGCTCGCGCTGCCACTGGATGACGACCCGGCGCGCCTGCAACTCCTGGCATGGTGCGTGCCGGCAGTGGGCGCGAAGGTGCAGGCGCAGGCACTGCGCGAGCAGTTGCAGGCGCGGCTGCCGGATTACATGGTGCCGGCGCAGTTGCTGTTGCTGGAAAAGCTGCCCCTGACTGCCAACGGCAAGCTCGACAAGCGTGCCTTGCCAGTGCCCGGCGTGGTCAGCCAGCAGTTCGTCGCGCCGGTCGGTGAGATCGAGGAGAAACTGGCCGCGATCTGGGCTGAGGTGCTCAAGCTCGAGAGAGTCGGCAGCAGCGATAACTTCTTTGAACTGGGCGGCGACTCGATCCTCAGCTTGCAGATCATCGCCCGGGCCAAGCGCCAGGGCATCAAGCTCAGCCCCAAGCAGTTGTTCGAAAAACAGACCATCGGCCAACTGGCTGCTGTGGCCAAACTGATCGAAGCCAAACCGGCTGCCGTCGCCGCACCAGTGGCTCGCGGGCCGTTGCCGTTGCTGCCAATCCAGGTGCGCTTCTTCGATACGCCGATTGCCCAGCGCCAGCACTGGAACCAGGCGGTGATGCTGCAACCGACCCTGGCGTTGGACGTCGTACATTTGCGTGAGGCGCTGGCGGCGCTGGTCGAGCAGCACGAAGCGCTGGCCTTGAGCTTTGTGCAGTCGGGCGATAGCTGGCAGGCGTTGCCGCAGACTCAGCGCGATGCCGAACTGCTTTGGCTGCGCGAACTGGACAGTCTCGATGCCTTGCCGGCCGTGGCCGACGCAGCGCAGCGCAGCCTCGATCTGCAGCGCGGGCAGTTGCTGCGCGCGGTGCTGGTCACTCTGCCGAATGCCGAGCAGCGCTTGTTGCTGGTCATCCATCACTTGGTGGTCGACGGCGTGTCGTGGCGTATTCTGCTGGAGGACTTGCAGCAGGCTTACCAGGCATTGGCGGCGGGGACGGCGCCGATGTTGCCAAGCCAGAGCAGTTCGCTGCACAACTGGGCCGAGCAGTTGCATCGTTATGCGCAGAGTGAAGCGCTGGCCGGCGAACGCGATTATTGGCGCCAGACCCTGGCGGCTGAAGACGCGGCACTGCCACAAGATTTCGCCGTGGACAGCCAGACCCGCGCCCAGGCCGCTCGCGTCAGTACGCGCCTGAGTCCGGCACTGACCGACAAGCTGCTGAAAGTCGCCCCGGCGGCTTACCGCACGCAAATCAACGACCTGTTGCTGACCGCATTGGCGCGGGTGCTGTGTGACTGGAGCGAGCAGCCGTCGGTGTTGATCCAGCTCGAAGGCCATGGTCGTGAAGACCTGTTCGACGACATCGACCTGAGCCGCACGGTCGGCTGGTTCAGCAGCTTGTTCCCGGTGCGCCTGACCCCGCAGGCCAATCCCGCTGCATCGCTGTGTGCGGTCAAGGAACAACTGCGCGCGGTGCCGGGCAAAGGCATCGGTTATGGCGTGCTGCGTTACCTCACGCGTGCAGCCGAGTTGCAGACGCTGGCGCAACCACGGGTGACCTTCAATTACCTCGGTCAGTTCGACGGCGCGTTCAGCGCCGAGCAGGGCGCGTTGTTCCTGCCAAGCGCTGACAGCACCGGCGCCAATCAGGATGGGCAAGCGCCGCTGGGCAATTGGCTGAGTGTTGACGGTCAGGTCCTCGGTGGTGAGCTGGAACTGACCTGGACCTTCGGCACCGGCATGTACCGCGCCGAGACCATCGGGGTGTTGGCCGAGGCCTATCGCCGCGAACTGCAACGCCTGATCGAACATTGCTGCGACAGCGCGGCCGGTGGCGTGACACCCTCGGACTTCAAACTCGCCAACCTGACCCAGGCGCAGCTGTCGGCGCTGCCGATGGCGCCGCGTGACATCGTCGATCTGTACCCGCTGTCGCCGATGCAGCAAGGCATTCTGTTCCACAGCCGCAACGAGCCGGACAGCCCGGCCTACACCAATCAGCTGCGCGTCGACGTCGAGCAGCTCGACGCCGAGCGCTTCCGCCAGGCCTGGCAGCAGACCCTCGATGCCCACGACATTTTGCGCACGGCGTTCGTCTGGCCGCAGGATGCCGCCGCGCCGGTGCAAGTGGTGCGCAGCCGCGTGCAGATGCCGTGGCAAGTGCAGGACTGGCGCGGTCGCGCTGGCCTTGATTCAGCACTTGATCATCTGGCCACTGAAGACCTGCACAACGGCTTCGATCTGCTCGACGCACCGCTGTTGCGCGTGACGTTGGTGCGCACCGCTGAGCACACTCATCACCTGATCTACACCTGTCATCACATCCTCATGGACGGCTGGAGCACTTCGCAGTTGTTCGGCGAAGTGCTGCAACGTTACGCCGGCATCACGCCGAGCGCAGGGCAGGGGCGTTATCGCGATTACGTCGAATGGCTCGGCCAGCGTGATCAGCAAGCCAGTCGGCAGTTCTGGAGCACGGCGCTGGCGGACCTTGAACAGCCGACGCGACTGGCCAGTGCCATGCCGGTCAGGCACGCCGCCAGGGGCTATGCCGATCACGAGCATGTGTTCAGCGAACCGCTGACCGCCGAACTGAACCGCTTCGCCCGCGAGCAGAAAGTCACCCTCAACACGCTGGTGCAAGCGGCGTGGCTGCTGCTGTTGCAGCGTTATACGGGCCAGGATCACGTGGCGTTCGGCGCGACGGTCGCCGGACGGCCAACCGATTTGCCGGGTGTCGAGCAGCAGATTGGCCTGTTCATCAACACCTTGCCGGTGGTGGCGGCGCCATCGCCGGAGATCGGCGTCAGCCAATGGCTGCAACAGGTGCAGGACCTCAACCTGGCCTTGCGCGAGCACGAACACACGCCGCTGTATGACATTCAGCGCTGGGCCGGGGCGGGTGCCGGGGCGTTGTTCGACAGTATTCTGGTGTTCGAAAACTATCCGATGGCTGAAGCACTGGCGCAGGGCCCAGAGACGGGCCTGAAGTTCTCGGCAATCCGCCGGCAGGAGCAGACCAACTATCCGCTGACGCTGGTGGCGGTCACCGGCCGCGAGCTGAGTCTGGGCGTGAGTTACGATCAGGCCAGTTTCGACGCTCAAGCGATCAATGCGTTGAGTGCGCAGTTGCAAGGCCTGCTCGAGCAGTTCCTCGCCGACGCCACGCAGCCGCTGGGGGCGCTGCAACTGCTCGCCGAGCCACAACGGCAACAAGCGATCGAGTGGGGCAAGGCACCCGCGACCGCGCCGGATCAACGCACGGTGCTGGCGTACATTGCCGCGCAAGTGCAACGTCAACCGCAGGCGAACGCGGTGCTGTTCGCTGAGCAATCCATCGCTTACCAAAACCTCGATGCCCGAGCCAATCGTCTGGCGCACAAGCTGCAAGGCATGGGCGTCGGGCCGGAAGTGCGCGTCGGCGTGTGCATGCGCCGCACGCCGGACATGCTGGTCGGCTTGCTGGCGATCCTCAAGGCCGGTGGCGCCTACGTGCCGCTCGATCCGGATTACCCGCAGGAACGCTTGCTGCACATGCTCGACGACAGCCGCGCGGCGGTGCTGCTCACTGAGCCAGCGGCCTTGGCGATGCTGCCCGAAACCTTGAGTGCGCAGGTGCTGCTGGTGGACGAGAACGTCGCCAGCGAATGCCCGGCCACTGCGCCGCTGGTTAACCTCGCGGCTGAAAATCTGGCGTACGTGATCTACACCTCCGGCTCCACCGGCAAACCGAAAGGCGTAGCCATCAGCCACGGCAATCTGTCGGCGCTGATTCAATGGTCTGCGGGTGTCTATCGCGAAGAACAATTGCGCGGTGTGCTCGCTTCGACCTCGATCTGCTTCGATCTTTCGGTGTGGGAAATCTTCGTCACGCTGGCCTGCGGTGGCTGCCTGGTGCTGGCCGACAACGCCCTGGCGCTGGCGGATTTGCCGGCGCGCGATCAGGTCACGCTGATCAACAGCGTGCCGTCGGCGATTGCCGCGTTGCAACGGTCGGGACAGATTCCGGCTTCGGTCGGCACCATCAATCTGGCCGGCGAACCGCTCAAGCAGGGTCTGGTCGACAGCCTCTACGCCAGCACTCAGGTGCAGCAGGTCTACGATCTTTACGGGCCGTCGGAGGACACCACTTATTCGACCTTCACCCTGCGCACGCCAAAGGGCCGGGCGAATATTGGCCGGCCACTGGACAACACCGTGGCGTACCTGCTCGACAGTCAGTTGCAGGTGCCGCCCGAGGGCGTGGCGGCCGAGCTGTATCTGGCGGGTGCCGGGGTGACGCGCGGCTATCTGCGCCGTGCCGCGCTGACCGCCGAACGCTTTGTGCCGAATCCTTACGCGAGCAACGGCGAGCGCCTGTACCGCACCGGCGATCTGGTGCGCCAGGGCGACGATGGCAACATCGAGTACATCGGTCGCGCCGACCATCAGGTGAAGATTCGCGGCTTCCGCATCGAGCTCAGCGAGATCGAAGCGCGTCTGCTGGAACTCGACGATATCGGCGAAGCGGTGGTACTGGCGCAGGACGGCGCCGCTGGCAAACACCTGCATGCCTACCTCGTCGCCGCGCCGGACAGCGAGCGGTCGACGCTGGCCGAGCGGGTACGCAATGCCTTGGCCAGTCGCTTGCCGGCGCACATGGTGCCGGGGCATCTGCACCTGATCGATGCGGTCCCGCTGACGCCCAACGGCAAGCTGGATCGCAAGGCGCTGATGGCGTTGGGCGAGAGCCCGACGCAGGAGCAATACCATGCACCGCAAAGCGATCTGCAATGGGAGGTCGCGACGATCTGGCAGGAGGTGCTGGAAGTCGAGCGGGTCGGGCTGGCGGACAACTTCTTCCAGCTCGGCGGCCATTCGTTACTGGCGACGCTGGTGGTGACCCGGGTGCAGGAACGTCTGGGCGACAAGGTGCCGCTCAAGGCGCTGTTCGAGACCGACACGCTCAAGGATTTCTGCGCGCGGATCGAAGCCCTGCGCGTCGAAATGTCGCCCGTTCAGGATGAATTGGCTAAATCACTGGAGGCCCTCAAACGTCTATCCCTCGATGATCTGGAAAAACTGATTTCTTGAGAGGGAAAAACGCGTGCAAGAGTTAATCGAGTCGGTAGGACAACTTTCGGCTAAGCAAAGAAAGGCTCTGGCGGTTCTGCTCAAGCAGAAAGGCGTCAACCTCTTTGACATTGCCCCGGTTTTCAAGCGCACGGCTGAAGAGCCGTTGCTGCTGTCCTACGCTCAGCAGCGCCAGTGGTTCCTCTGGCAGTGGGCACCGCACAGCGCGGCCTACAACATTCCGACGGCCCTGCGCTTGCAGGGGCCGCTGGATGTGCCGGCACTGGAACGCAGCATTGCGGCGCTGATCGAACGCCACGAAACCTTGCGCACGGTGTTCTCTCAAGACAGCGCGCAACCCTTGCAAGTGGTCCTGCCCGCAGGACCTTTTACCCTCGATATTCACAACCTGAGCGCTGATCTGGCGAATGACCCGGAGCACTCGATCGAGGCTTTCGTCCAGACCCAGAGCCAGAAGACTTTCGACCTGCAGCACGGGCCGTTGCTGCGTGCCGCGCTGCTGCAGGTCAACCCCGATGACCATGTGCTGGTGCTGACCCTGCACCACATCGTTTCCGATGGCTGGTCGCTGCAAGTGATGATCGAGGAACTGGTGCAGCTCTATGCCGGTTTCAACCTCGGTCACGACGCCGGTCTGCCGGCCCTGCCGATTCAATACGCCGATTACGCCTTGTGGCAGCGCCAGTGGATGGAGGCCGGTGAGCAGGAGCGACAACTGGCCTACTGGCAGGCCAAGCTCGGCGGCGAGCAACCGGTGCTGGAACTGCCGCTGGATCGCCCGCGCGCGGTGGAGCAGAGCTTCGCCGGCGCCAGCCACAACCTGATTCTCGACCCGGCGCTGAGCCATGCCCTCAAAGCGTTTGCCCGGCAGGAAAACGTCACCCTGTTCGTGTTGCTGCTGGCTTCGTTTCAGGCCTTGCTGCATCGCTACAGCGGGCAAAGCGACATCCGTGTCGGCGTGCCGGTGGCCAACCGTGGCCGGGTAGAAATCGAGCGCCTGATCGGCTTCTTCGTCAACACCCAGGTGCTCAAGGCGGACATCGACGCAGAGCTGCCGTTTGTCGAACTGCTGCGTCAGGTCAAACAGACCGCCCAGGAGGCGCAGGCGCATCAGGACTTGCCCTTCGAGCAACTGGTCGAAGCGCTGGAGCCGGGCCGCAGCCTCAGCCACAGTCCGCTGTTCCAGGTGATGTTCAACCACCAGGCCGAGCGCCGTGCGAGCGTTGCGACGCGCCTTAACGGCCTGAACATCGAACCGCTGGAATGGCAGAGCCAGACCGCGCAATTCGACCTGACCCTCAACACTACCGAACAGGCGCACGGCATCGAAGCGGTACTCAAGTACGCCACCGACCTGTTCGACGCAGCGACCATCGAGCGCCTGGCGCAACACTGGACCGCGCTGTTGCAAGCGATCGTCGCCGAGCCGAGCCAGTGTATTGGCCAGTTGCCAATGCTCGACGCCGGCCAGCAGCAACAGCTGTTGGCGCAATGGAATCCGTCGCTGATTGAACAACCGCTGACCCAGTGCATCCAGCAAGCCATCGAGCTCCAGGCCGAGCGGCATGCCGATGCGGTGGCGGTGAGCTGTGCCGGGCAACGCCTGACCTACGCCGAGCTCAATCACCGCGCCAACCAGTGGGCGCATACGCTGCTCGAGGAGGGCGTCGGCCCGGATGTGCGCGTCGGCGTGGCGGTGGAGCGTTCGCTGGAGATGATTGTCGCCATTCTCGCGGTGCTGAAAGCCGGCGGCGCCTATGTGCCGCTGGACCCGAGCTACCCGGATGACCGTTTGAGCTACATGATCGGCGACAGCGGCATTCACTTGCTGTTGACCCAGGGGCATTTGCTCGGGAAATTGCCGATTCCGCCGGGGCTGGTCTGCCTCGATCTGGATCAAACGCCGGAGCACGGCATCGCAAGCAACCCGCCATGCCTGACCACGCCGGACAATCTGGCCTACGTCATCTACACCTCCGGTTCCACCGGCAAACCCAAGGGCGCCTTGCTGCCGCACGGCAACGTGATGCGCCTGTTCAGCGCCACCGCGCACTGGTTCGATTTCGGCGCGCAGGACAGCTGGACGCTGTTCCATTCCTACGCGTTCGACTTTTCGGTGTGGGAGATTTTCGGCGCGCTGCTGTACGGCGGCAAATTGGTGGTGGTGCCGCACGATGTCAGCCGTTCGCCGGAAGATTTCTACACGCTGCTGTGCGATGAAAATGTCACGGTGCTGAACCAGACACCGTCGGCGTTCAAGCCGTTGATGCAGGTCGCCTGCGAGTCGAGCCGCAGTAATGCCCTGCGTTACGTGGTGTTCGGCGGCGAGGCTTTGGAAGTACAGAATCTGCGTCCGTGGTTCGAGCGTTTTGGCGACCGCGCGCCGACGCTGATCAACATGTACGGCATCACCGAAACCACCGTGCACGTGACCTACCGGCCATTGTCGCTGGCCGATCTGCACAGCACTCACAGCAGCCCGATCGGCGCGCCGATTGTCGACCTGTCGTGGTACTTGCTCGACAGCTCGCTGAACCTGGTGCCGCAAGGCTGCATCGGTGAGTTGTACATCGCTGGCGCCGGTCTCGCTCGTGGTTATCTGAAGCAGGCTGGCATGAGCGCTACCCGCTTCGTGCCCGACCCGTTCAACCGCAAGGCCGGCCAGCGTCTGTACCGTACCGGCGACCTCGCTCGGCTGCGCGGCGACGGGGTGATCGAGTACATCGGCCGTATCGACCACCAAGTGAAGATCCGTGGTTTCCGCATCGAGCTCGGCGAAATCGAAGCGCAACTGCTCAAGCATCCACAGGTGCGCGAAGCGGTGGTGCTGGCGGTGGACGGCCTCAGCGGTCAGCAACTGGCAACCTGGGTCGTGCCCGTCGAGGTAGTGAACGCGGACGAGCAGGGCGCCCTGCGCGATTCGATCAAGGCGCACCTGCGCGACACCCTGCCGGATTACATGGTTCCGGTCAGTTGGGCGTTCCTCGACCGGCTGCCGCTGACCGCCAACGGCAAGCTCGATCGCAAGCAACTGCCGCAGCCGGACGTTGCGCATGTGCAAGAGGCCTACGCGGCGCCGCGCAGTGAACTGGAACAGCGTCTGGCGGAGATCTGGCAGGACGTGCTCAAGGTCGAACGGGTCGGGCTTCACGATAATTTCTTCGAGCTGGGCGGCGATTCGATCATTTCGATTCAAGTGGTCAGCCGCGCTCGGCAGGCTGGCATTCGCTTCACGCCCAAGGATATTTTCCAGCACCAGACCGTGCAGCGTCTGGCCACCGTCGCGCAACAGAGCGACGCCGTGCAGACGGAGCAGGGCGAGGTGCTTGGCGATGCGCCGCTGACGCCGATCCAGCAGTATTTCTTCCACAGCGACATCCCGGCGCGGCATCACTGGAACCAGTCGATCCTGCTGACCCCGGCGAAAACCCTGCAAGCCGCAGCCCTGCAACAGGCCCTGGCGCAGGTGCAAAAACAGCATGACACCTTGCGTCTGCGCTATCGCCAAACCGAGCAGGGCTGGCAGCAAAGCCACGGCGCGGAGGATCAACCACAAGCGTTATTGCGCACTTTCACGCTGGACGACAGCGCGGCATTGCCAGCGCTGTGCCTGGACCTGCAACGCAGCCTCGACCTGCACAACGGCCCGCTGATCCGCGCGGCGCTGATCGATTTGCCGGACGCCAGTCAGCGTCTGCTGCTGGTGATTCATCACTTGGTGGTCGATGGCGTGTCGTGGCGAATCCTGCTCGAAGACCTGCAAAGCGCCTATCAGCAGATCAGCAGCGGACAGCGCGTGCATCTGCCGGCCAAGACCAGCGCGTTCAAGGACTGGGGCTTGCGCCTGCAAGAGCATGCGCGCAGCGCGGCGCTGGACAGTGAACTGAGCTACTGGCGCGAGCAGTTGCGCGACGCGCCGCTCGGTTTGCCGTTGGATAATCCGCAGGGCCAATTGAACAACCGCTTCGAACGCAGCGTCGACACGCGGCTGGACGCCGAACGCACTCGCCAGCTGCTGCAACAGGCCCCGGCGGCATACCGCACTCAAGTCAACGACCTGCTGCTGACCGCACTGGCGCGGGTGCTCTGCGAGTGGACCGATAGCGACAGCGCGTTGGTGCAGCTCGAAGGCCATGGCCGCGAAGACCTGTTCGATGACATCGACCTGAGCCGCACTGTGGGCTGGTTCACCAGCATGTTCCCGGTGCGCCTGGCACCAAACGCCAGCCTGGAAAGCTCGATCAAAGGCATCAAGGAGCAACTGCGCGCGATCCCCAACAAGGGCATCGGCTATGGCTTGCTGCGTTATCTCGGCACCGCCGACGCACAAGCGGCGTTGCATGAACTGGCGCAACCGCAGGTGACGTTCAACTACCTCGGCCAGTTCGATAACAACTTCGACGAAGACGCCTTGTGGCGGCCGGCCACCGAAGACAAGGGCGCCGGTCAGGACGCAAACGCGCCGATGGCCAATTGGCTGACTATCGATGGCCGGGTTTATCAGGGCCAGTTGAGCCTGACCTGGACCTACAGCAGCGACGTCTTCGAGGAGGCGATCATCGCCGCGCTGGCCCGCGCCTACGAAGTGGCACTGAGCGAATTGATCGACCACTGCCTTAGCCATGCGGGCGGCCTCACGCCGTCCGACGTGCCGCTGGCCGGTTTGTCCCAGGCGCATCTGGACAGCCTGCCGATTGCCGCCCAGCGCATCGAGGACATTTATCCGCTGGCGCCGATGCAGCAGGGCATTCTGTTCCACAGCCTGTACGACGCCGACGCCAGCGCCTACGTCTATCAGATGCTGCTGGACATCGACGGCCTCGACGTCGCGCGGTTTCAGCAAGCCTGGCAGCGCGTGGTCGACCGCCATGAAGTGCTGCGCGCCGGTTTCATCTGGGGCCGCGATGGCCTCGACGCGCCGTTGCAGGTGATCAATCGCCAACTGACCCTGGAAATGCCGGAAATCGATGTGCGCGATGCCGCTGATCTGCCGACGGAGCTTGAGGCGCGGGCGCAGGCCGACCGCGAACGCGGCTTCGATCTGCAGAATCCGCCGCTGTTGCGTCTGTGCCTGCTGCGCACTGCCGACGATCGCCATCGCCTGATTTTTACCTGCCACCACATCCTCATGGATGGCTGGAGCAACTCGCGGATGTTCGGCGAAGTGCTGCAGGATTACGCCGGCCAGCCGGTGCCGAGCGCACAGGGCCGCTATCGCGATTTTCTGGTCTGGCTGCAGGGCCAGGACAAGGCTGGGGCGCAGGAATTCTGGCGCGGGCAACTGGCCGAACTCGACGAGCCGACCCGACTGGCCTCGGCCTGCCACGGACGAACCGTGCCGGGGCCGGGCAAACAGATGCATCGTCTGCATTTCGACGAAGCGTTGACCCAGCGTCTGAACGCCTTCTCCCGTCAGCAACAGGTGACCCTCAACAGCCTGGTGCAGGCCGCGTGGCTGCTGGTGTTGCAGCGCTACACCGGGCAGGCCACGGTGGCGTTTGGCGCTACGGTATCCGGGCGTCCGGTGGATTTGCCGGGCATCGAAGAACAGCTGGGGCTGTTCATCAACACTCTGCCGGTGATCGCCAGCCCGCAGGCCAGCCTCAGCGTCGGCGATTGGGTGCGCAGCGTGCAGGACAAGAACCTGCTGTTGCGCGATTACGAGCAGACGCCGTTGCAGGACATTCAGCGTCTGGCCGCATTGAGTGGCGAAGCGCTGTTCGACACTTTGCTGGTGTTCGAGAACTACCCGGTGTCCGAAGCGCTGGAGGCCAATCCGGGCGGGCTGCGTTTTTCCGGTCTGGAGCATCGCGAGCAGACCAACTACGGCCTGACCCTGATTGCCGGCGCCAGCGAAGTGCTCAACCTCGATTTCAATTACCTCACCGAGCACTTTGCCGAGCGCAGCGTGCTTGGTCTGGCGGCGCATTTGCGTGAAGTGCTCGAGCAATTTATCGCAGCGCCGCAGCGGGCACTCGGCGAGATCGGTCTGCTGCCGCTGGCCGAACGGCAGACGCTGGCGCAGTGGAACGACAATCAAGCGGCTTATCCGGCCGAGCGGTTGATCTCGCAGAGCTTTGAAGCACGGGTCGCAGCGCATCCGCAGGCACTGGCGTTGAGTCATGCCGGCGTGGCCCTGAGCTACGGCGAACTGAACCGCCGCGCAAACCAGTTGGCCCGGCATCTGGTGACGCTGGGTGTCACCGCCGAAGTGCGCGTCGGCGTGGCGCTGCCGCGTTCGGCGGAACTGGTGATCGCCCTGATGGCGGTGCTCAAGGCCGGCGGCACCTACGTGCCGCTGGACCCGGACTACCCGGCCGACCGCGTGGCCTACATGCTCGATGACAGCCAGGCGAAAGTCCTGCTGACCCAGCAAGCGTTGCTCGCGCAACTTCCGTCCAGCGAAGCGCAGGTGGTGCTGGTCGAGGCCGGCGGCGAGGCGTTTGCATCGCAAGCGCCGGACAACCTGCCGGCGCGCGCCGACTCGGCCAATCTGGCCTACGTGATCTACACCTCCGGTTCCACCGGCAAACCGAAAGGCGTGGCCATCGCCCATCGCAACGTGCAGGCGCTGATTCACTGGTCCGCCGAGGTCTACAGCGAGGACGATCTGCAAGGCGTGCTGGCCTCGACGTCGGTGTGCTTCGACCTGTCGGTGTGGGAGATTTTCGTCACCCTGGCGCGCGGCGGATCCATGGTCATGGCGCGCAATGCCCTGGAGCTGCCGGACTTGCCCGAGCGTGATCAGGTGCGCCTGATCAACACCGTGCCGTCGGCGATTGCCGCGCTACAACGCATCGGCCAGATCCCGCCGGGCGTGCGCATCATCAATCTGGCCGGCGAGCCGCTCAAGCAGGCGCTGGTCGACACCTTGTACCGCGAGACTTCGGTCGCCCACGTTTACGACCTGTACGGGCCTTCCGAAGACACCACGTATTCGACCTGGACCCGTCGCGAACTCGGCGGCCAGGCCAATATCGGCCGGCCACTGCGCAACACCACCGCGTACCTGCTCGACGGGCAATTGCAGGCAGCACCGCTCGGCATCGCAGCGGAGCTGTATCTGGCCGGTGACGGCATCACCCGTGGCTATCTGTTGCGCCCGGGCCTGACCGCCGAACGTTTCGTGCCCAACCCGTTGGCGAGCAACGGCGAGCGCATGTACCGCACCGGCGACCTGACACGTTTTCTGGATGACGGCCGTATCGAATACGTCGGCCGCATCGACCATCAGGTCAAGGTGCGTGGCTTCCGTATTGAACTGGGCGAAATCGAAGCGCGTCTGCTGGCCCAGGCCAGCGTGCGCGAAGGCGTGGTGCTGGCGGTGGACGGCGTTGGCGGCCAGCAACTGGTGGCTTATGTGGTACCGGCCGAGGCCGATCAAAGCCCCGCGCAACTGGACGCGCTGAGTGCTGAGTTGCAAGCCGCGCTCAAGGCGCATCTGCCGGACTACATGGTGCCGGCGCAGTGGCTGTTCCTCGAACAATTACCCCTGACACCCAACGGCAAACTCGATCGCAAGGCCTTGCCGGCACCGGATGCCAGCCAGGCACAACGCGATTACGTCGCGCCGTCGACGCCGCTGGAGCAGCAACTCGCCGAGGTCTGGCAGGACATTCTGAAGATCGAGCGGGTCGGCGTGACCGACAATTTCTTCGCCCTCGGCGGCGATTCGATCATCTCGATTCAACTGGTCAGCCGCGCGCGGCAGCAGGGCATTTGCTTCACGCCCAAAGACCTGTTCCAGCAGCAGACGGTGCAGAAACTGGCCGCAGTGGTTTCGCTGGCAGACGCGCAATCCGCCAGCGCTGCCAACTACCCGTTGGCGCAACTGGATCAGGCGCAGCTCGATGCCTTGCCGGTGCCGGCGGAGCTGATCGAAGACGTCTATCCGCTGTCGCCGATGCAGGAAGGCATGCTCTTCCACACCCTGTCGGATAACGGCAGCAGCCTTTACGTGCAACAGGTCAGCCTGCCGATCAAGGGCCTCGACGTTGAGCGTTTCCGCCGGGCCTGGGAATTCATCGTTGTGCGTCAGGCGATCCTGCGCACCAGTTTCCATTGGCAGGATGGGCTGGCCAAGCCGTTGCAGGTCGTCCATCGCCAGGCGCCGCTGCAGATGCAGGTGCTCGATTGGCGCGAGCAGGACTGCAGCGAGGCGGCGATTGCCGAGTTCGCCAGCGCTGATCGCGCGCTGGGCTTCGACTTGGCCGAAGCGCGTTTGCAGCGGGTGACCCTGCTGCAGCTGGGCGACGAGCAGTACCAGATGATCTGGACCAGCCACCACATTTTGATGGACGGCTGGAGCAGTTCGCGGCTGTTCGGCGAGGTCTTGCAGTACTACTCCACGGGCGAGGTGACTGGCGAAAACGGCCGCTATCGCGACTTCATTGCCTGGTTGCAGGCGCAGGATCAGGATGCCCAGGAGCTGTTCTGGAAGGCGCGTCTGGCGGTGGTCAACGAACCGACCGCGCTGAGTCAGGCGATGCACCCGCGTCACAGCGCCGACGTTACCGGTCACGATGCTATCTATTCGAACTGGGACAAAGCGCAAACCTCACGCCTGCTGGAGTTCTGCCGCGACCTGCGCATCACCCCCAACACACTGATCCAGGGCGCGTGGCTGCTGCTGTTGCAACGCTACACCGGCCAGCAGACGGTGACCTTTGGCGCCACCGTATCAGGGCGTCCGGAAAGTCTGCCGAACGTCGGCAACATGCTCGGCCTGTTCATCAACACCCTGCCGATCATTCAGACCCCGCAGGCCGATCAGCGTCTGGCCGACTGGCTGGGTGAAGTGCAGGCCTACAACCTCGACATTCGCGATTACTCCCAGGCACCGCTGGCCGATGTGCAGCGCTGGTCGAATCTCGGTGGTCATGCGCTGTTCGACAGCATCGTGGTATTCGAGAACTTCCCGATCGACGAGCGCTTGCAGGAAGAAACCGACACCGAGCTGACCTTCGGCAAATCCATCGGCCATGGCGTGACCAACGTGCCGATGGACCTTGCGGTGATGCTCGGCGACGAGTTGTCGATCGAGTACCTGTACCTGCGCAGCCACTTCAGCGCCGAGGCGGTGCAAGGCATTCGCCTGACCCTGGAAAACACCCTCGCGGCGATGATGGCCGCGCCGTATGAGCGGCTGGGCAACTTGCAGCGTCTGTCCGCCGAACAATGGCACGCGGCGCAGGCCTGGAGTGCCGAGCCTTCCCACCGCCACGCGCCGCAGTTGCTGCCGGAGCTGATCAGTCGCCATGCGCAACAGCAGCCCGACGCGATCGCGGTGCAATGCGCCGGCGACAACCTGACCTACGCCGAACTGGAGCGGCAGGCCAATCGCCTCGCGCAGTGCCTGATCGCCCATGGCGCCGGGCCGGAAGTGGTGATCGGCGTGGCATTGCCGCGCTCGCTGGAAATGCTGGTGAGTTTCCTCGCCGTGCTCAAGAGCGGTGCGGCGTACGTACCGCTGGACATCGATTACCCGCCGGAGCGTCTGGCGTACATGATCGAAGATTCGCGCATGGCCCTGCTGCTGACGCAAACCAGCCTGCGCGCGACGTTACCTGCACCACAAGGCGTGCGGCGTCTGGAAATCGATCAACTCGATCGCAGTCTTTACAGCGATGCCGCCCCGGTCTGCGATGTTCACGAGCAGAGCCTGGCCTATCTGGTTTACACCTCCGGTTCCACCGGGCGACCGAAAGGCGTGGCTGTCACCCAGGGACCGCTGAGCATGCACTGCCAGGCGATCGCCGAGTTGTACGAAATGGACGCGAGCAGTTGCGAGCTGCACTTCATGTCGTTCGCTTTCGACGGTGCCCATGAACGCTGGCTGAGTACCTTGTACAGCGGCGGTCGTCTGGTGATCCGTGACGGATGCCTGTGGACGCCGGAGCAGACCTATCAGGCCCTGCACGATTACGGCGTGACCATCGCTTGTTTCCCGCCGGCCTATCTGAAGCAACTGGCCGAGTACGCGGCCGCCAGCGGCATCGCGCCGCCAGCGGTACGCATCTACTGCTTCGGTGGCGATGCGGTGCCGGAGCAGACCTTCGAACAGGTCAAAGCCGCATTGCGTCCGCAGTTCTTCACCAACGGCTACGGCCCGACCGAAACCGTGGTCACGCCGATGCTCTGGAAAGTCGCCATCAGCCAGCAGTGCGAAGCGGCATACGCGCCGATCGGTCGCGCGGTCGGTGCGCGTTCGTTGTACGTGCTCGACGACGATCTGAATCCGCTGCCGCCGGGCTTTGCCGGTGAGTTGTACATCGGCGGTTACGGCGTCGCCCGTGGTTACTACGGACGCCCCGACCTGACCGGCGAACGCTTCGTGCCCAACCCGTTTGCCCCTGGCGAGCGCCTGTACCGCAGCGGCGATCTGGTGCGTCGTCGCCCGGACGGGGTGGTCGATTACGTCGGGCGCATCGACCATCAGGTCAAGGTCCGTGGCTTCCGCATCGAGCTAGGCGAAGTCGAGGCCAGCCTGCGTCAGTTGCCGGCGGTCAGCGATGCGCTGGTGATTGCCCGCGACAATGCCTCCGGCAAGCAACTGATCGGCTACGTGGTCACCGCCACGGGTGATGATATCGGCGATGAACTCAAGGCCGGGCTGCGCGCTTCGCTGCCGGAATACATGGTGCCGGCGCAGATCGTCTGCCTCAGCGCATTCCCGGTCACGCCCAACGGCAAACTCGATCGCAAGGCACTGCCGGAACCGGAGTTCAAAAGCGACGAATATGTTGCCCCGCGCACCGGGCAGGAACGCCTGCTGGCGGAAATCTGGGCGCAGGTGTTGCAGGTCGAGCAGGTGGGTATCAGCGATAACTTCTTTGAACTGGGCGGCGATTCGATCCTCAGCCTGCAAGTGATCTCGCGGGTGCGAAACCATCCGACCCTGCAGATGGAACTGAAGCTGCGCGATCTGATGCGCTATCAAACCATCGCCGGCATTCTCGAGCAGCAGGTGGCGAAGGAGAGCGCCGGGCAAGCGCTGCCGGACCTGACTCAGGTTGCCGCAGAGGGCGCGTTCAATCTGCTGCCGATCCAGGAGTGGTTCTTCGCCGAAGGCATGGCCGAGGCGCATCACTACAACCAGTCGTTGCTGCTCAGCGCACGTCAGCCGCTGGATCTTGACGCCCTGGAACAGGCGCTGGGCTTGATCGAACAACATCACGATTCGCTGCGTCTGCGTTTTTCCAACGACGGCGGGCGCTGGTTGCAGCGCTACAACACCAGCGCATCCGACGAGACTGTGCTGTGGCGCCGTGAAGCGCAAAGCAGCGAAGAGGTCGAAGCCTTGGCCAACCTCGCGCAGCGCAGCCTCAAACTCGACGACGGGCCGGTCTGGCGGGTCATGCATGTGGCCTTGCCGGATGGTCAGGCGCGGTTGCTGGTGGTGATTCATCACCTGGTGGTCGACACCGTGTCGTGGCGGATTCTGCTCGACGACCTGAAAGTCGCTTATGAGGCGTCCGTGCAGGGGCTGGTGCCGCAACTGCCGATTCGTACCAGCAGTTATCGTTCGTTTGCCGAGGCGTTGCAGGCGCAGGCGCCAGTGATAGCCGAGCGGGAATTGAGCTATTGGCTGGAGCAACTGGATCAGCCCGGCGTTGATCTGCCATGCGACAACCCGCGCGGCAAGAACCTTGTGCGGCAACAGGCGCAGGCACGGCTCAAACTGTCCCGCGAGCACACCGAACAACTGCTCAAACAGGCCCCGGCGGTGTACGGCACGCAGATCAACGACTTGCTTCTGTCGGCGCTCAGCCGCGCCCTGTGCCGCTGGAGTCAGCAACCGTCGGCGCTGATTCTGCTCGAAGGGCACGGGCGCGAAGACCTCTTCGAATCGATCGACCTGAGCCGCAGCCTCGGCTGGTTCACCAGCATGTTCCCGGTACGTTTGCGCCCGGACAGCGATGACATCGGCCAGTCGATCATCGATGTGCAGGCGCAACTGGCGGGCGTACCGCAGAAGGGCATCGGCTATGGCGTGCTGCGTCATCTGGCCGGGCCGGAAATCTCGGCACAACTGGCTGCATTGCCGCAGGCACGGGTGACGTTCAACTACCTCGGGCAGTTCGACCAGAGCTTCGATGAACAGGCGTTGCTGGTGCCGGCACTGGAAGAGACCGGCGACAACTACAGCCTCAAGGCGAATCTGGGCAACTGGCTGGAAATCGTCGGCCAGGTCTATGACGGGCAACTGGCCTTGCGCTGCATCTACAGCAGCCAGCGTTACCGCGCCGGCACCATGGATGCGCTGATGAGCGATTACCAGCGCGAGCTTGAAGCGTTGATCGAACATTGCATGGCGCGGGTGGGTTGATCACCCGGCCTTTTGCGCGGGCGCTGCCCAGGCGCGCCCGTCCTATTGCGGATACAAGGATTTTTATCGATGTCGTTACACCCTGATCTGGAAGCTTTCCTCGACCTCGCTCAAGACAGCCAGGACGCCGGCCTGCCCGCCATGCACCAACTGACCCCGAGCGAGGCCCGCGCCACCTTCGAACAGACCACCGCGCAACTGCGCTGGCCGGCACCGCAGGATCTTGAAGTCACCGAGATTGAAACACTGTCCCGGGATGGCGCGGCGCTGGCGTTGCGTTTGTATCGGCCCAATGGAGTTGCCTCGCCGCTGCCGGTGTTGGTGTATTTCCATGGTGGCGGGTTTGTCGTTGGCAGCCTGGATTCCCACGACGGCGTCTGCCGCGAGTTTTGCCAGCGCACGCCGTGTGCGGTGCTCTCTGTGGGTTATCGGCTGGCGCCGGAGCATCGCTTTCCGACAGCGCTGGAGGATGGCGAGGACGCGTTGTCTTGGCTGGCCGAGAACGCGACGAGTCACGGTCTGGATTGTTCGCGGGTTGCGGTTGGCGGTGATAGCGCGGGTGCTACGTTGGCGACGGTGCTGGCGATTCAGGCGCTGCGGCAACCGCACACGGTAGCTATCGCGCCCAAGGCGCAGTTGTTGTGTTATCCGGTGACCGATGCTTCGCGGGTGCATGATTCGCGGCTGTTGTTTGGTGAGGGGTATTTGCTCGAGAACGACACGCTGGAGTGGTTTTATCAGCACTATGCGCGTGGGCCGGAGGATTATCTGGACTGGCGTTTTTCGCCGTTGCTGGCGCAGGATCTGCGCGGGGTTGCGCCGGCCATTGTGGTATTGGCCGGGTTTGATCCGTTGCTGGATGAGGGGCAGGCCTATGTCGACAGGCTGCGTGGGCAGGGGGTTGAGGTCGAGGTCGAGGTATGTGCCGGGTTGACTCATGATTTGTTGCGGTTGGGGACGGTGGTGCCTGGGGTTCTGGAGGTGTATCTGCGGGTGGGTGGGGCGCTTGCGCGGGCTCTTGAGATTGGGTGAATATCCGTTGCTTCGGTAGCGGCTGCTGGCGGTTTCGCCTGACGGCGACTTACTTTTTTACAAGCGCCCGGAATGCCGGCCCAGAAAAAAATAAGCAAAAAACGCTTGCTCCTGCGTTCGGCCCTCGCAGGCTCGGGTTCCTTCGCTGCGGGACTGATCCGGGCGCAGCGGCTCCGGTTTGCTTCGCTGCACCTACACTCGCTGTGTTTGGCTGCGCCAAACGGTCGCTGCGCTCCCACCCCCGGATCAATCCCTCCACTCAGCCTTCCGACGTCGCCGGTGGGTCAAAAGCACTCGAGCTAACGCTCATTGCTGAGTGGTTAGAAGCGTCGCATGGCTTGAGATTTTCGGTGGATTCGCCCCTCACCCCAGCCCTCTCCCGAGGGAGAGGGAGCCGATTTGCGGGCTTTTCAGAATCTGCATCGACTCGGTATCGCAAGTCGGCATATTTCACCTAAACACCTCCGTCAGTCCCCTCTCCCTCCGGGAGAGGGCTAGGGTGAGGGGCTTTTGATTTTCTGCATATTTGCATTCGACTCGGTATCTCAGGTCGGCGTACTTCGCATGTCCCCTCTCCCTCTGGGAGAGGGCTAGGGTGAGGGGCTGTTGATCTGGCTTCTGCTTCTGCTTCTGCTTTGGCTTTGGCTTTTGATCTTTTGCCCCTTCGGCAGGCTTCGTTACGGGATCAATCCGGGCGTGGGAGCGCAGCGACCGTACGACGCAGTCGTACACAGCGAGTGTAGGTGCAGCGAAGCCAACCGGAGCCGCTGCGCCCGGATCGGTCCCGTAACGAAGGTACCCCGAGCCCCAGCGAGCGGGCCGTACGCCGGGGCAAAGCCTTTTTGGTTACCTTTTCGCTGGGCCGGCACTCCGGCGTTTGGAAAAAGTGACCCGCCGTAAGGGCGGAACCCTAAGTAGCCTTCACCGCAGCAACGGATATGCCCCCAATTCCAATAACAAAAAAGCCCCGCCAAAGCGGGGCTTCTAAACAACATCAGACCAATCAGAAATCAGCCTTCACCGACATCACAAAATTCCGCGGATCCCCATAAAAGTTACCGAACCCCTCGGTCCCAATGGTCGCGTAATAACGCTTGTCGAACAGGTTGTTGCCGTTCAACGCCACCGACCAGGTGTCATCAATCCGATAACCGATGCGACCGTTCCAGACCGCATAACCCGCGCCGTCGACATTGTCCCCGCCCAGAGGCGAAACGCGGTAGGTGCCTGTCTGCGCATTGACACCCGCACCAATGGTCACACGGTCCAGCGGCCCGCTCAGGGCGTAATCACCCCAGACGCGCAACAGGTGACGCGGCACATAGGAGTTGTAGACCGCGCCATCCTGAGTGGCGTCGGCATCTTCCAGCACCTTGGTCTGGGTGTAGGTATAACCGGCCAGCAATTGCAGGCGGTCGATCACTTCACCGCTGACTTCAGCTTCAAAGCCCTGGGCGCGGACCTTGCCCGAGTTGATCTGGCAGGAGCTGTCTTCGCACCGCAGGTCATCCTGGGCCGCGTCTTTCTGGATGGTGCGGAACAGGTTGAACGTGGTGTTCAAGCGACCGTCGTACCACTCACCCTTGATCCCCAGCTCGTAGCTCTGGCCAATCAGCGGCTTGAGCGTGCTGCCGTCGATGGTTTTGTACGAGCCTTGCGGGGTGAAGATGTCGGTGTAGCTGGCGTAGGCGGTCAGGTTGTCGTTGAGGTCGTAGAGCAGGCCGGCGAATGGGGTGACCTGGCCGGTTTCGGTGGACTGGGTGTTGACCTCGGTGCCTTCACCGCGGAAGTACTGCACCGAATCGGTATCGGATTTGTACCAGCTGACCCGGCTGCCGAGTACCAGGGTCATCGGGTCGGCGAGTTTCAGGCGGGCGATCGAGTAAGCGCCGTATTGCTTGATGTGCATGTCCACCGGGCCGCCACGGGAGGCGTTGGCCAGGTAGTAGCTTTCATCCGGCTGCGGGATGTTGTGGTTCGGGTTGAAGACGTTCTGGCGCTGTGGCAATGCCGCCACTGCGTAGAAGTCGTCCTTGTGCGAACGGCTGGCGTTGGCGCCGACGATCAGTTCGTGCTGCTGGCCGAAGGCGTCGAATTTGCCGTCGACGTAAGCATCGAAGCCGTAGTCGCGCTGATCGTAATCATAGGTACTGCCGAGCATCAGCGTATTGGTGGCGGTGGCGCCCAATGGCACTGTGCCGCTCGGGAAGGAATATTCCATGTCCTGGGTGTTGCGCGAGTACACACCGGCGACTTTCAGCGACCAGTCATCGTTGAACTGGTGTTTGACGTCGGCGAAGTAGGTGGCGCGTTTGCTGCGCTGGTTGTTCCACGAGGTGTTCAGGCAGGTGGAGCGTTTCAGGTGCAGGTCGGAGCCGTCGGCGTAGCGCGGCAGACCGCCCCAGCACGGGGTGGCGTCGACGTCTTCATAGGCCATGCCCAGACCGAGGGTGGTGTCGGGGCTGAGGTCGAAGTCCAGGGCGCCGTAGTAGATCTGGTCGCGGCGTTCAGCCACATCGTAGAAATACTGACGGGTCTGCTGGGTCACCACGGCGCGGCCACGCACGGTGCCGGCGTCGCTCAGCGGGCCGCCGGTGTCGACCTGGCCGCGATAGTTGTCCCAGGTCCCGGCCGACAGCGACAGCTGTGTGTGCGGGGTGTCCTGGCCGCGCTTGCGCACGAAGTTGACGCCGCCGGCGGTGCCGCCCGCGCCCTTCATCATGCCGGCCGCACCGCGGAGGATTTCCACGCGGTCATAGATGGCCATGTCGCTGTTGAAGCTGTCCGCCTGCACGTAGCTGCTGCCGATGTCCAGCGGCACGCCGTCGTACTGGTACTGGCCGGTCATGCGGAAACCGCGCGAGTAGAAATATTTGCCGCCCATTGGCGAGTCGTAGACGGTGATGCCCGGGGTCTTCTCCATCACCTGTTCGATGGTGTTGAGGTTCTGGTCGTCGAGCATCTTGCGGGTCATCACCGTGACCGACTGCGGCGTTTCCTTCAGCGAGTGCACGCCTTTGCCGATGGTCACGCCGCCGGTGGTGTACGAGTTGCTGCCTTCGGTGGTGGCGCCGAGGCGGTTGGCGTTGACGTTGGTCGGCGCCAGTTCCATCGCACTGCCGCCGGTGGCCGGGCCGAGCACGGTGACGGTGTTGCCGTCACGCTGATAGCGGATGCCGGTGCCGCTGAGCATGGCTTTCAGCGAATCGTCATCCTGGTAGCGGCCGTTGAGGGCGCTGGAGCGCAGGCCTTGCAGGCTTTCCGGGCTGTAGACGATTTGCAGGCTGGTCTGCTGACCGAGGGTCTGCAGGGCCTGGGCCAGCGGTTGGGCCGGGATGTTCAGGGTCCATTCCTGGGCCTGGACATACGGCGCTGCCGCGAGGGTCAGTGCCAGACCCAGGCCGCTACCGGCCAGGCGTGTGCGGGTCGCGCCGTGCATCAGCAGGGCTCGAGTCAGAGGGCGAAGCATGAAACGGGATGCGGACATGAGGTTAAGACCTTGGCAGGTATAGTTGTTAATGGTTCTTATTCATCTCATTAAGACGAGGAAGCCGCGGCAAACCGGAAAAGTTTTTTCTCCGGCCCGGTCGCGGCTGCCTCGATCAAGCGGTTTGCAGTTCGCTTCTGACCTTGCCGGCCTCCATGCGCACCAGTTGATCGGCGACGTCGAAGTAACGGTCGTCGTGGGAAATCACGATGATGGTTTTGCCCAGACGCTTGAGGTCGGGCAGCAGCTCGGTATAGAAGATCCGCCGGAAGGTCGGGTCCTGATCCGCCGCCCATTCATCGAACACCAGCACCGGGCGCTCTTCGAGCCAGGCATTGACCAGTGCCAGGCGCTTGCGTTGGCCGGTGGACAGGTCGGTGGTGCTGAACGCGCCGTCGCGCACGCTGACCTTGTGCGCGATCTCCAGACGTTCGAGGTAGCGGGTGGCATCCTGCGGCACTTCACGATCGCCCTGGATCAAGTCATCGAACAGGTAGTAGTCGGCGAAGATCGTGGTGAAGTTCTGCCGGTAATCGTCGCGGTTGACCGCAGTGATCGGCTTGTCGTTAACGCGAATTTCGCCCTCGGTCGGCGCATACAGCCCCAGCAACAGTTTGATCAGCGTGGTTTTGCCGCAGCCGTTCTCACCGACGATGAACACGATGTCGCCCTGTTCGATACGAAGGTTCACCGGGCCGAGGCGGAACGGTTCGCTGCCTTCGACGGGCGGGAAGGCGTAGCGCACGTTGCGCAGTTCCAGGCTGTTGACGGCGGCCGGCTTGCTGCCCTGATCCTGCAGCAACAGGTGCGGTTCCGGTGAAGAGAACTGTTCACTCAGCTCGGCAATGCGACGGAAGGCAATCTGCGCGCGGCTGATGATCGGCAGGGTGCTGATCAGGTGTTCCAGCGGCCCCTTCATGTACAGCAGCACCAGAACGAATCCGCTCATCACCGCTTTGTCGGCACTCGGCCACAGCGATTGCAGGGCCAGGGCCATGCCGATGACGACGAAGAACAGCATCGAGCCAAACGACTTGGCGATGACGAAGGTGTTGATCGATCTGATCTGGGTGTCGCAGATTTTCTCGGCGGTTTTCTGAATGCCGGCGACGAACATGCGCTGACGGCGCGGGCGGTGAATACGCAGTTCCTTGGCACCTTCGGCAATCGCGTTGTAATGCTTTTGCAGTTCGTCTTCGGAATCGCGTGCGGCGTAGAAACCGCGCATGCCCTTGGCCCGCGCAATCGCCTGGATGGTGGTGCCGATGGCGATGGCCACCAGCATCATCAGGAACATCGGCCACGACAGCATGGCCAGATAGCCGAGACAGCCAAGGGTCACGGTCATCGAAATCGCCAGCGGCGCGAAGGCGAAGGCGAAGTCGCTGATGGTATCGACGTCGTGGGTCAGCACCGGAATCAGGCGGTGGCTGCGATAGCGTTCGATCTGGTCGATCGGCGCCGACAGGACTTTCTCCCCGAGCTCTTTGCGCAGTTTGGCGATGATGTGCTGGCCGACATAGTTGGTGCCGATGTCCGACAGAATCGTGGTCAGCAGGGCCAGGGCACAGAGGCCGGCGAAGATCATCACCACGGTGCGGGTCAGGCCGTCATCGGAATGCAGGGCGTTGTTGATGGTCGCCAGCAGCACGGTGACGCTCAGGCCGCCGAGCATGCCGAGCACGATGGACGCCGAGACGATCAGGCGGAAGGGCTTGAGCAGGGCGAACAATTCGTTGATCGCCCCACGCGTAGGCTTGGTCATGGAGGATTCCTGCTTCGATGCGGAGGGAGTGCCGGTACTTAAGGAAAACGAATGGTCGCGGAGTTTCTTTAACCGAGCGCAGGTGTGGCTGCGCTCGTCGAGGGCGGGATCAGAGGTCGCGTACTACGCGAAAGCCCAGCCAGTCGCCCTTGCTGGTCGGCCAGCTGCTGTTGCGGTTGCCCGAGCGCGAGAAGATCGGCGCTTCGCCCCAGTCGTTGCCGCGCATGACCTGGCGTTCGCAGTTTTCCTGGGTCCATGGGCGACCGTCGGCGGGCACGCCGGAGTAGTCCGGGTGGTAGCAGTCGGCGGTCCATTCGTAGACGTTGCCGTGGGCGTCGAACACGCCAAACGCATTGGCCGGGAAGGTGCCGGCCGGCGAGGTGAAGTTGTAGCCATCGGCCGCGCCGTAAGTGTTGGCGTGCCTGGAAATCTGGTAATCCTTGCCCTCATCGAACGGGAACGGGAAAGGCCCGGTGCTGCCGCCCCGGGCGGCGTATTCGCGGATCGATTCGCTTTGCAGGCGATAGGCGTGGCCGGTCTTTTTCGACAGCCAGTCGATGTAGCCCTGGGCTTCGGCGACGTTCATGCATACCGCCGGATCGCGGGGCGTCTGTTTGAATTCCGGCTTGCCGGCGGTGCAACGGCGGCCGGGGCGATCATCGAAGTCGTAGGGCTTGTTGCCGGTCTCGCGCACGTAGGCGTCCCATTCGCCCACCAGCACCTGCGAGCGGCTGATAGCGAACGGTTTGCTGAACGTCACCGTGTGCAGCGGGCCTTCGTCGGGTTGGCGGCCGACTTCATCATCCGGCGTGCCCATGGTGTAGCTGCCGGTCGGCAGCACGACCATTTCCGGGCAGTCCTTGCAGTCCTTGAACACTTTGCCCGCAGCGGGCGCGGTCGCCGCCTGCGCGCTGCCGGGCAACAGCGCAGCGCAGAGGGCGCTCAGCGCCAGTGCGGGCAGGGCTTTGGAGAGGAGTGACGCGTGAGGCTTTTTCATGGGTCGTCTCTTTAAAAGGAAAACGGCAGTCGAGGTTCAGGCACGCAGCTTTTTGCCGAGGATGTCCATGAAGCGATCCACTTCGGCTTCGCTGTTGAGCAAGCCCGGCGCGGTGCGGATCACCGGCCCGACATCGCGGCTGACCGCGTCGCAGATCACCCGGTTTTGCATCAGCCAGGCGGCCACTTCATCGCTGTCCTGGCCCTTGATCCGGAAGAAGGTGAAACCGGCGGAGAACTGCGAGTCGAGCGGGGTCACCAACTCGATGTTGCGGTGCTCCTGCAAGCGTTGCTTGAGGTAGCTGTTGAGCTGATGAATGCGCGTCTGCACCTCGGCCTTGCCCAGTTGCAGGTGCAACTTGAAGGCTTCGTCCAGCGCCCAGCGATGCTCGAAGGCGTGGTAGCCGCCCGGCGTCATGATGGTCGAGAAAGCCGTGGCCTCGGAGAAGGTCGGCACGCTGGGGCTGACGTATTTCAGTTCTTCAGTGCGGCTGCAGACGATGCCGGTGCCGCGCGGGCCGAACATCCACTTGTGCGTGCCGGCGATGAAAAAGTCGCAGTTCATCTGCGGGAAACTCAAGTCGTCGACGCCAAAACCGTGCACACCATCAACCACGTAGATCAGCCGATCCTGGTCCTCGCGCTGACGGTTGTGCTCATCGACCAGCCGCGAGATCTCGCTGATCGGCAGCTTCACGCCGCTGCCCGAATGCACCCAGGTCATGCCCAGCACGCGGGTCTCGGGGCGGATATTGCGATTGATCGTGTCGAGCACCTGATCCAGAGAAATGCTCTGCGGGTTTTCGAACAGGGTGAGTTTGCGCACGCGCGTGCCGTCACGCCGGCTGCGGAAATCGAGAATGTTGCGCGTCGAATAATGCTCGTGAACCGTGGTGAGGATTTCCTGATCCGCGCGCACCTGCACGCTGCCGTAGATCATCGCCAGGCCTTCGGTGGTGCTGCCGGTCAGGGCGATTTGCACCGGTTTGGCTTGCAGATACTGGCCGGCCCAGTGGCGCACGTTTTCTTCGCGCTTCTCGGTGACGCCCAGATCCCAATCCATCGCCAGACCCGGATTCAGATCCAGCGCTGCGCGATGGCGCTCGATCGCTTCACGCACCGGTTTGGGATGTGAGGTGACGAGGAAATTGGCGAAGTGAATCGCCTGAGGATCCTGATCGAACATTTGACGTAACTGCGCCCATTTGTCCCGCGACGCAGTCGGCACGGCAGCGATGGCCGCCGGTGCAGTCAGGCTGGCGCCCAGGGGCAGGGCGGCGGCGAGCAGGCCGGCCTGCTTCAGGAAAGTGCGACGATCGGTCATGGTCGCGCCACCTCCTGGCGCGACGCCAGCGCCGGTTTCGCGGCATTTTGCACCTGATCCCAGACGCGCATGAAGTTGCCGCCCCAGAGCTTGGCGATGTCCGCTTCGGAGTAGCCGCGCTGCAGCAGTTCGGCGGTGACGTTGCGGATCTCGCCGACGTTTTCCCAGCCCTTGATGCCGCCACCATCGTTGAAATCCGAAGCAATGCCGACGTGGTCGATACCGATCTTGCGCACCGTGTAATCGATGGCGTCGCCGAAGTCCTTGAGAGTGGCTTTCGGTTCTTCTTCGAGGATCGCGTAGAGGCCGCTGGCGTATTGGCCGAGCTTCTGTTCCGACCAGGCAGTGATGATCGGATCGCCCGGCATCAGCGCCATGGCCAGATTGGGCAGTGGCGGCAGATCGAAGCGCGCACGCAGCGCATTGAGTTTGTCCTGCGTGCCCTGGGTCAGCGGTTTCAGGTATTGCGAGAAGGCGACCACTTGCACCACGCCGCCACTGTTCTTGATCAGTTGCAGCTCTTTGTCGCTGAGGTTGCGCGGGATATCCACTGCCGCCCTTGGTGCCGAGTGCGAGGCCACCAGCGGTGTGCGGCTCAGTTCGGCGACTTGCTCGAGGGCCTTGGTCGACATCTGCGACACGTCGATGATCACCCCCAGATCGTTCAAGCGCTGCACCGCTTGTTTGCCGATGTCCGACAGACCGTCGAGGGCATCGGGCGAATCATTGAAAAACGGCAGCGGCCGCGACGAGTCGGCCCAGCTGTTGTTGCCGATGTAACTGAAACCGAACATGCGCATGCCGCGCCCGGCCCACAGGTCGAGCTTGCTCAGATCATCGCCCAGCGGGTAGGCGTTGAGCATGCTGATGAAAATCGCAAACTTGCCTTCGCCGTGCAGGCGGCGGAAATCATCCGGTGTGTAGGCGATGCCGGCCTGATTGGGAAAGTCGCGGACAATCCCGGAAATGATCTTGTAGCGCACTTCCTGCTGGTTGCGCGCCTCTTCGACAAAACCCTCGGTCGGACGGTGAGGGGCGTTCGGGCCGTTCCACATTTCCGGCCAGCCGAACACCGTCAATGCTGCGCCGGACAAGCGTCCGCGATTGGCCTTGACCAGGTCGAACTGGCCCGAGCCATCCTTGTCGGCTTCGTGGTCGTGGCTGCCGAAACTCAGCGGCACGGTGATGTGGCTGTCGAACGACAGCAGGCGATCCTGCAATTCAGTCGCCTGTTTCATCACCTTCACCGGGTAGCCGGGGTTGTTCCAGTAATCCCAGGCCAGAAATCCTGCGCCGGCACTGATCGCCAGGGCCAGCGGCAGGCCGATGAATAGAGCCTTTTTCCAACGCGGTTTTGTCATTGCCATCTCATTCAGGTTCGCCGTCGAGGTACAGGCGCAGGGGCCTTTGCTATCTGGGAAGAACGAGTGGCCGCAGGGCTAATTTAGGTGTGCGTTACAAATGCCCGGCAGCGGCGCGGGTGATGTTTGCCGGCGGCGTAAATTTCCCCGCCGAGCAAACGTTCTAGCTTGGATAAAGCCTGCTTCATGGCTGACACAGGTAGGGCAATGACGATCTCTCGACGCTGGTTCATGGCGGGCATGGCACTCACGGGCGCCGCGCTGCCTGCCGCTTTTTATGCACATCGTGAACTGACTCGCGAGGAGTTTCCGATCACCCCGGGCGAGGCCACGGTCGATCTGGCGGACACCGCCGGGCAACAGCTGGCGGACAATTTGCGTGGGGTCTGGGACATTCGCTTTACTGGTGCGGCAGCGGGGCTTGATGGTTTGCCGGCGCAAGGCCTGGAGCTGTTTCTCGACATCGCTCATCGTGGGCGCGGCTTGCGCGGTTATCTCGACACCGGGACCAATCTGCGTGCCGAAGGGCCTGTGCGTTATCAAGTGGTCGGTGATCTGGTGCCGGGCAACGGTGCCGAAATGTATTGGCGCCTGCTGCGCACCGATGCGCCGCTTGCGCCGCCGGTGTATGAATTCAAAGTCAAACTGGATGAAGTCTGGGCGGCGTTCGGCAATGCCGGCAGCGCCACGTTCACCGGGCAGGTACTGCGTCTGGATCGGCCGTTGGCGTTGCCCGAGCTGGACAATCAGTTCATCGCTATCAAGCGGCGTTTTCCCGAGGCCCGTGAACGCACCGGGCTTAATCCGCAACTGTTGGCCTGGCTGGTGGCGCCCGAGCATCGGTTGTTCCACCAGCTCTGGCACGCCACGCGCGACAAGTGGCACAAGCTCTCGGAGAAAAAACGCGAAGCGCTGCGCGGCATTGGCTGGCAGCCCGGACCGCGCAGCAACGAGCGTGATGCCCGTGGGCCGAGCAAGGATCGCAATGGCTCGGGCGTGGATTTTTTCTTTATGCATCGGCACATGCTCGGCATCGCCCGCTCGATGCAGGATCTACCTTCCTGGCCGGCGTTTCCGCAGCCGCAGCCTGAGCTGGAACGGGACCGCCAAGGCTTCGCGCGTTATTTCGACAACCACGACGGCAACTCACTGCCGCCGACCTGGCTGGCCGAGGGCGATGACGAGTACACCAAATGGGTCAGCGACATCAAAGCGGCGGAGACTTTCCAGAGCAATTTTCTGGTCTGGGAATCGCAGTATCGCGATCCGCGTTACTTGGCGAAATTGACCCTTGGCCAGTTCGGTTCGGAAGTCGAACTGGGCCTGCACGACTGGCTGCACATGCGCTGGGCCTCGGTGGCGCGTGACCCGTCCAATGACATTCCCGTGCCGATGGCGCGCGATCAGGCGGATTTCGCCGCGCGCTGGTATGCGCCGGAAAACGACTTTCTCGGTGATCCGTTTTCCTCCCATGTGAACCCGGTGTTCTGGCGTTTCCACGGCTGGATTGATGACCGCCTGGAAGACTGGTTCCGCGCCCATGAACGTTTTCATCCGGGCGAAGTGAGCCGTCTGGAAGTCAACGGCGTGCCATGGTTTGCACCGGGGCGCTGGGTGGAAGTCTCCGACCCCTGGCTCGGCCCCGACACCCACGGCTGCAGCACCGTGCCCGGCCTGCAAGTCGGGCGCTCCGTGGAGATGGATCCGGAAACCATGAAACTGGCGCTGCGTATCACCTTCGGCGACGAAGACAACATGACCGAACTGTTCCGCAAAGTGCCACAGCGCCCTTGGTATGCGCGGCACCTGAAGGTCAAGGGCCGACAGCTCTAGATTGGTTCAACACACACACACACACTCAGAATAGTTCGCAATCCCCTTGTGGGAGCGAGCCTGCTCGCGAATGCGGAGTGTCATCCAGATGCATCAGTGCCTGACACGACCCCTTCGCGAGCAGGCTCGCTCCCACATGGGGCCTTGTTCGTGGCGGAGATTTCGGTCCAAACCGAATTCCATTTGTGGGAGCGAGCTTGCTCGCGAATGCGGTGTGTCATTCAGATGCATCAGTGCCTGACAGGACCTCTTCGCGAGCAAGCTCGCTCCCACATGGGCCTTGTTTGTGGCGGAGATTTCGGTCCAAACCGAATTCCATTTGTGGGAGCGAGCCTGCTCGCGAATGCGGTGTGTCATTCAGATGCATCAGTGCCTGACACGACCTCTTCGCGAGCAGGCTCGCTCCCACATGGGCCTTGTTCGTGGCGGAGATTTCTGTCCAGACCGAATTCCATTTGTGGGAGCTAGCTTGCTTGCGAATGCGGTGTGTCATCCAGATGCATCAGTGCCTGACAGGACCCCTTCGCGAGCAAGCTCGCTCCCACATGGTGCCTTGTTCGTGCCGGAGATTTCGGTCCAAACCGAATTCCATTTGTGGGAGCGAGCTTGCTCGCGAATGCGGAGTGTCATCCAGATGCATCAGTGCCTGACAAGGCCTCTTCGCGAGCAAGCTCGCTCCCACATGGGCCTTGTTCGTGGCGGAGATTTCGGTCCAAACCGAATTCCATTTGTGGGAGCGAGCTTGCTCGCGAATGTGGGGTGTCATTCAGATGCATCAGTGCCTGACAGGACCTCTTCGCGAGCAAGCTCGCTCCCACATGGGGCCTTGGTCGTGGCGAAGATTTCCGTCCAAACCGAATTCCATTTGTGGGAGTTAGCCTGCTCGCGAATGCGGTGTGTCATTCAGATGCATCAGTGCCTGACACGACCTCTTCGCGAGCAGGCTCGCTCCCACATGGGCCTTGTTCGTGGCGGAGATTTCTGTCCAGACCGAATTCCATTTGTGGGAGCGAGCCTGCTCGCGAATGCGGTGTGTCATCCAACGCATCATCGGCTGACAAGGCCTATTCGCGAGCAGGCTCGCTCCCACATGGGCATTGGCCGTGGCGGAGATTTCGGTCCAAACCGAATTCCATTTGTGGGAGCGAGCTTGCTCGCGAATGCGGTGTGTCATTCAGATGCATCAGTGCCTGACGCGACCCCTTCGCGAGCAGGCTCGCTCCCACATGGGCATTGGTCGTGGCGGAGATTTCCGTCCAGACCGAATTCCATTTGTGGGAGCGAGCTTGCTCGCGAATGCGGTGTGGCATTCAGATGCATCAGTGCCTGACACGACCCCTTCGCGAGCAGGCTCGCTCCCACATGGGCATTGGTCGTGGCGGAGATTTCTGTCCAAACCGAATTCCATTTGTGGGAGCGAGCCTGCTCGCGAATGCGGAGTGTCATCCAGATGCATCAGTGCCTGACACGACCCCTTCGCGAGCAGGCTCGCTCCCACATGGTGCCTTGTTCGTGCCGGAGATTTCGGTCCAAACCGAATTCCATTTGTGGGAGCGAGCCTGCTCGCGAAGTCGTCAGTCCAGTCGACGCATCTCTGTCAGATCACTTCCCAGCCACCCCCCAACGCTTTGTACAAGGCAATGCTCGCCTGCAAGCGCGACAGGCGCAGCTGCACGTTGAGGTCTTGCGCCGCATACAGCGTGCGCTGGGTTTGCAGGACGGTGAGCAGGTCTTCGGCGCCGGCCTGGTAGCGGCTTTGGGCGATGTCGAAGGCGGTTTGTGCCTGGTTCAGTTCTTCGCTTTGCCATTGCCGCTGTTCGTCGAGGCCACGAATGCTGCTGAGGGCTTTTTCGACGTCGGCGAAGCCGTTGATGATTGCCCCGCGATAGGTCTCCAGCAGTTCATCCTGTCGGGCCTTGGCCTTGTCGCGTTCGGCGCTGAGGCGGCCATTGTTGAAGATCGGCGCGGTCAGGCCCGAGGACAGGTTGTAGAACGTCGTGCGCAGCAAATCGGCCGCCAGATCAGCGCCGCTGCCGAGACTGGCGGTCAGGGTAATTTTTGGCAGCATCGCGGCGCGGGCGACAGTGACATCAGCCTGGGCTGCGGCGAGCTTGGCCTCGGCGCTGGCAATGTCCGGACGCCGGCTGAGCAAGTCGCTCGGCACGCCGCTGGCGATGTCCGGCCAGTGCAGTTGCGCGAAGGATTGCGTGGGCAACGGTAACGTTTGCACTGGTTGGCCGAGCAGGGCGGCGAGGCTGATCAGTGCTTCGCGGGCCTGTTGTTGCACCAGCGGCAGGCGACGCTGTTGTTCGGCCACCAGGCTTTTCTGCTGGGCCAGTTCCAGCGCGGTGGCGCTGCCGGCGTCGAAGCGGGTCTGCACCAGATGCAGCACATTTTGCGCATTGGCCAGATTGAGTTCGGCAATGCGCGCCTGCTCACGCAAGGCCAGGGCCTGGGTGTAACTGTTGGCGACGCCGCTGAGCAAGGTCAGCTCGACGGTGGCGCGGTCGAACTCGCTGGCCTGCACGCCGAACACCGCACTGTCGCGGGCGGCACGCTTGCCGCCCCAGAAATCGATTTCGTAACTGGCGCTGAGCTCGGCATCGTAATAGTCCAGCGAGCGATTCTCGGGGCTGACATCCAGTTGGCTGTAGCCCTTGCCGTGGATCAGTTTCTGCCGGTTGGCATTCAAACCGGCCTTGAGCTCGGGCAGCAGCGGGGCGCCGGCGATGGTTGCGCTGGCCTCGGCCTGTCTGACCCGCGCCACGGCGGCGGCGAGGTCGTAGCTGCCCAGCCGCGCCTGTTCCACCAGCCGCTCCAGCTCGGGGCTGCCGAATCGCGTCCACCATTGCCGATTGCTCTGCAGCGCGCCGGTGGTGTCGGCGGACTGCCACGCGCTCGGTGGCTGCACGCCGCTGTCCAGGCGCGGCGCCGGGCTGCTGCAGGCCGCCAGCAACAGGCTGGCGGCGAGGAAGGTCAGTCGCACTTTCATAGGTCGATCATTCACTGGTAAGGGCCGTGACCGGGTCAAGCCGGGCAGCTTTGCGGGCCGGCATAAAGCCGAAGATGACGCCGGTGGCCAGCGCACAGGCAAACGCACCGATCACCGCCAGCCCTTGAAAGGCGATCGCCACGCCGCTGAGCAGCAACACGCCGCCGACCAGCAGCGCCAGGCCGATTCCGGCGATTCCGCCGACCACCGAGAGCATCAGCGCTTCAGTGAGAAACTGCCGCAGGATGTCGCGCTGACGGGCGCCGGTGGCCATGCGAATACCGATCTCGCGGGTACGTTCGCGCACGGTCATGAGCATGATGTTCATCACGCCGATACCGCCGACCAGCAGGGAAATCGCCGCAATCGCCCCCAGCATCAGCGACAGCGTGCCTTGCGTGCGCGCTTCGGCCTGGATCATCGCGGCATTGTTGGTCAGCTCGAAATCCTTCTTGCCGTGGTGCCGACGCAACATCGCCTGTTCGATGGCCTGTTCGGCGTCCTTGACCTTGCGCGCGTCCTTCGCGGCAATCACCACGTATTGCGGATTGCGGCTGCCGAACAGGCGCGTGCTCGCCGCCGAATAAGGCACGGCGATGCGGTTGTCGCTATCGGAGTCGCCGGAGCTGGCGCCTTTTTCCGCAAGCACGCCGAGGATCTGGAACGGCACGTTCTCGATGAGGATGTATTGACCGATGGGGTCGGCGACATCCTTGAGCAATTTGTCGCGGACCTTGGTGCCGATCACCGCGACGGCGGCGGCGCTGTCCTCGTCGGCCTGGGTGAAGTAACTGCCCTGGATCACCGGCCAGTTGAAAATCTGCGGAAAGTTGGTGTCATTGCCGCCGACGTAACTGCTGTGGTCGGCATTGCCAAAGCGCACCCCGGCGGTCGAGCCGTTGACCGGCATGATCCGTTCCACCTGGGGCAGGGCGGACAGTTCGGCAACGTCGTCGAGGGTGATGATGCCCTCCGGCGTGCGGGGGTTCGGCGCCGAGCCTCTGAGGTAAATGATGTTGGAGCCGAACGCACCCATTTGCGCCATGACCTGACGCTTGCTGCCTTCGCCGACGGCGAGCATGACCACCACCGAGGCCACGCCAATGACGATGCCCAGCAGGGTCAGCGCGGTGCGAAAGCGGTTGATCCACATCACTCGCCACGCCGCTTGTACAGCGTCCACCAGTTCACCTTTCCAGGCGCCGGTCTGGTTGCTGCCGCTGCTCAGGCGCTGGCGCAGGTCGACCGCTTGCAACGCCCCGGGATTGGCCGCAGGCGTCGCGCACGCGTGCTCGGCGCTGTCGCTGATGATCAGGCCGTCACGGATTTCGATGATGCGTTTGGCCCGTTGCGCCACTTCGCGGTCGTGGGTGATAAGGATCACCACATGGCCCTGATCGGCGAGTTCGTCGAGCAGGGTCATCACTTCAGCGCCGCTGTGGCTGTCGAGGGCGCCGGTCGGCTCGTCGGCGAGGATGATGTGGCCGCCGTTCATCAGCGCTCGGGCGATCGACACCCGCTGTTGCTGACCGCCGGAAAGCTGATGCGGACGGTTGCCGGTGCGAGTGCCGAGACCGAGACGTTCCAGCAGCGCGTGAGCTCGGGCATGCCGCTCGGCGGCCGGGGTGCCGGCATAGATCGCTGGCATCTCGACGTTTTCCTGGGCCGAGCCGGACGGGATCAGGTGATAGCCCTGAAAGACAAACCCGAAGGCTTCGCGGCGCAGCCAGGCCAGTTCATCGCTGTCCAGCTGCGCGACATTTTCCCCGGCGAACAGATACTCGCCGCTGGTGGGACGGTCGAGGCAACCGAGAATGTTCATCAGCGTCGATTTGCCCGAACCGGAGGCACCAACGATGGCGACGAATTCGCCGGCGTGGATCGACAGATCGATCCCGCGCAGCACTTCCACCAGCGGGCTGTCATCACCGCCATAGGCTTTGCGGATCTGCCGCAGGTCGATCAGGGGCGTGTGCATTCAGCCTCCATGACCAGTGGCCGGCGCGCTGAGAACATGCTCGCCCTCGGCCAGACCTTCGAGCACTTGGGTGCGCAGGCGATCGCTGATGCCGGTGCGTACTTCGCGCGCCTGAATATCACCGTTGGCGGCGACGATCTGCGCCCGCTGCCACTGCGGGCGCGAGCCCGGTTGCAGGGCGGCAGTCGGCACGGTCAGGGTGTCTTGCGCCTGTTGCGCGACGAAGAACACCTGTGCGGTCATGTCGGTCATCAGGCTGTTGTCGGCGTTATCGACGTCGAGCAGCACGGTGTACAGCACCACCCGTTCGCTGCCACTGCGACCACTGGTGGGACTGCCGCCCTGGTTCTGTTCAAGCGGGCGCGGCGGCACCGGCAGGATCTGCCGCACGGTGCTGCTCCAGCGCCGAGTGCCGCCGCTGAGGGTGGTGAAGTAGGCGCTCATGCCGGGTTTGACGTGCCCGATGTCGGCCTCTGAAACCTCGGCCCACACCGTCATCGGCGACAGCCGGGCGATGCGCAGGATCAGCGGGGTCTGTTGTTGCGCGTTGAGCGTCTGGCCTTCCCGCGCACCGACGGCGACCACGGTGCCGCTCATCGGCGCATAGATGCGCGTGTAACCGAGTTCGGCCTCGTCACTGCGCAGGCTGGCCTGGGCCTGACGGATCTGCGCCTGGAACATGTCGATGCGCGCCTGGGTCGCTCGGACCTCGGCGCGCGCGGTCTGCACGTCTTCTTCGCGGGTGGCGCCACCGGCGGCGAGTTTCTGCTGGCGCTGGTATTTCTGCTGCGCCAGATCGTGCTGGGCGCGTTGCTCCTGCAACTGCGCCTTGAGGTTTTCGATGGAAAAGCGCCCGGCATCGAGCTTGGCTTTCTGTGTCGACGGGTCGATCTCCACCAGCAACTGGCCTTCCTCGATCGTGTCACCGGCCTCGACGTGAATCTTCTGAATCTGACCCGAAGCCTGTGCGCCGACATCCACATAGCGGCGCGGCTGCAAGGTGCCGAGCGCCGTCACGCTGTTTTCGATATCGCCGCGGCTGACCTGCACAGTGGCAACGGCGTCGCGACCGGGTGGCAAGACTTGCCAGGCGGCAACGGCGATCAGGGGAATCAGACAGAGGGCGGCAAACAGCGCGCGACGGGCGGGGCGGGGACGATTCATGCAGGTTTCCGGCCAGTGGTTGCGGCCCGTCGCAAGGCACGACAGACACGGGGGCTGTCCTGTAAACGAGGCATGCGCCATGGAATTTAGCCGCAGACACATCGAGTTACCGCACGCCGGACCACGACTATTTGTCCGGGATATGGAATCAACTCTTTAAATCTATATGAGAATTACTATAAATTACGCATCTCAAGTTGCCACTATCTTGCTACTGCGTGATTCGCAGGTCTGATCAGTGCGCTCAAGGACAGAAACGGCATCGATGCGGTCGGGAGTCATGTTGGAAAACTACTATCGTGAGCTGGTGTGTTTCCTCAACGCCAGACTGGGCAACCGTCAGGTCGCCGAGGATGTGGTGCATGACGCCTATGTACGCGTGCTGGAGCGCTCCAGCGAAGTACCGATCGAACAACCCCGGGCCTTCCTTTATCGCACCGCTTTGAATCTGGTTATTGACGATCACCGCCGTAACGCGCTGCGTCAGGTCGAATCGCTGGACGTACTGGACAACGAAGAGCGCTATTTCACCCCGTCACCCCACGGCACCCTCGATCACGGCCAGCGCCTGGAAATGCTCCAGCGCGCATTGGCCGAATTGCCGCCGCTGTGCCGCGACAGTTTTCTGCTGCGCAAGATCGAAGGCCTGTCCCATCCGGAAATCGCCCAGACCCTCGGCATCTCCCGGGCGATGGTGGAAAAACACATCGTCAACGCCATGAAACATTGCCGTCTGCGCATCCAGCAATGGGATGGCCAGTGATCCGCGCCGGTTAAATTTCCTTTCATCGTCCTCGTTCCTACTCAACAGACAACCTGCTGACCTGATTCAGGCCGGTCAGGCCACCCAGGCTTTATTTCCCCGCGTTGAGGGGTTCATCCAGAGGACACTGGAAATGACACAGGCAATTGCATCGCCCATCGTTCACGACCTGATCGGCGTCGGTTTCGGCCCTTCGAACCTGGCACTGGCCATCGCTCTGCAGGAGCGCGGCCGGATCCAGGGCGAACTGGATGTGCTGTTCCTCGACAAGCAGGCCACTTACAGCTGGCACGGCAACACCTTGTCGACGCAGAGCGAGTTGCAGATTTCCTTCCTCAAGGACCTGGTGACCCTGCGCAATCCGACCAGCCCGTACTCGTTCGTCAACTACCTCAAGCACCACGGGCGTCTGGTCGATTTCATCAACCTCGGCACCTTTTATCCATGCCGCATGGAGTACAACGACTACCTGCGCTGGGTGGCCGGGCAGTTCACCGCGCAGAGCCGTTATGGCGAAGAAGTGCAGTTCATCGAACCGGTGTTGCACAACCAGCAGGTTGAAGCGTTGCGGGTGATTTCCCGGGGCAGCGACGGCCAGCAGTTCGTGCGCACCACGCGTTCGGTGGTGGTCAGCGCTGGCGGCACGCCGCGCATTCCAGAGGCGTTCAAGGCGCTGAAGGGCGATCATCGGGTGTTCCACCATTCGCAGTATCTGTCGCAAATGGCCAGACAGCCGTGCGTGAACAATCAACCGATGAGCATCGCCATCATCGGTGGCGGGCAGAGCGCGGCGGAAGCCTTCATCGATCTCAACGATTCATTCCCGTCGGTGCAGGTCGACATGATCCTGCGCGGCTCGGCCTTGAAACCTGCGGACGACAGCCCGTTCGTCAACGAAGTGTTCTCGCCGGAATTCACTGATCTGGTGTTCCAGCAGAACAGCGCCGAGCGCGAACGTCTGGTCAACGAGTACCACAACACCAACTATTCGGTGGTCGACATCGACCTGATCGAACGCATCTACGGCATCTTCTACCGGCAGAAGGTTTCCGGGATTGCCCGCCATGCGTTCCGCACCCTGACCACCGTCGAGAGCGCCACTGCCACGGCAAACGGTATCGAACTGGCCGTGCGCAACAACGCCACCGGGGAAGTCACGGTGCGAATCTATGACGCCGTGGTGCTGGCCACCGGTTACGAGCGGCAGATGCACCGCAAGTTGCTCGCGCCGCTGGAGGAATACCTCGGTGAGTTCGAGGTCGATCGCAACTACAAACTGATCACCGACGAGCGCTGCAAGGCCGGCATTTATATGCAGGGCTTCTGCCAGGCCAGCCATGGCCTGAGCGATACGCTGCTGTCGGTGCTGCCGATTCGCGCCGATGAAATCGCTGGCTCGCTGTACGAGCATGGCAAACAGCGCGGGCACAGCCGCTCGGTGGCGGAGCTGTTGTTGGCGACTGCCAGCTGAATCTGCATTGCCTGACATACCGCTTTCGCGAGCAGGCTCGCTCCCACAATGGTTCTGTGAACGCAGGACAAAATGTGGGAGCGAGCCTGCTCGCGAAGGGGCCATGGAAAGCCCCGCATATGATCGTTCCCACGCTCTGCGTGGGAATGCAGCCCGGGACGCTCCGCGTCCCTTTCAGAAGCCGAACGCGGAGCGTCCGATGAGGCGTTCCTACGCTGAGCGCAGGAACGATCGCGGGGAGATTCTGAACCCTTCCTGAACACCCCTCACATTCCCCGAAAACACCTCTTCCAGCCGTTTCGCTGCGGGCGTAAGCTGCGCGCGTTTTCATCAATTGCGGAGACCCACAGTGGGTACTTGTTCGAGTGACAGTTGTCGGCCGGTCTCGATCACCGGCAGATTCTCGGCAAGATAACGCGCAGTCTTTCCCTGCCGTTGTCTCGCCGTAACAGCGAGCAGCGGCATCTCGTGCACGGCCGGTTTTGGGTCGTGTCTCGACGTCCTTCTCATCGACGCTGAACCAGGCGTGATGGCGACCTCAGTCGTCATCGCAGCCTATCGACACGCCTGTCATACCCGACCGGCGTGCCACGCCTCGCCGTGCCGGTTTTCCCGGTGCCAGGGCGCGGCGGTACCTGCTCGACGGTTTCCCGGCTGACCACAGGGGACACAGCCATGAAACTCACGCTCAAGGAATTTTTCGCAGGCTTTCTGCGCAGCCGCCACATCGCCCGGCACTTCCGTCGTCTGGCGCTGCTGGATTCGATCAATGACACATCGGTCAGCCGTGAAGTGCCGCCGACGCTGGCCAGTACGCTAGTCGCTGCCGCCCATGAACACAGCGTTGCGTTGCTGTCATCGCTGGGCACGCACGGCGAGGGGCTTACCGAAGTTGAGGCCGATGCACAGCGCGCGCAACACGGCCTCAATGAAGTCGAACACGAGCAGCCGCTGCCGTGGTGGACCCATCTGTGGCACTGCTACAAAAACCCGTTCAACCTGCTGCTGACTCTGCTCGCGGTGATCTCCTGGCTGACCGAAGACCTCAAGGCTGCCGTGGTGATTTTCTCCATGGTGGTGCTGTCGACGCTGCTGCGCTTCTGGCAGGAGAGCAAATCCAATCAGGCCGCCGATGCGCTCAAAGCCATGGTCAGCAACACCGCCACGGTGCTGCGCCGGGATGCGCCACGGCAGGAACTGCCGATCAAGCAACTGGTGCCGGGCGATCTCATCGTGCTCTCGGCCGGTGACATGATTCCCGCCGATTGCCGCGTGCTCAGCGCCAAGGATCTGTTCGTCAGCCAGGCAGCAATGACCGGTGAATCGATGCCGGTGGAGAAGTTCACCCACCAGGCCGATCGCGACACGCGTAACCCGCTGGAGCTGGACAACATTCTGTTCATGGGCACCAACGTCGTTTCCGGCAGCGCGATTGCACTGATTCTCACCACCGGCAACAGCACCTACTTCGGTGCGCTGGCGCAACGCGTCGGCGCGACGGACCGCGCGGTGACCTCGTTCCAGCAGGGCGTCAACAAGGTCAGCTGGCTGCTGATCCGCTTCATGTTCGTCATGGCGCCGCTGGTGCTGTTCCTCAACGGTTTCACCAAGGGCGACTGGAGTGAAGCGCTGCTCTTCGCGCTGTCGATTGCCGTCGGCCTGACTCCGGAAATGCTGCCGATGATCGTCACTTCGACCCTGGCCAAAGGCGCCGTGTTTCTGTCGCGCAAAAAGGTCATCGTCAAACGCCTCGACGCGATCCAGAACTTCGGCGCCATGGACGTGCTGTGCACCGACAAGACCGGCACCCTGACTCAGGACAAGATATTTCTGGCGCGTAATGTCGACGTCTGGGGTGAGGATTCTGACGCTGTGCTGGAACTGGCCTACCTCAACAGCTACTACCAGACCGGCCTGAAAAACCTGCTGGATGTCGCCGTGCTCGAACACGTGGAAATCCACCGCGAGCTGAAGGTCGGCAGCGTGTTTCGCAAGGTCGATGAGATCCCCTTCGATTTCAATCGCCGGCGCATGTCGGTGGTGGTGGAGGGCCGCGGTCAGCCACATCAGTTGATCTGCAAAGGCGCGGTGGAAGAAGTGCTGGCGGTGTGCAGCCGGGTGCGTCACGGCGATGTCGATGAGGCGCTGAGCGACGAGCTGCTGGCGCGGATTCGCCAGGTCACCGGCGCTTTCAACGCCGAAGGTATGCGGGTGGTCGCGGTTGCGGCTCGCTCAATGCCAGCAGGGCGCGAGATTTACAGCCTGGCGGATGAGCAGGCGCTGACGTTGATCGGTTACGTGGCGTTCCTCGATCCGCCGAAGGAAAGCACCGCGCCCGCGCTCAAGGCCTTGGCCGAACATGGCGTGGCGGTGAAGGTGCTGACCGGTGACAACGAGCTGGTCACAGCAAAGATCTGCCGTGAGGTCGGCCTCGCCCAACAGGGTTTGCTGCTGGGCAATGACATTGAGCGCATGAGCGATGCCGAACTGGCCGTGGCGGTCGAGACGACCAACGTTTTCGCCAGACTCACGCCGTCGCACAAAGAGCGCATCGTCGGCATTCTCAAGGGCAACGGCCATGTGGTCGGGTTCATGGGCGACGGTATCAACGACGCGCCGGCGCTGCGCAGCGCCGACATCGGCATTTCCGTGGACAGCGCGGTGGACATCGCCAAGGAAGCGGCGGATATCATCCTGTTGGAAAAAAGCCTGATGGTGCTGGAGGAGGGCGTGCTCGAAGGGCGGCGCACCTTCGCCAACATGCTCAAGTACATCAAGATGACTGCCAGTTCCAACTTCGGCAATGTGTTCTCGGTGCTGGTTGCCAGCGCGTTCATCCCGTTCCTGCCGATGCTGCCGATGCACCTGTTGGTGCAGAACCTGCTCTACGATATTTCGCAGATCGCCATTCCGTTCGATAACGTCGACGACGAGATGCTGAAACAGCCGCAGCGCTGGCAGCCGGCTGACGTCGGGCGCTTCATGCTGTTCTTTGGCCCGATCAGCTCGATCTTCGACATCACCACGTTCGCCTTGATGTGGTACGTGTTCGACGCCAATACCCCGGATCACCAGACACTGTTCCAGTCCGGCTGGTTCGTGGTCGGTCTGCTGACCCAGACGCTGATCGTGCACATGATCCGCACGCCGAAGATTCCGTTCCTGCAAAGCCGCGCCGCCATGCCGCTGCTGGTCATGACCGGGGTCATCATGGCGGTCGGCATCTTCCTGCCGATGGGGCCGCTGGCGCATTACTTCAAATTGCAGGCGCTGCCGTCGCTGTATTTCGTGTTTCTGCCGGTGATTCTGCTGGCGTACATGGCCCTGACCCAAGCTGTTAAAGGCTTCTACATCCGCCGGTTCGGCTGGCAATAACCGCCATGGAATGCTTTCCCCTGTGGGAGCGAGCCTGCCCGCGAAGGCGTCGTGTCAGTCAATACATCTCTGACAGGTATAGCCCCTTCGCGAGCAGGCTCGCTCCCACAGGGGATATTGGTGCGTCAGGGCCGCCGGATGAATGACCGGATTTTTAGGAAAAGTCCTACAGAGCTATCCCCGGCGCTTGCGTAGTCTTGCCCTCCCCAAACCTCACCGGGAGAATGACCATGAGCAACAAAGCGTTGCGCATCCTGATCGCCGACCCGCAGCATTTTCATCGCATGAAAATCGAGCGCCTGTTCAATGCGCTCGGCTACTACCGCGTCGCCCCGGTGCAGACTCTCGGCGAATTGTTGACCCTGGTCGACTACGGCTGCGAGCCGTTTGATGTGCTGGTGATCAATTCCGAACTGGCGGCAGGCTCCCTCGATCTGCTGAGCTTTCTGCTCGATAACCCACAGGTCCGCCATGCTCTGATCTACAACGAACAATCAGCACCTTTGCAGGCACTTGCAGGTTTTGCTCAGGAAAGTGCGCAGATCAGTCCGACGCCACTGCCCAATCTACAACTCATCGGCCAGGTGATGGCGAGGGTCGAAGCTCACGGCGAGCGCCAGGCTGCGCCTGATTCACACGCGTCATTGCGCCATGCCAATGCATAAAAAACCATGCTGCACAACTGTCAGACCTGACAGGTGATTCTCTTGCTCATCCATGTAACAGTGCCGGCGCAGCCACCGACTCCGGAACAGACTGTTGCGGTGTCTTCGATTTTGCAGGAGTACCAATGAAGTCAGCGCTGATCGTCGATGATCATCCAGTCGTGCGCGCGGCCATTCGCATCGTCCTGCAGGCTCAAGGCTTCACGCAGATTCATGAAGCGTCCAATGGCAATGAAGTCGTGCCGCTGATTTGCACACATGATCCGCAGCTCGTCGTACTCGATCTCGGGCTGGGGTCCATGGATGGGCTGGAAGTGTTGACGCGGATTCAGATCAAGGCGCCGACGGCGCGCTGCCGAATCCTGGTGTTCAGCATGCATGAGCCCACGCATTATCAAGAGCGCTGTCTGCGTGCTGGCGCACGGGGTTACGTGACCAAGAGCAACCAACTGGCTCTGCTGCACGAAGCCATCAAGGCATTGATGTCCGGCCACACCTATTTCTCGGCTTTGCCCAATAACAGCGGCTTGTACAACGCCGTGCAACGCACTGAAAAGGAGCAGATCGCTCAGCTGTCCGATCGAGAGCTATGCATTTTCGTGAATCTGGCGCTGGGCAAACCGAACAAATCCATCGCCCAGGAGATGCACCTGAGTCACAAGACCGTCAGCACCTACAAGACCCGCATGATGGCGAAACTTGGCCTGGGTTCGCTGGTGCTCCTGCGTGAGTTCGCCAAGCGCAATCACTTGATCTGAGTACCTCGACATGACGCAGGGACTGCGGGTTTTAGGACTGTGGCTGGGGCTTGCCGCCTCGGTCTGGGCGAATGACCAACCGCAGACGCTGGAAGTGCTGGCCCGCCTCGAGCCGGGCAATGTCCAGGTCCGCCTCGATGATCGGGAACGCCAGTGGCTGCGTGAGCATCCAGTCTTGCGCATGGGCATCTCCGGCCCGGATTACCCGCCCTTCGAAATCACCCGCCAACAGCATGAGCTGGAAGGGCTGACCGCCGATTACGCCGATCTGCTGGCGCAACTGCTCGGCATCAGGATCGAAGTGCGGCGTTTCGCCGATCGGCCTGCACTGATGGCCGCACTCAAGCGCGCTGACGTTGATCTCTTGGGCACCTCGAACAGTTTCGAAGCGGTGGATCCGGCTTTTATTCTGTCGCGGCCGTATGCTGAAGATCAGCCGATGCTGGTCACGCGCCACGACGAGAAGCTGCCCGCCGACCTGACGACCAAACGCATCGCCATGGTCGAGGATTACCTGCCACTGGCCCATGTTCAGGCGTTCTACCCCGGCGCCCACGTGCAGCTTTATGCTTCGGCCATGGATGCACTCGGCGCGGTCGCCTTCGGTGCCGACGATGTGTATCTGGGCGACTTCATCAGCGCCAACTATCTGATCAACACCAATTATCGCAACGACCTGCAATTGGCCGGGCCGTCGGGGCTTGATGCCAATCCGTTCGCCTTTGCGTTGTTGCGCAGCGATGTGGTGCTCAAACGCATCGTCGACAAGGCCTTGCTGGCCGTGCCCATGGAGCGTCGCCATCTGATCGAACAGCGCTGGAGTGTCGGCCTCGCCGAGATGGCCGAACAGTCGGGGGTACAGCTCAGCGCCGCCGAGCAGCAGTGGCTGGATCAGCACCCGGTAGTGCGGGTGGGCGCGGTCGAAGACTTCGCGCCGTTGGCGTTTTTCGATGCCGACGGACGTTTCAACGGCCTGGCAGCGCAGTTGCTGAGCCTGATTGCACAGCGCAGCGGGCTGAATTTCGAGATCGTGCGTGGCACCTCGCTGAACGACCAGTTCGAACAACTTCAGGCCGGCGCACTCGATATTTTGCCAGTGGTGACGCCGAGCACCGAGCGGGAAGCGCAGCTGCAATTCACCCGCGCCTATCTGAACAATCCGTTCGTACTGGTCAGCGCGGCGAACGGGCAACATCCATTGCCGCTCGACGATCTGGCGGGCAAACGCCTGGCGATCTATCGGGGGCACCCATTGCGCGATTATTTGCTGCAACGGGTCCCCGGTCTGCGTCTGGTCGAGGTCAAAAGCCCCGCCGTAGGCATGGCGCTGATTGCCCGAGGACAGGTCGACGTGACGGTGAGCTCGTTGCTGGTGGCGCGTTTTCTGATTGCCCGGCAGTACCGCGACCGCCTGCGTATTACCGGCACCGTTGGCGATCAGCCGGCGCGCATTGCTTTGGCCACGGCGCCGCAATCGGCGTTGCTGCACTCGATCCTGAACAAGGCGTTGCTGAGCATCGCGCCGCAGCAAATGGATGAGCTGGTCGAGCGCTGGAGCCATGATGTAGTGGTAGAGGACAGCTATTGGTCGCGCCATCGCCGAGAGATTCTGCTTGGTTTTGCCGGCGCGGCGGTCTTGCTGGTGCTAGCGTTGATCGGGATCGGCTGGCAGCGCCGGCAGATCCATCAGCGTCAGCAATGGTTGCTGCAACTGCAACAGGCCAAGGACGCAGCGGAGCAGGCCAATCGGGCCAAAAGCACTTTTCTGGCGACCATGAGCCACGAGATCCGCACGCCGATGAACGCCTTGATCGGCATGCTCGAACTGGCGCTCAGGCGCGCGGAGGAGGGCGTGACCGATCGACTGGCGATTCAGGTGGCGTCGAATGCCGGCCAGCAATTATTGGCGTTGATTGGTGACATTCTCGATATCGCCCGTATCGAATCGGGGCATTTGTCCCTCGCTCCCGAACGGGCCAACCTGCGCAAGACGGTGTCTTCGGTGTGCCGTGTCTTCGAAGGGCTGGCGCGGCAGAAACGCTTGTTGTGGCGCATCGATCTTGATCCGCGCGCCGACGTCGATGTGCGGATCGATCCGACGCGCTTCAAGCAGGTGCTGTCGAACCTGTTGAGCAATGCGATCAAATTCACTGAGGTGGGCGAGGTGAGTTTGCGCTTGCAGGTTATCGCCATGACGGACGTTCAAGTGGACATGCTGGTGCGCATCGAAGACAGCGGCATCGGCATCAGTGCCGAGGATCAAAAGCGCCTGTTCAGCCCGTTCGTTCAAGCGAGCAATAGCCCTCAAGCGGCGCGTAGCGGTTCCGGTCTGGGGCTGGTGATCAGCCGTAATCTCTGCGAGATGATGGGCGGCACGCTCGGTCTCGATAGTGATCTCGGGCAAGGCACGCAAGTGGAAATGAATCTGTCCTTGCCTCTGCTGACCGCGATGCCGACCACACCGGTAACGCCCGAGGCGGCAGCCGCTACCTGTGTATTAAGTGTGTTGGTGGTAGACGATCACCCGGTCAACCGCCTGCTGATGTGCTGGCAATTGAGCGAACTGGGCCATCGCACGGTAGACGTGGGCGACGGAGAGCAGGGGCTGGACCGCTGGCGAACCCAGGCCTTCGATGTCGTCATCACCGACTGCAACATGCCGCGACGCAATGGCTATGAGCTGGCGCGCACCATTCGCGATGAAGAGGCCGCCAGCGGCCGCAGGCCCTGTCTTATCCTCGGTTTTACGGCCAATGCGCAGGTCGAAGAGCGCCTGCGCTGTCTGGATGCCGGCATGGACGGCTGCCTGTTCAAACCGATTCGCTTGCATGATCTGGCTGAAGCCCTGAAAGGCGCTCATCGTTGCGAGCGCCACGAAGATGAACCGCCAAGTGCCGAGCCCGTCGAGATTGATCTGAGTGCCCTGGAGCAGATGGCCGGTGCCGATCACTCGTTGATCGAGCGTTTGCGCAAGGAAGTCGGCAACAGCCTGCACGAGGATCTGCAGGCTTTGGATCAGACCGTCGGCGACCGCAACGGCCTGCGTGAGCTGGCCCATCGCATCAGGGGCGGCGCGCAAATGGTTGGGGCTGCGCGGGTTGTTGCGGCGTGTGCAGATCTGGACACGGCGTGCCGAGACAGTGACAGCGCTGTCATCGACCGCGCCATCGACAGGTTGCGCGAAGCCATGCACGGCCTCGCACGGTGCCTCTGAACCCATGCAGCCTCCTGTGAGAGCGAGCCTGCTCGAGAAATGCGCGCCGCTGCTCAATTGTTCTGCATATGGAACACTCAAGCCGATTTCCACCCTCTAGTCGAATATTCGATATGCCTTTAGGCTTAATCCAATGCATTTACCCGTTGGAGACCCCATGAAAAACATCATCGGCATTTACACCAGCCCGCGCGGCCATTGGGTCGGCGATGGTTTCCCGGTGCGCACGCTGTTTTCCTACGACAACCTGGGCAAGCACATCAGCCCGTTTCTGCTGCTCGATCACGCCGGTCCCGCCGAATTCACCCCGACCACTGAACAGCGTGGCGTCGGCCAGCACCCGCACCGTGGTTTCGAAACCGTGACCATCGTTTACGACGGCGAAGTGCAGCACCGCGATTCCACCGGCAGTGGCGGCACCATCGGCCCGGGTGATGTGCAGTGGATGACCGCAGCGTCCGGCATCCTCCATGAAGAATTCCACTCGGAAAACTTCGCCAGAACCGGCGGCAAGCTGGAAATGGTCCAGCTGTGGGTCAACCTGCCGGCCAAGGACAAAATGGCCGCGCCGGGTTACCAGACCATTCTCGACCGGAACATTCCGAGCATCGCGCTCAAGGACGACGCCGGCAGTCTGCGGCTGATCGCTGGCGAATTCGCCGGGCACACCGGACCTTCGCGGACTTTCACGCCCATTGACGTGTGGGATCTGCGCCTCAATGCCGGCAAGCTGCTGACGCTTGATCTGCACGAAGGACGCAACACCGCACTGGTGGTGTTGAAAGGTTCGGTGCAGGTCAATGGTGCGGAATCGGTTGGGGTAGGGCAGCTGGCGCTGTTCGAGCGCGACGGTGATCAACTCACCCTCCAGGCCAGCGAAGACGCGGTGGTATTGCTGCTCAGTGGCGAGCCGATCGACGAACCGATCGTCGGCCACGGCCCGTTCGTGATGAACACCGAGCAGGAAATCCATCAGGCCTTTGCCGACTTCCAGTCGGGGCGCTTTGGCCGGATGCACGCCTGACCCCGAGCTTTACGGCTAACCGAAACCACCTGTGGGAGCGAGCCTGCTCGCGAATGCTCTGTTTCAGTCCAAGAGGTAGCGACTGACAGGACGCCTTCGCGAGCAGGTTGTTCAGCGTCTGATCGTTCCCACGCTCTGCGTGGGAATGCATCCGGGGACGCTCCGCGTCCCACAGCCTCAAGATCGCAGCCTTCGTCAGCTCAGGGTTTTGCAGTGTTTGTAAGCCGGTGCTCATCCACCGAAATCATTTGCTCCTACACTGTGCCAATCTGTGCGATCTTCTCGCGATTGGCCTTTGTCGGAGTTGTTTGATGCTGTCTCTGCTGACCGAACACCCGTTGTTTTGCGCATTGATCCTGATCCTGCTCGATCTAGGCCTGTGGCGGCTGATCAGCTCTCGCGGCAGCGAATGGAAGCTGCTGGTGCGGGTACTGATTTTCGCCCTGTTCAGCATTGTGCTGTTCAACGAAGGTCTCAACCCGATGGAACCGGCACCGTGGGCCGACAACGTGCCGCTGCATCTGGCGGCGACCGGGTTGCAGATCGGTTGGTGGCTGTTTGGTGCGCGGACCCTGACGGTGCTGATCGGCGCGGTGATGATGCAACGGGTCGGCCATACCGGCCGGCTGTTGCAGGACTTGCTCGGCGCGGTGATTTTCCTCATCGCGATCATTGCGGCGCTGGCGTACGTGCTCGATCTGCCAGTCAAAGGTGTGCTGGCGACGTCCGGCGCGTTGGCGATCATCGTCGGTCTGGCCTTGCAGAGCACCTTGAGCGACGTGTTCTCCGGCATCGTCCTCAACACCACCAAGCCCTATCAACTCGATGACTGGATCTCCATCGACGGCACCGAGGGCCGCGTCACCGACATCGACTGGCGCGCCACGCGTCTGCAAACCAGCCAGGGCAGCATGGCCGTGATTCCCAACTCGCTGGCGGCGAAAGCCAAAATCATCAACTTCAGCCGACCGAGCAATATGTTCGGCGTTTCCGTCAGCGTGCCCGTCAGCCCTCATGCCCGGCCCAGCTCAGTGATCGAGGCGTTGGAGCGGGCAATGCAAGGCTGCCGGCAATTGCTCGACACACCGGCGCCCAGCGTGTCATTGAAGAGTTCTGCCAGCGGCGGCGCGGAGTACGAAATCAGTGGATTTGTCGCCTCGATGGGCGAGAAGCGCGTGGTGCGCAATCAGTTGTTCGACCTCGCTTACCGGCATTTGCAGGCGTCCGGGGTCAACCTGCTGTCCAGCAACGAGACCAGCGCCGCACCGCAGTTGTCGCGGCCACGGGCGCTGCTGGAAAGCTCACCGATCTTCTCGACTCTGCGTGAAGAAGAAAAAGACACCTTCAGCCAGAACATGACCCTGCAAACTTTCCGCGCCGGCGAAACGATTCTGGCGGGCGGCGAGGTCAGCGATCATTTGTTCATCATTGAGTCCGGCGTGGTTTCGGTGACGCTCAAGCGCCATGGTGCACCCCTGGAATCCGGGCGCATGGGGCCGGGTGAGGTGATCGGCGAGGCCGGGATTCTTTCCGACACCGCCTTGCCGGCGGATTTTTCCGCGAAGACTTTCTGCGCCCTGTATCGCATCGAGAAGTCCTACCTGAAGCCGTGCCTGGATGCGCGCCATGACATTCACGATGCGATGCAGGCATTGCTCGATTTCCGTCTGCACAAGGCACAGTCGCTGACCGAGGAAACGCCCGTGGTCGCGCCGAAAAGAGGCTTTCTGCAATGGCTGCGTAATCGCGTCTGAGCTGTCGTATTGTCATTCGATGCAACCTGCGCGGCGTTCTCAGGGTCACAATTTGCAATCCCACCGGGCAGGAGTTGCAGATGATGAAAAACCTGCGAATCGCCACCTTCAACGTCAACGGCATGCGCGCGCGGCTGCCGAATCTGCTGGAATGGCTCAAGCGCGAGCAGCCGGACATCGTCTGCCTGCAAGAGCTCAAATCAGTCGACAGCGCATTTCCCGCTGCCGAACTGGAGGCCGCCGGTTACGGCGCGATCTGGCAGGGCCAGGCGTCATGGAATGGCGTGGCGATTCTGGCGCGCGATGCGCAGCCGTTGGAGAGTCGGCGCGGTTTGCCCGGCGATCCCGATGACACGCACAGCCGCTATATCGAAGCGGCAGTGCACGGTGTGCTGGTCGGTTGCCTGTATCTGCCCAATGGCAACTTGCAGCCGGGGCCGAAATTCGATTACAAACTGGCCTGGTTCGAGCGTCTGATCAATTACGCCAAAGACCTGCAAAGCAGCGATCACCCGGTGGTGCTGGCTGGTGACTTCAATGTCGTGCCCACCGACATGGACATCTACAACACCCGTTCCTGGCTCAAGGACGCCTTGTTGCAACCTGAAAGCCGCGAGTGCTACCAGCGGCTGCTGGATCAGGGCTGGACCGATTCCCTGCGCCACGTGTATCCCGAAGAGCGCCTATACACCTTCTGGGATTACTTCCGTAACCATTGGCAAACCAATTCCGGCCTGCGCATCGACCATTTGCTGCTCAACCCGGCATTGAGCCCGTATCTGCATGACGCCGGTGTTGACGCCTGGGTGCGCAACGAACCGCACGCCAGTGACCATGCGCCGACGTGGATTCGCATCGCTTCGCGGAAAAAGCGCTGAACGGGCGATTGGCGAAATCAATTGTCGAAAGCCGTGCCTGATCCCGTATACAGGGCAACATCAACGCAGTGTTCTGCGGCCCATGCATAAGGATCGAGCAATGAGTGTGGCACGGCTGACCAATACCAATCTGTACCTGCAACGTCTGGGTTTCGATGCGCCGCCGCCACCGACACTGGATACGTTGCGCCAGTTGCAACTGCGCCATACCGCTCGGTTTGCTTTCGAAAATCTGGCGACGATCAGTGCAGAGCCGGTGTTGATCGACTTGGTCTCCATCGAAGACAAGGTGTTGCAGCAGGGGCGGGGCGGCTACTGCTATGAGCTCAATCATCTGTTTTATGCGCTGCTGCTTGAGTTGGGCTTCGACGCGCGGGCGATCAGCGGGCGCGTGGTGATGAATCAACCGGAAGGCAGCTGGACGGCGCGAACCCATCGTTTGAGTCTGGTGACCATCGACGGAGTGCGTTACATCACCGATGTCGGCTTCGGTGGCATGGTGCCCACCGCGCCGCTGTTGCTCGACAGCGAAGATGAGCAACCCACCCCGCACGAACCCTACCGCATCGACAAGCAAGCAGATGGCTACCTGCTGCGCGCCAAAGTCGCAGGCGAATGGCGGCCGATGTACCTGTTCGATTTGCAGCGCCAGGAAGACATCGATTACACCGTCGGCAACTGGTACGTCTCCACCCATCCCGAGTCACCCTTTTCGCAGCGCCTGATGGTCGCGCGCACCGGCGCTGGCTGGCGCAAGACCCTGAACAACGGCAGTTTTGCCATTCATCACATGGGCGCGGACAGTGAGCGGCGCGAGGTGGCGGACGTCGACGAGCTGATGGAGTTGCTGCGGCGCGAGTTCGACCTTCAGGTGCCTGATTCACCGCGTCTGCGACAAGCGCTGGCTCGGGTGATCGCGCCAGCCTCCATCTAAGGCTTTACATCAGGCTCCAATACGCGACGGATTTCGCCGATGGCCGCTGACAGCTTTCGCTCGAGACTCTTGAGATCGGTGGCGGTGATGCCTTTCTTGAATTGCCCCGTCAGACCTGAATCGTCAGCGCTTCCCTGCTGGCGTGGGCCATCAAGCAGAGCATGGCGCAGGGTGTTGTTGATCACAGTCTGGTAGCCAAAGCCCTCGGTTTCCGCGGCGGTACGCGCCGCTTCGATCACCGCGTCATCAAGCATGATAGTGATGCGGGTCTTGCCCTTGCTCGGCGCTACTGCGCCGCGTTTACCTGCGGAAAAGTCATATTCGTCTTTCATCGTTCAAGCCTCCTGAAAATATGCGCGCCGTTCGCTGGGTGTGGCGAGACGTGCGGAAATGATTCGAACAACATTGGCTTCGCGGTAGCTGTAAGCAACGGCAAGCACACGACCTTTGGCATCGAGGCCGAGGGTGATCCAGCGTTGTTCGTCATGGTCGTTGTCCTCAAGTGTCAGTGCGCGTTCGTCATGGAAAACCGGTTCGGCTTCGGCGAGGCTGATGCCTTTGTGCTTGAGTTTGTTGGCTGCGTTTTTGCTTTTGTCGTACTGAATCTTGAATGACTTCATTATGCATACTTTATATGTATAAAAAAGAGCGCGACCACACCGTCGGTCGCCATGAACACTTCAGCCTAGTGGGCACGAGCGCAGACGCAGCGGGGATGTGTTGCCGGATTTGTTGGAGCAAGAAGCGCAGGCTAGAAGGTTGGATGGCTACCTAACCATTATGTGACTGACAAGTTGTATACAACTCTATGGACATTTGTCCTGAGTATTGAATACAGTGTGCGCATAACAAAAACCAGGGAACCCCCCACCATGAAAACGCCCCATGTTTCACACCAACGGCCCGAGGACGAAAACCTCGGGGTCGGCGCGAATATGGCTTACGGCCTGCAACATGTTCTGACCATGTACGGCGGTATCGTTGCGGTGCCACTGATCATTGGCCAGGCGGCCGGTCTGTCGCCGGCGGACATTGGTCTGTTGATTGCTGCTTCATTGTTTGCGGGGGGGCTGGCGACGTTGCTGCAAACCCTGGGTCTACCGTTTTTTGGCTGTCAGCTGCCGCTGGTCCAGGGCGTATCGTTCTCCGGCGTGGCGACCATGGTTGCGATCGTCAGCAGCGGCGGGGAGGGCGGTTTCCAATCGGTGCTGGGTGCGGTGATTGCCGCCTCGTTGATCGGCTTGCTGATCACGCCGGTATTCTCACGCATCTCCAAGTTCTTTCCGCCGCTGGTCACCGGCATTGTGATCACGACCATCGGCCTGACGCTGATGCCGGTGGCCGCACGCTGGGCGATGGGCGGCAACAGCCACGCGCCGGACTTCGGCAGCATGCAGAACATCGGTCTGGCGGCGGTCACGCTGGTGCTGGTGTTGCTGCTGAGCAAGGTTGGCAGCGCGACCATTTCTCGGCTGTCGATTCTGCTGGCCATGGTCATCGGCACGGTGCTGGCGGTGTTCCTTGGCATGGCGGATTTCTCCAGTGTCACCACCGGTCCCATGTTCGGCTTCCCGACACCGTTCCACTTCGGCATGCCGACCTTCCATTTCGCCGCGATCCTGTCGATGTGCATTGTGGTCATGGTGACGCTGGTGGAAACCTCGGCGGACATCCTCGCCGTGGGCGAGATCATTGACACCAAGGTGGATTCCAAACGCTTGGGTAACGGCCTGCGTGCCGACATGCTGTCGAGCATGTTCGCGCCGATCTTCGGATCGTTCACGCAAAGTGCTTTCGCGCAAAACGTCGGCCTGGTGGCGGTGACCGGGATCAAGAGCCGTTTCGTGGTGGCCACCGGCGGTCTGTTCCTTGTCGTGCTTGGCCTGCTGCCGTTCATGGGTCGGGTGATTGCCGCCGTACCGACTTCGGTCCTTGGCGGCGCCGGGATCGTGCTGTTCGGTACCGTGGCTGCGAGCGGCATCCGCACCTTGTCGAAGGTGGACTACCGCAACAACGTCAACCTGATCATCGTGGCCACTTCGATCGGTTTCGGCATGATCCCGATCGCCGCGCCGAACTTTTACGATCACTTCCCGAGCTGGTTCGCGACGATTTTCCATTCGGGCATCAGTTCATCGGCAATCATGGCGATCCTGCTTAACCTGGCGTTCAACCACTTCACGACCGGAAACTCGGATCAACAGTCGGTATTCGCCGCCGCGGAAGAGCGCACCCTGCGTTATCGCGATCTGGCCGCGCTGCGTGAAGGCGATTACTTCAGCGACGGCAAGCTGCATGATTGCGATGGCAAGGAAGTGCCGGTGATCGAGCCGGATGACCACGACCATGGCCACGGCGCGCCTAAGGTTCAGGTGAAGAGCAGCGAACATGTCTGACCGCTGCGTCTGAAACAGAAAAGGCCGATCTGCCCAAGCAGATCGGCCTTTTGGCATTTTCCGAGCGTCCACAAAAAAGCCCCTGAATCTTGCGATTCAGGGGCTTTGCTATTTGGCTCCACAACCTGGACTCGAACCAGGGACCCAGTGATTAACAGTCACTTGCTCTACCAACTGAGCTATTGCGGAATTGGTGCGTATGTTACTGATTCAAAAAGAGAAGTCAAGCATCACCCGGCAACTTTTGCGATTCGTCGGGACGGACGGCATTTTGTCAGCGATTGGCGGTTACCAGAAAGGCCTCAGAGGTCTACCATGGCAGCCCGGAAGTGGTCACACGCGCTGCCGGCCATTCGCCGCATAGGTACGCGCCATGATTCAAATCACTCGTAACACCGAGGTGCTCGCATGAGCACTGCACAGATCAGCCTGCCCAAAGGGATCGGCCCGCACGCCGAAAAACTCTTCGATGCAATCGCCGGCGCCAGCACCGCCGAAGAATTGAACCGCGCTGGCGGCAAGGCCGAAGGTTTCGTGCTTGGTCTTGAAAGCAGCAAGGCCATCAAAAGCCAGGTCGCCGAATCGCTGTATGTGATTTACGACGATGCTGCCACTCAACGCTCGGCCGAGCTGGCTTAACTGCCGAAGGTAATCGTGCCGAGCATCAGCTTGGCATAGACCGCCGTCGCCGCCAGTTGCACCAGCCACAGGGCCAGGCCACCGAGGAATACCCCGGCGGCGACTTGCAGCACCAGGCTCTTTTCACGCTTGGCCGGAGCTCGCGGGATGAAATCATCCAGGTCGTCACGGTCGGCGCGCAGGTTGTCGTTTTTCATGTGGGTTCTCGCAAGGTTCCGGGTTCGGCTCATGTCCTGTGGGAGCGAGCCTGCTCGCGAAAGCGTCTTGTCAGCTGACATAACATCAACTGGTCGACCGCATTCGCGAGCAGGCTCGCTCCCACAGATTTGAATTGTGTGCAGTCTAGAGGTTGCAAGGCGTTTCCAGAGACAAATAAAAACGGGAAGCCCAAAAGGCTTCCCGTTTTTCATCACTCGCCGAAATCAGATGACCTGAACGATCGCGTCCGTCACAGCCTTGATGTTGCTCTGGTTCAGCGCGGCCACGCAGATGCGGCCGGTGTCCAGGGCGTAGATGCCGAACTCGTTGCGCAGGCGATGCACTTGTTCAGTGGTCAGGCCGGAGTAGGAGAACATACCGCGCTGACGACCGACGAAGCTGAAATCGCGGCCTGGGGCTTTTTCCGCCAGCAGGGCAACCATCTGCTCGCGCATGCCGCGAATACGCAGACGCATCTCGGCCAGCTCGGCTTCCCACTGCGCGCGCAGTTCCGGGCTGTTCAGCACCGCAGCAACGATGCTGGCGCCGTGGGTTGGCGGGTTGGAGTAGTTGGTGCGGATAACGCGCTTGACCTGCGACAGCACGCGCGCGCTTTCTTCTTTCGATTCGCTGATGATCGACAGTGCGCCAACGCGTTCGCCGTATAGCGAGAACGATTTGGAGAACGAGCTCGAGACGAAAAAGGTCAGGCCGGATTCGGCGAACAGGCGCACAGCGGCGGCGTCTTCGTCGATGCCGTCGCCGAAACCCTGGTAAGCCATGTCAAGGAACGGCACGTGACCTTTGGCCTTGACCACTTCCAGTACCTTGTTCCAGTCCGCCGGGGTCAGGTCGACGCCGGTCGGGTTGTGGCAGCAAGCATGCAGGACAACGATCGAGCCGTTCGGCAGGGCGTTGAGGTCGTCGAGCATGCCGGCACGGTTCACGTCATGGGTGGCAGCGTCGTAGTAACGGTAGTTCTGCACCGGGAAACCAGCGGTTTCGAACAGTGCGCGGTGGTTTTCCCAGCTCGGGTCGCTGATCGCCACGACGGCGTTCGGCAGCAGTTGCTTGAGGAAGTCGGCACCGATTTTCAGTGCGCCGGTCCCGCCGACGGCCTGAGTGGTGATGACGCGACCGGCGCTGATCAGCGGCGAGTCGTTGCCGAACAGCAGTTTCTGCACGGCCTGGTCGTAGGCGGCGATACCATCGATCGGCAGGTAACCGCGCGAAGCGTGTTGCGCGACGCGAATCGTCTCGGCTTCGATCACCGCGCGCAGCAGTGGAATTCGCCCCTCTTCGTTGCAGTACACGCCCACGCCCAGGTTGACCTTGGTGGTCCGGGTATCGGCGTTGAATGCTTCGTTGAGGCCCAGGATTGGATCGCGGGGTGCCATTTCGACAGCGGAGAACAGGCTCATTATTACGGCGGCTCTGAATGGAGAGTGGAGGGACGTGTCGCGCTCCAGCCGAATGCACTAGAGCGGTGCACAAACGGGGAGCTAGTATAGAGGCCATCACCGCGCAATGGCGACAGGCGAATCGGCTTTTAGGGTAAGTTTTTCCGATTATTTCTTGACCGTTAGTCGATTGACTTTGTCAGACTCTTTACCGGATGTAGGACGTTTGCCTTGAAAGGTCAGGCAATCGCCACCACATTCAGCACAATCCAGGTTTTTTCTTGCGCGACATCGGTCGTTTGCGGTCGTCCTCGTGGTGCTCCGTCTGACGCGGAACGCCGCGATTCCAGAGGTGTGTATGTCGGAATTCCAGCTAGTCACCCGCTTCGAGCCTGCCGGCGATCAGCCGGAAGCCATTCGCCAGTTGGTTGAGGGCATTGACGCCGGGCTGGCGCACCAGACATTGCTCGGTGTGACCGGTTCGGGCAAGACCTTCAGCATCGCCAACGTCATCTCCCAGGTCCAGCGGCCGACGCTCGTACTGGCGCCGAACAAGACCCTGGCCGCGCAGTTGTACGGGGAGTTCAAGGCGTTCTTCCCGAACAACGCCGTTGAATACTTCGTTTCCTATTACGACTACTACCAGCCCGAAGCCTATGTGCCGTCGTCCGACACCTTCATCGAGAAGGACGCCTCGATCAACGACCACATCGAGCAGATGCGCCTGTCCGCAACCAAGGCCTTGCTGGAGCGCAAGGACGCGATCATCGTCACCACGGTCTCATGCATCTACGGTCTGGGCAGTCCGGAAACCTATCTGAAAATGGTCTTGCACGTTGATCGCGGTGACAAGCTTGATCAGCGCGCGCTGTTGCGGCGCCTGGCCGACCTGCAATACACCCGCAACGACATGGATTTCGCCCGGGCGACGTTCCGCGTGCGCGGTGATGTGATCGATATCTTCCCGGCGGAGTCCGATCTGGAAGCGATCCGCATTGAGCTGTTCGATGACGAGGTCGAGAGCATTTCCGCCTTCGACCCACTGACCGGCGAAGTCATCCGCAAGATGCCGCGCTTCACTTTCTACCCGAAGAGCCACTACGTGACGCCTCGGGAAACCCTGCTCGATGCTATCGAAGGCATCAAGGTCGAATTGCAGGAGCGCCTCGAATACCTGCGCAGCAACAACAAACTGGTGGAAGCCCAGCGTCTGGAACAGCGCACCCGTTTCGACCTGGAAATGATCCTCGAACTGGGCTATTGCAACGGCATCGAAAACTACTCGCGTTATCTGTCCGGGCGTCCGGCCGGCGCGGCGCCGCCCACCCTTTACGACTATCTGCCTGCCGACGCCTTGCTGGTGATCGACGAATCCCACGTCAGCGTGCCGCAGGTCGGCGCGATGTATAAAGGCGACCGTTCGCGTAAAGAGACGCTGGTCGAGTACGGCTTCCGCCTGCCTTCGGCGCTGGATAACCGGCCCATGCGTTTCGACGAGTGGGAAGGGGTCAGCCCGCAGACCATTTTCGTCTCGGCAACGCCCGGCAACTACGAAGCCGAGCACGCCGGGCGCGTGGTCGAACAAGTGGTGCGGCCGACTGGCCTGGTCGACCCGCAGGTTGAAGTGCGGCCGGCGCTGACCCAGGTCGATGACTTGCTCTCGGAAATCACCAAGCGTGTGGCGATCGAAGAACGTGTGCTGGTCACCACGCTGACCAAGCGCATGGCCGAAGACCTGACCGATTACCTCGCCGACCACGGCGTGCGCGTGCGTTACCTGCACTCGGACATCGACACCGTTGAGCGCGTCGAGATCATCCGCGATTTGCGCCTCGGCGTGTTCGATGTGCTGGTCGGGATCAACCTGCTGCGTGAAGGCCTCGACATGCCGGAAGTGTCGCTGGTGGCGATTCTCGATGCCGACAAGGAAGGCTTCCTGCGTTCCGAGCGCTCGCTGATCCAGACCATTGGCCGTGCGGCGCGTAACCTCAATGGCCGGGCGATTCTCTACGCCGATCGCATGACCGGTTCGATGGAGCGGGCGATTGGTGAGACCGAGCGCCGTCGCGAGAAGCAGATCGCTTTCAACCTGGAAAACGGCATCACCCCGAAAGGTGTGATCAAGGACGTCGCCGACATCATGGAAGGCGCCACCGTGCCGGGTTCGCGCAGCAAGAAGCGCAAAGGCATGGCCAAGGCCGCCGAAGAGAACGCCAAGTACGAAGCCGAGCTGCGCTCGCCAAGCGAAATCACCAAACGCATCCGCGCGCTGGAAGAGAAGATGTACCAACTGGCGCGGGATCTGGAGTTTGAAGCGGCGGCGCAGATGCGTGACGAGATTGCCAAACTGCGCGAACGATTGCTTACGGTCTAAGGGATCGTTCCCTGTGGGAGCGAGCTTGCTCGCAAATGGGGGCGACTCGGTATAAGCGAGTCCCGGTCTCCGGCTTAAATACCCTGCCCGCTGGAGCGGGGCGGGTGTCGCCTGTTACCATTCGCCGCTTGATTGTTCTGCTCTTCATTTTTTCGAGACAAGCCATGACCACCGTCCGCACTCGCATCGCGCCATCGCCTACCGGGGACCCCCACGTAGGTACCGCTTACATCGCATTGTTCAACTACTGCTTTGCCAAGCAGCATGGCGGTGAGTTCATCCTGCGCATCGAAGACACCGATCAGTTGCGTTCGACCCGCGAGTCCGAACAGCAGATCTTCGACGCCCTGCGCTGGCTCGGCATCGACTGGAGCGAAGGCCCGGACGTCGGCGGCCCGCACGGCCCCTACCGGCAGAGCGAGCGCGGCGATATCTATCAGAAGTACTGCCAGCAACTGGTCGACATGGGCCATGCGTTCCCGTGCTTCTGCACCGCTGAAGAGCTGGACCAGATGCGCGCCGAACAAATGGCCCGGGGTGAAACTCCGCGCTACGACGGCCGCGCACTGCTGCTGTCGAAGGAAGAAGTCGCCGCGCGCCTGGCCGCTGGCGAACCGCACGTGATTCGCATGAAGGTGCCGAGCGAAGGCGTCTGCGTGGTGCCGGACATGCTGCGTGGCGACGTCGAGATCCCGTGGGATCGCATGGACATGCAAGTGCTGATGAAGACCGACGGCCTGCCGACGTACTTCCTCGCCAACGTCGTCGACGATCACCTGATGGGCATCACCCACGTGCTGCGTGGCGAAGAGTGGCTGCCATCGGCACCGAAACTGATTTTGCTGTACGAATACTTCGGCTGGGAACAACCAGAGCTGTGCTACATGCCGCTGCTGCGTAACCCGGACAAGAGCAAGCTGTCCAAGCGCAAGAACCCGACCTCGGTGACGTTCTACGAGCGCATGGGCTTCATGCCGGAAGCGATGCTCAACTACCTCGGGCGCATGGGTTGGTCGATGCCGGACGAGCGCGAGAAGTTCTCGCTGCAGGAAATGGTCGACAACTTCGACCTCAAGCGTGTCTCCCTCGGCGGGCCGATCTTCGATATCGAGAAGCTGTCATGGCTCAACGGCCAGTGGCTGCGCGATCTGCCGGTGGAAGAGTTTGCCGCCCGCGTGCAGAAGTGGGCGTTCAACTCTGAATACATGATGAAAATCGCGCCGCACGTGCAGGGCCGGGTTGAAACGTTCAGCCAGGTCGCACCGCTGGCAGGGTTCTTCTTTGCTGGCGGCGTGAATCCGGATGCCAAGCTGTTTGAGTCGAAAAAACTCTCCGGCGATCAGGTTCGCCAGTTGATGCAGTTGATCCTGTGGAAACTGGAAAGCCTGCGGCAGTGGGAGAAGGACAGCATCACCGCGACGATTCAGGCGGTGGTCGAATCCCTCGAGCTGAAACTGCGCGACGCGATGCCGCTGATGTTTGCTGCGATCACCGGGCAGGCGAGTTCGGTGTCGGTGCTCGATGCGATGGAAATCCTCGGCCCGGATCTCACCCGATTCCGCTTGCGCCAGGCGATTGACCTGCTGGGCGGCGTGTCGAAGAAAGAAAACAAAGAGTGGGAAAAGCTCTTGGGCGCCATCGCCTGATTGCTTTTGCTTCTTTGTAGAAGCTGCCGAAGGCTGCGATCTTTTGATCCTGCCTTCGGCGTTTCTCCCGAATTTACGGGGGAGGGCGGTAAGTGATTGTTATCCCGGCAAAAAATTTTGAAATTTTTCAAAAATAAGTTTGACAGGCTTTCGATACGCCCTTAAGATTCGCCCCGTCCTCAGCGATGAGGGGCTATAGCTCAGCTGGGAGAGCGCTTGCATGGCATGCAAGAGGTCGACGGTTCGATCCCGTCTAGCTCCACCAATTTACACTTCGAGGTCTGGCCACACCGGCCTTGAAGCGATCAACACTCAGCGTTGATCAGTTGTATAGAAGGGTTTGCGTCCCCTTCGTCTAGTGGCCTAGGACACCGCCCTTTCACGGCGGTAACAGGGGTTCGAGTCCCCTAGGGGACGCCAGTTTTACAGAAGTGATGTTGCAAGAGATCACTCCGCCGCGAGGCGAAAAATCCGGGGCTATAGCTCAGCTGGGAGAGCGCCTGCATGGCATGCAGGAGGTCAGCGGTTCGATCCCGCTTAGCTCCACCAATTTTACAGTTCAAGGTCTGGCCACACCGGCCTTGAATCGATCAGCTCTCAGCACTGATCAGTTGTATAGAAGGGTTTGTGTCCCCTTCGTCTAGTGGCCTAGGACACCGCCCTTTCACGGCGGTAACAGGGGTTCGAGTCCCCTAGGGGACGCCACGATTACCCGCTCTGCGGGATTTTATAAGGGTCATTCAATTATTGAATGGCCCTTTTGTTTGTCCGGCGTTTGGCCAACTCTCCTTTTTCCTTACACTGTGCTTCAGACCAGCGGTCATATTCATGACTTGCGGAATATTATTATGGGAATAATATTCTAGTCGTAATATTCGGAGGCAACGATGAACGATAAAAAAGCTCAAACCCGCGAACGCATCCTCAAGGCTGCCAGCGCCGCACTGATTCAGCGCGGCCCGGCTGACCCGAGCGTGGGCGAAGTGATGGGCGCCGCCGGCCTGACCGTCGGCGGCTTCTACGCCCACTTCGAAAGCAAGGACGCGATGATGCTCGAAGCGTTCAAGCAACTGCTGGGCCGGCGTCGCGACCTGATTGCCGACATGGACGCCGATCTGACCGGCGAAGAGCGTCGCGCTTTGGTGGCTGCGTTCTACCTGTCACGCAAACACCGGGATTCCAGCGAAGCCGCATGCCCGATTCCGGCCTCGATTGGCGAATTGGGGCGTTTGCCGGAGTCGTTCCGCATCGCGCTGAACGAGCATCTGGAGCTGATGGTCGCGCAACTGGCCGCCAGCCCTGAAGACACCGACAAGGCTTTGGCCGATGTCGCGTTGATGGTCGGTGGTCTGGCCTTGGCTAGGGCGCTGGGTCCGGGAGAGTTATCCGATCGATTGCTGCGCGCCGCCAAGTCGGCGGTGCGTTGACCTGAAGGCAACAAGCCTGAGGAGAGTGCGATGAACGCGTTGAAGTGGGTTCGTGGCGTTAACGGTACCTTGGGCTGGTTTGCACCGAAGCTGGTGGCAAGCAAAATGCGTCTGGCGTTCATGACGCCCCGCGCGCTACCGCTGCGGGATTGGGAGCTGCCGCTGTTGGCCAGCTCCGAACGCATCACGTTGCGCTTCGGCCTGTCGGCGCTGCGCTGGGGCCAAGGCCCGACAGTGTTGCTGATGCATGGTTGGGAAGGGCGGCCAACGCAATTCGCCTCGCTGATCAATGCTCTGGTCGATGCCGGCTATACCGTCGTCGCGCTCGACGGTCCGGCTCACGGTCGCTCTCCTGGGCGGGAAGCCAATGTAGTGCTGTTCGCCCGCGCCATGCTCGAAGCCGCTGCCGAATTGCCGCCGCTGCAAGCGGTTATCGGCCATTCCATGGGCGGCGCCAGCGCGATGCTCGCCGTGCAATTGGGCCTGCGCACCGAAACCCTGGTCAGCATCGCCGCACCGTCGCGCATTCTCGGCGTACTGCGCGGATTCGCGCGCATGGTCGGCATGCCGCCGCGTGCGCGCTCGGCGTTCATTCGTCAGGTCGAGCAGGACGTCGGCATGCGCGCCGCGACGCTTGACGTTGCCCACTATCAACTGGATATGCCCGGCCTGATCGTGCACGCCGAGGACGACAATTTCGTCTCGGTCAAGGAATCGCAATTGATTCACGAGGCCTGGTTCGACAGCCGCCTGCTGCGCCTGGAAAGCGGCGGCCATCAGCGGGTGCTGGCCGACCCTCGAGTGATTGATGGTGTGTTATCACTGCTTGCCGGTCGCAGCCTTCAGGCGCGCCAATCGGCCTGAGCTCCGTTACACTGCCCCGGTTGAATACTTTGACCGGGAGTGGGGCATGGGCTGGGATCGGGCAACGCCGTTTATCATTGATCTGCAAGTAGGCGCCGAAGACATCGACGGGCTCGGGCACGCCAACAACGCAGTTTACGTGACCTGGCTCGAGCGCTGCGCCTGGCGCCATTCGCAGCGCCTCGGCCTGGATCTGGTCGAATACCGGCGGCTGGATCGGGCGATGGCCGTTGTCCGCCACGAAATCGACTACCTGGCCGCCGCCTATGAAGGTGATGAACTGCAACTGGCGACGTGGATCGTCGATTGGGACCAGCGCCTGAAAATGACCCGGCATTTCCAGCTCAAACGCCCCAGCGACAACGCCACCCTGTTGCGCGCGCAGACCACATTTGTCTGCATCGAGCTGTCGACCGGCAAGCCCAAGCGCATGCCGGCTGAATTTATCGAAGGCTATGGCCCGGCTATCCAGATCGCAGAGGCAATATAAATCTCACCCTGTGGGAGCGAGCCTGCTCGCGAAAGCGTCGGGTCAGTTACGCATCTATCAGCTGACAGACCGCCTTCGCGAGCAGGCTCGCTCCCACGAAGAGATGTGTTCTCCTGCGGTCTTCCACGATATCCAGTAAACTGCCGCACGTTTTTTCTTCAAGTAGTGTTTCCCCATGCAAATTGCTCTGGCGCCCATGGAAGGGTTGGTCGACGACATCCTGCGCGACGTGCTGACCCGCGTTGGCGGCATCGACTGGTGCGTGACCGAATTCATTCGGGTCAACGACCAGTTGCTCACCCCGGCGTACTTCCACAAGTTCGGCCCCGAGCTGCTCAACGGCGCTCGCACCGCGTCCGGTGTGCCGCTGCGCGTGCAGTTGCTCGGTTCCGATCCGGTGTGCCTGGCGGAAAACGCCGCGCTGGCCTGCGAACTCGGTTCTGAAGTGATCGACCTCAACTTCGGCTGCCCGGCCAAGACCGTCAACAAATCCCGCGGCGGCGCCGTGCTGCTGAAGGAGCCGGAGCTGCTCAATCAGATCGTCGAGCATGTCCGTCGCGCCGTACCGGCGCACATCCCGGTCACCGCGAAAATGCGCCTGGGTTTCGACAGTCCTGACGGCTCGCTGGTCTGCGCCACGGCACTGGCCGAAGGCGGGGCAGAGCACATCGTCGTACATGCGCGGACGAAAATGGACGGTTACAAACCGCCGGCTCATTGGGAGTGGATCCCGCGCGTGCAGGACGTGGTCAAGGTGCCGGTGTTCGCCAACGGCGATATCTGGAGCGTCGAAGACTGGCGCCGTTGCCGCGAAATCAGCGGCGTCGAAGACATCATGCTTGGTCGTGGCCTGGTCTCCCGCCCGGATCTCGCTCGGCAGATCGCTGCTGCTCGTGCTGGTGAAGAGGTCGTCGAGATGGCTTGGGCCGAGCTGATGCCGCTGATTCAGGACTTCTGGCTGCAGGCCAAGGCGCAGATGACCGCGCGCCAATCGCCTGGTCGCCTCAAGCAATGGCTGGCCATGCTCACGCGCAACTACCCGGAAGCCGCCGAGCTTTTCACCGTTCTGCGCCGCGAAACCGAGCCGGATCAAGTCTCGCGCTTGCTCGGATTGCCGCTCGTCGAGGCCGCATAAAAATCTCAAAATAATCTCTTGAAATCAAAACAGCGGTCCCTATCTAAGGGTTACGCGATGCCGAATTCGGGTCGCGGAGACACAAAACCTTGCTGATTGTTTTCAGGAGATTTGAATCATGAGTACTGCATTTTCTCTCGCGCCACTGTTCCGTTCCTCGGTAGGTTTCGACCGTTTCAACGACCTGTTCGAAACCGCCCTGCGTAACGAGCCAGGCAGCAGCTATCCACCCTACAACGTTGAAAAACACGGTGATGACCAATACCGTATCGTCGTTGCGGCCGCCGGTTTCCAGGAAGAAGACCTGGACCTGCAAGTCGAGAAGGGTGTGCTGACCATCAGTGGCGGCAAGCGTGACACTGACGAAAGCGTCACGTTCTTGCATCAAGGCATCGCCCAGCGAGCCTTCAAGCTGTCGTTCCGTCTGGCCGATCACATCGAGATCAAGGACGCTGCCCTGCGCAACGGCCTGCTGAGCATCGACCTGCTCCGTGTGATCCCGGAAGAAGCGAAAGCCAAGCGCATCCCGATCAATGGAGCGCAGCAGCCTGTCCTGCAATAACCCCAGGGCAACAAAAAAGGGCGCCAGCGATGGCGCCCTTTTTTTGCGTCCGCTATTCGAGCAGAATTTTCAGATCCTCCAACCCCACTGGCCGGCTGTGCAGATAACCCTGATACAAATGGCATTCCAGCCCCTGCAAAAACGCCAGCTGTGCTGGCGTCTCCACGCCTTCGGCAATCACTTCCAATTCCAGGCTGCGGGCCATCGCGACAATTGCGCGAATGATCTCCGCGACATTGGAATCGGTGGTCGCATCGCGGATGAACGACTGGTCGATCTTCAACGTGTCTACAGGCAGACGCTTCAAATAAGTCAGCGACGAATAACCGGTGCCGAAGTCGTCCATGGCGAAGCTCACGCCGAGCTTTTTCAGGCGGCGCATTTTGCTGATGGTGTCTTCCAGATTCTGGATGACGATGCCTTCGGTGATTTCCAGTTTCAGCAGCGAGCAGGGCAGGCCGTGGCTGGTCATGCTGTGTTCGATGCGTTCGACGAAATCGTTCTGGCGGAACTGCCGGGGACTGATGTTCACGCACAGGCTGAAGTTGAGCGGGTCGACCAGTTTCAACGCGATCAGTTGTTTGAAGGCGTTGCAGGCTTCATCGAGGATCCACGTGCCGACTTCGAGAATCAGGCCGCTGTCTTCCAGTACCTTGATGAACTCGGTGGGCGATTGCGCGCCGAGTTCGGGATGGTTCCAGCGCACCAGGGCTTCGGCGCCAATGATGCGGTTGTCGCGGGCATCGACCTGTGGCTGAAAGTGCACGTTGAACTCGCCGCGCGACAGCGCCAGGCGCAGGTCGGTCTCCATACGTAGGCGTTCGCTGGCCGCTTTCTGCATGGTGTTGTGATACATCTGCGTGGTGTTGCGCCCGGAATCCTTGGCCCGGTACAGGGCGATGTCGGCGCGTTTGAGCAGGTCGGTCGGGGTCGAGCCGTGATCGGGAATCAGCGCGACGCCAATGCTCGGCGTCACTTGCAGGCGCTGGCCATCGAGGAACATCGGCTCCGAAAGCAATTCGCGAATGGTGTCGGCCAGCGCGCGCACTTGCTCGCTGACTTCACTGCGCGAACCTTCGAGGCCGCTGAGCAATACCACAAACTCATCGCCACCGAGGCGCGCCACCGTATCTTCCATGCGCACGCTGGCTTCGAGCCGCGCGGTGATGATTTTCAGCACGGTGTCGCCGACCGGGTGGCCGAGGGAATCGTTGATGTGCTTGAAGTGATCGAGGTCGAGAAACAGCAAGGCGCCGCGCAGATTGTGGCGCTTGAGCAGGGCGATCTGCTGACTCAGGCGATCCATCAGCAGGGCGCGGTTGGGCAGGTTGGTCAGCGGGTCGTGATAGGCCAGGTGACGAATCTGCGCTTCGGCGTTCTTCAACAGGCTGACGTCGCGCGCGGTCAGCAGCAGGCACGCGGTTTCATTGAGGGTGATCGGCTCGACCGAGACTTCCACCGTGAGCAATTCGCCGCGCTTGTTGCGCCCGAGCATTTCCTGATGATGCACGCGGCCCTTGATCTGTAACTCGGCGAGTAAGGTCGAGCGTTGTTTCTCTTCGGCCCAGATCCCCACCTGATAAACGGTTTTGCCCAACACTTCGTCGGCGCGGTAGCCGGTGAGGCGACAGAAGCCATCGTTGACCTCCAGATATCGCCCGGTGTCGCGCTCGGTGATGGTGATGGCGTCGGGACTGGAGTGAAACGCCTTGGCGAATTTTTCTTCGCTGGCCTTCAGCGCTGCTTCCGAGCGTTGTTGCTGGGTGATGTCGCGCAGGGTGGTGACGATGCACGGCTGGTCGCCGACGCTGATCTGCCGGCTGGAAATCACGCAGGTCAGCGACTGGCCGTCCTTGTGCTGGACGAGAATGGCCACGTTGCTCAGGCCTTGTTCGCGAATCACCCGTTCGATGCGTTGCAGGCTTTTCGCCGAGGCGTCCCACAGGCCGATTTCCTCGGCGGTGTGGCCAATCACATCGGCGGCGCTCCAACCAAAGGTCTGGCTGAAGCTGGAATTGATCTCGATGAATTCCCCGGTTTCCTGGCGCGTGACGCAGATCGGATCGGGGCTGACCTGAAACAGCGTGGCGAATTTCTCTTCTGAAGCCACCAGACGCTGTTCGCGCTCGACCTGATCGGTGATGTCCAGCAACGTGCCGGCCATGCGCAGCGGTGCGCCGTTGTCGTCGCGATAGAGACGCGCGCGGCTTTCCAGATAGCGCGAGCTGCCGTCGGGCAATTGCACGCGGTAGGTCAGTTGATAATTGCCGGCGGGGCCTTCGCGCAGGCTGCGGTAGGCGTCGCGCATGCTGTCGCGCTCCTCGCCCGGCACGCCTTCGAAAAACTCCTCGAATGATTCATGGAATGGAATCGGCTCCAGCCCGTGCAATTGCGCAGCGCGCGCCGAGCCGTAGAGCATGCCGCTGGGGATGTGCCAGTCCCAGGTGCCCAGTTGCGCTGAATCCAGCGCCAGGTCGAGGCGTTCCTGGCTGTCCTTCAAGGCCAGTTCGGCGGCTTTGCGTTCGGTGGTGTCGAGGAACGTGCTGAGCAGATAGGGCTGGCCTTCGAGCTCGACCTTCTGCGCGCTGAGGATGCCGTCGTGCACCTGGCCATTGCTGGCGCGGAACTGCACTTCCATGCTGATCAGCTCGCCCTTGGCTTTGGTTTTCTTCACCAGTTCGGCGCGTTGCTCGGGATGCACCCACAAGCCCAGTTCCAGGGTGGTGCGGCCGATTGCGCTTTGCACCGGCCAGCCGAACAGGCTTTCGAAATACTGGTTGGCCTCGCTGATCAGACCGTCATCCTGACGGGTCAGCAGAACCATGTTCGGGCACAGGTGGAAAAGTGTCGCGAAACGTTTCTCCGAGCTGCTCAGGGCCTGCTCGCGCTGGCGTTGGTGGGTGATTTCGCGAATCACCCCGATCATTCGGGGCCGGCCGTTCTTGTCTGGCAGCAGGCTGCCGCTGATCTCCAGCCAGTGCAGGCTGCCGTCGGGCCAGCGGATGCGGTGATGCATCGCCTGCTCCAGCGGCGCGCCGGCGATCACCGCGTGGAAGGCGCGTACGGTTTTCGCGCGGTCTTCCGGCGGCAACAGGTCGAGGTATTCCAGGTCGGCGGGTAATGGCTGCCGTGGATCGAAACCGAACAATGCCTGAGTGCCCCGCGACCAGCTGATCTGCCCACGCTCGATGTCCCAATACCAGGCACCGAGCCGCGCGCCGTTGAGCGCGGCGAGCAATTGCGGCGCGCTTTCCCAGCTCTGCTCGGAATGGCGCGGATCGACAGCCTGGATTCGCGGCATCGGCGGAGTTCGGTCAACAGATTTCGGCATTGTCAGCGGGCCTTGAGCTGAGTGGCGTTAGGCACAGGAGCGGCTCTATAGGAGTAGCACAAGTCAGGCCGGGATCCCTGGCCGATCGATTTGTGCATCCAGCAGGGCCATGAAGGCGCGTGCTGCATTCGATAGCGTCCGTTCGGTGTGCAAGATATAGCCTAGCTGGCGAGTGAGCTGTATGCCCGGCAATGCGATGCTTGCCACTTGTTCGTCGAGCATGGTGCGCGGCAGCACGCTCCAGGCCAGGCCAATGGAGACCATCATCTTGATGGTTTCCAGGTAGTTGGTGCTCATGGCGATGTTCGGCGTCAGGCCCTGGGCTTCGAACAAGCGCTGGACGATGTGGTGGGTAAAGGTGTTGCCGCCGGGGAAAACCGCCGGATGGCCGGCGATGTCCGCCAGACTGACGGCACCGTTGTTGATCAGCGAATGCTCCGGGGCGACGACGAAATCCAGCGGGTCGTCCCATACCGGCGTGGCTTTGACCAGAGTATGCGGCTCCGGCGCGAGGGTGATGACCGCCAGTTCTGCGCGGCCGTGGAGAATTTCCTCGTAGGCCACTTCCGAATCAAGGAACTGAATATCCAGCGCAACCTGTGGGTAGCGGCGGGTGAACTCCCTTAAGAGAGGCGGCAAGCGGTGCAGGCCGATGTGGTGACTGGTGGCTAGCGTCAGGCGACCGCTGACCTCGCCGGTCAGGTTGGTCAGGGCACGGCGGGTGTCGTCGAGCACATTGAGAATCTGATAAGCCCGTGGCAGCAGGGCGCGCCCGGCCTCGGTCAGGCCGACTTCGCGGCCCAAGCGGTCGAACAGGCGCACCTTCAATTGCTGCTCAAGACCGGCGATGCGCTTGCTGATCGCCGGTTGGGTCAGATGAAGGCGTTCGCCAGCGCCGGAGAAGCTGCCGGTCTCGGCGATGGCAATAAAAGCGTTGAGGTTAGCCAGGTCCATGTCGCATTCCAGTTGGTTATCCAAAGCATAAAAAATATGAATTTGAGTTATTTAATCTAACCCCATAGGATCGGCCTCACAAGCCAAAGGGTTATTGATAAGCCCAGGGCATAGAAACAAGCTGATGAGGAACCGTCTGATGGCCGGCAAAACGCTCTACGACAAGCTCTGGGATTCGCATTTGGTCAAGCAGCGCGACGATGGCTCGGCGCTGATCTATATCGATCGTCACATCATCCACGAAGTGACTTCGCCGCAAGCTTTCGAAGGCTTGCGTCTGGCCGGGCGCAAGCCTTGGCGCATCGATGCCAACATTGCGACCCCGGATCACAACGTACCGACCACCCCTGAGCGTAAGGGCGGCATCGAAGCCATTGCCGATCAGGTTTCGCGTTTGCAGGTGCAGACCCTCGACGACAACTGCGATGAATACGGCATCGTCGAATTCAAGATGAACGACGTGCGTCAGGGCATCGTTCACGTGATCAGTCCGGAGCAGGGCGCGACCTTGCCGGGCATGACCGTGGTCTGCGGTGACTCGCACACTTCGACCCACGGCGCATTCGGGGCATTGGCCCACGGTATCGGCACCTCCGAGGTCGAGCACGTGCTCGCCACGCAGTGCCTGGTGGCCAAGAAAATGAAAAACATGCTGGTGCGCGTCGAAGGCCAATTGCCGTTCGGCGTGACCGCCAAGGACATCGTCCTTGCGGTGATCGGCAAGATCGGCACCGCCGGCGGTAACGGCCACGCCATCGAATTTGCCGGCAGCGCGATCCGCGATCTGTCCGTTGAAGGCCGCATGACCATCTGCAACATGTCCATCGAAGCCGGCGCCCGCGTCGGCCTGGTGGCGGCGGATCAGAAGACCATCGACTACGTCAAAGGTCGTCCATTCGCGCCGAAAGGCGAGCAGTGGGACATGGCCGTCGAAGCCTGGAAAGACCTGGTTTCCGATGCCGATGCCAAATTCGACACCGTGGTCGAGCTCGACGCCGCGCAAATCAAGCCGCAAGTCAGCTGGGGCACTTCGCCTGAGATGGTTTTGGCTGTTGATCAGAACGTGCCGGACCCGGCCAAGGAAATGGATCTGGTCAAGCGCGACTCGATCGTCCGCGCCTTGAAATACATGGGTTTGACCGCCAACCAGGCGATCACCGACATTCAGCTCGATCGCGTGTTCATCGGTTCCTGCACCAACTCGCGCATCGAAGACTTGCGCGCCGCTGCGGTGATCGCCAAGGGCCGCAAGGTCGCCTCGACCATCAAGCAGGCGATCGTCGTGCCGGGCTCGGGTCTGGTCAAGGCGCAGGCGGAAGCCGAAGGTCTCGACAAGATTTTCCTGGAAGCCGGTTTCGAATGGCGCGAGCCGGGGTGCTCGATGTGCCTGGCGATGAACCCCGACCGTTTGGAGTCCGGCGAGCATTGCGCGTCGACGTCCAACCGTAACTTCGAAGGCCGTCAGGGCGCCGGTGGCCGTACCCACCTGGTCAGCCCGGCGATGGCAGCGGCGGCAGCAGTGAACGGCCGTTTCATCGACGTTCGTGAATTGATCTAAAAGGAGCGCAGCATGAAAGCTTTTACCCAGCACACTGGTCTTGTCGCGCCTCTGGATCGTGCCAACGTCGACACCGATCAGATCATTCCCAAGCAGTTCTTGAAGTCGATCAAGCGCACCGGTTTCGGTCCGAACCTGTTCGACGAGTGGCGTTATCTGGATGTCGGCCAGCCTTATCAGGACAACTCCAAGCGCCCGTTGAACAAGGATTTCGTCCTCAACGCCGAGCGCTATCAGGGTGCCAGCGTATTGCTCGCCCGCGAGAACTTCGGTTGCGGTTCGAGCCGTGAACACGCGCCGTGGGCGCTGGAAGAGTACGGTTTCCGCAGCATCATCGCGCCGAGTTACGCTGACATCTTCTTCAACAACAGTTTCAAGAACGGCCTGCTGCCGATCATTCTCAGCGATGCAGAAGTTGATGAACTGTTTAAGCAGGTTGAAGCCGAGCCGGGTTATCAATTGCAGATCGACTTGCAAGCGCAGACCGTGACCCGCCCGGATGGCAAGGTGTACAGCTTCGAGATCGATGCGTTCCGCAAGCACTGCCTGCTCAATGGTCTGGACGATATCGGCCTGACCTTGCAGGACGGCGATGCTATTGCGACGTTCGAAGCCAAGCATCGGGTTAGTCAGCCGTGGTTGTTTCGCGACGCCTGATTCGAGATTGATGTAGTCAGGGCGGGCCCCTTCGCGAGCAGGCTCGCTCCCACCTTGGAATGCATTCCCCTGTGGGAGCGAGCCTGCTCGCGAAGACGGCAGCGCAAACAACATAGATACCAGGATGTGACCATGACCAGCACCGCCCAGCACACCCAGGTCGTCCAGAAGCAATTCGGCGAACAGGCCGCCGCTTACCTGAGCAGCGCGGTTCACGCCCAAGGCAGTGAATTCGCACTGCTACAAGCTGAGCTGGCCGGGCAGGGCGAGGCGCGGGTGCTGGACTTGGGTTGCGGCGCCGGTCACGTCAGCTTTCATGTGGCACCGCTGGTCAGGGAAGTGGTGGCTTACGACCTGTCGCAGCAAATGCTTGATGTGGTTGCCGGCGCTGCCGTCGATCGCGGCTTGAGCAACATCATTACCGTCAACGGTGCTGCCGAGCGCTTGCCGTTCGCCGATGGCGAGTTCGATTTTGTATTCAGCCGCTATTCGGCGCATCACTGGAGCGACCTTGGCCTGGCGTTGCGCGAAGTACGTCGGGTGCTGAAGCCGGGCGGGGTGGCAGCGTTCGTTGATGTGTTGTCACCGGGCAGTGCGTTGTTCGACACTTACCTGCAAAGCGTTGAAGTGCTGCGCGACACCAGCCACGTGCGCGACTACTCCGCCGCCGAGTGGCTGCGCCAGGTCAGCGAAGCCGGTCTGCATGTGCGCAGTACCACCCGGCAGCGCCTGCGTCTGGAGTACAGCAGTTGGGTCGAGCGCATGCGCACACCTGACGTGATGCGCGCGGCGATCCGCCAGTTGCAGCAGTCGATGGGCAACGAAGTGCGTGAGTATTTTGAGATAGATGCCGACGGCTCGTTCAGTACCGATGTGATCGTACTGATGGCCGAGCGATAAGAATTTTTCCCGGCGCGCCGTTCAGTGGCGCACCGCTTGAAGACACGAGGAAAGCATGAGCAAGCAGATTCTGATTCTCCCGGGTGACGGTATTGGTCCGGAAATCATGGCCGAAGCGGTCAAGGTGCTGGAATTGGCCAATGACAAGTACAGCTTGGGCTTCGAGCTGAGCCACGACGTGATCGGTGGCGCGGCCATCGACAAGCATGGCGTGCCGCTGGCTGACGAAACCCTTGATCGCGCCCGCGCTGCCGACGCCGTGCTGCTGGGCGCTGTCGGTGGGCCGAAATGGGACACCATCGAGCGTGATATCCGCCCTGAACGCGGTCTGCTGAAAATCCGTGCGCAACTGGGCCTGTTCGGCAACCTGCGCCCGGCGATCCTCTATCCGCAACTGGCCGACGCGTCGAGCCTGAAGCCGGAAATCGTTGCCGGTCTGGACATCCTCATCGTCCGTGAGCTGACCGGCGGCATTTACTTCGGCGCGCCGCGTGGTACCCGTACGCTGGACAATGGCGAGCGTCAGTCCTACGACACCCTGCCGTACAGCGAAAGCGAAATCCGCCGCATCGCCCGTGTCGGTTTCGACATGGCCATGGTGCGTGGCAAGAAGCTCTGCTCGGTGGACAAGGCCAACGTGCTGGCATCCAGCCAGTTGTGGCGCGAAGTGGTCGAGCAGGTGGCCAAGGATTACCCGGAAGTCGAGCTGAGCCACATGTACGTCGATAACGCCGCCATGCAGTTGGTGCGCGCACCCAAGCAGTTCGACGTGATCGTCACCGACAACATGTTCGGCGACATCCTCTCCGATGAAGCGTCGATGCTCACCGGTTCGATCGGCATGCTGCCGTCGGCCTCGCTGGATTCCAACAACAAGGGCATGTACGAGCCGTGCCACGGTTCGGCGCCGGACATTGCCGGTAAAGGCATTGCCAACCCGCTGGCGACGATCCTGTCGGTGTCGATGATGCTGCGTTACAGCTTCAATCTGCACGACGCTGCCGATGCCATCGAAAAAGCCGTCAGCGTCGTGCTCGATCAGGGCTTGCGCACCGGCGACATCCACTCGGCCGGTTGTACCAAAGTCGGTACGCAGGAAATGGGCGACGCAGTAGTCGCCGCGCTGCGGAATCTGTAATCTCTCGGGCCCGCTGCGAAATTCAATACAAAGCAGCGGCCCACTTTTCAAGAAGGTGTAGTTGCGATGAAACGTGTAGGTCTGATCGGTTGGCGCGGGATGGTCGGTTCCGTGCTCATGCAGCGGATGCTGGAAGAGCAGGATTTCGATCTTATCGAGCCGGTGTTTTTCACCACGTCCAATGTCGGTGGCCAAGGCCCGTCCGTGGGCAAGGACATTGCTCCGCTCAAGGACGCTTACAGCATTGACGAGCTGAAGACCCTCGACGTGATCCTGACCTGCCAGGGCGGCGACTACACCAGCGAAGTATTCCCCAAGCTGCGTGAAGCCGGCTGGCAGGGTTACTGGATCGACGCGGCGTCGAGCCTGCGCATGAACGATGACGCGGTGATCATTCTCGACCCGGTCAACCGCAAGGTCATCGACCAGCAACTGGACGCGGGCACCAAGAACTACATCGGCGGCAACTGCACCGTCAGCCTGATGCTGATGGGGCTGGGCGGTCTGTTCGAGGCCGGTCTGGTCGAGTGGATGAGCGCCATGACCTATCAGGCGGCCTCCGGTGCCGGCGCGCAGAACATGCGTGAACTGATCAAGCAGATGGGCGCGACCCACGCCGCTGTCGCCGATCAACTGGCCGACCCGGCCAGCGCGATCCTCGACATCGACCGTCGCGTGGCCGAGGCCATGCGCAGCGAAGCCTACCCGACCGAAAACTTCGGCGTACCGCTGGCCGGCAGCCTGATCCCGTGGATCGACAAGGAACTGCCGAACGGCCAGAGCCGCGAAGAGTGGAAGGCCCAGGCCGAGACCAACAAGATCCTCGGTCGCTTCAAGAGCCCGATCCCGGTCGACGGCATCTGCGTGCGCATCGGCGCCATGCGCTGCCACAGCCAGGCGCTGACCATCAAGCTGAACAAAGACGTACCGATCGCCGATATCGAAGGGCTGATCAGCCAGCACAACCCGTGGGTCAAGCTGGTACCGAACAACCGCGAGATCAGCATGCAGGAGCTGAGTCCGACCAAGGTCACCGGCACCCTGAATGTACCGGTCGGTCGTCTGCGCAAGCTGAACATGGGTTCGCAATTCGTCGGTGCCTTCACCGTCGGCGACCAACTGCTGTGGGGCGCGGCCGAACCGCTGCGCCGCATGCTGCGGATCCTGCTGGAGCGTTGATCGCTTGAAGCAATGAAGAAGCCCGTGCCTTGAAAGAGGTGCGGGTTTTTTTATGCCAAGGATTTCTCGGTTGTCTGGGCTGTGGTCTTCGCGAGCAGGCTCGCTCCCACATTTGAAATGCATTCCTTCTGTGGGAGCGAGCCTGCTCGCGAAAGGGCCGGCACAGCCGCCGCAAATCCTGCAGAAATTGCCTGTGCGCCACCCACCCGGTAAAGTGCCGCTCCCCCCGTTTTGCCAGAGGTAGCTCCATGACCCAGACTTTCGATATCGCCGTTATCGGCGCCACCGGTACTGTCGGCGAAACCCTCGTACAGATTCTCGAAGAACGCGACTTCCCGGTCGGCAACCTGCACCTGCTGGCCAGCAGTGAATCGGCCGGCAGCTCGGTGCTGTTCCGCAACAAAAACGTCCGCGTGCGCGAGGTCGACGAGTTCGATTTCAGCAAGGTCAGACTGGTGTTCTTCGCCGCTGGCGCTGCGGTGTCGCTGAGCTACGCCGCTCGCGCCCATGCTGCCGGTTGCTCGTTGATCGACCTGTCCGGCGCGTTGCCTGCCGATCAGGCGCCACAAGTGGTGCCCGAGGCCAATGCCGATATTCTCGCCAGTCTGAAAAGCCCATTCCAGGTCAGCAGCCCAAGCCCGTCGGCCACTACGCTTGCGGTGGTGCTGGCGCCGCTGCTCGATCTGATCGATCTGCAATACGTCAACGTCACCGCCAACCTGGCCGTTTCTGCGCAAGGTCGCGAGGCGGTCACCGAGCTCGCGCGGCAGACAGCCGAGCTGCTGAACATGCGTCCGCTGGAGCCGTCCTTCTTTGATAGGCAGATGGCGTTCAACCTGCTGGCGCAAGTCGGTACGCCTGATGCGCAAGGCCACACGCTGCTGGAAAAACGACTGGTTCGAGAGCTGCGCCAGGTGCTGGCGAAACCTTTATTGAAGATTTCTGCCACTTGCGTTCAAGCCCCGGTGTTTTTTGGCGATAGCTTTAGCGTGACCTTGCAGTCAGGCAGCGCTGTTGACCTGGAAAAGGTCAACGCCGCGCTCGAGGCTGCACCGGGCATCGAGCTGGTCGAGGCCGGCGATTATCCGACCGCGGTCGGCGATGCGGTGGGGCAGGACGTGGTCTACGTAGGCCGCGTGCGGACGGGCGTCGACGACCCGGCGGAACTAAATCTTTGGCTGACGTCAGATAACGTACGCAAAGGCGCGGCTCTCAACGCCGTGCAACTGGCTGAGTTGTTGATAAAAGACCTGCTGTAAAAGATACTTGGCAACAATTTGTCGACTGATTCTAGGTGAGCGCTATGCTTGCCCGAAGCGCGTCGATGACGAGTCACCCTCCGGGACTTTCCGGGGCAGCACCGAAATGATCGCGCGCGGCGACCCTCGTCGTCGCGTGCAATGCCTTACGGCAGCGGTATTCAAAAGCTTCTCGCTGGCCGAGGAACGTTCAAACAAAGGATGAGGCTATGGTTCAAGTTCGCAAACTGGTGTTAGCAATAGCGGCCGCCTCGGCGCTGTCCTCCGGTATGGCGCATGCCCTCGGGCTCGGGGAGCTGACCCTGAAGTCGACCCTGAACCAGCCGTTGGTGGCTGAAATCGAGCTGCTCGACGTCAAGGATCTCACCGCCGCCGAGGTGGTGCCGAGCCTGGCTTCCCCTGAGGATTTCGCCAAGGCCGGCGTTGATCGGCAGGCCTTTCTCAATGATCTGACGTTCACCCCGGTACTCAACGCCAGCGGCAAAAGCGTGTTGCGCGTGACCTCGAGCCAACCGCTGTCGGAACCGATGGTGAAGTTCCTCGTGCAGGTGATGTGGCCCAATGGCCGCCTGCTGCGTGATTACAGTGTGCTGCTCGATCCGTCGAAGTTCTCGCCGCAGACCGCTGACGCCGCCGCGCAACCGGCGCCGTCGCAGACCATCACCGCGCCAACCACTGGCGCCACCCATCGCAATCAATACACCACCACGCCGCGCGACACCCTGTGGGAAATCGCCGCGAAGGCGCGCAACGGTGGCTCGGTGCAGCAGACCATGCTGGCGATTCAGGCGCTCAATCCGAATGCCTTTATCGACGGCAACATCAACCGTCTGAAAACCGGCCAGGTGCTGCGTCTGCCCGACCCGGTACAAAGCACGGCGCTGCCGCAGTCGGCAGCCATCGCTGAAGTGGCGGCGCAGAACGAAGCCTGGCGTCAGGGCCGGCGTTATGCGGCCAAGCCTGGCACCGGTCAGCAGCAGTTGGATGCAACCAATCGCGGTCGTGGCAATACCGGTACAGCGGCTAACACTCAGGACAATCTGAGCCTGGTCTCGGCGGAAAGCGCCAAGCCCGGTGCGAAAGGCCCGGCCGGCGACGCCAAGGCGCTGAGCAACAAACTGGCAATCACCCAGGAAAACCTCGACACGACCCGTCGTGACAACGAGGAACTGAAAAGCCGCATGGCGGATCTGCAGAGCCAGTTGGACAAGCTGCAAAAGCTGATCGAGCTGAAGAACAATCAACTGGCGAAGATGCAGGCCGACGGCGCCGGCGCTGCGCCTGGCGCCACTGCTGCTGTGCCGCCGGTGCCGGCGATCACTGCCGAACTGGCCGCAACACCGCCAGCCACTCCGGCCGACGCCGCAGCGGCTTCACCGACTCCAGAGTCGGCCATCGCGCCGCCAGCGGAAGCCCCGGTTGAGCCAGTCGTCGAGCCGGTGGTCGAAACCACGCCGCCTGCTGCCGCCGATGACGACAAAGCCTTCAATGAACTGCTGACCAATCCGATCCTGCTCGGCCTGATCGGCGGCGGTGCGGTGGTTCTGCTGCTTCTGCTGTTGCTGCTGGCGCGCCGTCGCAAAGCCCAGCAGGAAGCCGAAAAGCACCTGCGCATGGCCCGCGCTCTGGCTGAAGAGCAAGAGTTCTCCGCTGAGCAGGATCTGCCGGAAAGCAGCTTCTCTGGCCTGGAAACCCCGGCAGCCAGCGTCAAGCTCAATACGCCAGCTCCGGCACCTGCGCCAACTCCAGCGCCGGTCGTCACTCCGGTGGTGATGGCTGCGCCGATTGCCGCACCACTGGTGGCCCCGGCCGGCGAGCGCTCCGATGACGTGCTCGACAAAGCGCAATCGCACATCAATGCCGGTCGCCTGAATCAAGCCGCCGCGCTGTTGGAAGAGGGCGTCAGCCTTGAGCCGGAACGCAGCGATCTGCGCCTGAAGTTGATGGAAGTCTACGGCCGGCAGGGTGATCGCGATGCGTTCGCCGCACAGGAGCGTCAACTGGTGGCCAATGGCGATAACTTCGCCAAGGTCGAAGCGCTGAAAAGCCGCTTCCCGGCAATGGCTGTGGTCGCTGCCGGTGGGCTGGCGGCTGCCGCCGTCGCTGCCGAGCTGGACGCGCAGTACGTCAAGGAACTGTTGCAGGACGAGCCGCAAGCGCCCGAGACTGCCGCTGACGATCTCGACACCGCGTTCGATTTGAGCCTGGACGACCTCGACAACATCACCCCGGTCGATCCTGCGCCAGCGGTCGAGCCAGAGGCGCCTGTCGAGCTCGACGCGTTTCCGGCCGAAGACGATCTGAGCTTCGCTTCGGTGCTGCAAGAGCAGACCGAGATGAAAGACAATCTCGACGATCTGTCGGACTTCGATCTGGATATGGATCTCGGCGCCGAACCATCGCCGGCCACGTTGGCTGAAGATGACTTCCTGCTGGATCTTGATGACGGTGTGAAAGATCTGCCGCCGGTCGAGACGCCGGTAGTTGCTGACGTGCCGCAGGACGATCTGGAGCTGCCAGCCGATTTCGACCTGTCGCTGGCGGATGAAATGGACAGCAACCCAGCTGCTGAGCCGGATGCCTTCGCGGCCGAGCTGGACGACGTCAATGCCGAGCTGGATCGCCTGTCGCAAAGCATGGCCGAGCCGAGCTTCACCGAAGCGGACGCGGCGATGGGTGATGATCTGGGCGAGGATGATTTCGATTTTCTCGCCGGCACTGACGAGGCGGCGACCAAACTCGATCTGGCCCAGGCCTACATCGACATGGGCGACGCCGACGGTGCGCGCGACATCCTCAACGAAGTGTTGACCGAGGGTGACGAGAAGCAGCGGGGCGAGGCCAAGGAAATGCTTTCCAACCTGGCGTAAGTTCAGCGGTAAACAACAAGCGGCAGCCCGGTGGGGCTGCCGTTTTTGTTGGTGCCGGATTCGGCGGTGTCTGATCGATTGCTTTCGCGAGCAGGCTCGCTCCCACAGGGGGGACGCATTGCAAATGTGGGAGCGAGCCTGCTCGCGAAGAGGGCGGTACTGCCGATAGAGAACTCTGGCATCCCCGGCCCACCGCCTTATAATGCCCGCCTTTGCAAAATCAGCAGGCTGTCCCACCTTGGCAAACATAGATAACCCGGTCGCCGAAATGGCGCCCGATGGCTTTTACCGCGTCGCGCTGGGCGTTGAGTACAAAGGCTCGCGCTACAGCGGCTGGCAGCGTCAGTTGACCGGTGTGGCGACGGTGCAGGAAGAGCTTGAAAAAGCCCTGTCGAAAGTCGCCAATTCACCGGTTTCCCTGCAATGCGCCGGGCGTACCGACGCCGGCGTGCATGCCTGCGGCCAAGTGGTGCACTTCGACACTCAAGTTGATCGCTCGCTGAAAGCCTGGGTCATGGGCGCCAACATCAATCTGCCCCACGACATCAGTGTCAGTTGGGCCAGGGTCATGCCGGCGCACTTTCATGCGCGCTTCAAGGCCATTGCCCGGCGTTATCGCTATGTGATCTACAACGATCAGATCCGCCCGGCGCACCTCAATGAAGAAATCACCTGGAATCACCGCCCGCTCGACGTCGAGCGCATGGCCGAGGCCGCGCAGTACCTGATCGGTACCCACGACTTCAGCGCGTTCCGGGCTGGTCAGTGCCAGGCCAAGTCACCGATCAAGAAGATGCATCACCTGCGCGTGACGCGTCACGGCAAGATGATCGTGCTCGACATTCGTGCCAATGCCTTCCTGCATCACATGGTGCGCAATATTGCCGGTGTGCTGATGACCATCGGTGCCGGGGAGCGCCCGGTGGAGTGGATGAAAGAAGTGCTGGAGAGTCGCGAGCGCCGCTCCGGCGGGGTGACGGCGCATCCATATGGGCTCTATCTGGTGCAGGTCGAGTACCACGACGAATTCCCGTTACCCGAGCGCTTTATCGGGCCACATTTCCTTACGGGTTTCTCCGAACTTGACGGCTGACGCCCTCGGACGCTTTTGTTACCATCCGGGACGTTTTCGGATTTTGCCTTGAGGTTTTCCTGACATGTCAGCTGTTCGCAGCAAGATCTGCGGCATTACCCGCATCGAAGATGCGCTGGCCGCCGTCGAAGCCGGCGCCGATGCGATTGGTCTGGTGTTTTACGCCAAGAGCCCGCGTGCAGTGAATGTGCAGCAGGCGCGGGCGATCATCAAGGCGTTGCCGCCGTTCGTCACTACCGTGGGGCTGTTCGTCAATGCCAGTCGGTGCGAGCTGGGAGAAATCCTCGATGCGGTGCCGCTGGATCTGCTGCAGTTCCATGGCGACGAAAGCGCGCAGGAATGCGAAGGCTGGCATCGTCCGTACATCAAGGCGCTGCGAGTCAAGGCGGGTGATGACATAGCCGCTGCCTGCGATGCCTTCCCCGGCGCCAGTGGCGTACTGCTGGATACTTATGTCGAAGGGGTGCCCGGCGGAACCGGCGAGGCGTTTGACTGGTCACTGATTCCGCAACGCTTGAGCAAACCGCTGATTCTGGCCGGTGGCCTGACGCCGGAGAACGTTGCCGACGCGGTAGCGCGGGTCAAGCCCTACGCGGTGGATGTCAGCGGCGGGGTAGAAGCGAGCAAAGGCATCAAGGATCACCACAAGATTCGCGCATTCATCAACGCGGTGCGCGGCAATACATCGTCGATGTGACGGCTGGCAGTCTGCCGCCGTCCATCAATGCACTTGCACAAAGCAGGCGCGGCTGAGGGTTGCTGAATCGTACGCAGGTCATGTTTCGCGCTGACCGCGACTGTTCGGCAACCATCGCCACACACATGAATTTAGCTCAAGGGCATACACGGGGCTGCGAACCAGAGCGTTCGGGCCGCCGGTACTGGAGAAAGAAAGCATGAGCAACTGGTTAGTAGACAAACTGATCCCTTCGATCATGCGCTCGGAGGTCAAGAAGAGCTCGGTGCCTGAAGGTCTGTGGCACAAATGCCCATCCTGCGAGGCGGTGTTGTACCGTCCGGAGCTGGAAAAGACCCTGGACGTTTGCCCCAAGTGCAACCACCACATGCGTATCGGCGCACGTGCGCGCATCGACATCTTCCTCGATCCGGAAGGCCGCAACGAACTGGGCGCTGACCTGGAGCCGGTTGACCGTCTGAAATTCCGCGACGGCAAAAAGTACAAGGATCGCCTGGTCGCTGCGCAGAAGCAGACCGGCGAAAAAGACGCGCTGATCTCGGTCAGCGGTACCTTATTGGGCATGCCTGTAGTGGTTTCGGCATTCGAATTCAACTTCATGGGCGGTTCCATGGGCGCCATCGTCGGTGAGCGCTTCGTTCGCGCTGCCAACTACGCACTGGAAAACCGCTGCCCGATGATCTGCTTCGCCGCTTCCGGTGGCGCGCGCATGCAGGAAGCGCTGATCTCGCTGATGCAGATGGCCAAGACCTCGGCCGTGCTGGCGCGTCTGCGTGAAGAAGGCATTCCGTTCATTTCCGTACTGACCGACCCGGTTTATGGCGGTGTTTCCGCCAGTCTGGCGATGCTCGGTGACGTCATCGTTGGCGAACCGAAGGCCCTGATCGGCTTCGCCGGTCCGCGTGTGATCGAGCAGACCGTGCGCGAAAAACTGCCGGAAGGCTTCCAGCGCAGCGAGTTCCTGCTGGAACACGGCGCCATCGACATGATCATCCACCGTCAGGAGCTGCGCCCGCGTCTGGGTAACCTGCTGGCACAGATGACCGGCAAGCCGACGCCGAAGTTCGTCGCCGCGCCGATCGAGCCGATCGTGGTTCCGCCGGTGCCTGCCAACGTATGACCCAGCGCACCCTTGGTGAATGGCTCGCCTACCTCGAGCAGTTGCATCCGTCGGCCATCGACATGGGCCTGGAACGTTCGCAACAGGTAGCGTCCCGCATGGGGCTGGGCCAGCCGGCGCCTCGGGTGATCACGGTCACCGGCACCAACGGCAAGGGTTCGACCTGCGCGTTCGTGGCTTCTTTGCTGCGTGCGCAGGGCCTGAGCGTTGGCGTCTACAATTCTCCGCACCTGCTGCGTTATAACGAGCGGGTGCAGCTCAATGGCGTCGAAGCCACTGACGCCCAGCTGTGCGAAGCCTTTGCTGCGGTCGAGGCGGGCCGCGGCGAGACTTCCCTGACTTATTTCGAAATGGGCACCCTGGCGGCGTTCTGGCTGTTTCAGCAGTCTGCACTTGACGCTGTAGTGCTTGAAGTGGGGCTGGGCGGGCGTCTGGACACGGTCAATGTGGTCGATGCCGATATTGCGCTGGTCACCAGCATCGGCGTCGATCACGCCGATTATCTGGGCGATACCCGCGAATCCGTAGCCTACGAGAAGGCTGGAATTTTCCGCCAGGGCAAGCCTGCTCTGTGTGGCGACCTGAATCCTCCGCAACCACTGCTCGACAAGGCGCACGAACTGGCTTGCCCGTTCTTCCTGCGTGGACGCGATTTCGATCTCGGCATCACTGACCAACACTGGCAATGGCGCGGCACCGATGTCCAAGGCCAATCCGTCGAATTGCGCGACCTGCCGCTGCTCGATCTGCCGATGGAAAACGCCGCGCTGGCGCTGCAAGCCTATCTGCTGACAGGTTTGCCGTGGAATGCCGAACAGATAGTCCCTGCATTGCTGGCGACGCGCGTGGTCGGACGCCTCGATCGTCGTTCGTTCGAATGGAACGGCAATCGCCTGAACCTGTTGCTGGATGTCGGTCACAACCCGCATGCCGCTGAATATCTCGCGCGACGGCTGGCTGCGCGGCCGCCGGTTGGCAAGCGTCTGGCGGTGTTCGGGTTGCTGGCGGACAAGGATCTGGATGGTGTTGTTGGCGAATTGAATGCTAGTGTCGCGCATTGGGCTGTCGCGCCGCTGGATTCGCCGCGCGCGCGTCCGGTGGCTGAGCTTGAGGCAGCGCTGGAGAACCTTGGCGCTTCGGTTACGTCCTATGCCAGCGTTGCGGCCGCTCTGGAAGGGCAGTGCGCGATTGCGACCAGCGACGACGAGATTCTGTTGTTCGGATCATTTTATTGTGTCGCCGAGGCCCTTGAATGGCTGGCCCGGCGCTCCACGGAGGAAGCGGCAAATGGCTTTGCTGGATAAAGCGTACAAGCAGCGCATGGTCGGCGCTTTGGTGCTGGTGGCGCTGGCGGTGATCTTCCTGCCGATGCTGTTTTCCCGTCAGGACGAGCAGCGTCAGGTGACCGTCGAGGCCCCGGCTGCGCCTCAGCCTTCGGCCATGCCGCAAGTGCAAATGGACCCGGTCGCCGTGCCTGAGCCCCAGGCTTTGCCGCAAGAGCCGGTGCCAACGGACGAAGAGGTCGCTGAAGAAGTGCCTGCTGCTCCGGCTGCTGCTCCGGCTGCGCCAGCACCGACCATCCCTGCGCAGATAGCCCGCCCGGCAACGCCGCCACCGGTGGCCAAGCCGATTCCGCCGCCGGCTCAGCCAATCACCTCGGCAACCAGCAAGCCTGACACTACGCAGAGCCGCGTCGATGCCAACGGTCTGTCGGTGAGCTGGTCAGTGCAACTTGCCAGCCTGTCGAGCCGCGCCAGCGCCGAGAGCCTGCAGAAGAACCTGCGCAGCCAGGGTTATAACGCCTACATTCGTTCGGCCGATGGCAAGAATCGGGTGTTCGTCGGTCCGCTGATCGAGCGTGCTGAAGCCGATCGCCTGCGTGATCTGCTGAGCCGTCAGCAGAACCTCAAGGGCTTCGTTGTCCGTTTTCAGCCTGAACGTGGCTGAAATCTATCACCTCGATTGAAAAGCACTGACAATCGCAGCTTACCGACAGCCATGCGCTCTGCTAAAATGCGCCGCCTTATCCGTCTGTAGGCTGCACTGTGCCATTTACCTGGGTTGACTGGGCGATCGTTGCAATCATCGCCATCTCCGCATTGATCAGTCTTAGCCGCGGCTTCGTAAAGGAAGCGTTATCGCTGCTGACCTGGATCATCGCAGGAGCGGTTGCCTGGATGTTTGGTGGCTCACTGTCCGAGTACCTCGCCGGATACATCGAAACCCCATCGGCTCGCGTGATCGCGGGCTGTGCCATCATGTTTGTCGCCACACTGATCGTGGGCGCAATGATCAATTATCTTATCGGCGAGTTGGTTCGCGTCACCGGGTTGTCCGGGACCGATCGATTCCTCGGCATGGCCTTCGGCGCAGCGCGTGGCGTGTTGCTGGTGGTCGTGGCGGTAGGGCTGTTGAGCCTGGGGCCGGTACAGCAGGACGGGTGGTGGAAAGAATCACAGCTCGTGCCCAAGTTTCTATTGGTCGCCGACTGGTCCAAAAACCTGATACTCGGGTGGAGCAGTCAGTGGCTTGCCAGCGGAATCAGCGTACCCGCTGAGATTCCGTTCAAGGAGCAGCTCTTGCCGACGGCGAAAACGCCTCAGTGAGTGCTGTTCAGTTCAGATCCATTAAGTAGGGGTTGCGTCGCATGTGTGGCATCGTCGGTATCGTCGGTAAGTCGAACGTCAATCAGGCGCTGTATGACGCGCTAACCGTGCTCCAGCACCGCGGCCAGGACGCTGCCGGTATCGTGACCAGCCATGATGGCCGGTTGTTCCTGCGCAAGGATAATGGCCTGGTGCGTGACGTGTTCCAGCAGCGTCACATGCAGCGTCTGGTCGGCCACATGGGTATCGGCCACGTCCGTTACCCGACTGCCGGCAGCTCGACGTCGGCCGAAGCCCAGCCGTTCTACGTCAACTCGCCGTACGGCATCACCCTGGCGCACAACGGTAACCTGACCAACGTTGAACAGTTGGCCAAAGAGATCTACGAATCCGATCTGCGTCACGTCAACACCAGTTCCGACTCGGAAGTGCTGCTCAACGTGTTCGCCCACGAGCTGGCCCAGCGTGGCAAGCTGCAGCCGACCGAAGAAGACGTGTTCGCCGCCGTGACCGACGTGCATAACCGTTGCGTCGGTGGCTACGCCGTTGTGGCGATGGTTACCGGTTACGGCATCGTCGGTTTCCGCGACCCGCACGGTATCCGCCCGATCGTGTTTGGCCAGCGTCACACCGACGAAGGCGTCGAGTACATGATTGCTTCGGAAAGCGTTTCCCTGGATGTGCTCGGTTTCACCCTGATCCGCGACCTCGCGCCAGGCGAAGCGGTGTACATCACCGAAGATGGCAAGCTGCACACCCGTCAGTGCGCAACCAACCCGTCGCTGACCCCGTGCATCTTCGAACACGTCTACCTGGCGCGTCCGGATTCGATCATCGACGGCGTGTCGGTGTACAAGGCACGTCTACGCATGGGCGAGAAGCTTGCCGAGAAGATCCTTCGCGAGCGTCCTGAGCACGACATCGACGTGGTCATCCCGATTCCGGACACCAGCCGTACTGCCGCGCTGGAGCTGGCCAATCACTTGGGTGTGAAATTCCGCGAAGGCTTCGTCAAGAACCGCTACATCGGCCGCACCTTCATCATGCCGGGTCAGGCTGCACGCAAGAAGTCGGTACGCCAGAAGCTCAACGCCATCGAGCTGGAATTCCGCGGCAAGAACGTCATGCTGGTCGACGACTCGATCGTGCGCGGCACCACTTGCAAGCAGATCATCCAGATGGCCCGCGAAGCCGGCGCGAAAAACGTCTACTTCTGCTCGGCGGCACCTGCGGTGCGCTTCCCGAACGTCTACGGTATCGACATGCCGAGCGCTCACGAACTGATCGCGCACAACCGTTCGACCCAGGACGTGGCCGACCTGATCGGTGCAGACTGGCTGATCTATCAGGACCTGCCTGACTTGATCGAAGCGGTCGGCGGCGGCAAGATCAAGATCGAACACTTCGATTGCGCAGTGTTCGACGGCAAGTACGTGACCGGTGACGTCGACGAGGCTTACCTGAACAAGATCGAACAGGCGCGCAACGATGCCTCGAAGGTCAAGACCCAGGCAGTCAGTGCGATCATCGATCTGTACAACAACTGAGTTTCCACCGGCCCTGAGGGGCCGGTTTTGTATCTGATATTTATTGTTCGAGAACAGCAAGGAGAGACAGCATGAGTCAGGAATGGGATGCCGGTCGGCTGGACAGCGACCTCGAAGGCGTAGCGTTCGATACCCTGGCCGTCCGTGCCGGTCAGCACCGCACGCCGGAAGGCGAACACGGTGATCCGATGTTCTTCACTTCCAGCTACGTGTTCCGCACCGCTGCCGATGCGGCGGCGCGGTTTGCCGGCGAAGTGCCGGGCAACGTCTATTCGCGTTACACCAACCCGACCGTGCGCGCATTCGAAGAGCGCATCGCCGCGCTGGAAGGCGCCGAGCAGGCCGTCGCCACGGCCACCGGCATGGCCGCGATCATGGCGGTGGTGATGAGCCTGTGCAGTGCTGGCGATCATGTGCTGGTGTCGCGCAGCGTGTTCGGCTCGACCATCAGCCTCTTCGAGAAGTACTTCAAACGCTTCGGCGTCGAAGTCGATTACGTCCCGCTGGCCGATCTGTCAGCCTGGGACGCGGCGATCAAGTCCAACACCAAACTGCTCTTTGTCGAGTCGCCGTCCAATCCGTTGGCCGAACTGGTGGATATCGCCGCGCTGGCAGAAATCGCGCATGCCAAAGGCGCGCAGCTGGTGGTCGACAACTGCTTCTGCACCCCGGCGTTGCAGCAGCCGCTGAAGCTCGGCGCGGACATTGTCGTGCACTCGGCGACCAAGTTCATCGACGGTCAGGGTCGCTGCATGGGCGGCGTTGTCGCCGGTCGCGGTGAACAGATGAAAGAAGTGGTGGGTTTCCTGCGGACCGCCGGCCCGACCCTCAGCCCGTTCAACGCGTGGATCTTCCTCAAAGGCCTCGAGACCCTCAACCTGCGCATGAAAGCGCATTGCGCCAACGCTCAGGCGCTGGCCGAATGGCTGGAGCAGCAGGACGGCATCGAGAAGGTCCATTACGCCGGTCTGAAAAGCCATCCGCAGCACGAGTTGGCTCAGCGCCAGCAGAAGGGCTTCGGTGCGGTGGTGAGCTTCGAGGTCAAGGGCGGCAAAGAAGGCGCCTGGCGCTTTATCGATGCCACGCGGTTGATTTCGATCACCGCCAACCTTGGCGACAGTAAAACCACGATCACCCATCCAAGCACCACCTCCCACGGCCGTCTGGCGCCACAGGAGCGTGAAGCGGCGGGGATTCGCGACAGCCTGATCCGCGTCGCGGTCGGGCTGGAAGATATGGCTGATCTGCAGGCAGACCTGGCGCGCGGTCTGGCGGCATTGTGATCGAGTTGTCCACACCGGCGACCAATACCCATGGCCGCGTGGCGCTGGTCACTGGCGCTGCGCGCGGTATCGGCCTTGGAATTGCCGCCTGGCTGATCAGCGAAGGCTGGCAAGTGGTGCTGACCGATCTCGATCGGGCGCGTGGTTCGAAAGTGGCGAAGGTGCTCGGCGAGAATGCCTGGTTCATCTCCATGGACGTCGCCGAGGAAAATCAGGTCGCGCTGGGCGTGGCCGAGGTGTTGGGGCAGTTTGGTCGCCTTGATGCGCTGGTCTGCAACGCGGCGGTGGCCGATCCGCACAACATCACCCTCGAAAGCCTCGATCTGGCGTATTGGAATCGGGTGCTGGCGGTGAATCTGAGCGGGCCGATGTTACTGGCCAAGCACTGTGCGCCGTATCTGCGTGCGCACAACGGTTCGATCGTCAATCTGGCCTCGACCCGCGCGCGACAGTCGGAGGCGGACTCCGAGGCGTATGCGGCGAGCAAGGGCGGGCTGTTGGCGCTGACCCATGCGCTGGCAATCAGCCTTGGACCGGAAATCCGCGTGAACGCAGTCAGTCCGGGCTGGATTGATGCCCGTGATCCCTCTGTGCGTCGCGCCGAACCTTTGGCCGATGCCGATCATGCTCAGCATCCGGCGGGCAGGGTAGGGACCGTCGAAGACGTCGCGGCGATGGTGGCGTGGCTGCTGTCGAGGAATGCCGGGTTTGTCACGGGCCAGGAATTCGTCGTCGACGGCGGCATGACCAAGAAAATGATCTACACGGAATAACAAGCGAAGCCGCGTCCTGTGGGAGCGAGCCTGCTCGCGAATGCGATCCATCGGTCGATGGCTTCCTCAGGAATGAAGCAATTTCGTCTTTTTCAGAAAAACTCCAATCCTGCTATTGACTTAGCTTCGCCACCTGCGTAAATTTCGCGGCCTCGGAGATGCAAACGGGTGATTAGCTCAGCTGGGAGAGCGTCTGCCTTACAAGCAGAATGTCGGCGGTTCGATCCCGTCATCACCCACCACTCCCGAGAAGCTTGCGCAAGCAAGAGAGTAGGCTGAAAGTGCCTGCACCGACGCGCAGCGGTAGTTCAGTCGGTTAGAATACCGGCCTGTCACGCCGGGGGTCGCGGGTTCGAGTCCCGTCCGCTGCGCCATATTTTACGAGTCAGATTCATCTGGTTCGCGATTGCCAGGCACCGAAGCCGGCAATCAAAAAGAGTTACTTGAGCGCAAGCTCAAAGCGATACGCAGCGGTAGTTCAGTCGGTTAGAATACCGGCCTGTCACGCCGGGGGTCGCGGGTTCGAGTCCCGTCCGCTGCGCCATATCTGTTTCAAGGATCGCTGAACGCCTTGAAGCGCCGAAACCAGCCATCGGCTGAATCGGATCGATAGCAAAGACCCTGGTCGAAAGACCGGGGTTTTTTGTGTCTGAAATTTGGTTATTCCTATTCCTCGCTCCTGAAGCCAATGCAAATTCCTGTGGGAGCGAGCCTGCTCGCGAAAGCGTCTGCACATTCAAAATCTGTATTGCCTGAAAATCGCTTTCGCGAGGAGGCTCAATCCACCATAGGCACGCTCTATCGTCTCGGCGGATCGGATGCGGTGCCACGTCGCATTGATTTTTTTGATTATTTAGTCAGGTTTTTGTAACTGGTTGTTTGCTGCGGGCGCAGAAACCTTTAAAGTTAACCTTTCGGTCAGCTTTGCACTGTCAACACAGCTCTTTGCTTCGCCAGAAAGAGCTTCTGCACGACTCGAGATCCCCAGTAGATAACCACAAGGGCGGACCTATAACCGCCCAGAGGATGATCCATGTCCAACCGTGAAATATCCCGGCGCTCGTTCCTCCAGGGCGGGCTGGTGGCGGGTGTGAGCGTTACGCTTACGCCGCTCAGCAGTCAGGCGCTGGCTGCCTTGATGGAAAACAGCGTCACCGTGCCGTCCGAGAAATGGCTCGGCAATAACGGCAAGGCGCGTCAACGCAACGATGCGCTTTCCAAGGTCTGTGGCAGCAAGGTCTTCGCCCGCGACATCCGCGCCAAGGACATGCCCGGCTGGCCTGAGCAACAGGGCCACGCGATGCTGCTGAAAACCATCAAGGCTGACCGCATCTACGCCGGCTACGATCTGTCGTGGCTCGGCGCTGATCTGCAGCCGGACCGCATCGTTACCGCTGCCGATCTGGACAAAGACGGTATCGTCTTCCCCGAAGAGCACGCGCCTGATCCGTTGCTGCCGGAAGGCAAAGTGCCGATGTTCATCGGTCACCCGGTAGCGATCCTGATCTGGAACGACTTCGAGCGTTTCCGTCAGGCCAAGAATCAACTCAAATTCAATGACAAAGCGATTCGTTACGGCGCCAAAGTGCCGTTCTATGAAGGTGATCCCTACGGCAGCTTCCGCTACGTGCGCGTTGGCGGCGCAACCTCGGCGGACGAAGACGAGTTCGCCAGCCTCAAGGATTCGATCCTGTTCCCGATGCTGAAGAACCGCCGTCCAGTGTGGAATGCATCGCCGAACCTGCATGGCAACCTCACCGAGCGCGGCCTGTTCTACGCCGATCGCATGAAGCAGGAAATCGACACGCCGCCGGATAACTGGCTGGTGTTCGACGAGCGCTATAAAACCCCGTCGATCGAACCGGCCGCCCTCGAGCCGGACAACGGCAACGGCTGGTACGACCCGAAAACCAAAACCCTGCATTTCGTCGTGGCGACGCAATGCCCGCTGGAAGTCGCGACCGAGACCGCGAAGATGATCGGGCCGTCGCGTTTCGGCCTGGCCAACTTGAACATGCACCCGGGCTATACCGTCGGCTATGGCTCCAAAGACCACAACATTTTTGTCTACTACGCAGCCCTGGCTGCGCTGTACGGCGCCGGTGTGCCGGTGCGTCTGGCCAACGACCGCTACGAGCAGTTCCAGAGCGGCATCAAGCGTCACCCGTTCGACATCCGCTACCAGTTGGCCGTGGACAAAAATGACTACACCTTCAAGATTTTCCGCGCGGAAATGAGCGTCGACGGCGGCGGTCGGGTCAACTACAGCCCATCGGTGGCGGCGGTTGGCGCCACGGCTGCGCAGTCGATCTACTACATGCCGCAGAACGATCTGCAGGTCACCGCGTATCACTCGCGCGCGGTCGAGGCGGGTTCGATGCGCGGTTACGGCACTCTGCAAAGCATGGCGGCCACCGAAATGATGGTCGACGAGATCGCCGGTCGCCTGGGTGTCGACGCCATCGATTTGCGCCGCAGGAATGCCCTGCGCTCCGGCATGAAAAACACCCAGGGTGCAATCCCCGCCGGTGCGTTGCGCCTGCACGAAATTCTTGACAAGGCTTCGGTGCACGAGGTCTGGAAAAATCGCGACGCGATCAAGCAGCAACGTGAAGCGGCAGACCCGGATAACTGGTACGGCGTCGGTTTCGCCATCTGCCAGAAAGACTTCGGCACTGGCTCCGAAGCGCCGATGGCCAGCATCGCATTCACTGCTGACGGGCGCATCACCCTACGCCACATCGGTATCGAAATCGGTACCGGCATGTCCACCTCGCAAGCCTTGGTCGTCGCCGATTTCCTCGGCAGCCCCGCGCATGAGGTGAAGACCGGCGAAACCGAATGGCAGGAAATGCAGCTGATCACCAGCGGCAACCCCTACATCATGAGCCAGGCCGAGCAGGACAATCTGCTGCGCAACCCGCGCTGGGTCGGCAAGCTGGCGTCGGCGTCTTCGGCGACCAACTCCGCCTATTACTTCAGCCATGCGACCCGTGAAGCGGCGCGTGTGCTGTTCAATCATGGTTTGTGGCCGGCGGCGCTGGAGATCTGGCGTCAGGGGCCGTACGGCGGCCAGGCCAACCCTTACGTGGTGCGCCGCGAAGATGCGCATTGGGTCGATGGCAAGCTGACCGCCAACGGCATGCAGCCGCTGAGTTTCGAAGAGCTGGCCAAGCGCGCCCACGAACGCGGGCTGGTGACGGGCGCTACGGTGCACGGTTTCAACCGTTGGAGCTGGGCCGAAGCTGAATACAGCATCGACGGCGTGCGCGAGCGCTTGCCGCTCGACGGTCTGGCGGTGAAATACGGCGATGGCGCACCACAAGCAAAGAAAGCACAGATGAACAGTGCTGGCTTCCACCTGCTCGATCGGCAGAACGTCAACTACCCGGTAGTGCAGTTGAACAACGCTGCCGTGACCTATTACAGCCCGGTCGCCACGTTGGTCGAGCTGAAGGTCAACAAAGGCTCGGCGGAGGTTCAGGTGCTCAACCACCATTCTTGGATCGAGTGCGGGCGCGTGCTGGTTGAAGAGTTGGTCAAGGGCCAGCTCGAAGGCGGTATCGCCATGGGTATTGGTCATGCGCTGATGGAAGAGATGCCGTTGTACGAAGGCGGGCCGGGGGAGGGTGACTGGAACTTCAACCGTTACCGTCTGCCGATGGCCCGTCACGTAGCGGTGTGGAAGCAGACTGCGGAGATCCTGCCGCCGCTGTCGCCGAGCGATCCGTCCAAGGGCATCGCCGAAGTGGTGATGATCCCGATTGTCGGTGCCATCGGTAACGCCGTGGCGCATGCCATCGGCAAACGTGTTCGCGACCTGCCCATCACTGCTGCGCGCATCAAGGAGGCCCTCAATGGCTAACCGTCCGCTTCAACTGACCCTCAATGGTCAATCCGTCGGCCCGGTGGACATCCCTGATGACCTGCCGATGATCGACTACCTGCACGAATACAAAAACCTCACCGGCTCGCGGCTGGGTTGCGGTCAGGGGATCTGCCACGCCTGTGTGGTGATCGTCGATAACCCCGACGGCACCAGCGAAGAAGTGCGCACCTGCATCACCGGTGCGCATTACTTCGAGGGCAAGAAAGTCCGCACCATCGAAGGTCACGCCACTCGCGATGAGCAAGGCCAGGTCATCGAGCTGAACCCGATCCAGCAGCGCTTCGTCGACGAGTTTGCCTTCCAGTGCAGCTACTGCGCGCCAGGCTTCGTCAACGCTGCCACCGTGCTGGTGGAGAAGCTGCAGCGTCAGCCAACCGTACACAGCAAGCTGGAACAGGTGATCGAGGACAGCCTCGGTCATCACGTCTGCCGCTGCACCGGGTACGTGCGTTATTACAACGCCACGCGCAACGTGCTGACCGATCTCGGCCTGGTCAAGGAGGGTTGAGCATGAAGCATTTACTGACCCGCCTGACTTTTGCGGTCGGCCTGGCTGCGCCGCTTTTGGCGGTCCACGCCGACGATCAGATCAAGCGCGGCGAATACCTCGCCCGCGCCGCTGACTGCATGGCTTGCCACACCGCACCGGGTGGCGCGCCCTATGCCGGCGGCCTGCCCATCGTCTCGCCATTCGGCACGATCTACGGCACCAACATCACCCCGAGCAAAGAGCACGGCATCGGTCTGTATAGCGATGACGAGTTCTTCGCTGCGCTGACCGAAGGCAAGCGGCGCGACGGTGCGAATCTGTATCCGGCGATGCCGTACACCTCGTATCACCTGATGCCGCGCGCCGATTCCGATGCGATTCACGCGTATCTGAAAACCATCGAGCCGATCGAGCGCGGCGCACCGGTGACCAGCCTGAGCTTTCCGTTCAATGTGCGTCTGGGCCTGACCGGCTGGAACATGCTCTACGGCAAAGATGTCAAGCTGGAACCGGTCGAGGGCAAAAGTGAAGCGTGGAAGCGCGGCCAGTATATGGTCGACGTCCTTGGTCATTGCGGCGAATGCCATACGCCACGCGGCCTGCCCGGCGCGATGCAAATGGACAAGCGCATGACCGGCGGCATCCTCAACGGTTATCTGGCGCCGAGCCTGCTGGCCACCGACCTGGCCGCGCGCGGCTGGAATCAGCAGGATCTGAGCACGTTTCTCAAGCACGGAATGAGCGCGCAAGGGACGATGTTCAACGAGATGTTCCCGGTGTTTCACAACAGCACTCAAGGTCTGAGCGATGCTGATCTGGCGGCAATGGCGACGTTCCTCCTTGGCGAGCAACCGCCGCCAGCCAAAGAGCTCGTCGAGGTGCCGCTCGACAAGCTCAGCGCGAGTGCTCAGCGCGGCCGTCAGGAATATCTGAACGTCTGCGCCGGTTGTCACGCGGTTGGCGGTGAAGGCAAACCGCACATTGCAGTGGCCATGCGTGGCAACACGACGTTGCGTCTGGAAGATCCGCGCAACCTGTTGCGAGTGATCGAGGATGGCATCGGCGAACAGAAGTTCTCCGGGTTCGAACACATGCAGCCGATGCCGGGGTTTGCTGAAAAGCTCAGTCCTGAGCAATTGACCGATCTGCTCAACTACCTGCGTCAGGGTTGGGGCGGGCAGGGCGCTGAACTGGCGGTGAGCGAAGTGCAGAAGCTGCAAGCCGACGCGCCGAGCGTCGAGCACAAGGCCCACTGATATGCAGCATCTCGATCTGCAAGTGGTGCGTCGGGCGCTGGAATGGTCGGTGGCCGGGCAGCGAATCTGGCTGTGCACGGTGCTGACCACTTACGGCTCGGCACCGCGCGCGCCGGGTTCGCTGCTCGCGGTGAACGAAGGCGGGGAGTGGATCGGTTCGCTGTCGGGCGGTTGCGTTGAGGAGGATTTTCTTCAGCGCGTTGCCGAAGGTGCGTTTCTCGAAGCAGTAAGCGTCGTGCGTTACGGCGAAGGCGATGATCCGCGCTCGCGGGTCAGCCTGCCTTGTGGCGGGATTCTCGATGTGCTGGTTGAGAAGCTTGACGCCGACTGCGCGGTGCAGGCGCATCTGCGTGAACTGGAATCGGCGCTGCTGGGGCAGCGTCGTCTGCTTCGCGAAGTCGATCTGGCCAGCGGTACGCGCGCTCTGTTTGCTGATCGCGAGCAGGGCGCGCGGATCGAGCGTGAATTTGATCGGGTGCGCATTCGTGTCGGTGCAGCACAGCGTTTGTTGCTCGCCGGTTACTCCAGTGTGGCGCAGGCCTGTGCCGAGTTCGCGGTGGGGCTTGGCTTCGAAGTGATTCTCTGCGACCCGCGCGATGAAGTGCTTGAAGGTGTGGTGCTCAATGGCGTGGAGATCCGTCGGCAGTTGCCTTCGGTGTTCATTGCCGACGGTGGTTGTCATCGCGACACGGCGGTGGTGGCGCTGACCCATGATCCGCGCATCGACGATCTGGCGATGATGGAAGCGGTGCGCACCGAGGCGTTTTACATCGGTGTGATGGGATCGCTGCAGACGTCGCAAAAACGCTTCGAGCGCTTACGCCGCATTGGTGGCTTGAGTGAGGCAGAGCTGGCGCGGATTCATGCGCCAATCGGCCTCAACCTTGGTAGCAAGACCCCTGCGGAAATTGCCTTGGCGGTGTTGGCGGATATCCTGCGGATTCGCAGCGGGATCGCTCGGGATCAGCTCTGATCCCAAGCCTTGCTGAATCTACTGTGGCGAGGGGATTTATCCCCGTTGGACTGTGCAGCAGTCCCCTCCTGCTCAAGAGGGGGCGCTATGCACCCCCAACGGGGAAAAATCCCCTCGCCACAATGGTGTTTATAGTCCGTACTTATCGCGCAGCCCGTAATACCAGGCGCCCAGCGCGGCAAACGGTGTGCGCAGCAATTGCCCGCCGGGGAAGGGATAGTGCGGCAGGTCGGCAAAGGCATCGAAGCGCTCGGCCTGACCGCGCAACGCTTCGGCGAGGACCTTGCCCGCCAAGTGCGTGTAGGTGACGCCGTGACCGCTGCAGCCCTGCGAGTAATAGATGTTGTCGCCCAGGCGCCCGACCTGCGGTAAGCGCGAAAGGGTCAATAGGAAGTTGCCGGTCCAGGCGTAATCGATCTTCACATCCTTGAGTTGCGGGAAGGCCTTGAGCATCTTCGGGCGGATGATCGCTTCGATGTTCGCCGGATCGCGAGCGCCGTAAACCACGCCTCCGCCGAAGATCAAGCGCTTGTCGGCGGTCAGGCGATAGTAGTCGAGCAGATAGTTGCAGTCCTCTACGCAGTAGTCCTGCGGCAATAGCGCATTCGCCAACTCATCGCCCAGTGGCTCGGTGGTGATCACCTGGGTACCGCAAGGCATCGATTTGGCCGCCAGTTCCGGTACCAGATTACCGAGGTAGGCGTTGCCGGCGACGATGATGAACCTGGCCCTGACCTTGCCTTGCGGCGTATGTACGACAGGGCTGGCGCCGCGCTCAATGCGCACGGCGGGAGATTGCTCATAGATGGTGCCGCCGAGAGACTCGACTGCCGCCGCTTCACCGAGCGCCAGATTCAGCGGATGGATGTGGCCGCCGCTCATATCGAGCATGCCACCGACGTACTGATCGCAACCCACCACTTCGCGAATGCGGCGTTGATCCATCAATTCCAGCTGGGTGTGGCCGAAGCGTTCCCACAGGCGTTTCTGTGATTCCAGGTGATCCATTTGTTTGGCGGAAAGGGCAGCGAATACACCGCCGTCTTTCAGGTCGCACTGGATGTTGTATCTGGCCACCCGCTCACGAATGATCCGCCCGCCCTCAAAGGCCATTTCACCGAGCAGTTGCGCCTGCTTGGGGCCGACGGTGCGTTCGATGACATCAATGTCACGGCTATAGCTATTGACGATCTGCCCACCGTTTCGGCCCGAAGCGCCAAACCCGACTTTCGCCGCTTCCAGCACGGTTACGCGAAAACCGTTCTCCAGAAGGAACAGGGCGGACGACAGCCCGGTATACCCGGCGCCGATCACACAGACGTCCGTCTCCACATCATCCTGCAGCACAGGACGTGGTGGCACGGCATTGGCCGACGCAGCGTAATAAGACTCTGGGTATTGGGTGTTCGCCATCCTGCCGCCTCTGTTTAATATATTTTACGAGTGCGTCGATCCTACCCGAGTTGAAAAACCTCCGCCAGCCACCGAGAAATCTTCGTCGCTGAGCCGAAATTAAATATTTTGCATATTCATAGGGTTAGGTGAAAAAAAGGTGTTGACACCCCTCCGGAATTCCGTAGAATGCCGCCTCACAGCAGGCACGTAGCTCAGTTGGTTAGAGCACCACCTTGACATGGTGGGGGTCGTTGGTTCGAGTCCAATCGCGCCTACCAAACAAAATCCGCTCTGCTGGGCGGTCTAGAGGGGTCACCGGAAACGGTGACCCCTTTTTGCTGTTTGCGATTTGCAAAACTTTTGCAAAACCCCACCTCAGAACGCCAGTTCGGCGCTCACCTCAACGTAGTCTATCGTCTTGTCGCCGTGTCCCTCCTGATAGTGCTTCGTCATCTTCTCGTCCGCGTGGCCTAGCAGCGCCTGGATGTATTCCTGTGGAAAGTTCTGCTGCTCGTACAGCCACGCACCTAAAGCGCGGATCTGGTGAAAAGTGGGGCGCTCACCGGCGGGAACATGGTCATAAGCGTGCGCCGCGTCGCGGGCCTTACTGAACTCCTTGGTAGATAGTCCGGCGTCACCGAGGTCCAGTGATCTTTCGCGTCGATCTGTTCACGGCGCCGCGCCTTCGGTTTGTAGTGGATCAGGTAGGGCGACACCAACGGCGATCGCAGGCACTCGCCGACGACTTCACGCAGCGCGGCGCCCATGGTGATCTTCAGGTGAACCGGGCGCGGCAACTTGACCATGATATGGGCCAGAATTCTTGCCATTGTGATGCTCCATGCCGCGCGTGGCGACAGAAGGTGGTGATGGGGTGTGGTTATCTATCTTCTCCGCAACACGCTCATCGGCGACCCGGATAACCGGCTCCAGGTGATCGGCGTGCCACCGGTCGCCCAGAAGCACGCCGCATTAGGCGCAGTGCGCGCCGTATTTCAGCCGCACTTGCTCGCGCTCAGCTTTCTTCAGGCGCATAGGTATCCTTGCCGCTATAGCGGCTGACTTGAAGAGGGGAATGGGGGATTGCTTAAACGATGCTGCGGCGGGCGCGGGAGCTGACGCTCAGATTGTGCCCGCCAAATTTAGGCGATCAGGTAGAGGGGGCGAGGAGTACGCGGCCGGTGCCCTTGCAAGACGTGCAGGAATCGGATCGCGAATAGCTCTCCGTTATTTTTCCGCGCCCCTTGCACAGCTTGCAATAGATGGATTTTTGCGTGCCGCCGTTTCCAGGCAAGAGCATCGCCGTCTCGTCGGCAAGAGCCCATGCTCCCGTTTCCTGCAAAAGGCCCACGATACTTTCCAGTAACCCTACGGGCACTCCGTCGATCTTATTGTTTGTCATTTACGAGTCCTTTCCACCTTGGCTGTTGAGCTGAGCAAGGCGTGGTTAAATGGTTTGGCACAATCGTGCAATATAGATGAAAGCGAAGCCTTGGACGATGGCGAATCTCCTACAAATAAATGGCCAGCGGGATGTCTTTGAAGGGGGATTTACTGGATCGCAGGAGCTTTGAGCGCTTTGTCGAACTCGGGATATTCAGGGCGCGCAGGCGGATAGGCCGGAGCTGTCATCTCCTGGTCAATGGCAGCGCGGAGGTTCTCGCTGTAGTTTTCCTGCAATCTCCATTGACCGCCGAGCCAGAACCCGCGCTTCGCTCTGCATTAAAATTTAATTACGCTCGATTATTGCTAGCTCACAAAATAGAAGGTCTGCTAGTAAATTTTTAAAAGCAGAGCGGGTATTGCAGGTTTATGAAGCTACACTTGTGTCTGGTCTCTTGGCTTGGCTACCAAATTTGTTCAGGGCATGATGCTTTGTAATGTGGTTTTTGATAGGTAGCACCGCGTAATAGGAAAAGACAAGCATTGCAGTTGTAAAGACTACAGCCGAGAAGCCATTGAAAATATTTAAGCTTAGGCCTATAGTTGTTGCGCTAGCTGACAAAATAGATTTGGTGATTGTTTCGGTTCCGCACAGAGTTAGTGTGTCTTTGCCCAACGTGTTAACCATTGGGATTCCAGAGATTGCATTGGCTATAAAAAAGTGGAATATGATGATTAGCACCACTATTCCGATGTTGAATAGGGTTCGGAATATAAGCGGCATTGGGATGTCTAGTGTTTTTAGTGGGTATCCAATTCCCTTTATAAAAACCACGGAGCATAGTGTCGATAGTAGGAGGAAAATAACGATTCCTATAGGGTTTGTTGAGGATATCGCCCAATTGGTCGTTTTTATTTTATCTATCGATAACCAACCCAAGCAATAGAATATTATGTAGTAAAGGGCGCTATCTATGTTGAGCCATAGAGCAGGCTGAGACATTGGGAAAAAATTAAATGAGTATAAGTTAACTGTAAGATAAGCTAATATTATTAGCGGTATAATGTATTTTTTTGGACTTAAACTTTGTAGGAGTCTGAATATTATTGATGTGATAAAAATGCATGGTAAAAACCAAAGTGCCGGTGCGTAAATAGTGTGGTTTCTAACCCCTAGCGCTGCATCGGTAAGATAGCCCATAAGGTTTGTGAATTCAGAGCTGTCCGGTGTTGATAAAATGTATACGCAAATTGAAATTGCGGAGTAAATGAAATAGGGAATCATTAGCTGTCTAAATTTGGCAGCGATAAAGGACGATATTGTTTTGTTTTTTCCTGAATCGGCGAAGCAGCCAGATATAAAAAAGAATAATGCAACGTGAAAGGTGAAGACGAATGTGAATATTTTTCCAGCTGGCGGTCCCATATGTCCTAGATAAATGTAAAATATTCCGACAAATTTTAAAGCATCTATCCACTCAATGCGTTCTTGTCGCATTTGTTATACCTATCAGAGTTTCGCTTTAGGATGATTGTATCCTGCTATTATCTGAATATACCGCCTTTGATACAATTCATTTCGACGCCCTAATCAGCCCGCCATCGAGCGGGTATTTTTTTGCCTGGAGAAAAGTGATGACTGCAACCGTAAAAGAACGCGACATCTTCGCCCGCACGCTATGGGGGGAGGCTCGCGGTGAAGGCACTGCCGGCCAGATCGCCGTGGCCTGGACGATCCGCAACCGCGTATTCGATGGAAAGGAAAAGTCATGGCGGGTGGAAGGCTACGCCGGCGGCTGCCAAAAGCCGTGGCAGTTCAGATGCTGGAACAAAACCGACCCGAACTATCAGTTCCTGATCGGCGTGAAGCAGATCCCGTCCGCGAGCTGGCGCAGTGCCGGGTCGCGGCCGACCAAGTGATCGACGGCAAGGTACCGGATCCCACCGGCGGCGCCACCCACTATTACGCCACCAGGATCAAGGCGCCGGCCTGGGCGGCGAAGGCAAAGCAGACGCTGAAGCTCGGTCACCACGTCTTCTTCAAGGATGTGCCGTGATGGTCGTTCCGTGAGGGCTTCTCGGGGCGCTGGTTCTCGCTGGGTTTGGCAGCGCCTGGCAGTTTCAGGACTGACGCTACGGCCGGCAGCTCGCCGAGCAGGCCAGGCTCAATGGCGAGACGCTGAATCAACTTGCCACAGCCGGCGCCGATGCGCAGAAGGCCGAGCAGGACAAGCGGCTGGCGCTCGAGCAGAAGCTGGCGGCCAGCGAGCAAAATCATTACAGGAAATTGAGTGATGCCCAACGTGACCAAGATCGCCTGCGTGATCGCCTTGCCACTGCTGATCTGCGGCTGTCAGTCCTCATCGACGCGGATTCAGCCAGTGGCTGTGACGTGCCAAAAGCCACCGGGGCCGGCGGCGTGGATCATGCAGCCGTACGCGCCAGACTTGACCCAGCGCATGCTCAACGAATTATCGCCATCACCGACACCGGCGACCGTGGACTGATCGCATTGCAGGCGTGCCAAGCGTACGTTCAGGAAATGTCCCGCTGATGAGGGAAGGAGGGAGCGAAAGGATTCTCGCCTTTCAGCTTTTTGATTTCTGCAGCCAGGTGTGAGATGTGCCTGTTTTTCGCCATCAGTTCCCAGTTGGTTTTGATCGTGATGTCGTTCGTTCGCCGGTCAGCCTCGGCCGCCGCAGTCCTGGCAGCTGTTAACTCAACCCGAGAGAATTCCTCTCCAGCGTGAACGCATCGTTGTCACGCACCAAGCCCTGAACATTTTCCAGTGCTCGCTCCAGCTTGAGGGTGAGCGCTTCGAATTCGTTCTCGTACATCCGCAGCTGGTGCCGACAGGTTCGAGCGGGGTCGGGTTGCCGAGCCAATCGTCGGTGTCTTGTATATAAAGGGGGGGCCTCGGGAATGCCTTACTGAGAACTGTTTGTATATACAGTAATTGAGGCGTGTAGGGTGAGCGAGGGTGAGGCGACGAACTGTAGGATTTTAGATTGGTCTTTTGTCGGCAGAACGCCGTGGAAGGGCAAAGCACTGTAGGAAAATACACCGCTAAGTTGTTGAATCTTGTAGCGGATAACGTTGATTTTTCACCCTGCTGATTTGAGCCTGTTCCTTTTCGCATCAATAGTTACGCGTGTTCCGTAGTCACCTTGACATGGTTTGGGTCGTTGGTTCGAGTCCAATCGCGCCTACCAAACAAAATCCGCTCCGCTGGGCGGTCTGGAAGGGCTCACCGAAAGGTGAGCCCTTTTTTGGTGTCTGCGATTTGCGCAACGCTTGTTCCCGATCATTTCCGCTTCGCTCTGATCAGCTTTCCATTCATTACCGTTTGCACAAAATGATCAAGCGCCATTTTGGTGCGCTCTTCTGCCATTTCGTTGTTTAAAACAGCTGAATATCCAAAGGCTTACAGCTGTTTTTCTCCAACCGGTTGTCGAAAAAGCCTTGTTGCATGTTGGGAATTTAAGTAACATCCGTTCCGCGTTCACCACCACGGTTTATGCATTTTTAAATCCCAAGCTTCCATCAGCTGCTTGGGATTTTTTTTGCCTGCGATTTAGCGTTTGGGCGTCTATCCCTCCATCACCTCCAAGCGAGGCGCCGTTTTTTCGTCTACTACTGAGTGGCCGATTTCCAGCTCTTATAAAGGAGTGCCTCGATGCTGAGTCAGTGGGTTCTTGCGGCTGTTCATCTCTTCGCGTTTGCCTTGGCTTTCTGGGCAGTGCTGACGCGTGGCAGAGCGTTCAGTCAACTCTTGGCGGGTACGGGAGAGGTCAAGCGTGTTCTGCTCGCGGATAACCTTTGGGGGCTGTCAGCTTTGACGCTGCTTGTCACCGGAGCGATGCGTGCGTTTGGTGGTTACGAGAAAGGCTCTGACTATTACCTGCATCAGCCGCTGTTTCATCTGAAGATGACGCTGTTCTTGCTGATACTACTGATGGAGCTTGCACCGATGATCACGCTGATCAAATGGCGCATCGCATCCTCGCGCGGTGCAGCGCTTGATAGCGGACGTGCGAAGCTGTACGCGCGAATCAGTCATGTTGAAGCGCTGCTGCTGATCCTGATGATGGTCGCGGCGACAGGCATGGCGCGTGGCGTGATATTCGCTTAGAAGGCGAAATTCTCCGTGCTCTATCGGAAACGTCCGACAGCCAGCTCCAGGAGTGAAAGGTAATATCGGCGCAAGAAAGGAGGGAGGGGCAAGTGAAAGGAGTCAGCATGCTTCAGGCGCCGTGCCCAGCGGGGTGAAATGCGGATGGCTAAACGGCGCGTGAATCTTTAGCCAGTCTTGCGCGACGGCAATAGGACTGGCTACGTAATGCAAAGTGGCTCAGGGCGTTTGTGGCTTGTCCGGAGCGGTCAGGCCGGCCTGGATGCGTTGGTAAATTTCTTCACGGTGCACTGCCACGTTTTTCGGAGCGTTGATACCGATGCGGACTTGTTGGCCGCTGACTCCGAGGATGGTGATCGTGATGTCATCACCAATGTTTATGCTTTCACCGACTTTGCGGGTGAGTATCAGCATGGTCTTCTCCTTGATTGCTTTGTAGGGCACCTGATTCAGACAGTGCAGAGGTCGGTGGTATCTATAGATTAGTGCGAAGTCTCACGGTTTGGGTGCCTCTTTCTGACGCGCAGAAGCGGCATTAATTCCCAGGGCGTAACTATACAGAGGCTGCAATCATCATTCTCGTTGTTTTGTGCCCATTTTGCGGGGCTCGCGAAGTATTTTTGAATGATAAGATCGCGGCTTTACGAATTCCGAGGAAAGCGTTGTGCGCAAATTGGTTTGGCTGGTAGCGGCACTGGCATTGGCAGGCTGCGGTGAAGGCAAGAATGTAGATGCGCCGAAGCCTGAGGCGAAGGTCGCGGCAGCGCCGGCGGCCGCCGCCGCGCCACAGTGGGATCTGGAAGTTCGGGGCGAAACTCCTCAGGCCGTCAGTGATCTGAGCGGCTGGTTGATCGAGCATGCTTTCGTTCCGACGGTCGTCAAGGACGGCAACGGTAAAACACGAATTCTGATCGGTCCGTTCCATTCCCAAGCTGACGCCGAGGCGCGAAAGGTGCAGGTCGATGCGGCGCTGGTAAAAGCCAAGAAACAAAATATCGAGTCGGTGGTGATTGAGCATCCGCTCACGCCATAAACGAAGCGTCTTGAGCGCAGGTTGAACGCCGGACATGAAAAAGGCCTCGAGCTTAACGCTCGAGGCCTTTCTGTTTGTGCTGCAATCAGCCGCAGGCTTCCAGGTTCACCGAGCCGACAAACTCGTTGCCGCGCCCCATCACGCATGCCACGCTCTGATTGCGCTGACGTTCCCAGTCCTGCACTGGATAGGTCTTGTCCCACGCTTCGTACAACTGCCGATCCTGCTTGGACAGACGCAGTCCGTATTGTTTGCTCATATAAAAATACGTGCGGGCGATCATGCCGCGAATCGAAGGGCGGGGCATGACCTTCTTGGCCTTGAAGTCGACCTGCGTCAGGCAGGAACCGTACTGGCCGGACTGCACCGGCAACCAGCCGTAGCTGAAGTTGCTGCGGTCACCGTTGACCTCTCCAATGCTCGGCACCAGATTGTGCAAATCAGCTTCGGCCTTTTGATACACCGGATCGTAACGCGTGCAATTTTTGCGTCCGCCTTGCTGCCAGCACTGCCGCTGATGTCCGATCTGCCACGCCGGCACGATGTGCTCCCACTCGATCCTCGATGCACGCTTGGCATTCTTGCGCGGCACATAGCCGCAAGCCTTCAGGTCAACCTTGTTTCCGGTGTACTTGCAGCCGCAGTAAAACTCGGTGGATTGCGGCGCATAAAGTTTCCACGCGGCTTTCTTGGCTTCGGAAAATGTACGTGGGGCGCCAGCCTGGGCACCCGTGGCGAAAAACAACAACAGCAAAGCAACACAGCGGACACTCATTGAATCAATCTTCCTTCGGCACAACCCAAAAAATCTGCACGCCACCGTCATCGCGATAAGCGAGGGTAACGTTGTCGTTCTCGTCGATTTCCTCGAGCAAGCGCTCCCAGTCGTCGATTGGCTCATCCGGCAAACGGAAAATCAGTGCGGCTTTGGCTTTTTGTGCGGTGGGGGAATTGATGATTTTCTGAACGCGCATACCCATGCGTTCGTAAGCGTCAGGAGCAGCAGGAGAGGTGGCCACGAGGTTATCCTTATTAAGCTGTACGTGCATACAGTATTTAACTGTAAGCCATTTCGCAACTGCTTAAAATTCAAGAAAATCCTCTGACAGCGGGTTTCCGGTTTTGGTGTAGGACTCGGCAAGTTTTTTGTGGGAAAAAAGCTTGAAGGGTGTCAGCGGCGCACCACCTGCCAAGCTGGCAGGTGGTGCGCAATTGCCCGATCGAGAAGTGATCAGGCGAAGGACAATCAGTACTCCCAGAACATCCGTTGCAGTTCTTTGCTGTCGTTGGTCTTCGTCAGCGCGACCATCGCCAGGATGCGGGCTTTTTGCGGGTTCAAATCGTGAGCGACAACCCAGTCGTATTTGTCGTCAGGCTGTTCGGCGTTACGCAGGACAAAACCGCCGGCGTTTACGTGGGATGAACGAATGATCTGCACGCCATCCTTGCGCAGCGCTTGCAGGGATGGAACCACGCGAGAGGATACCGAACCGTTGCCCGTGCCGGCGTGGATGATAGCTTTGGCGCCGGCTTGCGCCAGTGCCTTGTAGGAGGTATCGCTGACGTTGCCGTAGGAGTAGGCAATTTCTACGTCAGGCAGGCTCTTGATGTTTTTGATGTCGAATTCCGAATCCATGGTGTGACGCTTGGCCGGCAGGCGGAACCAGTAGGATTTGCCTTCGACCACCATGCCCAGCGGACCCCAGGCGCTTTTGAATGCTTCGGTCTTGATGTTGATCATTTTGCTGACGTCGCGACCGGACTGGATCTCGTCGTTCATGGTCACCAGTACACCTTTGCCGCGCGCTTCCTTGCTGCTCGCCACGGCGACGGCGTTGTACAGGTTGAGCATGCCGTCTGCCGACATGGCAGTGCCCGGACGCATCGAGCCAACGACGATGATCGGCTTGTCGGTCTTCTCGACCAGGTTCAGGAAGTAAGCGGTTTCTTCGAGGGTGTCGGTACCGTGGGTGATAACAATGCCGTCCACGTCCTTGCTGTCAGCCAGTTCGGAAACGCGACGACCCAATTGCAGCAGGTTGTCGTTGGTGATGCTCTCCGAAGCGATCTGCATGACTTGTTCGCCGCGCACGTTAGCCAGTTTGCTCAGCTCAGGGATACCGGCGATCAGTTGTTCGATACCGACTTTCGCTGCCTGATAGGTGGCGCTGTTGGCGGCACTGGCACCAGCGCCGGCGATGGTACCGCCGGTGGCGAGAACAACGACGTTGGCCAGTTTGGTCTGGGTTTCGACTTCTTTTGCCTGGAGGGCAGCAGGCAGGAGCAGGAGGAGGGCCAATGTGCCCGGGATCAAGGTATTGAAAGCAGATTTCATTATTTTTCTCTCTAGTCGTGAGACGGTGCTGATGCAGGTTCATCTAGATGCGCCCCAAGCCGATCTGAATGCTCGAGGTGCACGGAAGGGAGCAGGATTCATACCATGCGTAATGTGCTGGCGGAAAATGTTTAACTCGATGATTTAAATCAATATTTGTCGAGGGGTGGCGCACCGTTGAGAACCCATCCATCCGGGATTCCGAACGACAGCAGGATTCTTGTTCGGCTCGCCGATAGGCAATCTCTGAAAAGCCAGGCGGGTGACAAATCCCCGCTAAAGAAATGTGCTCCCAAGCCGATGCGTCCTCAAGGAAACCAAATCTTAGGAGTTCACATGTCACTGACGGTCGGTTTTGCCAATCCCGCTGCAGTCACCATCGGCGGTAAAACTGCAGCCACGATCAACAGCCTGAACGATGCGACCAATGAGGCATCGGCGCAGGCGCTGGGTACCGAGAAGACTGAGAAGAATCAGGTCAGAACCGGTGGTGGTCCTGTGCAGGAAAACAGTGAAACCGAGGCTGACAGCAATCTCAGCATCACAGTCAAGACGTTGCTCAAGCGGATGAAGGAATTGCAAAAGCAACTTCAGGAGCAGCAACAGCAACTGGCTGCGGCTCAGGCTGCAAGCTATCCGACTCCCGAAGCGAAGTCCCAGGCAGTGATGTCGATTCAGGGCCAGATCGCGCAAACCAGCGCCGCACTGGCGGAAGTGGCGGGTGCGTTGGTCAAGGAGATGTCGAAAAGCGCGACCAGCGGCGGCTTGGTCAATACGACTGCCTGAAGCGCCAAATTGCCAATTCAGCGATTCGGCCTACAACAAAAGACGATTTCTGATTGTTGACAAATGTCGGCGGGATTCTCATAGTTCGGTCTACGCAAACGTTTGCGCGGCTTGGAAGGGCATGTGCTCCCGGAGCCGTGACGTAGCTTACGTCAGCGCAAACGTTGCTCACAATAATCATAAGATCGGAGTGAACCCATGAAGCTGCCATTCGCCGCACGTCTTCTTGCTGTCGCTATGCTGGCTGCCACAGCCGCCGCACTACCTGTCTCCTCGGCGTTCGCCGAATCCGCAGAAAAACCCAAAGTCGCGCTGGTCATGAAATCCTTGGCCAACGAATTCTTCCTGACCATGGAAGACGGCGCCAAAGCCTACCAGAAAGAACACTCCGCCGATTTCGATCTGATCTCCAACGGCATCAAGGACGAAACCGACACCGCCGGCCAGACTCGCATCGTCGAACAGATGATCCTGGCCAAGGTGAATGCACTGGTGATCGCGCCTTCTGACTCCAAGGCCATGGTGCCAGTGATCAAGAAGGCCGTAGACGCCGGTATCACGGTGATCAACATCGACAACCAGCTCGATCCCGCCGTAGTCAAAAGCAAAAACATCAACGTGCCTTTCGTGGGTCCGGACAACCGCAAGGGTGCACGTCTGGTCGGCGAATACCTGGCCAAGCAACTGAAGGCGGGCGACGAGGTCGGCATCATCGAAGGCGTGTCCACCACCACCAACGCACAGGCGCGCACGGCCGGTTTCAAGGACGCGATGGAAGCCGCGCAGATCAAAGTGGTCTCGCTGCAATCCGGTGATTGGGAGATCGACAAGGGCAACAAGGTTGCCGCTTCGATCCTCAGTGAATACCCCGATGTCAAAGCACTGCTGGCCGGTAACGACAGCATGGCGGTCGGCGCCGTTTCCGCAGTCCGTGCCGCTGGCAAGGCAGGGCAGGTAAAGGTCGTCGGTTACGACAACATCAATGCCATCAAGCCAATGCTCAAGGACGGTCGTGTGCTGGCCACTGCTGACCAGTTTGCAGCCAAGCAGGCCGTGTTCGGCATCGAAACCGCACTGAAAATCATCAAGGGCGAGAAAGTCGACAGCGGTGCCAACGGCGTGATCGAAACACCGGTCGAGCTGGTCACCCAGTAAGTCATCTGGCGACACAACGGCGCTCGTCCGTCCGGGCGAGCGCATGGAGATTTCTATGTCAGTTTCCGCCCCGAACGCTGTCCTCTCGGTCAGCGGTATCGGCAAGACCTATGCGCAACCGGTGCTCACCGGCATCGATCTGACGCTGATGCGCGGTGAAGTACTGGCGCTGACCGGCGAAAATGGTGCCGGCAAAAGTACCCTGTCGAAGATCATTGGTGGTCTGGTCACGCCGACCACCGGCCAGATGCAATTCCACGGCAAGGACTACCGTCCGGGCAGTCGCACCCAGGCTGAAGAGCTTGGCGTGCGCATGGTCATGCAAGAACTCAATCTGTTGCCGACGCTGTCGGTGGCGGAAAACCTGTTTCTGGATAATCTGCCGAGCAGCGCTGGCTGGATCAGTCGCAAGCAGTTGCGCAAGGCGGCGATCGAAGCCATGGCGCAAGTCGGCCTCGATGCGATCGACCCGGACACATTGGTTGGCGAGTTGGGTATCGGTCATCAACAGATGGTCGAAATCGCGCGCAACCTGATCGGCGATTGCCACGTGCTGATCCTCGATGAGCCGACCGCGATGCTCACGGCGCGCGAAGTCGAAATGCTCTTCGAGCAGATCACCCGATTGCAGGCTCGCGGCGTTTCCATCATCTATATCTCTCATCGTCTCGAAGAACTGGCGCGGGTGGCGCAGCGTATTGCTGTGCTGCGTGACGGCAATCTGGTCTGCGTCGAGCCGATGGCCAACTACAACAGCGAGCAACTGGTCACCTTGATGGTCGGTCGCGAACTGGGTGAACACATCGACATGGGGCCGCGCAAGATCGGCGCTCCGGCGTTGACGGTCAAAGGCCTGACTCGTTCGGACAAAGTCCGCGACGTCTCTTTCGAGGTGCGTGCCGGGGAGATCTTCGGTATTTCCGGATTGATCGGGGCAGGGCGTACGGAATTGCTGCGGCTGATATTCGGTGCCGATGCTGCCGACAGAGGCACCATCGCGCTCGGCTCGCCGGCCAAAGTCGTGAGTGTTCGCTCGCCAGTCGATGCGGTACGTAACGGCATCGCGCTGATCACCGAAGACCGCAAGGGCGAAGGATTGCTGCTCAGTCAGTCGATCAGCGCCAACATCGCCCTGGGCAATATGCCGGAAATCTCCAGCGGCGGTTTCGTCAACAATGGCGACGAAATCTCCTTGGCGCAGCGTCAGATCGAGGCCATGCGCATCCGCAGTTCGAGCCCGACACAATTGGTTTCGGAGTTGTCCGGCGGCAATCAACAGAAGGTCGTGATCGGCCGCTGGCTGGAGCGCGACTGTTCGGTGCTGCTGTTCGACGAGCCGACTCGCGGGATTGATGTCGGTGCCAAGTTCGATATTTACGGTTTGCTCGGTGAGTTGACCCGCCAGGGCAAGGCATTGGTCGTGGTGTCCAGTGACTTGCGTGAGTTGATGCTGATCTGCGACCGGATCGGCGTGCTCTCGGCGGGACGTCTGATCGACACCTTCGAGCGCGACAGCTGGACCCAGGATGATTTGCTTGCCGCCGCTTTCGCCGGCTACCAGAAACGTGATGCGTTGCTCAATGAAGCGGCGCCTAGGGATCTCCCATGAAAACTGCATCTTCTGCCAGTAAACGTAGTGGCAATTTCTTTGGCCTGGGTACTTATCTGGGCCTGGCCGGTGCCTTGCTGGCGATGATTGCGCTGTTCTCGGTTCTGAGCAGCCATTTCCTCTCGTACAACACCTTCAGCACCCTGGCCAACCAGATTCCCGACCTCATGGTGCTGGCGGTGGGCATGACCTTTGTGCTGATCATCGGCGGCATCGATTTGTCCGTCGGCTCGGTCCTCGCGCTGGCCGCATCGACGGTCAGCGTTGCAATTCTCGGCTGGGGCTGGAGCGTTTTGCCAGCGGCGCTGCTCGGCATGGCGGTGGCGGCTCTGGCCGGCACTATCACTGGCTCGATCACCGTGGCCTGGCGGATTCCGTCATTCATCGTCTCCCTCGGCGTGCTGGAGATGGCCCGCGGTGTGGCGTATCAGATGACCGGGTCGCGCACTGCCTATATTGGCGATGCGTTCGCCTGGCTGTCGAATCCGATTGCGTTCGGCATTTCCCCGTCGTTCATCATCGCTTTGCTGGTGATCTTCATCGCGCAGGCGGTTTTGACCCGCACTGTTTTCGGCCGCTACCTGATCGGCATCGGCACCAACGAAGAGGCGGTTCGGCTGGCCGGGATCAATCCCAAGCCCTACAAGATTCTGGTGTTCAGCCTTATGGGTCTGCTGGCGGGCATTGCCGCTCTGTTTCAGATTTCGCGTCTGGAGGCGGCTGACCCGAACGCAGGTTCGGGCCTGGAACTGCAAGTGATCGCGGCGGTGGTTATCGGCGGCACCAGCCTGATGGGTGGGCGCGGTTCGGTGATCAGTACTTTCTTTGGTGTGTTGATCATTTCCGTACTCGCGGCCGGTCTCGCGCAGATTGGTGCGACGGAGCCGACCAAGCGCATCATCACCGGTGCGGTAATCGTTATCGCTGTGGTGCTCGACACCTATCGCAGTCAACGCGCCAGTCGCCGGGGCTGAACCATGGCAACGATCAAGGATGTAGCGGCGCTCGCGGGCATTTCCTACACGACCGTGTCGCACGTGGTGAACAATACCCGCCCGGTCAGTCAGGAAGTGCGGCGCAAAGTCGAGGCGGCGATCAAGAGTCTCGACTACGTGCCCAGTGCCGTGGCGCGCTCGCTGAAAGCCAAGACCACCGCGACCATCGGTTTGCTGGTACCTAATAGTCTCAACCCGTACTTCGCCGAACTGGCGCGCGGAATCGAGGATTACTGCGAGCGCAACGGCTATTGCGTGATCCTCTGTAACTCCGACGACAACCCGGACAAGCAGCGCAGCTATTTGCGTGTGTTGCTGGAAAAGCGCATCGACGGTTTGATCGTCGCCTCCGCCGGCGGTGACAGTGGTCTGGCGCAAGGGCTGGCGGGCGTGAAGACGCCGATGGTCATCGTCGACCGGGGGCTGGAAGGTGTAAATGCCGATCTGGTGCGCATCGACCACGAATACGGCGCTTATCTGGCAACCCGTCACCTGCTCGAGTTGGGGCATCGCGACATCGCCACCATCGGCGGTCCGGCCAGTACCAGCGTGGCGCAAATGCGTCAGGCCGGTTATTGCCGAGCGCTGCAAGAGGCGGGAATCGAGGTACGCGAAGAGCGCATGCTGGAAAGCGACTTCACCAGCACCGGCGGTTACAACGCCGCTGCCCGGCTGCTCGAAAGCCATCCGCCCAGTGCGATTTTTGCCGGCAACGACATGATTGGTATCGGTGTGCTGCGTGCGGCGGCCGAACGTAACGTGCGAGTGCCGGCCGAGCTGTCGGTGATCGGCTTCGATGACATTCAGATGAGTCGTTATGTCTATCCGGCGCTGACCACGGTCGGCCAGTCGATCCTGCAACTGGGCGAGATGGCGGCTGAAGTGCTGTTGCGCAGAATTGCCGCGCCGGACTCGGGCACCGATCAACGCATCGTGACCCCGAGTATTGTCCTGCGCGAATCGACCGCGCCGCTGTCCGGCGTGTTCACCGAATATCGCTGAAACCGAATTGATGAGTAGTGATGTATGCCAGCAAATGTAGTGGTAATAGGCAGCCTGAACATGGACCTGGTCACCCGGGCGCCACGGCTGCCACGCGGCGGTGAAACGCTGATCGGTCATTCCTTTGCCACGGTGTCTGGCGGCAAGGGCGCCAATCAGGCAGTTGCCGCTGCGCGCTTGGGCGCTAAGGTGGCGATGATCGGTTGCGTCGGAAATGACGACTACGGTGTGCAATTGCGCGATGCCTTGCTCGCCGAGCACATCGACTGCCAGGCTGTCAGTGTCGTAGAGGACTCAAGTGGCGTGGCGCTGATTGTGGTGGATGACAACAGCCAGAACGCCATCGTGATTGTCGCCGGTGCCAACGGCGCAATGACGGAGGCAGTAATTGACCGCTTTGATGCGGTTCTGCAAGCCGCGGATGTGGTGATCTGTCAGCTCGAGATTCCCGATGCAACGGTCGGACATGCGCTCAAGCGTGCACGTGAGCTGGGCAAAACCGTGATTCTCAACCCGGCGCCAGCCAGTCGCCCTTTGCCGGCAGACTGGTTTGCCTCGATCGACTACCTGATTCCCAACGAGAGCGAAGCCGCCGCATTGAGCGGGCTCGCTGTCGACTCGCTGCAGTCGGCAGAAACGGCGGCCACTCAGTTGATTGCCATGGGCGCGGGCAAAGTCATCGTCACGTTAGGCGCGCAAGGCTCATTGTTCGCCAACGGTAACGGCTTCGAACATTTCCCCGCGCCGACCGTGAAGGCGCTGGATACTACGGCGGCGGGTGACACCTTTGTCGGCGGCTTCGCCGCAGCGCTGGCCAATGGCAAATCCGAAGCCGAGGCGATCCGCTACGGTCAGATCGCCGCTGCACTGTCGGTTACCCGCGCCGGTGCGCAACCGTCGATTCCAACCATGTCCGAAGTACAGGCGTTCAAACCCGCATGAAAAAGACTCCTCTGCTTAACGTCGCGCTGTCGCGACTGATCGCTTCGCTTGGCCACGGTGACATGGTCGTGATCGGCGATGCCGGTTTGCCCGTGCCGCCGGGTGTCGAATTGATTGATCTGGCGCTGACCCATGGCGTCCCTGATTTCGTCAGCACGCTGAAAGTCGTGCTCTGCGAAATGCAGGTGGAAAGCCATGTGCTGGCCAAGGAGATATTCGACAAGCAACCGACGGCGCTGGCCGATCTGGACGCGTTGAACGAAGAGGGTGCGCTGGGCCGTAGGGATCTTCTCACCCATGAGCAGTTCAAGGTGCTGAGCCGACAAGCCAGGGCGATCATTCGTACAGGAGAATGTCAGCCGTACTGCAACATCGTTCTGGTCGCCGGAGTTACATTCTGATTTCCGATTTCACCTGCACAAGGAATGCGCCATGCAACGCTATGCTGAAAAAATTCACCAACTGATCCGGAGTCTGCTGCTCTTGTCCGTGATAACTGCGACCGGCGCCCAGGCGGCGGAAAAGATCGATCTGATCATCGACACCGATCCAGGCGCTGACGACGTGGTCGCCTTGCTCTTTGCCCTCGCGTCGCCGGATGAGCTGAATATCCGCGCGCTGACTACCGTGGCCGGCAACGTGCGCCTGGACAAGACTTCGCGTAACGCGCGGCTGGCTCGCGAATGGGCAGGGCGCGAAGACGTGCCGGTTTACGCTGGCGCACCGAAGCCACTGATGCGCACGCCGATCTACGCCGAGAACATTCATGGCAAGGAAGGTTTGTCAGGCGTCACGGTTCACGAACCGAAGAAAGGCCTGGCGAAAGGAAATGCGGTCAATTATCTGATCGACACTCTTAAATCGGCCAAACCGCACAGCATCACCATTGCCATGCTCGGTCCGCAGACCAACCTGGCTCTGGCATTGATCCAGGAACCCGAAATCGTTCAGGGCATCAAGGAAGTGGTGATCATGGGCGGGGCGCATTTCAACGGTGGCAACATCACCCCTGTGGCTGAATTCAACCTGTTCGCCGATCCGCAGGCTGCCGAGGTGGTGCTCAAGAGCGGGGTGAAACTCACCTATCTGCCGCTGGACGTGACCCACAAGATCTTGACCAGTGACGCGCGCCTGAAGCAGATCGCCGCGCTGAACAACAATGCGAGCAAGATCGTCGGCGACATTCTCAACGAATACATCAAGGGTGATATGGAGCACTACGGCATTCCCGGTGGCCCGGTGCATGACGCGACGGTTGTGGCGTATCTGCTCAAGCCTGAGTTGTTTACCGGTCGGGCGGTCAACGTCGTGGTGGATAGCCGTGAAGGACCGACATTCGGCCAGACCATCGTTGACTGGTATGACGGCCTGAAAGCAACGAAGAATGCATTCTGGGTAGAGAATGGCGACGCCCAAGGGTTCTTTGATCTGCTGACCGAGCGCTTGAAGCGTCTGAAATAAGTCGTCAACCCGCAGGCGATTGCCTGCGGGTTCTCACTGCGCCTGTTCGGCCTGAGCAATTGGGTATCGCTCGAATACCTGATTGATAAAATGCTGCGCCGCTTCTATCCCCAACTCCTTGACCAGTAGATCGATGCCGATCAGCGCCAGTTCTTCCGTCGTGCCTGGGCTGTAAGAGCTGTGTCCTTCGGCCCATTTGGCGTTGATGGCGGCGTCGATGCTTACACTGGTCATGGGAGGCTCGAAAGGTCAGGATGTCTGTTTTTCGAGTTAACCATTTTGCGCGGCGTTTGGCACTGCGACTTAGGCATGAGCGGAGCGCTATGCGACACTTGGTCTTTTCCGGCTTACCAAGGACCCTGTTGTGCAGATCGATCTGAATAGCCCTGACGGCCTCACACTCGAAGCAGTGCGCCAATTGCTCGCCTCGGGCAGTGACGACGTACACAACCAATTGCGCGTGACCAAAGACGGCATCGCCTATCTGTCCACCGTGACCGGTGGGCAGGATATCGACGGTCTGCTGTTTCGCCTGGAAACCTGGGCAAAGGGCTCCGGCTATGTGGGGAACGTCGCAGCCAGCGATGAAGTCTGGGTGATGCAGATTTACAACGCGCTCAGGGACAACTGGCCGAATCCGCCGTATGACTACATCGACGTTTATTGAGCGTCGTTAATATTCAGTCACGATTGTTTGCTGAGTCGCCGCGCGCCGCTCAGGCACACTCGGCATTTTTCCGCTCGTGGGGCAGGGCATGGCTTGCGCCTTGAAACCAAACGCCACATTGGCGGTCGCACGATCTCTGCTTAAACATTTGAAAACAAGGAGGCTTCATGCCTTTGAAGTTCGCGACACTGGGTGCACTGATGGCCGCTGCGCTGTTGGCTGGTTGCAGCACAACCTCCAGCCAGTCGGCAAAGGAACCCGTGGCGGCTGAATCCGGAAACAGCCGCTGCGAAGCATCGGCAGCGCAATTCGCCATCGGCAAGAAGGCATCCCCTGAATTGCTGGATCAGGCGCGTGCCAAGGCTGGTGCGCAAAATGCGCGCTTCCTCAAGCCAAACGACATGATCACCCTGGAATACCGCTCCGATCGCCTGAATCTGAACACCGACAACAACCTGGTGGTTACCCGCGTCAATTGCGGCTGAACACTTTGTTCAAGACATAAAAAACCCCGTCACTTGGACGGGGTTTTTTTAGTGCGCCGAGAAATTACTCTGGGCGAACCTGTGCAGCTTGCATACCCTTTTGGCCTTTCTCAGCCACGAAAGAGACGGTCTGGCCTTCTTTCAGGCTTTTGAAACCGTCGGATTCGATAGCTTTGAAGTGTACGAACAGGTCGTCACCGCCACCTTGAGGAGTGATGAAGCCGAAGCCTTTTTCATCGTTGAACCATTTAACGGTGCCGGTTTGGCGATTAGACATGGTGTATCTCCAAGAAACATATATTTTCAGTAGTACTGTGCTGCTCAGGCCAACTGGGCACACCGGGATATCATAGTCGAAATGTTCGCTTTGGGAGCCCCCCGGACGTGCTGTTTGCCAATCAGTCGTGTTTTCTTTACCACCCGTTTCTGCTGAAAGCCCCGGTTTGAAAGGCTTTCAGCGAAACGTAAAGACGATAAAAAAACCTGTAAAAGCTGCATAAATCGTCTGAAAAGGCTCATTTCCAGCACTTTTTACCGCCTTTCAGCCGACGTTAATACCCGGTTTTCTTATTTTTTCGGGGCGGTATTTGCCTTGCATTTGGCGATCTGGCCAAGGGCTTTCTGTTGCAATTCAGGAGTCGCCTTGTTGTCCATCAGCGCCTGAATGTCGCTGGCCGGATAGGACTTGATGGCGTCAGCTCCGCAAGCGCAGTGGGATTTCGCTGCCGCAGCACCGATTTGCTGCGTGGCAGCCTGAGTGCACTGGGCCATGTACTTTTCGCGCTCGCCTTTCGGCCAGTCGGCATGGGCGCTCAGTGGCAGCAGCAGGACGACGGGGGCGACGACGGCGAATAAGCTTTTCAGACGCATGCGAGGATGCTCCTTGTGGGTCAATGTCTTGTTATCTGAGGGCGCAACGGCCTATCAAGTTCAGCACTCTGGCATAAAAACGGACATTTGGCCTTCTGCCAAATCAGGGCGTAGGCGACCGCTCATCTGTGCTAGCATGCCGGGCTCAAGCGTTCTCAGGCTTCGGATGACCTTCAGTCCCGAAGCGGTCGGCGTGCGATTTTTCCCGATTTGAATCCCAGTCACTCTGGTTCGGTTTTCCGGTTGGCCGCAAGGCTCCTGCCGCTGTAAGGCAGGCGTTCGTCATTGAATGGCCTGGATCGGATCTTGTACTGGCTCATCCCAACCCACGTGACCTTTGGTAGGGGTCACCACTAGGAGAGGAGGCGCCATGCCAACTATTACTCTTCCCGACGGCAGTCAACGTTCATTCGATCACCCGGTTTCCGTAGCCGAGGTTGCCGCATCCATTGGTGCAGGTCTGGCCAAGGCCACGCTCGCCGGCAAGGTCAATGGCCAACTGGTCGACGCCAGCGACATCATCAGTAGCGACGCGACCCTGCAAATCATTACGCCAAAGGATGAAGAGGGGCTGGAGATCATTCGCCACTCTTGCGCGCACCTGGTTGGCCACGCGGTCAAGCAGCTGTACCCGACCGCGAAGATGGTCATCGGCCCGGTCATCGACGAAGGCTTCTATTACGACATCGCCTACGAGCGTCCTTTCACGCCGGAAGACATGGCGGCCATTGAACAGCGCATGCAGCAGCTGATCGAGAAGGATTACGACGTCATCAAGAAAGTCACTCCGCGCGCCGAAGTGATCGAAGTGTTCAAGGCCCGTGGCGAAGACTACAAGCTGCGTCTGGTCGAAGACATGCCGAACGAGCAGGCCATGGGTCTGTACTATCACGAAGAATACGTCGACATGTGCCGTGGTCCGCACGTGCCGAACACGCGTTTCCTGAAATCCTTCAAGCTGACCAAGCTGTCGGGCGCCTACTGGCGTGGCGACGCCAAGAACGAGCAATTGCAGCGCGTCTACGGCACCGCTTGGGCTGACAAGAAACAGCTGGCGGCGTACATCCAGCGCATCGAAGAAGCCGAGAAGCGCGATCACCGCAAGATCGGCAAGCGTCTGGGCCTGTTTCACACTCAGGAAGAGTCGCCGGGCATGGTGTTCTGGCACCCGAATGGCTGGACTCTGTACCAGGTGCTCGAGCAGTACATGCGCAAGATCCAGCGCGACAACGGCTACCTTGAGATCAAGACTCCTCAAGTCGTCGACCGCAGCCTGTGGGAGAAATCCGGGCACTGGGCCAACTATGCCGACAACATGTTCACCACTCAGTCGGAAAACCGCGACTACGCCATCAAGCCGATGAACTGCCCGTGTCACGTGCAGGTGTTCAATCAGGGCCTGAAAAGCTACCGTGAGTTGCCGATGCGTCTGGCCGAGTTCGGTGCCTGCCACCGTAACGAGCCGTCGGGTGCGTTGCACGGCATCATGCGTGTGCGAGCGTTCACTCAGGACGACGCGCACATCTTCTGCACCGAAGAGCAGATGCAGGCCGAGTCCGCTGCGTTCATCAAGCTGACCATGGACGTCTATCGCGATTTCGGCTTTACCGAAGTCGAGATGAAGCTGTCCACTCGTCCGGAAAAACGCGTCGGCTCCGATGAGCTGTGGGATCGCGCTGAAGCAGCATTGGCTGCAGCCCTTGATTCTGCTGGCCTGCCGTACGATCTGCAGCCGGGCGAGGGTGCTTTCTACGGGCCGAAGATCGAGTTCTCGCTGAAAGATTGTCTCGGTCGCGTCTGGCAGTGTGGTACCTTGCAGCTCGATTTTAACCTGCCTGTCCGTTTGGGCGCTGAATACGTCTCCGAAGACAACAGCCGCAAACACCCAGTGATGTTGCACCGCGCGATCCTCGGTTCGTTCGAGCGTTTCGTCGGGATTCTGATCGAGCACTACGAAGGTGCTTTCCCTGCGTGGCTCGCGCCAACCCAGGCGGTGATCATGAATATCACTGATAAACAGGCAGATTTTGTTGCAGAGGTTGAAAAAACTCTCAACGAAAGCGGATTTCGTGCCAAGTCCGACTTGAGAAATGAAAAGATCGGCTTTAAAATCCGCGAGCATACTTTGCTCAAGGTTCCCTATCTTTTGGTTATCGGAGATAAGGAAGTCGAGATGCAGACTGTCGCTGTGCGTACTCGTGAAGGTGCTGACCTGGGCTCGATGCCCGTCGCCCAGTTCGCTGAGTTTCTCGCGCAAGCGGTTTCCCGGCGTGGTCGCCCAGATTCGGAGTAATTATTATTAAGCGTGAAATGAGACAAGATAAACGAGCTGCACCGAAAGCCCCGATCAACGAGAATATCTCGGCACGCGAGGTTCGGTTAATTGGCGCTGATGGCGAGCAGATTGGCATCGTCTCGATTGATGAAGCGCTTCGTATCGCTGAAGAAGCAAAGCTTGATCTGGTGGAAATTTCCGCAGATGCAGTCCCGCCTGTTTGCCGGGTGATGGACTACGGCAAATCGATCTTCGAGAAGAAGAAGCAGATTGCCGCGGCGAAGAAAAACCAGAAGCAGATTCAGGTTAAAGAAATCAAGTTTCGTCCAGGGACGGAGGAAGGGGATTACCAGGTAAAACTGCGCAACCTGGTACGTTTCCTGAGTGACGGGGACAGGGCCAAGGTATCCTTGCGATTCCGCGGCCGTGAGATGGCCCACCAGGAGCTGGGGATGGAACTCCTCAAGCGGGTTGAACAAGACCTGCTCGAGTACGGTTCGGTCGAACAGCATCCTAAGATGGAAGGACGCCAGCTGATCATGGTCATCGCCCCGAAAAAGAAGAAGTAATCAACAGGGCACGGCAGGCCTTCTGATTATGTTTATCAACTGAATGCGGAGTATCCGAACATGCCAAAAATGAAAACCAAAAGTGGTGCTGCCAAGCGGTTTCTGAAAACTGCTAACGGCATCAAGCACAAGCACGCTTTCAAGAGCCACATCCTGACTAAAATGTCGACCAAGCGTAAGCGTCAACTGCGCGGTAGCAGCTTGCTGCATCCGTCTGACGTGGCAAAAGTCGAGCGCATGCTGCGCCTTCGTTAATTTAGTCAAGAATAGAGGAAGTAACTCATGGCTCGTGTAAAGCGTGGCGTCATTGCCCGTAAGCGTCACAAAAAAATTCTGAAACTTGCTAAAGGCTACTACGGCGCACGCTCCCGCGTATTCCGTGTTGCCAAGCAAGCGGTAATCAAGGCAGGCCAGTACGCCTACCGTGACCGTCGTCAGAAAAAACGTCAGTTCCGCGCTCTGTGGATCGCTCGTATCAACGCTGGTGCTCGTGTTAACGGTCTGTCCTACAGCCGTTTCATCGCTGGCCTGAAAAAAGCGTCCATCGAGATCGACCGCAAGGTTCTGGCTGATCTGGCAGTGAACGAAAAAGCGGCGTTTGCTGCGATTGTCGAGAAAGCTAAAGCCACCTTGGCTTAAGTACCCCCGACAGTCACCCGGCCTCACCTCTGTGGGGTCAGGTGTTAAACGTCATAAATAGGGGAAGAGCCTTCAAGCTCTTCCCCTATTTTGTATCTGGAGTCTGTACATGGAAAACCTGGATGCGCTGGTCTCTCAAGCACTAGAGGCTGTGCAAAGCGCTGAAGATATCAATGCCCTGGAGCAAATCCGGGTTCAATACCTTGGCAAGAAGGGCGAATTGACTCAGGTGATGAAGACCCTGGGGAATCTGCCGGCAGAGGAGCGTCCGCAAGTCGGTGCGCTGATCAACGTTGCCAAGGAACGTGTTACAGGCGTTCTCAATGCGCGCATGGCATTGTTTGAAGAAGCCGAGCTGGCTGCCAAACTGTCTGCCGAATCCATCGACGTGACATTGCCGGGCCGTGGCCAGACCTCTGGCGGTCTGCATCCGGTCACCCGGACTCTGGAGCGCGTTGAGCAGTTCTTCACCCGCATTGGCTACGGCATTGCCGAAGGCCCAGAGGTCGAAGACGACTACCACAACTTTGAAGCGCTCAACATCCCAGGCCATCACCCGGCCCGGTCGATGCATGACACCTTCTATTTCAATGCCAACATGTTGCTGCGCACCCATACCTCGCCGGTACAGGTCCGCACCATGGAATCGAAGCAGCCGCCGATCCGCATCGTCTGCCCGGGCCGCGTGTATCGCAGCGACTCCGATATCACCCATTCGCCGATGTTCCACCAGGTCGAAGGCCTGCTGGTCGATCGCGATATCAATTTTGCCGATCTCAAAGGCACCATCGAAGAATTCCTGCGGGTGTTCTTCGAGAAAGAACTGGCCGTGCGTTTTCGCCCTTCGTACTTCCCGTTCACCGAGCCATCCGCTGAAGTCGATATGGAATGCGTGATGTGCAGCGGCAAAGGCTGCCGCGTCTGCAAGCAGACCGGCTGGCTGGAAGTGATGGGCTGCGGCATGGTTCACCCGAACGTGCTGCGCATGTCCGGCATCGATCCGGAAGAGTTCTCCGGATTTGCCTTCGGCATGGGTGTCGAGCGTCTGGCCATGCTCCGTTACGGCGTGAACGACTTGCGTCTGTTCTTCGACAACGACTTGCGGTTTCTCGCGCAATTTCGCTAGTCGTAACGAATTCTTAGGAGAGCAGGATGAAATTCAGTGAACAATGGCTGCGTGGCTGGGTTAGCCCGCAGGTAGATCGCGATGAGCTGGTTGCTCGTCTGTCGATGGCCGGTCTTGAGGTCGATAGCGTTACGCCGGCCGCCGGTGTATTCAGCGGCGTGGTTGTGGGCGAGGTGCTGAGCACCGAGCAGCATCCAGACGCCGACAAGTTGCGCGTGTGCCAGGTCAGCAATGGCGCGGAAACCTTCCAGGTCGTGTGCGGAGCGCCAAATGTGCGCCCGGGCCTGAAGATTCCGTTCGCCATGATCGGCGCAGAACTGCCGGGCGACTTCAAAATCAAGAAAGCCAAGCTGCGTGGCGTCGAGTCGAACGGCATGCTGTGCTCGCAGGCCGAGCTGCAGGTTGGTGAAGGCAACGACGGTCTGATGGAGTTGCCGGCTGATGCGCCGGTGGGCGAAGATTTCCGCGTGTATCTGGATCTGGAAGACGCCAGCATCGAGGTTGACCTGACCCCGAACCGTGGTGACTGCCTGTCCCTGGCCGGTCTGGCCCGTGAAGTCGGCGCGCTGTACGCCGTGCCGGTAACCCGTCCTGTGGTGGCTGCGGTTGCAGCGGTACACGACGAAGTCCGTTCGGTCGAGGTGCTGGCGCCAGCCGCCTGCCCGCGTTATCTGGGCCGGGTCATCCGTAACGTCGACCTGTCGAAGCCAACTCCGCTGTGGATGGTTGAACGTCTGCGTCGCGCCGACGTGCGCAGCATCGACGCTGCCGTCGACATCACCAACTACGTGATGCTCGAACTCGGCCAGCCACTGCACGCTTTCGATCTCGCCGAAATCAATGGCGGCATTCGTGTGCGCATGGCTGAAGAGGGCGAGAAGCTGGTTCTGCTCGATGGTCAGGAAGTCAGCCTGCGTAGCGATACGCTGGTCATCGCTGACCACACTCGTGCACTGGCGATCGCCGGCGTCATGGGTGGCGAGCACAGCGGTGTTTCCGCGACCACCCGTGATGTGTTCCTCGAATCTGCGTTCTTTGATCAGATTGCGGTTGCCGGCAAGGCACGTTCTTACGGCTTGCATACCGACGCTTCGCATCGCTACGAGCGTGGCGTTGACTGGCAGCTGGCGCGTGAAGCCATGGAGCGCGCCACTGGCCTGCTGCTGGAAATCACTGGCGGCGAAGCTGGTCCGATCATCGAGGCCGTCAGCGAGCAACATCTGCCATCGATTGCACCGATCACTCTGCGTGCGCAGCGCATCACGCAGATGCTCGGCATGGAAATGGATTCGGCACAGGTCGAGCGTCTGCTCAGTGCCTTGGGCCTGAGCATTACCGCTGACGGCGAAGGTCAATGGCGAGTTGAAGTGCCAAGCCACCGCTTCGATATCAGCCTGGAAGTCGACCTGATCGAAGAGCTGGCTCGTCTGTACGGTTACAACCGTCTGCCGGTTCGCTATCCGCAAGCGCGTCTGGCGCCACAAGCCAAGGCCGAAGCGCGGAGTGATCTGCCTGAGCTGCGTCGTCTGCTGGTTGCTCGTGGTTATCAGGAAGCGATCACTTACAGCTTCATCGATCCGCGTCAGTTCGAGCTGTTCAATCCAGGTGTCGAGCCGCTGTTGCTGGCCAATCCGATCTCCAACGATATGGCCGCCATGCGCTCGTCGTTGTGGCCAGGTCTGGTCAAGGCGTTGCAGCACAACCTCAACCGTCAGCAGGATCGCGTGCGTCTGTTCGAGAGCGGCCTGCGCTTCGTTGGTCAGCTTGAGGGCTTGAAGCAAGAGCCTATGCTGTCCGGGGTTGTTTGCGGGAGTCGCTTGCCGGAAGGCTGGGCGCAGGGTCGGGATACCGTCGACTTCTTCGACGTAAAGGCTGACGTGGAAGCGGTACTGGGTTTCGCTGGTGCCCTGGATTCGTTCACCTTTGCTCCGGGGAAACACCCGGCGCTGCATCCGGGTCAGACCGCGCGCATTGAGCGTGAAGGTCGCGAAGTAGGCTTCATTGGTGCGATCCACCCAGAATTGTCGAAAGCCTTGGGCCTGGATCGTCCGGTGTTCGTCTTCGAGCTGGTTCTGGCGGAAGTGGCGCTCGGTAAAATGCCAAAATTCCACGAGTTGTCGCGCTTTCCTGAAGTGCGTCGTGACCTTGCACTGATCGCGCACAAAGACGTCGCGGCCTCGGCTGTACTGGACGTAATCCGTGAAAATGCAGGCGAATGGCTCACAGAGCTCAGGCTGTTTGACGTGTATCAGGGTAAAGGTATTGATCCTGATAGAAAAAGCCTTGCAGTTGGCTTGACCTGGCAGCATCCATCGCGCACTCTTAATGACGATGAGGTGAATTCGACGACGCAAAATATCCTCACCTCGCTCGAACAAAGGTTGAACGCCACGTTAAGGAAGTGACGTATGGGGGCTTTGACGAAAGCTGAGATGGCGGAACGTCTGTATGAAGAGCTGGGCCTGAACAAGCGGGAAGCCAAGGAATTGGTAGAACTGTTTTTCGAGGAAATCAGGCACGCTCTTGAAGACAACGAGCAGGTCAAATTGTCCGGTTTCGGCAATTTCGACCTTCGGGACAAACGCCAGCGGCCTGGCCGCAACCCGAAAACGGGGGAAGAAATCCCGATCACGGCTCGCCGTGTGGTCACCTTTCGTCCAGGGCAGAAGTTGAAGGCCCGAGTTGAGGCTTATGCTGGAACCAAGTCATAACGACGAACTACCCGTCATCCCGGGCAAACGCTACTTCACCATTGGTGAAGTCAGCGAGCTGTGTGCCGTAAAGCCACACGTGCTGCGCTACTGGGAGCAGGAGTTTCCTCAGCTCAACCCCGTCAAACGCCGCGGGAACCGCCGGTATTATCAGCGCCAGGACGTGCTGATGATCCGGCAGATCCGCGCGCTCCTTTACGATCAGGGTTTCACCATCGGCGGCGCACGTCTGCGCCTGTCCGGCGACGAAGCCAAAGACGATACCACCCAGTACAAACAGATGATTCGGCAGATGATTGCCGAATTGGAAGACGTCCTGGTGGTGCTCAAGAAATAAAAAGCGGCGTTTGAATACTTCCAGTTTTCAAACGCTTGCGATATATTCTTGAGCGCTCTTCGAGGTGAAGAGCGAGATGCAACATCAGTCGGGGCGTAGCGCAGTCCGGTAGCGCACTAGCATGGGGTGCTAGGGGTCGAGTGTTCGAATCACTCCGTCCCGACCATATTTTTCAATGACTTAGGCCAATGTTCACAGCATTGGCCTTTTTCATGTGTGTGAGATTTGCAGGGCTACCGATCACGCCTGCGACTCGCATCACCAAGTGCTCAGGTTAGTCAGAATGTCCGCTCGTCGAGCCAACAGCACTCTCTGTGCGCCGATCTCCTCTCACTTATTACGCGCAGCCCCTGCGCCACTGACGGGAGAAAATGATGATCGACGACAACAATGGCCCTGAAGCCCCATACCCGGGACCAAGCGAGCAAACCCCTGATTCTGGCGAAGGTCATGACTCCGGCCTGGAGCAAGCTGACTCTGAGCCAAAGCAAGGTACCGACGAACGACCAGAAGACTGGAATCCGCCACCCGGGAACCCTGGCTCTGATCAAGATGCCCAGACCGGTCGCGACAACGGCGGCGCGAAATAGACGCATTGAATTCGTATCGTGTACGAGACCCGGCCATCGCGCCGGGTTTTTTTATTGCCACCGAATCCGCTAACAACGTAGCCGAGATGTAGATGGAGACGGTTATCTGGGTTTTAAGGGCGAAGCCGAGCGGCGCCGGCACCTGAATGATCGATCCAGGCGCCGGCAACAAGCGTGTTTACTCGACTATGCAGATCCAGCGGTGGTTGTATCGGTACGGCGCGCGTGTGAAATGAACGTCTGAAACCATCTTCATGCCGCGCTCTTGAAGCGCTTCGGTCAGTTGTACGAGTGTCTCTGCCTGGATAGTCATTGCTGTCACCTCGTCAGATTTACTGCGTTCATAATTCTTGACCGAGGGATCAGGCGGCTAATTCATTTTTTCTACAGCAGTCATTGGCGCCGTGAGCGTGAATGTCGTGTCACTTCATGCCCACTACTCCGCCCCACTCAAGCCCGAACCGCCCCAGATACTTCCTCAAGCGATCGGCATCATTAGGTTGCGCCTTGGCCTGCCGGGAAACCCCGAATAACTGTCGGCCGGCATCCGACAGGCTGTCCGCCTGCTGGCACACCTCAATGACAGCCTTCAACTGCAAGCGATCGAACAAGTCCATGCTCTCGCCATCTCCTGGAAACTCGGTCGATAGCGCAGAGGGTTGCGCCAACCCCCACGCATACCGCAATCGATCGATCTCATCATCTACCTGCGCTTCATCGATGCGCCCGCTGTCGGCCAAAGTCGCCATCCGCGTAATCGATGCGGACAGTTCGCGAAAGTTGCCCAGCCAGGCTGCTGCAGGTGAGCTGGCGAAGGCGAGGTAGCGTCGGCGTGCTTCGAGATTGAAACGCGCGCGTTGCCCATGTTCGCGCGCGTGGCGTTCCAGTTCGAAATCGATGTTTGGCTCGATATCTTCGCGGCGCCCTGCGAGGCCGGGCAGGTCGAATGTCCAAAGGTTGATCCGCGCATACAGGTCCTCGCGAAACGCGCCTTCGGCGACCCGGCTGCGCAGGTCGCGGTGGGTGCCAGCGATGATCAAAAAATCACTCTCGACTTCCTTGTCCGAGCCCAGCGGGAAGAAGCGTTCCTCTTCGATTGCTTTTAACAGCATCGCTTGTTCGTCTGCGCCGAGCTCGCCGATTTCATCGAGAAACAGCATGCCGCCGTTTGCGGCGCGCAGCAGGCCATCGCGAGCGTTTTGCGCACCGGTGAAGGCGCCTTTGACGTGGCCGAACAAGGCCGACATCGCGCCGTCGCCACGCAAGGTTGCACAGTTGACTTCGACAAAGCGGCCCTGCATCTGATAGCGATTGCGTTTGAGTTCGTAGATGCGCCGCGCCAGGAAGGATTTGCCGGCGCCGGTCGGGCCGATCAGCAGCATGGGGGCTTTGGAGCGCAGCGCAACGCGCTCGATCTGTTCAATGGAGCGGTTAAAGGCCGGGTTGCGCGTGGCGATGCCGGACTTGAGAAATTCCAGGCCTTCGAGACGTTTGCTGGCGAAGCGTGAAGCAATCCGATCATAGCGCGACAGATCGAGATCGATCAGCGCATGAGTGCCGCAGGCGGGCTCGTTCTCGCTCTTGCGCTTGGCGGGGGAGGTCTGGATCAGTCGGGCCGGCAGATAGCGCGCCTCGGTGAGCAGGAACCAGCAGATCTGTGCGACGTGGGTGCCGGTGGTGATGTGGACGAGGTAATCCTCGTGCTCAGTGTCAAAATTGTACGCAGTGGTGAAGTCGTGCAGTGCGCCGTACACCTCTTCGAAATCCCAAGGATTGCGCAGCGACATTGGATGCAGGCGCACTTCGGTGCTCGGAGAAATCTGCTGGATGTCCGCTCGGACACGCTCGGCTAGGCTGACGTCGCGCGCGTCGAGGCCGTGAATCAATTCAAGCCGATGGACAGGGAGGTCTGTTTGTTGGCACAGACCTACGCTTGGCCGCCAATAATTCCACCGGCTGGCACCTTTGCCGACACGATCCAGGGTGGCTCCGATAAATCCGATGGCAACCGTGCGTTTGTTGGGCATGCTTATCTCATAAGATAAATGACGATATGAAATGATAATTTTGCTGGTCGGATTTGTCTTCCATAGATTATCGAGATACGTCGCATCAGAGATAAAGGCTATTGAAATCAAAAACATAGCAGAAAAACCATAGCCGCATCCAAGGCTGGCACAGCGGCTGCAATGCTGATGGAAACGAACATGGACACCAAGATATGAAAGACCAAACCTACCAGCTTCTCGAAGTCGGCAACGGCAAGCCCATCAAACTCTGGACCGAAGGCGTCCCGGTTGAAAACGAAGCCCGCGCACAGTTGATGAACACGGCAAAAATGCCGTTCATCTTCAAGCATCTGGCGGTCATGCCCGATGTGCACTTGGGCAAGGGTTCGACAATTGGCAGCGTGATTCCAACGGTCGGCGCGATCATTCCGGCAGCGGTGGGCGTCGACATCGGTTGCGGCATGATCGCTGCGCGTACGTCGCTGACGGCTGCAGATCTGCCAGACAACCTGCATGGATTGCGTACTGCAATCGAACAAGCGGTGCCGCACGGCCGCAGTTCGAATCGTTCGCGGCGAGACAAAGGCGCCTGGGACGAGGTTCCGCAGCAAGCCGATCAGGCCTGGGCGGGGTTGCAGCCGCGCTTCAAACTGATCACCGACAAGTATCCGAAATTGGCCAACACCAACAACCGGGCGCATTTGGGGACGCTTGGCAGTGGCAACCACTTCGTCGAAGTGTGCCTCGATGAAGCCAACCGTGTCTGGTTCATGTTGCACAGCGGTTCGCGTGGCGTCGGCAACGCTATCGGCAACCTGTTCATCCAGATGGCCCAAGCCGATATGCGTCAGCACATTGCCAATTTGCCGGACCGTGACCTGGCCTATTTCGAAGAGGGCAGCCAGCATTTTGATGATTACGTGGAGGCGGTTGGCTGGGCGCAGGATTTCGCCAGACACAACCGTGAACTGATGATGCGCGCAGTGATTCAGGCGACGCGGCAGTTCATCCACAAGCCTTTCGAGGTCGCGCTCGAAGCGGTCAACTGCCATCACAACTACGTGCAGAAGGAACGGCATTTCGGTAAAGACGTGCTGATTACCCGCAAAGGCGCGGTGTCAGCGAAGAAGGGCGAGCTGGGGATTATTCCGGGCTCGATGGGCGCCAAGAGCTTCATCGTTCGCGGGCTGGGCAATGAAGAGTCATTCAGTTCCTGCAGCCATGGCGCCGGGCGCACCATGAGCCGCACGAAGGCCAAGAATACCTTCACCGTCGCCGATCAGATTCGCGCCACGGCCCACGTGGAGTGTCGCAAGGACGAAGCGGTGATTGACGAAATTCCGATGGCCTACAAGGACATCGACAAAGTCATGCACGCCCAGCGTGAGCTGGTGGAAGTGTTGCACACCCTGCGTCAAGTGGTGTGCGTCAAAGGATAAGGACCTGCGGCGCTGGCGAGAGCACGTCATCGGTCAATGCGCCGGTTCATCACGGCTCAGCTGAAGCGCGAATGTCGAGCTTTGGTCAGAACCCAGGAAGACCCACGACGGCTAAACGGTACCTCAGGGACATTGTCGGGCTGTACGCGTAAGGAATTGCAATGAAAGAAATAATTGAACTGGACGGCGCCATTGGTGGCGGTCAGGTGTTGCGCAGTGCGCTGAGCCTGTCGATGGTGACAGGCCGGGCGTTTCGTATTAAACAGATCCGCGCCAGACGCAGCCGTCCGGGACTGCTGCGTCAACATCTGACAGCCGTGATGGCGGCGGCCGAGGTTTGTGGTGCAGAGATATCTGGTGCGCATCTGGGGTCGCAAGCCCTGAGCTTCGAACCGGGCGAGATTAGCGGAGGCAACTTTCAGTTCGCTATTGGCACGGCGGGCAGTTGCACGCTGGTGCTACAGACGCTGTTGCCAGCCTTGTTGCGGGCGCCGCAGGCCAGTCGAGTGACGATCTCCGGTGGCACCCACAATCCGCTGGCACCGCCGACGGATTTCCTCTCGCGCAGTTGGCTGCCGCTGCTGCGACGCATGGGCGGCAATGTCGAGCTGGAGTTGTTGCGTCATGGTTTCGTACCGGCTGGCGGTGGCGAGATTGCCGTGACGGTGCAGCCGTCGCGCCTGACGCCACTGGATGTGTGTGAGCGCGGCGAGGCGATTTCACGGCAGGCTCTGGCGCTGACTGCCGGACTTGCGCCTACCGTCGCTCAGCGAGAACTGAGCCAAGTGGCCAAGCGGTTGAACTGGCTTGCGGAGGCGCTGCAAGCGGTGACGCTTGATCCGGCGCGCGGCCCGGGCAATGTATTATTGCTGGAGTACGTTTTCGAACACGTCACTGAAGTGTTCAGCGCATTTGGCCAAGTGTCGTTACGCGCTGAGAAAGTAGCGGATGCCGCGATCAATCAGGCTGCTGACTGGCTGCGTAGTGGTGCTGCGGTGGCTGAGCATCTGGCCGATCAGTTGCTGTTACCGATGGCGCTGGCCGGCGGTGGATCGTTCACTACGCCGCGCATGACTGATCATTTGCGCAGCAACATTGAAGTCATCCAGCTGTTTTTGCCGGTCCGTATCGATTGCCGGGAGGAGGGCAGTGATCGCTTGCGGATAGCAGTTTCACCAACTCATTAGTAGCGACCTGCGATCCCGAAGGCAGTCGCAAAACTTCACTGAGAGCGCCACTAGCCTTCAGCCATTAGCACATCCGACCTAATTGCCCCTGTTCCGGCTCGACCTTAAAGTCCTGTCGCTTGGCAGCTGACTGTCAAATTTTTCCGGTACAAAATCAAAAAGGTCGATCTGCAATGAACTTATCAAGGACTATTCCGGTTCTCGCTTTAATCGCAACACTGGTCCTCGCGGTCACTGGATGCCAGACCGTAAAGCCCGGGGAGAGTGATCTCAAGAATCGCGCACAGACCACCATCGGCAAACCCGTGATCAAGGTTTCCAACATCCGCAGTGACTTCAATACAACTTTCTATACCGCTCAAACCGAAAGCGGTGAATATACGTGCGAGCTGCCGAGCGGCCCGATGGTAGCTCTGGGTTCCATGGGCATGGGACTTGGCGCTCAGTGCACCAAACAATGACGAACCAGTCTCTTCGCCGCTAAAAAAAAGGCCAATGTCGATGACATTGGCCTTTTCTCTTTAACGAGTACTCGGCGCAGATCAGTTGGTTTTCGAGTTCAGCTTGCGCAGTTCTTCATAGGTCGCCGATTGCACGAACCAGAAGCCGGAGACGATGCACCAGCCCAGGGTGCCGCCTACGAACATACCGAGACCCGAGAGAAAGCTCTGGCTCATCATGAAGAGGGAAACGATCAGGATGACCGCCAGTGCGATGTAGAGAACGATGTTGTTGACGCCGATGACGAAATCTTTCATTTGCATTCCTTGGATGTATTTTCCTCTGGCCGCCCTCTATGGCGGCCAGTGCGCGCATCATATTGATATCACCCGGTGTTGCGCTAGTTTCGGTGTCGGATTTTCGTTACTAAAAGCGAATCCACTCTTACTGAGCGGGTTTTTTATCCAGGTCTTCGGAATCGCTCGACGTCGCCGCATCCTTCTCTGTCTCATGCGGCTCTGATCCCGCGTTGGCGCCTGAGGACTCTTCGCCTTTCTTGTTTGCCTTCTCGTCATGGTCGCGAGAGCTTTCTGCATGATTGACGCCGGGCAAGGCCGTGGCAGGGGTGGCTGCGCCCGCCGTGGATTCGGCTGCCGAAGCGTGAATCGGGCCGATCAGGCAAAGGCTGAAAAACGACAAGGCGAAAATTTTCTTGTTCATAACGTGGGCCTTCTGCGCGGTGGGATGTACAGCGTTGGATAGGCCTGTCTGGCAAAGGTGCGCGGTACTGGACGAGCGGCGAATTTCACCCTGATGAAAAAAATCCTGACAGCAGGCAAATTGCTGGCCCCCAGAGACATTTCGCCCCGGCAAAATCGCCTCTTTTCAAAAGGTTAGGCTGGCTATATGCGGACGATTGTCATCACCGTTGCGATGCTTTCCCTGGCTTTGATCGCCTCGGGAGTGCAGGCAAAAGAGTTAAGCAAGGGCCATCGCTTTGCCTGCACTTGGGGCTCGGATATCGCTGCCGGGGCGCAGCGATCGAAGTTGTCAGGAGTTTCACTGTATGGCGCGCGCAAGCAATTGCAGGTTCGGCGGTTCCAGCAGCCATGGATGCGCATGACCGCAATGGGGATTACCGAGCAGACCTACAACAGCAGTTCGAAGCTCAAACCGGCAGCGGTCAAGCAGACCTATTACGAACAATGCGTACGCCACGAATTGGCCCGGCGTTGAGGCAGGTTGACCAAGGCTGACCGGACAACTCAGGAGTCTCGAGAGCCTTTGGCGACTGTCGGGCCGGCAACCTGCGGGGCCGCTTTGGTCTGCATCAACGCATCCAGTGCCTTGCGATACCCCTGACCGCCAAGCGCCATGCTGTTGTTGTGTGTTGCTCCGGGCACCAGCAACAGGCGCTTGGGCTGCTCAGCGGCATTGAACAGCTGCTCGCTGAAGCGCGGCGGCACAAAGGCATCAGCCAGGCCATGCACCACCAAAAGCGGCATATGAATATCGGCGATCTTGTCGATGGAATCGAATTTCTGCGACAGCAACCAGCGCACCGGGAGCGAGGTGTTCGCCACAGCGGCGGCGACATCGGCCAGGGAAGTGAAGGTTGATTCAATGACCAGACCGCGTACCGGCAGAGGTGTGTGGTTGCGGGCTGCGTTCTGCCCCAGTTCGGCCGCCAGATCAATCGCCACCGCGCCACCGAGAGAGTGGCCGTAGATCAGGCGCTTGTTCGGGTCCGGTTGCAGCACCTGGAAGCGCTCCCACGCCACGCGGGCATCTTCATAAACGCTGCTTTCGGATGGTAGATCACCCTTGCTTTGGCCGAACCCTCGATAATCGATGGCCAGCACCGAATAGCCCGCCGCGCGTAGTTGCTCTATGCGGAACAACTGTCCGGTGAGGTTCCAGCGCACGCCATGCAAGTAAAGGATTGCCGGGGCATTGGCACGTTCCGCCGGCCACCACCAGGCATGGATGTTCTGCCCGGCCTTGAAACTCTTCGGTTGCAGATCGAGTTCCTGAACGCTGCCGGGCAGTCCGCGATACCAGCCGGCAGTGCCCGGCTCAATGCGAAAAAGCAGTTTGCGCTCGGTGTGTTCCAGCACCGCACAACTCGTCGGCACGCCAATGATCAACGCGGCCATCATGGCGAATGCCAAGCGGCGGCGTCGCAGACGAGTCAGCAAGGACAGGAACATTAATCGTTTCACCACGGCGCAGACAAAGAACGCTTTTTACCAGATGCCTCGGTCTGCGCGTGATTATTTTCGACCACCGTGCATGTGCAACGATTACAAGATGCTGCAATCACTCACGCCACTTGCAGGACGATCTTGCCGATATGATCGCCGCCCTCCATGCGGGCATGGGCCTGAGCCGCGTCAGCCAGCGGGTAAACCTTGTCGATGATCGGCAGGCAGCGCCCGGCGCTGAGGGCAGGCCAAACGTGTTCTTGCAGTTGATCGGCGATGGCGGCTTTCTCCGCAGCGGTACGCGCGCGCAGCAGCGAACCGGTGACCACCGCGCGTTTGCCGAGGATCGCCAGCAGATCCATGTCGTTGGCGCGGGCGCCGCCGAGGAAACCGAGCATCACCAGTCTGCCGTCCATCGCCAGTGCGCTGATGTTGCCGTTCAGATACGAGCCACCCATGATGTCGAGAATCACGTTCACGCCTTGATCTGCGGTCTTCTCGGCAATGACCTTGGCAAAATCTTCTTCCCGATAGTTGATCGGCTGCCCGCCAAGTTTACTGATTGCGGCGCATTTTTCAGGACTGCCGGCGGTGGCGAACGCTTCGATACCGAATTCACGGCAGAGCATCAGCGCGGTGGTGCCGATACCGCTGGTGCCGCCGTGAATCAGCACGCGCTGGCCGGCCTTGGCACCGCCGAGGCCAAACAGGTTGGCCCAGACGGTGAAAAAGGTTTCTGGAACTGCGGCGGCCTGGACCCAATCGACTCCATCCGGCACAGGCAAAGTCTGGCCGGCTGGCACCGCGCAATACTCGGCGTAGCCACCGCCATTGGTCAGTGCACAGACCCGATCGCCGACCGCGAAACGCGTTACTCCGGCGCCAACCGCGACCACTTCGCCAGCCACTTCCAGACCGGGGATCGGGTCCATGCCGGGTTTCATCGGGTACTTGCCGGCGCGCTGCAAGGCATCCGGGCGATTGATGCCGGCAGCGTGAACGCGGATAAGCACTTGGCCTTCGGCAACGGTTGGCAGAGGCACACGCTTGGCTTGCAATACTTCAGGGCCGCCGGGTTCGGTGATTTCAATACGGGTCATTTCGTTGGGCAGTGACATTGTCGATTCCTGTGAAAAAGGTCGTGTAGATGGGAGCGCTGGCAGCGCGCAATGATTCCCTTCAGTTCGCCGCGCAACGGGTTTCAGTTGTAGAGGGCAGCCAGCGCATGGCTTGCTCCAGCAGTAGAGCGACGACGATCGCGCCAGCGGCGATCACAAAAAGCAGCGTGTGCTGACCGCCCGAGGCATTGAACAATGCTGAATAGGCAAACCCGGCCAGCGCCTGAAAGGTGGCGAACGACACGGTGGCACGGCTCCAGGCGATCTGCTGACGGTGATGCGACGGCACCAGCTCATGCACCCGGGCCAAGGCCAGCGGAACGATGCCCGGCGGGAACGAGCCGAGAATCACCGCCAGTAAAGCCAGCGCCAGAAATGAATGGGAGACGGCGAGCAAACCGAGGGCGATGGCTTGCACTACCAACACCAGTCGAATACCAGTGCGGGCGCCAAGCTGGTCGGCCAGGAAGCCGTAAGTCACCGGCCCGACAATCGCTCCCAGGCCATACATCACCCAGACCATCGCGCCGATATGCGCCCCGGCACCCAATCCACGCGCTACGTAATCCACCAGAAACACCATGGCAGGCACCAGCCCGGCGGCCATGAACGCGTATTGAGCAAACAACAGGTAGACGCCCGGTGGTGTCGGCTCATCAGCCGACGTTGCGTGCGCAGCCACAGGGTGCGCGGTATCCGCAGGCCAGCCGAACCAGCTCAACGCGGTCAGCAACAACGCCAGTACGCCCAGTCCCAGCCAGGTCGCCTGCAAGCCGAGGCTCAGCAGCGGCGGCACGATGGTCCCGGAGCCGGCGATTCCGAGGCCGATGCCCAGGAAGATTGCGCCACTGGCCAAACCTCTGCGCGCCGCCGGAACGTGAGGCAGCACGGTTGCCGCCACCAGCACCATGATCGCGCCACCGGCAATGCCGGACAGCAAACGCCAGCCGAAGAACCAACTCACCGACAGCGGATAGGCACAGGCAAGAAAGGCTCCCGTGACCGCGAGCATCATCAGGCGCAAGGCGTTGCGGTTACCCAGTCGATGGGCCATGGGCCGACCGAGCAGGGCGCCGATCAAGTAGCCGACCAGATTGGCCGCGCCGAGATAGACGACATCATTGGCGGAAAACCACTGCGCCTGAATCAGCGAAGGGATCAGCGGCGTGTAGGCGAAACGCGCCAGGCCAATGCTGACCAGACTGGCGCAAAGTCCGGCGAAGATCGGCAGCCAGATGCCGGTAGAGTTTGCAGTACGCATGATCGCGATCTCACAAGAGGTGTATGGCGCTCAGCTTATCGGCTATCGTTGCTGCGCATATGCAGCGATTAAGCGGCAGAGTGATGCAAAAATGCTTCGATGGGGATCAGCATGAATTGGGATGATGCGCGAGTGTTTCTGGCGGTCTGTCGCGAGTCGACATTGCGCGGGGCTGCGCGTGTTCTGGGCGTCGATCAGGCCACGGTCGGACGGCGTATTACTGCGCTGGAGAAGGCATTGAGCGCGACGCTGTTCCTGCGAACCTCCGACGGGTATGCGCTGACCGCCGTTGGTGAAGCGGCGCGTCAAAGTGTGGAAAAAATGGAGCATTCGGCGCTGGAACTGGAGCGGCACATCCACGGGCTGGATGACCGTCTGACCGGTAACGTACGGGTCAGCACCACCGACTCGATGGCCATTGACTTCATCATTCCGGCGATGGCGCGCCTGCATGATCAGCATCCAGATGTGCAGATCCAGCTGGATGCGTCGACGCAAATCCTCAGTCTGGCCAAGCGCGAGGCCGATATCGCGGTGCGCAATACCCGGCCGGATAACCCCGATCTCATCGCTCGGCGAATCGCCCGTTGGCCTGTAGGACTTTTCGCTGCGCAGGCCTATGTCGATCGCCATGGAGAACCGCAGCCCGGCAGCGCTTTCGAGGGCCATGATCTGGTGGTCTATCAGCCGTACTTACAGAGCAAAAAAGACCTCACGCTGGTCTCTGAACCGTTGACCCGCGGACGCATCGTCGCCACGCTCAGCTCCAGCCTTCTGGTGCGCCGCTCGATTGCCGCTGGCCTCGGGGTAGGCGAGATACCTGTTTACATGGGCGAACGCGACGGCCTGGTCAGGCTCTGGCCGGAGCGGACCCGGCCGCAGCCGTATGAAGTCTGGCTGGTCACCCACGCCGACTTGCGCCACACCGCGCGGGTACGGGCCGTGATCGAGCAGGTCGTGGAGGCGTTTGCGCCGGAAAACCAATAGAGAGTTCAGGCCTTTGCCGAGGCTACAACGTCTGACGAAACAGCCTACGTCCGAGGCAGAATGGGCCGGCTTGTTTTAGGCAGTGACGAGTTTTATCGTGGCAGCAGCTCGATGCAGACCTCAGTTACGCATCGAAACGAAGAGCCAGGGAAGGCCGCGTAGCCATGGAAAGGTGCCGAATTGAAAATCAGGGAAGTGAATCAATATGCGGTCACGGACAGATCGAATGCAGGGCGGGACAGGCAAACGATGAGCAGCATAAGTCGAGAAGAATTCGATGCCAGGATAGAGACCATCGAGACGAGGATGGACGGCCGCGTGGCAGAAATGCGCGCCGACATTCGCGGGTTCCTCGCTGCTCAGGCAGAGCGGGACAAGGCACTGCAGGAACGGGACAAGCGTTACGACATGATGTGGATGGGCGTGCAGAAAATTGCCGACGAATCGCGGGAAGCGATCAGGCAGGCATCGACGGTAAAGGCCAATTACCGGGCGGCCACCACTGTGCATTTTCTCGGCGTGGCTTCCTTGCTGGTTGGCGCACATTTCGCCAATCAGGCGGCGGTGTTGACCACGATCCAAACCACGCTGGCCGCGATTCAGATTGGCAAAGAGGTATCGTCACCCAAACCGGTCGTACAACCCTCAACAGTGCCGCCGCAATAAAAAACGGCCTTCAGTGGAAGGCCGTTCTGCATCGAGCCAGATCATGGCATTTCCGGCAACTCCTGAGGGCGCAAGTCGAACACCAGCACTTCGGCATCGATACCGTTGCTCAAAGTGAGCAGCTGTTCTTCACGAACCCGCACGCCGTCGCCTTCCTGCAAGGCTTGGCCATTGAGTTCGACACTGCCACGCGCGACGTGCACGTAGGCGTAACGATCGGCCGGCAATTTCAGCGTGGCACTTTCCTTGCCGTCGAATAACCCGGCGTAGACCCGCGCATCCTGACGGACTTTCAGAGAACCGTTGCTACCGTCCGGGGAGATGATCAGTTGCAGGCGACCGCGTTTTTTCTGCGCGCTGAAGTGCTCCTGCTGATAACGCGGTTTGGCGCCGCTGACGTCCGGCACGATCCAGATTTGCAGAAAGTGCACGGGCTTGGTGGCCGAGTGGTTGAACTCACTGTGCGCCACGCCGCTGCCGGCACTCATCAATTGCACGTCGCCGGGACGGATCACCGAGCCAGTGCCGAGGGTGTCCTTGTGTTCCAGCGCGCCTTCGAGCACATAGGAAAAGATCTCCATGTCGCGGTGTGGGTGCTGGCCAAAACCTTTGCCGGCGGCGACCCGGTCATCGTTGATCACCAGCAGATCGGAGAAACCCTGTTCACGCGGGTTGCGGTAGCTGGCGAAAGAAAAGGTGTGAAACGACTTCAACCAGCCGTGATTGGCGAGGCCGCGATCGGAGGCTTTGCGAAGAGTCAGCATGATGAAATCTCCTGGCTGGACGTGAATTCGTCCGAGTGAGGAGAAGGTTACTGGTTACCCGGTGAGGCAATAAGTAGATGGAAATTGAAAGACTGTCCGGCTGAGGTTGACAGTTTTGCGTTATGGTTCACCCATTCGAACACGCTCATGACGACACAGTCGGCCATAATGCCCCGGCTGAAGTGCGTTTTGACCCATGTATAAGTGTGAAACCTGCGATGAAAACCGTGGCAATGGTGCTGTTCCCCGACTTTCTGATGCTCGACATGGCCGGGCCGCTGGAAGTGTTTTCAGTCGCCAACCGTTATCTGAAACCTGATTTGCACTATCAACTGACGACACTAGGGACGGAGCGCGGCTTGCTCAAGGCTTCCAATGGTGTACAGGTTCAGGCTGATCTGCACATCGACGAGGCGGCCGAGCGCTATGACCTGTTATTGGTGCCCGGCGGCCCCGGCGCCTATAACCAGAGATTTCCCGAGCTGTTTGGCTGGTTGAAAAAAGCCGTGCCGCGCGCGGAGCGTTACGGTTCGATTTGCACTGGCGCATTCATCCTCGGCCATGCCTGCCTGCTTGACGGCTATCGCGTCACCACGCACTGGAACTACACCGAGCGTCTGATCAAGGCTTTTCCGAAAACCACGGTGACCACCGACCAGATCTACGTTGAGGATCGCAATCTCATCACTTCGGGGGGCGTAACCGCTGGCATCGATCTGGCGCTGGCGGTGGTGGCCAGGGATCACGGCAAGAAAATCGCCCAGGACGTCGCCAAGGTGTTGTTGGTGGTCATGAAGCGCCAAGGCGGGCAAGCGCAGTTCAGCCCGTTGATGGCGGCAGTCTCACCGCAAGAAACGCCCATCACCCGCGCGCAGAATTACGTACTTGAACACTTGGATGAGCCCTTCACAGTGGAGCGCATGGCCGGATTGGCGAATATGAGCGCACGGCACTTTGCTCGCCTGTTCGCCCGTGACGTCAAGATGACTCCAATGGAGTTTCTGCAGAGTGCGCGCATTGACTGCGCGCGAAACCTGTTGGAAACCAGCGATCTGCCATTGAAAACCATCGCTTATAAAAGTGGCTTTGGCAGCGTTCGGCACATGCGCTCGTTGTTCGCCGAAAAGCTCGGTCTTACGCCTTTGCAGTACCGCGAACAGTTCAGCTAGAGCGGTTCTGTCCGTCAGACGCAGCCGGATGTCCGTGCTGCGTCGGCTCCGGCGGTTGTATCGTCACGCAACAGTGCCAAGATGTTTGGCATGAATAATCACAACGACACAAGCCAAGGTTCGGTGCTGCGTTTTGGCCCCTACGCCTTTCATGTGCGCCAACGTCTGGTCCTTGCAGGGGAGCAGCCGCTACGCATGGGCGGGCGCGCCATGGATATTCTGCAGGTGCTGCTTGAACACGCGGGGCAGGTGGTCAGCAAAGAGCAGTTGATTGCTCGTGTGTGGCCGACATCGATCGTTGAAGAGATCAACCTGCGGGTGCACATCGCGGCGTTGCGCCGCGCACTGGGCGACGGCACCAACGGCCAGCGTTACATCATTCACGTGGCGCAGTGCGGCTACAGTTTTGTCGCCCCGGTGGAGCAGGGCACAAGTGATGCGCTGCACATGCCCGCTGCCGCCCTCACGCCACTGCACAATCTTCCGGCACGACTGACGCCAGTCAGTGGGCGCGACGCCCTGATCGGTAGTCTGGTTCGACAAATGCCGGTATGCCGCTTGATGACCATTACCGGTGCGCCGGGTGTCGGCAAAACCACTGTGGCACTGCGCGTGGCGGAGTTGCTGCTGCAATACTTTCGTGATGGCGCCTGGTGGGTCGACCTTGCCGGCCTCAAAGATGACAAGCCGTTGCTCGAGCACCTGTTGCACGTCCTGAATACAGACTTCTTCACACTGTCCGGGCGGCAGGCCTTGTTGGTGCTGGATAACTGCGATCACCAGCGCGACAACTGCGCGGCTCTGGTCGAGACCCTGTTGCATGCCGCGCCTCGCCTGTCGATTCTGGTCACCGGCCGCGAAGCCTTGCACATTCCACAGGAAGCCGTTCATTACGTGCCGCTGCTGGCGATTCCCAAGCGCTCTACATTGAACTCCGTCGAGGAAGCCATGGGCTATCCGGCGGTGCAGCTATTCGTCAATCGCGCGCGAGCGCGGCAACAGGGCTTCAGTTTGCGTCAACAGGATTTGTCAGGCGTGCGCGAGATCTGCCGTCAACTGGACGGTCTGCCGCTGGCGATCGAGCTCGCCGCTGCGCAGATCGATGCGCTGGGCTTGATCGGCTTACAGGCCCAGGTTGAAAACGGTCTGCAGTTGCTTGGCCAAGGACGGCGCACCGCGGAGCCGCGCCATCAGTCAATGGCCGCTGCGATCGATTGGAGCTTCCAGTACCTGACGGAAATGGAACAGCGGGTGCTGCTGCGGCTTTCGGTGTTCAGCACGGGCTTTACCCTGGAGGCGGCACTGAGCGTGATCAGCAGCGTGGATCTGGCGGGATCCAGGCTGACCGAAATTATCGAAGGGTTGGCGCGCAAGTCGTTGCTCATTCAAGAACCCAACCGAGCAACGGCGCGCTATTGGATGCTCAACACCGTACGCCGCTATGCCCGTGATCGCTTTGAGCGCAGCGACGACATGCTCGAACTGCAACAGCGTCATGCGCGCTATCTCAGCCGCACGCGCAATGCGTCAGGCCGGACACTGCTCGCGCAGGCTGTCGAGTAGCAGGCGGACCTTGCGCAAGTCCGGGGTGGCGTAGCCTTCGGTGAAGCGCCGGTAGAGGGGGCTGAGCAAATCCAAAGCTTCGCGATAGCGGGACTGGCGTTGCCATAATTGAGCAAGGTCCATGGCGCTGCGCAGTTCCCAAGCGAGGGCGCCCTGGCTTCTGGCGATGGCCAGAGCTTGTTGCAGGGTTTGTTCGGCTTCTCGGGTTTCAGCGGTGTCTGAGCGGGCCGATTTGCGAGCAGGCTCGCTCCCACAGGAAACAGCGCACAACTCGGAATTTGCGCCCGACACCGACCCCTTGTGGGAGCGAGCCTGCTCGCGAATCGGCCACTCTGGACCCTTCACTAATGCCACCGCCCGCGCCCGCAGTATTTCCGCTGCACTCCAACCCGCATCCCCGGTGCGCGCCCGCTCCACCAGTGCATCATCGACAAAGCGCTCATCCAGCGTAACCATCACTTCCCGGATCAAACCGCTGCTCTGTACTGGTACGGGCACGGCATTAGCCGGATCGATCACCTGCGCATACTGCCGGCCCCAGTTATTGAACAGCTGCACCGAGTGCTTCTGCGATTGTTCCAGCAGCAACTGCAGCAGCGCGCGGGCGTTGGCGGCGTCGCCGTTGTAATGGGCGATCAGACAACTGGCCAGCGCCAGGGTGTAACAGATCGATGTGCCATGGTCGATCTGCACGGCAATATCCAGCGCCTGTCGTGCGGCGCGCCAGGCTTGCTCGGGCAAACCCTGCAACCACAGCACTCGGGCCAGTACCGTCAGTGAAGCGACGCTCTGGTCGTACTGCACGCCAAAGCCATGGGTGAAACGATTGAGATGGCCGCTGTGGGCCATGCGTTGCAGCACCTGCTCGGCATGTACGCGGGCCTGCGGTTGGTCGCCGGCGTAATGCAGGGCCAGCACGCGCAAGCGATGCGTGCTCAGCGACAGCAGTGGCTCGCCGTGCACGCCGATGCGGTCGAATTGCTCACTCTGGGCCAAGGCCACGCGGTAATGCCCGCAACTCAGATTGACCGCCATATGCCCTGATATCGCACGCAGTTGCCCGGCCAAGTCACCGTGTTCTTCGGCTAAGCGGCAGGCGTCGACGAAGGCCTGGATGGTTTGTGGCGTGCCGCCCCAGGTGTGATAGCTAGCGCTGCCGAGCGCCAGTTTCAAGGCGATTTGCAGGCGAGGGCAGGGCGGCAGGAGCGAGTCTGCTGGCGAAGCCTCCAGCAGACTCAGTGCCCGGCGCACGTAGCGGCTGTAATCGCGCAGCAACGACAGCTCCTGCCACAACGGTGCCGACGCGGCTGCCAGTTGCACGCCCAGCTCCTCCGGTCCCGGCCCGTCGAGGCTCCAGTCCAGCGCCGCGCGCAGATCCTCCAGCCCCCTGGCATAGCGCTCCATCCACAATACAGTCGGAGTATTGTCCCAATCCGCCTGCGCCTGCTGCATCAGTGTCAGGCAGCGCTCGGCGTGGCGTTGGCGGGTTGCGCTGAGCTCGTTGGCCTGTTCGAGTTTTTCCAGTGCGTAGTGGCGCGTGGTGTCGAGCAACCGGTAGAAAACATCTTCGTCACCCACTTCGACGCTCAGCAGGGATTTGGCCACCAGTTGCGTGACTGCGGTGAACACCGCGCCGGGATCGATCTGTTGGCCGATGACCACCGCTGCCGCCGAGGCGAGGGTGAAGCTGCCGCGGAAAATTCCCAGTCGCCGCAGACAGGTTTGCTCGCAGGCGTTGAGCAGGTTGAAGCTCCAGTCCATCGTTGCGCGCAGGGTCAGGTGGCGCTCGGCGCTGCTGTGGTGTCCGGCCGACAATGGCGGCAAACCCTCGCGCAATTGCTTGAGCAATCCGTCCATGCCCAATTCGCTGACCTGTGCGGCGGCCAGTTCCAGCGCCAGCGGAATGCCGTCCAGGCGCTGGCAGATTTCGATCGCCTGCGGTAGCTCGGCGCGATTCAGTTGAAAGCTTTCCCGCGCCGCGGTCGCGCGCTCGACAAACAATTGCAGCGCAGCAAAGCCCAGCGCCTCGGCCGGCTCCATCGGCGTCGACATGGACGGGCATTCGAGCGATTGCAGACGCTGCACGAATTCGCCCTCCGCGCGCAGGCTCTCGCGGCTGGTGGCGAGGATATGCACCTTTGGCGCCCCCCGCAGAATCTGCTCGCTGAGCGCGGCGACCGCATCGATCAAGTGCTCGCAGTTGTCGATCACCAACAATATTTGCCGTTCTCGCAGGCCGTCGACCAGACCAGCCTGCGCATCGCCTTCTGGCGCGGACAGATCAAGCAGCGTCGCCAGATGCGAGCCGATCAGCGCGGGATCGGCAATGGGCGCCAAGTCCACCAGGCGGATGCCGTCGCGATACTGGTCGAGCAATTGTTCGGCGACGCGCAGGGCGACGGTGGTCTTGCCGATGCCGCCGGGACCGACCAGCGTGATGCAGCGTCGGCGCGGCAGTTGCGCGATCAGGTGATCGATCACGGGCTGGCGCCCAATCATTCGCGTACGACGCAGCGGCAGGTTGTGTCTGGCGACGGGCATCGCCGGTTTTTGTTCGATGCTGTCGAGCACGATCGGTGCGACAAAACTGTAGCCGCGCTGCGCCACGGTGACGATGTAGCGCTGGCCGTTCTGCCCGTCGCCAAGCGCTTTGCGCAGGGCCGCCATGTGCACGCGCAGATTGATGTCTTCGACGACGCTGTCTGGCCAGACGCCGGCCATCAATTGCTGTTTGCTCACCACTTCACCGGCGTGGGCCAGCAAAATCAGGAGGATATCCATCGCCCGCCGTCCCAGGCGCAGAGGCTGTTGGCCTTCAAGTAGCAATCGTTGCCCGGGATGAATCCGATAGGGGCCAAACGCAATGGCCTGATTCGGGGAAAAGCTCAACAGCGCGCTCCTGCGGTGATGCGGCGGACAGGGCGAATCAGTCCCTGGCGCATGCGCAGGCCGTCTGATCCGGGGTGTCCGGGCATAATCCTCAGGTTTGAGCATCAGTGCAACGGGTGGCGTAACGGCAGCAGTCAAAACACCGCAGGCTGTGCTGCGGTGTTTTTCGGCTTGCCCATGACTCGACAGCGCCAGGCGAAGGGATTGATGCCCTCGCTGCGGGTGAACATGTGGCAGAAGTGCGCCTGATCGCAGAAGCCGCATTCCAGGCTGATTTGCGTGAGGCTGAGGTCGGTGTGCTGGATCAGCAACTTGGCCCGGGCCAGGCGCTGGGCGCGGATCCAGTCCTGTGGCGACAGGCCGGTGCTGCATTTGAATGCACGGGAGAAATGACTGCGTGACAGTGAGCAGGCGCGGGCCAGTTCAGCCACTTCGAGACTTTCGCCCAAGCGATCGAGGATCAACTGTTTGATCTGGCGTTCGCGCTGCGGACTGAGTCCGCCAGTCGTGTTCTTCCGCGGTTCGCAGGCAGGGGCGAGGGCGACGGTTTGCTGTAGATAAGCCATGGCCAAGGTCCGTGTCGGTGGGGAATACACGGTCGGCGCATTCCCTCAGGTCAAAAAAGCAACGCTGCGCAGAGGGCTTCATTGTTGGGCGAGGGCGTGAGGCTGACGAGTTAATCGTTGTTAATTTCCTCGCTCAGGCTGGAACTCAGCACATCCTTGCAAGTCAGCGCCCGGTGCTTTGCGCGACGATGTCGACAAAGCACGGCCGCCGTTGGCCAGGTTCAAAGGGGAATGCAATGAAAGGCTTGATGAAAGCAGCAACGACCCTGGCGGTCATGCTGGCAATGTCCGGCGCGATGGCGCAGGCGCCGCAGGTGGGCACTCAGGCGCCGGGTTATTTCCGCTTGGCGGTGGGCGATTACGAAGTCACCGCGTTGTTCGACGGTTACAACGATTTGTCGCCGAAGTTGTTGCAGGGCATGAGCCAGAGTGAGATTCGCGCGCTGCTCGCACGCCGTTCGATTGAAACCCCGGGCGTGCAGACGGCGTTCAATGCCTTTCTGGTCAACACCGGCACGCAACTGATTCTGGTCGACACCGGCGCAGGGCAGTGCATCGGCGCCACCGCAGGCCAACTCTCGGCCAACATGCAGGCCGCCGGTTACAAGCCTGAGCAGGTCGACACAATTTTGCTGACCCACCTGCACCTCGATCACGTCTGTGGTCTGGTCGATGCAGAGAAGAAGCCGCTGTTCGCCAATGCCACCGTCTATGCGGCCAAGGCAGAGGCCGATTACTGGCTTGATCCGGCAGCACTGGCCAAGGCTCCGGCGGGAGCCAAAGAGTTCTTCAAGATTGCCCAGGATTCCACCGCGCCCTATGTTGCCGCTGGCCGCTTCAAGACGTTCGCCGCCGGGCAGTCGCCATTGCCGGGACTGGTCGAAGCAACCCTCGAAGCCGGGCATACGCCGGGCAGCACCACGTACCGCTTCACCTCGCAGCAGCAGAGCATCGTGTTCATGGGCGATCTGGTGCACAACCTCGCGGTGCAGTTCTTGCACCCGGAAGTCTCGATCGGTTTCGACGTCAACAGTCAGCAAGCGATCGCCAGTCGGCAGGCAGTGTTCAGTGCTGCGGCCGCGAGCAAGACCTGGGTGACGGCAGCGCATCTGCCGTTCCCGGGCATCGGCCACATCGCCGCCGAGGGCAAGCATTTCCAGTGGGTGCCGGTGGAGTACGGCCCTTACAAACGCGCGGCGAAAGTGCCGTTGATCGAGTAAAGTGCCCAGCGCCAGTGGCATAAAGCGTCTGACACCGATAAGGAAACCACGCCCATGAACCGTAACGATCTGCGCCGCGTCGACATGAACCTGCTGGTGATTTTCGAAGCGTTGATGTTCGAAAAGAACCTGACCCGCGTTGCCGAAAAACTGTTCATGGGCCAGCCAGCGGTCAGTGCTGCGCTGGGGCGCTTGCGTGATCTGTTCGACGATCCGTTGCTGCTGCGCAACGGTCGCGGTATGGAACCGACGGCGCGGGCGCTGGCGATCCTCAAGGAGCTGCAACCGGCGATGGACGTGATTTCCGGCGCAGTCAGCCGCGCCAAGGAATTCGAACCGGCGAGCAGTTGTGATGTGTTTCGCATCGGACTGTCGGACGACGCCGAGTTCGGTCTGTTTCCGCCGCTGTTGCGCCAGCTTCAGCAGGAGGCGCCGGGGATTGTCGTGGTGGTACGCCGCGCCAACTACCTGTTGATGCCGGCGCTGTTGGCCTCTGGCGAAATCTCCGTGGGCGTCAGCTACACCACGGATCTGCCGGCCAATGCCAAGCGCAAGAAGCTGCGTGATATTCCCTGCAAAGTGCTGCGCGGCGACGACCGTCCGGGGCCGCTGACGCTGGACGAATATTGCGCGCGTCCGCATGCAATGGTGTCGTTCTCCGGTGATCTGAGCGGCAATATCGACCTGGATCTGGCCAAGATCGGCCGCTGCCGCCGGGTGGTTCTTGGTGTGCCGCAGTTCAGCGGCTTGCGCGCCTTGCTCGCCGGTACCGAGATGATCGCCACGGTGCCGGATTACGCCGCCTGTGCCTTGGTCGAAGGCTGCGCCCTGCGTGCCGAAGACCCGCCATTCCCGATCGATGCCGCGCAATTGTCGATGGCGTGGAGCGGGGTGCACGACAACGACCCGGCAGAGAAATGGCTGCGCTCGCGGATCAGCCAGTTCATGGCGGCGCCGCTGAATATTCCGGCGCTTTAACCGGTCTCTATTACACGAGCAGTTTTCATGTGGGAGCGAGCCTGATCGCGATAGCGGTGTGTCAGTTAGTGTGGATGTGACTGGCCTGACGCCTTCGCGAGCAAGCTCGCTCCCACGTTGTTTTTGTGGCGGTCTACACATTGAGCGCACGCCGTCAATCCCTGTGGGAGCGAGCTTGCTTGCGAAAACGGTGTGTCAGTTAGTGTGGATTTGACTGACTTGACGCCTTCGCGAGCAAGCTCGCTCCCACACTGTTTTTGCGGCGGTCTGCAAATTGAGTGCACGCCGCCAATCCCTGTGGGAGCGAGCCTGCTCGCGAAAGCGGTGGGTCAGTTCGTGTGGATGTGACTGGCCTGACGCCTTCGCGAGCAGGCTCGCTCCCACAATATTTTGTGGCCGTCTGCAAATTGAATGCACGCCGCCAATCCCTGTGGGAGCGAGCCTGCTCGCGATAGCGGTGTGTCAGTTAGTGTGGATGTGACTGGCCTGACGCATTCGCGAGCAGGCTCGCTCCCACTTTGTTTTTGTGGTGGTCTGCAAATTGAATGCGCGCCGCCAATCCCTGTGGGAGCGAGCCTGCTCGCGAAAGCGGTGTGTCAGTTAGTGTGGATGTGACTGGCCTGACGCCTTCGCGAGCAAGCTCGCTCCCACAATATTTTGTGGCCGTCTGCAAATTGAATGCACGCCGCCAATCCCTGCGGGAGCGAGCCTGCTCGCGAAAGCGGTGTGTCAGTTAGTGTGGATGTGACTGGCCTGACGCATTCGCGAGCAGGCTCGCTCCCACTTTGTTTTTGTGGTGGTCTGCAAATTGAATGCGCGCCGCCAATCCCTGTGGGAGCGAGCCTGCTCGCGAAAGCGGTGTGTCAGTGAGTATGGATGTGAATGACCTGACGCCTTCGCGAGCAGGCTCGCTCCCACATTGTTTGTGGCTGGCAGCAGAACGTCAGTGACCTGAAAAGCAACTAAGCACACCCATCCAATTTCTTCCGCCCCGGCCTTGGCATGATTCTCGTCAATGACATTCAAAGGGTCGGGTCATGATTGCTACGAGGGATGAACAGGCGCGCGACATCGGGTTGCTGTTCCTGCGGGTCAGCGGCGGGTTGTTTCTGTTGTGGGTGCACGGCTTGCCGAAGTTGCTGGACTTCACCGCGCAGCTGCAACTGATCGAAGACCCGTTCCATCTTGGCGCCCATCTGACGCTGATCCTGGCGATCTTCGCCGAAGTCCTCTGCCCGTTGCTGATCGTCGCCGGTGTGCTGGCGCGTTTGGCCTGCTTGCCTATTCTCTTTGTACTGCTCGTGGCGCTGCTGGTCGTGCATCCGCAATGGAGTGTGGCTGAGGGGCAGTTTGGCTGGTTGCTGTTGATTCTTTTCACCACCGTATTGATCGCCGGGCCCGGACGGCTGGCGATTCCTGTTCGTTTGCCCGGAGTGCTGCGTTATGCCTGAAGTCCTCAATTCACAAGCACCGGGGGCCGATGAGACCGTCACGTTGATCATCAAGCACTCGGTCAAAACCGGTTTCGAATCGGCGTATGAAGCATGGCTGCGCAACATCGTGCGCGTCGCCGGCCAGCGCGAAGGGCATTTGGGTGTGGACGTGGTGCGCGGCAAGCGCGGGCGTCTGGATTTCTACACGTGCGTATTGCGCTTCAGCTCCACCGAAGCGATGCAGGGCTGGCTGGAATCCTCCGAGCGTCAGGCGCTGGTGGCTGAAGCCGCACCGATGCTGGCCGATGGCGATCAGACCGAAGTCGCGCCGGTCAATGAATTCTGGTTCACACCGCTGGCCGAAGCCGGCTCGCCACCGCCGCGCTGGAAGCAGGCCGTTGTCACCCTGTTGGTGATTCTGCCGCACACCCTGCTGGTGCCGCTGATCTGGGGCCCGCTGCTGGCGCTGCATCCGTTTCTGTCCAACTACGTGGTCGCCACGTTCCTGATCACCCTGACCATCGTCCTCTCGGTGGTCTACGTGGTGATGCCGCCGGTTACCCGTTTGTTCACCCCGTGGCTGGAAGCCAGCCAGGCCCATGAACACCTCGATTCCCAAGAAACCTCGCCGCGTTGAGCGGGGTTTGCTTCTTTTCACTTTCGCTTGAGGAACTGCGATGAGCGCCGATCTGATTTTATTCAATGGCCAGTTTCATACCGTAGACCGGGAAAAACCACTGGCCAGTGCGGTGGCGATCAAGGACGGCCGCTTCGTTGCCGTCGGTAACGATGCCGAGGCCATGGCTCTCAAAGGCAGCGCCACACAAGTGGTCGACATGAAGGGCCGCTGCGTCATCCCTGGCCTCAACGACTCGCACTTGCACCTGATTCGCGGCGGTCTGAACTACAACCTCGAACTGCGCTGGGAAGGTGTGCCATCGCTCGCCGACGCGCTGCGTATGCTCAAGGACCAGGCTGATCGCACGCCGACCCCGCAGTGGGTGCGCGTGGTCGGTGGCTGGAACGAATTCCAGTTCGCCGAAAAACGCATGCCGACCCTGGAAGAAATCAACCAGGCCGCGCCGGATACTCCGGTGTTCATCCTGCACCTCTACGACCGTGCGCTGCTCAACCGCGCTGCCCTGCGCGTGGCCGGCTACACCCGCGACACGCCGAACCCGCCGGGCGGCGAGATCGTGCGCGACAGCAACGGCAACCCGACCGGCATGTTGGTCGCGCGGCCGAACGCGATGATTCTCTACTCGACCCTGGCCAAAGGGCCGAAGCTGCCGCTGGAATATCAGGTCAACTCGACCCGCCAGTTCATGCGCGAACTCAATCGCCTCGGCCTGACCAGTGCGATCGACGCCGGCGGTGGTTTCCAGAACTATCCGGACGATTACCAGGTGATCGAACAACTGGCCAAAGACGACCAGTTGACCGTACGCATCGCCTACAACCTGTTCACCCAGAAGCCGAAAGAAGAACTGACCGATTTCCAGAACTGGACCGGCAGCGTCAAGCTGCATCAGGGCGACGATTACCTGCGCCACAACGGCGCCGGCGAAATGCTGGTGTTCTCCGCCGCCGACTTCGAAGACTTCCTCGAACCGCGTCCGGACCTGCCGCAGACCATGGAACAGGAGCTGGAACCGGTGGTGCGCCACCTGGTCGAGCAGCGCTGGCCGTTCCGTCTGCACGCCACGTACAACGAATCGATCAGCCGTATGCTCGATGTGTTCGAGAAGGTCAATCGCGACATTCCGTTCAACGGTCTGCCGTGGTTCTTCGACCACGCTGAAACCATCACCCCGCAAAACATCGAGCGCGTGAAAGCGCTGGGCGGCGGTATCGCGATTCAGGATCGCATGGCGTTCCAGGGCGAATACTTCGTCGATCGCTACGGCAAACAAGCTGCCGAAGCCACGCCACCGATCAAGCGCATGCTCGCCGAAGGCGTGCCGGTTGGCGCTGGCACCGACGCCACCCGCGTGTCCAGCTACAACCCGTGGACCTCGCTGTACTGGATGGTCAGCGGCCGTACCGTTGGCGGTCTGGCGTTGTACGAAGAAGGTTTGCCACGCAGCACCGCGCTGGAACTGTTCACCCACGGCAGCGCCTGGTTCTCTTCGGAGCAGGGCAAGAAGGGCCAGATCCGCGTCGGCCAACTGGCAGACCTGGCGGCACTGAGCGCGGACTTCTTCAGCGTTGAAGAAGAAGCGATCAAGTGGATCGAGTCGGTGATGACCGTGGTCGGCGGCAAGATCGTCTACGCCGCCGGCGACTTCGAAGACCTCGGCCCGCGCTCGATTCCGGTGCTGCCGGACTGGTCGCCGGTAGTCAAAGTCCCGGGCCACTGGCGCCCGAACTCGCCGTTGCAAGCGCAGGTTCACCAGTGCAGCGGGCCGTGCGCCGTGCACACCCACAGCCATGAAAAAGCGCGGATGTCGAATGCACCGGTCAGCGATTTCGCCGGTTTCTGGGGCGCGTTCGGCTGTTCCTGCTTCGCGTTCTGAGTTTGAAAAAAGCGCCGGGCATCAGGGCCGGCGCCTCCCGTAACAACCATCCATCCAGGAGTTTTGCCATGAGCGTTCCTTACAAGCGTCTGAACAAAGATGATGCAGTCGTCCTGCTGGTCGACCACCAGACCGGTCTGATCTCGCTGGTGCAGGATTTCTCGCCGAACGAGTTCAAGAACAACGTGCTGGCACTGGGCGACATCGCCAAGTTCTTCAAGCTGCCGACCATTCTGACCACCAGCTTCGACGCAGGTCCGAACGGCCCGATCGTGCCCGAGCTGCTCGAGCAATTCCCCGACGCGCCGTTCATTCAGCGTCCAGGCCAGATCAACGCCTGGGACAACGAAGACTTCGTCAAAGCGATCAAGGCCACCGGCCGCAAGCAACTGATCATCGCCGGTGTAGTGACCGACGTTTGCGTAGCTTTCCCGACCCTGTCGGCGATCGCTGAAGGCTTCGAAGTGTTCGTCGTCACCGACTCGTCGGGTACCTTCAACACCACCGTACAACAAGCGGCGTGGGCGCGGATGTCGGCCGCCGGTGCACATCTGATGAACTGGTTCGCTGTGGCCTGCGAGCTGCAGGGCGACTGGCGCAACGACATGGAAGGCCTGGCGCATCTGCTGTCCGAGCGTCTGCCTAACTATCGCAACCTGATCAACAGCTACACCAAGTTCACTGCCAAGTAATTTGGTCGAACGTCAAAAGCCCCTCACCCTAGCCCTCTCCCGGAGGGAGAGGGGACTGAACCGAGGGGCTTGTTCGGGATACGCCGACCTGCAATACAGAGCCGAACTTCGGTGTTGAAAGGCCCGGAGATCGGCTCCCTTTCCCCCTCGCCCCCTTGGGGGAGAGGGTTGGGGTGAGGGGGAGGCTTTTGATCTTGACTTTGGCGCTTCAACGCTTCTGCAACCACCCCAAAAAACCACCTTTTTTCACCGCCACCGGTTTGGCCATCAACGCGAGGCGACTGTTCTGCTGACGCACCGCCTGCAACTTGTTCAGGGCCCGGCCGACTTCGCTGCGCTTGTCCATGCACTCACGGGTCAACTGTTTGTCGAGACGATAAATGATGCTCGACGTCAGCGCTGTGAACGTCGCCTGCGACGGTGTATCGGCAAGAATGCTCTGCTCACCCATGACTTCGCTCGGCCCCATGCGCCCGGCCTCGGTCTGGCCATTGCCGTCCGGCACCGTCGCGCTGACCACGCCCGTGGCGATCACGAACAGACTGTCCGGCACCTCGTCCAGATCCAGCACCACCTGACCGGCCGTGTACTGCTGCGCGACCATCGACTCAGCGAGGCGATCGCGTTCTTCACTGCTCAGCGAACGGAAAATCTTCACCTCGTCCAGCAACGCACGAGCGCGGCTCGACGGTTCGATCACGCCGTCGGGATGCCGGGAAATACCCGCCGCTTCGAGATGGCGGTGGGCGAGGTCGAACAGTTGATTGCGCACTTCGCTCTTCTTGCCCAGCTCAGCGATGAAACCGCTGGCAACGTATTCCGACATGGTTTCGCCGGCCTCTTTGAGTACGGCTTTCGGCGCCGGGCTGAGCAGCAGCGAACTGCTGCCCTGCAAAGTGCGATCAAGGGCATCCAATACCCGACGCGGGCGGATGTGGTTCGGCACTTTGATACTGATCGACACGCCGTGCATGTTGTTCGGTCGGCTGAGGTTGACGATCTTCGCCTTGGCCGCCACCGAGTTCGGCACCACGGCCATGGTGCCGGCGCTGGTCAACAGGTGCGTGGCGCGCCAGTCGATATCGAAAACCTTGCCTTCGACGCCGTCGATCATCACCAGGTCGTCTACCTGATACGGCTTGGTGGTGTTGAGGACGATGCCGGAAAACACGTCGGCGAGGGTGCTTTGCAGCGCCAGACCGACCACGATGGCGACCACCCCGGAGGTGGCCAGCAGACCTTTGACTGGCAGCTCCAGCACGTAACCGGCTGCCGCGACAATCGCGACCAGAAACACCAGCGCGCCGATGACATCCTGCAACAAGCGACCGCTGTGGCCGATGCGGCGCATCAGCGCCAGGCCGATCACTTCGGTCAGCACCCGTGCTGCGTACAACCACCAGAGAATCCCCAGCGCCGTCGCCCCCAGTTGTGCCACGCGATCATCAGCGAACAGCGGAGCCTGCAAGGGACTGACACCGGCATTGATCACCAGCGCGCTGAATGCCAGAAACAGTGCCAGACGTACGCCGACTCGCGGAGCGCGATGGCTGAAGGGCGAGAAATGCCAGAGCGCGGCGTCGAGCAGGAGCAGGACGGCGCTCCAGGACAGCAGGTGGGCGTAGAAAAGAGTCATGACCGGTACTCCGCGACGCTGGTGAGAAAAAAGATCGCAGCCTGTGGCGGCTCCTACAGGGTAGGCGCTGCCGCAGGTTGCGATCTTTTGCTTTTATGGATTCAGATGAGTCTTCAGTTCAGCCGCCGCCTGACGCACCGCGGCCTTCACTTCCGGAATCTGGCTCAGCGGATTGAGCAGACCAAAGTCATGAATCATCCCGTTGTAACGCACCGAGGTCACCGGCACGCCGGCCGCATCCAGATGCCGCGCATAGCCTTCACCTTCATCACGCAGCACGTCGAACTCGGCGGTCTGCACCAGGGCAGCGGGCAGGCCCTTGAGCTGTTCGCTGCTGGCGTTGAGCGGCGAGGCATGGATCTGCGCACGCTCGGCCGGCTTGGTGGTATAGCTGTCCCAGAACCACTGCATCATGCCCTTGGTAAGGAAGTGGCCTTCGGCAAATTGCTGGTACGAACCGTCGTCGAACTGCGCATTGGTCACCGGCCACATCAACAGCTGGAAGCGCAGGGCAGGGGTTTTCTGCTCCTTGGCCATCAACGCCACGACCGCCGCCATGTTGCCGCCGACGCTGTTGCCGGCTACCGCCAGACGCTTGCCATCGACACCGATGTCCTTGCCGTGCTCGGCCACCCATTTCGTCGCAGCGTAAGCCTGATTGATCGCGGTCGGGTACTGCGCTTCCGGCGATGGCGTGTAATCGACATACACCGCAACGGCGCCCGAGCCGACCACCAGATCACGAATCAGGCGCTGGTGCGTAGGAAAGTCACCCAGTACCCAGCCGCCACCGTGGAAGAACATGAACACCGGCAACTCGCCTTTGACCTTGGCCGGGCGCACCACTTTCAGGTTGAGGGTCTGGCCATCGACCTTGATCGCCTTGTCGCTGACTTCCACGCCGGACAGATCAACCTTTACCGAAGCTTGGGCACCAGTCAGCACTGCACGGGCGTCCTTCGGGCTCAGTTGCTCCAGCGGACGACCACCGCCAGCGGCGAGGGCATCGAGGAACGCTTGGGTGTTGTGTTCGACGCCGGGGCTGCCTGCGGCAAATGCGCTGCTGACGGACAGGGCGAGGAGGGACGCGGCGAGGGTTTTCTTGATGCTCATGTTCAATTCCATTTTTGAATGTGTGATGTAGGAGCTGCCGAAGGCTGCGATCTGATCGTTCCCACGCTCTGCATGGGAATGCAGCCGGGGACGCTCCGCGTCCCAACGATCAGATGGCTGCCTTCGGCAGCTCCATGTGTTCAGGGTTGTTTTCAAACCGTGAGCACAGATTAATGGGCTGCTGAAAAGCGAAAAAGCGGCTATAAAGCGTTTAACTGTCCACCAGAGAGTGACAATGAACCCGTTCGAAGACATGCGTATTTTTTGCCAGGTCATGGACTCCGGCAGCTTCACCGCTGCGGCCGATCAGTTGGGCCTGTCCAAGCAGTTCGTCAGCCGCCGTTTGATGCAACTGGAAGAGCGCCTCGGTGTGCGCTTGTTGAATCGCTCGACCCGCCGCCTCGACGTCACCCCGCTGGGGCAGAGCTATTACGAATCGGCGTTGCGTTTGCTCGGAGAAGTCGAGCAGGTCGAGCAGGGCATCGCCGGTGAAACCGCCGAGCCGCGCGGCACGATTCGCCTCAGCGCGCCGCTGTCGTTCGCGGTGGCGCATCTGGGTTGTCTGCTGCCGTTGTTCCTGCAGCGTTATCGCGAAGTCACCGTCGAGGTGGATCTGAGCGATCGCCCGGTCGACCTGCTCGGCGAAGGTTACGACCTGGCCCTGCGCATCGGCGTACTGGAGGACTCGACACTGATCGCCCGGCGCATCGCCAGTATCGAACGGGTCTACTGCGCCAGCCCGGCCTACCTCGCCGAACGCGGCACACCACTCAAACCCGAAGACCTGCACAGCCACGATTGCCTGCCTTACGGCCACGGTCGCTCGGTGCAATGGCGCTTCAACGAAGCACCGGGCAAACCGCTGCTGATCAACGTCACCGGGCGCATGCGCGTCAACAACGGCGAACTGCTGCGAGACGCAGCGGTGCAGGGGATGGGAATTACTTATCTGCCGACCTTCATCGTCGGCGCTGCGTTGAAGGACGGGCGGCTGGTGCCAGTGCTGGATGACCTGCGCCCGGAGCCACTGACCTTGTCGGCCGTTTATCCGCAGCATCGCCAGGCTTCGCGGCCGGTACAGGCGCTGGTGGAGTTTTTGCGTGAGCGGCTTAACCAGAGTCATGTGAATCTTTGATAGGGGTGCCTATTGGGCAAACAAACGGCGTGTTATCGATCGGGCGAACGTCACACCGTTTTTTCCTGCTATGTCTTTATGGATATTCCTGCCGGGTATGCAAAACGCTAAGTATCTCGATTCGATCCGTCACCTCATAAATCACTACGTAGTTAGGATGTACAACGATTTCCCGGGTGCCGGGAGATCGACCTTTACGGTAGAGATGGGGATGAACGGAGAGTGAGGTTGTGGATTCTTCGATGGATTTCGACAGACTCACTGCGGCTGCAAAGTTTCTCTCGCCAATGTATCTGAGGATGTTCGAAAGATCGGTCTTGGCTTCGGGCCGCCACTCAATCTGCATCGGCCTTTTTTCGCATGGATTCGATCAAGGCATGCATGTCCGCCATCACGTCCTCATGGGGGAGACTCGGATGGGGATCATCTCTGGACGCCTGCACCTTGGCTCGCAACCAGCGATCATGACTGGCAGCCTGCTCGTCGTTTTCAAACCCTGAATCGTCGGGAAAGATTTTGCCGTCCATAGTGCCTCCGGGATCAATGCCTGGCAGTCTATTCGGTACAGGGATTGCTGTCGTCGTTGTCTGGATGAACTGCATCTGGGTCGAGCTCCATGAGTACTTGTAGTTCGACAAATCCTAGACTGAGCGCTTCCGACGGCCAACCGACGGAAGATGTAGGAAAACGGTTGGGGTATCCCGAGTTCCTTCCTTTTTCTGTAGGACTCGCTGAAGAGGACTGCGCAGTGTGATTACAACATTGGAACAACCGCCACCCCGGGTCTGTTCTACACTCACGCCGCTCAATCACGAGCCTCACCCGGAGTAGCGCCATGGAAGTGCCCAACCCCACAACCGCCATCGAAAGCAATCGACAGGCATGGAACGATTCCGCCCGTCATCATCAGGATTCACCGGACTGGCAGGCATTGCTCAACGATGTCGCGCAGGCGGAGTTTTGCTGCCTTGATGACACTTTGCGCGGCTTGCTGGAAGTCGATGGCAAGGACGTGATTCAACTGGGCTGCAATAACGGTCGGGAAAGCCTGTCGCTGTTTGCGCTGGGTGCGCGCAGTGTCGTCGGCGTCGATCAATCGGCAGCGTTTCTTGAGCAGGCCCGCGAGCTCAACAGCCGCTCGCCGCATACTGCCGAATTCGTCGAGAGCGACATCCACCATCTGCCCGCATCGCTGCATAACCGCTTCGACGTAGCCCTGATTACCATTGGTGTACTCAACTGGATGCCTGACATCGGCGAATTCTTCCATCATGTCGCGCAGGTGCTGAAGCCGGGCGGCAAACTGGTGATCTACGAAACCCATCCGTTTCTGGAGATGGTTGATCCGCAGGCTGAAGATCCCTACCGCCTCGACAGCTCGTATTTCCGTGCCGAGCCGTTTGTGCAGGAAGAACCGATTGTGTATGTCGGCAAGGTCGAGCAGCCGGCGGCGAAGTCGTACTGGTTCGTGCATACGCTGGGCGCGATCTTCAGCGGCGCCATTGGAGCGGGGCTGAGCATTGTGGATTTTCAGGAATATGCGCATTCGAACCGGGAAGAGGTGTATGACTGCTACCTGAACCAGCAGGCGCAGCTGCCGATGTGCTTTAGCCTGGTGGCGCGCAAGGCCTGAGAACCTTCATTGCGATGACTGGCCTCTTCGCGAGCAGGCTCGCTCCCACATTGGTTTCGCGTATGGCGACTGTCCAGTGTAGGAGCGAGCCTGCTCGCGATGGCGGCCTTGCGACCGCCACATGTCACAAGATCGGATCAAGCCTGCGCCGCTGCACTCACCACCGGCCGACCCGGTTTGCGCAGCGGATCCAGGCGTGAGCCTTCATAGCGGGTTTCGCGGAAGAATTTCCAGCGGCCGAACAGGCAGTAGACGTGGGTCACCCGGCCCTGTTCCTGATAACCCATGCGGATATGCAGTTTCAGCGCCGGAATGTTATGGGTTTCACAGACGTCGACGACCTTGGTGCAACCCTGCGCCGCCATCGCTTGCCACAGCGCAACCTGCACGTCCACCGACAGGCTGCTGCCGAAGTAGGCGCGGATCATTTCGCCGCCGAATTCGAAGAACTCGCCGGGTTTGACCGGGAAGGTGCAGCCGTAATAGTGGCGGTCGTGGTAGTCGCGAATGCTGCCCCAGATAAAGCCCACGGCGTGGCCATCGGCGTCCAGGTACATGTGCCCGGTATGGCCCTCGGCTGCCAGTTCCGCCATGGTGCCGACACGGTCGCCGAAGTGTTTGCTGAACGCCACGGCATTCTGCGCGGTGATGTCGACTTTGCGCAGGCCTTCATACGGGCGCAGTTTGTGCGGCGGCACCGGGCTGACCAGGTCGCGCTCCATCCACAGCAGTTCCCAGTGGAAGAACACGTAGCGTTTCCACAACGTCCCGACGGTGCGGCTCAGGCCTTTTTGTCTGATGCGATCTTGCACTTTGGTGATGATGCTCATGATGCCCCTCCAGGGTCTTGGCCCGGATGTTGTGGTGAGTGTCGTTACAGCGGTGATTCATTCGAGCGCCGTGGCACCCTGTGTTTCTTCTCGGTTGAGGTCGGCATACGAGACTCGCGCGACGCCCCTCAAACCCTGTTCGAGTACCTCGCTCAACGACTCGCCGGAGTCGAGATAGGCATCACCGAAATCGACGCCGAGGCGGGTCGGGTGGGCGACGATTTCCAGCACGCCGTCGCTGGGGACGCTGGCATTGCGCACGTCCACCGGGGTGCAGACGTAGTCGGCGGTGACCCGCGCCAGGCTCTGCAAACGGCCATTGAGCAAACCCTTGAATAGGCGCTTGGGCAGCGTGAGGTTGAGCCCGAGGTTGCGCGCCAGCCGGATCGGTACGCCTTGCTCGGCGGCAAACTTCGCGACGATTTCGCCGATCGGCCAGATGTTGTGTACGTGCTGGTGCGAGTCGATATGGCTCGGGCGCATGTCGTGATCGACGCAGCGTTGCCATTGCGCCTGCAACTCGGCGCGCACCGCGTCACGGTCTGCGCGACCCAGCCACAGGCTGTGGCGGGGCAGGTTGAGGTCGAACACGCCGTTGCCATCGCAGAAGGTCCGCCGCCCCAGGATCGCCTGGCTCAGCGGGCGTCCGTAGGTCAGGTTGAAGTGCAGGCCGATCCGCCCATGCAGCGTCGGATGGCGGGCCATGGTGCAGGCGGCTTCAAACGCCGGCATGTTGGCCATGGCCGTGGCTGAGCTGATCAGGCCGGCCTGGAAGGCAGCGAAGATCACTGCGTTTTCGTTGGCGCTGAGACCGAAGTCATCAGCGTTGACTATGACTTGGCGAGGCATGGCCGCCCTCCGGAGTGATTGCGACAGGTTGAACCAGCGCTGCAGGTTTTTTGTTTGCACGGCGGGCCCGCCACTGTTGCACGGCGGGCTTGCAGCGATACCAGATGCGCAGCGCCAGACCCAATGCCAGCCCACTTGGGCGCCACGAATAGAAACTCCAGCGCCAGTGTTCCAGCTGCCCGGTCATGCGTTCGTGCAGTTGATGGCTGGAGTTTTCCAGGCTGACCCGCGAGGCATCGATCCAGTGCCAGTGCTCATCCAGGCCCCAGCGAATCCATTCCTCCAGCAACACCCGGCCACTGCCCAGGTCGGCGTACTGCGGCAGGAAGGCGAGGTTGTAATCGTAGAGCCGGCCCTGTTCGAGCAGGCCGAGACGATAGCTGATGCAGCGGCCGTTCAGCTCGAGCATCACCACGCGCACCAGGCCTTGGCCGGCGAGGGCGGTGAAGGCGCGTTCGATCCATTGGCGGCTGCGCGGTGTGGCGAAAATACCGACGCCTTCATCGCCTTTCCAGCTCACCGCCTCGACTTCGCTGATGGTCTGCAACAAGGCAGCCATGCTCAGCGCATCTGGAGTGATCCGGCGGATCTGCGCACCGCACGCGGCGATCCGTTTGCGAGCCCGGCGCAGTTTGTAGCGCGGGTCGCCGGAGACTTCCTGATGGTCGGCTTCGCTGATCAGATGCACCGGCACCCGGCAGCTCAGGCGCCGTTCGGCAGTGGAACTGCGCGCCATCCATGCGGTGACGGCACTTTCTTCACCCGCAGGTTCCGACAGCTCATTGAGTTGCAACAGTGCATGGGGCAGGCGCTGGCGAATCAACAGCAGCGCCTCGTGCATGTCCTCGCCGCCGAGCAGTGACAGCAAAGCCAGACGATCGGCCAGCGGATAACCCAAGTGATGCAAGACCCGAAACGGCACGCCGGCGAAGCGCTCGCGGCTGGCCACCAGCGGCAGGCACAGACGCAGTTCTGCGGCTTCCCAACCGAGCAGAATGTGCAGGCGCTGATCCTCGGCCAAAGCCTGTTCGGCCGCGCACAACCAGCCGAGATTGTTGAACGGCGTATGGTCGCTCACGCCCAGGCGCAGCGTTTCATACGCGGTTGCCGGGAAGTCGGCGGCGCACAGGGACGTGCGCCATTCGAATCGCATCACCATAGGTTCAGGCCGCCGTTGCGTTGACAGGTGGACGGGAAGTTTTACCCAGCGCCGCCAAGCGCGAACCGCTGTAGCGGGTTTCGCGATAGAAGCGCCAGCGACCGAACAGCGTGTAGATATTCATGATCCGCTGTTGTTCGGTATAGCTCATGCGCAGGTGCAGCTTGAGCGCCGGTATGTTGGTCGACTCACAGACATCGACCACTTTGCGGCAGCCCTGGGCGGCCATGGCTTCCCACAGGCGCAATTGCAGGTCCACCGACAGCTCTGTACCCCAGTAGGCCCGGGCCAGTTCGCCGCCGAACTCGAAGAACTCGCCGGGTTTCACCGGGAACCGGCAGCCGTAGTAATGCCGGTCGAAATAATCCCGCGGCGTGCCCCAGATAAACGCTACGGCATCGCCTTGCTCGTCGACATGCATGTGCCCGGTGTGGCCCTCTTTGGCCAGCTCGGCCATCGTGCCGACACGGTCACCAAAGTAACGCGCGAAAGCGCTGGCGTTGTCCGCCGTAATCCTGACCACGCGCAGTGGCGGATAAGGTTTGAGGCGGTGCGGCGGCACCGGGCTGACCAGGTCGCGCTCCATCCACAGCAGTTGCTGATGGGAAAAAATGTACAGTTTGCGGATCTTGCCCAAGGTCGCTCGCAGGCCTTTACGACGAATATGTCCGCTGAGTTTTTGCAAAACATCCATGGTCTCTTCTCCTGATGAGGGTGCCATGCGCGGCATCAAGCCCGCGCGGCAGAGCATCGAAGGGCGGCTCATGAAGCGCTCCAGCTCAGGGCAAACAGGGTTTGTCCCGGCAGTTCGAAACGCACGCGCCCGTTGTCGCAGGCAAACGGTGCGTCGCGGCTGCGATTGTCGGCGCCGAAGTAACGCAGGGCGCCATGGTTCAGCGGGCACCTGGCGCCGCTCAGATCGACGCGTTGCAGGCGCGTCCCTTTGTTCACTCCGAGCAACGTGCGCTGCTCGTCGCCGGCCATCGCCAGCACATCCACCTCGAAGGCGTCGTTATCCAGTTGCAGCACTTGGCGCAGCCAGTGGCGGGCGATGAATTGCTGGGCCAGACCGACCGGTTTCAGCTCGAAGCGATCCTCGCCCAATATGCGCAACATGCCTTTGGGGTAATGCGGCTCATCGGCGGCCTGAAACCAGTTGAGCATGCTCAGCAAGCCGTCCTGCGAGGCATTGATCACCACCGACGCCCACCACAGCGAAGTGTAGTGGGTTTCCTGATCGTAGGGGCTGAGGCTGGAGCCGCTGGACAGGTTGGTCTGATCGAGCAGCAAGGCCTTGCGCGGCTGACCATTGGCGTCGAGGCCGACCAGTTCGGCGGCGCGGCGCACGCTGTCGCGGTAGACGCGGGTGGCGAGCAGATCGCGAATCATCCATTCATGCCAGGCCAGTGCATCGATCTGGTCGGCTGACTCGCTGAGCAGGCGCCGTGCCCAATCGATTCCGCGCTTGTCTGCCGCATTATCGGCGAACGGGCCGTTGACCAGTCGCGAGCTGGCCGGCATGGCGATGCGCACACCGGCGCGGGCATTCGCCGGGTCGCTGCGCACCTGACGGGCCATGCTGGTGAAAATCGCCTGATATTGCTCGTAGCTGGAGTAGTTGAGATTGGGCTCGTCGGCAAAGCCGATGTAATGCGTGCCGCTGCCGCCGAGGGCGCGGGTGCTCGCCAGCCAGGCGTCGAGGCCGCTGTTGCTCTGCACGTCGGCGCGCAGATCGGCCTGGCGCTGACTGCCGGCCAGCAGGGTGATGTCGTTGCGGATGCCGAAACGCTGCTGGTACACCCGGCGGAAAGCGTCCTCGAACTGTGGATTCTGCGCCGTGACGTCGACAAAACTGTAATAGCTCGCCGCCGTCGGCTTCAGCGCATCGAGCAGCGCGTGGCTGGCCGCTGGCGGCATCACGTAAGGCAGAGCGATGCCAAGATCCGGCGTGCGTCCGAGGACTTTGTCATGCAGTACCAGCCGCACCTCTGCGACCTCTTCACGCAGCGGTTGCAGTTGCTGCGGATTCTGGGCAAACAGATTGGCTGTGCCGTCGAGCCAGAACGCCGCTTTGCCGCTGCCCTGCAATTGCAGGCGCCAGACCTGCTCGCGGGGGCTGACTGGCAATGCAATCTGATCGAACTGCCAATAGGCGCGATAGGGTTTCAATGCGAGGGTCAGTGCCTGGTGGTCGCCGACCCGCTGCGCCTGCAATGCGGTGACGCCGCCATGGAATTTGCCGGCGAGCACCGCGTGCTCACCGGCCGCAACTTTGAAATACAGCACGTCGCCATTTTTGCTTTCGGCACTGAAGTGCACTTTGGCCGGGGCAAACAGGGCGACGGTGCGCGCATCGTGTTCGATGCGGTAGTGGCGGAAGCTGTAGCCAGGAATTTCCAGCCGATAACTCGCCGCGCCGGGCAGCAGCGGCCAGCTCTGACTGCCACGGGTTTCGCTGGCCTTGATCAAGCGTTGGCCGAGCAATTTGCCGCGACCGTCGAGCAGGTACAACTGCTCTTCGTTGGCATCCGCTTGCCACGCCGGGGTCCAGCGCACGGTCACGCTGTCGGGCTGATCTGTTTGCAGAAACAGACTGCCGTCCCGAATCTCGCCCCAGCGCATCGACGCCGCCAAAGCGTCCAGCGACAAGCCGAGACCGAACAGCAGGTACCAGCCTTTCATGCCGGCTTCCTCTGCAGCATCGACCACATCGGCAGCACGTCGCGGGGCAGGATGATCAGGGTTTGCCAGAACGGCACGCCGCTCAAACGGCAATACAGCACGAGCATGGCCACGGTGACTGCCAGATAGGCGATCGATGAGGCGGCAGCGGCGCCAACAATGCCGTAGGCCGGAATCAGCACCAGATTCAACGCCAGATTGAGCAGCGCCCCCAACCCCATCAACAACGACACCGTGCCGGGGCGATTCTTGCCCAGCAAGTCCAGGCGTAGAATGCTCGCGTAGCACAGACCCAACAGCCCCGGCAGCAACGCCAGCAGCGCCGGGTACGCCGGCTGGTAGGCAGCGCCAAACAGGGTGACGATCAACCACTCGCCGATCACGGCCATGCTCAGGCAGGCGCCGAGCATCACCGTCGCGGTCAGGCGCAGCGCCAGCGGAGTGACCTTGTCCATGCCTTCATCCTGTTGCAGCAGGCGTTTCATCAGTGGTGTGGTCACCGCTTCGGGGACGATCAACAGCAATTCGGCAGCAGCGCTGGCCATGGCGTAATGGCCCAGCGCGGTGCTGCCGAGCAGGGCGCCGATGAACAGGTAATCGGAGCGCAGAATTACTTGCTGGAACAGCAGATCTGGATGGCTGCGCGCGCTGTAGCGCAGCAGTTCCTTCTGGCTGGCGCGATCCCATTGCAGCTGCAACGGCTGCGTCCGCTTCAGCCAGACCCAACCGGCGAGCACCACCAGACTGATCCCGGCCAGCCAACTGATCAGCGCCGCTTCCAGCGCTGCGCTCTGCCACATCCAGAACAGTGCGACGAACAGCAACAGCGGCGCCAGTGATTCGATCAGGCGCAAGACGTTGAACGCTACCACGCCACCCGAGGCGTTGTGCAGGGTCAGCAGGCCGCTTTTCAACACGGTCAACGGCACCGCCAGCAGCAACAGCCAGGCGAGCAGGCCCAGTTGCATGGTCACGTCCAGTTGCGTGCCGAATTCGCGCACCAGCGCCACCACCAGCAAAGTCAGCAAACCGGCCAGCAGACAACCGAATACCAGCACCTGGCTGAGCAACAAACCCATCGGCCGCTGCTTCGCCGCCTGATAACCGACCGCCGAGTTCAGACCGCCGCTGGTGGCCGCACTGATCAGGTCAGGCAGGGTGCTGAGCAGGGCGAACAGGCCGCGTTCGCTGGGGCCGAGAATCCGCGCGAGCAACACGTTGCGCAGCAAACGCAGGGCGATCATCGCCAGTTTGGTGCCCATGCTCAGCGCCAGATGCTTGAGGTAGTTGCCTCGGCTCATGGCCGCGCTCCCCGGTAAATCCGCCACGACAGCAATTGCGGATGGCGCGCGGTGCGCTGGCTGACGCCAAAACGCGGCAGGTTCAACGGGTCGCCGTCGCCGCGATAGATCCCGGTGCCGGTGCCCAGCGCAAATGGGTAATCGTGGTCCGCGACCTGCTGGCGTACGCGTTCATCGTTGTCGCCGTTGGGGTAGCAATACACCGGTAGAGGTCGGTTGCAGCCGTTGTTCAATGCGTCGCGGCTGCGGCGGATTTCTTCGCTCAGGCGTACATCGTCGAGGCCGGTGAGGATCGCGTGGCTGGCGCCGTGCGGGCCGAACCGCACCAGCCCGGAAGCTTCCATCGCACGCACCTGATGCCAGTCCAGTGCCTGTGGCAGCGAGTCCTTCGGGCATTCGTCGGTGAGCTCTTCCAGTTCCTGCGGCGCCAGGCTTTTCAACCCTTGCAGGTAATGCAGCAGCGCCAGACTGCGGCGCTCGACATCAATGTCATCGAGCAGCACTGGCAGCGGATGTTTGTGCGCATGCAGGCATTCGATCAGGTGCATGCGTGCCTTTTCACCGTGGCTGCCCCAGAGGGTTTCGCCGAGGCTTTCCCACCAGAACCGTTGGCGACTGCCGATGAAATCGGTAGAGAGGAAAATGCTCGCCGGCACTTGATGTTTTTGCAGCAGCGCGAAGGCGTTGACGGCGTTGTCACGCCAGCCATCGTCGAAAGTCAGCGCCACCCGTGGGCGCTCGCTGCGCAGGGCGTTGGGCTGGAGAATTTCCATCAGCGGCACGCAGTCGAAATGCTTGCGCAGCCACACCAGCAAGTGCTCGAACGCTTTCGGTCCGACGCACAGTTCATTGCGGTGCGGCAGGTCGGCGGCGCGGTCGTTGGACAGCACGCGGTGCAGCATCAGAATCACCCCCGCGCCTTGCAACTGCTGACGACCCACGGGCGAGTTGAGATAGAGCCAGCCACTGGTGCTTTTTATCAGTTGTTTGATCGCCATGGCTTCGGTCCTCTTAACGGTTCTGTTCCGGATTCCACTGGGCATACCGCTGGCCGCGCAGGAACTGCCACAGGCCAAGACTCATCCCGGCGAGGGTGACCAGCAGAAACGCGGCGAGGCGGAACGGTTTCGGCAAGCGGTGTTGCCCATCCAGCAGGCCGGCAATTGCCACGCTGTAGCCGAACAGTTGCGCGATCAGGCTCAGGCGATAGAAGCCGTGCTCGTCCCACAGCCAGCAATTGCTCAGCAGCAATGGCAGAAGAAGAACCGGCGCCAGGCGGCGGATCAGTTTGTGGCTGATCAACGCCAGTGAATACAGGCCATGCTTGAGCGGATTGAGCAGCTCGCGGCGCTGGGCCAGGCTTTGCAGGCCGCCGACGGTGACGCGCTGACGACGGCGAAACTGTTTGTCCGCCTCGTCGACGCCATGGTCGATAACCTGCGCTTCGGGCACGTAGACGATGCGCTTGCCGGCCACCGGTGCGCAGGTGCTGATGAAGAAATCGTCGTTGACCTCGGCCGGTACGTTCTGGAACAACTCGCGGCGCAGGGCTAGCAGGGCGCCGTCAGCGGAGACCATGCAGCCGGTGCGGTTCTCGACCCGGCGCAGCCAGCCTTCGTAATGCCGGTACAGGCTGTCGCCGATGCTCAGGCCGCCACCAGTAACCGGGATCACCATGTGCCCGGCGCAAGCGCCTACCTGTGGATCGCTCAGCGGCGCGAGCAAGTGGCCGAGGGTGTCGCGTGACCATTGGTTGTCGGCATCGGTGAACACCAGAATGTCGCCGCTGCTCAGGGCCGCGCCGGCATTCAGCGTGGCGGCTTTGCCTTGACGCGGCAGGTCGAGCACGGTGATGCGCGGATCAATCACCTTGTGCGCGCAGGCCACGGTGTCATCGGTCGAGCCGTCGCTGGCGAGAATGATCTGCAGCGTCGCCGGTTGATAATCCTGCGCCAGCAGCGTGCGCAACTTGTGCTCGATATGCCGCGCCTCGTTGTGCGCGGCGATGACGATGCTGACGTCCAGCGGCGGCGCCGGCGTGTGTCGCCACGCCGGAAACAGCGGCGCGAGAATGGTCAGCAACAGCGGGTAACCGACGTAGGCGTATACCGGCAGCAACAGGCACATCCAGAAAATGAACTCAGCCACGGGCAGGCCTCCTTGCGTTCCACTGACACAGACTCAAAATGAACGCCGCGCCGGCCAGATGCAGGCGCAGCCAGTGCAGGCCCCACAGTTGCAGGGTCAGGAGCGGATCACGGTGCTTGAGACTCTGGCGAACGCTCAGTACCAGCCCCGGCATCAGGGTCAGCGTCACCATTAGCGCTGCGTGGTGCGGAAAACCGTCGAGCAGCGCCGAGATCGCCAGAAAGTCCAGCAGCCAGACGAACAACGACAGCATTGGAAAGCGCAGCAGGCGCAGGCTCATGCCATGGGTGCGCAGCAGTTGCAGATGGCTGCCCTGGCGCCACATTTCCTTGCCCATCCATTCGCGCCAGTTCATTTCGTAACCCCAGTGCAGCGCGACCTTGTCATTGACCGACAGCAGACGCGCGCCCTGTTCGTGCAGGCGCAGGGTGAATTCCTTGTCTTCGCCGGTGCGCAGGGTTTCGTTGAAACCGCCGACCTTATCGAACCAGTCGCGACGCATCAGCAGGTTGGAACTGGGCAGCCAATCGACGCTGTGGCTGACGCGGTGCGAGGGCTGCGAAGAGCGGCGTTGCCAGGCCGTGGCGAACCATGGCGCTTCGGCCGGGGTGTGCAGGTCCAGGCCGAACACATCGGCCTGGCCACTGGCTTCGATGTCGAATAACGGCTGCAACCAGGTTTCCGGCATTTCAACGTCGGCGTCGATGAAGGCCAGCCATTCGCCGCTGGCGATCGCCGTGCCGCGATTACGCAGCGCGCCGATCAACAGCCCCGGCAAACTGAGCACGGTTGCGCCGAATTGCCGGGCAATGTGCGGACCCTGGTCGTTCGAGCCGTTGTCGACCACGATCAGCTCGCACTCGACGTTGGCCGCGTGTGCAGCTTTTTGGGCGGCGAGCAGGGTACGGCCAATGTGCCGCGCCTCGTTGTACATCGGAATGACGATGCTGATCCGCTTCATGTCTGCGTCTCCGTAGTCAGTGGCGCCTGCTCGGCCTTGATGCGCAGCACACTGGTCAGCGCCAGCATGATCCACACGTACTTCTGGTTCGGCGCGCTGAGGAACATCAGGAACAGGGTCAGCGACAGAAAGCTCACCCCCAGGTGGGTCATCATGTCTGCCCGATATCCGTCACCGCGCAGCATCCACGCCGCCCGCGCGCGGATCAGGTTGTACAGACCGAGCCCGAGCATGCCGACGAAGAACAGCCCGGCGGGCACGCCCAGTTCGCTGAAGATTTCCAGATAGGTGTTGTGGGCGCGGCGGTACAGGTCGCCGATCTTGCGGTTGGCGGAAAACGCCTTGGCATAACCGGTGGTCGCGTAATGCAGCGGAAAGGTGCCAGGGCCGGAGCCGAGCACCGGGTGCTCGCGGATCATCTGGCTGCCGACGACGATGTAGGAAGCACGGCGGCCGAGGGATTCGTCCTGCGCCTTGGAGCCGGCGCTGAGGATGCTCAATGACTGGATCCGCGCCATGTAACCGGCGGGCATGGCGTAGATCGCCAGCGGAATCACGATGGCCGCACCGAGCATGACGAAACCCAGGTGCCGTGGACGGATGTGGGTCAGTTGCGCGCGGTAGTGCCAGATGCCGATGAGCAGGCTCAACGCCAATACCACCAGCCCGGACCGCGATTCGGTCTTGGTCATGCCGCCCAGCAACAACAGGCAGCAAGCGCCCCAGAACAAGCGGTGCAGCAGGTTCGGGCTGCGGATCACCAGCAGCAGTCCGAGAGGAATGGCGAAGGCGATGAGCATGGCGAAGGCGTTGGGGTCTTCGAGCAGGCCGGCGGCGCGCCCCTGATCCTGAAACTTCGCCGAGAACATTGCCATGGCGCAGGTTGCGGTGACGGCAAGGGTCACCAGGCGGGCGAACAGGTCGAGGTTCAGTTCGCGGCCGATCAACAGGGTGATGGCAAAAAGTACGAGGCCGACGCTGAGTTCGCGCAGGTGCCCCAGCGACATGCCCATGTCGTCGGTATTGAGCAGGCTGAGAAAATACAGAACCATGAAGCCGATCAGGCAATGCCAGAGGTTGCTGCGCAGGCGTTGCGACGGAATCTGATGCAGAGCCAGTTGCAGCATCACGATTACCGCCAGCGAGGCGCCGAGCAACTTGCTCCCCGACACTGAACTGTCCTTGAAGAACCCTTCGAACGGCACCAGCGCGGCAATGCCGAGCAGGCCCCAGGTCGGCTTGCGGTACAGGACGGTGAAACCGACCAGGCCAATCACCGCTCCCGGAGCCAGATAAGGCCAGGGACTGGCCAGCAGACCCAAGCTGACCAGAGCAAACAGACTGACGATCGAGAGCGGGAAAATCATGTGCGTGCCTCCCGTGCCGTGTGGATGTACAGCTGCGACCAGCGTTCGGCCAAAGCCTTGAGGTCGTAGTGTTCCTGTTGGGTGCGTCTGGCGTTGTCGCGCAGCTGCGCGGCCAGCTTCGGTTCGGCCAGCAGTGTGTCGAGCTGGCGGGCGAGGGCGGCGGTATCCGTCGGCGCGGCGAGCAGGCCGTTGTGACGGTCCTGCAACACATCGGGAATGCCGCCGACCGCGAACGCCACCACCGGCACCCCGACCTGCATCGCTTCGAGCAGAATCATCGGCGTGCCCTCGGTGCGCGAGCTGATCACCAGCGCATCGAGTTGCTGCCACCAGACTTGCATCGCCGTCTGGTAGCCCGGCAGGCGAATCCGCTGCTGCAAACCGGCAGCATCGATGCGCGCCAGCAAGGCCTCGCGTTCCGGGCCGTCACCGAGCATCACCGCGTCCAGTTGCGGGTGCTGATGACACAGGCCGATCAGCGCATCGAGAAACAGGTCCGGGCCTTTTTCACTGCTCAACCGACCGACGTACCCGACCAGCCAGCGTTGCCGATCTGCCACCAGTTGCATCGTCGGCGCCGCTGGCAAACCGTTGGGAATCACCTGCAACTTCTCCGCTTTTACGCTGGCCTTGAGGTGCAGCGTGGCGATGCTTTGCGCCACGCAGACCACCCGTTTCACCGACGCCGTGCGGCACAGTTGCAGGCTCAGCCAGGTGTAGAACTTCTGCTTGCGGCTGCGCGGCGTGAAGCCGTGCTGGGTGATCACCAGCGGCAGGCGCAACAGCGTGGCGCCGACCCAGCCGAACAGCAGCCCTTTGAAGTTGTGGGTGTTGAGCAACGGCTTGTCGCCGTGGCGCTGACGCAAGTGCCGCAGCAATTCGCCGAGCCCGGCACAAGCGCGAGCGTCCGCCCCGGCTTCGCGAAAGCGCGCGATCAATTCTGGCGGTGCGTCGAGGAACAGCACCTGGTGCTGCCCCGGCGTGGCCAGGCAATGATCCAGCAACATTCGCTCGGCCCCGTAGAAGCCGCCGCTGCTGAGCAAATGAATGATCGGCAGGGCGACGATTGGGGTGGACACCGCGTTCAATTGCGCACCCAGTGAACCAGGCTCGGCATGGTCCAGTTCTTGTGCGGATTGCCCGGCTGCGACGTTTCTTCGTTGAGCACCAACAGCACCGGCAGGCCCAGCTCATGGCTGATTTGCGCCGGATGCTTGAAGCGGTGATCGAAGAATTCACGAACGTAGACGAAGGCGATCGCCAGCAGCAGGCCGGTGAACAGCCCGAACGGAATGATCAGCAGCGGTTTCGGGAACGCCGCCTCGGTCGGTTCGAACGGTGGGCTGAGAACCCGGGCGTTGGACAGGTCATCGTTGAGCGAGCGCGTAGTGCTGCTTTCGGCGAAGCGCTGGGCATAGGTCGAAAACGCTGCGTGCAGCGCATCGATCTCGGTGTCCATCTGACGCAGTTTGCTCTGAGTCTGCTGCAGGTCACGGATGCGGCTCTTGAACTCGGCGATGCGCGCGGTTTTCTGCTCGATCACCTGCTTGACCACGGCCAGGTCGGCGGTGCGTTCCTGGATGCGGTTGCTCACCACTTTGAGAAACTGCTGACGGGTGCGGGCGATCTGTTCGCGAGTCAACAGCATCGGCTCGCTGCCGGGCTGGAATACCGCCAGATCGTTCATGTAACGGCTGACCTGGCTGGTCAGTTGCTCGCCCATCTGTTTGATTTCCCGATCCTCGAACGCCACGTTGTCGACGGTGGTGGTGAAGGTGTAGGGAAAGGTGTAGTCGTTGAGCTTGCTGCTGCTGGCGGCGGCCAGCGCAGTTTTCAGATACTCGAGCCAACGCTGGCTTTGCAGCAGGCGATCCTGATACAGGTTCAGCGCCTGTTCTTCAGTGTTGATTGCATTGAGACGGAAGGTGATTTCTTCCTTCGGATCCGCCGCGCCAACATTTTCCAGCAGTGCTTGGCGGTTACCTTCCAGGCCATCGAGACGCACTTGGTACTGGTGCTTTTTGGTCTCGTAGAACGACTGCGGCAAATCGATCGATTGCAACGCCTGACGGCTGACCAGATAGTTCTGCAGCAGGGCGCTGACGAATGTCGTGCCTTGGCGCGGATCCGGGAAGCTGTAAGTGATCGAGATCACGTTGGAGCCGGGCAGGGTTTCGATTTTCAGGCTGTCGACGGCTTGCTGGGTCAGGGCGTCGAGGGTGGTGTCACGCACCGGATCGGTTTCCATGCCGAGCCCGTTGCGCAACGGGTTGATCACGTACTCGCGCAGCGGTGTCGAGACATAGCGCTTGAACGGTTCGCCGAGCAATTTGGCGAACACCCCAGGTGGCGGGCTGTATTCACCGTTGTCGCGCAGTTCGCTGATGGTCTGGCGGATCAGCGCTGGCGAGCGGAGGATGTTGCTCTCGGTTTCCATGTCCGCCAGCGACGGCGGAATGAAGGTCGCGTTGTCCACCGTGAGCGAGGTGGTGGCGTCGCCCTGAGAGAGTTTTTTCGACTGCACGATGACCTGCGCGGTGATGTCGAAGCTCTGTTTGAGCAGGAGTGGCAGGAGCAGGGCGATGACTGCAAAAGTCAGGAAGACGCGCTTCACCAGTTGCTTGTTGGCGAAGAAAATCCTGAAGAACTCATGCAGGTAGTTTTCCTTTGGGTTCATGTCGGTCACCTGTGAGTTAGTTGTCACTGTCTTTGTTGTCGACGCGGTAGCCGAAGCTGAAACCGACGCCCTGGAACAGCACCACATCAGCCAGTTGGCGGGCGAGTTCGCCGGCGCTGGCCAGTTTGGTTTTTGGCACGTAGAGCATGTCGTCCGGTTGCAGGTAAGCGATTTGCGGGGCATCGCCGGACAGGGCTTTTTCGACGTCGTAGCGCACGGCTTTCACCTGATTGCCGTTGCGCCGCATGATCACCACCGAATCCAGCCGCGCCTTGACGTTGGTGCCGCGCGCCAGGGTCAGCGCCTCGAGCACCGACACCGGCCGGCGGATCGGATACGAGCCCGGTTGTGCGACTTCACCCAGCACATAGATCTCGTTGCCCGCGGTGGACTTGAGCAGCACGTCCACGGTCATGCGGCCCGGCAGTTGCGCGTACTTTTTGTTGAGGAAGGATTCCAGTTGATTGACGGTCATGCCTTGCAGCGGCACGGCGCCGATTTCCGGAAAACTCGCGTAGCCGTCAGTGCCGACGGTGATCTCGCGACTCATGCCGGTCGCCGGGTGGTTCAGCGCGCTTTTCAGGTTCTGCTCATTGCTCAGCGGGCTGATGATCTGCACGGTGAGCTGGTTGCGGTTGGGCTGGAACAGCTGTTTGCGCTGATAGACGCGCTGGATTTCCTGGCGCGCTTCTTCGCTGGTCAACCCGGCGATTTTCACCGAGGTGTTGGCGCCCGGTAGCTCGATGGTGCCGTCGGGCAGCACCAGCTGGTTGCCGTTGAGCTGGCTGGCGGCGGTGAAATTCAGGCCGATCTGGTCGCCCGATTGCACGCGGTAGGCGTCCGAGCCGCTGGTGCTGATATGGAAGATCACGTCCAGCACATCCTGCGGGCGCAGGGTCTGCTCGATCTTCGGCATATCGGTCGCCTGGGCGTTGGCCGGGGAGGCGGTGAGAATATTCACCGGCATGTTCTGGGTGTCGGAATTGCTGGAGCAGCCCGCAAGCGGCAGCAACAGCAGGACAAGCATTCTGGCGTTCATGGCGTCATCCTTTGCGTTCGCTTACAGGTTTTTGTAAAGCCATTTGGGCATGTAGTACTTGCGCCGGTTGAACACGCTGCCGACCACTTTCGCCCCGGCCTGGGTCAGGCGTTGCACAGCGGCCTGGGCGACTTCCCAGCGGGTGTCTTCGGCGCGCACGACAAACACCACGCCGTCGACCTGAGTGCTGATGACCAGGGTGTCGGCGGCCGAATACACCGCGTCGCCATCGATCACCACAAAGCGGTACTGGCTGCCCAACTGGTCGAGCAACGGGCTCAGGCGCTCGGCGGTCAGGTGTTCCAGCGTGCGGATCGGCCGGCCGTTGGGCAGCACATGAAAGGGCAGGCTCGAAACCTGCACCACGCAGTCCTGCAACAGCGGCGGGTTGTCCGGGTTGAACAGCAGGTCGCGCAGGCCGCGCTCCTTGCCGAGGTTCATCTGCTGGGTAAGGTTGTTCGCCGACTGGCTGCCATCGACGAGCAGCACCTGGCCGCTGCTCATCTGCGCCAGTTGACTGGCCAGTGCCACAGCGCTGGTGGTGGTGCCGGCGCCGGGGTTGGCGGCGGTCAGAAACAGAATGCGCAGGTCGAGATCCAGCACGGTCGAGGTCAGATTCGATTCGCTGGGGCTGGCGATGCTCAGGCTTTTATTGGTTGAACCGTCCATTAGCTTGCTCCGTGGCCGCTGAATACTTTGAAGGGGGTTTTCAACAGAATCTTCAGATCAAGCAGAAGGCTCTGCTCGGCGATGTAGCTGAGGTCCAACTCAACGCGCTGGTCGAAGTCGATGTTGCTGCGTCCGGAGATCTGCCACAGACCGGTCATGCCGGGGTAGATCGCCAGACGCGCGAGGTGATTGTCCTTGTAGCGATAGGCGTTGAACGAGGTCGGGCGAGGGCCGACCAGGCGCATGTCGCCGGTCACCACGTTGATCAGGTTGGGCAGCTCGTCGAGGCTGGTGCGCCGCAGAAAGCTGCCGATGCCGGTGACGCGCGGGTCCTTGTCGATCTTGAAATCGATGGCGTCCGCCCCGTGCTTGTTCAGGTGGCGCAGCGACTCTTTGAGTTCTTCGGCGTTGCTGACCATGGTGCGGAACTTGAACATGCCGAACTTGCGCCCGCGATAACCGGTGCGTTTCTGCACGAACAGCACCGGCCCCGGGCTGGTGAACTTGATGGCCAGGGCCAGACCCAGCAGCACCGGCGAGATCAGCACGAGAATCGTCAGCGCGCCGAGGCAGGCGACCACGCGATTGGTCCGCGACAGCTGCCATGGGCGGCCACCATCGCGGCCGCTCAGCCAGCCGCGACCCTGCCGGTGAATCGCCGCATCAAGGCGCATGCGATGTTCTGGGTCGACGCGCTTGTCAGGGCGCATCTGTGCAATCGACACACTTCTTTCATGTCCAGTCATGGCGTCCTCCGCATTCATTCAGCCGCAAGCGGCGCACGGGCAGTGGGGTAGTAGTTGCGGAACCAGGCGATGAAGCGGCCCAGTCCTTCATCCAGTTCTATCCGGGGCTGGAATCCGGTGGCCTGGGCCAGATCGCTGGCCTCGGCGCAGGTGTTGAGCACGTCGCCCGGTTGCAGCGGCAGCAGCTCGACAATGGCTTTGCGATCGAGGTGTTTTTCCATGAGCGCGAGGTAGGTTTTCAGTGCGACCGGTTGCTGCCCGCCAATGTTGAACAGGCGCCACGGCGCCATGCTGCTGGCGGGGTCGGGCTGTTCGCGATCCCACTGCGGGTTGGCTTGCGGTGGCTGATCGATGAGGCGAGCGATGCTTTCGATGATGTCGTCGATGTAGGTGAAGTCGCGCTGGTGCTCGCCGTGATTGAACAGCTTCAGCGGCTCGCCTTCGCTGATCGCCCGGGCGAACTGGATCGGCGACATGTCCGGCCGGCCCCAAGGCCCGTACACGGTGAAAAAGCGCAGGCCGGTGCAGGGAATGCCGAACAGATGGCTGTAGCTGTGCGCCATCAGTTCATTGGCTTTTTTTGTCGCGGCGTACAGCGACAGCGGATGGTTGACGCCATCCTTGACCGAGTAAGGCGTGTGCTGGTTGGCGCCGTACACCGAACTCGACGAGGCGTAGATCAAGTGCTCGACCGGGTGATGCCGGCAGCTCTCGAGAATGTTCAGGAACCCGTTGAGGTTGCTGTCCAGATACGCCCGTGGATTGTCCAGCGAATAACGCACCCCGGCCTGCGCGGCGAGATGAATCACCACTTGCGGCTGCTCGCGGGCAAACAATGCGTCGATGGCCGAAGCGTGGGCCAGATCCACTGTAGCGAGCGGGAAATCGCCAGCCTGCTCGCGCACCCACTGCACGCGGTCGTGCTTGAGCTGCGGGTCGTAGTAGTGGTTGAAATTGTCCAGGCCGACCACTGAATGCCCGTCGCGCAGCAAGCGCAGGACGCAATGGGCACCAATGAAACCGGCGGCACCGGTCACCAGAATCTTCATGGCCGCAGCCCTTCAGGGGCGATGTGGCGCAGGCCGATGCCGCTGTAATGCAGGCCGGCGGCGGCTACTTGTTCCGGGTTGTAGAGATTGCGCCCATCGATGATTACCTTCGAACGCAGCTTCTCGGCGAGCAGCTCGAAATCGACCACGCGGAAGTTTTTCCACTCGGTGCAGATCACCAGCGCATCGGCGTCTTCGAGGGTATCGTCGCGGGTCGCGCACAGGTGCAGGTCGTTGCGGTAGCCGTAGATGCGCCGGCACTCGGACATGGCTTCCGGATCGTAGGCCTGCACGCTGGCGCCTTCGGCCCACAATGCATCCATCAGATAACGGCTGGGGGCTTCGCGCATGTCGTCGGTGTTCGGTTTGAACGCCAGGCCCCAGACCGCAATGGATTTGCCGGCCAGGCCCTGGGGAAACTGCGCGCGCAATTTGCTGAACAGGATGTGCCGTTGGCTGTCATTGACGTCGGTGACGCTGCGCAGCAATTTCAGCGGCATGCCATTGTGTTCGGCGGTGTGCAGCAGGGCACGCAGATCCTTGGGAAAGCACGAGCCACCGAAGCCGCAGCCCGGATAAATGAAGTGGTAGCCGATGCGCGGGTCGGAGCCGATGCCTTTGCGCACCGCTTCGATGTCGGCGCCGAGCAGTTCGGTGAGATTGGCCAGTTCGTTCATGAAACTGATGCGGGTGGCGAGCATCGCGTTGGCCGCGTACTTGGTCAGCTCGGCGCTGCGGTTGTCCATGAACATCAGTTTTTCGTGGTTGCGACAGAACGGCGCGTACAGCTCGCTCATCTGCTCGCGGGCAGCGTCATCGCGGGTGCCGATGATGATCCGGTCCGGGCGCATGCAGTCGGCGAGGGCGCTGCCTTCCTTGAGAAATTCCGGGTTGGATACCACGCGCACCTGCAGCTCGGTTTTGCCGCGCAACAGCAATTCGCTGGTGGCCGTGGCCAGGACTTGATCGGCAGTCCCGACCGGCACCGTGGATTTGATGATCAGCGTGCGATCAGCCTCCATCAGGCCGGCGATCTGCCGGGCGACGTTGAGCACATGGCTGAGGTCGGCAGAGCCGTCTTCGTCCGCCGGGGTGCCGACGGCGATGAAAATCAGCTCGGCGTGAGTTACCGCATCACTGGCCTGAGTGCTGAACAACAAGCGCCCGGCCTTGATGTTTTCTTCAAGCGTCGCGGACAGGCCTGGTTCACTAATGGGCGGAACCGCTTGTTGCAGTTGTTTGATCTTGTTCGGATCAATATCAATGCATAAAACCCGATGGCCGACATCGGCAAGTGCAGCGGCTTGTATAAGTCCGACATAGCCAGTGCCAAATACGCTCACGTCCATCTGCGCACCCTCGATAAAACGAAAAGAAGAAGTTCGGAAGAAGTTGGTTAAAGGGGTATAGCGCAGCGTTTGAAAAGCGTGTCAGCAAAATGACATGTTGCACGGGTATAACACTTGAGGCGTTTTTGGCGATTGGCCATCAAGTCATTGCTGCGATTGAATTTGTTGTTTCTTTACAGATTTGTTCAGATTCAATTTAGCCGACAGACGGTCTAAGTCCCCGAAATTAAAGGTTTTAAGCACTGCAGGTGTGTCAGATTTGAGTCACCGTTTTTTTGACGCTTTACCCGGCTATCAGTCATTTCTTGCGCTTTAATGGCCGGGTGCTAGTGTCAGGTTCTGACCGACAAAGCTTTGACAACCTCCCATTTCGGACGGCCGGTATCGCCATGTTTAAATACGCCAAGGAACTGCTTTTAGTTGCCTATCTATTGCTCTTTTCCGACTACTACCTGGATCGGTTAAATGCTATCGGGTGGGGTTTGAATGTACTTGTTTTTGGCGCGATGTTTTTGGCGCTTACTTTCGCGTTATATCTAACTGCCTATATACGTCAGGCTCTCGTTCGACATGCATTCGCATTAACGATGTTTGCCGCAGCGGTTTTTTTTGATGTTTACACACGGGTTACCGCGGATTACCTGAGGTACAGCGATTTCGTTTCGCTGGTGTACTCCGGCGGCTTCATTCAGGAAGCGGCCTATCAGTATCGCGATGCGATCCTGCGCGCGGTGCTCAGTGGCTTGCTGCTGTTGTTCGGCATCGGACTCAAGCCGCGTCATGCGCTGTTCATACCCAACACGTTGCGGGTCGCGGCGCCCCTCGTCGGCGTATTGATGCTCAGCGGATTGTTGTTTCTACGAGCGGGTGAGGGCGCACGTGGGTTGCCGATCATGTACACGCCGCTGGCCTACCTCAACCTGTTTGCCTACGAGGCGCTGCACGATACCGTTGGCCCCCGTGAAACGGTGACGCTTGCGCGCGCCACGCCCGCCGTCGGCCATGACATTGTGCTGATCATCGACGAAAGCATTTCCGGCAATTACCTCGACATCAACGCGCCGTTCGGCGTGCACAGCAACCTCAAGCAAGCGCCGGCCGGGGTCGATGTCTTCAACTTTGGCTACGCCGCCTCCATTGCCAATTGCAGCGCCGACACCAACGTCACCTTGCGCTACGGCGGCACCCGCGCCGACTACAGACGCATCAACAGCACGTTGCCGTCGATCTGGCAGTACGCGAAAAAGGCCGGGCTCGGCACGGTCTACATCGACGCCCAGCGCACCGCCGGCAACCTGCAGAACCTGATGACCGCCGCTGAGAAAAACGACATCGACAGTTTCGTGCAATTCGACCAGACCAGCGTGCGCGACCGCGACATGGCGGCGGCGGCGAAGCTGATCGAACTGCTCAACGACAATCGCCCCGAGCTGATCGTGATCAACAAGGTCGGCGCGCATTTCCCGGTGCATGACAAATACCCTGATGCGTTCATGGCCTACCGGCCGACGCTGCCGCGCGGACAGTTCACTGAAGTCGCCGACACTGGCGAACGCAACGGTTTCAACGGCCAGCCGGATGACTGGGTGCTGTATCGCAACGCCTACAAGAACACGCTGCTGTGGAACGTCGGCGAGTTCTTCGCCAGGGTGTTTGCCCAGGCCAACCTGAACAACGCGCTGCTGATCTACACCTCCGATCATGGCCAGGATCTGCACGAGCGCGGCAACCCGGGCTTGAATACTCATTGCGGCGGCGACCCGGTGGAAGAGGAGGGGCTGGTGCCGCTGGTGGTGATCCAGGGTCGTGGATTGCAGGCGCCGGACTGGGCAGCGAATCTGCCGGCAAACAAGGACCGCTCCAGCCACTACAACATCTTCCCGACGCTGTTGCAGGTGATGGGCTACGACTTGGGCGCAATCGAAGCGGTGTATGGCAAACCGCTAAGCGTGCCGACGGCGGATGAGTTCACCTTCAACTACCGCTTCAATGCGCGTTTGGGGGCCAAGCCTGAGTGGAAGCATATTGATCTGGGCAGCATCGTTACGCCTGAGCGGGCGCCGGCGAGTGTGGCTTCGGGGCAGTGAGTTCTGGATTGCTCGGGCGGGCCTCTTCGCGAGCAGGCTCGCTCCCACAGGGGATTGCATTCCAAGGTGGGAGCGAGCCTGCTCGCGAACAAGTCGGGACAGGCTGCGACAGTCTCAACCCTTGTTGAACCGCGCCCGATATTCCCCAGGCGCGCACCCCAGCCAGCGCGCGAAAGCCCGGTTGAATCCCTGCACATCGCTGTAACCCAAGCGATCCGCCACTTCGACCAGCTCCAGCGCCCCGGACTGCAACAGGTCCTCGGCCCGATAGCGCCGATGCTCATCGAGCAGTTCGCTGAAAGTCCAGCCCAGCGCCTTCAAGCGCCTTGCCGCCGTGCGCTCAAGCACATGCTGTGTAGCACAGAATTGCTGCCAATCCGCTGAAGCCAGATCTTCGATCAGATAATCGCTGAGCTGTCCGAGCAAGGTCGATTCACTGAGGCGGCGGGTCTGCTCCAGCAGATCGACAAGCGTTGTTTCCAATCCCGGATTACCCGGTGTCAACGGCATCACGAACAGCTGAGGATCCAGATAAATCGCCGCGCATGACTGCTCTGCGCTCACCGGGGTGCGCAATGCCGATACATGTTCCTCGCGGCTGGCCGACACCAGCGCCACACCCAGCACCGGATCACGATTCACGCCGCTGGCGAGCAACTTTCGCCGCACCAGACTGCACAGGCTGACGAGGATGTAATCGGTCAGCGCCGCCGGAGCATCAAGACTGCCGGCTTCGACCAGGCGCAGTGTCACGCCGCCATTTTCACGCAGGATATGCACACGGAAATGTCCGTTGAAAAACGCAAAGTACTCGGCGAAAAACTCACAGGCACGTTCCAGCGACACGGCGACATCGAACAGATAGGTCAGTCCATTGGTGGCCGTCGAAACGAAGCGTTCACCCGCCGCCAGACCGATCAGTGGATCGCCGCTCTGTTCCACGGCAAACCCCCAGAAGCGCCGCGACATCAGCAGCGGCATGCGCGTGAACGGCGTGCGCAGATCGAACAGGCTGCGGCGCAGTTGTGCTTCGATTGCGCCTTGGCTAATGCCGCGCGCGAGCAACTCTTCAATGGCCGGCAGCAAGGTCGGCGCGTAAAAAGCGTTGACGGGTAGCGGATGGATTTTGCTCATGTTGCGCGCGTGTCTCCCGTCGCTCCGTTAGCCGCCAGCAAACGCTGATCGACGCTAAGGATCGCCTCGATCATCGCCCGCGCTGCTGGCGTCAGGGTAAAACCGGCGCGGCTGACGATGCCATAACCCAGTTGCAGCGCCGGCTCGTCATGGGGGACGTCGACAAAGTCGAGCAGCTCGATCAGGCCGCGATCAAGTTGTTCACGCAAGGCCTCAAGCGTGGCCAGCCCCACCGCGTCGGAGCGCAGCACTACGCGCTGGATCGCGTCAAATTGTGCGCACTCGACGCTCGGGGTGAAGTCCGCCTCACCGAGGATATCGGCGAGCACCTTGCGGATCATCGGTGGAATGCGCGTGCCGACGATCGGGTAATCGAGCAGGGCGCGCAATCGCAGGTCTCGTTGCGCGAGGAGCGGATGGCCGGCGCGACAGAAAAACCGTCCCGGACGAGTGCGCAGCAGGTGCACCTGATACTGCGGATCGCTGACGAAGTGCCGCGCATCGGCGACGAAAAACTCAATCTGCTGCTCGCGCAACCACAGCGACAATTGCTGCCAGTCGCCCTGATGAAAGCGCGTGCGAATTGCCGGGTGCGCCTGAATGAAATCGGCCAGCGCTTCCGGCACCAGCACTTGCGCCGGATACGGGCCGCAACCAAATTGCAGTTCACCGCCGGTGAGGCCGTTGTATTGCGTCAATTCGTTGTGCAGTGCCTGACTGCCGGCGAGCAGGCGCCGCGCATGTTGCAGCACCAGTTCGCCTTGCCCGGTCAGGCGAAACTCACGGCTGCTGCGCTCGACCAGCTCACAGTCAAGGTCGCGCTCAAGCGTCTGGATGCTGCGGCTGAACGCCGGTTGGCTCAAATTGATCGCCTCGGCGGCGCGACCGAAGTTGCGGTAATCAGCGAGGGCGACCAAGTGGCGAAGCTGGCGAAGATCCATCATGCGTCTCCTGCATTTTGCGGATACTTTTAATGCATTGGATCGATAGCACGTCCGCTGGCATAAGTACACGCCTGTTCTTCGATGGCGCGCCTTCATGTCTCAGTCTCTGTTCGCCTCCAGCGCGTTTACCCGCACGATTCTCGCGCATGCTCGCCAGTCCGGACTGTGCCCGCAACGCTTGATGGCGCGCGTGGGGATCTGCCCGTCAGTGCTCGCCGGGCAGCATCAAATGATCGCCGCACAAGCGGTTGAACAGTTGTGGCGTGAGTGTGAATGGTCAGGGGTAGCGCCGACGTTTGGCTGTGAACTGGCCGACGGGCTGGCGACCGATTGCCTGCAAGGACTGAATATTCTGCTCGACTCGTCCGGGACCTTGCGGGCCAGTCTGAAGTGCTTTATCGAGTGCTTGCCAAGGGTGATCAATTACATTGCGGTGGAATTGGTCGAGGCGGGCGATTTTGCTCATTTGCGCCTGCGTTCGCAGCAGGGGCAGTTGCATCATTTCGCTCTGGATGCGGCAGTGATAACGCTGGTGCGCAACATTGCCCGTCGACTCGGCGGGGCGCCTGGAGATTTGTTTGTGAGTGTCAGCCTGCGCCCGGCGCAAATGGCCGGTGGCTGGCTGCGTGGAGTGGGCATCGCGGTGGAGCAGGGCGAATATCTGTGCCTGACCTTGCCGCGCTCCAGGCTCGATCAGGCCTTGCTGGGCGCCAACCCGTTTCTGTACCAGAGCATGCTGCGTCACTGGCACGCTGCAACTTGCGCACCTGCGCGTGAGGACAATCTATCGATGGCGCGGCACTGGCTGACGGCGGGCGATCAACCGATCGAACGGATAGCCGAGCGGCTGGGTTATCGCCAGCCGAGCAACTTTATCCGCGCGTTTCGCAAACAGTTCGGGATTACGCCGAAGCAGTTTCGGTTGAATCCGGGGCAGGTTTGTTGAAAGCAGGATCGAGGTGATTGATCGTTATCGACGGCCAGCAAGATTTACCCCCTCACCCCAGCCCTCTCCCCCAAGGGGGCGAGGGGGAAAGGGAGCCGATCTTCAGGGCGTTCGGAATCTGAGTTCAACTCGGTATCCCACGTCGGCGTATCTCGTACATCCAACACGGTCAGTCCCCTCTCCCTCCGGGAAGGGGGCTTATGAATCATGGGAGCTGATGTGCGTGTTATTCAAAATTGCATTCAACTCGTTATCCCACGTCGGCGTATCTCGTACATGCAACTCGGTCGGTCCCCTCTCCCTCCGGGAGAGGGCTAGGGTGAGGGGCTTTTGACTTACGGCGTGACGATATTGAACTGCGGCCCGAACGTATCCAGGCTGCCCATCAATAATCCGAATTTCTGACCATTGCCCTGCAACTTCACCAGCCCTTTTTGCATCGCCGTCGGGAAGTCCAATTGCTTCAGGCTGATTTTCTCCAGCGTATCGCGGTTCAGGCTGACACTGGCATCCGCCGCCGGATTCAAGCCGGCGCGGTGAGTCAGTACGCCATTGCGCAAGGTCAGGGTGAAATCCCTTTGCACATCGTCGAACGTCCAGTTCAGCGTCAGGTCATGGGCCACGGCTTTGTCGCTGTCCAGGCGTACCGCGAGGTAGTCGAAGAACATTTCCGGACTCATCGCCCGGACCATGTCCACTGACACGGTATTGGCTGACTGCGGCGGCACGCCGTTGCGCAGTTCCATCGCACCGGTCAGGTACATGTTGCGCCAGGTGGCGTTCTCGCTTTGATAACCCAACTGCTCCAGCGTCTCGGCTTGAGCCTTGCATGCATCCGCGTTGTCCGGATCGGCGAACAGCAACTGGTTGCCCAACTGCGCGGCCCAGCGGTAGTCAGCGCTGGCCATCGCACTGCGCATTTTCTCCAGCACCGACGCGGCACCGCCCATGGCCTCGACCGAGCGTTTAGCCGCATCCACCGGCGGCAGCGGATTGAGGTTGGCCGGGTTGCCGTCGTAGAAACCCATGTAGCGCTGATACACCGCGCGCGTATTGAAACTCAGCGAGCCGTAATAGCCACGGGTGTGCCACTTCTGATCGAGCGAGCCGGGCAGCTTCTTGATCGCATCAGCGATTTCCAATGGCGTCAGGCCCTGGTTGAGCAAGTGCAGGGTGCGGTCGTTGATGAAGGCGTACATGTCACGCTGATCGGCGAGCAGAGTACGAATGCGCTCACCACCCCAGGTCGGCCAGTTGTGCTGAGCGAACAGCACGTCGGCCTTGTCACCGTAGCGCATGAGGCTGTCGTCGAGGTATTGCGACCAGGCTTTGGCATCGCGTACTTGCGCGCCGCGCGGGGTGAGGATGTTGTGCATCATCTGCGTGGCGTTTTCGGCCATGCACAAGGCTTTCAACTGCGGTAGATAAAGGTTCATTTCCGCTGGCGCTTCGGTGCCCGGTGTCAGCTGGAATTCGACCTGCAGGCCAGCGATGGTGCGGGTTTCCAACGGCTCGGCAATCAGATCGGTAGGCGCGATCAGTGTGACCGTGCCACCGCTGGGCGCACTCTTGCCGAGGCCGGCATCGACCTGACCTTTTTCACTGCGCGGCAACAGGCTGCCGAACTGGTACTGCGCGCGGCGGCTCATGGCGTTGCCGGCCATGACGTTCTCGCTCATCACGTGTTCCATGAAGCCGACCGGCGCGTAGACCTTGACCTTGCCGGACTTGACATCTGCCTCGTCGATCACCCCGCGCACGCCGCCGAAATGATCGACATGGGTGTGGCTGTAGATCACCGCGACGACCGGTTTGCGCGGGCGATTTGCGTAGTACAGATCCAGCGCCGTCCTGGCGGTTTCGGCCATGGTCAGCGGATCGATGATGATCAGCCCGTCGTCACCTTCGATGATGGTCATGTTGGCCAGGTCGAGGCCGCGCACCTGATACAGCTTGGGGCTGACCTCGAACAGACCGGCGTGGGCATTGAGCTGGGCCAGTCGCCACAGGCTTGGATTGACCGATTCCGGCGCCTTGTCTTTGGCGAGGAAATCATAGGCATTGACGTTCCAGATGACTTTGCCGGCAGCGTCCTTGATCTGACCCTTGAAGGGTGCGATCAGGCCTTTGCTGACGGATTCGAAATCGGTGCGGTCGCTGAAAGGCAGGGTTTGCAGCACGGCAGCGTTGCTTGCGGCGGTTTGCATGCTCGGCGCAACCGGACTGTCAGCAGCGAGCAACGGTTGGCTAAGGCAAGCAGTGATCAGGCAGGTCAGCAGGCCGCGCGGGCTCAGGATGAAACGGGGCATGGGTGTCTCCGGTTTTTTATCGTTATGGCCGAACAGCCAGCAGCGTATGGCGCGTCCCGGAGTTGGCGATGATCATCAGCGGACAAAAACCATTCAGGGCCGCTATCCTAGGCCCAGGTTCACTGATCGGGTTTGCCCATGCTTGAGGTTCGCGACGTTTTCAAAAGCTATGCCACGCCACAGGGATTGTTGCCGGTGCTGCAAGGCGTCGACCTGACGCTGGAGGCCGGTGGCAGCCTCGCGCTGATGGGCGAATCGGGCAGTGGCAAAAGCACGCTGCTGCATCTGGTGGCGGGGCTGGACAAGGTCGACAGCGGCAGCATTCGCAGCGGCGAACATCGCCTGGAAGCCATGAGCGAAGCGCAACTGGCGAACTGGCGGCGCACGGAAATCGGTCTGGTGTTTCAGCAGTTCAACCTGATCGGCAGCCTGCGCGTGGAAGACAACCTTGCCTTTCAGGCGCGCCTGGCCGGGCGCCATGAGCCGCGCTGGCAGGCGCATCTGGTGCAGCGTCTGGGTCTAGGCGATCTGCTCTCGCGGTATCCCGAGCAACTCTCTGGCGGCCAGCAGCAACGAGTCGCATTGGGCCGGGCATTGGCTTCGCAGCCGAAATTGCTGTTGGCCGATGAACCCACCGGCAGCCTCGATGAAGCGACCAGCGATGAAGTGCTGCGGCTGTTGCTGGAATTGCTCGATGACACGCCGACGACCCTGCTGATGGTCACCCACAGTCAGCGCGTGGCGGCGCGATTGGCCCAGCGTGTGGTGTTGTCGAACGGGCGGGTCGCCTGATGATCTGGCGGCAAACCCTGCGCGCGCTGCTCAGCCACTGGCGGCGCCATCCCGTGCAGTTCTTCAGTGTGCTGACCGGGCTGTGGCTGGCCACCAGTCTGCTCACCGGCGTCGAGGCGCTGAACAGTCAGGCGCGCGACAGCTACGCGCGGGCCAGCCAGATGATCGGCGGCGAACCACAGGCCAGCCTGAGCACGCCAAATGGGGCACTGTTTCCCCAGCGCTGGTTTATCGAATTGCGCCGTCAGGGCTGGCCGGTGTCGCCGGTGTTGCAGGGGCGGCTGACGCTCAAGGGCCAGGAAGATCAGCGCATTCAGGTGATGGGCATCGAGCCGGTGTCGCTGCCGTCGGATTCCGCAGTAGCCGGGCAGGCGATGCCGATCGAGCGCATCGTCGAATTTTTCAGCCCGCCGGGCAGCACCTGGATTTCCCCGGACACGATGCGAATGCTCGGCTTGCGCGAAGGTGATACAGCGCAAACCGCGAGCGGCCAGACCCTGCCGCCGCTGCTCGCGCAGAAGGACATGGCGCCGGGCCTGTTACTGGTCGACATCGGCGTAGCGCAAAGACTGCTCGACCAGCCTGAGCAATTGTCTCGGCTGCTGTTGCCCAAGGATTTTCATCAGGAATTACCAGCGAGTTTCACCGATCGCTTGCAGCTCAAAAGCAGCGGTGAAGAAAACAATCTCGCGCGGCTGACCGAGAGCTTTCATCTCAATCTCGATGCTTTGGGATTTCTCTCGTTTCTGGTCGGCCTGTTCATCGTCCACGCTGCCATCGGCCTCGCTCTGGAACAGCGCCGAGGCTTGCTGCGCACGTTGCGTGCCTGTGGCGTGAGTGCACGAATGCTGATCGCGTGTCTGGTGGTTGAACTGGGTGTGCTGGCGCTGATCGGTGGATTGTTCGGTGTGATCAGCGGCTATTGGCTGGCCAGCGTGCTGCTGCCGGACGTCGCCGCCAGCCTGCGCGGTCTGTATGGCGCGGAAGTGGCGGGGCAGTTGCGTTTGAGTCCCTGGTGGTGGTTCAGCGGCATCGGCCTGAGCCTGCTTGGCGCCTTGCTGGCCGGGGCCAACAGTCTGCTGCGGGCGGCGCGCCTGCCGTTGCTGGCGGTGGCTGATCCGCAGGCGTGGCATCAACAGTATTCGCGCTGGTTGCGTCGGCAGGGTTGGCTGGCGGCGGCGCTGCTGACGATTGCGCTGGCGGCGCTGGTCTGGGGCGACAGCCTGAGCAGCGGTTTCGTGCTGATGGCCGGGCTGTTGCTCGGTGCCGCGCTGGCCTTGCCGGTGCTGCTCAGCGCGTTATTGAACCCGTTGCTCGGGCGCAGTCGTTCGGTGCTCGGCCAGTGGTTTCTCGCCGACTGCCGCCAGCAACTGCCAGCCCTGAGTCTGGCGCTGATGGCGCTGCTGTTGGCACTCGCCGCCAACATCGGCGCCGGCAGCATGACCGCCGGTTTTCGCCAGACCTTCAACGACTGGCTCGAACAACGCCTGAGCGCCGAGTTGTACATAAACCCGGCCAACCCGGCGCAAGCCCGCGAGATGCACAGCTGGCTCAAGCAGCAGCCCAATGTGACTGCTGTGCTGCCCAACTGGCAAGTCTCGGTGACGCTGCAAGGCTGGCCGGCCGACGTCTACGGCATCATCGATCACTCGTACTATCGCCAGCACTGGCCGTTGCTCGACAACAGTGGCAGCGATCCGTGGGGCAAACTGGCCACGGATGATGCGGTGATGCTCAGCGAACAACTGGCGCGTCGCCTGAAGTTGAAGCCGGGCGAGCATCTGAACATTCCCACGCCGAACGGCACATGGTCGCCGCGCATCGTCGGCATCTACGCCGACTACGGCAATCCGAAGGGGCACGTGCTGATCAGCAGTGAGCACCTGCTGCGCGGCTGGCCGCAACTCACGCCGAACCGCTTCAATTTGCGTATCGATCCAGCACAGACTCCGGCGCTGCTCAACGCCTTGCAGGCGCGTTTTGCGCTGGATGACAACCGCATCGTCGATCAGGCGCGGCTCAAGGGCTGGTCGGTGCAAGTCTTCGAACGCACCTTTGCCGCGACGGCGGCGTTGAACAGCCTGACCTTGGCCGTGGCTGGGGTGGCGCTGTTCATCAGTCTGCTGACCCAGAGCCAGAGTCGTCTCAGTCAACTCGCACCGCTGTGGGCGCTGGGCGTGACGCGCAAACAATTGATGCTGCTCAACCTCGGCCAGACCTGGCTGCTCGCCGTATTGACGTTGCTGTTGGCGCTGCCGCTGGGCATTGCTTTGGCATGGTGCCTGGATGCGGTGATCAACGTGCAGGCATTCGGCTGGCGCCTGCCGTTGCGGGTGTTTCCGTTGCAGTTGTTGCAACTGATGGGCCTGGCCTTGCTGGCGACTCTGTTGGCTTCGGCATGGCCGCTGTATTCGCTGTACCGCACGCAACCGGCGGACTTGCTGAGGACGTTTGCCCATGAGGACTAATTGGCTCGTGCTGATGATTGCACTGCTGCTCGGTGGCTGCGATCAGCCTGCACCTGAGGAAAAGGGCTTTGCCGGCATGGGCGATCAGGCGCAATCCTTCACCCCGGTGGTGCCCGGTCGGGTGTTCAGCTTCCCCGCCGATCATGGCGCGCATGATGGTTTTCGCATCGAGTGGTGGTACGTCACCGCCAATCTCAAGGATCAGCAGGGCAATGATTTTGGCGTACAATGGACGCTGTTCCGTAGCGCCCTGAAACCCGTCGCTGAGCAGGCCGGTTGGGGCAACCAAACGATCTGGCTGGGCCATGCGGCAGTCACTTCGCGCTCGGTGCACCACGCCGCCGAGCGCTACGCCCGGGGCGGAGTAGGCCAGGCCGGCGTGCGCCTGGCGCCGTTCGAAGCGTGGATCGATGACTGGATGTTTGCCAGTCAGGCGCAGGATCCGTTGCGCGATATGCAACTCAGTGCTCGTGACAAGAATTTCGCTTATCAACTGCGCCTCACCTCCAGCCGCCCGCTGGTGCTGCAAGGCGACAACGGTTTCAGCCAGAAATCCGAAGAAGGTCAGGCCTCGTATTACTACAGCCAGCCGTTTTTCCAGGCCAGCGGTACGCTGCAGATCGACGGCCAGACCTACACCGTCAGCGGCCCGGCATGGCTCGATCGCGAGTGGAGCAGTCAGCCACTCACCGCCAATCAAACTGGCTGGGACTGGTTCTCGCTGCATCTGGACAGTGGCGAACATGTGATGCTTTACCGCATGCGGCAGAAGGACGGCGCGCCTTATCTGACCGGCACCTGGATCGCCGCTGACGGGCAGATTCAGACATTGCACAGCGAGCAGATCAGCCTCGTTCCTCAGGATACGGCCAAGGTGGCTGATCGACCGATGCCGGTGAAATGGTCGATCCGCATTCCCGACAAGCAACTCGATATCAGCGTTGATGCGCTCAATCGCAATGCGTGGATGGATTTGCGTATTCCGTATTGGGAAGGTCCGGTGAAGATTGACGGCAGCCATCCTGGCCAAGGCTATCTGGAAATGACCGGGTATTGACGGCAGACGCAGGCTCCCTGTGGGAGCGAGCCTGCTCGCGAAAGCGTCAGCGCTGTGACCGCTGAGTTAACTGACTGGAACTCTCACCAGCGCTCTCCGCTCTACCCAGAAACCCGCCATTTTCGGACTCACCCATGAGCGACGACGTGCAACTCCCAGACCTCAATACCTGGCAACGCCTGTTCGACGATCAGACGCTTTGGCAGCAATCGCCCGACGCCCACTATTTCGATCTGCAGCGCATCGCCGATGACCTGCTCGGCCAAGGCGCGATCGATCTTGAGCAATGGCAGTTGCTCCGCGCCAAAGCCGACGATCTGCACAAGCAGTCACCCGAGGTCAACGTCGCCCGCGAACTCGACGATCCCGAAGCCTGAGGACTTCTGCCATGAATACCACCATCAACCAGAACGACAATCCCGACGAACCACGCCCGGCCGGCGAAACCGAACGCGATAACGATGCCCTGCGCCCAACCGATCCCAAGCAGCGGCAGGTCAGCGGCAAAGGCACACCAAGCGGCGAATCCACTGCGCAGGAGACCGCCAAGCCACATACCCGAGGGCCACAAACCCAAGTCAAGCCTTGAACAGCGTCTATGCTCACTGGCACGCCCGTCGCTGAAGTCGATTCGGCAGCGGGCGACGCCATTTCATCACAGGGAAAGTAATGCATATGAAGCTCGACGCTCTGGCCAAGGCCATCACCCTCGCAACGCTGCTTTCTGTCACGAGTTTCGGCGCTCTGGCTGCCGACATTCCGTTATCCGCCGTCGTTGAGGCCGATTCCGTTACCACCAAAGTGCTCGCCGTCGACCCGGCCAATCACCAGGTCGTGCTGGAAGGCCCCGAGGGACGTCAGGTCCACGTTCAGCTCAGCGACAAAGCGAAAAACCTCGCCAACCTAAAAATGGGAGACTTGGTGAAGATCGAGGTGCAGCGATCTGTCGCCGCTTATCTCGATACAGATGTGGATAAAGGTCTGCCAGGCACCACCGAGCGCACCGGCGAACTGCGCAAGGCCCCGGGCAGCGATAACCCTGGCGGCGAGGCTTATCGTCAGGTTCAGGTGCAGCTGAAAATCAGCAAAATCGATTTGAAGACCAATCAGGTCACCCTCCAAAATCCATCCGGACAATCGAAGACGCTCGATGTGAAGAAGCCGGAGATTCAGGCCAAGTTGAAGGATCTGAAAATAGGGCAGAGCGTTATTGTCACTTATACCGATATCTTGAAAGTGACCAGCCAGCACGATAGTTGAGTATTAGCTCTACAGGTTTATTGCTCTTGTACAACTTTATGTATGAGAGCAATCATATAAAGTTTTTGTAAGACAATTCTCGGGGAAAATCGGTAAAACACAGTTTTTAACTTTTCAGTTCAAAAATTTCATGTTTGCCCATGACGACATGTCCACTTGTTTGAATTAAAATCCTCGGCGTTCGCCCAGTGTCAGGGCTCTTTACCGGTGCATGGATTGCCAGGCCATTACACTGGGCGAACTCCACTAATTGCAAAAGTTGTATACAGAATCTGCAAACAAAAAAGGGCGACTTTGCAGTCGCCCTTTTTGTTTGCTTTCGATCAAGTCGAAACTTGCATGCCGGCTTTGCCGCGCTGCCCCTGCAAGCGTTTGAGGGTCTGCTGGTACATTTTTGTCCGGCGATGATCCTTGCCATACGTGCCTGTCGCCGCGACGGTGCCGGCCTGGATGTGATCCAGATAGCGGAAGATCGTCCGCGGCGAGAGGAACCTGACGCCATAGCCCAACCCGACCATTCGATCCTGAAGCGTGTAACCCGGCACCTTCTCATCCATGCAGAAGTGCAATCCGAGCGACTTCATCAAACGCGCATTCCACAGCGTGCAGAAACTTTTCAAATGGGTTTCTTTATACGGGCGTGGCGGTTTCGAACGCAGGCCAAGATGAACTTTGAGCCGACGAACATGATGTTTGCAGAATCGCGAAATTAAACGCCAGGTATCACGCAGTAACCCACGATCAAGTTGCTCAACACAACCGACCGCCGCCATGTCCGCACTTTTCGTGCATTCGCGCATCATCATCGCAAACACTTCCATGTCGTAGACAAAGGTGTCGGTGTGCAGCAGAAACAGGTAATCGGTCTCAACTTTCGCCAAGGCCAGATCCAGCGCCTTGCCATGGGCAATATGCCCCATTTCCTTGCCCGGCGACGGCCGCTCGATCAGATTGATCCAGTCCAGCGAACGCAAATAATCAAGGCTGGCATCCGCCGAATCGTTGTCCACCACCCACACTGCGATGCCCTGCGCCTGTACATGCTCGCGCAACAGCTCCAGACACATGCGGGTAATGTCCGGGGTTTTGTAATTGACCAGGACGAGGCTGAAGTTGGGATGCGGTTGGATAGGTAGATCAAAGGCTTTCATGTCGGGGGGACTCATCCACGGCTCAAGACGACAGGTTGATGAGCCGGGATGCTAGCGGGGGAAGCTTAGGTGAAACTTAATTTGGAAGGATTAAACCTACGGGAATATGACGATGTATATGGTTAGAGATGACTGCCGGACCTCTCCATGCGTTTGTCAGGTTCCGAAGTAAAGCTCATCCAGTTGGCGTTTGCGGATTGCCAGGTATGCGTCCCATACCTTGGGAAAATCCGCATCGCTGGTTAGCGGAAAAGTCAGATAGATGTGTTTTCCGACAACACTGATGTACTGGCGCGCACGTTTGAAGGCCGGCTGTTCGTATAGTGCAAGGCTTTCGTCGTAAGCGTCGTGATGATGGCGAATCGTTACTCGATGAGGGGCAATCATCCCTCGCGCAAAATCGATCACCCAGTCGCCGTGTACGGCCGTACGCAAATAGCCGTAAACACCATCGATCGAGAGCAGGATGCAGGTGTTGGCTTGGGTGCCGTCCTCGTCGTTCGCTAGAACAATCTGATCTGCGAAGTATTTGATCGTCTGGTTATCCGGCCCCTGTAGAAGCAAGCTCCAGCCCTCGACGCCCATGCGAAACTCGCCGATGTTGTGAAAGGTTGCGGTCCATCGATTGGCAAGCGTTATCTGACGGGTATTCATTTGGGCTTCAGTCTCAAATTCCCTGGTTTAATTTTCTTCTGGCGATGCTACCGAGCTAGCGAGTTCGCTGAGTGCAGCGTCGTGAGATTATCGTAGGCCGGGTACTTCACGACCACATGATCTTGCCGGTGTAGCAGATAAGCCCTTGAGGGGAAACGAGGTGCTTGAGTTGGTAGTAGACGAGACGGCTTTCAACGGGCCTTCGCCGTCCGAACATTGCCAAAGGGCGGAAACTGCCCGGTTCGTAGATGTAGCTGCGATAGCGGTTCTCTGCGATTTCAGCGATGAGGCGCTCGCTTTGCCAGAGGAATTCAGTGGTGTGGCCGTCGACGGTTTTCTCGATGCGGCGGCCAAAGGCGTCGTATTTGTAGGTTGCGGTGCTGCCGCCTGGGAGGCTGACGCCGATCAAGCGGTGTTGGCAATCGTAGCGGTATTCGGTGACGAGCCTTTGGCCGGTGCCGCGACGTTCGCGGATCAGGTTGCCGTAGGCGTGGTAGTCGTAGTGGCGGTCGCCTTGCATCAGCAGGCGATTACCTTATACGTCGGCGAGGTTGGCTGCGGGCAGGTCATTCTGGCCGAGGAGGTTGCCTGCCGGGTCATGGGCGAAGCTCTCCGGCATAGCGCCGCGTACGCTGATCAGCCGATCCAGTGGATCGTAGTGAAAGCTGCGGCTGCCTTTGCGGCTGTCGTTAATACCGGCGAGGTTGCCGTTGGCGTCGTAGTTGTAGCGACGCTGGAACAGGTATTTGTCCCGCTGACTGACGCTGTGAGCATGCAGTTGTACTTGTTCATCGTATTGGTATTGGCTGAGCAGCAAGCCTTGTTGGCGTTGTTGCTCGCGACCGGCGCTGAACTGTTGGCTGGTCAGGCGCGAGCCGTTGAGGTCGCCGCTGCTGAGTTGCCCGCGATAGGCAGTCACCGATCAAAATCCAAAAGCAGTCTAGATTTAATTCAATGCCGCCCATCGATCATTATTAAAGCGGGTATTCGCACCGCCATGGAGGTGTGAATGATTCTGAGTCTATTCCTAGTTTTCCTAGGGTTGTATAGATCTCCTCTTCAGAATTCATTGTGTGTAGGTCGGAAATGTTGATGTCGCGATCGTCAATGCCATCGTTTGTATCGATTATCTCGCTAGGTATAGTGAATATTATTAATGCATATTTTGAATTTTTTGATTTGTGAATAAATTCATAATATTGATATGGGTCGTTCGAAAATTTGTACTTGTAAATTGCATATATTGAGGCCCATCTTCGTAGCAATGGGTCTTCTGAGGGGAGTTCCTGTGCAATGTTGTCGTAGCTCGCTCCGTCGAGTCCATGCCATACACTCCGAGGAATTTTCTTTTGTTCTGTCATTTTTGACCTGCAAATGAGTTTGGCCAGTAGATTCGAATTACTTTTCCGTCTTTAGGGTGCAGTTGTAAAAGTGGCATGGCAGCATGTGGGTCGGTAGGGCTGTGATTGGCCATGTAAACCTTCCGAGTTTCAATATCAGACACTGGAGTGTCATCCCAGTGGTAATAGGATTCTTTTCCTTGAGGTGTTTGGAAGTAATCCTTCGCTGTTACGGAGTTAAATTCTTCAGCATTTCTATATCCTTGCCCTACATATTTTTCTCTAAACAATTCTTCAGCTTCCGCTCGACTGTTTACCGTAACGTCCTTAGCGCCTTGGTCAAGTTGTGCAGAGGCTCTTTTGACGCTAGGACTTGACCAGTCCACATCCGGTGGAAGCGGTTCTTTGGTATCGACCTTTGCATTTCCAGTCGTTGTCGTTGGACTTCCTTTTCCATCTCCATCTGGCGGGCACCCGTTCAGCCCCAACGGATCCACCCACCCCGTAGGGTTCGTCACGTACTGGTAGCTATTCAACCCACCCGCAAGCTTGATCGGATCGGGCGTCAAAAACCGTCCAGTTCCCGGATTGTAGTAGCGGTGACGGTTGTAATGTAAGCCTGTCTCCGCGTCGAAATACTGACCTTGGAAGCGCAGCGGATTATCGATTTCGCTGACATCCAGCGCAGCGAGGTTGCCGTACGCTCGGTACCTCGCGGACCACATGATTTCGCCGCTGTAGTCGGTGAGCTCTTGCGGAGTGCCGAGGTGGTCGAGTTGGTAGTAGAAGGGAGCCGCTTTTAATGGGCCTTCGCCGTCGAGCATGGCCAACGGGCGGAAGCTGCCCGGTTCGTAGATATAGCTGCGATAACGATTTTCTGCGCTTTCGGCGATCAATCGCTCGCCTTGCCATAGAAATTCAGTGGTATGGCCGTCGACGGTTTTCTCGATGCGGCGGCCAAAGGCGTCGTATTTGTAGCTTGCGGTGCTGCCACCCGGCAGGCTGACGCCGATCAGGCGGTGTTGGCAGTCGTAGCGGTATTCGGTGACGAGCTTTTGGCCGTTGCCGCGACTTTCGCGGATCAGATTTCCGTGGGCGTCATAGTCGTAGTGGCGGTCGCCTTGCATCAGCAGGCGATTGCCTTTGACGTTGGCGAGGTTCGCCGCAGGCAGTTCATTTTGGCTGAGCAGGTTGCCTGCGGGGTCGTGAGCGAAGCTCTCAGGCATTGCACCGCGTACGCTGATCAGGCGATCCAGCGGGTCGTAGTGATAGCTGCGGTTGCCTTTGCGACTGTCCTCGTTGCCGGCGAGATTGCCGTTGGCATCGTAGTTGTAGCGACGCTGGAACAGGTGTTTGTCCCGTTGGCTGACGCTGTGGGCCTGTAGTCGGCCCTGTTCATCGTATTGGTATTGGCTAAGCAGCAAGCCTTGTTGGCGCTGTTGCTCGCGGCCTGCATTGAATTGGTGGCTGGTCAGGCGTGAGCCATTGAGGTCGATGCTGCTCAGGCGTCCACCGGACAAATGACGGTAATCGAGCGTGCAGCCATCGGGCAGACGGCAGTGGCTGAGCTGACCGACTTTGTCGTAAGCGTAACGCGTGGTGCCCCAGCCCTGATGTTCGGTGATCAAGCGATCTTGCACGTCGTATTCATAAGCGAGCGGCCAATGGCCGTCGTCGACGTTTACCAGGCGACCGAGTGCGTCGTAGCTGTAATGAATCTCTTCGCCATCGGGCAGCGTCTTGACCAGCAAACGGCCTGCGGCATCGCGCTGGTATTCGGTAACCAGTTCGCTACCGTCGTCGCCGAACTCGGTTTTCTTCAGCAGTTGGCCGTTCAGGTCGTACTCGTACGCGGTGCGGCGGCCGTCGAAGCCGGTTTCCTGCTGGATCAGGCCGTTCGGGTAGTAATCTAGTTGGTAGCGTTCGCCGCGCTCGTTTTCGATCTCGGTGAGGTTGAGTTGCGAATTGTCGTAGCGGTAGCGCAGTTGGCTGCCGTCGGGATTGATGCGGCGGCTGACGAGGTGCAGGTTGTCGGCGTATTCGTAGCGGGTGATACGGCCGAGCTCGTCGCGTTCGGCAGTGACGCGGCTATACGGGTTGTAGGTAAACGCACGTGTGGCGCCGCCGGGCAGGGTGACCTGAGTGAGGCGGTCGACGGCATCCCATTGGTATTGGGTGATCGCTCCGAATTCATCCTGGCGAGTGATTTGCCGGCCGAGCGCATCTTAGCGGTATTTTCGTTGCCCGCCGTCTGGCAGGCGCTTTTCCAACAACTGGCCGAGGTTGTTCCAGCCCAGTTGATGACGACTGCCGTCGGAGTGACGGATCTCCAGCAAGCGTCCCTTACGGTCATAGCTGTAGAAGGTCTCGTTGCCGTCAGGATCGGTTTGTTGGGTAATATCGCCTTGGCGGTTGCGTTCGTATTTCCAGCGGGCCTTGCCGCGCTACACATCAATAAGTTAACCGTTGAAGTAGTTGTAACGCGTCGGAACACCCTCAGGAGGGATCCATCCGGATCGACCTTGGCGACGAGTCGAGCCTTGTCATCGTGGGTGTAGACTTCTTCGCTGCCATCGGCATTGTTTACTGGGACGACAAATGGGGACAGACTTATTTCAGTGCTTAAAAAATAAATTTGCCTCCATTTTTCTAAGTTTTTTACACTTCCAACATAAAGGATTCGATTTTCTCGATAAATTCAAGTTTGCTCTTGGTTCTGAATTCTCCAAGGAAAATTTCTGAATTTTTTATCGGTTTCCCTTTATGGTCATATTCAATTGTTAGAAAGTCAATTACAAAATACCCTTCGGGATCACCTTCCGGCTCCACTCTAGAATCAAAACAGTGCCCAGTGCTTCGGCGGACTCCACCAATCAAAACCGAGCTGGAGAACCATTCACTTGTATCAGGTGTAAGCTCGACTTCAAATAGGTTGTTGATTGTTATCGTCCCACCGCTTGGCACGCGTATAGGGTGAAGCTTGTGCTCTAGTTTTGGTCTCATTTCACATTGCCCATATATTTTTTTACCTGTTCAGGGGCGGCTGGAAACTATGGATGACAGGCTCGCCGGCTTTGCATAGCTCTATCCTGACCCAGTTTGTCAGTTCTCCATTGTTGTAGCCGACTGGAGTTTCTGATCTATAGAACATATATCTTGAGCCGCCGTGATCAAATACATTTCCATCGCGCACTGCTGAGTACGCTGCTTGTTTCTCAAATCCGCTCACATTATTAGCGATATCGGGAAGATAGGAGGCCTCAGGTTTTCCGTCTCTGGTGCCTTGGCCTAGACTTAGCGATTTCGCTTGTTCTGCCGATTGTGCATTTGTGTGCTTTGTCGCATGCCTACCTTCTGGACGTTTCGCATCATAAATATCTGTTCGTAGATCTTTACGCGTTTGGTACTCGCTTGTATCAATCTTTTTCGGGCAATTAGTGCTGTTCAGCCCCAACGGATCCACCCACCCCGTAGGGTTAGGCACGTACTGGTAGCTATTCAACCCACCCGCAAGCTTGATCGGATCCGGCGTCAAGAACCGTCCAGTTCCCGGATTGTAGTAGCGGTGGCGGTTGTAATGTAAGCCTGTCTCGGCGTCGAAATACTGCCCTTGAAAACGCAGCGGATTATCGATTTCGCTGACATCCAGCGCTGCGAGGTTGTCGTAGGCGCGGTACTTCGCCGACTACATTATTCGCTATTGTAGTCGAGAAGTTCCTGCGGCGTGCTAGGTAGCCGAGCTTGTTGTGGAACGACGTAGCTTTAATTGGCTTTCACCGTCAAGTATGAGGATTAGAAGTAAAAAAACATACCTGTATCGTATTTCATCGCCATTTCGTTGAGATGTATGATCTTCCTTAGTGTGTCGGAATTTGTAGTGGCGAATAATTTTTGAAATATCTTGAGAGCTGATTCTAATTCGGTTTGTCCTTGTATGCTTTCGTCTTCATATTCATCGATGAGTTTGCTCAGCGTCGAGTTTATTTCCTCAAGTACCCCCGTTTTTGAAAGGGCTAGAAATTCTTCTTCTGAGACTGATAGCTCTTCTAAGTCGCCGGGTATGCATTCATCCAAGTCCAAGCGATGCATTGCATCTCTAGATAAGGGTACTGAAATTGTTTTCATTTTTTATGGTTCCTTGTTGAAGTGCGTGACTTCGTTATATTCGCTTTGTGTTCTTCCGGCTTGCTTACCGTTTGGAAGCGTTTTATTGCTCGGAATAATTCCTTCAAGGTTTAAATACTTACGCTTTCCAGGCAAGGAAGGATCATAAATTCTGAAATAATTTCCGTTCATGTCTTCAACCACTTCTATCCCGTTTTGGGGGTTTTTATATATTCTTTTGCCCTTGTCCGTAGTGCTGACTATTGGATTGCTTCCAGCGAATTTTTCAACGGCACTGTTTAAGTTTGCTTTAGGCCAATTCGCGGAATATAGAGCCGCGCGGGCAGCTCCCCCTGTTTCGGGCGCTTTTTGGTCGCCTTCATCTACTTTTGGTTTTATAGCGGAATCATCAGCGCCGATGCTAGGCGTACAGTTTTCGCCTCCAGGACAAGTATTCAACCCTAAAGGATCCACCCACCCCGTAGGGTTAGGCACGTACTGGTAGCTGTTCAACCCACCCGCAAGCTTGATCGGATCCGGCGTCAAGAACCGTCCAGTTCCCGGATTGTAGTAGCGGTGGCGGTTGTAATGTAACCCCGTTTCTGCGTCGAAATACTGACCCTGGAAGCGCAGCGGGTTATCGATTTCGCTGACGTCCAGCGCGGCGAGGTTGCCATAGGCGCGGTACTTCGCCGACCACATGATTTCGCCGCTGTAGTCGGTCAGTTCTTGCGGGGTCCCTAGGTGGTCGAGTTGGTAGTAGAACGGCGCCGCTTTTAGAGGGCCTTCGCCGTCGAGCATGGCCAACGGGCGGAAGGTGCCCGGTTCGTAAATGTAGCTGCGGTAGCGGTTCTCAGCGCTTTCGGCGATCAGGCGTTCGCCTTGCCAGAGGAATTCAGTGGTGTGGCCGTCGACGGTTTTCTCGATGCGGCGGCCAAAGGCGTCGTATTTGTAGGTTGCGGTGCTGCCGCCTGGGAGGCTGACGCCGATCAAGCGGTGTTGGCAATCGTAGCGGTATTCGGTGACGAGCCTTTGGCCGGTGCCGCGACGTTCGCGGATCAGGTTGCCGTAGGCGTGGTAGTCGTAGTGGCGGTCGCCTTGCATCAGCAGGCGATTACCTTATACGTCGGCGAGGTTGGCTGCGGGCAGGTCATTCTGGCCGAGGAGGTTGCCTGCCGGGTCATGGGCGAAGCTCTCCGGCATAGCGCCGCGTACGCTGATCAGCCGATCCAGTGGATCGTAGTGAAAGCTGCGGCTGCCTTTGCGGCTGTCGTTAATACCGGCGAGGTTGCCGTTGGCGTCGTAGTTGTAGCGACGCTGGAACAGGTATTTGTCCCGCTGACTGACGCTGTGAGCATGCAGTTGTACTTGTTCATCGTATTGGTATTGGCTGAGCAGCAAGCCTTGTTGGCGTTGTTGCTCGCGACCGGCGCTGAACTGTTGGCTGGTCAGGCGCGAGCCGTTGAGGTCGCCGCTGCTGAGTTGCCCGCGATAGGCAGTCACCGATCAAAATCCAAAAGCAGTCTAGATTTAATTCAATGCCGCCCATCGATCATTATTAAAGCGGGTATTCGCACCGCCATGGAGGTGTGAATGATTCTGAGTCTATTCCTAGTTTTCCTAGGGTTGTATAGATCTCCTCTTCAGAATTCATTGTGTGTAGGTCGGAAATGTTGATGTCGCGATCGTCAATGCCATCGTTTGTATCGATTATCTCGCTAGGTATAGTGAATATTATTAATGCATATTTTGAATTTTTTGATTTGTGAATAAATTCATAATATTGATATGGGTCGTTCGAAAATTTGTACTTGTAAATTGCATATATTGAGGCCCATCTTCGTAGCAATGGGTCTTCTGAGGGGAGTTCCTGTGCAATGTTGTCGTAGCTCGCTCCGTCGAGTCCATGCCATACACTCCGAGGAATTTTCTTTTGTTCTGTCATTTTTGACCTGCAAATGAGTTTGGCCAGTAGATTCGAATTACTTTTCCGTCTTTAGGGTGCAGTTGTAAAAGTGGCATGGCAGCATGTGGGTCGGTAGGGCTGTGATTGGCCATGTAAACCTTCCGAGTTTCAATATCAGACACTGGAGTGTCATCCCAGTGGTAATAGGATTCTTTTCCTTGAGGTGTTTGGAAGTAATCCTTCGCTGTTACGGAGTTAAATTCTTCAGCATTTCTATATCCTTGCCCTACATATTTTTCTCTAAACAATTCTTCAGCTTCCGCTCGACTGTTTACCGTAACGTCCTTAGCGCCTTGGTCAAGTTGTGCAGAGGCTCTTTTGACGCTAGGACTTGACCAGTCCACATCCGGTGGAAGCGGTTCTTTGGTATCGACCTTTGCATTTCCAGTCGTTGTCGTTGGACTTCCTTTTCCATCTCCATCTGGCGGGCACCCGTTCAGCCCCAACGGATCCACCCACCCCGTAGGGTTCGTCACGTACTGGTAGCTATTCAACCCACCCGCAAGCTTGATCGGATCGGGCGTCAAAAACCGTCCAGTTCCCGGATTGTAGTAGCGGTGACGGTTGTAATATAAGCCTGTCTCGGCGTCGAAATACTGACCTTGGAAGCGCAGTGGATTATCGATTTCGCTGACATCCAGTGCCGCGAGGTTGCCGTAGGCACGGTACTTCGCCGACCACATGATTTCGCCGCTGTAGTCGGTCAGTTCCTGCGGCGTGCCGAGGTGGTCGAGTTGGTAGTAGAAGGGTGCCGCTCTAAGCGGGCCCTCTCCATCGAGCATGGCCAACGGGCGGAAGCTGCCCGGTTCGTAGATGTAGCTGCGATAGCGATTTTCTGCGCTTTCGGCGATCAGGCGTTCGCCTTGCCAGAGGAATTCAGTGGTGTGGCCGTCGACAGTTTTCTCGATGCGGCGGCCGAAGGCATCGTATTTGTAGGATGCGGTGCTGCCGCCTGGCAGGCTGACGCCGATCAGGCGGTGTTGGCAGTCGTAGCGGTACTCAGTGACAAGCTTCTGGCCGGTGCCGCGACTTTCGCGGATCAGATTTCCGTGGGCGTCATAGTCGTAGTGGCGGTCGCCTTGCATCAGCAGGCGATTGCCTTTGACGTTGGCGAGGTTCGCCGCAGGCAGTTCATTTTGGCTGAGCAGGTTGCCTGCGGGGTCGTGAGCGAAGCTCTCAGGCATTGCACCGCGTACGCTGATCAGGCGATCCAGCGGGTCGTAGTGATAGCTGCGGTTGCCTTTGCGACTGTCCTCGTTGCCGGCGAGATTGCCGTTGGCATCGTAGTTGTAGCGACGCTGGAACAGGTGTTTGTCCCGTTGGCTGACGCTGTGGGCCTGTAGTCGGCCCTGTTCATCGTATTGGTATTGGCTAAGCAGCAAGCCTTGTTGGCGCTGTTGCTCGCGGCCTGCATTGAATTGGTGGCTGGTCAGGCGTGAGCCATTGAGGTCGATGCTGCTCAGGCGTCCACCGGACAAATGACGGTAATCGAGCGTGCAGCCATCCGGCAGACGGCAGTGGCTAAGTTGGCCGACGCTGTCGTATTCGTAGCGCAAGGAGCCCCAGACTTGGTGTTCCTCGATGAGTTGGTCTGCAAGTCATATTTATAGGCGAAAGGCTAACGACCGTCGTCGACGCTGGCTAGTCAACGCGCGCTCGTCGATCCATTAAATTTTTACTTTATTCAATGTATGATCTAACGCTTTTTCAAGATCGGCCCAGGTTTTGGCCGTTTCGGTGTATATAGGCGATGCCCAATTTTGATTTGCGATTAATGAGATTCTGAAGGCGCCTTGTTCACTGAATTCGGGATACCAACCAATGTCTATTGTTTGCTCGTGCGGGAGTAGCGCTTGCAAAAGATCCTCCCTTAATTCATCTGTAATGAGCGAAATATCCGATCCGACTAGGCTGGATATTTCGTCAAAAGTTATCTTGCCACCAAGTTTTTTTATGTTTTCAAGATTCATAAATCATTTCTTCTTTTTCGTTAGTTTTCTAAACGATTCTTCTGATATTGGATGCCCATGTATTGTGTTTGCACTTAACTCCACTCTCATGTACTGAGTTTCTTTTCCGTCATTGGCGCCTATGGTTTTTCCCATGTCAATTACTTTCCATGGTTTTCCGTTGTTAACATCTTGACCATTTGCAAACGCGTGCCGTTCTAACGCTTCAATGTCCGTGCCGGGTAGATATTTAGCTGCACCTCCATTAGCGGTCGATTTTACAACAGATGGCCAAGGAGCCTTAGGCGCCACATGTTTATTGCCATGATTTGTCCATTGAACGTCGGGAGGAGGCGGGGCTCCATCGCTTACCCTGGCTTTTCCTTCAGGTATTTCAGCGCCTTGCCCCGGAACGCATTTATCTCCGCCTGGACAAGTATTCAACCCTAGGGGATCCACCCACCCCGTAGGGTTAGGCACGTACTGGTAGCTATTCAACCCACCCGCAAGCTTGATCGGATCCGGCGTCAAGAACCGGCCAGTCCTCGGATTGTAGTAGCGGTGGCGGTTGTAATGTAACCCTGTCTCGGCGTCGAAATACTGCCCTTGAAAACGCAGCGGATTATCGATTTCGCTCACATCCAGCGCCGCGAGGTTGCCGTAGGCGCGGTATTTCGCCGACCACATGATCTCGCCGCTGTAGTCGGTTAGTTCCTGCGGCGTTCCGAGGTGGTCGAGTTGGTAGTAGAAGGGTGCCGCTCTAAGCGGGCCCTCTCCATCAAGCATGGCCAAAGGGCGGAAACTGCCCGGTTCGTAGATGTAGCTGCGATAGCGGTTCTCTGCGCTTTCAGCGATGAGGCGCTCGCCTTGCCAGAGGAATTCAATGGTGTGGCCGTCGACGGTTTTCTCGATGCGGCGGCCGAAGGCATCGTATTTGTAGGATGCTGTGCTGCCGCCTGGCAGGCTGACGCCGATCAGGCGGTGCTGACAGTCGTAATTGTATTCAGTGACGAGCTTTTGGCCGGTGCCACGGCGTTCGCGGATCAGGTTGCCGTAGGCGTCGTAATCGTAATGGCGGTCGCCTTGCATCAGCAGGCGGTTGCCTTTGACGTTGGCGAGGTTCGCCGCAGGTAGTTCATTTTGTCCGAGGAGGTTGCCTGCCGGGTCATGGGCGAAGCTCTCAGGCATGGCGCCGCGGACGCTGATCAGGCGATCCAGCGGGTCGTAGTGATAGCTGCGATTGCCTTTGCGGCTGTCGTCGATGCCGGCGAGGTTGCCGTTGGCGTCGTATTGGTAGCGGCGCTGGAACAGGTGTTTGTCCCGCTGGCTCACGCTGTGCGCTTGCAGGCGGCCCTGTTCATCGTATTGGTATTGGCTGAGCAGCAACCCTTGTTGGCGTTGTTGTTCGCGACCAGCGCTGAATTGGTGGCTGGTCAGCCGCGAGCCGTTGAGGTCGATGCTGCTGAGTTGCCCGCCAGGTTGGTAGCGGTAATCGAGTTTGCTGCCATCGGGCAAACGGCAGTACTTGAGCTGGCCAACGCAGTCGTATTCGTAGCGCAGAGTGCCCCAGCCCTGGTGTTCTTCGATGAGTCGGTCTTGCAAATCGTATTTATAGGCGAGCGGCCAATGGCCGTCATCGACATTGACAAGGCGACCGAGCGCATCGTAGCTGTAATGAATCTCGTCACCATCGGGCAGCGTCTTGACCAGCAAGCGGCCTGCGGCATCACGCTGGTATTCGGTGACCAGTTCACTACCGTCGTCACCGAACTCGGTTTTCTTCAGCAGTTGGCCGTTGAGGTCGTACTCGTATGCGGTGCGGCGGCCGTCGAAACCGGTTTCTTGTTGAATCAGACCGTTGGCGTAGTAATCAAGGTGGTAGTGCTCGCCGCGCTCGTTTTCGATTTCAGTGAGCAGCAGGCGCGAGTTGTCGTAGCGATAGCGCAGTTGGCTGCCGTCGGGGTTGATGCGGCGGCTGACGAGGTGCAGGTTGTCAGCGTATTCGTAGCGGGTGATACGGCCGAGCTCGTCGCGTTCGGCGGTGACTCGACCGTATGCGTTGTATGTAAATGCCCGTGTTGCTCCACCGGGCAAAGTAATTTGTGCCAGGCGATTCGCGGCATCCCATTGGAAGTGCGTGATGGCACCGTTTTCGTCCTGACGTGTGATCTGCCGGCCGAGTGCGTCGTAACGGTATTTGCGCTGACTACCACCAGGCAGGCGCTCTTCCAGTAGCTGGCCGAGACTATTCCAGCCCAACTGGTGCCGGCTGCCATCGGGCAGGCCGATTTCCTGCAAACGCCCCCGACGGTCATAGCTGTAGTAGGTGGTGTTGCCGTCCGGATCTGTCTGCTGGGTGATATCGCCTTGATTATTGCGCTGATATTTCCAGACTGCTTTACCGCGAACGACCTTACTTACGAACCCACGGCTATATTCATAGCCCGTTGGTTCGTCTTCTGGAGGTATGACCGCGACCAGATGCCCTGATTCGTTGTATCGGTATTCGGTGATAGCTCCGAGCGGATTTTGCTCTGCAACCAAGCGTCCCTTATCGTCATATGCTTTGAGATTTTCGGCTCCGTCCGGATCAATTTGAGCAACCAGTCGGGCCTGGTCGTCGTGGGTGTATATCTCTTCGCTACCGTCTGCGTTCGTGACAGTAACGCTTCCTTTATCATCCCAAACATAGCGAGTATCCATCTGCGAGAAGTTCGCCCAGTGATGAATACAGCGTGCAGATTTGCCCTCTTTTTCCCATTCCCAATAGAACCTGGCACCTCCGGCTAAACGGCGCTCGAGAATGACGTTTTGATCGTTATAGGCGTAACGCTCGGCTTCTCCGGCGGCGTTTTTCGCTTCAATCAAGCGATGTTGCGAATCGTAGGCATAACTGATGATCGTCTGGACAGTGGTCCATACATCTTCCAGATTGTCTGCGGGTGTGAACTGTTGATAGTCGACTGCCACAATGTGTTTACGGTCGTAGCGCAACAGCAGGGCACGACCGGCACCATTGTCGATACGTTTGATCCGACCGTGAATATCGCGCGTGACATGAAGGCGGTTGTCGTATTTGTCACTGATGGCTATCAGTGTTGCGCCTTTGCAATCGTAGCGGAAGTGATAGAACTGAGCATGCTCGCCAGCCTGAGTGAGAATAAGTTCTGAAGGATCGTCCCCGATGAAGATGGCTGCTTCCGAGAGGCTATTGGTTATCGCCGGGCGTTGGATGCTTGGAAGTGGGAAGGTGATCACCCGGTTTTCATGATCAGTCCATACCACTTCATCGGCGTTGATTTCTATCCGTTGGGCTAACGCGTGGCTCCAGCCAAAACCCAGCCCACAATCGATTTCCGCTGCGCTGGTCCGATAGAGACGAGTCCAGCTAAAGGGTGCAGGCCCTCCGAGCTCTCCATCGGTCAGCGTCAGTAGCTCTTCGCCAGTGACCATGGAGACCGGGCAGCCGTTAGTGCAAGTGTTCTTTGCGCAAGTTGCGCTTTTTTCATCTGGGGTCTTGGATTGTGCAGGGGCATCGTGCCGGGTTTTCGGGGTTTCGACGGTGGTCACACGCTTCCCATCAAAACGCAACTCGGAAATCCCGTTCCTGACCTTCGCCGTCACCCCTCGGGCCGCCACTGCGGTGTACTTGGCGACATACTCCATAAAGCCGTTGATGATCTTGAACACCGACTTCACGAAGCCGATCACGGCCTTGATGACAAGCTCTCCGTACTTCTTCAGTCGGGCCGCAAGGTAGATGACGCCGGTACCTTCGGCCGCGATGGTCAATACCACGCCGATCACGATGTCGATCGCAATGCCTACGACAATGGCCGTGGTCATCTTCGCTACATCGCCCGCCATCTTCATCGGCGGCAAGCCCGCCAGCCAGATCACCGCACTGCGCACCAGCAAAAACAAAGCCGCTTCGTCACTGGCCAGCAACATGGCCTTTTTCATGATGTCCGGCGAGCTTTTGGCGACTTTGATCAGCTCGTCTGCGCCAGCGCCGAGATCTTTCGCAAATTTTCCTGGGTCCTGGAGGATATCGAGCACGAGACTGATACCGTCCCATACACCCTTGATCGCTTCCCAGCCACCTTCAAGAATGCCGTTGCCGATGGCCATGGCTGTGCCGGAGGTTGAAAGATTCGACCATTGCGGTTTGAAGCCGGCCCATTCCTTGCGCAGGAAACCTTCGAGCTCCGCAGTCACGCCGCTGTAAGAACTGAAGAGGGCGTCGATCTGCGCCGGGGTCACTTCGTTATGGACGCGAATCGTGTAGAACTTGCCGGGCACACCGCCGGTCCATGCGGCTTTGCCTTGGGCGTCGAGTTTGACCTTGCTGACAGCACCACCGTCCACGGCCACGATTTCGACTTCGATATCGCCGACGGGAATGTCGTAAACCGATTCGAATTTGCTCTCGATCAGCAACGGACCTTTGAGCGGACATTGAGCCACGTTCGAGGTGAAGTTACCGTCGGTCATGCTCACCGTTTTACTGGTGTTGCCCGCCTTGATGACACGCTCCATGCCCAACAAGGACGGCATGTCCGCGGCACGGCTACCCTTGTCGAGAGCCTGTGCGTACCAGGTTTTTGTTTGTTCCTGATACAGCTTCAGACTGTCCTTGAAGGTGTTCAGTTGGTTGTCAACAAAGGCAACGCGATCCATCAGCCTTGCTCCAGAATCAGGTGGTTTATCAATGCTTCTTTAAGATTTTGCGGCGCATCCGGGCGGCGCACGAAGCGGGTGATTTTCAGCTTCAGATTGTTCTCGGGCCATGCGGTGTAGAGGTCCGGGCGGTCTTCTTCCAGCCACTGCATCAGGTTGCTGACCAGCGTCGCCGGATTGTCCTTGCTCAACCCCTCCAACAACCCCTTCGGCACCTCCCACCACGGCCAGTCCCGCACCTTCGGCACCACCCTCGACCCCACCTCCAGCGCCTGACCATTAATCAGATACCGCTCAAACACCGGCAGCACTTCTCCAGCCTTCTCCCCAAGCCCCCGCAGAATCGGATAAATATGCCGCCCATCCCAAAACCGGAAAAACACCTCGGTGCCATCCGGCATTTTCACCTGCGTCAGGCTGCGTAAATGTTCAAACACTTCGTTCGGCTCTGAACGCGACACCCCCAGCCAGCCCCAGTCGAGGGCGTCGGTTTCGGCGATCCAGGGCAGGAAAGCGGAGTTGGCTTTGAGTTCGGTGAGGTAGGGCATCACCGGTTGCCAGGTGGAGTAGGGCGTGCCGCCCCAGATCGGGATGAGTTGGGCAGTGGGTTCGGTGAGGTATAGGGTTTTCAGGGCGTCGGCATCGCTGGCCGCGCTGACGATCAGGTACAGGCGCTCGCCGCTTTGCAGCGGCTGTTGCGCCAGCCAGTCCTTGGGGGTGATTCGTTCAGATGGCACAGGCACCTGCCTTGCATTTTTCGCATTCTTCGCAGAACGGCGCGTTACGTTTGAGGGTGTTGATCTGTGCCGGGGTCAGGACCTGGCCGGCCTTGTCGGCGTCGGCCTGTTTGAGGATGCCGGGCATCAATGGCGCGGCGCCCGTGCCAACGCCGGGGCTGCCACCGGAGTTCATGTTGATCACCGGCCCGCTCATGGTTACGCCGCCGGCATCGATCTTGAGGAAGCTGCCGCCGCCGACCAGCGTGAGTTCGGCGCCGGCTTCCATCACCACTTTCATGCCGCTGCTCAGGTGGATTTCCTGGCCGGCGTCGATGAACTGGCCGGTGCCGATCTTGATGTGCTGGTTGACGCCCACGGTGAGATGATCGTTAGCGCGCGCCTCGACTTTGCGGTCGGCGTAGACGGTGTGGTGTTCTTCGGCCTTGAATTCGCTGTAGCTGTTTTGCTCGACGGTGTCGTGGCGTTCGTTGCCGACGCGGATTTTCTGGTCGTGCTCGATATTTTCGTCCCAGTCGCGCTGGGCGTGCAGGTAGATCTGTTCCTGACCTTTTTTGTCTTCGATGCGCAGTTCGTTGTAGCCGCCACCGCCCATGGAGCTCAGGGTCTTGAAGGTGCTGCGGGTCTTGTTCGCCGGCAGTGGATAGGGGACGGTGTTTTCCTTGTGGTACAGGCAGCCGCTGATCAGCGGTTGATCAGTATCGCCTTCAAGGAAGGTGACCAGCACTTCCATGCCGATGCGCGGGATGGCGATGCCGCCGTACTGGGCGCCGGCCCAGGCGCTGGAGACGCGCAGCCAGCAGCTGGTCTTGTCGTCGGCCTGGCCTTCGCGGTCCCAGTGGAACTGGACTTTGACGCGGCCGTATTCGTCGCAGTGGATTTCTTCGCCTTTCGGGCCGGTGACCACCGCGCTCTGGCTGCCGAGGATGCGCGGTTTCGGGTGGCGCAGCGGTGGCCGGTTCGGCACGTCCCATGGCGTGGCCTGGAAGCGGTTGCGGTAGCCCTGGTGGAAATCGTCTTTCAGCGCGGTGGTGTCGCTGGTCACCGACTCTTCGAGCACTTGCGGCTGTTTGCCTTCGTGCAGGACTTCGGTGAGCAGCCAGAGGTCGTTCCACTTGGCTTTCGGGTGTTCGGTCAGGGCGAGGAAATGGCCGCTGACCAGCAGTGGCTGATCACTCTTGCCTTCGGCCAATTGGAAGTCGCTGCGATGGCGTTCGAGGGCGCGGTTGGCCAGGTGCTTGCCGCGCTCGCGGTCGATGAAACGGCCCGGGTAATCGTAGTCTTCGAGGTCGGGCAGGGCGTCGCCACGGTTTTCGCTTTCCAGGGTCAGGCGCGGTTTTTCGAAGTCGTAGTCGCGGCGGGTGGTGCGGCTGGTGCGGGTTTCCAGGCGCAGGTCGAAACGCTTGATCACCGGGTTGCTGGCGACCATGCCGGAGTCTTGCTGATAGGGCACAGGCTTGAGTTTCGGGAACACCGTCTGGTCGTCGCCGAACACCAACTTGTGCGCGTTGGCGCTGTGCTGGAAGTGGAAGTGAATGCCTTCTTCCTCGCACAGGCGCTGGATGAAGTGCAGATCCGACTCGTCGTATTGCACGCAGTAGATGCGCTCGGGATAGATCGAGCCGGTCTTGAATTCGTAGGCGTTGCCTTGGATGCCGTGCTCTTCCAGCACTTGGCCGATGATTTTCGGCACGCTGAGGTTCTGGAAGATGCGCTGGTTGATGCGGTGCGCCAAGTACGCCAGTTGCGGGCGCAAGGTCACCGAATAACGGGTCAGGCGCTTGCCGGAATCGCCTTGCGCGGCGCGGTAGATCTGGCCATGGATGCCGCTGCCGTCAGGCGACAGCTGCAGAAAGGCTGGTTTGTGCAGCAGGGTTTCGAGGTCCAGCGACGGCTGCTCACTGACCAGCTCCACCTCAAAGACAAAAGGCTGGCTGATGGCTTCCCGGCCGGTGAGGGTAAACACCTGAAAGTCGGCGGAAAGCCCTTCGATGGTCAGGGCAAAGTGGGTTTCATTGGCCGGCGCGAACATCCCTTGTTCCTCGTGCTGTACAGCGGCGCCCGTCGACGGCCGCAAAAAAAGCGGCTCAACGTACGCGAAATTCTGGAGGGGCGTAAACAACATCGACCAGCAGAGCTGGCCGATGCGTGTAACGGTCAGCCGTAATTAAACGACTGGAGCACGCCAGTCATCGGAACCCGAAGTACCGGATACTTCGTGGGTCCAGGTGATTTTGCGGTAGGTGAACTGCACTTCTTCCAGGTGGGTGAAGTGCGCGTTGCCTGGATCCTGGCAGTTGTGCATTTTGTTGTTGATGGCGACGATGATCGCGTCTTCCAGTTTGGTGGTGTAGTAGTGCTCTTGGGTGCCTTGAGCCGAAGTGCGGTACCACTGGATAACGATTTCGCTCATGCGCTCGCCGGAAGTCAGAGCTGCTTGCAGCAGTGGCGACGCCTTGTCGTAGACCTTGGTGATCACAACTGGCTTGTGAACGCGCTGACCTGTTGGCTGACCGGATTGCGGGTCACGCGGGATGATCACGTCGTGGGTGAAAGCCTGAACCATGACCTGGTCTTCGTGGCCTTCCTGGTAGGTGTTGCCAACGGAGTCGGCGGTGAAAGCGCCGGCAGTGATCAGGCCTTGTTTTTCGCCGGTAACCGACATGTACGCTGGTGTTGCCATGGGGTGCTCTCCTTGCGGATAAAGTTAGGGTGCCCGGAGGCGAAATCGCCCGGTGGGTGACTGAGTGTTATCAAGGAGCGTGCCAGGTTTTGCGCGGTGCCCGGACGGCGGGGGCGCCACGTTGGTTGGTGACCATTCGGGGCGAGTTTCAGCGGAAAAGTCGGGAGAAAGTGCGCAAGAAGTTGCGCAGTACTGCGCAACTTCTTGCGCACTTGGCTGCAGGCCTTGCGCCGCTTGAGCTGCAGAGGATTTACCCGGTGAAATATTACGACCAACTGCGCAACTTCTTGCGCAGTTGGGCATCGAGGTGGCAATGATCGCCAAGCCTGTTGCTCAGGCAAACATCTCGTTCGTTATTGAAGGCAGAGCTGGCAACAGCTCCATGACATCGCAGAACAATTTGCGCTGTCGCCAGTCATTACGATCGCCGATTACATACAGGCGTCGTCTCGCGCGGGTGACGGCGACGTTAAGCAGATTGGGTTTTGAAACGGCCCATTCCCGGGCACCTGGATTGTCGCTGCTGCCACCCAGAACCAGAATGATTACCGCAGCTTCTTTTCCCTGCATGGTGTGAATGGTGCCTCGCACAATTTTGCCAGGCAGACGGTCTTTGAGATGATTCCGCACGTCTTGAAAAGGTGTAATGACGGCAATACTGTCCGACGGTACTCCACTGGCATCGAGTAAGCCCAGCAAACGATCGAGCTCCAGTCCTTCATTGTCGACCCAGTTGCCGCTTGACTGACCGCTTGCATGGACCCAGCCGGTCAGCAGGCGCGCTGGCGTTTCCTTATCGGCAGCAGGAGCAAGAGTGCCGTAGATCATGGCCCCGTCGTACGCGATGCGGTTAGCCAGGTCGAACATGGGTTTGTCGCAACGGCGGTGCACAACCAATGGCAGGCCGACCCAGCATTTTTGCCCTTTTGGACCGGCCATCCGGCCCCATCGAGTGGCTTGATCGGCAAGCGTCTGAGCTGACTGGCGATTGGGTAGCCAGTGAGCGTCGACCTGATAGCGTGTGCGCATATGTTCGAGCACCGCGTCTGAAACGGTCACGATAGGTTCGAGCTGAAGCGGATCACCGACCAGTACGGCGCGCTGAGCGCGCCACAGTGCGCCTGTTGCGGCTTGCGGAGTAGCCTGACCCGCTTCGTCCACCAACAGCCAGCCGATCTCGCCGCACCCAAGGCTGCCAAAAGACCGAGCGAACGAAGCAAACGTGCTGCTGAGCACCGGTACTACCATGAACAAAGACGCCCATGCCGAACGCATGACCGCTTGAGACACTCCGCCGTAACGACTGCCAGTCAGCAAACTGGTAATAAAACCCAGATTGCCACCCAGACGTGATGCCTCGATCCTGAAAAAGGTCTGGTGGAGCTTGAGTGCTTCGATGAACACCTTGCTCCGGGCCTGACGCCAGCCTTCGACGATCCAGGGTTCCAGCAGCTCGATCTCACTGCCTCGACCCATTGCGCCATGGTCAAGCCACGCTAGCACATGCCTTGCTTTACCGGTCTGAGCAACGCTGCGAGCCTTTTCCACCTGATGGCGAGCGTCACGCTCGGCTTGGTCGACCTGCTCTTGATCAGCGGCCAGTTGCAGGTCGAGTTCGCTGAGCTGACTGCTGATTCGCTGCATCAGACGTTGAATGCTGTCGTAGGCATCCTTTGCCAGAGCGTGAGCGCTGACGAGCATCTGTTGTCGAGCTAACCATTGGCGCTGCGCGCCCCACAAGCTGAACAGGTTGGCGAGAAAACCTGGTTTCAGTGTCAGATGCGTTTCAAGGCGTTGCAGTTGCAGCTGCAACTGTTCCCGTGCCGGGGTGAGTTGGCGAACTTCCAGCAAGGCCTGCTCCTCATCAAGGCGGCGGCGCTCAACCAGATGGGTATGACGTTGCTGGGTGGATTTCAGGATCTGCGCTCTGGCGCTGTTCACAGCCTCGATATGCGAGGTGATGTCACTGACTTGCGCACGCAACGCCTGTTCGGCGCTCTTCGCGTTCTGATATTGCTGGACAGATTCTCGCCAGAGAGCGGCTTTTTCAGTTGATGTAAGCGATTTCATGTGCGCGGCCTGTTCGAACAACCAGTCGCGCATGCCCTTTGGAGAGGGCTTGTCATTTGCTTCGGCGGCATCGACCTCAGCGCTGTCGAGCAAGGGATTTTCGCTGTGCAACGCTTCGTCTTCGTTCAAATCCGGCGTTTGCTGTTCTGACGATTCCAGCGGTGCGCCTGTTTTATCTTTGGGTGGACGTTTTCCGTAATAAAAGCGATCAACAAACAGCGTGCGTTTAGCCTTGCTTCCCAGCGCTGCCGAGATCATGCCCCAGGCGGGTTTGCCACTTGTCAGGCTGGCCAATTCGCTGAAGTAATCCGCATCGGGCCGCCACGAAGGATCGATCCTGTCCTGCTGAGGCAACTCGAGAGTGACGTTTTCCACGGCACCGTTATTGGACGAGGCCACGACCATTTCGAACCCGAGCAATCGCGCATCGAGTGTATAGGCAGACCGATTATGTCCAGCGTCATTGGCAACTTCGCGTCCATCCTTGGTAAAGGCCTGCGAAGCCCTGTCGAACGACGCCAGTACGTCGGCGCGCTGCGTCACCACCGCGGCAATCAGATCACGCAGCAAGGTAGTCTTTCCGGTGCCGGGAGGACCGTTGACCCCCATGATGCCGGCCTTGAAACTGAGCTCGTGCAACAGGCTGTTGACTGCCAGTTGTTGGGAGTGCACCAGCCCTAGATGTCGTTCGGCAGGCCAGCATCCTGCGGCATATTGTGACGGCGCGAGGCGATTGATAAGAGCCGGATCAGCATCTGCCTGATCCAGATGCTGGCGCTCTTCCGGGGCGTGATGGCTGAGGTAACGAGCCAACGCCTCGCTGGTTTTGCCACGCGCCAGCGCATCGGCAACGTCGCAGAGATCCTCCAGCAAAAAGCTGTTGAGTGGATCGTCTTCCTGTTCGGGTTTGTTCGGATTGATCGCTGCTGAGCGGAAGCGATGCATGCGCGGTTGATCGGAGAAGAATTCATCGACCCCCAGCACCTTGCGCACATAGTCAGTCATGCTGCGAAGATCATCAGCCTGCGCTACACCACTGAAGTGGCTGTTGGCCTGTTCGCGGAGAAACTTTTGAGTTTCGTCGAAGCCGCGTGTCCAGTCCTGATGATTGATGGCGCAACCGACAAACCATGCCTCACTGGACAGAACAAGGCTGTCGATCAGCATCATGCCTTCCTGATTGAACTTGAGCGAGAACAGCGCTGACGTGCGCCGTTGCGGCTCTTTGTACCCTTGATCAGCGCCGTACAACTCGGCCAGCCGGCGGGTTACAACCAGATTGTCGTAGAGGTGAGCGTAGAGCGTGTGACTCCATGCGCGTTTTTCCGGAAGATTTTCCCTGGCCAGAGGATTCGTCGGCATCCACGGCAGAACCTTGGCGGTAAGAGGGATATCCTGGTAGTAAGGCTGATAATCGCTTTCGCGCTTCTTCAGCTGGGGCGCTGCCTGGGGTTGCAGCAACTCGACGGCGTGCCAGTAACGCACGATATTCTGCATGGTCATGAACGTCCTTGAAAGCGCTGGGCTTTGAATCCTGGTGCAGAGGATATCAGGCGCCATCCATCACTTCTTCGTCATTGACACGAAAACGTTGCAGTTCATTGACCCGCATGCTGTCCGCCCACGGTTTCCAGTTTCAAAAGCCGCCTTGTTTCCAAGGCCGAATCGTCAGAGCCGTTTGATCCGTAGCACCTCGACACATTCCGCAATCGACCGCCGTTGCGTCTCCGCGTACAACCCCAACTCATCAATAGTCGAACGCCCCAGCGCCTGTTCGAAAGCCTGGCGATTGGAATGTTCGGCGTAATGCGTCTGCGCAGAATCGCCAAGGTTCGACTGAAAAATCCCCGCTGCGCTCACCGGCAGGAAATCTTCGTACACCAGCGGCTCCGCTTTCACATAGCCATCGCGCAGCAAGTCCTCCAGGGACGACTCACCAAGTCCTTCAGCGGCCAAGCCCTTTTCCGTAGCGAAATAACGAAAGTACGCCAGCCCCTGTTCGCGCATGCCCTCGATGCTGTCAGGAAATTCGGCAAAGTGCTGAGTCATCAGCGCGTCGTAGCGTGCGGCATTGGCTTCGTTAGGGAAGTCGCCCAATTCATCGCGAGCGGCATTCAACAAGCGGTCATACAGCGCGCGACCCTTGGGCGTGAGGGCGGCGCCACGCTGTTCGATTTCGCCGAAACGCGCGCTGTGGCTGCCACGGGTTTCGGGCTGATCGGTGAAGGCGATCGGCTCGTCCAGCGCCTTGAAACTGGTCTGGCGCAGCAGGATCGGGCAGTTGCGGCGCGGTGGGCCTTCGATTACCGCTTTTGGTGTGATGCCATGGGCAGGCATCTGTTGCTGCACGGTGTCGATGTCCAGCGTACGTGGCGTCAGGTGGTTGATGTGCGGGCCTTTGAATGCGACGACGTCGGCGACCAAGCGGTGCTGAGCGCTGAGTTTCTGGTATTGCGCAGCGCTGACGGTAGCGCTGTGGTGCCAGCGAAAAGTCTCCAGTGCCTGTCGGACGAATTCCACGGCCTCCGCTTCATTCAGTCCGCCCGCCGTTTCCGCCTGTTCAATCAGGCGCAACGCCTCTTCAGTAAAAATCGAACGACGGGCCAGTACCGACTCGGCAAACGAACGCAATTCAGGATCTTCAATCAGCTCCAGGCGCAGCAACGAGGTAAACACGCGAAACGGGCTGACCTGCAGCGCCTCTTCATGCACCGCGCGAAACGCCGTTGAATGCACCGGCACACCGGCCGGGGTCAGGTCGTAATAACCCACCGGTTGCATGCCCATCACCGCGAACAGGCGGGCGAGGGTGGCCAGTTCGCTCGCGGTGCCGACGCGAATGGCGCCGTGGCGTTCCATGTCCAGGCGTTCGATTTCGCCGGTGCGCTTGAGCTGTACGAGAATGTCAGGCTGACGTGCCAGCACTTCGCGATTGGTTTTTTCCACCAGTTCCATCAACGCGCCGTACAGCGGCACCTCTTCGCGGTACATGTCGGACATCGCTCGGGAGAAGCGTTGGCGGATCAGGTCGGGGCTGACGAACGGCTGCACGGTCATGAAAAAAATTCCTGCCACGGTGACGAAATGGATGCCGGAAAAGATCGCAGCCTTCGCCCACGCGGGCAAACGAAGAATCCTACGAACTTCATTCTGCCAACGACTGATCCACCAGTTCGATCCAGTGTCTGACCGGCGTGCGCCCGGCGCTGGCCAGATGGCTCTGACAGCCCACATTGGAAGTGACGATCAACTCCGGTCGGCCGCTTTCCAGGGCGTTGAGGCGCTGATCGCGCAGTTGCCGCGCCAGCACCGGTTGGGTCAGCGAGTAAGTGCCCGCCGAGCCGCAGCACAAATGGCCGTCCGGCACTGGTGTGAGGTTGAAGCCAAGTCGGGTCAGCACTGTTTCCACGGCGCCGCCGAGTTTCAGTGCGTGCTGCAAAGTGCACGGGCAATGCACGGCGATGCGTCGTTCGCTGGCGGCGCACACTTGCTCCAGCGGTTCCTCGGCGATGATTTGCACCAGATCCCGAGTCATTTCGCTGATCCGCCGGGCTTTCGAGGCGTAGATCGGATCGTCCGCAAGCAAATGCCCGTAATCCTTGATGAAGGCGCCACAACCGCTGGCCGTCTGCACGATGGCTTCGGCGCCGTTCTGCAGATGCGGCCACCAGGCGTCGATGTTCTGTCGAGCGCGGTCGAGACCTTTGCCCTGAGCGTCGAGGTGATAGTCGAGAGCGCCGCAGCAACCGGCCTCGCTCACCGGGGTGACGCTGATGCCCAAGCGATCGAGCACTCGCGCCGTCGCGTCATTGGTGTTCGGCGACAGGCCCGGTTGCACGCAGCCTTCGAGCAACAACATCCGGCGCGCATGCCGAGGAGCAGGGCGCGACCCCATAACACCCAAGCGCTGCGGCAGTTTGCTTTCCAGCAGGCGCGGCAGCAGTGGCCGAAAGGTCGCGCCCATGCGCAGCAAGCCTTTGAACAACCCGGGATTGGGCGCCAACGCGCGCAAGCCTTCCCGCAGCAAGCGCTGGGCGGCGGGGCGTGGCACCGCGCTGTCGACCACCGCACGGCCGATGTCGAGCAGGTTGTGATAATCGACCCCGGATGGGCAGGTGGTTTCGCAGTTGCGGCACGACAGGCAACGATCCAGATGCAGTTGCGTCTGCTCGGTTGCCGGTGCGCCTTCCAGCACTTGCTTGATCAGGTAAATGCGCCCGCGCGGGCCATCGAGTTCATCGCCGAGCAATTGATACGTCGGACACGTCGCGTTGCAGAAACCGCAATGTACGCAGGTGCGCAGGATCTTTTCCGCTTCGGCGGCGCGGGGCAGTTGCCGCGATTGCTCGCTGAGGGTGGTTTGCATGGCTAGACCTCCGCGTACATTCGCCCGGGGTTGAACAGCCCTTGCGGGTCGAGTTGCGCCTTGAGTTGCCGGTGGTAGCGCAGCAGGGTTGGCGCCAAGGGTTGAAACGGCGAGTCGGTGGCACCGTGGGTAAAGCACGTTGCATGGCCGCCCAAGGAATGGGCGAGTGCGTGAATCTGAGGGCTTTCGGATTTCACCCAGCGTTGCGCACCGGCCCAATCGATCAGTTGCTCGCCGGGCAACTCGAGCGGGCCGAGATTGTTCGGCAATGACAGGCGCCACAGCGGCAAGCCTTCGTCGAAAAAACTCAGGCGCTGTTCGTTGAGGTCGCGCCAGAAAACCGAATCCAGCGGCTCGCCGCCGAGGCGTTGATGCGCCGCCGTCACCGAACCTTCGCCACCTTCCAGACGCAGGTACAGGCTCCGGCCATCGTGGCACGCGGCGCTGATCGGCAGCGGTTGCTGGCCCCATTCGGCAAGTCTGCTCAAGGCCCGAGCGCAGTCGATATCGAGGCGAATGCTCAGGCACTGGCGTGGTTTCGGCAGGACTTTCAGCGACACTTCGGTGAGCACGCCGAGGCAACCGAAACTGCCGGCCATTAGCCGCGACAGGTCATAACCGGCGACGTTTTTCATCACTTCGCCACCGAAGCGCAGATGCTGACCGAGGCCGGTGATCACCCGCGTGCCGAGAACGAAGTCGCGTACCGAGCCGGACCACGGCCGGCGAGGTCCGGACAGTCCCGTGGCGACCATGCCGCCGACCGTGGCGCTGTCGGCAAAGGATGGCGGTTCGCAGGGCAACATTTGCCCGGCGTCATCCAGCGCCGCGAGCAGCTCGGACAACGGCGTGCCGGCACGTGCGGTGACCACCAGTTCGGTCGGGTCGTACTGGACGATGCCGCGATGGGCGCGGGTGTCGAGCACTTCGCCGGCCACCTCGCGGCCGAGAAAGGCCTTGCTGTTGCCGCCCTGAATCTTCAGCGGCGTGGCATTCGCCCGCGCGGCGTTGACCTGATCGAGCAGGACGTTGGCGGCATCGAAATCAGCCATCAGAATCGCTCCAGGTCGGGGAAGGGCAGTTGCCCGGCGTGAATGTGCATCGCTCCAAATTCGGCGCAACGGTGCAGGGTCGGAATGTTCTTGCCAGGATTGAGCAAGCCCTGCGGATCGAACGCGGCTTTCACCGCATGAAACAGCAGTAACTCGTCGCTGTTGAACTGCGCGCACATCTGATTGATTTTCTCGCGACCGACGCCGTGCTCGCCGGTGATGCTGCCGCCGACTTTCACGCACAATTCGAGGATCTTGCCGCCCAGTGCCTCGGCCCGATGCAGTTCGCCTGGCTGGTTGGCGTCGAACAGAATCAGCGGATGCATGTTGCCGTCGCCGGCATGGAATACGTTGGCCACGCGCAAGCCATATTCTTCGCCAAGACCCGAAATGCCTTGCAGCACAGCGGGCAATTCGCGGCGCGGGATGGTGCCGTCCATGCAGTAATAATCCGGCGACAACCGGCCGATCGCCGGAAACGCGTTTTTGCGCCCGGCCCAGAAACGCACGCGCTCGGCTTCGTCCTGGGCCTGGCGCACCTCGGTGGCGCCGGCCGCTGTCATGACTTCCCGTACGCGCTGGCAATCGTCGTGCACGTCGGCTTCGACGCCGTCGAGTTCGCACAGCAGAATCGCCTCGGCGTCGACCGGGTAACCGGCGTGGATAAAGTCTTCGGCGGCGCGAATGGCCAGGTTGTCCATCATTTCCAGACCACCCGGAATGATCCCGGCGGCGATGATCTCGGCGACGGCGCGACCGGCCTTTCCCACGGAATCGAAACTGCCGAGCAGGACCTTGGCGACTTGCGGTTTGGGCAGCAGTTTCACCGTGACTTCGGTGATGATCCCCAGCAGACCTTCGGAGCCGGTGAACAAGGCGAGCAGGTCAAAACCGGCTGAATCGAGCGCCTCGGAGCCCAGCGTCAGGCGTTCACCCTCGATGGTCAGCACTTCGATTTTCAGCACGTTGTGCACGGTCAGGCCGTACTTGAGGCAATGCACGCCACCAGCGTTTTCCGCGACGTTGCCGCCGATCGAACAGGCGATCTGCGATGACGGATCCGGTGCGTAATACAAGCCGAACGGGGCCGCCGCTTGGGAGATGGCGAGATTGCGCACCCCCGGCTGAACCCGCGCGGTACGCGCAGCGGGGTCGATGTGCAGGATGCTGTTGAAGCGCGCCATCACCAGCAACAGGCCTTTTTCCAGCGGCAGGGCACCGCCGGACAATCCCGTACCGGCACCACGCGCGACCACGGGCACGTTGTTCTGATGGCAGAGTTTCAGCAGGCTTTGCACTTGCTCCAGACGCCGGGGCAGGGCGACCAGCATCGGCGTGGTGCGGTAGGCGGAGAGGCCGTCGCATTCGTAGGGTTTGAGTTCATCTTCGCGCCAGAGGATGTCCAGGTCCGGCAGGGCTTGTTGCAGGGCCTTGAGCAATTCGCCCTTGTTCACCTCGGGCAACGGACCGTCGAGGCGTTCGTCGTAGAGGATGTTCATGGGAACGCCAACCTTCTGTCTCCGCTGGTCGTTCCCACGCTCTGCGTGGGAATGTAGCCCGTGACGCTCTGCGTCACTGGACGCAGAGCGTCCCCTGAGGCATTCCCACGCAGAGCATGGGAACGATCAGTTGCGCAACCTTGGGCATTGCGAATATCCAGGTTCATCGCTGTCGTTCCAGAAATTCCCCGTACAGCCGCGCGGTATTTCCCGGCTGTTCGACCATCGGCATGTGCCCGACGTGATCCCACACATCCACTTCGAGATTGGCGATGCCTTTGCTCCACACCGGCACGCTGCTGACGTCGATCAGGCGATCCTTGCGCCCCCATAGCAGCAGCGCCGGACATTTGATCTCGGCCAGTTTCGGCTCCATCGGCGGGCTGGCGCGGAAGTCGCGGAAGATTTCTTCGAGCTCGTCACGTTGTTGCTCATAGCGCTGGGCGACGGCGTCCAGCACCAGCTTCGGTACCCACGGCGGCGACTCCATGGTCATCGCGTAGAAGCGCTGGAATTCTTCGCGGGAGTTGATCAGGAACGGATTGTGCCCGCGTGCCAGGTGGCGCTCCATGTCGCTGGGCTCCGGTGCGGTGACGCCGGCCGGGTCGATCAGCGCCAGCGAGGCGATTCGCTCCGGATAGGTCGCCGCCAGCCACGCGGCAATGTAGCCGCCCATGGAGTTGCCGATGACGTCGACTTTCTCCACGCCGCAGACGTCGAGCAGTTGAATCATGCGTTTGGCCTGAACCGCAATGTCGTAACCGCCGCCAGCCTTGAAGCCCGTCTCACCGTGGCCGGCCAGATCCGGAATGATCACCCGATACTGACGGACGAAATGCCGGGCGCAGCGCAGCCAGAGGTTTTTGTCGGCGCTGAAGCCGTGCAGCATGAGGATCGCGCTGGACGCCTCGTACGGCCCGCCTTGCCAGGTCGACACGGTCATCTCGGCGATCGGCACTTCGATCTTGTGCAATTTGTACAACTTGGCCTCGCTGGCCATGGCCAGGTTGTACAGCCAATGGCCGACCGCCGGGTAACTCAACCAGCTCCAGGCCACGAAAACCGCAAGTGCGACAAACAGCAAAAGCATCGACGTCTTCCTTTTACGTGTTCAGGACAAAATATGGTCGGCCGGTTTCAGCGCCCGGGTCAGCAGGTGATAGCTGAAACTGAAGCCGGGAAACATCGCGATCACATGACCGCTCTTGCTCTGGTACCAACTGTGACAGCCGCCGGACTTCCACACCGTGCGCTGCATTTCCCGGTGGATCATTGCAGTGTAGGTACGTTCCGCGTCATGACGTACTTCGATGCTGCGCAGGCCTTTGGCCTGCACGGTGCAGATGCAGTCGAGGATGTAGTTCATCTGCGATTCGATGATGAACAGCGCCGAGGTGTGGCCAATGCCGGTGTTCGGCCCGGTGACAATAAACAGATTGGGGAAATCCGGCAGGCTGGTGCCGAGGTAGGCGCGCGGGTATTCGGCCCAGACATCTCTGAGTTGCACCGCGTTTTTGCCGCTGACCGGGTAGGAAATCACCCCATCGGTGGCGTCGTAACCGGTGGACCAGACGATCAGATCAACATCGAGATGCTCGCCGTCCACGGTGTTGATCCCGCTTTCATCGATCGAAGCGATGCCGTGCTCGCGACTGTGCAACGTGACGTTGGCGCGGCTCAGCGCCGGGTAGTACGTGCTGGACACCAAAACGCGTTTGCAGCCGATGGTGAAGTCCGGGGTGAGTTTCTGCCGCAGCAGCGGGTCCGGAACCTGACGTTTGAGAAAACGCAGCGCATGTTGCTGGACCAGGTGAATCGCCGGTTTCGAGTATTTGAAAGCGATCACCCGGGTTTCGAATTGCCAGTAAATCAGCCAGCGCAGCAGCTTGTACGCCGGTTTCAGGCCAAGCAGCCAGCGCTGGAAACGGCCGAATTTGCGATCGGCACGCGGCAGCACCCAATGCGGCGTGCGCTGGAACACATGCAGGTGTTCGACTTGTGGCGCAATCGCCGGAATCACCTGGGCGGCGCTGGCACCGCTGCCGACGATCGCCACGCGTTTACCGCGATAGTCGTAGCTGTGATCCCAATTGTTTGTGTGAAAAGTCTTGCCTTGAAAGCGATCCATCCCAGGAAAGTTGGGGATGACCGGCTGACTCAATGGCCCGGAGGCGTTGATCAAAAACTGCGTGTGAAAGATGCCTTTGGCGCGGGTGTGCACCGTCCAGTGTTTTTCCGCCTCGTCCCACTCGACGCGCTCGACATCGGCCCCCAGTTCCACGCGCTCGCGTAAACCGAACTGCTCGATCAGCTGTTCGGTGTAGCGACGCAGTTCCGCCTGTTCGGCGAACATCTGCGACCAGCGGTAGGGCGCAAATGACAGCGAATACAGCGGCGACGGCACGTCTACCGCTGCGCCGGGGTAGGTGTTCTGGCACCAGGTGCCGCCGAAGAAGTCGCGTCGCTCGAGAATGCGAAAGTCGTCGATTCCGGCCTTGAGCAGGTTGACCGCCGCGCACTGGCCGCCGAAACCGCTGCCGATGATCAACACAGCGTAGGTATGCATGTGCCCCCTTTTTATAGTTGTTTTTCCATTTCCCCTCTTTCATTTATAGCCAACTCTGGGCCGCGTGTGCGGTGCTGATAGCGCTCTATTCAGGCCGCTGGCCGGTGATGGCTATTTAACGGCGCCCTGATAGACTCCGGACACATCCTTGTCGGGATGTAACCATGCATCGCGCGGTCGAGGCCCTTATGGGAAATACGCGGGGAAAGGGACTTTCACTGGCCAGGAGGCTTTACAGATCGCGGGTGTTCGGGCTGCTGCTCGGGCTGATGTGTGTCAGCGTGGCGATGTATGCCCTCGATCCGCCGCTGTGGGTGTGGGGCCTGATGCTGTTCAATGGCCTGGTCTGGCCGCATCTGGCCTTTCTATGGGCGCGAAGCTCGAACACTCCATACCGCGCCGAACACCGCAATTTGCTGATCGACGCATTCATGGGCGGCTTCTGGGTCGCCGCCATGCAGTTCAATCCCTTGCCCAGCGCTACCACGGTTTCAATGATGGCGATGAACAACGTCGCCATCGGTGGCGGGCGGTTTTTGCTGGCGGGCACGGCGGCGCAGCTATTGGGCATCGGCGTCGGGCTGGTGGTGTTTGCGCCGGCGTTCATTCCGCCAACAACGCCGCTGCAGCTCTACGCCTGTTTGCCATTGCTGTTGCTGTATCCGCTGGCGCTGGGCTGGATCTGCTTTCGTCAGGCTTCGACCCTCGGTCGGCACAAACGCGAGCTGTTGGCGTTGAGTCGCACCGACAGCCTGACCGGCCTGCTCAATCACGGCGCGTGGAAGGATCAACTGAACCTCGCGTTCCAGCGCTGCAAACGCCAGCAGCAGGGCACGGCAATAGCCTTGATCGACATCGATCACTTCAAGGCGATCAATGACACCTATGGCCACGTCGCTGGCGATATCGTCCTGCGCCAGTTGAGCAAACTGCTCAAGCAAAATCTGCGCGCCACGGACGTGGCCGGTCGCTATGGCGGCGATGAGTTCTGCGTGATCCTGCCGGAACTGCCACTCTTCAACGCGGCTCAGGCCATGGAAGCCTTGCGCGAGCGTTTCGCGGTGATGGGCTACGAGCAGAACCCGGCGTTGAAGGTCAGTCTGAGCATTGGCCTGGCCGCCTACGACCCAAGCCATGCCGACGCCACGCGTTGGCTGGATGAGGCCGATCAGGCGTTGTACGAAGCCAAGGCCAGTGGGCGCAACCGGGTGATCTGCAACAGCGACAACAAGCCGAGGCAGGCGCTGCTGGATTCGGTTTGACGGGCGAGCTGATACCTGTGGGAGCGAGCCTGCTCGCGAAAGCGCTGGGTCAGGCGGTATCAATATGGTTTGCCACGACGCCTTCGCGAGCAGGCTCGCTCCCACCGGGGTATGTGTTGTCGGTTAGATCAGTGTCGCATCCGCTATAGAGCCTCGCGCCGATGTCGGTTACGGTTGAAGTCCCCCGACACGAAACAAGGACTGCTTCATGACGTTCTCATTTCCCCGCTCTCTGCTGGCCGCCAGTCTCGGTCTGTCCCTCGCGCTCACGGCCGTAAACGCTTGCGCCGAACCGCATAAACAAGTGCTCGCCGATGCCGAGCAGTACCAGCCCGAAGCCCTGAAGTTACTGGAACGGCTGGTCAATATCGACTCCGGTTCAGGTTATGAACCGGGCCTGAAACAGGTCAGCGACATCGCCATCGATGAGCTGAAAAAAATCGGCGCAACTATCGAACTGGTGCCGAACACCCCGGAAAAATCCAACCACGTGCTGGCCACGCTCAAAGGCACCGGCAAGGCGAAAATCCTCCTGATGGCGCACATGGACACGGTGTTCAAGGAAGGCTCCGCCGCCGAACGGCCATTCCACATCAAGGACGGCCGCGCCTACGGGCCGGGGGTGATGGACGACAAGGGCGGCATCGTCGCCGGCATCTACGCGCTTAAAGTGCTGAAGAACCTCGACTTCAAAGACTACGCGCAGATCACTTTCCTGCTGGACGCTAGCGAAGAAACCGGCTCGGATGTCGCCACCGACCTGATCAAGAAAACCGCCAAACAACACGACGTCACCCTCAACCTCGAACCGGGGCGCCCGGCCGATGGCCTGGTGGTGTGGCGCAAGGGCAGTGCGACGGCGCTGGTCGAAGTCAAAGGCAAGGCCGCCCACGCTGGCGTCGCGCCAGAGTTGGGACGGAACGCGGCGATGGAAGCGGCACACCAGATTCTGCAACTGGGCAAGCTCGGCGATGAGGCGAAGAAAACCACCATCAACTTCACCGTGCTCAAGGCCGGCGATCGCACCAACGTGATTCCTGATCAGGCCACGGCCAAGGCGGATGTGCGTGCGGCAGTGCCGGAGGAATTTGATCGCATCGAGAAGGATCTGGCGCGGGTGTCGCAGGACAAGTTGATTGCCGAGACCGAAGTGAAAACGTCCTTGCAGCGCGGTTTGCCGCCGATGCCACAAACGGCCGAGTCGGATCGCCTGATGGCCATGGCCCAAGGGATTTACGGTGAGATTGGCCGCAAGCTGACCGAGGAGGGCAGTGGTGGCGCGGCGGATGCCAGTCTGTCCGCAGGCGTAGGGACGCCGACGCTGGATGGCTTCGGGATTGTCGGCGGCAATATTCATACGCCTGGGGAATATGCCGAAGTGGCGAGTGTGGCGCCGCGAATTTATCTGTTGTCGCGGATGATCATGGAGTTGGCGAAGCCGCGGTGATGGGGTTTGCGGTGTGACGAGGCCGGGCGGGGTGCCAGAGAAATCGGCCCCTCACCCTAACCCTCTCCCGGAGGGAGAGGGGACTGACCGCGTTGTTTGTGGTCCATGTGGCAACCGCCAGATCAAGTTGAATTCAAATTCGCATTCAACGCGATCTCTCACGTCGGCGTAGATCCTGAGCATCCCCCAATCGGTTCCTTCTCCCTCCGGGAGAGGGCTAGGGTGAGGGGCTTTTGTGGGAAAAGTGGCAGTCGAGGACGGCGCACAAAAAATACCGAAAAGTCCGACAGAAGCTCTCGTTGCGGCCGTCGGGCGCGGCTCTTATAGTCTCGGTTCGCAGATAACTCTGCGACGATCTTGGCCGGTCGAATACAGAACCTGACCTTTTTGGAGTGAACTCTATGACCGACCAAGTAATGCCGCGCTATCTCCCCATCGACACCTACGACGCCGAATCCCCGGTGCTCTTCATCAATACCCACACTGAACTCAGCGACATGGCCGCCTGTGCGATGCACCGGTTTGTGGTCGTGCGTGATCTGGCTGACACTTTCGCCAGCCTCAACCTCAAGGGCATTTCCGATTGTGATCTGACGCGGGTGACCAGCGCGGTTCATCTGCTGATGCGCGAGGGCTGCGCGATTCTGAATGTGATTCAGGCGCGGGCGGCGCAGCGGGAGGAGGGGTACAAGACAGCGGTTTAGCGGCATAGCGCAAAGCGCTTTCGCGAGCAGGCTCGCTCCCACAGGGGATCGCATTTCAACTGTGGGAGCGAGCCTGCTCGCGAAGGGGCCGGAGCTGCGTTTGCGTCACTCCTTGACGCTCATGTACTCCTTGGCCCAGAGGATGTATTCCTCCGGTTGGGTATAAGTGTGCGTCAATTCGGTCGCGCTCAGGTCGGAGGCCTGCGTGAAGATCTGCCGCTGTTCGCGCAGGCTGTCGTAGGTTGCCTTGATCGCGGCGAAGTAGGCGCCGTGGCCGTCGATGGTCACGCGCACGCCCAGTTCGGCGAGGCGTTTGTCGTCGCGCAGGGCCGGGTTGCCGTAGGTGACCAGCATCAGCGGCACGGTCAGGTGCTCGGCGATTTGTTCCAGCTGATCGAAGTCCTGCACGCCGACCATGCAGATACCGTCAGCGCCCGCCGCCTGATATTGACGGGTGCGGCTGATGATTTCCTGGTTCGGCAGAATGCCGGCATTGGTGCGGGCGATGATCGCCATCTCGGTGTCGACCCGGGCTTCCAGCGCCGCACGGATCTTGCCGACGCCTTCGGCTACGGTGATCAGGTCGGTGGATTTGCGTCCGAATTGCGCGGGCAGCAGGGTGTCTTCGATGGTCAGTGCAGCGACGCCGGCGCGTTCCAGTTCGACGATGGTGCGCATCACGTTGAGGGCATTGCCGTAGCCGTGATCGGCGTCGGCGATCACTGGCAATTGGGCGACGCGACCGATGCGCGTGGCCTGTTCGGCGAATTCGCTGAGGGTGATCAGGGCGAAGTCCGGTGCGCCGAGCACCTGCAGGGAGGCCACGGAACCGCCGAGGATACCTACTTCAAAACCCAGGTCAGCGGCGATACGGGCCGACATCGGGTCGAACACCGAAGCCGTGTGGTAGCAGGTGTCGGAGGCCAGCAGCTGACGGAAATTGCGGCGCAAATCTTGATGGGAAAGCCTGGTCATACGAGTTCCACCAATACATAAGGAATGGAAAGGCTTGAGCAAAGGTGTCAACGCCGAAGAATGAAAAGGCTATCACGCGAATGGGTCAAGAATCATGACGAATTTGCGCGGCAGGACTGGCGGCTGAAAGGTTTAATCTCCCGTGCCGGAAATATCAGGCCGCCACGGCATGTTGCTGTTGATGGGGCAGGAGCACCGCGCGCACCGAATTTCCCGGCTGAAGTTGCAGGCGCTTGGCGGTGAGACGATCAACCACCAGGCTGTTGCCCACCAGTCGACCGTGGGCCGCGGTGATGCGGCAGTTTTCCAGCCGGCGGTTGTGAATCAGCCACAGCGGCGCCTGCTCGTCGGGGGTGCCGAGGCTCAGGGTCAGTTCGAGACTGTCGCGCACCGTGCGGATGCTGCGGATCGGCGCTTCGATAACCGGGCCACCGTCGAAAATGTCGATGTAACCTTTGTGCGTAAAACCTTCGGCCTGAAGGATCTTCAACGCCGGCTGGGTGTTTGGATGGGTCTGGCCGATCGCCGCCTGCGCCTGTTCGGTGAGCAGGCAGGTGTACAGTGGCTGGCGCGGCATCAGTTCGGCGATAAAGGCTTTGTTGCCCAGGCCGGACAAGTGATCGGCATGGGTGAAATCCATCTGGAAGAAGTGCCGGCCGAGGCTGTCCCAGAACGGCGAGCAACCGTTTTCATCGGCACTGCCGCGCAGTTCGGCGATCATCTTCTCGCCAAACAGGTGCGGAAATTCGGCAACGAACAACAGACGACCCAGCGACAACAGGCGGCCATTGCTGCCGTTGCGCTGGTCATGGCGCAGGAACAGCGAGCACAGCTCCGATTGGCCGGTCAGTTCGTTGTTGAGGAACAATGTCGGGATCTGCCGCTGAATGCCCAGGTCCGGCGCCGAACTGACGGTCACGCCGAGCCGGTAGTTGTACCAGGGCTCGCGCAAGCCAACGGCGCCGGCCATCGCGCTGACACCGACCACGCGCTGCTCATCATCCTCGAGGACAAACAGGTAATCGGCATCGGCGCGCTCCACCTGTTCGGCGAATGCGCGCTGTGCCCAACGCACTCGATGTGCGAGGCGGTCCTCATTGGCGGGAAGGGTGGTAAAACCTGGCCCTGCCTGTTCGACGAGGGTCATCAAGGCAGGAAGATCACTGACTTTTACCGGACGGACAATCATGCTCCAACTCCTTTGGCGGACCGATTCAGGCGCGGATCGCTAACGCGGCTCACAGAGCGACCAGCCGTATCGAGCTGCCATCGCTGACCTTCAGCGCCGCGCAGATGGTGGGTGTCAGGGGCAGCGGTTGACCGGGGTGATAGTCGAGTTCGGTGACGATCGCGCGGTAGTCATGCAGGGCGTCGTTGCTCAGCAGGTAACGGCCACAGGCGTCGGTCGATAATTGTTGGCGAACAATGGCGGTCTGGCTGTCGGCGATCGAGCGAATGTTCGCGGTGCGCGCATACAGGGTCGGGCCGGCGTCGAACAGGTCGATGTAGCTGTTGGTTTCGAAGCCTTCCCGCGCGAGGATGTCGAAGGCTTCCTGGCCGTCCGGGTGCACGCGGCCGATGCAGTCCTGCGCCGCAGGCGGCAGCATCGGCACGTAGATCGGATATTGCGGCATCAGTTCGGCGAGGAACGTGCGGCTCTGCAACCCGCACAGACGCTCGGCTTCGGCGTAGGGCAGGTCGAAGAAGTGCTTGCCCAGCGCATCCCAGAATGGCGAATGACCCTGCTCGTCGCTATAGCCGACGATTTCGGTGATCACCGCCTCGGAGAACCGCTGTGCATGCGCAGCAATGAACAGCAGGCGCGCCCGCGACAGCAGTTCGGAAAACGGCGTACGCACCAGCGTGGCGTCAATGTGGAAACCTCGTAGCAAGGTATGCCCGCTGAGGTCATGGCACAGCGACAACGCCGGCACGCCATGCTCGATGTTCAATTCCCGCGAAGCGCTGGTGAAGTGGCGGTTGCGCAGACTGTAGAACGGCTCCTTGAAGCCGGCGGTGGCAAGGATTTCCGAGCAGCCGACCAATTGCCGGCGTTCGAGATCTTCCAGCACGAAGAAGTAGTTCTCCGGCCCCTGCGCCTGGGCGGCGCTATCGAAGGACGCGCATGACGCGGCGATTTTTTCGCGCAGGTGTTCGCTGTCATCCGGCAGCGAGGTCACGCCGATCAGGCTCTCGCGGGCCAGGCGCTGTAGCTGGGGCAGATCATTCTGCTCGACTGGGCGTAAGACCAGCATGGATGTACTCCTGTATCAAAAGGTCGGCCCATTCGCCGAACCTGACTATCACTGTCGGTTTCCACGCATTGAATCGGCGGTCGCCTGATTTGTTGTCAGACGCCGCTCTTTTTCTTGTCAGCCTTTGCTCGGATCGGGCAGCGCAGTGCTGGCGCCGAGCTTGTTGAGGAAGAACAGGTACACCAGGCCCAGGGCAATCCAGATCAGGCCTAGTTTCTGCGCATCGACGCCCATGTTGTACATGATGGCGGCGACGATGATGAAGCCGATCACCGGGCAGAGTAGATGGCGCACAAACTGCCCCGACTTCTGCCGACGCCAGTAGTGGTTGATCACCGTCAGGTGCAGCAGCATGAAACCGCTGAGGGCGCCGAAGTTGATCAGCGAGGTGAGGATGTCCACCGCGTCGATGAACAGGTAGCAGATCAGCAGTGACAATACCGCCACCAGATAAATACTCAGGTACGGCGTGTTGTGTTTCGGGTGGACCTTGGCCAGCACCTTCGGCAGCTTGCCGTCGCGGGCCATGCCGAACAGCAGGCGCGAGACGGCGGCCTGCGAGGTGATCGCTACAGCAACGCCCCAGGCCAGCGCCGTGGCGACGGCGGTCAGGGTCGCGAGCCAGCTGCCAGCGGCGATTTCGGCAATTTCATAAAACGCGGTGTCGGCGGATTTGAAGCCCATGCCCGCTGCCAGATCGGTGGCGATCCACGTTTGTACGACGAAAATCGTGCCCATTACTGCCAGAGTGATCAGCGCTGCCTTGCCGACGCTGCGGCCCGGATCTTCCTTGATTTCTTCGGCGAGGGTGGAGATCGCGTCGAAGCCGAGGAACGACAGCACGGCGATCGACACCGCTTGCATCAGCAGGGCGAAGTTGAAGGTTTGCGGGTGATACAGCGGCGCCAGCGTCATCTCACCGTTACCGCCACCGTTGTGCAGGGCGTTCCAGGCGTAGAACAGGAAGATGCCCAGCACGACCAGTTGTGCCAGCAGGAACAGCATGTTCATCCGCGCGGTGAAGGTGATGCCGCGCAGGTTGACGAACGTCGCGCTGACCAGAAACGCCAGGATGAAGCCGACCTTGGGAATGTCCGGGTACAAATGGTTGAGCGCCATCGCTGAATACAGATACAGCAGCGGCGGAATCAGCAGGTAATCGAGCAGCATCAGCCAGCCAGCGATGAAACCGACGTGTTGATTAAGCCCGCGTTGCGCGTAGGAATATACGGAACCGGCAACCGGAAAGGCCTTGGCCATGCTGCCGTAACTCAATGCAGTAAACAGCATTGCGACCATGCCGATGATGTACGCCAGCGGCACCATCCCCGGTGCTTCGGCGTTGACGTAGCCATACACACCGAACGGGGCGATGGGAATCATGAAGATCATCCCGTACACCACCAGATCGGTCAGCGTCAGGCTACGTTTCAACTCTTGCTTGTAGCCGAATTCTTCAATTTCCATGAAGCGCAACTCCTTGTCAGCCATCGGTCGGTTTATGTTTTATCGGTCCTTCGTTTACAGCAAAGGTGCGAGGTAACCTGCCCAGCGCGAAACCGCTTCGGGACTGCGCAGCAGATCATTGCGCACCTCGATCAGCACCGCCTCAAGGCCCCTGGCATCACCGTGCACGGGCACGGTCATGTCGCCCAAGGGATCAATTTTGTACGGCTGGTTGCCCGCGACTTTCAGCGGGTGCGCTTGCAACCCGTCGAGCAGGCGCTGAGCATAGTCCTGGGCCTGGCCGAACAACACGCCGACTTCCAGTGGTCGCGGCTGGCCGTAATACACCGGGGTGAAACTGTGAACACCGACCACCCGCACCGGCAGACCTTTGGCAATGCGCTCGTCGATCAAGGTCTGCAAGCGCGCGTGAAACGGTTTGAACAACGTCTGGCGCCGGTACTCGCGGGTCGCCTCATCCAGCTCGCGATTGCCCGGTATCGGGTAGATCTCGCTCTGCAGCGGGATGCTGTCCGGCGCATGGCGCGGGCGGTTGAGGTCGATCAGCAGCCGTGAGTAATTGGCGCTGAGCAACGTGGCGCCGAGCTGTTCCGATAACTGTTCGGCCAGTTGCAGCGCGCCGATGTCCCAAGCGATATGTTCGCGCGCGGCCGCCTCGTCCAGGCCCAGATTGTTCAGGGCGTCGGGGATGTAGCGACTGGCGTGTTCGCACACGAGGATCAACGGGTTCGTCGAGTCCTCGCGGCTCAGGTTGTAGACCGGGCGGGTGTACAACCCAAGCTCGGCGGATTCAGTACAGGCGTGCATAGTGCTCACACAGGTCAGCGGGCGAGAGCTGTTCCGTCAGCGCCAGCTCCTCGGTTTTCAGGGCGTAATAAGTGTCGAGCAACGGCTTGGGCAGCCATTCGTTGAAGGCTGCACTGTCACGCAGGCAATCCAGCGCCTGGGCCAGCGAGGCGGGCAGGGCGACGATGCCCCGGGCCTTGCGTTGCTCGTCGTTGAGTGAATCGGGAATTTCATCGGTAACCGCGTTCAGCGCCAGACGCTGTTCGATGCCCAGCCGCCCGGCAATCAGCAGCGCAGCCATGGCCAGATGCGGCGAGGCAGTGGCGTCCATGGCGCGGAATTCCAGGTTGAACTGCTGCGCGGCAGACTTGCCGCCCAAGGTCACAGTCGGGCAGATGCGCAGCGCCGCTTCACGGTTCTGCTGCCCCAGACACGCATACGACGCGCTCCAGTGGTGCGGCTGCAAACGCTGGTAGGACAGCGGCGTCGGCGCGGTGAATGCGCACAGCGCCGGTAGAAAATGCAGGACTCCGGCAGCCCAGTGCTGACCGATGCTCGACAGGCCGTTGCTGGTGCCGGCGTCGTACAACATCGGCTGGCCGCTCAGGTCGAGCAGGCTGACGTGCAGGTGCACACCGTTGCACACCGCCTCGGCGGCAGTCTTCGGCGCGAAACTCAGGTCGAGCCGCATTTGCCGGGCGATTTCCCGGGTGATTTCCCGCACGTTGACCGCGCGATCCGCCGCCGCCACGCCAAGCGTCGGGCGGCAGGTGATTTCGTATTGGTGCTTGCCGTATTCCGGCAGGAACATTTCCGGCTCGACGCCGCCGGCGCGCAGGGCGCTGAGCAGCCAGCCGCCGAATTCGGCGCCCTGACGCTGCGCTTCGAGAGAGAACGCCGCGTGCTCGGCAACGCCTGCGTGCAGGTTGAACTCATGTTCGAAGGCGGCGTTGACCTGCAAACCCAGTTCATCGCGATAGCGCTCGATTTCATCGCGCAGCAATGTGCGCGGGCAGGCGCCCCATGCCTGGCCGTCGGTCTCGCGAATGTCGGCGTGAATGAAATCCAGCACCGGCGCATTGGCGTCCGGGCCGCTGCCGACAGTGACGCGGCTGCTCAGATCGGGAATCAGCCGCAGGTCGCCATACGCACCCCACGGATTGCTCAAAGCGATGATGTCCTGCGGCGTCAACGCACTGTTGGCCGGTACCCAACCGCAACCCGCCGCCTGGTAATGCTCCAGCTCATCGCTGGGAAACGAGCGGCCACGGGTGATGCCGATCAGGTCGGTTGTCACCAGCGTGGTCATCGGCAACGGCGTCAGGCGCGGGCTCATGGCCGCATCTCCTGCAAACGCCCGAGCACAGTGTCGGTGTCGGTGATCCAGCAATAACCCTTGATCGCGTTGAGGCAGGCGTGATGGCGTTCAGCTGTATAAGTGGCGCAGGCATCCTCCACCAGCGTGACCAGATAGCCACGGTCGGCGGCGTCGCGCACAGCCATGTCGACGCATTGGTCGGTGACAATACCGGCAATGATCAGATGGCGGGTCTGCAGATTGCGCAACACGTAATCAATATTGGTTGAATTGAACACCCCGGAGGAGGTCTTCGGCAGCACGATTTCGTTTTCGGTCGGGGTCAGCTCAGCGATGACCTGAGCCTGCACGCTGCCCTTGGGCAAGTGCATGTCAGACAGTTTGTGATCCAGCGAGCGGTCGCGACCGTCGGCGGTCAGGCTTTCGATAATCGTGTGCAGCACGTTCTGCTGCGCCTGGCGAAAGGCGCCAAGTAGCCGTTGCTGATTGGGCACCACTTGCTTGCGCGTGCGCTGGAGAAAATACTCGGCATCCGGCTCGCTCAGGTGCGGGTCGAATTGCGGTTCGAGCCAGGCGCGCTGCATGTCCACCAGCAATAACACGGTGTGGTCGGTCGCAAACGGCAGGTCCCGAGGCGAGCGGTGGGGAAGGCTGAACATCCTTATTTGTCCTCCAGCAGGTGAGTCGCAAAGTCGTTGCGCAGGGCATCGATGCCTTCCAGGCGATCGGCCGGGTCCGGCACGCGCAAGGTCAGGCAGGCGATCAACGCCTCGACCTGCGCCAGCGCCGGCACCATGGTGTCGAACGGCGACGCCGATTCCACCGGCGCGCTGATGATCAGGTCGGCCAACTCGCGCAGCGGCGAGGCGTAGACATCGGTGAACAGCACCACCCGCGCGTTGTTGTTTTTCGCCGCCTGCGCAACGCGCAAAGCTTGGGTCTGGTAGCGCCGGTAGTCGAACACCAGCACCACGTCCTGACGTTGCAGATCGTATAAACGGTCGGGCAGCAGGGCGTTGTCTTCCAGGGCGAAGCAGCCGGGACGCAGCAGGCGCAAGTGGTTGAGCAGGTAATTGGCCAGCAGAATGCTGAAGCGGCCACCGAAACAGTAGACCTGATGGCGGCTGTCGAGCAGCCATTCCACGAGGATGCGCACGTCTTCAGGCTGGGTCAGGGCTTGAGTGTCGACCAGTAAACGCTGGCTGTCGGCCAGGTAATGCGCCCAGGCATCGTCCTTGTTCTGCTGCGAGCGCGGCTGCAACAAGGTGCGCGGTGAACGCAGGCGATGGTCCATGTCGCTGAGCAGGGCTTCCTGGAATTCGGCATAACCGCCGAAACCGAGCTTTTTCACCAGGCGCACGATGGTCGGATCGCTGACGCCGGCATGTTCGGCCAGTCGCGCCATAGGCCCGAGACCGTTGCGTGGATACTGATCGAGCAGGGCGCGAACGACTTTGCGCTCCGATGGCGTCAGGTCCAGGCCGGGGTCGGTGATCAGGTCTCTGAGAGGGGGCATCCGGGCTCCTGCTGGATGGGGTGTCGAATTCGTTTCACAATCCGTTAAACGAGTATTTATGTAATGGGTGTTACATGTCTAGCTAATTTTTGTACAGGTTTTTCGAGCACCAAAAGTGTGCAAGGTGCCCGTGTAATAAGGGCTACGTCGAAGTAGCGCGCTGTTGTAGTCCTTTGCCGATTGCTGTGTCAGACATTACCTATCCCAAGCTCAGCGACGGGCCGGTGACAACCCTGAACGCCGAGGTTTTACGGCACAATGCGACGCGTATCGGCTGTGTGCCATTGTTTGTTTTATCTTTCGACCGAGAACCTGCTTGTGCCAAGTAGCCGTTTGACACTGATTTGCCATGCGCGAACCGTCGCACAGAAACTAGCGCGTTTTCCTACGGACGAGCCTGTTGAAAATCTGGCTGTTCCGTCCGACGCGTTGAGGGCGCGATTGGCGGTAACACGGCGGCTGGTGTGTGCCCCGGAGTTGAGAACTCAGCAAACGGCGGCATGGTTTGGCGTCGATGCGCAGATTGATCAAGCCCTGCGCGATTGCGATTGGGGACGCTGGCACGGCCAGTCGATCAAGGATCTGCAAGCCAACGAAAACCAGGCTTTGCAAGCCTGGCTGGCCGATCCTGAAGCGGCACCCCATGGCGGCGAATCAGTCAGGCAACTGACGCAGCGGGTCTCAATGTGGCTGGACTCCATCGCCGAAACCCCAGGACATGTAGTGGCAGTCACCCATCCGTTCGTCATGCGCGCGGCGCTGATGCAGGTGCTGCAAGGCGCGGCGTTCCACGCAATCGACATCGAACCGCTGGCGATGATCGACTTGCGCTTCAATGGCATCTGGCGGCTACGCTTGCCGGGCATGGCCCTTGACGAGGAATTCTGATGAAACAGCTGCTGGTCATCGGCATTGGCGCCGGCAATCCGGACTACATCACCATGCAGGCGGTGAAAGCGCTGAATCGGGTCGATGTGTTCTTTCTGCTGGATAAAGGCCAGAGCAAGCAGACGCTGATCGACCTGCGCCGGGAGATCTGCGAGCGCTACATCACCGACCACGCTTATCGCTTTGTCGAAGCCAGCAGTCCGGAGCGCGAGCGCGGCGATGTCGACTACACGGCGAGCGTCGATGCACTGAATCGCGCCAAGCAGCAGACATTCGAACAGCTGATCAATGAAGAATTGTCCGACGGCCAGTGCGGCGGATTTCTGATATGGGGCGATCCGGCGTTATACGACAGCACACTGCGGATTCTTCAGGCGATTCAGGCATCAGGCCGCTGTCAGTTTGAATACGAAGTGATACCGGGGATCACCAGCGTTCAGGCCCTGGCTGCGCAGCACAAAATACCCTTGAACTCGATTGGTCGCTCGGTAGAAATCACCACAGGCCGGCGATTGGCGGCAGGGCAGGTGAGTGAAGCGGACAGTCTGGTGGTGATGCTCGATGCCGAGGATTCCTACCAGCGGGTGGCGGACCGGCAGACCGAGATTTTCTGGGGCGCTTACCTGGGCACACCGGACGAGGTACTGATCAGTGGCCGGCTGGCGGATGTCGCCGATGAGATCGAACGGGTGCGCAAGGCGGCGCGGGCGGAGCATGGGTGGATCATGGATACCTATCTTTTGCGCAAGCCTTGAATGGTTGGCGCCTGAACAATCGCTTTCGCGAGCAGGCTCGCTCCCACAGGGAAATGCATTGCAAAATGTGGGAGCGAGCCTGCTCGCGAAGGGGCCAGAACATTCACTACAGACTCTGACCATGCAAAAAGAAACTCGATGCAACGCAGTCACCAGTTCCCCTCACCCCAGCCCTCTCCCGGGGGGAGAGGGAGCCGACCGAGGTGTCTTGCGTCAGACATCGACCTGGATGACCGAGTCGATTATGGATTCAACTCTGCTCGTTCAAGCCGACATCACTCCTGCGCATTCCCCGATCAGTTCCCTCTCCCTCTGGGAGAGGGCTAGGGTGAGGGGCTTTTGAGCAGGCTAACGCGGATGTCGTGGTTAAACGCGTTCCAGCGCCAGCGCGACACCCTGACCGCCACCGATGCATAAGGTCGCCAGACCTTTTTTCGCATCGCGTTTGAGCATTTCATGCAGCAGCGTCACCAGCACGCGGCAGCCTGATGCGCCGATCGGGTGGCCGAGGGCAATGGCGCCGCCGTTGACGTTGACCTTGTCCAGATCCCATTGCAGGTCCTTGGCCACGGCCAGCGATTGCGCAGCGAACGCTTCGTTGGCTTCGATCAGGTCGAGCTGGTCGATGTTCCAGCCGGCCTTGTCCAGACAGCGGCGGGTCGCCGATACCGGGCCGATGCCCATGATCGCCGGGTCGACGCCGGCGTTGGCGTATGCAGCAATTTTTGCCAGAACCGGCAGGCCCAGCGACTTGGCTTTCTCGGCACTCATCAGAATCACAGCGGCGGCACCGTCGTTCAGCGACGAGGCGTTGCCAGCGGTGACGCTGCCGTCCTTTTTGAAGGCCGGACGCAGTTTTGCCAGAGATTCTGCGCTGGTATCGCCGCGTGGCTGCTCGTCGACCTTGAACGCCACCGGATCGCCTTTGCGCTGCGGGATCAGGATCGGCGTGATTTCATCCACGAAGCGCCCGGCCTCGATCGCGGCGGCGGCTTTCTGCTGAGACGCGGCAGCAAAGGCGTCCTGCTGTTCGCGGCTGATCTCGTACTTGTCGACCAGATTCTCGGCAGTGATGCCCATGTGGTAATCGTTGAACGCATCCCACAGGCCATCGCTGATCATGGTGTCGACGATTTGCGCGTGGCCCATGCGCAGACCGGTGCGCGCGCCCGGCATGATGTAGTTGGACAGGCTCATGTTCTCCTGACCGCCGGCGATGACAACCTCGGCGTCGCCGCAACGGATCGCTTGCGCGCCCAGGTGCAGAGCCTTGAGGCCCGAACCGCAAACCTTGTTCAGGGTCATGGCCGGTACGGCATGGGGCAGGCCAGCCTTGATCGCGGCCTGACGTGCCGGGTTCTGCCCGGCGCCAGCGGTGAGCACCTGGCCCATGATCACTTCATCGACCTGCGCCCCGTCCAGACCGGTCTGCTCGAGCAACTGGCGGATCACCGCCGCGCCCAGGTCTACAGCGGATACATTGGCCAGGGAGCCCTGAAAACTGCCGATCGCGGTACGCGTGGCGGCAACAATGACGACGTCTTGCATTTTCGAATTCCTCACTCGGCAGCGAACTGCATTTCCGGTACGTGATCCGGGACGATCAGTTTACCAGCGGTTTTGGCGACGATTTCCTCGACGCTGACGCCAGGTGCGCGTTCCTTGAGGACAAAAGCGCCATTTTCGATTTCCAGATAGGCGAGGTCGGTCAGCACGCGCTTGATGCAGCCGGCACCGGTCAGCGGCAGGCTGCACTTGGCCAGCAGCTTGGACTCACCGTCCTTGGACGCGTGGGTCATGATGACAATGATGTTGTCGGCGCCGGCCACCAGATCCATCGCGCCGCCCATGCCCTTGACCAGTTTGCCGGGGATCATCCACGAAGCGATGCTGCCTTCAACGTCGACTTCAAATGCACCAAGGACGGTCAGGTCGACGTGGCCGCCACGGATCATTGCGAAGGACTCGGCGGAATTGAAGATCGACGCGCCGATCCGTGCCGTCACCGTTTGTTTACCGGCGTTGATCATGTCGGCATCGATGGTTTCTTCGGTCGGGAACGGGCCCATGCCGAGCAGGCCGTTTTCCGACTGCAGCATGACCTCCATGCCTTCGGGGATGTAGTTGGCAACCAGGGTCGGAATGCCGATGCCGAGGTTGACGTAGTAGCCGTCCTGCATTTCGCGGGCGACGCGTTGAGCCATTTGTTCGCGGGTAAGTGCCATGTTGTTGTTCTCCGTAGGCCTGAATTATTTGCGGATGGTGCGCTGTTCGATGCGTTTTTCGAACGTGCCGCAAATGACCCGGTCGACGTAGATGCCCGGGGTGTGGATCTGCGTCGGGTCGAGTTCGCCGGGCTCGACGATTTCTTCGACTTCGACCACCGTGATCTTGCCGGCGGTCGCGGCCAGCGGGTTGAAATTCTGCGCGGTGTGTCGGTAAACGACGTTACCGAAATGGTCGGCCTTCCAGCCTTTGACGATGGCGAAGTCGCCGGTGATGGATTCTTCCATCAGGTACTTGCGACCCTTGAATTCCCGCACTTCCTTGCCTTCAGCAACCGGGGTGCCAACGCCAGTGGCGGTGAAGAACGCCGGAATGCCGGCGCCGCCCGCGCGCATTTTTTCGGCGAGCGTGCCTTGCGGGGTAAGGATGACTTCGATCTCGCCCTTGAGCAGTTGTTCTTCGAACAACTTGTTCTCGCCGACGTAGGAAGCGATGACCTTGCTGATCTGGCGGTCGGTGAGCAGCACGCCAAGGCCGAAACCATCAACGCCGCAGTTGTTGGAAACCACGGTGAGGTCACGGGTGCCCTTGCGCTTGATCTCGGCGATCAGGTTTTCCGGGATGCCGCACAGGCCAAAGCCGCCGGCGATGACGGTCATGCCGTCTTCCAGCCCGGCCATCGCTTCCTCGTAGGAATACACACGCTTGTCGAAACCTGCCATAGGCACCTCTTTTATTATTTGCGGGCGGCTGGCTAGCCGAATGACTGGAGTGTCTCTCTGTGGAATATATTTGTTAAGTTGATTTTTGCGGTTGATTGATTGATAAAGCTCAACAGTTGAGCACCCGGATGATCGTTCCCACGCTCCTGCGTGGGAATGCAGCCCGTGACGCTCCGCGTCACTGGAACGCGGAGCGTCCCTAGAGGCATTCCCACGCGGAGCGTGGGAACGATCAACGATCAGGGCCATCGCATCACGGCTTGCAGCTTGCAACTGGAGCAAAGCGACCATGACCATCAAACAGATCCGTGCCTTTCTCGCCGTGGCCCATAGCCTGAGCTTCGCCGTGGCCTGCGAGCGTCTGCACCTGTCGCAGTCAGCGCTGAGCCTGACCATCAAAGCGCTGGAAGAGGGCCTGGGCGGGCGCTTGTTCAGCCGCAACACGCGCAATGTCGCGCTGACCCCGGAAGGCGAGTCCCTGCTGCCGCTGGCGCGCCGCTTGATCGCCGATTGGGACAACGCCGAAGACGAGATGCGTCAGCGTTTCAGCCTGCAACGCGGACGCGTGACGCTGGCGGCGATGCCGTCGTTTGCCGGCAATCTGCTGCCGCCGATTCTCAAGAGCTTCCGCGCGCGTTATCCGAACGTCAACGTCACCGTCAACGACGTGATCAACGAGCAAGTGCTGGAAATGGTCCGCGATCGTCAGGTCGAACTCGGTGTGGCGTTCGCGCCGATGCAGAGCACGTCGATGACATTCACACCGCTGTATGTCGATCGCTTTGTCGCCGTGGTGCCGGCCGATTCAGCGCTGGCCGGTCGCGCCGACATCGATTGGCAGACTTTGCTGGAGCAACCGTTCATCACCCTGCAGCGGCCATCGACCGTGCGGGTCATGCTCGAAGAGCATTTGCAGGCGCGCGGAATGAAGTTGCCGGTGGAGTTCGAGAGCCATCAATTGGCGACGGTTGGCCGAATGGTTGCCAGCGGGCTTGGGGTCAGCGCGGTGCCGGCATTGTGCGCGGGGCAAATGCGCGAGCTGGGCGCGCATTGCCTGACCTTGAATGATTCTGTGGAGCGGGCGATTGGCGTGTTGACCGAGCCGGGCAATGAACTGTCGGCGGCGGCGCAGGCGCTGTTCGAGATTCTCAGGGCGGAAAATTTGCAGCGGCAGTTCGATTTCCCCCTCACCCCAGCCCTCTCCCCAGGGAGAGGGGGAAAGGGAGCCGACCGCGTTTAGTTTCAACTCCCGGGTTCTACCTGCCGCCTCCAATCAATGTGGGAGCGAGCCTGCTCGCGAACAACGATAACGCGGTCTAAACCTTGGCCACGCGCCACAGATACCAGGCCGCGACCGTCCGATAAGGCTTCCACGCCTGGCCAATCTCGATCATCTGTTTGCGCGTCGGCTGCACCTCCAGTCCCTTCAAGCGCCGATATCCCTCACGTACGCCAAAATCATCCGCCGGCAGGATATCCATGCGTTCGAGGCTGTAGATCAGCAACATCTCTACGGTCCAGCGCCCGATGCCGCGCAGGCTGGTCAGGCGTTCGATCAGGGTTTCATCGTCCATCGCCCACGCAGTCGGGTAATCCGGCACCACGCCGTCCAGCGTCGCCTGGGCTATCCCTTGAATCGTCGCAATCTTGCTCGCCGAGAAACCACAAGCACGCAGGCGCTCGACCTCGGTAGCCAGAATCTGCTCCGGGCGTGGAAACACCTGACCGGGAAACAGCCCCACTAAACGCCCAAGGATCGCATCGCCGGCCTTGGCGTGCAGTTGCTGATAGGCAATCGCCCGGACCAGCGATTCATAGGGATCGCGCGCTGGATGTGGTTGATGCAGGCACGGGCCGACGGCGCTGACATGGCGCTGCCAGTCAGTGTCTATCGCGGCCAGAAAAGCGCTGGCCATCTCATACATGTCAGCCATGTTGCGGTGATTCGGACATACCGATCGAAATCCCTACTTGCGTGTTGGATTGCATGGCTCAAAAAGCCAATTGTTGAGTCATTTGTAGTGCGGCGTTTTCCAGCCTGAGCAGGAACGCCTTGCGCGGTTGTCCGCCACCATAGCCGGTCAGCGAGCCGTCTGCGCCGATCACTCGGTGGCACGGGACCACGATCGACAGGCGATTGTGCCCGTTGGCCAGGCCGACGGCACGGCTGGCGCCGGGTTTGCCCAGGCCCGCAGCGATGGCGCCGTACGTGCTGGTGTGGCCGTAGGGAATTTGCAGCAGCGCCGCCCACACCTCACGGGCAAAAGCGCTGCCGGGCAGGTGCAGCGGCACGCTGAACTGAGTGAGTTTGCCGGCAAAGTAATCCGCCAGTTGCACCTCGATCTGCTGCAAGTGGGCGTTGTGACCCGGCGCAACCGCGTAGCCATAACGGTTCTGCAGCGCTTCGACTTCACGGGTCAGCGCCGGGCGATCGAGAAACTCCAACAACACCAGCCCACGGCGCTCGGCCATGGCGATCATCGGCCCCAGCGGCGTGGTCAGGCGAGTGAATAGCAACGGTTCACTATTGGCCGCGCGGCCCGGGGTGATGTGGAAGGACTTCTGAAACGCATCGCGAAAACCACTGAGCGATTCATAGCCGGAGTCGAACGCGGCGTGATCGATCGACGTGCCTTGCCTGATTCCGCCCAGAGCCATGCCGAGGCGCCGTGTGCGCAGCCAGGCGTGGAAAGTCATACCGAAGTGCTGCTTGAACCAGCGCCGCAGTTTCAGCGGTTCGATGCCCTCGGCGAGCAATTGCGCATCGCTCCAGCGTCGTTCGGGATCGGCGTCCACCGCATTGAGCAGGCGCTGCACCCAGTCCGGGGCGATGGCTGCCGCGTCCAGCGGTTTGCAGCGCAGGCAGGCGCGATAACCGGCGCACAGGCATTCGTCGGCGTGGGCGAAGAATTCGACGTTTTCCGGTTTCGGTTTGCGCGCCGTGCAACTGGGGCGGCAAAAGATCCCGGTGGTTTTCACGGCGGTGAAGAACACGCCTTCATAGGCAGTGTCGCGCTCGAGCATGGCGCGAACCATTTCGGCGTGGGGCGGCAGGACAGCGGCTGGTATGTTCATGACGTGAGAGTAAATCCGCTTTGTCGATGGCTCCACCGAAAAATCGACAGTGAATTTTTTCCCTTGTGCAGCACAATGAGCGGGTCGCCGCTTTCGAGGAAGCCAAACCATGCAGCCGTTTTCCATTCAGCACATCGATCATATCGTCCTGCGCGTCGCCGACCTGCAACGCAGCATCGATTTCTACGCCAGGGTGTTCGGCGCCGAAGTGGTCAGGCATAACCAGCCGCTGGGGCTGGTGCATTTGCGCGCTGGCACGTCGATGATCGATCTGGTCGACTTGCACGGCGAACTCGGGCGCAAGGGCGGTGGCGCGGCGCAGGCGCAGCGACGCAATGTCGACCACTTCTGCCTGCGCATCGAACCGTTCGACGAAGCCGCGCTCATCGCTCACCTGCAATCGTTCGGGCTGACCGTTGAACAAGCGGCCAGGCGTTTTGGCGCCGAGGGTTACGGCTTGTCGCTGTATTGCTTTGACCCGGACGGCAATCAGGTCGAACTCAAAGGCCCGTCCGAGAGCGATCAGCCAGCGGTTTCCTGAAGCAGCTGCTCGGCCACTTGACCGAGGGCCGAGCGGCCGTTTTGCGCTTGTTCAGACGCCAGATTGAACAGCGCCAGTTGCCGATCGGCGCTGGTGCCGCTGTCGATGATCGCCCGGGCACGCTCGAACAACTGCGCCGCGCCCAATACCTGCGCAGTATCGGCAAAACGCTGCGCGGCCAGCTCCAGCCACTGCGTGATCGAACAATCACCGTCGATGCCCTCGACCAGAAAGCGTGCATGAATCCCCTGATGTTTGGCGCGCCAGCGATTTTCCTCCAGCATCGAACGCGCGGTCTGGTCGTACAGCAATCCGGGCCGTCGCTGTGCACTGGCATGGGCCACCAATACGCGGAAAAACGCTGCCAGGGTCAGCGCATCGTCGACCCGAGGGCAAGCGTCGGTCATGCGCAGTTCCAGGGTCGGAAAACGCGCGGCGGGGCGCACGCCCCACCAGCATTCGCCTGGCTGAGTGATGGCGCCGATGCGCGTGAGAAACGCCAAGTGCTCGTCGTAATGGCGCTGATCGGCAAACAGCGGCGGGATGCCCATGCGGGGCCACTCGTCACACGCGGTCTGCCGATAGCTCATGAAACCGCTGGCGGCGCCATCCCAGATCGGCGACGAACAACTCAGCGCCAACAGCAGCGGCGTCCATGGCAGCACTTCATTCATCACCGCAACGCGATCCAGCGGCTCGACCACCTCGACGTGCACATGCAGCCCCGACAACACGCTGCGCCGGGCAACATGGCCGTAGCGCTCGAACAGAAGATGAAAATGTTCCTCGTCGGTCGGAACCTGCTCGCGCCAGTCGGCCAGCGGATGACTGCCGGCGCTGAGCATGCCCAGAGCAAATGGCTCCAGGGCCGTGCGCAAGGCCTGACGGCTGCCTCGCAGAAAATCACTGGCGTGCTCGAAATCGCTGAATACCGGCGAAGCCACTTCGATCTGGCCCTGAAACATCTCCGTGGCAAACCACACACCCAGCGCCGCCCGGCAAGCCTCGATGGCCTGTGGCGGCGGACTGCCGATCATGCGCAGGCTCTGCAGGTCAGTGAGAAAGTACTCTTCCTCAATGCCGAATCGCGGATGGCTCATGACAGTGCTCGAGCAAGTGTTTCTCTTGAGAACCGTGCGCCGTTGCGGTGGTTCACGCCAGGCGACCGGTGCCCCGCGAATGCACCGTTGGTCTTGTCCATTGCACTTGAGCGGCCAAGGCGTTTCCAAACAAGTCCGATCAACGTGTTCTGGAGGCAGACATGAGCAACCCATCCAGCAACGACAAAGCGCTTAACCAAACCGTCAATCCCAACGACGACGGCTTCGCCATTGGCACGGCCGGGCGCGATGAAGACCCCAACGCCACCACCGACTGGGATGTCAGCCGTGACAACGAAGATGTCATGACGCCGGACGATACTCGCGGTCTGCCCGGTTATCCCGGCGCCGAAAAAAACAATCCTTCGAAACCCGCTGCCGACAGCAGCGTACCGGCCAACGGCGACCCATCGGTGCAGAACGACGGCGCTGATTGAGGTGGTCAGCAGTGGCGGGATAGTGGCGTCGGTCGAACTTTTCTGATCCGGCGCCACTCTGAACCTGTCATAGGGTCGCAGTTCGACAGAAAAAACGCTTCGGCAGGCAGAAAAAGCTGCGTGGCGTGATAAATTCCCCCCACGTCGAGCCCACCCAGAATGGCCCCTGCCGGGTCCCACCAAGAGCGATCTACATGCAAGCAAAGGCCCGTGAGGTTTATGTGCCACCGGTGCTGCAAGATCTGCGGGCCGGCACAGCCGAACTGCACATCGCACTGGAAAAACGCCTTCCTTTTTTCTCCGACACCCTCGATACCCCCGCTTTCGAGCGCTTGATGCAGGCCTATTACGGGTTCTATCAGCCGCTCGAACAGGCGTTGCTCGCCAGTGGCGCGATCCCGGACGATTTCAATCTGCTGCCTCGTCTGAAGGCTGACACCCTGCGCGCCGACCTGCGCGCACTGGGGGCAACCACTGATGATTTGCCGCTGTGTGAAGATCTGCCAGTCATTGACTCCAGCGCCGCCAGTCTCGGCGTTTTGTACGTGCTCGAAGGCGCGACTCTCGGCGGGCAGATCCTGCGTCGCGAGATCGCCGCGCGGCTGAATCTGGACGCCGACAATGGCGCTGCCTTCCTCGATGTCTACGGCGCGGCCACCGGGCGGCGCTGGCGCGAGTTCATCGAATACCTGAGCAACCGGCCCATGGCGGCCAGCGAACGCGCGGCCGTGGTCAGCGCAGCACAAACCACATTCAGCTGTTTCGAGCAGTGGCTCGAGCGCCAGGAGGTACTGGCATGAACCCGCAAGACCAACAAGCCTTTGAAGAACTGCTGGCCAACTGTGCCGACGAGCCGATCCGCTTTCCCGGCGCGATCCAGCCCCATGGCCTGCTGCTGACCCTGACCGAGCCTGCGCTGCAGATCATCCAGGTCAGCGCCAACGTCGAAACCCTGCTGGCCCGCGCGCCCGAATCCTTGATCGGCCAGCCGCTGCACAGCCTGATCGGCGCCGAACACACCGCGCAAGTGCTGCAAGCCTTGCAACAGGCGACGTTCTCCGAGGCGGCGCCCCTGCGTTTCGAGCTTAACGGCACTGAATTCGAAGGTTTGCTGCACCGCCATCAGGGCGTGCTGATTCTCGAACTGGAAATTCACGTGAAGAATTTCCAGCCGCGCAACGTCGCCGGGGTCAATACCCACCTGGGCCGCATGCTCCAGCGCCTGCAAGCGGCAACCACGCTGCAGGCCCTGTACGACATCAGCGTCAAGGAAATCCAGGCGATGACCGGTTACGACCGGGTGCTGATCTATCGCTTCGAGGAGGAGGGCCACGGTCAGGTCATCGCCGAAGCGTCCGATCCGTCGATGGAAGTGTTCAACGGCCTGTTCTTCCCGGCTTCAGACATTCCCGAGCAGGCGCGCGAGCTGTATCGCACCAATTGGCTGCGGATCATCCCCAACGCCGATTATCAGCCGGTGCCACTGGTGCCGAAGCTGCGCCCGGACACGCAGACGCCGCTCGACCTCAGTTTCGCCACGCTGCGCAGCGTTTCGCCGATTCACTGCCAGTACATGAAGAACATGGGCGTGCTGTCGTCGATGAGCATTTCCCTGCTCAAGGGCGACAAGCTCTGGGGCCTGATCAGCTGCGGCAACCGCCAGCCGCTGCACGTGCCGCATGAATTGCGCATGGCTTGCCAGACCATCGGCCAGGTCCTGTCGTTGCAGATCAGTGCCATGGAAACCCTTGAACTGACCCGCCAGCGTGAAGAGAAGGTCGAGGCGCTCGCGCGGCTCAATCAGGCGATGGTCGATTCGCCGCAGAACGTCTTCGACGGCCTCGCCCAGCAGCCTGCAACACTGATGGCGCTGGTCAATGCCGGCGGCATCGCGATCATCGAAGACAAGCAATTGCACCGTTACGGCAACTGCCCTGAACCGGAAGAGATTCGCGCGCTGCACAAATGGTTGCAGGCGCGCGGCGAGCCGGTGTTTGCCAGCCATTACCTGTCCAGCGTTTACCCGCCGGCGGCGCAGTATCAGTCGGTGGCCAGTGGTGTGCTCGCCATGAGCCTGCCCAAACCGGTGGAAAACGGCGTGCTGTGGTTCCGTCCGGAAGTGAAGGAAAACATCAACTGGAGCGGCGACCCGCGCAAGCCGCTGGATCTGGAAAACTCCGACGCTGGGATGCGCTTGCGTCCGCGTACCTCGTTCGAGATGTGGAAGGTCGAGATGGCCGGGATCTCCACCAAGTGGAGCCACGGTGACCGGTTCGCCGCCAATGACCTGCGCCGTTCGGCGCTGGAAAACGATCTGGCCCGTCAGGTACGTCGCGAGCAGGCGGCTGTGCAGGCGCGCGATGATCTGGTGGCGGTGGTTTCCCACGACCTGCGCAACCCGATGACGGTGATTTCCATGCTCTGCGGCATGATGCAGAAAGCCTTCAGCTCGGAAGGCGCGCACACTTCGCGGCGTATCTCCACTGCAATTGACACCATGCAACAGGCCACGGCGCGGATGAACACGCTGCTGGAAGACTTGCTCGATACCTCGAAAATCGACGCCGGGCGCTACTCGATCACCCCGCAGGCGCTGGAGGTCGGGCATATCTTTGAAGAGGCCCAAGCGTTGCTGTCGCCTCTGGCCCATGACAAGGACATCAGCATTTCCTTCCAGGCCGATCCTGACCTGCGCATCCACGCCGACCCTGAGCGGCTGTTTCAGGTGCTGTCGAACCTGGTGGGCAACGCCATCAAGTTCACCCCGCGCATGGGCACCGTCGGCGTGCACGCCAGATCGGTGGGCGATGAGATTGTATTTATCGTGCGTGACAGTGGCGAAGGCATTCCCAAGGAGCACTTGCCGCATGTGTTCGATCGTTACTGGACGGTGAAGGAAGGCAACCCGACCGGAACGGGCCTGGGTTTGTACATCACCCAAGGCATCGTCGAAGCCCATGGCGGACAGATCGTCGCCGAGAGCGAGCCGGGGCAGGGCAGCGAATTCCGCTTCACCGTGCCGCGCTTGGCCTGAGTGGCCGCTGTAGGGGGAGTTTGCTCGCGATGGCTTCAGTCCTGACAAATCTGTTGTGACTGACCGAACGCTTTCGCGAGCAGGCTCCCCAACACAGGTCTTGTGGGGGGGCGAGATTTGAGTCTCACGCAAAACCCTGTGGGAGCGAGCCTGCTCGCGAAGACGTCAGCTCAGCCAACACTGGGCTGACTGACCCACCGCTCCCTCAGAAGATTCGCAGCCTCAGGGTCATTTTCTTCAATACCGCAAATCCCCCGCTCGCTACCGTAGCCACCTCGTTCCTTGTTTGAGCAGGTGTGCAATGAGTCTGATTCTTTCCATGGCGGCGTTTGCCCTCGCCGCATCCATCACCCCCGGGCCGGTCAATATCGTCGCCTTGAGTTCAGGCGCGCAGTACGGTTTTCGTGCCAGCCAGCGGCACGTGGCCGGGGCGACGCTGGGGTTTGTGCTGTTGCTGGTGCTGATGGGCCTGGGCCTGCATGAAGTTCTGCAGTTGTGGCCATTCATGACCCGGGTGGTGCAATGGGCCGGGGTGGCGTTTCTGTTGTTCATGGCCTGGAAACTGGCCAGCGATGACGGCCAGTTGAACGCCAGCGACTCCGCCCGCGCGCCGTCTATGCTCTACGGCGCAGTCATGCAATGGCTCAACCCCAAGGCCTGGCTCGCGTGCGTAGCCGGCATGGGCGCGTTTGTCGCCGACGGCGAGGCGCGGCTGGTCTGGCAGTTTGCGGCGGTGTATCTGGTGATCTGCTATCTGTCGGTGGGCTGCTGGGCGTATGCGGGGACGTTCTTGCGCGGATATCTGAGCCATGCGGCGGGGATGCGCTGGTTCAATCGATTGATGGCGTTGTTGCTGGCGGTGAGTGCGCTTTATTTGCTGTTCACTTGATTCACAGGCCCACCAAACCCCTGTGGGAGCGAGCCTGCTCGCGAATGCGGTGGATCAGTCAGTGAAGTGTTGAATGACACACCGCTTTCGCGAGCAGGCTCGCTCCCACAAGGGTTCAGAGTTCAACTTCGAGTATGAAGTCAGCCGCGATACTGCCCCGGCGTCGCCGCCAGATGCTGTTTGAATGCTCGCTGAAAATGCGCCTGATCGGCGAATCCAGCCTCTAGCGCGACATCGGCAATCAACTGGCCGCTGCGCAAACGCTCGCGGGCGAACTGGATGCGCTGGTTGACCAGGAAGGCATGGGGCGTCATCCCGTAACGCTGCCTGAACGCACGAATCAGGTATGACGGCGATAGTTGCGCCGCCGCGCAAATTGCCTCGAGGCTCAGCACTTCGGTGCAATGTCCACGGATGAAATCAGCGGCGCGCTCCAGCTTGAAATTCGGCTCGGCAACGGGCTCGTCCGCCGGGTTCAGGCGCCCCTGCAAATCACTGAAAAACTCAACCGCCGCGCTGTGTTTCGCCAGCGCCTCCATTTGGTCGTCGAGCAAAACCTCATACAACCCCATCAATTTGCCAAACAGCTCGGCATCGGTCAGATGCGTGTCGGAGAACCGTCGAAATTCCAGCTCCCCGGCAAACCCCAGTTGATGCTGCAAATCCGTCAGCCACGGCGTTTCGACATACAACATCACGTACGACCAAGGCTGATCATCGATCGGATTGCAGGCATGCACATCGCCGGGATTCATCAGCACCACGGTGCCGGCCGCCACCTCATACTGCGCCTGCTCATGCACATAGGTGCTGCGCCCGGCGGTGATCGCGCCGATGGAAAAATGCGCATGGGAATGCCGCGCATAGCAGACTTCACGCCCATCCGCGATCGCCCGCGCTTCGATGAAGGGCAGGGCGTCGTCGCGCCAGAAACGCGGGGCTTTCTCGGGGTTTTTCGCAGCGGCGTGTTTCATCGTGATCGTCCCGGCAGGTCAGCGTCTGAGTGTATTAGCTCTGGCCGGCGAATGCCCGTTGCAGTGTCGCCACATCAAGCTTTTTCATCTGAAACATCGCCTGCATTGCAGCGCCGACTGTTATAGGCTCTGGGGGCGTGACACCACGAGCGCGATGGAGCTGAACCATGACTGCATTCACCGGCGGATGCCTGTGCGGCGATGTGCGTTTTCAAGCCTCTGGCGAGCCTTACCGGGTCGGGCTGTGCCATTGCCTGGACTGTCGCAAGGTCCATGGTGCGCTGTTTCATGCTTCGGCGATATTTCCTGAGGACGCGGTGACCATCAGCGGCGAAACCCATGAGTTCCAGGGGCGGCACTTTTGTCCGCGCTGTGGTTCGTCGGTGTTCAACCGCAGTGCTGATGAGGTCGAGGTGAACCTCGGCGCGCTCGATGCGCCGGATCAGTTGAAGCCGACCTATGAGAGCTGGATTGTGCGGCGTGAATCGTGGCTGCCGGATTTTCCGCTGGCCAGGCATTACCGTGGTGATCGTGAAGGCAAAGGGCGGGCAGAGGGGTAGGGGATCGATTCAACTTTCAGCACGCCTGTGATTTCTGTGGGGGCGAACCTGCTCGCGATAGCTATCTCAGAGATACGAGTGTACAGCGGATCTACCCTGATCCCTGTGGGAGCTGGCTTGCCAGCGATGGCGGCCTTCCAGCCGACCAGTCTCTGACGGGTATACCCAATTTCAACTGTGGGAGCGAGCCTGCTCGCGAAGGCGTTGGGTCAGTCAATACGTAAGTGGCTGAACGAACGCTTTCGCGAGCAGGCTCGCTCCCACAATTTGTTTTGTGGTATCCGCTGCTATGGGTACACCCTCAGTTCCGTTACTCGCGAATAAACGCCAACAAATCCGCATTGATGGTTTCAGCCTGCGTCGTTGGCATGCCATGGGGGAAGCCCGGATACGATTTCAGTGTGCCGTTGGGCAGCAGTTTCGCCGACAGTGGCGCGGAATTGGCGTAGGGCACGATCTGGTCGTCCTCGCCATGCATTACCAGCACCGGCACGCTGACCTTTTTCAGGTCCTCGGTGAAGTCAGTCTGCGAAAACGCGACGATGCCGTCGTAATGAGCCTTGGCGCCGCCGATCATGCCTTGGCGCCACCAATTAGCGATGATGCCTTCCGACGGTTCGGCGCCGGGACGGTTATAGCCATAAAAAGGCCCGCTCGGCACATCGCGATAAAACTGCGCGCGATTCGCCGCCAACTGCGCTTGAAAGCCATCGAACACCGATTTCGGCAAACCGCCCGGGTTGCTTTCGGTCTGCACCATCAGCGGTGGTACGGCGCTGATCAATACTGCTTTGCTGACCTTGTCCTGGCCATGCCGGGCGATGTAATGGATCACTTCGCCGCCGCCGGTGGAATGGCCGACATGCACCACGTTGCTCGTACCCAGATGATTGACCACGGCCAGCACATCGTCGGCGTAGTGATCCATGTCGTGGCCGTCCCAGACCTGGCTGGAGCGCCCGTGCCCGCGTCGATCATGGGCAACCACCCGAAAGCCCTGTGCCAGGAAAAACAGCATCTGCGCATCCCAGTCATCCGAACTCAGTGGCCAGCCGTGGTGGAAGTGGATCACCGGCGCGTCGCGCGGGCCCCAGTCCTTGTAGAAGATATCGACGCCGTCTTGAGTGGTGACAAAGCCCATATTCGTTACTCCTGACCTGTGATGGACAACCGCGATGTACGCGGACCGTTTGCGCAGAGGTACGACGACTCACTGCGAGCCGTTATCAACTGTAGGAGCAATGCCGGGGTCTGCATGACCGCTGGTCACAACGTCTGGCTTCAAGCGCAATTTAGGCTTTGCTGAAAGGGATAAGCGCGGGCGTCCGTAGGTTTTTGCGACCACAGCGACGCCCCTTCGCACCACCGTGAGCCTGAGGAAATCCGCCGATGCTGACCCTTAATATCAATGGCAAGGATCAGGAGCTCGATGTCCCCGCCGACATGCCGCTGCTCTGGGTTCTGCGCGATGTCGCGCACCTGACCGGGACCAAGTTCGGTTGCGGCATGGCCCAGTGCGGTGCCTGCACCGTGCACGTCGACGGCGCGCCATTACGTTCCTGTATCACTCCGGCCACTGCCGTCGCCCACGGGCAGAAAATCCTCACCATCGAGGGCTTGTCCAGTGATGGCTCGCACCCGGTGCAGCAGGCCTGGGCCGAGCTGGACGTGGTGCAGTGCGGTTACTGCCAGTCCGGGCAGATCATGTCCGCCGCCGCATTGCTGGCGAAAATTCCCAAGCCCACCGACAGCGATATCGATCAAGCGCTCTCCGGCAATATCTGCCGCTGCGGTACCTATCCGCGCATTCGTGCAGCGGTCAAACGCGCCGCCGAAATCGGCTGAGTCATTCTCTGGGAGATGAACGATGAACAGTCCCGTATCGCGTCGCGGGTTTCTCAAGGGCAGCGCACTGTTAAGCGGCGGCTTGATGGTGGCGTTTGTGGTGCCCGGGGCCAATCGCTTTGCCCGGGCGGCAGAAAATCAGAACAAGACCTTCGCGCCCAACGCGTTCCTGCGCATCGCGGCGGACAACAGCGTCACCGTGCTGCTCGGCCATTCGGAAATGGGCCAGGGCATCTGGACCGGCCTGACCATGCTGATCGCCGAAGAACTGGACGCCGACTGGTCGAAAATCCGCGTTGAGCACTCGCCAGCCTCGGCGGCGGATTACGGCTTGCCGGCGTTTGGCGGCATGCAGATCACCGGCGGCTCGACGTCGACCTGGATGGAATTCGACCGTTATCGACTGGCCGGGGCGACGGCGCGGCAGATGCTGGTGGAAGCCGCAGCGAAACGCTTCGACGTCGCGCCGTCGACGATTCGCACTGAGTCCGGCGTGGTCATCGCCGGGGACCAACGTGCGACCTACGGCGAACTGGCCGATGCCGCCGGGCAACTGCCGGTGCCGGATCCGAAAACCATTACCTTCAAGGAAGCCAAGGACTGGAAAGTCATCGGCAAACCGACCAAGCGCCTCGACACCCCGGAGAAAATTACCGGCCGCGCCAGGTTCGGCATGGACGTGCAGTTCGAGGGCCTGATGACCGCGATGGTCGCCCGCGCCCCGGTGTTCGGTGCCACGGTGAAATCCTTCGAAGGCGCCGCAGCGCTGGCGATTCCCGGCGTGCACAAGGTGGTGCAGGTGCCCAGCGGCGTGGCGGTGGTAGCCGAGCATTTCTGGGCGGCGAAGCTGGGCCGTGATGCGCTCAAGGTTGACTGGGATCTCGGGGCGCTGGCCGACATGAGCAGTGAAAAACTGCTGGAGAGTTTCCGCAAACTGGCGGCGACGCCGGGCACTTCCGCCACGCAGGCGGGGGACGCCAAGGCCAATTTCGGCAAAGCCGCGAAGAAAATCGAGGTCGAATACAGCGTGCCGTATCTGGCCCACGCGCCGATGGAACCGCTCAATTGCACGGTGAAAATCAGCGCCGGCAAATGCGAGATCTGGACTGGTACGCAATTTCAGACGCTGGACCAAATGGTCGCCAGCAAGATCACCGGGCTCACGCCCGTGCAGGTCGAAATTCACACCGAATTCCTCGGCGGTGGTTTCGGTCGCCGCGCCAATCCGACTTCGGATTTCGTCGCCGAAGCCGTGCAAGTGGCGAAAGCGGCGGGCCTGCCGGTGAAAACCGTGTGGGCGCGCGAAGATGACATTCGCGGCGGCTACTACCGCTCGATGTATCTGCACAAGGCGCAGGTCGGACTGGGTGCTGATGGTTTGCCGATGAGCTGGCAGCATGTGCTGGTCGGCCAGTCGATCATGGCCGGGACGATGCTCGAGGCAGCGATGGTCAAGAACGGCATCGATGCCACCTCGGTCGAGGGTGTGGCCGACAGTCCGTATATCAAGGATCTGCCTCATCATCAGGTCGAGCTGCATTCGCCGCAGACCGGCATCAATGTGTTGTGGTTGCGTTCGGTGGGCCACACCCACACGGGTTTTGTCATGGAATCGCTGATCGATGAACTGGCGACGGCGGTGGGTAAGGATCCGGTGGAATACCGACGCACGTTGCTCAAGGCGCACCCGCGCCATCTCGGCGTGCTCAATCTGGCGGTGGAGAAGGCCAACTGGGGCGCACCGTTGCCGGACGGGCATGCCCTCGGTGTGGCGGTGCACGAGTCGTTCGGCAGCTACGTGGCGCAAGTGGCGGAGGTGTCGCAGGACAATCTGGCAATACGTGTACATCGGGTGGTCTGCGCAGTGGACTGCGGCATTGCGGTGAATCCGCAGAGCATCGCCGCGCAGATGGAATCGTGCATCACCTTCGGTCTCGGCATGGCGTTGCACAGCAAACTCACCGTCAAGGACGGCGGCGTCGTGCAGTCCAACTATCACGATTATCAGGTGCTGCGGCTCAACGAAATGCCGGTGGTGGAAGTGCACATCGTCCCCAGCAGTGAAAAACCCGGCGGCATTGGCGAGCCCGGCGTGCCACCGACCGCGCCGGCCGTGGCCAACGCAGTGTTCGCCTTGACCGGGCAACGCCTGCGCGAACTGCCACTGCAACTGTCGGGGGTGTGAAATGAAACGACATCTTGTGCTGGGCACCGTCGTTTTGCTCGGTCTCAGCGGCTATGCCTCGGACCTGTTTGCCGAAGATCAGGAAGCTCTGAAAGCCTTTGGCACGATGCAGAAAGTCTTTCAGAGCCCGCGCTGCCAGAACTGCCACATTCCCGGCGATTCGCCGTTGCAGTTCGACGCCGGCATCCCCCACGCGATGAATGTGGTGCGCGGCATGGACGGCAAGGGTGCCGCCGGTTTGCCCTGCGCCACCTGCCACGCCGAAAGCAATCCGCCGGCCAGTTATGGCCCCCACGCGCCGCCGGGCGCGCCACACTGGAGCCTGCCGCCGGCGGCGCACAAAATGGCCTGGATCGGCCTGCCCCCGGACAAACTCTGCGCGATGATCAAGGACCGCGCGAGCAACGGCGATCGCGATTTCGCCGCTCTGTTAAAACACGTCAGCGAAGACAAACTGGTGCTGTGGGGCTGGAATCCCGGGGCAGGGCGCGCGCCCGTACCAGTGCCGCACGACATTTTCGTTGCGCAGTTCAAGCTGTGGGCCGATGCCGGCGGGCCGTGTCCGGTGGCGCAAATGTGAAGCCTCGGCTATTTAGCGCTACGCTGAACGCATGACTGTCTACGGAGTGTGCGCATGCTGGTGCCCGGAAAACCTGCCAATGAAGCTGCACGAATCGACGCCTTGCACGGCCTCAATCTCGACTCGGCCCCCGAAGAGCGCTTCGATCGCCTGACGCGCCTGGCCAAGCGTTTGTTCAACGTGCCGATCGCTCTGGTCACGCTGGTCGACAAGGATCGCCAATGGTTCAAGTCCTGTGTGGGGCTGGATGCCACCGAGACGTCCCGCGATGTCTCGTTCTGCGGCCACGCGATTCTGCAAAACGAGTTGATGCTGGTGCCCGATGCGCTGGAAGATCTGCGCTTCCATGACAATCCGCTGGTCACCGGCGCGCCGAATATTCGCTTTTACGCCGGGTACCCACTGACCGTGCCGGACGGTAACAAAATGGGCACCTTGTGCCTGATTGATACCAAACCTCGCCATCTCGATGACGAAGAGCGCGCGCTGCTGCGTGACCTCGCGGAGATGGCCGAGCAAGAGTTGATGGCGGTGCAGATGGCGAGCATGGATGAGTTGACGCTGCTGTCCAATCGCCGTGGTTTCAAGCAACTGGCCCAGCATGCACTGGATGCCTGCGCGCGTCTGAACCGGCCGGCGACGCTGCTGTTTTTTGACCTCAACGACTTCAAGCAAATCAACGATCTGTACGGCCATGCCGAAGGCGACAGTGCGCTGAAGACCTTCGCCGATGTGTTGCGTATTGCCTTTCGCGAAAGCGACGTGGTCGGGCGTCTGGGCGGCGATGAATTCGTCGCGCTGCTGACCGGCTCCAGCCATGTCGAAACCACGACGATCATGGCGCGCATGAAAGAAATCCTCGAAGAGCGCAACGCCACGCTGCACCGCGGCTACGCCATTCGGTTCAGCGTCGGCCAGATTGAATACGACCCCACACGCCACGAAACCGTTGATCGGCTGCTCGCCGATGCGGATGGCGCGATGTATGCGCACAAGCAGGCGTTGAAAGGCTGCTAGCACCGGCATCATCGTTGGCGAGCCAGTTCCCACAGACTCCCTTGAATACCGTGGGAGCGGGCTTGCCCGCGATGGCGGTGGGTCAGGCAATTGATGCTGGCTGATCCAATGTGTTCGCGAGCAGACTCGCTCCCACAGGTTTCGATGGCGCGGAGGATTTTTCAGTTCAGCACCATCTCTGTGGGAGCGAGCCTGCTCGCGAAGGCGTCAGCCGATTCATCGCCGGATTCGTCAGTGCTCAGCGCTTGGGCGGGCTCAGCTTCTGGTAAAACGCCAGCCATTTCTCATGACTGGCAGCGGCATCCTCGAGTTCGGGCGCGCGCAATGCGTCTTGCAGCGCTTTCGCTTCACAAGCATCGAACAGATGCCGGACAGCGGTGCTGGCAATGGCGTTGACTGTGTTGGAGGCGAAAGTATCGGGCACGGCGGCGCGCTCCTGTTGCGCCAGGGGAACGCCCTCAATATCGAGGCGAGTAATGAACGCCTTGCAGGTGGCGTTCAAGCGAGGCTGGGAGCCGTGCCTATAAGCTTCGGCATCGAGGGGCAGCGTTTTCGCCCCTTCTTTCGCCGCCGATGGTTTGAGCAATGCAAGGTCGATATCGCGACGCAGCACCACTTCATTCCTGCTGGTGAAAATCTCGAAGACTCTGGCTGGCCGCCCACGCAGCAGCGCCAATATGCCGAATGGCGCAGTGCTGGCGTCCGCCAGTTTGTCCGTGGCTGCCGATACTGGCCGCAGGGCGAGCAGTTCCAGTTTGTGGTCTTCGAGGTCGATTCGTTGCGCGAACGGCAAGCGACAGAACGCGTCCTTGAGCAATGCGATATGTGCGTCCTTCATTTGCCGCAGGCGTGCGCTCAGTGCCGCTTGGAAGCAGGTCGCCACATTGTGCAGTCTGGGCAACGAGGCAAGCATGGGTGCCAGTTGCAACTGCGCATTGCTCGATTGCCATCCCGCCAGGTTTCCTGTCAGCTTGCCGGCGACATGCAGATCGCTCAGCGAGTAATGCGCTGCTGGGGTCTGCGCGTTGGCGTCTGCGATAAACAGCGCCTTTTCCGTGAGGTAGGGGGAATCGCTGAACACCGTGCGCAGATCGGCCAGGGCGACTGTGACGGGAGTGGGCGGTGCCGAGAAGAACGCCCGGCGAGAAAAATCGTTCAACAGGCGATTGTGATTGCGGAACAGGACATCGGCCTGCTTCAGCGTGGCGGCGTCATAAACCGTCACCGGGAATTCGGCGTTGCGCTGGATCAGCCCTCTTGCAACCGCCCAGTCGACGACCAGTGAGGCACACGAATCCTCGCGCAGGAATTTGTAGAAGTCCATGGGGGCCGGGCCTTTTGTCAGTTGGCTCAGTTGCTCATAGCTCAACAGGCGTGCCACACCGGGCAACAGGCTTTCCATATACAGCACAACCTGCTTCAGCTTTACCCAGCGCGAACAACTCATGTAACACAGTGATGGCGGAATATGCCGGGTCAGAAACTCCGGCGCTATACCGGACAACAACAGATGGGTTGCCAACGTCTTGTTTTTTACCGATGCAAGAGCGGGCTGCCGATCGATGAAGCGGCGTACCTCGTCATAGCTGTCGCCCCAAAAATCACGACCCTCCAGACGTTGCTCGACAATACGGTTCAAATCCTCACCCGCGTTCGGCTCCAAACCGAGAATCAGTGCAGCGAGCAACAGGCGGTCGCGATTGGTGCTCAGCAGGCGTTTCTCCTTGGCCGGAGCTCCCAGGTTCTTCACCAGCAGATTGCCCAGCGTTTGCGCGCGCGGTGTGATCAGGATACGGCTGATCAGGTAGTCGGCTTTTGCCTTGAGCGTTTTGAGCGGCAGATCGGTATCGACTCCTTCACTCAGGTAGTCGATCAACGGCGGCGAGCCTTCGGGTAAAAAGGTCTGGGTGGTGTCGATGATGCTTTGACGCTGTTGCGCCGTGAACCGCACGGTTTGTGTCCAGGGCTGACCTAGCAGATACCAGTGATTCATATGCCCGGCGCGAGTGTGCAGATTGATCCTGAACCATTTCGCCAGCGTGATGGCTTGCTCGACAGTGTTCGGCAAGAGCAGTTTGTAGAAGCGCAACATTTGCCCAAGCGTGACTTTGCCGCTCGAGCGCAGTGCCCCGCCAGCTTTGCGTGCCTTGGCCTTGACCTGGTCGCGAAAAAGTTTCAGATCAGCCTGTTTTTCCACTTGCGCTGTCAGGGTGACCCAGCCTTTTGCGCTGGCGGTACCGACATGGCCGGATTCGGTGATGAGCAATTGACTGTCGGCGGGCAGACCGTGCTGGCGCAGAATGGCTTGGAAATCCTCATCGGCGCTGAGTGTCTGCAGTTGACGCTGGCCATGCTTCATCCGTCCCGCCAGCGCAGAATCCGGATGGGGATCGCTGATTTCCTCGTAATCGATTTTGGCCTTGGGCGCCTTGTTCCAGCTCAGCGCTTCAAGGCGTCGCACGATGTGCCGGATATCTTCCAGACCGCCAAACTCTTCACGATAACTGCGGATGGGTTCGCCGGTTTGTACGTAATCGCTGACGTAGGGCAGCTCAGGCCAGCTTTGCCGGCGCAGGCGTTGCGCAAGTGCCTTGGCCTCGCGAGCATCCAGCGGCAACGCGAATTCATAACGGCCCAGAAGTTCGCCCAGTTTGAGCCGCGGCCCTCTGACCGGTGCCGAAACAGAGGACGAAGTGAGCGTTACCGGCGAGTCCAGAAAGCCTCGCTGCTCGAAGGGATCGCTCGCCAGCAAGAGCTCATCGATTCGATCGGCGATCGCCCGAAAGTCTTCCAGTTGCGCGTTGCGTTCCTTCACCACCGCCGAAGTGCTATGGCCGTTTTCATCGATGGCAGCCAGACCGGTTTTCTTCAACTCGGCGACGATGACTCGCGCCTGAATCTGGTTTTGCGGTTCCGGGTAACCGTAGAACGCCAGCACCGCTTGCCGGGGAAAGCGATACAGCGGGTTGGCGGATTTACCGCCGATATAGGGCAGGCCTGACCCGGCGGGGTCGATGCGCTGGGAGATCGACAGCAGCATCGGTGCCATCTGCCACCAGCCTGAATCATCTTCCAGCGTGAAGAGGCGAATGCCAGTGGTGCCGTTCGACGGAATCTGCGCTTGCAGGGTGTCGCCCTTGATCTGCAAGGTGTCCAGATCGATGTGAAAACGGCTGGCCCAGTCGAGAAATTCGGGGCGCTCGAGGGCAGTCCAGTAAAGCTCCATCCATTCGCGCAGCAGGCACGGACGGGGCACCTCCAGCGTACGCGCCGGTCCGGCGGCGCTGACCACCGGTACGGCAGTCAATTCCGCGATGAGGTTCTGGATCAATGTCTGTTCATGTACCGGTGTGTCGTTCATCTGCGCCTCCCTGGCGGCTGATAAGCATCGAGCGCCGAGTATCAAAGGCAGGGCAGGGTAGGTGGCGGTACATATGTAGTGCGGCAACCGTTCTGCAGGCATAAAAAAACCCGCCGGATCCGGCGGGTTTTTCTATTGGCTACAGGAAGATCACTCTTCGATGTTGCCCATCGCGGTGGTGTTGAAGCCGCCGTCGACGTACATGATTTCACCGCTGATGCCCGACGCCAGGTCGGAGCACAGGAAGGCGCCGGCGTTGCCGACTTCTTCGATGGTGACGTTGCGGCGCAGCGGAGTCTGCGCTTCGTTGGCAGCCAGCATCTTGCGGAAGTTCTTGATGCCGGAAGCGGCCAGGGTGCGGATCGGGCCAGCCGATACGCAGTTGACGCGGGTACCGTCCGGACCGAGGGAACCGGCCAGGTAACGGACGCCGGCTTCCAGCGAAGCCTTGGCCATGCCCATCACGTTGTAGTTCGGCATGGTGCGCTCGGCGCCCAGGTACGACAGGGTCAGCAGGCTGCCGTTGCGGCCTTTCATCATCTCGCGACCGGCCTTGGCCAGGGCCACGAAGCTGTAGGCGCTGATGTCGTGAGCGATGCGGAAACCTTCACGGGTAGTGGCTTCGGTGAAGTCGCCGTCCAGTTGGTCGCCCGGGGCGAAGCCGACGGAGTGCACAATGCAGTCCAGACCGTCCCACTTCTTGCTCAGTTCTTCGAAGACCTTGGCGATTTCTTCATCGCTGGCCACGTCGCACGGGAAGCACAGCTCAGGGCTCGAACCCCAGCCCTGTGCGAACTCTTCGACGCGACCCTTGAGTTTGTCGTTCTGATAAGTGAAGGCAAGCTCAGCGCCCTCGCGATGCATGGCGGCGGCGATGCCGGATGCGATGGACAGCTTGCTGGCGACACCGACGATCAGTACGCGCTTACCGGCGAGAAAACCCATGTGTTGCTCCTCTTTCAGGTTATTGCGCAGTGGCTGGTGCCAGAAAAGCGGCTTCCAGCAACTGCTGTGTATACGGATGTTGGGGGGCGGCAAAAATACTTTGCGCGTCTCCCTGTTCGACCACTTGGCCATGCTTGACCACCATCAGCTGGTGGCTCAGCGCTTTGACGACAGCCAGGTCATGGCTGATGAACAAATACGTCAGGTTGTACTTGGCTTGCAGTGAACGCAACAGCTCCACTACTTGCCGCTGCACCGTGCGGTCGAGCGCCGAAGTCGGCTCGTCCAGCAGGATCAGCGCCGGTTTCAGCACCAGGGCCCGGGCAATGGCGATTCGCTGCCGTTGCCCACCGGAAAATTCGTGGGGATAGCGGTGCCGGGTTTCCGGATCCAGACCTACCTCCTTCAATGCCGCAATGATCGCCGCTTCCTGTTCGGCTGCGGTGCCCATCTTGTGTATGCGCAGGCCTTCGCCAACGATGTCATTGACGCACATGCGCGGGCTCAGGCTGCCAAACGGGTCCTGAAACACCACCTGCATCTCCCGCCGCAACGGGCGAACCTCGCTCTGCGTCAGGCAGTCTAGCTGCTTGCCTTCAAAGCGGATCGCGCCTTTGCTGCCGATCAGCCGCAAAATCGCCAGACCGAGGGTGGATTTGCCGGAACCGCTTTCGCCGACGATCCCCAGGGTCTGACCCTGCGGCAGGCTGAAATTGATGCCGTCCACTGCCTTGACGTAATCCACCGTGCGCTTGAGCAGGCCTTTCTTGATCGGGAACCAGACTTTGAGGTCCTCGACTTCGAGCAGCGGCGCGCCGATTTCATTGCTCGCCGGGCCGCCGCTGGGCTCCGCGCCGAGCAATTCCCGAGTGTACGGATGCTGCGGCGAACGGAACAGCTCTGCGCACGATGCCTGTTCGACGATGCAACCGCGCTGCATGACACATACGCGATGCGCAATTCTTCGCACCAGGTTCAAATCGTGACTGATCAGTAACAGCGACATGCCCAATCGAGCCTGAAGATCCTTGAGCAAATCGAGGATTTTCAGCTGAACGGTCACGTCCAGCGCGGTGGTCGGTTCGTCGGCAATCAGCAATTCCGGCTCGTTGGCCAGGGCCATGGCAATCATCACCCGCTGGCGCTGGCCGCCGGACAATTCATGGGGCAGGGCCTTGAGACGCTTGTGCGGCTCGGGGATGCCGACCATCTCCAGCAGCTCCAAAGTGCGCTTGGTCGCGACTTTGCCGCTCAGGCCCTTGTGGATGCCGAGCACTTCGTTGATCTGCTTCTCGATCGAATGCAGCGGATTGAGCGAGGTCATCGGCTCCTGAAAGATCATCGCGATGCGGTTGCCACGGATGTGACGGATGGTCTTCTCGCTCAAATCCAGCAGGTTCTGCCCGGCGTAATTGATGCTGCCGGCCGGATGCCGTGCCATGGGGTAGGGCAGAAGGCGCAGGATTGAATGCGCCGTCACCGATTTGCCCGAGCCCGATTCACCGACCAGCGCCAGGGTTTCGCCGCGCTTGATGTCGAAGCTCACGCCCTCGACCACGCGGTGCACGCGCTCGCCGAAACCGAATTCGACGGCGAGGTCACGCACTTCGATCAGATTGTCCTGATTCATTTCACTTCCTCGGGTCGAAGGCATCGCGAGCGGACTCGCCGATAAACACCAGCAGGCTCAACATCAGCGCCAGCACGGCAAACGCGCTCATGCCCAGCCATGGCGCCTGCAGGTTGGATTTGCCTTGGGCAACCAGTTCGCCCAGCGACGGACTGCCGGCCGGCAAGCCGAAGCCGAGGAAGTCCAGCGCGGTCAGGGTGCCGATGGCGCCGGTGAGGATGAACGGCATGAAGGTCATGGTCGAGACCATGGCGTTGGGCAGGATGTGGCGGAACATGATCGCGCCGTTCTGCATGCCCAGCGCGCGGGCGGCGCGCACGTATTCCAGATTGCGCCCGCGCAGGAACTCGGCGCGCACCACATCGACCAGGCTCATCCACGAGAACAGCAGCATGATGCCCAGCAGCCACCAGAAATTCGGCTGGACGAAACTGGCGAGGATGATCAACAGATACAGCACCGGCAGCCCCGACCAGATCTCGAGAAAACGCTGCCCGGCCAGATCGACCCAGCCGCCATAAAAGCCCTGCAGCGCCCCGGCAATCACGCCGATGATCGAGCTCAGCACGGTCAGCGTCAGCGCAAACAACACGGAAATGCGGAAACCGTAGATCACCCGCGCCAACACGTCGCGGCCCTGATCGTCGGTGCCCAGCAGGTTGTCCGCCGAGGGTGGCGCCGGGGCCGGGACTTTCAGGTCGTAGTTGATGCTCTGGTAGCTGTAGGGGATCGGCGCCCACAGAATCCACGCGTCCTTGGCCTTGAGCAGCTCACGGATGTACGGACTCTTGTAGTTGGCTTCCAGCGGGAATTCGCCGCCGAACGCGGTTTCCGGGTAGCGCTTGATCGCCGGGAAATACCAGTTGTTGTCGTAATGCACGACCAGTGGCTTGTCGTTGGCAATCAGCTCGGCGCCCAGGCTGAGGCCGAACAGAATCAGAAACAGCCACAGCGACCACCAGCCACGCTTGTTGGCCTTGAACAGTTCGAAGCGCCGGCGGTTGAGAGGGGACAGGTTCATCTCAATGCTCCCGGCTGGCGAAGTCGATACGCGGATCGACAAAGGTGTAGGTCAGGTCGCCGATCAGTTTCACCACCAGCCCGAGCAGGGTGAAGATGAACAAGGTGCCGAACACCACCGGGTAATCGCGGTTGATCGCCGCTTCGAAACTCATCAGACCGAGGCCGTCGAGGGAGAAAATCACTTCCACCAGCAGGGAACCGGTGAAGAAAATGCCGATGAACGCCGAAGGAAAACCGGCAATCACCAGCAGCATGGCATTGCGGAATACATGCCCGTAGAGCACGCGATGGCGGGTCAGGCCCTTGGCTTTGGCGGTGACCACGTACTGTTTGTTGATCTCGTCGAGAAAGCTGTTTTTTGTCAGCAGAGTCATGGTCGCGAAGTTGCCGATCACCAGCGCCGTCACTGGCAATGCCAGGTGCCAGAAGTAATCGAGGATCTTGCCGCCCAGGCTCAGCTCATCAAAGTTGTTCGAAGTCAGCCCGCGCAGGGGGAACCAGTCCAGATAACTGCCGCCGGCAAATACCACGATCAGCAGGATCGCAAACAGGAACGCCGGGATCGCATAGCCGACGATGATCGCCGAACTGGTCCAGACATCGAAGTGGCTGCCGTGCCGCGTGGCCTTGGCGATGCCCAGCGGGATCGACACCAGGTACATGATCAGCGTGCTCCACAGCCCCAGCGAGATCGACACCGGCATCTTTTCCTTGATCAGGTCGATGACCTTGGCGTCGCGGAAGAAACTGTCGCCGAAATCCAGCTGCGCGTAGTTCTTGACCATGATCCACAGACGTTCCGGGGCCGATTTGTCGAACCCGTACATGTGCTCGATTTCCTTGATCAGCGCCGGGTCCAGCCCCTGCGCACCACGGTAGGACGAACCGGCCACCGCCACTTCGGCACCGCCGCCGGCAATCCGGCTGGTGGCGCCTTCGAAACCTTCGAGCTTGGCGATCATCTGCTCGACCGGCCCGCCGGGCGCGGCCTGGATGATCACGAAGTTGATCAGCAGGATGCCGAACAGGGTCGGGATGATCAGCAGCAGTCGCCGAAAGATATACGCCAGCATCTGATTACTCCGTGCCCGCAGGGTCGGCTTGCAGTTGGGTTTCGACTTCTACGGCAGGCTTGGTGTCAGGCTTGACCCACCAGGTGTTGATGCCGATGTCGTACTTGGGCGAGGTTTTCGGGTGGCCGATGTGGTTCCAGTAGGCCACGCGCCAGCTCTTGATGTGCCAGTTGGGCACCACGTAGTAGCCCCATTGCAGTACGCGATCCAGCGCGCGGGCGTGGGCCACCAGACTTTTGCGCGAGTCGGCGTTGATCAGGCTCTCCACCAGTTGGTCAACGGTCGGGTCTTTCAGGCCCATGCTGTTGCGGCTGCTCGGTTTGTCGGCGGCGGCGCTCATCCAGTATTCGCGCTGCTCGTTGCCCGGCGAATTGGACTGGGGAAAGCTGCCGACCATCATGTCGAAATCCCGCGAGCGCACGCGGTTGATGTACTGCGAGACGTCGACGCGGCGGATCACCAGATCGATGCCGAGGTCGCTGAGGTTGCGCTTGAACGGCAGCAGCACCCGTTCGAATTCGGTCTGGGCGAGGAGGAATTCGATCACCACTGGTTTGCCGGTGGCGTCGACCATTTTGTCGTCGACAATCTTCCAGCCAGCCTCTTGCAGCAGTTGATAGGCCTCGCGCTGCTGGGTGCGGATCATGCCGCTGGCGTCGGTCTTGGGATTTTCGAAGGCTTCGCTGAATACCTGAGCCGGCAGTTTGCTGCGGAATGGTTCGAGGATCTTCCGTTGCTCGGCGTCGGGCAGGCCGGTGGCGGCCATTTCAGAGTTTTCGAAGTAGCTGCGAGTGCGCACGTAGGCGCCGTTGAACAATTGCTTGTTGGTCCATTCGAAGTCGAACAGCAGCCCGAGAGCCTGACGCACGCGCACATCCTGGAACACCGGGCGGCGCAGGTTGAAGACGAAGCCCTGCATGCCGGTCGGGTTGCTGTTGGGGATCAGTTCCTTGATCAAACGGCCCTCGGTGACCGCCGGAACGTTATAGGCGCTGGCCCAGTTCTTCGCGGTCATTTCCAGCCAATAATCGAACTGCCCGGCCTTCAGCGCTTCGAGGGCGACGGTGTTGTCGCGGTAATAGTCGGTGGTCATCGTGTCGAAGTTGTAGAAGCCACGGTTGACCGGCAAGTCCTTGCCCCAGTAATCCTTGACCCGCTCGTAACGTACCGAACGGCCGGCCTTCACTTGGGTGACCTTGTACGGGCCGCTGCCCAGCGGGATTTCCAGATTGCCCTTGTTGAAGTCGCGACTGGCCCACCAGTGTTTCGGCAGGACCGGCAACTGGCCGAGGATCAGCGGCAGCTCGCGGTTGTTGCTGTGCTTGAACTTGAACAGCACTTTCAGCGGGTCTTCGGCGATGGCTTCGGCGACGTCGTTGTAGTAGCCGCGAAACATCGGCGAGCCTTCCTTGGTCAACGTCTCGAAGCTGAACACCACGTCTTCGGCGCGCACCGGGTGGCCGTCGTGGAAGCGCGCTTCCGGGCGCAGGTAGAAGCGTACCCAACTGTTGTCGTCGGCTTTCTCGATCTTGCTGGCAATCAGGCCGTACTCGGTGAACGGCTCGTCGAGGCTGTGTTTGGTCAGGGTGTCGTAGATCTGCCCGATGTCATCGGCGGGCACGCCTTTGTTGATGAACGGGTTGAGGCTGTCGAAGCCACCGAAGCCGGCCTGACGAAACACGCCGCCCTTGGGCGCATCAGGGTTCACGTAGTCGAAATGCTTGAAATCAGCCGGGTATTTCGGTGGCTCGTTGTACAGGGTCACGGCGTGTTGCGGGGCGGCCCAGGCCAGCCCGGCGAACAGCAAGCCGCTGGCCTGCACAAGCAGGGTGCGAACAGCGTTCATCGATCTTTCTCCGAAGACTTCAGCCACCATGCGCTCAGGCCCAGGGTGTAGGGCGGCGTGGTGACAAAGGCCAACCGGTTGCGGTAGGCCAGACGGTGATAATTGAGATACCAGTTGGGAATGCTGTAGTGCTGCCAGAGCAGCACGCGGTCGAGCGCCTTGCCGGCGGCGACCTGCTCGTCGCGGGTGCGCGCGGCGAGCAATTGTTCGAGCAGGTGATCGACCACCGGGTTGGCGATGCCCGCGTAATTCTTGCTGCCCTTGACGTTTACCTGGCTGGAGTGGAAGTACTGCCACTGCTCAAGGCCCGGGCTCAGGGTCTGGCCGAGGGTCATCGAGATCATGTCGAAATCGAATTGGTCGAGGCGCTGTTTGTACTGGGCGCGATCGACGGTACGCAGGCGCGCGTCGATGCCGATGCTGTTGAGATTCTCGATGTACGGCTGATAAAGCCGCTCCAGGCTCGGATTGACCAGCAGCAATTCGAAACGCAGCGGCTGGCCGTCTTTGTCTTGCAGGCGCTGGCCATGGAGCTTCCAACCGGCCTCGGCGAGCAGGGCGAGGGCTTTACGCATGGTCTCGCGCGGGATGCCACGGCCGTCGGTTTTCGGCAGGGTGAACGGCTCGGTGAACAGCCGGGCTGGCAACTGCTCCTTGTAAGGCTTGAGCATCAGCCATTCATGGCCGACCGGCAGGCCGGACGCAGTGAATTCGCTGTTGGGGTAGTAACTGCTCGTGCGCTTATAGGCATCGCTGAACAGCGCACGGTTGGTCCACTCGAAATCGAACATCAGGCCCAACGCTTCGCGCGTCCTGACATCGGCGAAGGTCGCGCGGCGGCTGTTCATGAACAGGCCCTGAGTCTGGGTCGGGATCTGATGCGGGATCTGCACCTTGATCACTTCGCCACGACGTACAGCAGGGAAGTTGTAACCGTTGACCCAGTTCTTCGCCTGATGCTCGATGTAGATGTCGAACTCACCGGCCTTGAACGCTTCGAAGGCGACATCGCTGTCGCGGTAGAACTCGACTTCCATGCGATCGAAATTGTACTTGCCGCGATTGACCGGCAGGTCCTTGCCCCAATAATCCTTGACCCGCTCGAAAATCAGCTGCCGACCCGGCGTGACCGAGGTGATGCGGTACGGCCCGCTGCCCAGCGGCGGTTCGAAGGTGGTGGCTTTGAAGTCGCGGTCTTTCCAGTAATGCTGCGGCAGTACCGGCAATTCGCCCAGGCGCAGGATCAGCAGCGGATTGCCCGAGCGCTTGAACACGAAACGAATGCGCTGCTTGTTGAGGATGTCGACCCGCAGCACTTCCTGCAGGGCCGTGCGATACAGCGGATGACCGTCCTTGAGCAGCGTTCGATAGGAGAATGCCACGTCGTAGGCGGTCATCGGCGCGCCGTCGTGAAAGCGCGCTTCGGGGCGCAAATTGAAGACGACCCAGCTGCGATCTTCGCTGTACTCCACCGATTGTGCGATCAACCCGTAACTGGACGCGGGTTCGTCGCCGGACGGCGAATACTGCCCGGTACCGACCATCAGCGGCTCGTTGAGCTCGTTGATGCCGTACTGGAGAAAATTGGCGGTGGTGACCGGGCTGGTGCCCTTGAAGGTATACGGATTGACCGTATCGAAGGTGCCGAACGCCATCACCCGCAACGTACCGCCCTTGGGCGCTTGCGGGTTGACCCAGTCGAAGTGGGTAAATCTGGCCGGGTACTTGAGCGTGCCGAACTGCGCATAACCATGACTTTCGGTAATCGTCGCGCTTGCGGGTGAGCTCAAGGCCAGGCTGATCAGGAGCAGGGAGAGGGCACGCTTCAAGTCAGATCCGATCCAGCGGCTTGGGCTTTGTGGGCCGTACAGTAACAGCTTGTCTGGACAGGAAAAAGATGCGGGTTAATGCCGGGTTAATCGTTTGCGCGAAGAGCCCCTCACCCTAACCCTCTCCCGGAGGGAGAGGGGGCTGATCGTGGTGTCTGGGCGAATTGCACCGACGTGCGATACCGAGTCGAAGTCAGTTTCTGAAAAGCCCCCGATCGGCTCCCTTTCTCCCTCTCCCCCTTGGGGGAGAGGGCTGGGGTGAGGGGGATGGATCTAAAGCACACCACAAAAACTTCATCCAAAAAAAGCCCCTGAAACATCAGGGGCCCTTCTGTCAGTGCGGCTGATAGACCGTGAGCATCTGCCCAGGCTTGAGTGCCTTGCCCGCACCCGGGTTCCAGCGCTTGAGATGTTGCATCTCGACGTTGAAGCGCTTGGCCACTACATACAGGGTGTCGCCACGCTTGACCTTGTACTGGGTCTGCTGCTTGCTCTCGTCCTTGCCTTTGGTCTTGGTATTCGCCGCGACCACGGTGTTGACCCGGCCGGACTTGCGCGCCGGGGCACGCTTGGTGTTGTCCTGCATGACCAGGGTCTGGCCGACCTTGAGGTTCTTGCCGGTCAGCTTGTTCCAGCGCTGCAGATCCTTGACTTCGACCTTGTTGGCCTTGGCGATGGAGCCGAGGTTGTCGCCACGCTTGACCCGATAAGCACGTTTGAGCTGCGCCACTTCCGACGGATCGGCGCCTTCGAACACTGGTTTCAGCGAGCGCGGGCTGATCAGTTCGTCCGGGCGCATGGTCTGCAGACTCGCGGTCAGCAGTTGCGCCTTGGATGTCGGCACCAGCAGATGCTGCGGGCCGTCGATGGTGGTGCGCTGTTTGAACGCCGGGTTGAGCTGGAACAGTTCGTCTTCGTCGATGTTGGCCACTGCAGCGACCTTGGACAGGTCCATGCGCTGGTTGATTTCGACGACCTGGAAGTACGGTTCGTTGGCGATCGGATTGAGGTTGACGCCGTAGGCTTCCGGCGCCAGTACCACTTGCGACAGCGCCAGCAACTTCGGCACATAGGCCTGGGTTTCCGCCGGCAGCGGCAGGTTCCAGTAGTCGGTGGGCAGGCCAAGCTTTTCGTTGCGTTCGATCGCGCGGCTGACCGTACCTTCACCGGCGTTGTAGGCCGCCAGAGCCAGCAGCCAGTCGCCGTTGAACATGTCGTGCAGGCGGGTCAGGTAATCCATCGCTGCCGTGGTCGAAGCGGTGATGTCGCGACGGCCGTCGTAGAAACGCGTCTGGCGCAGGTTGAAGTAGCGCCCGGTGGACGGAATGAATTGCCACAGGCCCACCGCATCGGCGCGGGAGTAGGCCATCGGGTTGTAGGCGCTCTCGATCACCGGCAGCAGGGCCAGTTCCAGCGGCATATTGCGCTCTTCGAGGCGTTCGACGATGTAATGAATGTAGAGGCTGCCGCGTTCGCCGGCATTCTCGAGAAAAGAGGGATTACTGGCGAACCACAGGCGTTGTTGCTCGATGCGCGGATTGACGCCAAGGCCTTCCTGCAACTGGAAGCCCTGGCGCATGCGTTCCCAGATGTCCTGGGGCGCCACGGGAGTGGGCTTCTCGGTCAGCCAGATCGGCTTCTGCTTGGCTCGCGCAGCAATGTTCGGCGTGTGCGTCGCTTCAGTCTGCGGAGCGTGGCTGGAGCAACCCGCCAGCGTGGCGGACACAGCCACCGCGATGGCTTGCGCCAGGCGGGTCAAAGCATCTGAATTGACGGACTTACGTATGGATGACGACATTGGCTGGAAGTAAGTTCCGGGCAAAAATGTCGGGCGATTCTAGAAAGCACACCCCCTGCGGTCAACCATTGAGAATTTTTGTCCCGGCCGGCGCGCTTGTCAGAACTTGTCTTTCCATGCCCGCAGAGCCGCAAATACCTCGCTCGGCTCCCGGTTTTGAGCGCCTTCCCGTTCGTCCACTTTTTGTGTAACCAATGTTTCAGAAGTGCGTAAAAACGGATTGGTAAGCTTTTCCAGGGCCAGAGTCGACGGCAATGTCATCACGCCGTTCTGCCGTTGCTGCGTGACCTTTTCCAGACGGGCGGCGACTTCCGGATTGCCCGGCTCGACGGCGGCGGCAAATTTCAGATTGCTCAAGGTGTATTCGTGGGTGCAGTAAACCAGCGTATCTTCCGGCAGGGCCGCAAGACGGCTGAGCGAGTGGTACATCTGCTCGGGTGTGCCTTCGAACAACCGGCCGCAACCGGCGGCGAACAGGGTGTCGCCGCAGAACAGCAGGCCATGGTGGTAATAGGCGATGTGCCCCAGGGTGTGACCGGGCACCGCGTAGACGTCGAAGTCCCAGCCGAGCACGCTGACGCTGTCGTTGTCCTTGAGCGCTACGTCACGCGCCGGAATGCTTTCACTGGCCGGGCCGTAGACCTTGGCGCCGGTCGCGGCTTTCAGGCGCTCGACACCGCCGACGTGGTCGTGGTGATGGTGGGTGATCAGAATATCGCTGAGCACCCAGCCCGGATGCGCATCGAGCCACGCCTGCACCGGGGCGGCGTCGCCCGGATCGACCACCGCACAGCGCTGGGTCTGGTGATCCTGTAACAACCAGATGTAGTTGTCGGTGAACGCGGGCAGGGCACTGATCTGTATCATCGTCGGAATTCGCCAAGCGGAAAACATTGGCGCATCTTAGTAGTTCCTGGCGCGTTGGAGAATGACATGACCGATAAAGCGTTCGCTCAGGCCGATCCCGACTGGCTGGCATTGATCAGCGCCGCCCGCGAATGGCTGTCGGGGCCGCTCGGGCAATTTCTGCTGGATGAAGAGCGGCGCATGCTCGACGACGAGCTCGGGCGCTTCTTTGGCGGTTATCTGGTGCATTACGGCCCGTCCGCCGAAACCCCGCCGGCCGCGCCGCAAGTGCAGCGCAACGTGCGTCTCGGCGCGCCGTTGCCCGGGGTCGAGATCGTTTGCGAAGAGCAGGCCTGGCCGTTGAGCGAGCACGCCGCCGACGTGGTGGTGATGCAGCATGGCCTGGATTTCTGCCTGTCGCCCCACGGTTTGCTGCGTGAAGCGGCGAGCAGCGTGCGCCCCGGCGGGCATCTGCTGATCATCGGCATCAACCCCTGGAGCACTTGGGGGCTGCGGCATTTCTTCGCCAATGATGCCCTGCGCAAGGCGCGCTGCATCTCCCCGTCGCGGGTCGCCGACTGGCTCAATCTGCTGGGCTTTGCGCTGGAGAAACGCCGCTTCGGGTGCTATCGTCCGCCGCTCGCGTCGCCCAAGTGGCAGAACCGTCTGGCCGGCTGGGAACGCAAGGCCGGTGACTGGCAGCTGTCCGGCGGTGGCTTCTATCTGCTGGTGGCGCGCAAGATCGTGGTGGGGCTCAGGCCGTTGCGCCAGGAACGCCGCGAGCCGATGGGCAAGCTGATTCCGCTGCCGATGGCCAAGGTCAACCGCCGCCGCATCGAACCGTAAATCTTCTTTTATTTGTGGCCGGGCTTGTCCCGGCCGCGGTCATTGTCGATCCGTGATTGGCAGGACAGGCATTTTTCTGGAAAGACTGGCATGAGCGAAAGCGTGGAAAGCGTCGACACCGTAGAACTGTTCACCGACGGTGCCTGCAAGGGCAACCCCGGCCCCGGCGGCTGGGGCGCGCTGCTGGTGTGCAAGGGCGTCGAAAAGGAACTGTGGGGCGGCGAGGCCAACACCACCAACAACCGCATGGAGCTGCTCGGCGCGATCCGCGGCCTCGAAGCGCTCAAGCGTCCCTGCGAAGTGCTGCTGGTCACCGACTCGCAATACGTGATGAAAGGCATCAACGAGTGGATGGCCAACTGGAAGAAGCGCGGCTGGAAAACCGCCGCGAAAGAGCCGGTGAAGAATGCCGACCTGTGGAAAGAGCTGGACGAGCAGGTCAACCGCCACAAAGTCACCTGGAAATGGGTGCGCGGGCACATTGGCCATCACGGTAACGAGCGGGCTGACCAACTGGCCAACCGTGGAGTGGATGAAGTTCGCGGTTACAAGCAGAGCTGATTTCGCTTTCTAACCGTGGCGTGGCCATTCGCGAGCAGGCTCGCTCCCACAGGGAAATGTATTCCAGGCCTTGAATTGGAATGCATTCCAATGTGGGAGCGAGCCTGCTCGCGAAGGGCTCGCCACGGTCTGACTGAAACACCCGGCCGAGCGTGTTAACATCCGCGCCTTTGCCCGATTGACCCGTTGAGAGCTGAGCACTGATGGCCACCAGATCCGTTGTACTCGATACCGAAACCACCGGCATGCCGGTGACCGATGGTCACCGGATCATTGAAATCGGTTGCGTCGAACTGATCGGTCGGCGCCTGACGGGCCGGCATTTCCACGTTTACCTGCAACCGGATCGCGAAAGCGACGAAGGTGCGATCGGTGTGCACGGCATCACCAACGAATTCCTCGTCGGCAAACCGCGCTTTGCCGAAGTCGCCGACGAGTTCTTCGAGTTCATCCAGGGCGCGCAGCTGATCATCCACAACGCGGCGTTCGACGTTGGCTTCATCAACAACGAATTCGCCTTGATGGGCCAGCACGATCGCGCTGACATCACCCAGCATTGCACGATCCTCGACACCCTGATGATGGCCCGGGAACGTCACCCGGGGCAGCGCAACAGCCTCGACGCGTTGTGCAAACGTTACGGCGTCGACAACTCCGGCCGTGAGCTGCACGGCGCTTTGCTCGACTCGGAGATTCTCGCCGACGTCTATCTGACCATGACCGGCGGCCAGACCAGCCTGTCGCTGGCCGGCAACGCCTCCGACGGCAATGGCACGGGCGAGGGTGCCGACAACTCGGCTACCGAAATCCGCCGCCTGCCGGTCGATCGTCAGCCAGCACGCATCATCCGGGCGACCGAAGAAGAGCTGGCGGCGCATCTGGTGCGGCTGGAAATCATCGCCAAATCGGCGGGTGCGCCGGCGTTGTGGACGCAGATTGCCGAGGCTGATGCGCAGGTCTGAAAGGTCTAAAAATCAAGATTAAAAGATCGCAGCCTTCGGCAGCTCCTACAGGATTGCATTCCATAGTAGGGACCAGGAAGGCAGCGATTTTTTGCGTTTGGCGACATGGAGCCAAGTGGCCACTCTCGCCACATTCGTCGCAACCCTCTACCCTGAGTGCACTGGTCAGGTGCAAATCTGCCGCCTCAGGACACTGAGCCCCATGTACAAAGAGTTGAAATTTGCGCTGGCAATCATCCATCGCGACAGCAAGGTCGACAGCGTCGGCTGCGTCAAGGAATGAGGACTTTTCCCAGTATGCAACCGGTCATGAATCCGAAATACCCAGGGTTGTCGGTGCGAGTCGCCGACGAAGGCTTTGCGCCGTATATCTGGGGCAGTGACTTCAGTTTCGAGGTCGCCGCCTACGGTGCTGCCGTGATCGGCAAACCTGTCGAGCAATGGCCGGTGACGCCGATCGTGCCGTACCGCAAGTGCTACGGCATCGACCCGGAAGAATTCAGCGCCTTTCACAATGCCCCCGACAGTGCGATTTTCATGGCGTACCTGGACGACGAGCCGGTCGGTCACCTGGTGATCAGCACCAACTGGAACGGCTTTGCCCACATCGATGAACTGGCGGTGCATGCCCCGGCCCGCCGCCACGGCGTGGCCAAAGCGTTGCTCGATGTTGCGCAGTTCTGGAGTCGCAAGAAAAAGCTGCCGGGCATCATGCTCGAAACCCAGAACAACAACCTCGGCGCCTGTCGGCTGTATGAGCGCTGCGGTTACGTGATTGGCGGCATCGATCACCTGCGCTATCGCGGCATCGATCCGCATACCGCCGAAGTCGCGTTGTTCTGGTATCGCCTGTTTGATAATCCGCTGGAAAAACCAATCAGCTCGACAACATCGCCTCGGCTTGTTCCGTGATGATCGCCAGCAGCGCTTGAATCGCCGCTGGCGGTGCGGCGTGCTTGAAGGCCAGGGCGTAGAGGCTGATCGGTATCGCCGGTGATAGTGGGCACACATCCAGCCCACTGGTGCGCGCGCCCAAAGCGGTGAAGGGGTCGACGATGGCCAGGCCTTCGCCGGCCTCGACCATGCTGCGCATCATCTGATGGGTCTGCACGCGGGTCTGAATGCTCGGTGCCGGGCGCAAGGCCTGAAGTTTGTTTTCCAGTGCCGGGCTCAGCGGATCCTGACCTTCGAGACCGACCATGGCCTGACCGGCAAGATCTGCCACGGAAATGTATTTCTGTTTCGGTTGCAGCCAGCCGTGCGGCGCGAGCAATTGCAGCTTGCCCTGGGCCAGCGGCTGGCAGTGGATATCGGGATGTTCGGGATCGTGCAGGCTCAGGCCCAGATCGCTTTCGCGTAGTAACAGGCTGCGGACGATGTCGCGAGTCGGTGCGCTGAGCAGGCTGCAAGGTGCATCCGGCAAACGGCGGCGCAGGGCTGCCAGGCTTTGCGGCAACAGGTGTTGGGCCAGCGGCGCGGTACCGATGATGCGCAAGGGCAGGGCGAGGTATTGTTTGAGACTGCTGGCCAGACGCTGCACTGGCTCAAGCGCTTCATAGACGTGCGCGATTTCCACCTGCAGGGCGCGCGCTTCAGGGGTCGATTGCAGGCGCCCGCGAACGCTGGCGAACAGCATGAACCCCAGTTGACTCTCGGCTTCGCGCAAACGCTCTTCGACTTCGGTCACCGGCAGTTGCAGCCATTCGGCGGCGGTGCCCAGGTGACCGGTCTGCAAGAGCGCCTGAATCACTTCGATGTGGCGTAAACGCATGCGTGAAGTCCATGTTCAGCAGGTGGGGTCAGACGCTGAATCCTACCCCAAGTCTGCACGCATGACTTCTGCTCATAACGCAGGGTTATTGAGCGACGGTTGGCTCGGGTTCGCGGATCAGGGTAATGCCTGATTGAACCAGGAGAAATTCGCTGTCACTGACCTTGTTGACCCGATCGCCAATGGCCAGTCGGTAAATGGGCTCCGAGCCAGTGGATCCGTCTGCAGACGGGTTCGATTCCTGGAATTCATGCACGGAATAAACGCGGCCTTCCGCATCTCTTGCATGAAACTGACCGACGAGTACTGCTGCCATCTGCTTAGAACCTCTGGAGATAAAACGCTTGATTTGCGGCTTTGTAGACCGTCACCAAGCTCGGTAAGTTTTCTTACGGGAAAAAAATATTCCTCACGCAGGAAAAACCACTGACCACTGGTGAAAGCGTCACTGGATCATCTATAACTAGCGACTCTTCCCACGGACCATCGAGAGTCTTCCATGAGCAATGTCTACAACGTCGCCGTAGTGGTCGGTAGCCTGCGCAAAGCTTCGATCAATCGCAAAGTCGCACTGGCCCTCGCCGAACTGGCACCGGCCAATCTCAAGCTGGAGATTGTCGAAATCGGTGAACTGCCGCTGTACAACGAAGACATCGACGGCGATTCACCGCCCGCAGCCTACAGCACTTTCCGTCAGAAAGTGGCGTCATCCGACGCGGTGCTGTTTGTTACCCCCGAGTACAACCGCTCGATTCCGGCACCGTTGAAGAACGCCATCGACGTCGGCTCCCGCCCCTATGGCCAGAGCGCTTGGAGCGGCAAACCCGGTGCGGTGATCAGCGTATCGCCAGGCGCCATCGGTGGCTTCGGCGCCAACCAGCACCTGCGCCAGACCTTTGTTTTCCTCGATATCCATTGCCTGCAACAGCCGGAAGCGTATCTGGGCGGTGCGGGCAACGCGTTTGATGAAGCGGGCAAGCTGAGCGACTCGGTGAAACCGTTCCTGCAGAAATTCATCGATGCGTACGGCCAGTTCGTCGAGCAACACAAGAAATAAACTCACCGAAACTTACTGTGGGAGCGAGCCTGCTCGCGAAGGCGGACTGTCAGATAACAATTTCACGTCTGACAGTCCGATTTCGCGAGCAGGCTCGCTCCCACATTTGTTCGATTTCCACCCGTTTCGCTATTTGAAGGCTTCTGCGAATGCTCGCTGCGTCACTGATTTTCCTGCTGACCATCACCCTCGTCATCTGGCAACCCAAGGGGCTCGGCGTCGGCTGGAGTGCAACGCTAGGCGCCGTGCTGGCATTGATTTTTGGCGTCGTTCACCTCACGGACATCCCACTGGTCTGGCAGATCATCTGGAATGCGACCGGCACCTTCGTCGCGCTGATCATCATCAGCCTGTTGCTCGACGAGGCTGGCTTTTTCAATTGGGCAGCGCTGCACGTGGCGCGTTGGGGGCGGGGCAGTGGGCGCAAACTGTTTGCCTTCATGGTGCTGCTCGGCGCGCTGGTCTCGGCGCTGTTCGCCAATGACGGCGCGGCGCTGATTCTCACGCCGATCGTGATTTCGATGCTGCTGGCACTGCGCTTTTCACCGGCGGCGACGCTGGCTTTCGTCATGGGCGCCGGGTTCATTGCCGACACGGCGAGCCTGCCGCTGGTGGTATCGAACCTGGTCAACATCGTTTCGGCGGACTTCTTCCACATCGGCTTCAACCGCTATGCAGCGGTGATGGTGCCGGTGAACTTCGTCAGCGTGGCGGCGACGCTGGGCATGTTGCTGTGGTTTTTCCGCCGCGACATCCCGGCGGCGTACGATCCTGCACAACTGGAAAACCCGCAAACCGCGATCCACGACAAGGCCACGTTCTATGCCGGTTGGGCGGTGCTGGTGATCCTGTTGATTGGCTGCTTCGCCCTCGAACCGCTGGGCATACCAATCAGCGCGATTTCCGCCGTGTGCGCCGCGCTGCTGCTGGGCATCGCCGCGCGGGGCCACAAAATCTCCACGCGCAAAGTGATGAAAGAGGCGCCGTGGCAGATCGTGATTTTCTCGCTGGGCATGTACCTGGTGGTGTACGGCCTGCGCAACGCCGGGCTCACCGGTTACCTCGCCGGATGGCTGGACGTGTTCGCCGGCCACGGCGTGTGGGGCGCGGCCATGGGCACCGGGGTGCTGACGGCGCTGCTGTCGTCGATCATGAACAACTTGCCAACCGTACTGATCGGCTTGCTGTCGATTGACGCCAGTCAGGCCAGCGGCGTGATCAAGGAAGCGATGATCTACGCCAACGTGATCGGCAGCGACCTGGGGCCGAAGATCACTCCGATCGGCAGTCTGGCGACCTTGTTGTGGTTGCATGTGCTGGAGCGCAAGGGCATCCACATCGGCTGGGGCTATTACTTCCGCGTCGGGATTGTGCTGACGGTGCCGGTGTTGCTGGTGACGTTGGCGGCGTTGGCGGTGCGGTTATCCCTATAGACCGAGTTGCTCTTTTCGCGAGCAGGCTCGCTCCCACAGGGATCGCATTCCACATTTGAAATGCATTCTCTGTGGGAGCGAGCCTGCTCGCGAATTGGGTCAGACACCACAAATCTCAGGTTTGACCGGGGACATTCGGCCAAAGATCCGCCACCAGAAACAACCGCTCCGCCTCTTCCCATTCGCCCTGGGCATTCTCGGTCAGGCGCACCATCAACTGCGCCGGGGCCAGTGCTGGCAGGTCTTCGAGCCACAAGCGCAGATGCTCATCTGTCCAGACCTGATCCGCCGGGTAATGCGCCGGCGCCAGCCAGGCGTGGCGGGGCAGGGGTTGCCAGCGGCCCGACGGGCGTTGGGCGACAAACGCCGGCCAGTCCTTCTGATGCAGCCAACTGCCACGCAGATGTTGCGGATGCGCGCCGTGCGGTGAGTCGGCCTGCCCGGGCCACGGATACAGCAGATAACCGCCCAGCCACAGCTGCGCGCTGAAGGTTTCGATATCCAGCGCCGCGAGCACTTCGCGGCTTTCCGGGCGCGCCGAGATCGGCAATTGATGCTCGGCCAGATGCGCCAGTTTGCGATCCAGCCGGTCATGACAACCCGGCCCCAGCCACTGCGCGGGATCGCGGCCATCGCCATCCTGCGGGCCAAGGTAGAGCTTGATCGCCAGTTCCAGATGGTGCACGCCGTCGCGGTCACGCAGCAGCATGTCCAGCTCGCCGAGGGTGTGCCCGGCGCGGCGGATTGGCAGGTTGGCGGCGATCAGTTCGATGCCCGGCGCATGCGAGACGGCGAACTGCCACAGGCGCTCGTAATACAGACCCAGACGCCGGGTGCGCGCCTGCGCCAGCCATTGCAGCAGGCCGTAACTGTCGTGGTCGAGCTGGCGCAGCCAGTGTTCCAGGCGCTGCGAGTCTTGTACCCAGTCGCTGCCGGCGAGCGGATGGCGCTGCGGCCATGGCGTGGCGGCGAGCATCGGCGGGGCGAGGATCACCCACGCCAGGTCCCGCACTTCGGGATGGCGTAACTGATGGGGCAACTGCAACAAATCGGGAAACAGGATCATCTTGCGAGCATAGCCTTAAACCTGAGCGCACCCTTGAGGCTGAAAGGATTTTGTCTATCTGGCGCTTTCGACCATAATCGGGTTTTCGCGTTTTCGTTTGTCCGCAGAGGTCCCATGGAGCAATTTCGTAATATCGGCATCATCGGTCGCCTGGGCAGTTCCCAGGTGCTGGATACCGTCCGCCGACTGAAACGCTTTTTGCTCGACCGTCACCTGCATGTGATCCTCGAAGACACTATCGCTGAAGTCCTGCCCGGCCACGGCCTGCAAACCTCGTCGCGCAAGATGCTCGGCGAAGTCTGCGACATGGTCATCGTCGTCGGCGGTGACGGCAGCCTGCTCGGCGCTGCGCGGGCGCTGGCCAAACACAATATTCCGGTGCTCGGCATCAACCGCGGGAGCCTCGGCTTCCTCACCGATATTCGTCCGGACGAGCTGGAAATCAAGGTCGCCGAAGTGCTCGACGGCCACTATCTGGTGGAAAACCGCTTCCTGCTGCAAGCCGAAGTGCGTCGCCATGGCGAGGCCATCGGCCAGGGCGATGCGCTCAACGACGTGGTGCTGCACCCGGGCAAATCGACGCGGATGATCGAATTCGAGCTGTACATCGACGGCCAGTTCGTCTGCAGCCAGAAGGCCGACGGCCTGATCGTCGCCACGCCCACCGGCTCCACTGCCTACGCCTTGTCTGCCGGCGGGCCGATCATGCATCCCAAGCTCGACGCTATTGTGATTGTGCCGATGTACCCCCATACCTTGTCGGGACGGCCGATCGTGGTCGATGGCAACAGTGAGCTGAAAATCGTCGTGTCCAAAGATATGCAGATCTATCCGCAGGTCTCCTGCGACGGCCAGAACCATTTCACCTGCGCACCGGGCGACACCATCACCGTGAGCAAAAAGGCACAGAAGCTGCGCCTGATTCATCCGCTCGATCACAATTACTACGAGGTGTGCCGCACCAAGCTTGGCTGGGGCAGCAAGCTGGGGGGCGGAGGCGACTGATGCTCGATCCCGCGCGCAGTTACGACCTGATCGGTGACGTGCACGGATGCGCCATGACCCTCGAACACTTGCTGGACCGTCTCGGTTATCACAAGCAGGGCGGGGTCTGGCGGCATCCGTCACGTATGGCGGTGTTCGTCGGCGACATCATCGACCGTGGCCCGCGCATTCGCGAGGCGCTGCACATCGTCCACGACATGGTCGAAGCAGGGCAGGCGCTGTGCATCATGGGCAACCATGAATTCAACGCGCTCGGCTGGGTCACCCCGGCGCCACCGGGCAGCGGCAAGCAGTTCGTACGCGAACACACCAAGCGCCATGCGCGGCTGTTGCAGGAAACCCTGACTCAATTCGAAAACCATCCGGGTGACTGGCATGACTTCCAGCAGTGGTTCTACGAGCTGCCGCTGTTCGTCGATGCCGGGCGCTTCCGCGTCGTCCATGCGTGCTGGGACGCCGGTCTGATCGAGCCGCTGCGGGCGTTGTTCCCCAATGGCTGCGTCGATGAGCATTTCCTCCAGGCCTCGGCGGTGCCCGGCAGCTTCGCCTGCACCGTGTTCGACCGCCTGCTGCGCGGCACCGACATGCGTCTGCCGGGCGGCCTGACCATGACCAGTGGCGACGGTCTGGTGCGTTCGTTCTTCCGCACCAAGTTCTGGGAAGACGACCCGAAAACCTACGGCGACATCGTCTTCCAGCCCGATGCACTGCCGGAACCTGTCGCGCAGACGCCGCTGACGTCCACTGAAAAGAATTCCCTGCTGCGCTACGGCGTCGACGAGCCGTTGCTGTTCGTCGGCCACTACTGGCGCAGCGGCAAACCGGCGCCGATCCGGCCGAACCTCGCGTGCCTGGATTACAGCGCCGTGCTCTACGGCAAACTGGTGGCCTATCGTCTGGACCAGGAAACGCGCCTGGATCCGCAAAAATTCGTCTGGGTCGATGTCGAGCGGCCGGAGGTGCTGCAATGAGTGCGGTAGCGGTATTGCGCCTGCCGTTGGCGGTGGATTTGAGCGGTTTTGTCAAACTGCTGCAACGCATGCAGGTCCCGCATCGGGTCAGCGAAGAGGCGGGCGAGCAGGTGTTGTGGGCGCCGGAGGAAATCAGCGAGGACGTGCGTTCGCTGTACGAGCGCTTCCCGGCCGGCGACCCGGATCAGCAACTGGACATTCCCGTGGGCCAGACCTTTAAACGACCAGGTTTCGCCGAACAGCTGAAACACGCCAGGGCCACGGGATTGATTCTGCTGTTGAGCCTGATCGTTGGCGGTCTGACTTTCCTCGGCGAAAACCTTGAGACCCTGCGCTGGCTGACCTTCCTCGATTTTCGCGTGATCGGCGAGTACATCCACTTCACGCCACTGGCCGACAGTCTGGCGGCAGGGCAGTGGTGGCGGCTGGTCACGCCGATGCTGATCCACTTCGGCATCCTTCATCTGGCCATGAACGGCATGTGGTACTGGGAGCTGGGGCGGCGCATCGAGTCGCGCCAGGGCAGCATCAACCTGATCGGTCTGACGCTGCTGTTCAGCCTGGTGTCCAACTACGCCCAGTTTGTCTGGAGCGGCCCGAGCCTGTTTGGCGGGCTGTCCGGCGTGCTTTACGGCTTGCTCGGGCATTGCTGGATCTTCCAGCTGCTGGCGCCGAACCCGGCCTATCGCCTGCCGCGCGGCGTGCTGGTGATGATGCTGGTGTGGCTGGTGGTGTGCATGTCCGGGCTGATCTCGCTGATCGGTTTCGGCCAGATCGCCAACGCCGCGCACCTGAGCGGGTTACTCATCGGATGCTTCACCGGTTTGTTGGGCGGTTTGTATAACCGCCGTAAACTGGCCGTCTAAAATTTTTGGTTCAGCAAAGAGCACGGAGACCCTGATGTCCTCTTTCAACGACATGATCAGCAACATCACCCCGGACATCTACGAAAGCCTGAAACTGGCCGTGGAAATCGGCAAGTGGTCCGACGGTAACAAACTCACCGCCGAACAGCGCGAGCTGTCGTTGCAGGCGATGATTGCCTGGGAAATCCAGAACCTGCCGGAAGACCAGCGCACTGGCTACATGGGCCCGCAAGAATGTGCGTCGAAGTCGATCGAAGTGCCGAACATCCTGTTCAAGTCGGATGCCATCCATTGATCGAGATTGGCCGCGGTGCAATCAGCAAAATGTCGGCGCGCCTGGACGGGTCGAACGTGCAATACGCGTTTCGTCTGGATGACGTCGAGGTGCCGGTCAATCCGTTGATCGGCAGCACGTTGCGTCTGGAATTCCTGGGGGCGATCCACTGCACCCATTGCGGGCGCAAGACCAAGACCAGTTTCAGTCAGGGTTATTGCTACCCGTGCATGACCAAACTGGCGCAGTGCGACCTGTGCATCATGAGTCCGGAGCGTTGCCACTTCGACGCCGGCACCTGCCGTGACCCGGTGTGGGGCCAGCAGTTCTGCATGACCGATCATGTGGTTTATCTGGCCAACTCGTCGGGGATCAAGGTTGGCATCACCCGTGCCACGCAGTTGCCGACCCGCTGGCTGGATCAGGGTGCGAGTCAGGCGTTGCCGATCATGCGTGTATCGACACGCCAGCAATCGGGGTTTGTCGAGGACCTGTTCCGCAGCCAGGTAGCGGACAAGACCAACTGGCGCGCGCTGCTCAAAGGTGATGCGGCGGCGGTGGATCTGGCGCAGGTGCGCGATCAGTTGTTCGAAAGCTGCGCCGAAGGCCTGCAAGGGTTGCAGGAGCGATTCGGCCTACAGGCGATTCAGACGATTGCCGATGTCGAACCGCTGGAAATCCGCTATCCCGTCGAGCAATACCCGGCGAAAATCGTCAGCTTCAACCTGGACAAGAACCCGATTGCCGAAGGCACGCTGCTGGGGATCAAGGGTCAGTACCTGATCTTCGACACCGGCGTGATCAACATTCGTAAATACACGGCGTACCAGCTCGCCGTGCATCAATAAGGATTCCAGCATGCGCACCGAACAACCGAAGATGATCTATCTCAAGGACTATCAGGCGCCCGAGTACCTGATTGACGAAACGCACCTGACCTTCGAGTTGTTCGAGGACCACAGCCTGGTTCACGCGCAACTGGTGATGCGCCGCAACCCGGAGCGCGGCGCCGACCTGCCGCCGCTGGTGCTCGACGGCCAGCAACTCGAGCTGCTCTCGGTAACGCTGGCGGATCAGGAGCTGAGCGCCGCTGACTATCAAGTCTCCGACAGCCACCTGACCCTGCAACCGACCAGTGAAACCTTCACTCTCGACACCAGCGTGCGCATCCATCCGGAAACCAATACCGCGCTGGAAGGCCTGTACAAGTCCGGCACGATGTTCTGCACCCAGTGCGAGGCCGAAGGCTTCCGCAAGATCACCTATTACCTCGACCGCCCGGACGTGATGAGCAAGTTCACCACCACCGTCGTGGCCGAACAGCACAGCTACCCGGTGTTGCTCTCCAACGGTAACCCGATCGCTTCCGGCCCCGGCGAAGACGGCCGCCACTGGGCGACCTGGGAAGATCCGTTCAAGAAACCGGCGTATCTGTTTGCGCTGGTCGCCGGTGATCTGTGGTGCGTCGAAGACACCTTCACCACCATGAGCCAGCGCAACGTCGCGCTGCGCATTTACGTCGAGCCGGAAAACATCGACAAGTGCCAGCACGCGATGAACAGCCTGAAGAAATCCATGCGCTGGGACGAAGAGGTCTACGGTCGCGAGTACGATCTGGACATCTTCATGATCGTCGCGGTCAACGATTTCAACATGGGCGCGATGGAGAACAAGGGCCTCAACATCTTCAACTCCAGCGCCGTGCTGGCCCGCGCCGAAACCGCCACCGACGCCGCGCACCAGCGGGTCGAGGCGATCGTCGCCCATGAATACTTCCACAACTGGTCGGGCAACCGCGTGACCTGCCGCGACTGGTTCCAGCTGTCGCTCAAGGAAGGTTTCACGGTGTTCCGCGATGCCGGTTTCTCCTCGGACATGAACTCGGCGACGGTAAAGCGCATTCAGGACGTGGCGTACCTGCGTACCCACCAGTTCGCCGAAGATGCCGGGCCGATGGCCCACGCCGTGCGCCCGGATAGCTTCATCGAGATTTCCAACTTCTACACTCTGACCGTGTACGAAAAAGGCTCGGAAGTGGTCGGCATGATCCACACCCTGCTCGGTGCCGAAGGCTTCCGTAAGGGCAGCGATCTGTATTTCGAACGCCACGACGGTCAGGCCGTGACCTGCGACGACTTCGTCAAGGCCATGGAAGATGCCAATGGCGTTGATCTCAGCCAGTTCAAACGCTGGTACAGCCAGGCCGGCACACCGCGTCTGGCCGTCAGCGAGTCCTACGACGCAGCGGCGAAAACCTACAGCCTGACCTTCCGCCAGAGCTGCCCGCCGACCCCGGACAAGGTGGAAAAACTGCCGTTCGTGATCCCGGTCGAGCTCGGCCTGCTCGACAGCCAGGGCAATGAAATCGCTCTGCGTCTGGCTGGCGAAGCCTCGGCACAAGGCACCACTCGGGTGATCTCGGTGACCGAAGCCGAGCAGACCTTCACTTTCGTCGACATCAACGCACAGCCGTTGCCGTCGCTGCTGCGCGGCTTCTCGGCGCCAGTGAAATTGAGCTTCCCGTACAACCGCGACCAACTGATGTTCCTGATGCAGCACGACAGCGACGGCTTCAATCGCTGGGATGCCGGTCAGCAACTTTCGGTGCAAGTGCTTCAAGAGTTGATCGGCCAGCATCAGAAAGGTGAGAGCCTGAAGCTCGATCCGCGTTTGGTATCGGCGCTGCGCACGGTGCTGTCCGACGAGTCGCTGGATCAGGCGATGGTTGCCGAAATGCTCTCGCTGCCGGGTGAGGCCTATCTCACCGAGATCAGCGAAGTGGCTGACGTCGAGGCGATTCATGTCGCGCGCGAATTTGCTCGCAAGCAACTCGCCGAAGGCTTGTTCGAAGCGCTGTGGCTGCGTTATCAGGCCAACCGCGACCTCTCGAAGAAGACTCCATACGTGGCCGAGGCCGAGCACTTCGCCCGTCGCGCATTGCAGAATATCGCCCTGTCGTACTTGATGCTCAGCGGCAAGCCGGAAGTGCTGGCGGCGGCGCTGGAGCAATTCGAGACCGCCGACAACATGACCGAGCGCCTGACTGCGCTGGCGGTGCTGGTCAATTCGCCGTTCGAAGAGCAGAAGGATTTGGCTTTGGCCAGCTTCGCCGAGCACTTCAAGGACAATCCGCTGGTCATGGATCAGTGGTTCAGCGTGCAGGCCGGCAGCACCTTGCCGGGCGGTTTGGAGCGGGTGAAGGCGTTGATGCAGCACCCGGCGTTCAACATCAAGAACCCGAACAAGGTGCGGGCATTGATCGGCGCGTTCGCCGGGCAGAACCTGATCAACTTCCACGCGGCGGACGGTTCCGGTTATCGCTTCCTTGCCGATCTGGTGATCGAACTGAACGGCTTCAACCCGCAGATCGCCTCGCGCCAACTGGCCCCGCTGACTCGCTGGCGCAAATACGACAGCGCCCGTCAGGCGTTGATGAAGGCTGAGCTGGAACGCATTCTGGCGTCCGGGTCGCTGTCCAGCGATGTGTATGAAGTGGTGAGCAAAAGCCTGGCGTAACGCCGATCCTGTAGGAGCTGTCGAGTGGAACGAGGCTGCGATCTTTTGATTTTGATGATCATAAAGGTCCGTATTCCAGCTTCAGACCGCCCCTCACCCTAACCCTCTCCCAGAGGGAGAGGGGACTGACCGAGGTGAATATTCGAGTTACACCGACCTGAAATTCTGGCATTGAACTAAGGTCTTGAAACCAACAGAGATCGGCTCCCTTTCCCCCTCTCCCATTGGGAGAGGGCTGGGGTGAGGGGCTGGTTATCTTCAGCACCACATAATCCCAAGTAAAAAAATGCCGCTCAACGAGCGGCATTTTCATTTGCACAAGAAACAACTATTTACGCAGGTCAAACCGATCCAGATTCATCACCTTCGTCCATGCCTTGACGAAATCGTTGACGAACTGCGCCTTCGCGTCGGAACTGGCGTACACCTCGGCCAACGCGCGCAATTGCGCATTCGAGCCGAACACCAGATCCACTCGAGTCGCCGTCCACTTTGGCGCCCCGGTCTTGCGGTCACGGCCTTCAAACTCATCGGCATCCCGTGACGTTGGGGTCCACTCAACTCCCATGTCCAGCAGGTGGGTGAAGAAGTCATTGCTCAGCGCTTCGGTTTTATCGGTGAAGACGCCATGTCGCGTCTGGCCGACGTTGGTGTTCAATACCCGCAAGCCACCCAGCAGCACGGTCATTTCCGGTGCCGTGAGGGTAAGCAATTGCGCCTTGTCGATCAGCAGGGTTTCCGCCGCAACCGTGTATTTGCCTTTGCTGTAATTGCGGAAGCCATCGGCGATCGGTTCGAGGAAGCCGAACGATTCGACATCGGTCTGCTCCTGCGAAGCATCGACGCGGCCCGGTGAAAACGGCACCGACACCGAATGCCCGGCGTTTTGCGCGGCTTTTTCCACTCCGGCATTACCGGCCAGGACGATCAGGTCCGCCAGCGAGATCTTCTTGCCATTGGCAGCAGAACCGTTGAACTCGTTCTGAATGCCTTCCAAGGTGCTCAGCACCTTGTCCAATTGCTCGGGCTGGTTGGCCTGCCAGAACTTCTGCGGGGCCAGACGCAAGCGTCCGCCGTTGGCGCCACCGCGCTTGTCCGAACCGCGAAAGGTCGATGCTGCAGCCCACGCGGTCGAAACCAGTTGCGACACTGACAACCCTGAAGCCAGCACCTTGTTTTTCAGCGCAGTGGCGTCGCTGTCATCGATCAGCGGGTGCGTCACGTCGGGCAGCGGGTCTTGCCATAGCAATTCCTCTTGTGGCATTTCCGGGCCGAGGTAGCGGGAGAGCGGACCCATGTCGCGATGGATCAGCTTGTACCAGGCGCGGGCGAACGCGTCGGCGAGCTGATCGGGATTGGCCAGAAAGCGCCGCGAGATTTGTTCGTAGGCAGCATCGAAGCGCAACGCCAGATCGGAGGTGAGCATGGTCGGCGAGAGCTTCTTGTTCGGATCGTGAGCGTGGGGAACGGTGCCTGCACCGGCGCCGTTTTTCGGTTGCCACTGATTGGCGCCCGCCGGGCTTTTGGTCAGCTCCCACTCGAAGCCGAACAGGTTTTCCAGATAGTTGTTGCTCCACTGCGTTGGTGTGGTGGTCCAGGTCACTTCCAGACCACTGGTGATGGTGTCGGCGCCTTTACCGGTGCCGAAGGCGTTTTTCCAGCCCAGACCCTGTTGCTCCAGACCGGCCGCTTCCGGCTCTGGGCCGACATTGTCGGCCGGGCCGGCGCCGTGGGTCTTGCCGAACGCGTGGCCGCCGGCGATCAGCGCCACGGTTTCTTCGTCGTTCATGGCCATGCGGCCGAAGGTTTCGCGAATGTCCTTGGCCGAGGCCACCGGGTCCGGGTTGCCTTCCGGGCCTTCCGGGTTGACGTAGATCAGGCCCATCTGCACGGCGGCGAGGGGATTTTCCAGATTGCGTTCGCCCTGATCGGTACGGCTTTCTTCACGGCCATGCAAATCGGGCTCAGCCACCAGCGTGCCGTCGCCGGGCTCTTGCACCGGGCCATTGCTCTTGCCGTAACGGTTATCGCCACCCAGCCATTCGGTTTCCGAACCCCAGTACACGTCTTCATCCGGTTCCCAGACATCGGCGCGGCCCCCGGAAAAACCGAAGGTCTTGAAGCCCATGGATTCCAGCGCGACGTTGCCGGTAAGCACGATCAAGTCAGCCCAGGAAATATTGCGCCCGTATTTTTGCTTGATCGGCCACAGCAGGCGGCGGGCCTTGTCGAGGCTGACGTTGTCCGGCCAACTGTTGAGCGGGGCGAAGCGTTGCTGCCCGGAGCCGGCGCCACCACGGCCATCGGCGGTGCGATAGGTCCCGGCGCTGTGCCAGGCCATGCGCACGAACAACGGGCCGTAATGGCCGAAGTCGGCCGGCCACCAGTCCTGAGAGTCAGTCATCAGCGCTTTGATGTCTTGTTTCAACGCCTGAAAATCGAGGCTTTTGAAGGCTTTGGCGTAGTCGAAGTCCTGGCCCAGCGGATCGGACTTGGGTGAATGCTGGCTGAGGATTTTCAGATTGAGTTGATTTGGCCACCAGTCACGGTTCGTCGTACCTCCACCAGCGGCGTGGTTGAACGGGCATTTCGATTCGTTTGCCATGTTCGGATCCCTATCAGGTCTGCGGCCGGCTCGTGCCGACTTCGGACTGGTAAGGCTAGACCCGAGTTGGCAAGTCAGCTAATAGCCGCAGTCTTTGCTGGCGATAGGCAGGCTCTTTTGCCACTCGATATCGTGATAACAGCTGCGATATTTCGAAGCGATCTTAAAAACTGTCAGCTTTGACAGTGGCTGATAGCGCGCAATCCTAATACGTTGGGGTCAACGCAACGTCACCTTTACATCAAGGGAATATCGACATGTCTCAGGACAAAACAAGTGACCTTATGAACAAACGAAATGCTACCGGTAGCTTTGTCGCGTTTCTCGATGACGATAAATTTTTGGAGAGCAAGTTATGTGTTTATGCAGAGACTGAGACGGAATTTATCATCATCGGAACTGACGATTTTAAACACACGGTCGATTTGTCTGTTCCCAATTCACTGGAAGCAGATGGGCCTCACACAGTGACGTTTCCAACCACGGGGCGGCATTGGAGGGTTATGATCAATGGTTTTAACGAGCCCATTGTTGAGGGTGAACTCATCGTCACCTTTGCCAATTTTCGCAAAAACGTAACAGGCACTTTTGCTCTGGATCTGGGAAAAACCAGGAAAGTGACAGGCACTTTCAATCTTGCACTCGGTACCCAGGGCGAAGTGACAGGCGAGTGCAGCCTTTATGAATGAAAGATCTTTTCGTTGGAGCTGCCGAGAGTCGGGGCTGCCTGGTAGCTCCAAAATTGGCAGCCGCTTGAATAAAGACGTCAACTCGATTGGGCGGTGTCGTCATCAGGCACGTCATCAAGTATGTCATCCTGCCCCGGCAGCTCGGTGATCACGCTGAAGTCCGATACTTCAACCGCGCCATTGCCATACCCCAACAAATGAAACGAGAAGGCTTTGCGCGGCTGCGGGTTGTCGAAACTGAAATCCAGCTCCAGTGGCTGGTCCGCCGTGGCGACCATTTCTGCCGGCAGGCCCAGTTGCACGTCCTGTTCGAATTGCTTGGCCTTGAGCTGAATGTACGCCGCCTGCTGCGGATCGACCGAGCGCACGGTCAGGCGCACGCGGGTGTGCGAGCCTTTGGGCATTTCCAGGTATTGCGCGCCGATCAGGTTGTCGGCCCAGTCATCATTGATCTGCGCTTGTAGAGCAATGATGTTGTTGCTGCCGAACTGGTAGCGATGATTGAGTGGTGTGCGCAACAGGGACAAGTCGAGGGCATCGGCGCGCGCGGCGATCTGCCGGGCCGGATGGCCGCTGTAGGTGCCTTTGTAGGTGGCGCTTTCGGCGATGAAGCCGGTGCTTTGGTAATAGCGGCAGCGGCGCGGCAGGTCGCACTCGGAGAAGATGCCCTGGCCGTCGTGGTAGCGCAGCTTGCCGTTGGTGAACGACATGATTTCTCGCCCGGAATCGTAGTCGCGAAACAGCGACCGGCCGCTCAGCGCAGACGGCACCGGCAGGTCAAAATAGTCGAGGATCGAGGTGCTCAGATCGACGTGGCCGTAGACCCCGGCATTCAAGCGCGGCAGTTGCGCTTGCTCCGGTGCCAGCGTCAGGTTGAAACCCCACGAGGAGGCCAGCCGCACGCCGTCGATGCCGTGGGATTCATCCGAGGTGATCACTACCAGCGTGTCCTTGAGAACGCCCTGGCGCTCAAGTCCGGCAAGAAACTGATCCAGCGCATCGTCGAGATAACCGACGGCAGCCTGCTTGGGCGTCTCATAACGCTGCAGATAATCCTCCGGTGCGGAGTAGGGCTGATGGGTGCCGACCGTCAGTAGCGTGAGCATCCATGGCTGTTTTTGCTTCTTCAGTTGGCCGACGTAATCCAGCGCACCTTCAAAAAACGCCTTGTCATCCTTGCCCCAGGGGAATTCCAGGTAGTTGCTGTTGCTGAACCATTCCAGGCCGTGGGTCGCATCAAAACCGATGTGCGGCATGATCTTGTCTTTGGCCATGAAGCGCAGGCCGGCGCCCTGCAAATAATGAGTGCGGAAGCCGTGTTCGCGCAGCTGCGCCGGCAGGCAGGCCTGATTGCGCTCGTTGAGGGTGAGCATTTCCACGCCTTTGGGCGTGCCATTGTTGAGCTTGTCGTAGTCACCGCAAAGCATGGCATACAGCCCGCGAATGGTCTGATGGGTGTGCAGCACGTAATCCGGGGTGTTCATGCCGCGCTCGGCCCAGCGGCTGAGGTTGGGCATCAGGTCTTCCTGATAGTGACTGCCGATCGCCTCACGGTTGGCACGGATGTAGGCGCCGGGAATGCCTTCCAATGCGATGATCAATACGTTGCGCGCCTGCCCGGGCGCGGCGAGCAGCTTCTGGCCATTGAGGTCGACGTCGGTGAGCCCGGCCATCGCCGGTGTAGGTTCTTCGACGTCGCCGTCGAGCCATTCCTCGGCCTGGATCTGCAGGTCGGCGACTTCGCTGGCGAGCAACTGATGCGGCAGGTTGTACAGGCGCCAGGCGTCGCCGTCATTCGGCCACAGGTTTTGCACGCCCCAATGTGCGGCGAACAACACAATAGGCGCGGCCCAGACGGAGCGAGGCAGAGCAGGGCGAGACAAGCCGCGACCAACAAACTGAGTCAGCAGCCAGAAAACCAGGGCACCCAGCAAAGCCATGGCCAGCGCAGGGTGCGCAAGTCCGCCGCCAGTGGAGTTTTCGACGAATTGCGGGTCGATCAGATAGTGAATATCCGAAGGCGTCGGCAGGCGGCCGACGGCGCTGACCAATTCTGCCGTGGCGATCGCCAGCAGCGCCCAAAACACCAGCACCGGCAAGGTCAGCCACCATGCGCGGCGATGCAGCGTTACCACCAGCAAACTGCCCACGGCCAGATCCGACAAACAGCCCAGCGGTGTCGACCAGCCCAACGCTGCACGCAGGCACACCGGCACGATCAATACCAGAACGATGAGAGAAAAAAGGCGGGCATTCGGCCGCCGCAGCCAGTTGAAAAGAGCGCTCACAAAAAAGGCCTGCTTGTCATCAAAGGGTCAAAAAAGTGTGGGTGATGATACCAAGGGCAGGAAGGCTGATCGGCTTTTTAAACCTGCGGCTGGCGATCGCTGAAACGGCGCGTGCCCATAGCGGGCGTGGGTTGTGGGACGTATGGCTGTTTTTCGGAGGGGCAGTTTTTTGTTTCAGACTGTTGTAGGTCCATCCACTGCTCCTGAATTTCAGCAGCAGACGCTAAATCGCGCAGTGCTATCGATATGCGATAAAGATATTTAATTTCTATTTTTTATAGCTATAAAGTCAGGCCTTTCAGCCCACCCCCATGCTGCGAGGTTGTCATGGCCACACCGTTCAAACGTTCTGCGCTGACTCTGTTGGCCGCAACTCTGGCAGCGGGCGCGCTGTTCAGCAGCGGCGCCCGGGCCGAGGGCAAAATCAGCATCGCCCAGCAATTCGGTATCGGTTATCTAATCCTCGATGTCGTGCGCGATCAACAGCTGATCGAGAAACACGGCAAGGCCCAGGGCCTGGAGATCAAGGTCGACTGGAACAGCATTTCCGGCGCTACGGCCATGAATGAGGCGCTGCTCACCGGAGCGCTGGACGTCGTCTCGGCCGGCGTGCCGCCGATGCTCACCGTGTGGGATCGCACCAAGGGCAAGCAGAACGTCAAAGCCATCGCCGCGCTGGGGTCGATGCCCAATTACCTGCTGACCAACAACCCGAACATTAAAACCCTCAAGGACTTCAGCGACAAGGACCGTATCGCCGTGCCGGCCGCAGGCGTAGGCTTCCAGTCGCGCACGTTACAGATCGAAACCGCCAAGGAGTTCGGCGACGACCAGTTCAAGAAGTTCGACAACATTTCGGTCAGCCTGCCGCATCCGGACGCCACCGCCGCGCTGATTGCCGGTGGCTCGGAAATCAACTCGCATTTCTCCAGCCCACCGTTCCAGTACCAGGCGCTGCAAAACCCCAACGTGCATAAAGTGCTGAGCTCCTACGACATCCTCGGCGGCCCGGCGACGTTCAACGTGCTCTACACCACAGAAAAATTCCACGACGAAAACCCGAAAACCTACAAGGCGTTCTACGACGCACTGGCGGAAGCGGAGAACATCATCAAAGCCGACAAACCCGCCGCCGCCCAGGCCTACATCCGTGTAGAGCAATCGAAACTGCCGCTGGCCCTGGTCGAGCAAATCGTCAAAGACCCGGAGATCGACTTCACCGTCGTACCGCAACGCACGTTCATCTACGCCGAGAAATTGCAGGAACTGGGTGTGTTGAAAAACAAGGCGGCGAGCTGGAAGGATTACTTTTTTGAAGAGGCGCATGGTGGTGCGGGAAGTTGATCGAACAGGGGCAACGTGTGTTGCCCCTTTTGCCATTCAAGATTCGCCATCATCAAAAATGCTCTCAATCGGCAGCTCAAACGCCCGGGCAATCTGAAACGCCAATGGCAGGCTCGGATCGTAGCGTTCGTTTTCGATGGCGTTGATCGTCTGGCGCGACACGTTCAGGCGTTCGGCCAGATCGACCTGCGACCACTTGCGCTCGGCGCGCAATTCCTTGAGACGGTTTTTCATTGGTAGCGGCGTCGCGCAATGTGCAGGCCGACAATCCACATCAGCCCCATTACCGGCCACACACACGTCCACGGGATATGCGGGGCGCCGACGTTTTCCAGAAAACCGTAGCTGAAGGTCACCAATGCCGAGGCGGCAAAGGCGAACCCCAAGGCTTCGAACTGGATGCGCAGATGCATTTCGTCCATGCGCCGCATGTTCCGCATGATGGCCCAGCACATCAGGGCCGCCGGAATGATCGGCGTCAGTGCGACGGCCGAGCGCAGCACGAGGTGCGCATCCATCAGGTATTGCGAGGCAATCAATGATGCTGTCAGCACCAGCATGTAGAGGATTAATGCTGCGCCCAATTCGAGGTGGTACCGGTTCATTCTTCACTTCCTATGTAAAAGACCCTTTACATGGTTGCTGATGTTGTTTCAGATGTAAAGCACGCTTTCCATCAGGCTGGTTACTTCGAACACGCTCGAGCCGGATAACTTGCAGCCGGGTTCACGCTTCTGGACAGCGTATTAGCCACTCAGTAGCATTTGCCTCCAACGGATTTTCCCTTCGCACGTCGTCCGGCGTGGAACGCTCAAGGAATCGACATGCGCGACACTCCCGCTGACTCACAACGAACGGTCGTGACCCTGGTCAACGGCGAGATTCGCTGTGACACCCAGATCAGTTTCAGCTCCGTCTCGCTCGTCGATGGCGAAATTCGCGTGCATCGTGCTGAAGGCAATCAGATCGAGGTGCCTGTGCCCGGGGCGGACTTCGCGCTGCGCTTTGATCTGCAGGGGATGCAGAAAGTACCGGAGGCGCCACAGACGCCGGTCGAACCGGTGCCTGCCGACGACAGTTTGAAGTTGTTCAATTCGAAAACCGTGTGGGTCACACTGGCGCTGTGGTTCTTCGTGAGTTCGGTGTTCGGTTGGTTGGGGATCGTGGTAGCAGTCGGATATTTCGCTTACCACTGGCGTCAGGTAACGAAGCGCAAGGAACAGTTGGCCAAGGCGACCGTCGTTGAACCCATGACCCGTTCCAGCTCAGGGATGTCACCGGAAAGCGTGCGCAACGCATTGGCCCGCAAGCGTTGATTCTGCACACATCAAAAAAAAGGGGCGGCCTGATCATCGATCAGGCCGCCCCGATTTTCTGTCAGGCGAACAGTCTTTCCGTCAGCGATCAATGCATCTTGCTGTGATCGTGGCCGCCCATGTTGGTCAGCGCGCGGACCGGTGCCTTGACTTCAATGGTTTCTTTCTCGCCCTTGGCGTTTTCCACGGTCAGGGTCAGCGGCACGTTTTCACCTTCCTTCAACTGACCGGTCAGGCCCATCAGCATGACGTGGTAGCCGTTCGGGTCGAAGCTCACGGCTTTGCCGGCAGGCAACTCAACCGACTTCACCGGGCCCATGGTCATCACATCGTTCTTCATGCTCATTTCATGAATCTGAACGTCCTTGGCCACTGGCGAGGCAACGCTGAGCAGTTTGCTGTCGCTGTCGGCAGTGACGGTCATGAATGCGCCGCTGGCGGACTGGGTCGGCACGGTGGCACGGACCCAGGCGTCGTCGACTTTGGTCTGCGCCGACGCCTGAAAGGCCAGGCCGAGCAGGGACAGTGCACATACGGTGCGTTTGAGGTGATTCAGAACGGGATGCATCAGCAGACCTCCATAACAGTAAGCAAATCTTCCGTGCACTCTTGGGCTGTCAGTGATGTGGACAGGCCCAGGCGCAACTCACCACGCGAGTCGTAGACGTAGCTGGTGGACGTATGGGAGATGGTGTAGGTGTCGCCGGCCGGGACTTTCTCGTAGAACACGTCGAACTCCTTGGCGGTGGCCTTGGTTTCCTCAAGCGTGCCGTACAGCGCGACGAAGCTCGGGTCGAAGGCTTTGACATAAGCGTCGAGGATCTGCGGCGTGTCGCGCTCAGGGTCGAGGGTGATGAACACCACTTGCAAACGGTCGCCGTCGCGGCCCATCAGTTTCTTGATCTGCGCGGCGCGCGCCAGGGTGGTGGGGCAAACGGCCGGGCACTGGGTGAAGCCGAAGAAGATCATCGGCATCATCCCGCGAAAGCTCGACAGCGACATGGTTTCGCCTTCGGGATTCTTCAGCTTGAAGGTGCGTCCGAGGATCTTGTCGCTCAGATCCTTGCCGTACTTGTACGACAGTTGGCCACGGGTATCGCAACCGGCGAGCAGGCCGAGCCCGAGCACGCCCATTCCCGCAAGTACCTTGCGGCGAGTCAACAAAGCCGTCATCTAATACCGCCTTTTGCAGCCCGCAAGTCGGCAGGACTGGCGGGGGGTTAACCGTAAAAGCGCCGCATGATAGCAAACTGAGGCTGATCGCCGGCCGCCGATCGCCGCGCGGTGCCGGATCGGGCGACAAAAGGTGTAAGAAGAAATGACGAATAAGCCTTACGTCTAAACTTGATTTAAATAGTATGACGATTGGAGGCGAGCGCAGAAACACGTACTCTTGCCGCTGCGCTGCAAAGACCAAAACAACAACAGGAGTCTGTAATGCAACCGATTCGTCTCGGCCTGGTGGGCTACGGCAAGATCGCCCAGGATCAACACGTTCCCGCCATCCTCGCCAACCCGGCGTTCAAGTTGGTGGCGGTCGCTACCCAGGGCAAACCTTGCGCCGTAGTGGAGAACTTCCAGTCGCTGGGCGAACTGCTCGAAAACGGCCCGACTGTCGACGCAATTGCGTTCTGCACGCCGCCACAGGGGCGCTTCGCGCTGGTGCAACAGGCGTTGGCGGCCGGCAAGCACGTGCTGGTGGAAAAACCGCCCTGTGCGACATTGGGCGAGGCCATGGCCCTGGTCGATCAGGTCGCCGAACAAGGCGTCAGCGCTTTGTTCGCCTGGCACTCGCGCTACGCACCGGGCGTCGCCGCCGCCCGCGACTGGCTTGCCAGCCGCACCCTGCAAAGCGTGCAGATCGACTGGAAGGAAGACGTGCGCAAGTGGCATCCGGGTCAGGCATGGATCTGGCAACCGGGTGGCCTGGGTGTGTTCGATCCGGGCATCAACGCCTTGTCGATCATCACCCACCTGCTGGCGCTGCCGCTGTTTGTCGAAGCCGCCGAACTGCGCGTGCCGAGCAACTGCCAGTCGCCGATTGCCGCCTCGATCAAAATGTCTGATGCACATCAGCTCGACGTACGCGCCGAGTTCGATTTCGACCATGGCCACGACGAACTGTGGAGCATCGAAATTCGCTGCGTCGAAGGCGTCCTGCGTCTGGACAATGGCGGCGCCGTGCTGAGCATCGATGGCGTCCGCCAAAGCGTCTCGGAGGAGGGCGAGTACGCAGCGGTCTACCGCCACTTCCAGCAATTGATCAGCGACAGGGAAAGCGACCTCGACCTGCAACCGTTGCGCCTGGTGGCGGACAGTTTCTTTGTTGGTAGTCGGGCGTTGGTTGAGCCGTTCTACGATTGAAGTGGATTGTCCGGTTTGAGTGGACGGTGTAACCCTTTTCAAGCGATTTATCCCTTTGCTGTGCGTCAGTAATCTGTACCCAACTTGAACGCAACAACAAAACTCAAAACTTGAAAAGGGACGCACACCATGACCACTCCAACCTACAACCGCCTGAACAAAGATGACGCTATCGTGCTGCTGGTTGACCACCAGACCGGTCTGATCTCGCTGGTGCAGGACTTCTCGCCGAACGAGTTCAAGAACAACGTGCTGGCGCTGGCGGATCTGGCCAAGTTCTTCGAGCTGCCAACCATCCTCACCACCAGCTTCGAACAAGGCCCGAACGGCCCGCTGGTACCAGAGCTGAAAGAGATGTTCCCGGACGCGCCGTACATCGCTCGCCCAGGTCAAATCAACGCCTGGGACAACGAAGACTTCGTCAAGGCGATCAAAGCCACCGGGCGCAAGCAGATCATCATCGCCGGTGTCGTAACGGATGTCTGTGTAGCGTTCCCGACCCTGTCGGCACTGGCGGAAGGTTTTGATGTGTTTGTGGTGACTGACGCGTCCGGCACCTTCAACACCACCGTGCAGCAAGCCGCGTGGAGCCGCATGACTCAGGCCGGCGCGCAGATGATGAACTGGTTCTCGGTGGCCTGTGAGCTGCACCGCGACTGGCGCAACGACATTGAAGGCCTGGGCAATCTGTTGTCGCAGCGCATTCCCAACTACCGCAACCTGATGAACAGCTACTCGGCGCTGACGCAGCAGAAGTAAGCGTTAAATCCAAAGCGAAAGCCTGCCTCGAAAGCAGGCTTTTTGCGTTTTCTACAGAACGCCGTTCGTCCATTGTCGGGCACTTGTCACGCAAGGGCATTTCACACGTTCAGGTACCTATCACTGAACACCTCGGAGAACGACATGGACATTGATGAAAACGCACCGGGCAACCAGTCGCAACAGGCCGTGACGCGCACCACCGACAACGAGACCGGGCACGATCCCAAGCGCGAAAACCCCGAGGTGCCTTTGCCGCCGGACGACGAGGCACCTGTGGAAGAAGACATGTCGGATGTGGATGCGGCCAATTCGGTTTCGACGGAGCATCCGCCGTCACGCTGACCGTGCTGTTTGAAGGGGAACGCTCCCTATGATGGTCAACCCGGACAGTTCCCTCTCCTCGGGGAGAGGGCTAGGGTGAGGGGCTTTCCCTGGCACCCTGATGCAGTTCAGTCACTGACATCGTGAAAACCAGTTTCGCTCGCCCATGGTTGGCATACCCATGCGCCACATCGGTCCGCGCCACCGCCGAACACCCAGGCCCGACAATCAGCTCGGCATCGCCAACGTGCAAATGCAACGTGCCTTTCTCGACATGAAACAACTCGGTGGTGCCATTCGGGTGACCGGCTGAAGAAAACGACTCGCCAGGAAACAACTCCCAGCGCCACAACTCAAGCATGTTCGGGCCGCTGGTGCCGGCCAGCAGGCGCGCTGATCCACCCAGCTCACCGGCCCATAACGTGGGGATGTCCTCACTGTCGATCAGATGCGCCGCCGGGGTGGCGGCGACATTGACGAAGTCCGCCACGGACAAGCCCAGCGCCGCGGCGATTTTGCACAATGTCGCGATGCTTGGGTTGGCCGAACCCTTCTCGATCTCGACCACCATGCCTTTGCTCACGCCGGAGCGTCTGGACAGTTCATCCAGGGTGATGCCCTGTTGTTTGCGCGCCTGTTTGAGCGTGCGCGACACCGCCGCGCTGACGGTCTCGACGTCGGCGCCGGCTTCGGTCGGTATATTGACTTTATTGGTCATTGATCGCTAGCATCGTTTGAAATTCGGGTATGAGGGGGATTCTGGGATGCTGTCTGTCGTGCCGTCAATCGATCCGGCTGTTGCGCAACTCGCGCCGGGCTTCAGAGCGCTGAGTATTGTCGTGCAAGCGGCGCCGATTATTCATGCACACGTGGCCGGTGAAGCACTGGCCAAAGCCTGCCAGATCGTCGCCAACGGTGGCCCGGCATGGGCGCCCGCGCACTTGCAGGCTTGGGCGGACGTGTTTCGCCAGTTCGGTGCCAAGCCGCAGCGCACGCCGTGCTCGGCCGAGGCTCTGCGCAAACGGGTGTTGCGCGACGGCGAGTTGCCGAGCATCGATCCGGTGGTTGATCTGTACAACGCCATCAGCCTCGAGTACGCGATTCCGGTCGGCGGGGAGAATGCGCAAGCCTACATAGGCTCACCGCGTCTGGTCGTCGCCGATGGCAGCGAACCGTTCGACACGATGAAAGAAGGCCAGCCCGCGCATGAATTCCCGGACGCCGGCGAAGTGGTCTGGCGCGATGACCAAGGCGTGACCTGCCGGCGCTGGAACTGGCGCCAAGGCGTGCGAACCCGCCTCGATGCGCAAGCGCAGCACATGTGGTTCATCCTCGAAAGCCTGCCGGCGATGCCGCTGGAAGCGCTGACCGAGGCCGGCGACAAGCTCATCGAAGGCCTGCAGCAAATGATGCCCGGCGCCGAGATCGAAAGCATGTTGATCGGGCCGGGAGCGCGTTAGGCTAGATATGAGTGCCAGCCCGTTTCGTCAGCAGCACCGCGATTCCCTGTGGGAGCGAGCCTGCTCGCGAAGACGGCGGCACATTCAACCTCTTTGCCGGCTGATCCACCGCTTTCGCGAGCAAGCTCGCTCCCACAATGTTCCGTGTTGACCAATGATTTGGTGGTGCCACAAATCCCCTGTGGGAGCGAGCCTGCTCGCGAATGCGGCGGCACATTCAACATCTTTGCCGACTGATCCACCGCTTTCGCGAGCAAGCTCGCTCCCACAATGTTCCGTGTTGACCATTGATTTGGTGGCGCCACAAATCCTCAATGGGAGCGAGCCTGCTCGCGAAGACGGCGGCATATTCAACATCATGTTCGCCTGACCCAGCGCTTTCGCGAGCAGGCTCGCTCCCACAATGTTCCGTGTTGACCATTGATTCAGTGGTGCCACAAACCCCCTGTGGGAGCGAGCCTGCTCGCGAAGACGGCGGCACATTCAACATCTTTGCCGGCTGGTCCACCGCTTTCGCGAGCAGGCTCGCTCCCACAATGTTCGGTGTTGGCCATTGATTCGGTGGTGCCACAAATCCCCTGTGGGAGCGAGCTTGCTCGCGAAGACGGCGGCACATTCAACATCCTATTCGCCTGACCCAGCGCTTTCGCGAGCAGGCTCGCTGCCACAGATTGACTCCTGGTCTCAATAAGGGCTCGCGGTTGGACGCACGATCAGTTCGCTGACGTCCACGTCCGCCGGTTGTTCGACGGCATACGCAATCGCGCGGGCGATGGCTTCGGCGGGGATGGCGATCTTGCGGAATGACTTCATCTCTTCGCGGCCGCCTTCATCGGAAATGCTCTCGGCCAGTTCCGATTCGGTCACGCCCGGTGCGATGACGGTGACGCGGATATCGCCGCCCACCTCCTGACGCAAGCCTTCGGAAATCGCCCGTACGGCGTATTTGGTCGCGCAGTACACCGCTGCGGTGGGGCTGACCGCGTAAGCGCCGATCGAGGCGATGTTGATGATCTGCCCGGCGCGCTGGCGCTGCATCAACGGCAGGCTGGCGGCGATGCCGTGGAGTACGCCACGGATGTTGACGTCGATCATGCGGTTCCACTCATCGACCTTCAGCGCGTCCAGCCGCGACAACGGCATGACCCCGGCGTTGTTGACCAGCACATCGACACGGCCGTAATGCTCCACGGCAAAATCGACGAAGCGCTGCACATCCTGCTGATCGGTGACGTCCAGTGCGCGGAACTGCGCGTGGCCACCCGCGCCGTTGATCTCTTCGGCAATCACGGCCAGACGCTCGGTGCGCCGTGCACCCAACACCACTTTGGCGCCACGTTCGGCGAGCAGGCGTGCGGTGGCTTCTCCGATGCCGCTGCTGGCGCCGGTAATCACGATCACTTTGTCTTGAATGTTCAGCATGATGTCGTCCTCTTCTGTGTGCCCGTGAGTGGGCTTGGAAGAAGATTAAGTGCGGGGGCGCATTGGCTATTAATCGATTCCTCCACGGGATTTGCCCAATTCTGCTGCGTCGCTTTTCGACAGGTTTCAGGCCCCGCGTGGCGCATCGCGGTAGGCGCTCGGGGTGACGCCGACTTCACGGCGGAACACCTGGGAAAAGTGGCTGGGGCTGGAATAGCCAACCTCCAGGCCGATGTCGATCACGCTGTGGGCGGTTTCCAGCAACAGATGACGCGCGCGGCTCATGCGCAGGCGGATGAAGTATTGCGAGGGCGATAAACCGGTGGCGCGCTTGAAGGTGCGGCTGAAGTGGTAGTCGCTCAGCTCAGCGACTGCGGCCAGATCACCGAGGCTGAAATCCTCCGCCAGATTCGCATTCATGGCTTCGATCACCCGGCGCAGTTTGTAGGCGGGCAGGGCGTTGTCGCGGCGCGGGTTGCTGTCCGGGTCGAGATAGTGCCGCAGCAAATGGATCGCCAACGCCTGAGCAAGGCTGTGCACCAGCAGTGCGCTGGGCTGGCGCAGTTGTGTGAGTTCGATGCGCAGTTGCTCAAGGATGAAGCTGACCTGCTCGTCACGCGCACCGGACACATCGACAAACGTCACTGCACCGGCCTGTTCGCCGAACGCTTCGCGCGCCGCTTGTTCGATCAGGCCCAGACCTAGGTAAAGGTGCATGACTTCGAAGACCTCGCAACCTTCGGTTTGCCAGCGCATTTCATAAGGTTCGCGGGTGTTGGTCAGGAAGAAGTCGCCCGCCGTGACCTGGCTCGCCTGCCATTCTCCGCCCAACGAACGTTCTTCGACCCGGGCAGTGCCGGCCAATACCAGCACCAGCAGCGGTTCGGCCACGCACGGCACGCGGATCGGCTCAAGCAGGGTTTGATGGCGGAACAGCTGCACCACCGCATCCTTGATCTGCGGCCGCGGCGTGGTCGTTTCCGCAACACCGGGCAGATGCTCCGGCATGGCTTCGGCGGCGATGCGCGCGGGCTGGCTGATTGTCGGTGTAGCGGGGCTGGCAGAGGGCACAGGACGCTCCATGAAAAGCTTCGGCTGCGAATGATTTTGAAGGTTAGGGCGGGCGAACGAGAAACTCCAGCGCAAAACTCCGACAGTCCCGGCAATCGCCCGAAAGCCCGGCGGCGGACAGTGCGCGACAGTGAAGCCGTGTTCACGACCGCGCCATCAGGCGCAACACCGATTCGCTATCGAGGAGTTAAAACCATGACTGATTTCAACCACACCCTGCCACAAGAAGTCGCCGGTAAAGTTGCACTGGTCACTGGCGCGGCCAGTGGCATCGGCAAGGCGATTGCGCTGATGCTGCACGCTCGCGGCGCCAAGGTGATTGCCGAAGACCTCAACCCGGCTGTCGAAGCACTGGCTCGTCCCGATCTGGTGCCGCTGGTGGCGGACATCACTGAGGACGGCGCCGCCGAACGTGCAGTAGGCCTTGCCGTCGAGCAGTTCGGGCGCCTGGATATTCTGGTCAACAACGCCGGGATCATTATCAACAAAGCCGTGATCGACATGAGCCGCGACGACTGGGAAAAGATCCAGGCAGTGAATGCCACGGCCGCCTTCCTGCACTGCCGCGAAGCGGTCAAGGCTATGATCCCGAACAAGTCCGGCGCGATCGTCAATATCGCTTCCTATGCGTCGTACTTTGCCTTTCCGACCATTGCCGCCTACACCGCTTCCAAAGGCGCGCTGGCACAGTTGACCCGCACGCTGGCCCTGGAAGTCATCGAGCACGGCATTCGCGTCAATGCCATCGGCGTCGGCGATGTGGTGACTAATATCCTCAATGACGTGGTCGAGGACGGCCCTGGCTTCCTCGCGCAGCACGGCGAAGCGGCGCCGATCGGTCGGGCGGCGCAGCCGGAAGAGATCGCCGAAATCGTCACCTTTCTGGCTTCCGACCGCGCCAGTTTCATGGTTGGCTCGGTGGTCATGGCCGATGGCGGCATGACGGTAACGGCGGGTTGATAATCGGGTGAGAAGCCATGGGCGCGTGTGATAACGCGCCCATGGCTTTGCCAGTAACACGAGCACGCAGAATCAGGCAAATCTGCAGCATCTTTGAACTAGTCGCCGCTGAGTAAAACTGGCTAATCTTCCTCCGCAGTTGACCCACCTTCGTCTGCTTTCGAGGCCCTTTGCATGGATAACCACGACGCTTCCATCCTTCACGACACAGCGGTGTATCGCGCCGAGCTGGTGCGCCTGCTGACCCAGCGCTTCGATGCGCCGGGCACCTACGAAACCGCGATTGCGCCGCTGCACGTAATCCGTCTTGATGGGCCGTCCGAGCTGATCCATGTCGTGCACCGGCCGGCGCTGTGCCTGATCGTGCAGGGGCGCAAGGAAGTCGGGCTGGGTGAGGAACGCTTCCTCTACGACCCGCTGAATTATCTGGTGGTGTCAGTGACGTTGCCGGTGTCGGGACGGGTGATCGAAGCCTCGCCCGAAGCGCCGTACTTTTGCATACGGCTGGATTTCGATCCGGCGCAACTGACGCAACTGATAGCCGAATCGCCGCTGACCGGCATGCCACAGGACGCCGGGCGCGGGATGTTTCTCGACAAGATCGATGTGACATTGCTCGACATCGTGCTGCGTCTGGTGCGCCTGCTGGATAATCCACGCGACATCGGCATGCTCGCGCCGATGGCGTTGCGCGAGCTGTATTACCGTCTGCTGCGCGCCCAGCACGGGCATCTGCTGTATGAAATCGCCGTCAGCGATTCGCAGACCCACCGGGTCACGCGGGCCATCGACTGGCTGAACAAGAATTTCACCGAGCCGCTGCGCATCGACGCGCTGGCGCAGGTGGCCAACCTGAGCAATTCGGCGCTGCATCACCGCTTCAAAGCCGTCACCGCCATGAGCCCGCTGCAATATCAAAAACAGCTGCGCCTGCAAGAGGCGCGGCGGCTGATCATCAATGAAGGGCTGGACGTGTCCAGCGCCTGTTACCGCGTCGGCTACGAAAGCGCTTCGCAGTTCAGCCGCGAATACAACCGCCAGTTCGGCTGCCCGCCGTCCAAGGAACTTAGCCGCCTGCGTCAGACCGGTTGATTACCGCGCGGGTCCTGCCCATTCCTCACGAAACCCCAGCAGAAAATCCACAAACGCCCGCACCCGTTGCGGCACATAGCGGCCGTGCGGGTAGAGCAGGGTGTAGGGGCGCGAACGTCCGGCGTACGGTTGCAGCACTTCCATCAGACGACCATCGGCGAGTTCCTGCTCGACGATGAAACGGTAAGTCTGAAACAGCCCGGCGCCGTGCTTGGCCAGCGTCACACCGCCGAGCACATCGTCGGAACAGGAATAGCCACCGTCGGAAATCACTTCCAGGTCCCGGTCGTTTTCCTGAAACAGCCAGGAAATCCGCCGCCCGCTGCTGGGCAATTCGAACTGGATGCACTCATGTGCGATGAGATCGTCCAGCGTCTGCGGCGTACCGGCTCTATGCAGATATTCGGGGGCGGCGACCACCACCAGGGCGGCGTCCTCCAGCAAGCGCGCGATCAGCGTCGAGTCCGGTTGCGCGCGCACGCGTATCGCCAGGTCGTAGCCCTCTTCAACGAAGTCGATATTGCGATTGCCCAAGTGCACATCGACCGTGACCTCGGGGTACAACGCGCGAAATTTCGGCAGCAGCGGCAGGATGCGGTGATGCCCGTAGGTGGTTGGCAGGCTGATGCGCAGTCGACCCGATGGCGAAGTCTGCGCGCCCATGACTTCCTGCTGCGCTTCAACCAGTTGCGTCAGCGCCTGGCTGCATTGTTCGAAGAAGCTCCGTCCGGCGTCGGTGAGGCGAATGCTGCGCGTGGTGCGGGCAAACAGTCGCGAACCCAGGCGTTGCTCAAGACGCAGAATCGACCGGCTCACCGCAGCGGGCGTGACCCCGGCCAGTTGCGCGGCGGCGGTGAAGCTGCCGGCTTCGGCGGCCAGGCAGAACAGTTCGATACTGCCTAACTGCAAATCTTCAAAATGGCGTTTCATTGTGGCTCGCACCGAGGATCGACGGACGTTCATCCTCTGTGTACCACAACCAACGACGCCGCCGGTATCCACCGGCGGCGTTGCAGGGTTTCGATCAATGGCCGGCGCTCTGGCCACCGTCGACATGCAGGATCTCGCCAGTGACGAAATTTGCCCCGTCGAGGTAGAGGATCGCTTGCACGATGTCGTCGATTTCGCCCATGTGGCCGACCGGGTGCAGGCTGCCCAGCGCCTGATGGGTTTCCTCGGCGTGCATCGGCGTTTTGATGATGCCCGGCGACACGGCGTTGACCCGAATCCCGCGCTTGGCGTACTCGATGGCCAGGGATTTGGTCGCGGCGTTGATGCCACCCTTGGTCAGCGACGCCAATACCGAAGGCACGCCATCGATTGCATGATCGACAAGGCTGGTGGTCACGCTGACGACGTGGCCGTTGCCGTGTTTTTCCATCTCGGCGATGGCCAGTTGCGAGATGTAAAAGAAGCCGCTCATGTTGGTCGCCACGACCTGGGCATAGTCTGCCTGGCTGTAAGCGGTGAACGGCTTGGCCAGAAAGATCCCGGCATTGTTGACCAGCGTATCGACGCGACCGAAGCGGGCGACAGCGGCGCGAATCACGCGCTCGGCGGTTTGCGGATCGGCAATGTCGCCGGCGACGGTCAGGACATCCGGGTCGCTCGACTCTTTGATCGAGCGCGAGGTAGCGACCACTTGATGGCCAAGGGCGCGAAAGCCTTCGACCAGACCTGCACCAATGCCTTGCGAGGCGCCGGTGATGACAACTACTTTTTTCGATGTGCTCATGATGATTTCCTCTGTCGCTGGCCCGTCGGGATGGCGGGTGGCTGTTGGAGAAGACTTTAGGAATTTGCGCGGAGTTGATAAATGGGGGCTGAGGTACATCATTTGTACTGTGGTGTATCTAATCAGAGCGGGCCTCGAGTGATTGTCCCGTTTGAGTGGACGGTGAAACGCTTTTCAGCCGATTTATCCCTTTGCTGTGCGTCAGTAATCTGTACCCAACTTGAACGCAACAACAAAACTTCAAACTTGAAAAGGGACGCACACCATGACCACTCCAACCTACAACCGCCTGAACAAAGACGACGCTATCGTGCTGCTGGTTGACCACCAGACCGGTCTGATCTCGCTGGTGCAGGACTTCTCGCCGAACGAGTTCAAGAACAACGTGCTGGCGCTGGCGGATCTGGCCAAGTTCTTCGACCTGCCAACCATCCTCACCACCAGCTTCGAACAAGGCCCGAACGGCCCGCTGGTACCAGAGCTGAAAGAGATGTTCCCGGACGCGCCGTACATCGCTCGCCCAGGTCAGATCAACGCTTGGGACAATGAAGACTTCGTCAAGGCGATCAAAGCCACCGGGCGCAAGCAGATCATCATTGCCGGTGTGGTAACGGATGTGTGCGTAGCGTTCCCGACCCTGTCGGCGCTGGCAGAAGGGTTTGATGTGTTTGTGGTCACCGATGCGTCCGGCACCTTCAACACCACCGTGCAGCAAGCCGCATGGAGCCGCATGACTCAGGCTGGCGCGCAGATGATGAACTGGTTCTCGGTGGCCTGTGAGCTGCACCGCGACTGGCGCAACGACATTGAAGGCCTGGGTAACCTGCTGTCGCAGCGTATCCCCAACTATCGCAACCTGATGAACAGCTACTCGGCGCTGACGCAGCAGAAGTAAGTTCACGACCCACGAAAAAGCCTGCTTTTAACAGCAGGCTTTTTGTTTTTCCGACGGCTGCGGCCAACTTGGTTGCTCTGTAGCTTGACCCACCGCTTTCGCGAGCAGGCTCGCTCCCACAGTTGACTGTGTTCGCTCAGGAGAAACGCAATTTCCTGTGGGAGCGAGCCTGCTCGCGAATAAGGCGGCACAGTCACCCAAGCAATTCGCTGATCCACTGCATCTCTTGCTTCAGCGCAAGAATTTTGTCCTCCGGCAACGCCTGTTGCGCTCGCGTAAACTGCCCCAACGTCTTCTGCCGCTGACTCAGCCTGCGTTGCCATTTGTGCAGAAATGCCGGGCAGCGTGCCTGCAGGTGCAGCGGACCGAAAAACAGTTCCCTGGCATCGTAAGTCACCGGATCAGAGGCCCGCTCGGCAACGATAATTTCGTAGTCGAAGCGGTTCTCATGCAGCACCTCTTCACAGACGATGCGGTAGCCGTTGTCCATCAACCATTGGCGCAGCGTTTGCTCGCCGCCGTTGGGTTGCAGGATCAAGCGTTCGTGGCCGCTGAGATGGGCCTTGCCACTGTCGAAAATATCGCGAATGGTTTCGCCGCCCATACCGCACAGGGTGATGGCGCTGATGCCGTCGTCAGGCCTGATCGCCGCCAGACCATCGGCCAGACGCACGCTGATCTGGCCTTGCAGATCGTTGTAATTGACGATGCGTTGCGCCGCGTGGAATGGCGTCAACGCGACCTCGCCAGCGACCGCTGCTGTTATCAGGCCCCGGCGCAGCAAGGCCACCGGCAGGTAAGCGTGATCGGAGCCGATATCGGCCAGTCTCGCGCCAAGCGGCACATGGGCGGCGACGCGCTCAAGACGCATGGACAATGTCTGTTGGTTCAACGCAAACCCCTGTTCACCCTGCGGTGGAAAAAAGGGGTGCGACTCTGGCGAGCAACGCTGGCGCTGTCAATTACGCGATGGAATTACTCCAACCATCGGCAGCATTGCGCTGCCGATGGGCGCTTTCGCTTAGCCGGCGAGCGTTGCGTTGTCGATGACGAAGCGGTATTTCACGTCGCCCTTGAGCATGCGCTCGTAGGACTCGTTGATCTGGTCGCCGCGGATCAACTCGATGTCGGAAACGATGCCGTGCTCGGCGCAGAAATCCAGCATTTCCTGAGTCTCGGGAATGCCGCCGATCATTGAACCGGCAATGGTGCGGCGCTTGGTGATCAGGTTGAACACGTTCGGCGACGGATGCGGCGATGCGGGCGCTCCGACCAGGGTCAACGCGCCATCGCGCTTGAGCAGCACGAGGAAGGCGTCGAGATCGTGCGGCGCTGCGACGGTATTGAGGATGAAGTCGAAACTCTTGGTGTGTGCCGCCATTTCCTCGGCATTGCGTGACACCACCACTTCGTCCGCGCCCAGTGCCTTGGCCGCTTCACGCTTGGATTCGGAAGTGGTGAAGGCGACGACATGGGCGCCCATGGCGTGGGCCAGTTTGATGCCCATGTGGCCGAGGCCACCGATGCCGACCACGCCGACTTTCTTGCCGGGGCCAGCGTTCCAGTGGCGCAGCGGCGAGTAGGTGGTAATGCCAGCGCAGAGCAGCGGCGCGACAGCAGCCAGCTGCGCCTCGGGATGACGGATGCGCAACACATAGCGCTCGTGCACGACGATGTTTTGCGAATAGCCGCCGAGGGTCCAGCCCGGTGCGTCCGGGGTCGGGAAGTTGTAGGTGCCGATCATGCCGTCACAGTAGTTTTCCAAACCGGACTCGCAGTCATCGCAGTGCTGGCAGCTGTCGACGATGCAACCGACACCGACCAGATCGCCGACCTTGTAGTTTTTGACGTGATCGCCGACCGCCGAGACGCGGCCGACGATTTCATGGCCGGGGACGCAAGGGAATTGCGTGCCGGCCCATTCCGCGCGCACCTGGTGCAGGTCGGAATGGCAGATGCCGCAGAAGGCGATATCGATCTGCACGTCGTGCGCGGCTGGCGCACGGCGTTTGATCTGCATGGGCTCAAGGGGTTTGTCGCCAGCGTGGGCGCCGTAGGCTTGTACGAGCATGTGAGCATCCTCCATGGGGTTGTCGGACGCCCATTGTTGCGCCTGGGTCGGAGCGCGAGGTAGTGCATTTCTGTGAAATGCTTGCCTGATTCTGCCGTTGGCTGCAAAGCGCAAGGCAACCGCAGGGACGGCTGCCTTTCAAGGCTCAACGCGGATTGGGCTGGTCGTCCATCTCGGCGTTATCGGTTTCCTGACGTACGCGCTCCGGATCCAGACCGGTATCGTCATCATCCAGCGGGATTTCGCCTTCGTTGTCGGGCAGTTCGTCGATGCCGCGCTCCTTCATCGGATCGACCTCGGTACGCCCCGGACTCAGCGGGTCGGGCGTGGTTGGGAGCGGATCGTCGCCTTGCTTGCCTTGATCGTTATTCATCTCACACCTCGTCATGGCCGTTTTCTATGGCTTGTGCAAGTTGGAGGTGCGGGCGATTTTCGCCGTTCGATTTTTTTGCCTGCCTTCGGTCGCCTCGCAAAAAAGCGGAATTTCTGTCATGCGCGCGGCTCCATAAACCAACAAGCCAGAGGCGAGGACGCAATAATGAGCAGCTCATTCAAGGTCGGCGATGCGGTGCGCTGGAATTCCGAGGCCGGCGAGATCCACGGCAAAGTGGTCAAGGTGCACACCCGCGACACCGAGTTCATGGGCCGCCACCGCCCGGCCTCGAAAGACGCGCCGCAGTACGAGGTCAAGAGCGACAAGACCGGCCACCTGGCCATGCATCACGGCGACGCGCTGAAGCACGCTTAGAAACGTGCCAGTCGGTAGGCGTCGACACTCGGCAGCGCGAGAGCCGCGCCTGAGACCATCTGCCCGATCAATTCCGCCGTCAGCGCCGCTTGAGTCAGGCCCAGATGCTGATGACCGAAGGCAAGCAAGACCTTGCCGGCGCAAACCTGATCGATCACTGGCAGCGAATCCGGCAGCGACGGGCGAAAGCCCATCCACGGTGTGGCGCCATCAGCGTTCAGATCCTTGCGAAACAGGCCTTGGCTCAGGCGCTGCAACTGCCAGGCGCGTGCCATGTTCGCCGGCCGCTCCAGCCCGGCGAATTCGACCGTGCCGGCCAGGCGCAGGCCTTCGCGCATCGGCGTCATGATGAATTTGCGTTCCAGCGAGGTGACGGGGAAGGGCAGGCGATCATGCTCGTGCGGCAGCATCAGGTGATAGCCACGTTCGGTGTCCAACGGTACCTGCTTGCCAGTCAGCGCGGCAGTCAGTTTCGCCGAATGCGCACCGCAGGCCAGTAACACGCGTCTGGCCGTTACCCCGCCATTACCGGTCACTAATAAAACACCGTTCTCCTGCACGTAGCCGCCCTGAACCTGCTGCTGGAGAAAACTCACACCGCTGCTGCGAGCCGCTTCGACCAGTGCGCAGACCACCCGATAGGGATCAAGGAAATGCCCGGTTCGCGGGAAAAACAGCCCGCCCTGAATTTGCTCGCTGAGCTGCGGCGCCGTTTCGCGGATCGCCCCCGCTTGCCAATAGTCCACCGGCACCTGCTGCTGATGCAGTCGTGCCTGCAAGGCTTCGAGGGGTTGCCGCGATTGAGGTTTTTCGAAGACCAGTAACGAGCCGTCAACCTTGAGCAGATCCGTGCGCTGGATATCGCTGAGCAAGCGCTGCCACGCATCCAGGCTGCTTTCATTGAGCGCGCGCAAGCCGGCGACGGTTTTCTGAAATGGCTCAGGCCGCAGATTCAGCAGCAAGCGGGTGAACCACGGCAGGGCGCGCGGCAGGTATTTCCAGTCCAGGCGCAGCGGCCCCATCGGGTCCATCAGCATGGCTGGCAAGCGCTTGAGGATCGAAACATCAGCGATCGGAAACACTTGCTCGGTGGCCAGATGTCCGGCATTACCGAACGAAGCGCCGTGCCCCGGTTCCTGCTGATCGATGACCACCACGCGCAGACCCTGACGTGCCAGACGTAGTGCGCAAGCCACGCCGATGATTCCGGCGCCGACCACGGCGATGTCGTGCGAAGGATTATTCGCCATGGTGTTTCGCTTCCCGCTGGCCATCGAGCAAGCGCCGAAGGTTGAGCGGATTGGCCTGTTGCAGCGCCGTCGGCAGTAAGCTGTCGGGGAAATCCTGATAGCACACCGGCCGCAGGAAACGCAGGATCGCCGCAGTGCCCACCGAGGTGCTGCGCGCATCCGAGGTCGCCGGGTAAGGCCCGCCATGCACCATCGCATCGCAGACTTCCACGCCGGTCGGCCAGCCATTGACCAGCAAGCGCCCGGCCTTGCGCTCCAGGGTTGGCAGCAACGTGCGCGCCAGTGCAAGGTCGGCGTCGTCCATGTGCAGGGTCGCGGTCAGTTGACCTTCGAGATGGGCGCAGACCTGACGGATTTCTTCGTCACTGCTGCATTGCACGATCAGCGCTGTCGCGCCGAAGACCTCGGCTTGCAAGCTTTGATCGGCAAGAAAATCCGCTGCATCGGTGCTGAAGACATGCGTCTGACACTGATTCGGGCCGCTGCCGACTTGGCCAACCGCTATCGCGCGTGCACGGGGATTGCCTTGCAGAGCCGTCACGCCTGCTTGATAGGCGCCGAAGATGCCGGGCGTGAGCATGGTTTGCGCCGCACTGCGCGGGATCAGTTCCGCTATCGCGCCGAGAAACCCGTCGAGCGCCGGGCCTTTGCGGGCAATCAGCAATCCCGGGTTGGTGCAGAACTGCCCGGCGCCCAGTGTCAGCGACGCGACAAACCCTTCGGCCAGCGCCTGCGCGCGATTTTCCAGCGCGGCGGGAAACAGCAAAACCGGGTTGATCGAGCTCATTTCCGCATACACCGGGATCGGCTCGGGCCGCGCTTGTGCAGCTTTCATCAAGGCCAGTCCACCAGCCCGCGAGCCGGTGAAACCAGCGGCTTTGATGCGCCAGTCGCTGACCAGTGCGATACCCACTTCGTACCCCGAATCGAACAACAAGGAAAACACGCCTTCGGGCAGAGCGCAGGCCCTGACCGCTTGCGCCACTGCGCGGCCGACCAGTTCGCTGGTGCCGGGATGCGCGCTGTGCGCCTTGACGATCACCGGGCAACCAGCCGCCAACGCCGCAGCGGTGTCGCCACCGGCCACGGAAAATGCCAGCGGAAAGTTGCTCGCGCCGAACACCGCGACCGGCCCCAAGGCAATCTGCCGCTGGCGCAGGTCGGAGCGCGGCAGTGGCTGGCGTTGCGGTTGCGCATTGTCGACGCGCACGTCCAGCCATTCACCGGCGCGCACGGTACGGGCGAACAGGCGCAATTGCGAGCAGGTGCGGCCACGTTCGCCCTGGAGGCGTGCACGCGGCAGACCGGTTTCGGCGTGGGCGCGTTCGATCAGTTCATCGCCAAGGTTTTCGATGTGTTCGGCAATGCTTTCGAGAAATGCCGCACGGGTGCTCAGGCTGGTTTCGCGGTACGCGTCTTGCGCCGCCCAGGCCAGGGCGCAGGCCTGTTCCACCTGTTCGGCTGACGCCCCGGCATACTGCGGTTCAAGTGCCTGGTTGGTCGCCGGATCAATCCCGCGAAAGGCTGGACGATTACCGGTCACGGCTTGTTGGCCGATCAGCATGTTGCCCGTCAGAGTCATGGTGTCTTCCTGTGAAATGAGCGAGGCCTGCCGCGAATCGTTTTGACTCGCGGCAGGTAGTAGTCAGGCGAAGTTTTGCTCGGCGGACCAGTTTTCGTACCAGTGACGGAACAGCGAATACTGCTTCTCGGCATAGCGCCGTTGCGAGTCGCTCAGCACATCGGTTTCATTGAAGTGCAGGGTGTATTCCTTGTCGCCGTTGAGCACCATCAGGTGCTTGTAATACAGCACCAGATCGCAACCTTCGTCGAACGATGACAGCACCGCCAGCGCCGACTCCAGCTCCCGCGCCTGGCGCCGGGCCTTGGCATCGCCTTGCGCGGCCTGCTTGCTCAGCGCCACCAGTTGCAGCACTTCGCGGGGCAGGGCGTTGCCGATACCGGTGATGGCGCCGGTGGCGTTGCAGTTGACGAAGCCGTGCACCACTTGCGTGTCGACGCCGACCATCAGTGTCACGTCGTCATCCTTGGAGGTGATGTTCTCGGCCGCGTAGCGCAGGTCCGCGCCGCCGCCGAATTCCTTGAAGCCGATCAGGTTTGGGTATTCACGGCGCAGTTCGAAAAACAGATCGGCGCGGGTGGCGAAGCCGTAGTAAGGGCTGTTGTAGATCACCGCCGGCAAGTTCGGTGCGGCTTGCAGGATCGCGGCGAAGTGGGCTTTTTGCGCCGTCGCCGAAGCGCCACGGGACAGCACGCGCGGGATGACCATCAAGCCTTGCGCGCCGACTTTCGCCGCATGCGCTGCGTGGGAAACCGCTTCACGGGTATTCACTGCACCAGTGCCGACGATGGTCGGCACCCCGGCAGCGACCAGCCGCGCCACGCCTTCCTGACGCTCGGCTTCAGTCAGCAATGGCCAGTCGCCCATCGAGCCGCAGTAGACCACGGCGCTCATGCCGACATCGATCAGCTCGCGTCCCTTGGCCACCAGCGCATCGAAGTCCGGTTTGCGCTCGGCGGTGCACGGGGTCATCAGGGCCGGCATGCAACCAGTGAAGATGTTGTCGCTCATGATTCAACTCCTTGGCATTTCGTTTTATTCGAGGGAAAAAATCGGCGTGGCGGCTCAGATGCCCCACGCGAACGGGTCGGTTTCGTCGATCAGCAAGGTGCTGTCGGCGGTCATGTAGGCGCGGCCGGTGATGAACGGGCGAATGCGTTCGCCCTCCCATTCGAAGCGCCCTTCGAACTGGCTGCCGGTAATGCTCGCCTGGATCCATGGCGCGCCCGCTTGCAACTTGTCGTCGGCGGCCAGGCAGGCAAGTTTGGCGCTGGTGCCGGTGCCGCACGGTGAGCGGTCGTAGGCTTTGCCGGGACACATGACGAAGTTGCGGCTGTCGGCCTGATCGTCATCGGCGAACAGTTCGATGTGGTCGATGACCGCGCCGTCTTCGCCACAAATGCCTTGGTCTTCCAGCGCCTTGAGCATCGTCCAGGTGTACGCAGTCAGGTGTTCGACGTTGTCCATGGTCAGGGTCTGGCCATGCTCGGAAACCAGAAAAAACCAGTTGCCGCCGTAGGCGATATCACCGACTACGCGACCAACACCGGGCACGTCCACTGGTACCTGTTTGCGATAACGGTAAGCGGGCACGTTGCCCAGAGTGACCGAGCCATCGTCGTGCAGCGTCGCGCTGACTTGCCCCACCGGTGTGTCGATCCTGTGCACGCCCGGCTGGATTTTCCCCAGATGCTGCAACGAATTGATCAGGCCGATGGTGCCGTGGCCGCACATGCCGAGGTATCCGGCGTTGTTGAAGAAGATCACCCCGCAGGTGGCATCAGGCGACACCGGCGGGCAATACAGCGCGCCGACCAGCACATCGTTGCCACGCGGCTCGAGCAGACAGGCGCGGCGCCATTGGTCGTACTCGCTGCGCAGGGCATCGCGTTTCTCGACCATGCTGTTGCCGGACAGATCGGGGAAGCCGCTCATCACCAGTCGCGTCGGTTCGCCGCCGGTGTGGGAATCAATGACGTGTACTCGTTTCATGAAGAGATCCCGTTGGATGATTTCAATAGGCGCCGGCAGGGCGGGCGGTGACGGTGGGCGAGTGCGCAAGGCTTTCGCTTTCTGCGTCCTCGTCGTCCAGGCGCAGCAGATGGGCAGGCACGCCGGTCGCGGCGCCCCAGTAGTAAATACCGGTGGCGCAAGCGGCGACGACAAGGGTGTCGAACGGATGAGCGAGGATGCCCAGGCCACCGAAGGTGCCGAGTTTCGACAGCACGATGGTCACCGCGTAGAAGGCGATCAGCCACGCCGATGAGCGCACCTGACGCGCCAGACTCAGATGGGCGGTGGGCACGAAACGACCGCAGAACAGGTAGATGACAAACATCAGGATTTGCAGGCCGAGCAGCCACGACACGGTGTTCCAGCCCGACCAGTAGACGATCAGCGCGGCGATGATGAACGACACCGGCCCGAGCAGGCCCATGCTCTTGACCCGGAACGGGCGCGGCATGTCCGGCGCATTGCGCCGCAGCGCCGCAACCGATACGGGCGCCACCGCATAGCTCAACACCAGCGCAGCGGAGACCACGTTGATCAGCGCCTCCCACGATGGAAACGGCAGGGTCCAGAACACCGACAGGGCGAAGGTCAGCCACAGCGCCGGACGCGGGATGCCGGACTTTTCATCGATGTGGGTGAAGACCTTGAAGAAGGTGCCGGTCTGCGCCCAGCCGTAGATCACTCGCGGCGTGGCGTTCATGTAGATGTTGCCGCAGCCGCTCGGCGAGATCACCGCATCGGCGACCACCAGATACGCCAGCCAGCCGACACCAAGCGCCAGGGCGATGTCGCGATAGGGCAGGGCGAATTCCTTGCTGATACCGGCCCAGCCGTTGGCGAGCATCTCAGTCGGGATGCTGCCGAGAAAGGCCATTTGCAGCAGCACGTAAATCAGGGTCGACAGCAGTACCGAAAGAATCAGCGCGATGGGAATGGTGCGCTGTGGATTTTTCACTTCGCTGGCCACGGAAATGATCGGCGTCAGGCCCAGATAGGCAAAGATGATCCCGCCAGCGGAGACGGCCATCTCCACGCCGGACAGTCCGAATGGAGCGAATCCCTGAACCTGGAAATTCTCTGGCTTGAAGAAGGTGAACAGGACGCCGATCACCAGCAGCGGCACGATGAACTTGAACACGCTGACCAGATTGTTGGCCTTGGCGAAGGTCTTCACGCTGCGGTAGTTGAGCAGGAAAAACACGCAGAGCAGGCCGAACTGCACTAGCCAGCCGAGGATCGTCGGATCGCCACTGCCAGCCTTGGTCAGGCCGGGAAACCATGCCGCCGCGTATTGGCGCGAGGCGACCACTTCGATCGCTACCAGACTGGAAAACGCGATCAGCGTGATGAAGCCCATCAGATAGCCGAGCAACGGGCCGTGGGAATAAACCGGGTAGCGCACCACGCCGCCAGCGCGGGGCAATGCCGCGCCCAGTTCGCAGTAGACGATGCCCAGCAGCAACACGGCGAAACCGCCCAGCAACCAGGAAAAAATCCCCGCCGGTCCGGCAATCGCCGAGACATGGCTGGCGGCGAACAACCAGCCGGAGCCGAAGATCGCGCCGAGTCCGATAAAGGTGAGGTCGATCAATGAAAGCTGTTTTTTGAACTTGCCTTGGCCTGACATGGCATCGCCTTCTTGTGAGTTATTGGATAGGCAGTTGTGTCACGTGGACGGCCAGACTTTGCACCGGTCGACGGCGGCGGCGATTGATGTTTTATGCCGGGATCGATGACGAATTCAGCACAATGGCGCCGATGAATGCGCGGCCTCGACAGGGCCGCGACGTTGCTGCAATCTGCTGGCGAGTGACATTTGCGGTGGTTCAGCTCGAGAGGAAGTCTTTGATGCAGTCAGCGTTTTCGATCCTGTGCCAGGGCACTGACGGCTTGCGTGCGCAGACCCTCGAAGAGATGGTCGCCAGTGCGGCGCAGCTGTTGCCGATACTCGATGTGATCCCCAATGCGGCGATCTTCATCAAGGATCTGCAAGCGCGCTATGTGCTGGCCAACCGTACGCTGGTGCAGCGTTGTGGCTTGATGGACCTGCGCCCGTTGCTCGGCAAAACCAGTGCGCAGGTGTTCCCGGCGCAGTTGGGCCCGGGTTACACCGAGCAGGATCGCAAGGTGCTGGAGGAAGGTTTCGTGTTGGAGGATCAGCTCGAACTGCACCTGTATGGCAGTCGCGAGCCGGGCTGGTGCCTGACCCACAAGAGGCCGATCTACAACCGTGACGGGACGATCATCGGCCTGGTGGGGATCTCGGTGGATCTGCAGTCAGCCAGCGAAACCCACCCGGCGTTCGAGCGCCTGGCGGCGGTCGATGAATACATCCGCGGCAACTTCAACCGGCGGGTGACGCTGGGTGAACTGACGCGGATCGCCGGGATTTCCGTGGCGCAACTGGAACGCTACTGCAAACGCGTTTTCCACCTGACACCACGGCAGATGATTCAGAAAGTCCGCCTGGAACACGCGCATCGATTGCTGCACAGCGACTTGCCGATCACCGAGGTGGCGCTGCAATGCGGCTACACCGATCACAGCGCTTTCACCCGTCAGTTCAAGGCATCGACCGGGTTTACACCACGCGAATACCGGCAAGCCACCGGGCATTAGACCAACACGGCCAGCCAGGCCGAGAGCAGCAGAAGAAGGGCCAGTGCCGCGTTCATGCGCTTGAACGCTTGCGGTGAGCTGAGCAACCGTGCGCTGCCAACGCCGAGCAATGCCCAGAGCGTCATGCACGGCAGCGACACCAGCAGAAATGCCAGCGACAACACCAGCAGGCGCAGGGTCTTGTCGCCGCCGCCAACGAATACGCTGACCACCGCCACAGCCATCATCCACACCTTCGGATTGACCAGTTGCAGCAGCGCCGCGCCGAAGACGCTCAAGCCTTGTTCCTGCGCAGATTTCGGGTCCAGCGATGGCGGCGGGCTGCGAAAGATCTGCCACGCCAGCCAGCTCAACCAGAGCACGCCAGCCCAAGCCATGGCTTGCTGCACGCGCGGAAAGCGCAACAGGGTTTCGCCGACACCGAGACCGACCACCAGCACAATCAGCGCCGCCGCCGCACAGGCGCCAAAAATGATCGGCAACGTGGCAATCAATCCGCGCCGCGAACTGTGGCTCAGCACCAGAATATTGGTCGGCCCCGGAGTGATCGAGGCGACGAAAGCAAACAGCAGAAAGGGCAGTAAAGAAGCCATGGTGGAGATTCCTGAGAGTCGAAACAGGACACCATGATCGTCAGCGGGCGGGCCTCAGTCTGGAAGATTTGAGCAGCGTCTGCGGTAGTCCGCCGGGGTCAGTTGATAGGCGCGGCGGAACCAGCGACCAAGGTGACTCTGGTCGGCAAAACCAAGCACGCTGGCCACCTGCGCTGGCGTCTCGCCGCGAGCGAGCAATTGCCGCGCCTTGGCCAGGCGCAGTTGGATCAGGTAGGCGTGGGGTGCCAGACCGAAAGCGGCCTTGAACGCGCGGGTCAGGCGAAAACGATCGACACCACAGGCTTGCGCTAGGTCGTCGAGGCCGATGTCTTCGTAGGTGTGGGCATGCAGATAGTCGCGCGCAACCTGCGCAACCAGTGGCAGGCGCGGATCGAAGTCCTGACGCTTGCGCCAGTCGAGATGGCGGGTGAGGGACGCCAGCAGGCCATCCAGCGCAGTCTGCCGGACGATGCGCAGATCGCCGTCATGTAACGCGTGGAAGGCTTGCACGATCGCCGTCGACAGGCGCGGATCGTGGCTCAGTGTGTCGGCAAATCCTGGCTGGCTGTCGGCCGGTGCCTCTTCGAACAGCGCGTGCAGCTCGCGCTCCAGCCAGTGCGGATCCAGATACAGCATCGAGTAGGTGAAGCCATCCTCGGTCGGCGCATGGCCATCGTGGATTTCACCCGGCTCAAGCAGAAACACATGCCCCGGCGTACTGCGATGACGCACACGGCGGCAGTTGAATTGCTGGACGCCTTGCTCGGTAACGCCGACGAGAAAACTGTCATGCCAGTGCGGATCGTAGGCATGCCCACGGAAATGTGCACGAATCGACTCGATCCCGGTATCGACATCCTGGGAGAGAGAGATCCAGTTGCGTTTGTCCATGGGAGGACTCCATAGGGCGGTTGAGCAGGGGCGTTTCTAAAATACCGCGTGGGGGAGGAGAGTGTTTAGAAGATTTGTGCAGGTGCGCAGGGGGATCGCGTCAGGCAACGTGCCTTGGATGGGAGGGGACCAGAAAACGCAGACGAAAAAAAACCGCCTTCGCGGGGCGGTTTTTCATGCCTCGGTTTGGAGCCGAGGCCGTGTGCATCACTAGCCACACCAACATGTCCGCGCATGGTATTGAGTTTCTCCCGTCAGTGCAACGAAGGTTTAGCGTGATGTGCGAGGTTTTTTCGGAACCTCCAACGCATGTAACTAAATTCAGGTTTGTCAATAAACATTGTCAGAAATACGGTTTTACAAAGGTTCAGGCGTAGCCGCAGGATAACCTTGGCTACTCGGGTTTTCTCTTCTGATTTCTGCGTTAAGATGCCTGCGCTCATCTTGTTGGTAGAGCTGTGAGGTTTGGCTGGGGGCGCAAAAGGTTTCACGCCCTCTGACGCGGATTCGCACCCGCGCCGGAATGATGTCTCGGAGGGATTTCAACCGGCCGCCTCACTAGCTACACCAACATGTAGGCTGAAGGCACGCATGGTCCGGTAAGTTTGCTGGAGGTTTGGCCGCCAGCCCTGGAGGCCAAAACGTATGAAGCTTCTGCTGCGTACGCTGAGCCTTGTATGGAGATTGTTGAAAGCCTTGCGCTTTTACGAGTTCCTGCGAGACCACTTTGACGACTTGAAATAAGGTCGTCTAAGTGGGGAAGACCCGTTTCGGTTTCGACTGATACGGGTCTTTTTTTGTGTGCAAAAAACTGTCAAAAACGAGATTATCGGTTTTATGCTTTCGACTTTGTAAGGCGTTTCTCTTAATGACGTAAGCAACAGCATGAAGATCGATCCAACAGCGGCTCATGCTCGACCAGCTATTGATTGCGTCAATAACAACCATTAAGTCAATGAAGTTCTCATATCCATGGTGCGGCGTAAGATCAGCTCCATACCCAACCACTGCAACTCGGAGCACATCATCATGAAACGCCAGACTATCCTCGGTATCGCTTTCTCGGTTTTTGCACTGAATGCCTTCGCCGCCACCGAAACCGACCCGCTGTTCAGTGATGCGGTCGCCGCCGCCACTCAAACAGACCGCTTGTTCAGCGACGCAGTAGCCGCCACCGAAACCGACCCGCTGTTCAGCGATGCAGTGGCCGCAACCGAAACTGACCCGCTGTTCAGCGACGCAGTAGCCTCTGATGGCTCCGATCATCTGCAAGGCAATCGGGTCGCCGAAGGTGGCGCTGACCGTCTGCTCGAACGTCGCACCGCTTGAGCGCAACGATGAACATCGATAACGAATGCCGCCTCAACCACAGGCGGCATTCGTTCTATTCATGCATTACAACGCTGCTCTAAACCGTACTCGGCAGCACAGCCTTGTCGCGATCGCGGCTCTTGAATGTAGCCCAGAAACACAGCAACACCGCCACGGAAAAACCGGCGGGGAACAGCCAGATGCTTCTCCAGTCATGCCCTGCGCTTGATGTGAAGTGGTCGGTAATCCGTCCCGCAATCCAGAAGCCAATCAACATGCCCAATCCGTACGTAGCCAAGGTGATCAGACCTTGCGCCGAACTGCGGAAGCGTTCCGGTGCTTTTGCATCGGTGTAGATCTGCCCGGACACGAAGAAGAAGTCATAGCACACACCGTGCAGGGCGATGCCGATCAGCAGCATGAATGCCTGATCGTCGTTATTGCCGAACGCAAACAGCACGTAGCGCAACGCCCAGGCAGCCATGCCGACCAGCAGGGCGATCTTGATGCCGAAGCGATGGATGAACAGCGGCAACAGCAACATGAACAGCACTTCCGACACCTGACCGATGGCCATCTTCGCTGTCGGGTTGGTCACGCCTATCTCGGCCAGAAACGGATTGGCATTCTGGTAATAGAACGCCAGCGGAATGCAGATCAGGATCGAGGCGAGGAAGAACACCAGATAGCTGCGATCCTTGAGCAAACCCAACGCATCGACGCCGAGCATCTGCTTGAGGCTTGATGTGCCCGCTGCGCTTTTCAACGGCGCAGTGTTCGGCAGACTGAAGCTGTAAAGCCCCAGCAACACCGACGCGACGGCGGACATCAGGAACGTATTGCGCAAGCCTCCGGCCGCGATGCTTTGCTGCGAGTCCCAGGCGAACACGAAGCTGATCACCACGCCGGCAACGATCCAGCCCACCGTGCCCCACACGCGAATGCGCGAGAACTCCAGCGCCGGGTCTTTGATCTGGCGGAACGCCACGGCATTCACCAGTGCCAATGTCGGCATGTAGACCATCATGTAGGCGAGCACATAGGGATAAAACGCGCTGAAGTCTGCCGCGCGATAGAGCTGATAAAGCAACACTGCGCCAAGCAGATGCAGCACTGCCAGAATGCGTTCGGCGTTGAAGAATCGGTCGGCAATCAAGCCAATGACAAACGGCGCCAGAATCGCGCCCCAGGATTGCGTGGCGAAGGCCATGCCGACCTGACCCCCGCTGGCGGCCAGCGTTGTCGCCAGAAAAGTGCCGAGGGTGACGAACCAGCCGCCCCAGATAAAGAACTGCAAAAACATCATCACGCTGAGTCGCGCATTCATTACGTTCATTTCAGATCACCGTATTGTTTTTATGTCGGTAACGCGGATGAATCAGTCGTCAGTCAGGCCGAGCAGGCGCCGGTTGGAAGCGGCATCGGCGCTGACCCCGGCGAAATCGTCGAAGGCCTTGGCGGTCTTGCGGATCATGTGTCGCTCGATGAACGCCGCTCCTTCCGCCGCGCCTTGTGCGGAGTCTTTCAGGCAGCACTCCCACTCCAGCACGGCCCAGCCGTTGAAGTCGTATTGGCACAATTTGCTGAAGATCGATTTGAAATCGATCTGGCCGTCGCCCAGCGAGCGAAAGCGCCCGGGACGCTCGACCCAACCCTGATACCCGCCGTAGACGCCGGAGCGCGCATCGGGGCGGAACTCGGCATCCTTGACGTGGAACATGCGGATGCGTTGGTGGTAACGGTCGATGAAGCCGAGGTAGTCCATTTGCTGCAGCAGCAGGTGGCTCGGGTCGTAGAGGATTGCGGCGCGAGGGTGATGATTCACCGCTTCAAGAAACTGCTCGAACGAAGCGCCGTCATGCAAGTCTTCGCCGGGATGGATTTCGTAGCACAGATCAACGCCAGCCTCTTCGAAGCAGTCGAGGATCGGCAGCCAGCGCTTGCCCAGTTCGGCGAAACCTTGCTCGACCAAACCGGCCGGACGCTGTGGCCACGGATAGACGTAAGGCCAGAGGAGGGCGCCGGAGAAGGTCGCATGGGCTGTAAGTCCCAAACGCTTGCTGGCACGGGCGGCCAGTTTCAACTGCTCAATGGCCCACTCGGTGCGCTCCTGCGGCTTGCCGCGCAACGCTGGCGGGGCGAAGTCGTCGAACAGGCTGTCGAACGCCGGATGCACAGCGACCAATTGCCCTTGCAGGTGCGTCGACAACTCGCTGATCACCACACCGGCGCGGGCGCAGACGCCGATGAGTTCGTCGCAGTAATCCTGGCTCTCAGCGGCGCGCTGCAAATCGATGAACCGCGTGCCGAGGGTCGGTACCTGAATGGCTTTGTAGCCTTGCGAAGCGGCCCACTCGGCAATGTTGGCGAGGGAGTCGAAAGGCGCTTCGTCGGCGATGAATTGCGCGAGGAAAATCCCCGGACCTTTCAGGCCAGTCGAATTTTGCTGATCACTGTGCATTGTGCTGGGCTCCTGTCAGTGGGCCGGGGATCTCGCTCCACTTTTCATTGCCGAGGTGGTTGGCGATGGCGGTTTCAATGAAGGCCATGCCGCGCAAGCCGGTCTCGATGCCCGGTACGCCCGGTGCCTGATGGCCCTCGGCGCCATGCACAATCGCTTCGGCGAGATCGCCGTACAGGTTGGCCATGGCTTCCAGATAACCTTCGGGATGCCCTGCAGGCAGGCGCATGCGTCGGGTTGCGGCGGCACACAGCCACGGCTGACCGACCCCGGAGCGCAGAACGCGCATCGGCTCGTTCAACGGTCGATGAATCAGGCTGGCCGGTTGCTCTTGGCGCCATTCCAGGCCGCCCTTGTCCCCGTAGACGCGGATCTTCAGCGGGTTTTCTTCACCGGCGCAGACCTGACTGGCGAGCAATACGCCACTGGCGCCGTCGCGCATTTTGAACAGCATCGCCACATCGTCATCCAGTTGCCGACCCTCGACATGGGCGCCGAGCATCGCGCTGATGAATTGAATCGACTGGCCGGTGACGAACTCGGCGAGGGAAAACGCATGGGTGCCGATGTCGCCGATGCAGCCGCCGATCCCGGATTGCGTCGGGTCGTCGCGCCAGCCGGCCTGCTTGTTGCCTTGCCCGGCGACATCGGTGCTGAGCCAGCCTTGCGGGTACTCGACGAGGACTTTGCGCACGCGCCCGAGCACGCCGCTGGCGACCATTTCGCGGGCCTGCCAGACCATCGCGTAACCGAGGTAGGTGTGCGCCAGCCCGTAAATTCGCTGGCTGTTGATGACCACCGAGCGCAGCGCCTGCACCTCGGCGAGGTTCAGCGCCGCGGGTTTCTCGCTGAACACGTGAAAACCGGCGCTCAATGCTTCGCGGGCAATCGGGGCGTGCAAATGATTGGGGGTGACGATGACCAGCAGTTGCATGCGCTGCCCAGCGGGCAGGGCGGCCTCGCGGGCGAGCAGGGTTTGCCAGTCGTCGTAACAACGCTCGGCCGCGACACCCAACGCCGCGGCGGTGCGCTGATTATTCTCCGAGTCGCGGCTGAATGCGCCGCAGACCAGTTCGAAGCGTCCGTCGAGGCCGGCGGCTTGCCGGTGGGCACGGGCAATGAATGAACCTTCACCGCCTCCAACAAAACCCATTCTTATTTTTGCGGCAGCGTACATGGCAGTCGTCTCGGTAGCTGGATGCAATGTTGATGAGCGATGTAACCGGTTACATCACGGGCGAAATCTAGGCTTGAATTAGCCGAGTGTCAAATGCCAGCGGATGATCGACAGCGTTTCGATCGCTCGTCGCCTGCGGTAAGCTCCGCGCCTGATCGGCATGAATCAACGAGGTGTTTTTGTCCAATATTCGCGAAGTGGCTCGGCTGGCCGGGGTTTCCGTGGCGACGGTTTCGAGGACTTTGAAATCGCCCGAGCGCGTGCTCGCGCCAACCCGTGAGCGCGTCATGGCGGCCGTGGAGCAGGCCGGCTATCGGCCGAACCTGATGGCCGTGCAGTTTCGTTCGCGGCGCACTGGCAATCTGGTGATTCTGGTGCCGACCATCGCCAACACCTTTTTCGCCCGGGTCATCAGCGGCGCGCAGCAAGCGGCGCAGGCGGCCGGTTATCGCCTGCTGCTGTGCGACACCCAGGGCCGGGAAGAACTGGAGCGACAATTCGCCGAGCTGGTGTACGCCTATCAGGCCGACGGGGTGATCCAGTTGCGCGCTTACGATCCTTTCGAAAACACTCCGGCCGACGCCGATGTGCCGCCGATCGTGAACGCCTGCGAAGTGCTCAAGCCCGGGCGTTATCCAACCATCAGCCTGGACAACGTCGCCGCCGCCAAAGCCATGACCGAACACCTGATCGCCTTGGGACATCGACGCATCGGCCTGATCAAAGGCTCAAAAAACAGCCCGCTGACCCTGGATCGACTGGCAGGTTACGAAGCGGCATTGCGCGAGGCCGGGATTGCCTTCGATGAAGCACTGATCTGCCATGGCAATTTCAGCCTCGAGGCCGGTTTTGCCGGCGCGCAAAAGATGCTCGGCTTGGCCGAGCGGCCGAGCGCGCTGTTCTGCGAAAACGATGAAATGGCCATTGGAGCGCTCAAGCGCATCCGTCAGGCCGGGCTGCGTGTGCCCGAGGATATTTCAGTGGTGGGTTTCGATGACATTCCCATGGCTGCGTACTGCGATCCGCCGCTGACCACCATCTCGCAACCGGCCGAGGCCTTCGGGGCCAAGGCGGTCGAGATGTTGATTGCGCTGATCGAAAAACAGCCGCTGACAGAGCGGCATGTCGTCCTGCCGTTCGAGCTGACGCCACGCAGCAGCACGGCCCGCATCGACAACACGGGCAAGCGCTAACCGAATCACGCCGCTGGCGGCTTCGCCAGCGCAATCCCCGCTACGCCCAACCGCTTCAACACCTCAAACAACAAATCGCTCTTGGTCAGCCCGACAATCCTCGGGCTGCCGACATAGCCGGTGACCGTGAGGGTTATGCCGTCCGGCGACAATTTGCTGAAACGCACGAACGGCGCCGGTTTATCGAGGATGGTTTCGTTCTCGTGATACGCATCCAGCAGCAGTTGTTTGACCTCTTCAGGATCAATATCCAGCGGGAAAACCAGCTCCAGCGACGCCACGCCCTGAGCGCTGCCGCCAAGGGTGACGTTGCGCAGGTTCTGCGAGATCAGTTGCGAGTTGGGCACGATCACGATCGAGCGGTCGCTGAGCTGGATTTCCGTGGCACGCACGTTGATCCGGCGGATGTCGCCCTCGACGCCGCTGATGCTGATCAGGTCGCCGACTTTCACCGGGCGCTCGGTGAGCAGGATCAGGCCGGAGACGAAGTTCTTGACGATCTCCTGCAAGCCAAAGCCGATACCTACGGATAGCGCACTGACGATCCACGCCAGATTGGTCCACTGCACGCCCAACGACGACAGCGTCAGCAGAATTACAAAGGCGTAGCCGATGTTGGAAAACAGCGTGCTCAGTGACGCGCACATGCCCGGGTCCATGTCGGTCTTGGGCAGGAATTCGTTGTCGAGCCAGCGGCTTAATGCACGGATCAGCCAGATGCCAATCAGCAGTGCCAGCAGTGCGTTGAGCAGATGCGCCGGGACAATATTCAGCTTGCGCAAACCGGCGCCGCCAAGGATCGACATGATGTTGGTGACCAGTTGGCCGAGCGTGGTGCCGATGCCCCCGACAAACAACGAAATCAGCGCCATCAGCATCAGTCCGGCGCGGCTGACGCCGGACAACAGGATCGACGTCTGCTCGAGGCGCCGGTCGCTGACGCCGAGCAATTGCTTGAGCGCCTGGCCGCTCGCGTGTTTCGGCGAAAACAGGTGCTCACAGGCGTCCTTGACCAGCTGAATCAGCAAGTAGAAGCCCGACAGCACGACATAGCCCCACACCAGCTCATAACTGATGAACCGTGCCAGCGAAACATAGCCGGCCAGCAGCGCAATAGCCGTCACCAACATCGAGAGACTGGCGACGCTGTAGATCAGCCCGGCGAACACGCTATTCGTAGCCGACGCGTCATTGGCTGCGACCAAAGCCTTGCGCACTTTGCCGACGCGCAACAGCATCGTGCCGATGATCGCCAACACCACAATGGAAATCACGCCGCGCCCGGCCATCACGATGTGGCTGCTCATGCCTGTGGCATTGGCGACTTGCACCAGCGTCACCAACACCAGCAACGAGCAGGCGAGGATTCGCGGATAAGGCTTGAGGGCCAGCGCCACTGGATCGGCAATCGACGGCAGGCGCCAGGACGGGTGCGCGGTGGAGAGCAATGCGCGGCTGAGCCCGGTGATCAGCACGCAGGCATAGACGACTTTCTCGAACTCTTCGGAGAAGGTTTCCAGCACCGGTGGCAGCGCGTCGTGGCGGGTGCAGGCGTAAAACAGCAGCTTCAGGGCGATGGCGGTGGTGATGAAGGTCGCTATGGCTGAGGCGAAGGCCAAGGCACTGCGGCGCAGTCGGCCCTCTGCCACGCGATGGATGCAGAACCAGGTCAGCCCGCGCTCAGCCAGACGTCGGCCGAAGGTCCAGATCAGCAGCGCCAACAGCACCAGTACGCAGGTGTAAAACCGCTCGCCCGGCGCCCAGACCGTGGCCCATACGTCAGCCACCTGCTCGACGAACAGTCGCAGGCGCTGGCGGTCGTCTTCGCTTGGATTGACCAGCGGTGTCCAGAAATACGGGCTCAATACGCTGCGCGTGCTCAGGGTCAGTTCGCTTTCCAGCAGGGTGCGGCGGATGCCGGCGATTTGCGTGATCAGATCGGCGGCGTTCTGTTTCAGTGCGGCGAGGCTTTTCAGGGTGCCATCGACCTTGCTTTTCTGCTCCGCCAGCGTCGCCCGCTGCGCGACGATATCGGCTTGCTCGGCGGCCACCTCGGCGTCTGGCGCCGTGCCGAGCACGCCCAGTTGCACCGCCAGTTGCGCCTGTTGCGGCAACAGCGCTGCCGACAATCGATCGACATCGAGAATAAACGCCTGCACCCGATCCTGCGGGCCTTCGAGCTGGTTGTAATTGTTTGCCGCCGAAATCTGCTGCTTGAGGCCGTCGAGGCGTTGTTGCAGGGCTTGCAGATCGCTTTGCGAAATCACTGGCAGCGGCGCTGCGCCTGTGTTTGCCGGCGCGCCAAGGTCCGCCGCCCACAGTGCAGCGCTGCCCGGCATGAGCAGTAGGAACAGAATGAAAAACAACGACTTGAATGAACAGCGCATGGGGGCGGCGGGCTCGAGTAGATCACACAGTCTATGAGGGTAGGTGATCGCGCCGAACGGGGCGGAAAACTTTCTCTGCAAGAGTCGCTTACACGCTCATCCAATCCGGCGGAATGAACCGCGCAGCGAGCGGTCAACCGGCAATAACAGCTTCGAGAGCATGCCATGTCCATTGCCAAGGAAACGATTGAATACCTGCGCCAACATTCATTGATCATCACCACCGCCGAATCCTGCACGGCCGGGGAAATCGTCATGTTGCTGTCGGAAGTCACCGGCAGCGGCGAGCTGATCGAGTGCGGCTATGTGGTCTATTCGCCGCAAGCCAAGCAGCGCCTGCTGCACGTCAGCCCGGCGACCATGGACACCTTCAATCTGACCAGCGTGGAAGTGGCCAGTGAAATGGCCATCGGTGCGTTGCGCGACAGCACCGCCAACATTGCCGTTGCCACCACCGGCATTCTCGGACCCGATGATATGGACGGCATCAAGGCCGGCACGGTGTGTTTCGCCTGGGCGTTTCAGTTCGATGACCGACATTTTCTGTTCAGCACCCAACAATGGTTTGCCGGATCGCGCAGTGAAGTGCAGACCCTCGCTTCTGAATTCGCCCTGCAGCAGTTGCCGGACTATCACCGTCGCGCCTTGCGCGGCGAAGGAGGGTGGCGCCGATGAAGCCTGACCCCGACCATCCCGATCTGCAAAGCCGACAGTTCCCGGTGCAGGAGGACATGGCCTATCAGTTGAAGGTCTGGCGCTTCGAGCATATCGGTTGGTACCTGTTGGTGCTGTGCATGCTGCTGGGCCTGTTGGGGTTGTTTTCCCGTGGCGTGCTCAGTTCGCAGGACGCCCGCAGCGCCGATGGCAAAGTCCAGGTCGAATACGAGATGTTCCATCGCAACGGCTCGACCAACCCGCTGAAACTCAGCGTGCACACGGCGCCTGAAGCCACTGTCGAACTCGACATCGGTGGCGAGATGCTCGATGGCTTCAGCGTCGAAACCATGCAACCGGCCCCGGTGCGTATGCGCAGCTCAAAACAGGGCATGCGCTTGTGGTTGCAGGCGGATGCCCAAGGCCAGGCGACGCTCTATGTGACGCTGCGCGGTGACGGATTGGGCCTGTTTCGCAGCCATATCCGCGTGCCGGGCTCGAGCGAAGTGAAGCTCACTCAATTCATTTATCCATAGGTGACCCATGGACTCGGTGTTGCGCGCACTCGCGATGTATCTGGCACTGATGGTGCTGTTCAAAATTGCCGGCCGGCGTTCGCTGGCGGAGCTGACGACATTTGATTTCGTCTTGCTGATGATCATCGGCGAAGCCACCCAGCAAGCGTTGCTGGGCGATGATTTTTCCCTGACCAATGCGTTTCTGGTGATCATCACGCTGATTGCCGTGGATGTCGGTTTTTCCCTGCTCAAGCAACGTTCGAGCTGGGTCTCGCGGCTGATCGATGGCGAGCCGACGATCATTGTCGAGAACGGCAAGCTGTTGCACCGCCGACTGCGCCATGCGCGGCTGGTCGAGGCGGATGTCATGGAGGCGGCGCGCTCCAGTCAGGGCATAGAAACCATCGAGCAGATCAAATTCGCGATCATCGAGCGCAACGGCAAGATCTCGGTGATCCGCCAGGATCCGGAAGGCGGCTGAGCCTTTAGTGCCGCGCGATTGCATTTTTTTTGAACGCTGAAAACGCCTCACAGCCCAATGCTTACAAGTCATCGGAGGATTGCGAAATGAACGAGGCAGCCAGTTATTTTTCCATCGCCGTGGCGGTGATCATTCTGCTGGTCGATCTGTGGGCGATTGTCAGTGTGTTTCGCAGCAACAAAAGCGTCGGCGTCAAAGCCGCCTGGGCGATCGGTCTGATCGTATTCCCGGTGCTCGGCCTGATCGTGTGGGGCATCGCCGGCCCGCGCGGCGTCAAGGAAGGGCCTTCGTCGCCGGAGCACAGTAAGGGTTAAGAACCCTGATTTGCGCACATCCGGAAAATGGGAGGTGAACGATGAAAGCTGTTGTATTTCATGGCGTCGGGGACATCCGCCTGGACGATGTTCCCGAGCCAACCATTCAAGCGCCGACCGATGCCATTGTCAGGCTGACCGCGTCGGCCATTTGCGGCACCGATCTGCATTTCATTCGCGGCAGTGCGCCGGACATGCAGCCCGGCACGATCCTTGGGCACGAGGGCGTGGGGATTGTCGAAGCGCTCGGTGAAGACGTGCGCAACCTCAAGGTTGGCGATCGCGTGCTGATTCCCTCGACCATTGCCTGCGGCAACTGCTCGTACTGCCGCGCCGGTTATTTCGCCCAGTGCGACGTGGCCAACCCCAACGGTAAAACCGCTGGCACGTCATTTTTTGGCGGGCCGAAAACCACCGGACCGTTCGATGGCCTGCAAGCCGAGAAAGCGCGAATCCCGTTCGCCAACATTGGTCTGATCAAGCTGCCGGACGCCATCACCGACGATCAGGCGATTGCCATGTCGGATATCTTTCCCACTGCCTGGTTCGGCGCCGACATGGCGCGGATCAAGGACGGCGACACGGTGGCGGTGTTCGGCTGCGGGCCGGTCGGACTGTTTGCGATTATCAGCGCGAAACTGATGGGCGCCGGCCGGGTGTTCGCCATTGATGGCCTGGAAGATCGCCTCGCTCGCGCGCAGGCTTTGGGTGCCGAGTGCATCAACTTCGAGAAAGAAGATCCAGTTGAAACCATTGCGCGCCTGACTGCTGAAATTGGCGTCGATCGGGTGATCGAAGCCGTGGGCATCGACGCCAACCATTCCCATCACGGCCATCATCATCCTGCGCAGTGGCAACCGGGCGATGCGCCTTCGCAAGCGCTGGAGTGGGCGGTCAAGGCTGTGGCCAAGGCCGGCACGATTTCCATCATCGGCGTCTATCCTGCCGGGTTCGACAGCTTCCCGATCGGTGAGGCAATGAACAAGAACGTGCGCATCAACATGGGCAACTGTCATCACCGCAAATACATTCCCAAGCTGATCGAAATGACCCTCGCCGGGCGCGTCGATCCAGCGAAAGTGCTGACTCAGGACGAGCCTTTGACTGACGCGATTTCGGCGTTCAAGGCGTTTGATCAACATCAATCCGGCTGGATCAAGGTCAAGCTTGAACCGGGTAGCGATACCACTGCTGACAGGAGATCGTCATGAAAAAAATCTGCGTATGTCTGGGGTTCTGCTCGATGTTTCTGTTGAGCGGCTGCTTCGATTCCAACGATGCACCCAACAAGGACGGTGACAAGAGCAAGCCGTCGGTGCAGATGCAGACCGAGAAGCCTGAGGAGGGCAAGTAGCTCCACTTGGCAACAACCTGTGGGAGCGAGCCTGCTCGCGAAGGCGTCAGGTCAGACAACTCTGTGCTGACTGATGCTCCGTCTTCGCGAGCAGGCTCGCTCCCACACTGGTTCAGTTCGAGTAGCGGTATTCCAGCCATGCCCAATACAGTAAAGCCACAGCACTGATCCCGCCTCCGAGAAAACACACCGCCACCCAGCCAGAGTGCGCATAGGTATACGTCGCCGCGATAGCGCCCAAACCACTGCCCATCGAGTAAAAGCACATATACGCACCGACCAGTCGGCTCTGCGCATCGGGCCGTGCGGCGAAGATCAGGCTTTGATTGGTCACGTGCACTGCTTGCACGGCGAAGTCGAGCAGGATCACCCCGACGGCCATCGCCAGCAGCGAACTGTCGACAAATGCGATGGGCAGCCAGGACAGCGTCAGCAGCGCCAGGGCGATGCCGGTGGTGCGATTGCCCAAGCCGCGATCGGCCAGGCGCCCAGCCCGTGTGGCGGCGAGCGCGCCCGCCACTCCGGCCAGTCCGAACAGGCCGATCTGCGTGTGGGACAACGACAGGGGCGGGGCGCTGAGCGGCAGCACCATCGACGTCCACAACACACTGAAGGCGGCGAAGATCAGCAGGGCGAAGATGCCGCGGACGCGCAGTACCCGCTCAGTCAAAAACAATTCCAATACCGAGCGCAGCAGTCGCCAGTAACTGCCCTGTGCGGGCGGTTTTGCCGAGGCGGGCAGGGTGCGCCATAACAGCAGGGCCAAGCCGATCATCATGACTGCCGAGACAAAATACACGCCGCGCCAACCGGCCAGATCAGCCACTACGCCGGAAACGAAACGCGCTAGCAAAATGCCCAGCACCACGCCACCGGTGACGGTGCCCACGGCGGCGCCGCGCTGCTGCGGGCGAGCAAGGCTGGCGGTGCAGGCGACCACCACTTGCACCACCACCGCCAGCAGACCCACCAACATCATGGCGCCGAGCAGCACTCCCCAGCTCTCGGACAGGCCCACGGCACACAGCGCCGTTGCAGACAACAGCAGTTGGCTGACGATGAGTTTCTTGCGATCGAGCAGATCACCCAGCGGCACAATGAACAGCAGCCCGACCGCATACCCGGCTTGCGTGGCCGTGACCACAACGCCGATTGCACCGGGTGTAACCCCGAGGCTGGCGGCCATCGATTCCAGCAATGGCTGCGCGAAGTAAACATTGGCCACCGCCATGGCGCAGGTGATTGCAAAGAGAAAAGTCTGCAAACGACTCAGCCCGGTCGTTGCGCTGTCAGCTGCGGCTTGCGCACTGACCAGGTTTTGCGTCTGACACGGCATCCTTGCTTCCTCGTAGTGTGGTTTTGAATTGAAACCGATACGTTGATCTTTATTCATTCGGGTTGTTAAATGCAACCACATTCAATAGCCGATCCAAGGAATCACATGGCCCGACAACAAACATTGGCACAGAGCGAATGCCCGGTGGCCCGAACCCTCGAAGCCATTGGCGATCGCTGGGCCTTGATGATCATTCGCGATGCGTTCGATGACGTGCGCCGGTTCAGCGAATTCCAGAAACGTCTGGGCCTGGCCAAGAACATCCTCACGGTCAAACTGAAAATGCTCGTTGAGCTCGGCGTGCTGCAGATTCAGCCCGCGTCCGATGGCAGTGCATACAAGGAATACGTGCTCACCGACATGGGCCGCGCGGTGTTCCCCATCGTCGTCAGCCTGCGGCAGTGGGGCGAGCGCTTCCTGTTCGCGGAAGGCGAGGAGCACTCGATTCTGCTCGACAACGAACGGGCCGAGCCCGTTGAAACCATTGTCGTACGCTCCAGAGCCGGTGCCGTGCTGAGCCCGGAGGATTGTCACCGACAGGTTGTCAGGCGCGGGCAGTGAAACCGGGCGGATAGCCGTGGCGCGTATCGATAGCCGCGCCTTCTCGTGACATGTCGGGTCGGCGTCTGGCGGGTTTTTGATCTAGGCTGTTTTCGATCCTCGATCAGCAGCGGTACGCCGTTGCCATATTTCCAGCAACGCGACTACCGGAGTGCCTGATGAGCCTTTCACCTTTCCACCTCGCCATCCCGGTCTACGATCTTGCCGCTTGCCGGCGTTTTTACGGTGAAGTGTTCGGCCTGGAGGAGGGCCGGTCCAGCGCGCAATGGGTCGATTTCAACTTCTACGGCCACCAATTGGTGATCCACGAACAGCCGAAAACGGCTGCCCAGCAAAGCATTAATAGCAACCCGGTAGACGGTCACGACGTACCGGTCCCGCACTTCGGCATCATTTTAGAGTGGGAGCAATGGGAGGCACTGGCCGAGCGACTGAAGTCATTCGGCACGCAATTCGTGATCGAGCCCTACATTCGATTCAAGGGTCAGGTCGGCGAGCAGGCGACCATGTTTCTACTCGATCCCTGCGGCAATGCGCTGGAATTCAAGGCATTCAAGGACATGAGTCAGGTGTTTGCCAAATGATCACAGCGTAGTGATCTGGCCGTTGCGATCGCGCTCGTAAACCTTGTTGGCCTGCAGCTTTTCCTTCAGCCAGCGCTCGGCCGTGCCCAAGGGCCGTTGGCGCGCCCATAACAGGTCGACGCCGATTTGCCAGTCGGTATGCGGGTAGGCCGACAGCTGCAACTCGACCAGGTCGCCATTGCCCAATTCACGCTGGATCAGTTGTCGCGGCAGAGTCGCCCAGCCGAGGCCGGCGCGGACCATTTCCAGCAGGGCCAGATAGCTTTCCGCTTGCCACAGTTGCGTCGAACGCAGGTATTCACTGCTCGGCAGTTTGCTGGCGTGCGCACTGAACGCCAGGCGCCGGTGCACATGCAAATCGTCGAAGGTGACGTTGTCCAGTTTCGCCAACGGATGATCGGGATGGCAGACGTGCAGCATGATCAGTTTGCCCAGTTGCTGGAACGCCAGTTCCCGAGGATAGCCCGGCTGCGAAAACGCCACGCCCAGCACCGCCTCGCCACTGCTGACCAGTTCGCTGACATCGCCGTAGACCGGGTGACGAATGATCAGATCGACAAACGGGAAGGCCTGCTCGAACGCTTGCAGCACCGGCATGATCGGGCCGTATGGCGTTTCAATCGCCAGGGTCAGGCTCGGTTCGACGCTGTCCGAGAGGCAATCGGCGTGGGCCTCGAAGGTCATGCAGCGCTCCAGTACCGCCTCTGCCTGCACCAGCAATTTATGCCCGCTGGCGGTGAGGGCAGGGCTGCGATTGCGGCGGTCGAACAGCTCGACGCCAAGGTCGGTTTCCAGATTGGCGATCGCTGCGCTGATGGTCGATTGCGTCTTGCCCAACTTGCGCCCGGCGGCGGAGAACGAGCCGCTTTTCACCACCTGGACGAACATCAGCAACTGATCGAGTGAAAAGCGCACGCGGTGTACTCCGAGGTTGAGCGAGACGGCGATTGTGCCGCGTCTTTGCCATCGAAAAAAGCGATGGTTGCCAATTTGTTTCATCGTTAAAAACATTCAAGGATGACCCCGCGTCTTCGAACGCCGGGGCCGATTCTTTCTGTGCATCTATCACTGAGCGCCCGCGATTACAACCAACGCTGCCCCTTCAGGAGCTTGTGCCATGACTACACAACGCGTTCACCCGGTCGATGAGGTGTTGCCCCTGCGGCAGTTGGTCACCTTCGGCCTGCAGCATGTTCTGGTGATGTATGCGGGAGCGGTGGCGGTGCCGCTGATTCTGGGCAGTGCGATGGGGCTGACGTCGGCTCAGGTGGTTTTACTGATCAACGCCAACCTGCTGACGTCCGGTGTGGCGACGTTGATTCAGACCCTCGGCTTCTGGAAGTTCGGCGCGCGGTTACCGTTGATTCAGGGCTGCTCGTTCATTGCGCTGGCGCCGATGATCATGATCGGCAAGGAGTTCGGCCTCAGCCAGATCTTTGGGGCGGTGATCGCCGCCGGCTTCCTGACCATCGCACTGGCGCCGGTGTTCAGCCGCTTGCTGCGATTCTTTCCACCCGTGGTGATTGGCAGCCTGATCACCATCATCGGTATTTCACTGATGCCGGCGGCGGCAATCTGGCTGGGTGGCGGTAATCCCGATTCGCCTGACTTCGGTCGCCCGGCCAATCTGCTGCTGGGCCTGGCCACGGTCAGTGTGACGCTGGTGATTTATGCGAAATTCAGCGGTTTCATCGGCAACCTCAGCGTGCTCATCGGCCTGTTTGTCGGCAGCCTGATCGCTGCCGCCTGCGGCATGACGCACTTCAATCGGGTCAGCGAGGCGGCGTGGTTCGAGTTGAGCGCGCCAATGGCGTTCGGTCCGCCGGAATTTTCTCTGGTACCGATTCTGATCATGACCCTGGCGATGCTGGTGATCATGGCCGAGACCACTGGTAACTGCCTGGCCATTGGCAAACTGGTCGGCAAACCCACCACCCAGCAAACCCTCGGCAACGCGTTCCGCGCCGACGGCTTGTCGACCATGCTCGGTGGTCTGTTCAACAGTTTTCCCTACAACGCCTTCACGCAAAACACCGGCCTGATTGCGCTTTCAAGCATCAAGAGCCGCTTCGTCGTCGCGGCCGCTGGCGCAATCATGGTGTTGATGGGCTTGTTCCCCAAGCTCGGCGCGCTGATTGCGGCGGTGCCCACTCCAGTGCTGGGCGGCTGCGCGATCGTCATGTTCGGCATGACCACAGTGGCGGGCATTCAGGAATTGTCACGGGTGCAGTTCGAGGGCACACGCAACGCCATCATTGTTGCGGTGTCGGTCAGCGTCGGCGTCTTGCCAATGTCGTTTCCGGCCCTGTTCGAACACGTCGGCCCGACGCTGAAACTGGTGCTCGATAGCGGCATTTTTCTCGGTGCGATCACCGCCATTCTGCTCAACGTACTGCTCAACAAACAAAAACCATCGACCGACGCCGTCGGCGCTTCCACGGCCGAACTGGCTGACTGACCTTTGTCTTTTCCCACTGCCCAGGAGTTACCCATGAATCAATTCACTCAGCTTGTTCCGGCCGGCGTCAGCGATCTGGACCTGGCATTGCTGCGCCAGACCATTGCCCTGTCGCAGGCGTCGAAACAACGTGGCCGGCACCCGTTTGCGGCGCTGGTGGCGGACCGCGACGGCAAGGTCATTGCCGAAGCGGGCAACAATTCGATGCCGCCGGAAGGTGATCCCACCCAGCATGCCGAACTGGTCGCGGTCGCTGCGGCGGCGAAGCGGTTGTCACCCACGGAGCTGGAGGCGTGCACGCTGTACACCAGCGCCGAACCTTGCTGCATGTGCGCGGGCGCGGTGTATTGGACCGGAGTCGGGCGAGTGGTGTATGCGCTGTCGGAACATGCTTTGCTCGGGCTGACCGGCGATCATCCGGAGAACCCGACGTTCTCGTTGCCGTGTCGCGAAGTGTTTGCCAGAGGGCAGCGCACGGTGAGCGTTTTCGGGCCGATGCTGGAGGAAGAGGCGGCTGAACCGCATAAAGGGTTCTGGTCTTAGTTGTTATGGGTCGTTCCCACGCTCCTGCGTGGGGACGCATCCGCTGACGCTCTGCATCACTTCTACTTCGCCGAAATGACATCCACACATTCCCCAGCGGAATGCCCCCCATGAAATCATTGGATTTTTCTTCTCCACGCTCACCGCGTAGCGTGTCGCAAAGACAAGGAGAACCGCCATGACCCAACCCGCCACTGACGCCGCCGGCAAATTCGACACCTCCCGCGCCAACGAATATGCCCGGCAAAGCCGCATTGCCCTGGCTGGCTACGATGCCTGTCACGACCTGTCGGCCTGCATGCTCGCCGCCAGCCTTGGGCAGTCGCGTCCGGCAAACGTGCTGGTGGTGGGCGCGGGGGGCACTGCGCAGGAAATTATCGCGATGGCCGCGCTGGAGCCGGATTGGCACTTCACTGCGGTTGATCCTTCCAGGCCGATGCTCGATGCTGCGGCCGAACATCTGCGCGCCACTGATCTATTGCACAGAGTCCAGATACATCTCGGTCATGTCGAAGACTTGCCGGCCGACGCATCTTTCGATGCCGCCACCCTGATCGGTGTACTCCATCACCTGGGCGGTGACGAGGCCAAGCAACAAATACTGCGCTCCATTCAGGCCCGCCTCAAACCCGGCGCGCCATTGATCGTGGCCGGCAATCATTACGCTTACGCCAGTCAACCGTTGCTGCTGCAAGCCTGGAGCCAGCGCTGGCGACAGCAGGGCGCAACCGCTGACGAGGTGCAGGCGAAACTCGGGAAGATTTTGCAGGGCGCTGATCCGCCGCACTCGGAGGCGGCGGTGCAGGCCTTGTTACATGGTGCCGGGTTCGGCGATGCAACACGGTTTTTCAGCAGTTTGTTCTGGGGCGCCTGGCTGACGTGCAAGCTCAGCCAGGCGACCCGATTTGCCTAAGCCTCCGTCCAGTCCAGCGCTGCCGTCTCGCGCCATTTCACGTCGGTGATCCCATAGCGCTCGGCCTGGGGTTTGGAAACCACTTTCAACGGTGGTTTACCCGGTTTCGGAATCGGCGCAATACCGGCGTCACAGCTCGCCCAATGCCAAGCGTCGGCGTTGCGCATACTCTTGGCGCGGATGACGAATGATTTTGGCTGGTCGTGATGTTTGTATTCGATGACGAAAATATCGGTGCTACGCATGAGTTCCTCCTTACGCTCATACGTAAATGATTTTGTCCGACAAGAAAAATTCAAAGGATTTTCTCGCCGGATGATCAGCGTCGCTCAGCGCTCTAAAACGCGGTTCTTCATGAAGCCGCGCAGGTTCATCAGGAACAGGCAAAGCTGCAGAACGATCAGCGCGTAAGCCCCGGCATGGACGCCCCAGATCACCCACAGCAAATTGCTCAGACTGAAACAAACGAAGCCGCTCATGCGCCGTTGCGGTTGTTGCGAACCGATCAGCCACGCGGCCAGAACGGTGACCAGCATCGCCGGCCATTGCACCCAATCCAGATATGCCAACGCTCTGTTCTCTGCACAGATTTGTTTGATGCAGAAAGGGTACACAGCAACCGAAGGATGGTCACCGCCCGCGCGGCTCTGCGTAGCAATGGCGGTGAAAAAGGTTTCGCCCGGCAGAAGCCGGGCGAAGATTTCTGGCGCGCAATCAGTAATCCCAAATCGCAGGTATCCAACGGAAAGCAGCACCATTGATCGCGACCCTACCCACCGAAGGGAAGGCCAGATGCGTGGCGACGAACAGCTCGCCGCTGGCGGCGGCTTCCTTGAGCATGCGCACTCGGACTTCCACCGATTTCGCCGGATCGTGTTCGAAACCGTTGTGCCAATCAGGATGATCGAACGCCACCGGGAACAGCGCATCACCGGCGAAGGTCAGGCGCTCGCCGCCGGAGTTGACATAGACCACGCAGTGCCCTGGCGTATGCCCGCCGGTAAGTTTGGCGACCACACCGGGGGCGACCTGACATTCGTCTTCGAAGATCTGCAGCTTGCTTTCATAGTGATCGATGAACGCGTTGGCAGTGCTGCGCAGGACGTCCGGCACTGGCGCCGGCATGTCGGTGTAGGTGAAGTCTGGTGTGGTCCAGAAATTCACTTCGGCGGCGGTGACGTGGATGCGCACGTCTTCACGCAGACGACTTTTCACTGAGTCGACCAGCAGGCCGCCGATGTGGTCCATGTGCATGTGGGTGATGACGATATCGGTGATATCAGCGAGGTCCACCCCGGCAGCGGCCAGGCGCTTGGGAAACTGCCCGGCGCGCGGGAAACCGGGGAACTGGCCACCGAGACCGGCGTCGACGAGGATGACTTGCTCGCCGCTGCGCACCACCAGCACGTTGAGCGCCCAGTCGAACGCATCGGGGCCCAGGTACATTTCCTTGAACCAGGCGGCTCGGTCGGTGGGATCGGCGTTGGTCGACATGGTCTGGGTCGGCAACGGCAGCACGCCATCGCTGATCACCATCACATCGATGTCGCCCAGGCGCAGGGCGTAGCGCGACGGCACCAGTTCTTCGCTCGGGGTTTGCAGGGTCACGGCACGGTTGGCGGTGAAGGAATCCAGATGCAGGGTCATGGTGTTCTCCTTGTTCTCAGGGCAAAAGGGCAGGGGCGGAATCAAGCCACCGGGATCAGTGGGTCGGCAGCCGCGAGGGCGGTGCGACGATCGGCGGCCGGCGGATAGATCCACACAGTGTTGATTTGCGTCTTCAGCTCTTTGGCTTCGGCTCCGACCAGTTTCAGCTGTCGATCCCAGCCCTCGGTGTACACCGCGCCCCAGGCGCCGAGATCCAGGCACGTCACGTATTTCGGCTGGCGGTAAATCGTCGGAGCGACGCCGAGCAGATCGGCGGCGGCGTTGTTGCCGGCGTAGCGACCCAGGCTGATCGCGTGCTGGCAAGACATCGCGGCATAGTTGCCGAGGTCGTCTGTAGCGGCGCGAGCGACATCACCGGCGGCAAAGACGTGATCGATGCCTTGCACCTTGAGATTGCCGTCGACATGCAGGCGACCCTGGCCATCGCGTTCGGCGTCGAGCTGTTCAGTGAGCGGGCTGGCGCGGAAACCCACGGTCCAGATGACGGTGTGGCTTTCAATGTGGCGGCCATCGGCAAGCGTGACGCCGTTGGCATCCACAGCGGCAACGCTGGCGTCGACGATCCATTCGATACCCAATTCATTGGACGCCTCGATGATCGATGGGCGAATGCCATCGCCCATGGTCGCGGCGATGTCCTTGCTGCGATCGACAATGATCACGCGCAGGTCTTGATCCTCACCGAGAATCGCGCGCAGGCGCGCCGGCATTTCCGTCGCGGTTTCGATCCCGGTGAAACCGCCACCGGCGACCACCACGGTGTTGCGGGCAACGCTGGCCGGTTGGTCGGCGAGGGCGATGAGATGACGTTCCAGACGCGCCGAGGATTCGATCTGATCGACATCGAACGCATGCTCCTTGAGCCCTGGAACCGGCGGCCGTGCGAGCTGGCTGCCACTGGCGAGAACCAGCCGGTCGTAGCTCAGTTGACCCGGACGCCCGGCCTCGTCGCGGTAACCGATTCGGCGCGCCTCGGCGTCGATGCTGTCAGCGGTACCTTTGACGAAACGCACGCCCACTGCATCGAGCAACGCGTCGAGCGGCGCGTACATGCTGTGCACGTCCGGCTCGTAGAAACGCGGGCGAATGCGCAGCTCGGCTTGCGGGGCGAGCAGGGTGATATCGACATCCTGACGGGCATGCATATCCAGCAAACGCGCAGCGCTCAGCGCACTCCACAGCCCGCCGAACCCTGCACCGATGACCAATAATTGCTGTTTCATAATGTGCTCCCTGACGCTGATGGATGGATGACACCCGAGCCCGACGCGGACTCTGGCGTGACGATCACTGGCCGCCGCAACTGCTTGCCGTACTGCCTGGCGCTCAATCGTTCGCCGTCGAGAGTCATGCTAGGGCGCGGAGGCTGCGTGCGCAGTTGTCCATCGGTGTGCGGGGGGTACGCATGGGTGGAAGAGGGGTATACGAAGGTATGGGGGGCGAGGTGGGAATATCGGCCAGGTGTTGTTCGAAACGAACATCGCCGCGCAGGGTGCCAGCACGCCTGCACGGCCGATGCCGTTGTTCAGTCGGTGGGCACTACGTTATCCAACGCTTTGTTGACGGCCAATTCTCCTAGCATGACCACCTGCGCGATGCCCAACAGGGTATTGCGCCTTGAGCCTTCCAGCATTCCGGCGAAATCACCGAGCATCACCGTGGCCGAGGCCAGGGATTCGCAGGCGTTGACCAGCAGGGATTCGGTGTCTGATTCCGGGTTGACCATAAACAGGGTGTTGGGACTGTAGGGCGTGGCGTTGATCTTGGTCGGCGCGAGGTAATGGTCGAGCGCGCGCTCGGCGGCGTCGTGCAGTTTTTTTGAATTAAAGGATTCGTAAGGCGATACCGGGTCGGTGACCGGCGGATGGGACGGTGTCTGTGACATCAGCTGAAACTCCGATGAGAGCCGCTTGAGCGTCTGAGTATGGGAATGCCGCGCCACGGCTGTGGCGCGTCCGCTGGCAGTGAGGAAGCATGCCCCCTCCTGCCTGGGTTGCCGGCTAGCTCGACACGCGTCGGCTGTCGAGCACGCGATTGACGATCAGCTCACTCAACATGATCACCTGCTGCAACATCAGCAGCGATCGACGCTGTGGATGGTCGATCACGCCACCGATTTCGCGGGCCATGTCATTGGCGGCGGCCAGCGATTCACAGGCTTCGACGAGCAACGTTTCCTCGTCCACCGTGGGATCGATGAGAAAGATCCTGCCCGGCTGGCGCTTGGGCTTGGTGGTTTTGAGCGTCTGAGGGTCGAGGTAAAAGTTGATGGCACGAGCGGCTGTGTCTTTTATTCGCTGTGGTTCCAGAGCGGGGTCGTACGGGATCGAATCGGCTTCTGGCGGGTTGGGCGTTACTTTGAACATAAATGACTCTCTACCTTGAAGGAATGAAGAGCCGTCACTATCGCTACCAAACGATGGGTGGCGGCCACACGCGGGTTGGTAGACCGGTCAAGATAGTTAACCCCGGCGCTCACGAATGAGCCCCACGCATGGCCACCATAGAGAGCTGAGCCTCGAAATAGAGGCCGCATATGGGGAAGCCGTACAACTATCAAGAAACGGGCTACCAAACCCGATCACTGTTTTGCAGTGACAGGGAAACGATATAGCCCAACCGATAGCTGTGTAAGCCGGCGGATTCTGAAGTACCGGTAGGCAGCGGCGCAAGGCGTTGTAGGCTTTTTGCGGTAAAAGTAGGTGTAATTTAAACGTGATTGCCAAGTCGTGTTTATGCGCTGTACGTGCCTGCTCATCTCACCTCTTTCAGGATGTAGGAGACCCAAATCTGGTTTAAGCCGATTTCAAGGCCGTTGCGCCGTGGAAAGAGGAATATGGCCAAAGGGAGGCGTTGATCAAGCGATCGCTTTCGCGAGCAAGCTCGCTCCCACAAGGGTAACTGCGGTGGGTCAGTTTTTTAGATTCCGCTAGCTTGGAGCGTACGCAGTGCAACCTCGACCCAGGCAACTAACTCGTCCGCCGCAAAGGGTTTACGCAGGCAGGCAACGACATCAGTCGCTCGGGACTTGTCGCAAGGCAAATCTCCGTGATGCGCCGACACGAAAATCACCGGCATCCTCCAGCCTTGCGCCCGCAGAGCATCCAGCATCTGCGAACCACTCATGCCCGGCATCTGCATATCGGAAATCAGACAATCAGTCTGCGCCGGCCCATCCGATTCAAGATAATCCGCCGGCGCCGCATAGCCGAGCACTCGATAACCCGACGCTCGCAGCAGGCTGCTCAGCGACGTGCGCATGGCCTCGTCGTCGTCCACTACTGCAATGACATGCGTCTTGTGCATAACGCTCCCGGGCCGGGTGGCCGAGCTGGTGACTCCTGTCGTTCTTGCACCATACGCTGATGGCCAGCGGGCAAAACTATACGTAGGTATAGCGGTTCAGCCATCGCGGCTGAAGCGACTGCGGTAGTCGCGCGGGGAGATCGACAGGTGGCGCTGGAAGCAGGCGCGCAGGCGTTCTTCATCGTTGAAGCCGCAGAGGCGGGCGATTCGTTCGATTTTGTGCGGGGAGTTTTCCAGTAGGCGTTTGGCCGCTTCGAGTCGGAACAGCTCGAGCGCTTTCGACGGTGTGCGCCCGGTGCGCGCTTTATAGACCCGCGTGAAGTTGCGCAGGCTCATTGCGGCTTGCTCGGCGAGGCGCTCCACCGTCAGATTCGGATCGCCGAGGCGCTCCATGAGCCAAAGGTGCAGATCATCGAACATCGCAGCGTCCTGCGCCTGCGATTGCAGCAGCGTGCTGTATTGCGCCTGGCCGCCGGGGCGTTTGATGTACACCACCAGTTCCCGCGCGACTTGCAACGTCACTTCACGGCCGCAATCGGCCTCGACCAGCGCCAGCGCCAGATCGATCCCGGCGGTGACTCCGGCCGAGGTCCAGACCTTGCCTTGCTGAATGAAGATCGCGTCGGCATCTACCTCGACCGCTGGAAAGCGATCGCGCAAAGCGTCGCACATCGCCCAGTGAGTGGCAGCGCGGCGGGCGTCGAGCAATCCGGCCTGAGCCAGCAGAAACGCACCACTGCACACCGAGACCACGCGGCGGGCGAGGTGAGCATGGTCCTGCAGCCAGTCGCTCAGTTCGCGGTGCTTCTCAAGGGTCTGGCAGATGTCAGGGGCGCCGGGCACGACCAGCGTGTCCAGCGCGGCGGTGTCGAGCGTGGTTAACGCTTGGGAGTCGATGGCCAGCCCTTCGACGGTCTGGATCAAGCCGCCGCTGAGGCTGGCGGTGTGCAGTTGATAACCGGGCTGTCCGCGCTCGGCCAAGGCTTTGCTCGCGGCCCAGAACACGGTTTGCGCACCGCTGAGATCGAGCAGGCTCAGGCGTGGGTAGGCGATGAACACTACGTCGCGCGGAGCCGTTGTAAAAGCGGGATGAGTGGACATCGCGGGCCTGCCTGTTTGCAGCGCTAAAGGCGGGACTGCCTCAGCCTGGCCGATTTTCAGGGGTTTCTGGCCGGCCGGCAATGGCGCTGACTGTTAGCCTGATTGCTGACCGTCCGGCCGGTGTCTGGCTGCGGTGGCCATCCTGAACTAGATTTATTGACCAGCCCAATGCGTGCTGCGATCTCGCCGAGGAGACACAATGACCTTGTGGTCGCATTCCAGCCCTGCGCAGAGTCCCGGCGTGCTCGGCGAGCCAGTGGTGTACGTGGTCGATGACGATGCCTCGATGCGCCAGGCGCTCGACAGCTTGCTGCGCTCGATCGGCCTGCAGGTGCAAACCTTCGACAGCGCCGGAGATTTTCTCGCGCAAGCGCAACGTGAGGTACCCGGTTGCCTGGTGCTCGACGTGCGCCTGCGCGGCGAAAGTGGCCTGACGTTTCAGGAACAGATGGAAAAAAACGGCTTGCGCATCCCCGTGGTGTTCATGACCGGCCACGGCGACATCGCCATGAGCGTCAAGGCGATGAAGGCCGGCGCGGTGGATTTTCTGGCCAAGCCGTTCCGTGATCAGGACATGCTCGACGCCGTGGCCAGTGCGTTGGCTCGCGACCGTGCGCGGCTAGCAGCCGAACACTCCGGCGCCGTTTTGTGTCGGGCTTACCAAACCCTGACCGCACGTGAGCGCGAAGTGCTCGGCTTCGTCATTGCCGGGCTGATGAACAAACAGATTGCCGGACAGCTCAACCTCAGCGAGGTCACGGTCAAGGTCCACCGTGGCCAGGTCATGCGCAAAATGGCCGCACGTTCAGTGGCCGATCTGGTGCGTATCGCAGAAGCGCTGGGCATCGAGCCTGTCCAGCGCAACCCCTGAACGCTGGCGACGTGCAACTCACCGTGCGGCAAAAAACCTGAGCAGTGTCGACGCAGATGGCCAGCAGAAAACAGATTTTGTGGGACGACGGCGAGCGGGTGCTGTCCCGTGAGCGCGGTTCGAATGATGGCAGCCTACTGGCGGTGCGTCCGGCGCTGGGCCAGCCATTGCCGAGCACCCTGGAGCGACTTGCGCATGAATACAGCCTCAGGGACGACCTCAATTCTGCCTGGGCGTTGCAGCCGACAGCTTTCGAGCGTACGGGCACCCGAGTTCGTCTGCTGTTCGACGATCCGGGCGGCGAGCCGTTGTCGCGGTTGCTGGTCGCCCCGCTGGATATCGAAACCTGTCTGGAATTGGCCATGAACATCGCCAAGGCACTGGGCCATATGCATCAGCGTGGTCTGGTGCACAAAGACATGAAACCGCAGCATGTTTTTGTCCATTGTCATGATGGGCAGGCGCGGCTGACCGGCTTCGGCCTGGCCACGCGCTTGCCACGGGAGCGGCAAGCGCCCACGCCACCGGAATCTATCGCCGGGACGCTGGCTTACATGGCGCCGGAGCAAACCGGGCGGATGAATCGTTCGATCGATTCGCGTAGTGATCTGTATGCCTTTGGCGTGACGCTTTACCAGATGCTCACCGGCTCGCTGCCGTTCAGTGCCAATGACCCGACGGAGTGGGTGCATTGCCATATCGCGCGGCTGCCAATGCCCGTGTGTGAACGGGTGGCGACGGTGCCGCCGATGTTCTCGCGAGTGGTCATGAAACTGCTGGCGAAAACGGCCGAGGAACGCTATCAGAGCGCAGTCGGTGTCGAGCATGACTTGCGCCGTTGCCTCGATGACTGGCGCCGTATGCGCCAGATCGAGACGTTCACGTTGGACGAGCAGGGCGCCTGCGAACGCTTGCTGATTCCGGAAAAACTCTACGGCCGCGAACACGAAGTGCAAACGTTGATCGATGCCTTCGCCAATGTGGTGCAGACAGGCGCGCCGACACTGGTGCTGGTATCCGGCTATTCCGGCATCGGCAAATCGTCGGTGGTCAGTGAACTGCACAAGGTGCTGGTGCCGTCGCGTGGCTTGTTCGCCGCCGGCAAGTTCGACCAGTACCAGCGCGACGTGCCTTATTCGACCCTGGTTCAGGCCTTTCAGGGGCTGGTGCGGACGCTATTGGGCAAGCGCACCGACGTACTGGCGGGCTGGCGCGAAGCACTGTTGCGGGCACTGGAAGCGAATGCGCGGTTGATCACCGATCTGATCCCCGAACTCAAGCTGATCATCGGCGAGCCGCCGCCCGTGCCTGAGTTGGAGCCGCAACAGGCGCAGCAGCGGTTCCTTCAGGTCTTGCAGCGTTTTATCGGCGTGTTCGCTCAGGCCGAGCATCCGTTGGCGCTGTTCCTTGACGACCTGCAATGGCTCGACGCGGCCACCGTTGATCTGCTCGAAGATTTGCTCAGTCGCGCAGAGACCCCTCATCTGCTGCTGGTCGGTGCTTATCGCGACAACGAGGTAGATGGCGATCACCCACTCAGCCGCACACTCAAGACCCTGCATCACGCCGGCGTACACATTGACGAAATTCGTCTGGCGCCACTGGCTGGCGCGCACATCGAACAACTGATCAGCGAATCACTGCGTTGCCCGCCGGCGAGCATTGTCGGGCTGGCGCGGCTGGTGCTGGACAAGACCGCTGGCAATCCGTTCTTCGTCATCCAGTTTCTGCACGCCCTGGCCGAGGAGAAGCTGCTGAGATACGAGCCTGCGCGCCAGCGCTGGCGTTGGGATGTGCACCTGATCAACGGCAAGGGCTACACCGACAATGTCGTCGATTTGATGGTCGGCAAACTGGCGCGGCTGCCCCAAGAAACTTGCCAGGCGCTGCAACAACTGGCCTGCCTGGGCAACGTCGCACGTCTCGACACGCTGGCCACAGTCCTTGATGTGCCGGTGCCTCACGCTCACTCCGCATTGTGGCCGGCGGTGCGGCTGGAGTTGGTCGAGCGTCAGGACGGTGCCTACAGGTTTGTGCATGATCGCATCCATGAGGCGGCGTATTCGCTGATCGCTGAAACCGAACGGGCGCAAATGCACCTGCGCATCGGCCGGCTGCTGGCACTGCAAACCCAGGGGGAGCGGCGCGAGGAGGCGATCTTCGAGATTGTCGGCCAGCTCAATCGCGGTGCGCATCTGATCAGCCTGCGTGCCGAGCGCGAGCAGCTGGCCGAGTTCAACCTGCTCGCCGGCCAGCGAGCGAAGGCCTCGACCGCTTATACCTCAGCACTGACCTATCTGGGGGCCGGCGCAGAACTGTTGGGCGAGCAGGGTTATGACAGTCGGCATGAACTGGGTTTCGCTCTGGAGCTGGACCGTGCCGAGTGCGAATTTCTCACCGGCCAACTGCAGCTTGCCGACTCGCACCTGGCGACATTGGCCGAGCGCGCCCTGACCACCGTCGAGCGCGCGGCGGTGGCGTGCCTGCAGATGGATGTCTACTTGCTGCTTGATCGCAGTGACCGGGCGGTGACGGTGTGTCTGGCCTTTCTGCGTCAGGTCGGCATCGATTGGCCAGCGCGTCCGGACGATATTCAGGTGCGCGACGAATACCAGCAGGTCTGGACCAGCCTGCGCGGGCGCAGTATCGAGCAGATGATCGACTTGCCGCTGATGGAGGATCCTGCCGCGCGGGCCACCCTCGATGCGCTAGGCAAACTCTTCGCGCCGGCGGTGCAGTCGGATCTGAACCTCGCCAGCCTGACCATTTGCAAAGCGATCAGCCTGAGCCTGCAATATGGCAACTGCGACGCCTCCTGCCTGCTCTATGCCAACTTCGGGCGCGTGTCGGGGCCGCGTTTTGGCGACTATGCCGCTGGTTATCGATTTGGCCGTCTGGGCTGCGATCTGGTTGATCGGCGCGGGCTCACGCGTTATGAAGCGAGCACTTGGTTGTGCTTCTCGATCTTCGTGGTGCGCTGGATGCGGCCAGTGCGCGAGTGCCGCGAACTGTTGCGCCGTGCGCTCAACGCGGCCCATCGCAGCGGCGATCTGCCGTATGCAGCGTTCGCTGGAAACAGCCTGATTTCCGATCTGTTGTTTATCGGCGAGCCGCTGGCCGAGGTGCAGGCGCAAGCGGAATCAGGGCTGGTCTATGCACAAAAGGTCGGTTTCGGTCTGGTGGCGGATTTCATGCGCTGCCAGTTGACGCTGATCCGCATGCTGCGCGGGCAGACGCCGACGTTCGGCTGTTTCGACGATGAGGGGTTCGATGAAACAGCTGTCGAAGCGCATCTGGCCGGTTCGGCGGATCTGGCGCTGGCGCGCGGCAAGTACTGGGTACGCAAGTTGCAGGCGCGCTATCTGGCCGGGGATTACGCGGCGGCCGCTGAGTGCGCGGCCCAGGCGCAGGGACTTTTGTGGGTGGTTTCGGCGTTTTTCGAGGAGGCCGAATACCATTTCTACGCGGCGTTGACCTTGGCGGCCCACGGCGAAACTGACGCGGGTGCTTTGCAGCGTCTGGGTCAACATCATGAACAGTTGCAGACGTGGGCGCGCTTGTGTGCAGAGACCTTCGCCAGTCAGGTGGCGCTGGTCGGCGCGGAAATGGCGCGCGTCACCGGGCAGTTGCTCGAAGCCGAATTGCAGTACGAGCAAGCCATTCAATTGGCTCAGGACAATGGTTTGCTACATATCCAAGCGCTGGCCAACGAACTGGCCGCACGGTTCTACAGCGCTCGCGGGCTGGCCAGGATATCCCGGGGTTACCTGCGCGACGCACGCTACGCCTATCTGCGTTGGGGGGCTGCTGGCAAGGTGCGGGAGCTGGAGCGACGTCATCGTTTTCTGCGTGCCGAAGAGGCGCAACCGAATCCGGTCACCACGCTCATTACGCCAGTTGAACATCTCGACCTGGCGACGGTGCTCAAGGTCTCTCAAGCAGTCTCCGGCGAGATCGTCCTGGACCGTTTGATCGAAACGGTGATGCGCACCGCGATCGAACAGGCCGGGGCCGAGCATGGCCTGCTTATTTTGTTGAACGCCGACGTTCCCTATGTCGCTGCGCGAACCCGTATCGGCGACGGTGCCACGCAGCTGTGCAACGCGCCGCTGCAGGCGGTGGCGCTGGCTGAGTCGGTGCTCTACCAGACGCTGCGCACCGGCGAAAACCTGTGCCTGGACGATGCCGTCGCGGATCAGCTATTCGCTGCAGATCCATACGTTCAGCAGCGTGGCGCGCGCTCAATCCTGTGCCTGGCGCTGATGAATCAGGCACGGGTGGTCGGGGCGTTGTATCTGGAAAACAACCTGTCCGCCGGCGTGTTCAGCCCGGCGCGTCTGGCCGTGCTGCGGCTGGTGGCGTCGCAGGCTGCGATCTCGCTGGACAACGCGCGCCTGTACCGCGACCTCGCCGAGCGCGAAGCGAAAATCCGTCGGCTGGTCGATGCGAACATCATTGGCATCGTCGTGTGGAGCGTGGAGGGGAAGATCATCGAGGCCAACGACGCGTTCCTGCGCATGGTCGGTTACGCCCGGGATGAGCTGCTATCGGGTCTCGTGCATTGGCGCGACATGACCCCGCCGTCAATGCGCGCCAGCAGCGACGCCGCATTGGCAACCGCCATCCGCACCGGCCGCGCCCAGCCATTCGAAAAGGAATACATCCGCAAGGATGGCAGTCGGCTGCCGGTGATTGTCGGTCTGGCCGCATTCGAGGCGAGTCAGCAGCAGGGTTTGGCCTTCGTGCTGGATATCAGCGAACGCAAGCTCGCCGAAGAACACGTGCGCGAAGGCGAGCGCCGTTATCGCCAGGTGCAAACGGAACTGGCCCACGCCAATCGCGTAGCGACCATGGGCCAGTTGGCCGCGTCGATCGCTCACGAAGTCAATCAGCCAATAGCCGCCACGGTAACCAATGCCAATGCCGCGCTACGCTGGCTCGGTGCGCGGCCACCGAACCTCGACGAGGTGGAGCAGGGCCTGCGGCATATCATTGTCGACGGCAATCGCGCAGCCGACGTACTCGGGCGCATCCGCGCGCTGATTCACAAAACTCCACCGCAGCGCCAGCCTGTCAGCCTCAATCTGCTGATTGAGCAAATGGTCGATTTCAGCCGTGGCGAAGCGCTCAAGCACGGCGCCGAAGTCAGCGTTGAGCTGGCGGCAGATTTGCCTTTCGTAGTGGCGGACCGGGTCGAACTGCAACAGGTGTTGCTCAACCTGATCATCAATAGCCTCGAAGCCATGGCGAACATGGAGGTAGGGCAGCGGCGCCTGCTGATTCGCAGTGAAGCGTCAGGCGACAGCGTGCAAATCAGCGTGAGCGATTCAGGTCCGGGCTTCGCCTGCGAACAGGCAGAGCAAGTGTTCACGGCGTTCTACACCACCAAATCCACCGGGCTGGGCATGGGCCTGTCGATCTGCCGCACGATCATTGAAAGTCACGGCGGACGCTTGTGGGCCGAGCGCAATGAGCCGAGCGGGGCGCGGGTGGTGTTTGGCTTGCCGCGTTGTGAATGAACATGATCAACAGCCAGGCTACCCGGGCATTGAGCCCGGGTGTTTCTGTCGGTGAGTTCAGGCCACCGGAATAGGATTTTCCAGCAGCGACAGGTTGAACTGCTCGATCAACCCGTGCTCGTTCGCGCCCTGGTTGGCTCGCAGCGGCAAGACTCGGTCAACCAGCACTTCGGTGGTGGCGGTTTCCAGCTTGATCAGGGTTTCCTCGATAAACTCGCCCAGCGGCATGGCGCGCTCGTCGCCGCTCTTGTGAATCAGGTCGGTATCAACCCAAGGTGGCGCGATTTCCAGGACCTTGACGCTGGTGTCGCGCAGCATGAAACGCTGCGACAGCGAGTAGGAATGGATCGCCGCTTTGGTCGCCGAATATAGCGCCGTGGTCGCCAGCGGCAGGTAGGCCAGCACCGAGCTGTTGTTGATGATGTAGGCCTCGGGCTGGCGCTTGAGGTGTTCGACGAACGCCGCGCTGACGCGCACTGGGCCGAGCAGGTTGGTCTGCAACAGACCGACGGCCTGTTCATCGTTGTAGTCGCCGGAACCCGCGTTGTCGAAGGGCATGATTCCGGCGTTGTTGATGATCACGTTCAACGACGGATGGCGGCGGATGACTTCGGCGGCGACGTCCTTGATCTGCTGCGCATCGTTGATGTCCAGCTGCACGGTGTCGATGCCCGGATTCGCCTGGGCAATCTCTGCCAGCAGGGTCTGGCGACGACCAGCGATGATGACCTTATTGCCGCGCTGATGCAGGGCCTCGGCCAGTGCGCGGCCGATGCCGGAAGTGCCGCCGGTGATGAAGATCGTGTTGGCTTCAAGTTTCATGAGCTGCGTCCCGCAAGTGGATTGATTGGTATGTGAGCCATGATGGAGAAAACCTGCTCCGACCTGAATGACGTATGTGGTAGTGTTTCAGGACATTCAACAAACGGAGCGCGACCATGCATCGAGTCGGCTATCTGCTCACTGAAGGTTTTCAGGTCATGGCGCTGGCGACCCAGTCGGTGTTCGAGTTCGCCAACATCGTCACCGGCAAAGCCGTGTACAAGGTGCAGAACTTTTCCCAGGCCGGCGGCATCGTCAGCTCCTCGCTGGGCTTGCACGTCGATACGTTGCCACTGACGCAGGCGGGGCTGGCCGACAGTTGGCTGGTGGCTGGCACGCTGACACCGCTGACACCGCCCGATGCTGACGTGCTGCACAGCGTGCGCGGGCTCGTCGACGGCGCACGCCGCGTGGCCGGCATCTGCACCGGCTCGTTCGTATTGGCGCAGGCCGGTGTGCTGGATAACCGCCGCGTGACCACGCACTGGGCGTTCGCCCCGGCGCTGCGCAGGATGCATCCCTCGGTGAATGTCGAGGACGACCGCATCTTCATCATCGACGGCCCGGTGTGGACATCGGCGGGCATGACCGCTGGTGTCGACATGGCGCTGGGTATGGTCGAGAAGGATCTGGGCAGCGAAATCGCCCGCTCGGTCGCCCATCGACTGGTGATGCATCAGCGTAGGTCCGGAGGGCAGTCGCAGCATTCGGAACTGCTCTCGCTGTCGCCCAAATCCGACCGCATTCAGAGTGCGCTGGACTACGCGCGCAAGCACCTCAATCGCCCGCTGAGCGTCGAAGAACTGGCCGAAGTGGTGCACCTGAGTCCGCGGCAATTCACCCGCGTGTTCACCGCCGAAACCGGCCAGTCACCAGCCAAGGCGATAGAGAGCCTAAGGCTGGAAGCAGCGCGTTTGCTGATCGAGCAAAGCAGTCACAGTCTGGATGTGGTTGCAAGAGAAACCGGGTTTCGTGACCGCCGGCACATGCGCGAGGTGTTCATGCGCGGCTTTGGCGTGCCGCCGCAGGCGGTGCGGCGGGATTCGCGGCGGATGGTGTGAGGCTCGTGTTGGTTAACCAACGTCCCAATACCAAGGAGCGAGCCTGCTCGCGATGACGCCAGCCCATTCACAGCCACATAAACAGAAAACCCTCAGCCCGTTTAAACAGTAACTCCAGCCTCAAGCAAACGGCTACAACGCCTTGCGCCATTCCCTACGACTACGCCAGAATCCGCCGGCTTGTGCGTCTGCCGTTCCCTCCGTAACTTGATTCCTGTCACTGCTCATCAGTGATCGGGTCTGCAAGCCCGTCGGAAATCAGTCGCATAGCCCTGCCAAAAGGACACTTGTTCGTGTCCGCTCAATGGCGGCTTTGTGCGGGAGACCCTCGGGTCTGCCGGGTTCCTGATTTCCCGGTCTTGCAGACCCGCACACAGCTGCCACCCATCATCTGCAAGTGATGTTGGCAGCTCCAGACGAATAATCAGGAGTTTCACCATGTTCAAAGTCACACCCAATCCCCCAACCACCGACCCCGCATCGCCCTACGAATCCAGCGCCTCGAAAAAGCTTCACGAAGCCGCCGAACGCGCCCTCGATCACTACCTCGGCCCCGCCGAAATTCTGGCCAGCACCAACACTCCGGAACAGATGTTCCTCGCCAACCCGAAATACGACACCGAGTCCCTGCTGGCCAACGCCAGCGAATCCCTCGGCTCGGCCACCACCATGCTCTACGACTTCGCCGCGCTGCTCGACAACCCGCGCCGTAAAACCCTGCTGGGCATCGCCCAGGTCGTCATGCTCGGCGAAATCGCGGTAAATCAGGCTTTGGATAAAGTCGAAATAGCCAAATAACCCGCAACGCGACGAGCGCAAAACCTCGTCGCATCCCACGGTTGTGCCATGACTGGCACACCGCCACGGCTTGCACCACCCGGCCTCGACTGTCACCCTTCGGGCCGTTCTTCAAGGATCAGAACAAGGAATCAAGGATTGAGTGGTTACGTTCCAAACCCGCCGAAAAACTACCGCTACGAACAAGGTCGAACGTTTCTGCGAGCCGGGGGAGGGAACGCCAGCGGCGCTGAACCAAATGACGACAAAGAATCCGCGCGCGGTTGGGTAGGTTGGGTAGGTTGGGAGGTACGGGGAAACCGGTTATTGGCGCAGATCTGCCCAAGCGAATTTTCGTACGCTGGCAATCTATGTACGCCCTGCCATGACCACAAGCACCAGACTCAGAACGCTGGCGGAATTTTTACGAACGGAGCTGGAGGTAACTGCGATTTATCTCTACAAGGGTGAAATAGGAAGCTATGCCCAGGTAGACCTTGAGAGCCTGCAATTCTGCTGATCCGGTATCGAGCCGGGGGCGATAAGCAGGACTCGCCAACCAAGAGTCCCGCCACCACACCCCCTCAAACCTCAGCCTTCACCCCAACCCTCACCGGCGCTATGCGATACGTCAGCAAAACAATCCCGCTCACCACAATCACTCCACCCACGATCTGCCCTCTGCTGAGCATTTGATCCAGCACAATCCAGCCCATCAACAACGTCGCCAGTGGTTCGATATTCATCACCGGGGCGTTGCGTGGCATGTCCAGTCGGGGCACGGAAATGAACAACACAATGAAGCCGGTCCCATAGAGCACGACAAGCGTGGCAAGGGCCAGCCAGCCGGTTGAAGTGGCGGGGAGGTTGAGTCCGCCGGGGAGGGCGCCGGTCAGGCCGGCCAGGTTGACGCTGCTGAACACGATGAAGATGGTCAGCAGGCTGCGCACCGAGCCGCGCACTTGCGACAGCTTGTGATCGGTGATCCACAGCGCGCAGGCGAATACGCTCGCGGCGCAGAAGGCGAGTGCGACGCCCAGTAGCCATTCCGGGCCGACGCTCGCGCTGTCTGACAGACGTCCGGGGACGTCCAGTACGAACACCAATCCCACGAGAATCAAGCCCATCAACATCGCGGTGCGTGCGCTTGGTCGTGGGCCGCCCAGCGCCCAGGTCAGCAAGGCCAGCAGGATCGGAAACACGTTGGCCACCAGCAGCGCCAAAGCGACCGGGACCCGCGCGACAGCGGAGTACAGACACAGGCTCTGCGCAGTAATCAGCAGGCCCAACAACAGTTGCCAACGCCACGCGCCCGTCGGCAGACGCAGGCTTTGCCGCTGCCACAGGACGAGAATGGCCAGCACCAGCAAGGTCCCGCCCGAGCGCATCAGAATTGCCAGCAGCACGCCTGCGCCATCATCAAAAGCGACCCGTGCCGCGACGTGGTTGCCGGCGAACGCACAACCCATGCACAACAGAATGATCACGGCGAGATAACGGGGGAAGGGCGGGGGGACGGTTGGCGCAAACTCAGGACGGGACATGGCAGATCTCAAAAATGATAGCCACTCGGGGTGGCTCAGGTTTTTATTATGTTGTCGTACAACTGTTCGATTTGTACCGTAATCGAGCAGGGGCGGCAAGCTTGAAAGGCTGGATAATCCGCTTGGGCATGATGCTGCTTGAGTTTCAGAGGTCGTATAACTTGCTGGCTAAGCTCGAGCATCGAGTCGAGTCGCCCACCCATCCTGTCGAGCCTGACCGACCAGAAAATCCACAAAAGCCCGGGTCTTTGCCGGCAACAGTTTCTGGCTGGAAAAGTACAAATAAATCTGCCCCGCATCGACATGCCAGCCCGGCAGAACCCTCTCCAGCGTGCCGTCCTGCAGATACGGCAGCACGTCCGGAACCGCCAACAGCGCAACCCCTAATCCCAAGCGCGCGCACTGACACAGCGCTTGCGGGTCGTTGACCAACAGGCGCGGCGTCAACTCCAGGGGCGCTCGTTGCCCGTCGGGCCCTTGCAGCATCCAGCTGCGCACCTTGCCGGTCTGCACCGAGCGCATGGCCAGATGATCCAGCGTCGCCAGCTCTTCAATGCGCTGGACGCGCAAGCGCCCCGACAGATACTCCCGCGAGGCCACCAGAATCAGATGCGCCGGGGCGATGGCTCTGGCGACCACACCTTGCGCGAGTTCGATGCCGCCGCCGATGGCCGCATCAAACCCGTCCGCGATGAGATCGACCTGGCGATTGTCGACGTGCCATTCAGGGGTCACGGCGGGGTATTGCTTGAGAAACTCGGGCATCAGCGGCAACAGAAAATCCCTGGCGAAACCGGGTGCTGCGCTCAGACGCAAAAGCCCTGAAGGCTCTCCGGCATTGCCGGCCACGTCGGCAATCGCCGCTTGAACACTCTCCAGTCCCGAACCGACGTTGGCCAGAAAGCGTTCTCCCGCTTCGGTCAGCGTGAGTTTGCGTGTGCTGCGCTGAAACAAGCGTACGCCGAGGTTGGCTTCCAGTTGCGCGACATTGCGACTGACCGCCGCGGGTGTCAGGCCCAGACGCCGCGCGGCGGCAGAGAAGCTTCCCGCCTCGGCGCTGCGCACGAATGAGAGCAAATTTCCTAAGGTTTCCATCTGCGAACCTTCAACGAATGATTGAAAGTGATTCTAGGTGGCTTCCACTACTGGTGAAAGATCAAAAGGCGTCTCATAGCCTCATCAACTCCAACCACCCATAGGCTCGACCATGAACACTTCCACGCTTCCACTGACCGGCAAAATCGCCATCGTGACCGGTGGCTCACGCAGCATCGGCGCAGCAATCGCCAAGCGGCTCGCGGCAGATGGCGCCACCGTCGCTATCACCTACAACGCATCGCCAGATCGCGCCGAAGCGGTCGTGCAGGAAATCGTTGCGGCGGGCGGCCAGGCTGTGGCGCTGGCGGCCGATGCGGGCAATCCCGAGGCTGTACGTGCAGCGATTGCCGAGGTTGCACAGCGTTTTGGCAAGATCGACATTCTGGTCAACAACGCTGGTATCAGCCTGCTCGGGGCCCCCGAGGACATCGCCTTCGAGGACTTTCAACGCATCCTTGCGGTGAACGTGACCGGCGTCTTCGTCGCCACTCAGCAAGCGCTCAAACACATGGGGCAGGGCGGTCGCATCATTCACATCGGCAGCTCGATGGTGCAATTCGCTGCGTTCGCTACCGCCTCCGTCTACACCCTGAGCAAAGGTGCGCTGACCGGTTTCAGTCGTGGACTGGTGCGCGATCTTGGGCCGCGCGGCATCACTGTGAACACCGTCCATCCCGGCCCGACCGACAGCGACATGAACCCGGCCGACGGGCCTATTGCGGATTTCCTACGCCCGAACATCGCCATGGGGCGGTACGGCGAGGGCAAGGATGTTGCCAGCGCGGTGGCGTACCTGGCCAGTGCAGAGGCAGGGTTTGTCACCGGCGCAGAATTAATCGTCGACGGCGGCTTCACAGCGTAAGGAGAGCATCATGACTATCAGCATCATTGGTACAGGCTCCATCGGCACCGCCATCGCTCGGTTGCTCGTCAACGCAGGCCTGCCGGTCAGTCTGGCCAACAGCCGTGGGCCGCAGAGCCTTGCCGGTTTGGTCGACGAATTGGGTCCACTCGCACAAGCGGTGACGACTCAGCAAGCCAGTCAGGCGGACATTGTTTTTCTGGCGGTGAACTGGTCGAAAATCCCCGACGCGGTACGCGATCTCGGGCCTTGGGATGGGCGCATCGTGATCGACGCCAACAACCCGATCGAGGCACCACTGTTCAAGCCGTTCGATCTGGGCGGCCAGCCGTCTTCGCAAGTGGTGGCGCAGATGCTGCCCGGTGCGCACGTGGTCAAGGCCTTCAACCACCTGCTCGCGGCTCTGCTGAGCGATCCCTCCGCCGAGGGCGGCAGGCGTGTGCTGTTTTATTCCGGTGAAGATGCCGCGAGCAAAACCAAAGTTGCAGAGCTGATTACTCAACTGGGTTTTTACGGCATCGACCTGGGCGGTGTGCAGCAGGGAATGCTTGCACAGTTCCCGGGCGGACCGCTGCCAGCCTTGAACCTGGTCAAACATGGTTGACCGCTGAGCCCGGGCAACCGGGTTTCACATACCAATCGAGGATTCAAAAATGTCTGGCTCAGATTCGCGAAATATCAATGAGGTGGAAAACTACGACGCCTTGCTGCGGGCCAACCTGCAGCGCGTGTTCAACGAGCGCGATGCACAGAAGCGCATTGCGGCGGTGCATGAGCTTTTTGCAGGCACACCGACGATGTACGAACCGGCTGGCATCGTCACCGGGCGGGCGGCGATTTCAGAGGTGGCCGGTGCGTTGCTGGATCAGTTCGGGGCGGACTTCGCTTTTGTTCCCGAGGGGCCGGCGGTTGGGCATCATGGCTTGGGTTACCTGCGCTGGCATGCGGGCCCGAGCGCTGGGCCGGTAGTCGTCAGTGGCGTCGACGTGGCAGAAATCAAAGCGGGGAAAATCGTGCGGTTGTGGGTGTTGCTGGATGCGCCCCAAGGCTGAGCCGCACGGCAGGGTGGCAAATCGGATCCCGTTGCCACCTGTCGCCGACTGCCGATCAGATTAATATCGCGCATTGACATATCGATAAATCTCGATATCCTCGGCGCATGGAACTGATCGAAATCTTCAAAGCCCTCTCGAACCCGACGCGCCTCAAGATCCTTGAAGGCCTGAAGGATCCCGTCAAGAACTTCCCCCCGCAGGATGAGGGTGACGTTCTCGTCGAGGGTGTCTGCGTCAGCAGCATCCAGGAAGGTATCGGCTTGTCGCAGTCGACGGTGTCGAGTTACCTGGCCACGTTGCAGCGGGTGGGGCTGGTTGAGGTGCGGCGCATCGGTCAATGGACCTACTACAAACGCAATGAGGCTGCTATCAGCGCGCTTGCAGAGATCATAGGGAAAGAGCTGTAAATTTTTTTACTCTAGAATATCGAGAATTCTCGATATCCCTCTTTATCGATACGAGGTTTTGCCATGAAAGCGATGATTTTGAAATCCTTCGGCGGTCCTGATTCGTTCGAACTCAGCGACGTTCCAAAACCGGTTCCGCAAGCGGGTCAAGTGCTGGTCCGAGTGCACGCTACTTCCATCAATCCGCTGGATTATCAGGTTCGGCGCGGTGACTATCCCGATCTGGTGCCGCTGCCAGCCATTACCGGTCACGACGTGTCGGGCGTGGTTGAAGCCATCGGGCCGGGCGTCAGCGCTTTCGCGCCGGGCGACGAGGTCTGGTACACCCCGCAGATATTCGACGGGCAGGGCAGTTATGCCGAGTACCACGTCGCAGCCGAAAGCATCATCGCCAGGAAGCCTGCTTCTCTGAGCCACCTTGAGGCGGCCAGTCTGAGTCTGGTCGGCGGTACGGTTTGGGAAGCGCTGACCGTGCGCGCCGTGCTTCGCGTTGGCGAAAGCATCCTGATCCACGGCGGCGCCGGCGGGGTCGGCCATGTGGCGATTCAGGTGGCCAAAGCCATGGGCGCCAGAGTGTTCACCACCGTGCGCGAGGCCAACGCCGACTTCGTCCGCAGCCTGGGCGCCGACGTGGTGATCGATTACACCCAAGAGGACTACGTCGAAGCGATCATGCGCGAAACCGCCGGGCATGGCGTTGATGTGGTGTTCGACACCATCGGCGGCGATACCCTGTCTCGCAGTGCCGACGCGCTCGCCCAGCTTGGCCGCGTCGTCTCGATCGTCGACATCGCGCAGCCACAAAACCTCGTCCAGGCCTGGGGCAAGAACGCCAGCTACCACTTCGTCTTCACCCGGCAGAATCGCGGCAAGCTCGATGAATTGAGCGCGTTGGTCGAGCGCGGCCAGTTGCGGCCCCACGTTGGCGCGGTCTATTCCCTCGCCGACATCCCGCTCGCCCACGCCCGACTGGAGAGCGCCAACAACGGTCTGCTGGGAAAAATCGCCATCGCCGTTGAGCCTTCGCTCATCGTCTGAATCCGCTCACTGATTTTGGAGAAACATCATGGTTTACGAGATCGCTGTGCTGCCCGTTCACCCGCAACAGACTGAAGCCTTTCGACGCGCATTTGCCGAAGTCGAACCGTTGCTGACCCGCGCCAAGGGATACGGCGGCCACTTGCTGGCGCAAGGTATTGAAACCCCCGAGCAATTCAATTTGATCGTGCGCTGGCAGTCGCTTGAGGATCACTCGCCGGGGTTTGAAGAAAGCGAAGACCACCAGCGGTTCATGCACGGGCTGGAGGGTTATTTTTCGGCAGAACCGAAGGTCTACCACATTGAGGGTGGTGCTTTTCCGAGTAGCGACTTTGGCATGCCGGACAACGGTGCCAGCGTAGGCATTTGAGGGAGCATATGGCTGTTCGTCACAAGCGGCTGTGGCTGGTCGAGCACTGCTTGTGATGAATTGCCACATTAATTCCGCTTCGGCCTGTTCATGGGGCAGGGGTGGCAGGCAAAATGCGCCGTTTTCCATATGTCTCGTACTGCAGCTCATCCAAGGAAGGCCACTTGAAAGTCACTCCCCACGCTTCCCTGCGCCCTGAAATCTGGCCAGCCATTGTTTTATTGGTGCTGGCAAGCCTGATCACGACCGGCTGCACGCGCTCCCATTCTCCAAAACCGGTAGAGCGCGATCCTTGTCTGGATGCCGGTCCAGCGCATACAACGGCCTACTCCAAATGCGTGAGCGAGCGGAAAGAGCGCCAAGCTGAAGCGCTCAGAATACTGCTCAGTGATGATCCTGCTGACAATCCGCAACGACAAGTGGCCGTGCCAGGCGACAGCGATTTCCAACCGTCAGATTTTCCTGACGAGCCAATGCCAGCGAGTTTTCGCATGCCTTCCGACCTGAATCTCAAGGGTACCCAGGCGTTTCCTTACAAGTCTCGCATCAGCTGGAAATACGTGTCGGATCGCTTCCTGCCGAGTTCAAAGGAGTACACGCGGATGATGCAGGTGGACCGCCTGATTAAGGCGGCCGTAACGGCGGATGGGTTCGCAAAGTGGGGGTGCACGGTCACCGGCGGAAAGCGTCAGGTGTGGGTTTTCTACACCTTGGACGACGCGGCCTTTGTCAGCCGTGTGCAGGCAGCTCTGGCGCAGACCGGGCCTTATCCGATTGAATTCAGCAGCCGTAAACAGGCAGATGTCAGTGCTGAGGTGCAGAATGCCGAGCAAACTCGATTGACACCCAAGCGATGTCTGGAGTGAAACAACCCTCGCTGCATAAGCTTCTGAAACGGATTTCTCGCCATGCTTGAACGAAACAAACTGGTTCCTGAACTGATGGTCACCGAGCTGTCGAAGAGCTTGGCATTCTGGGTGAACTGTCTGGGCTTTGAAGTGGCCTATCAGCGCCTCGAAGACGGTTTCGCTTACCTGGATCTGAACGGCGCGCAGGTGATGCTGGAGCAGTTCGACCCGCAGGCTGGCCAGTGGCTCACCGCGCCCCTGAGCACACCTTTTGGGCGAGGCATCAACCTGCAAATAGATGTAGTCGCGGTCGCGGCTGTCCTCGAAAGACTCGAACAAGCCGGTTTTCCTCTCTTTCGCAACTGCCGCGATACTTGGTATCGGGCAGATACTGTCGAAACAGGGCAGCGGGAATTCATTGTGCAGGACCCGGACGGTTATCTCGTCAGGCTGGTTGAGCGATTAGGTGAGCGGCCGGTCCGGGCCGCGGAGTAGGCAAGCCCCGCGACACTTCAGCCCCTCGATTTTCCTCCAACGTTAGCCCAGCGCTTTGGTGGTAGGCTGCATAACGTCAGCCGTACGTTCTGTACTCCTGAATTGCCCTTTCCGAAATCTGCGCCGCATCAGTTGTTGGCGCAGATGGATTCCCCTGCGGACTACAGCCATGCGCCTGCCAGATTTCATTCTCGAAAACCTAGAGCCGATCCTGCAGGCCTGGGAAGATTTCGCCCGCACCATCGAGACGCCGGGGGTGGAGCTCGATAACGTCGCGCTGCGCGATCACGCCGAGCAGATGTTGCGCGCCATCGTCATCGATCTGCGGACCAAGCAGACCATGAGCGAACAAATCGCCAAAGCCCAGGGCCAAGCGCCGCGCGACGATGAAGAAACAGCTGCGGAAACCCACGCGGTGACGCGGCTGATGGCCGGTTTTACCATCGATCAGATGGTGTCGGAATACCGCGCGCTGCGCACCAGTGTGCTGAGCCAGTGGCTGTGTCAGGTCAAGGATGGCAAATCAGTGAATGTCGACGACATGACGCGCTTCCACGAAGCCATCGATCAGGCGCTGGCCGAGTCGATTGCCAGCTACTCGCGCGCCGTCGAGGCGTCGCGCAACGTGTTTCTGGGGATTCTCGGCCATGACTTGCGCACGCCGCTGGGGGCGATTCTGCTCGGTGCGGATATGTTGCGTCGTACCGAAGCCACCGACCCGCGCACCGGCAAAGTGGCCAGGCAGATCTACGCCAGCGTGCAGCGCGCCAGCCAGATCGTGGGCGACCTGCTGGATCTGACGCGTTGCCAGATGGGGCCGGGGATTCCGGTGAAAAAATCCCTGATCGATCTCAGCCCTGTGTGCGAGCGGGTGATCGAGGAAATCCGCGCCTTTCATCCGCAGGCCAACGTGCGGTTCGATGCGACGGAAGCGGTGATGGGAGCGTTCGATGGCGCCAGGATGGAACAGGTGTTTTCCAACATCATCAGCAATGCGGTGACCCACGGCGACAATAATTTTCCGGTAACGGTCGAGTTGAACGTTCGCGAGGATTGCGCGGTGTTCACGGTGCACAACGGCGGGGAGCCGATTCCGGAAGATGTGTTGCCGTTCATCTTCAACCCGATGGGGCGGTTCTCGCAGCGCTCCGTGGTTGATCACGGGCCCGTTGCCGGGCTGGGTCTGGGCCTGTTTATCGCTTCGGAAATCGTCGCCTCACATGCCGGCTCCATCGAAGTCAGCTCTGACCTGGAAGGCGGAACCGTGTTTCGCGTAAAGCTTCCGATTGATGCCGAAAGCCCCGTCACCATCTAGACCAACCGATGGAGGGCCGGCCCCGGCCCTCCAGCCTGATCACTCCTCCATCACCTCAACCAAACCGCGATCCTCACCCAGAAAGCCGCCGCTCTGGTGTTGCCACAGCCGCGCGTAGGTACCGTTCTTCTCGAGCAATTGCGCGTGGGTGCCTTGTTCGATGATGCGGCCATCGTCCATGACGATCAGCCGGTCCATTGCCGCAATGGTCGACAAGCGGTGGGCGATGGCGATCACGGTTTTACCCTGCATCATTTCATCGAGGCTTTCCTGGATCGCCACCTCGACTTCGGAGTCCAGTGCGCTGGTGGCTTCGTCGAGCAGCAGGATCGGTGCGTTCTTCAGCATCACCCGGGCGATGGCGATGCGTTGGCGCTGGCCGCCGGAGAGCTTGATGCCGCGTTCGCCGACCAGCGTGTCGTAGCCGCTGTGGCCCTGCTTGTCGCTCAACTGGCTGATAAAACCATCGGCCTGAGCGTTCACCGCCGCGCGGTGGATGTCCTCGTCGGTGGCGTCCGGGCGACCGTAGGCGATGTTGTCGCGGATCGAGCGGTGCAACAGCGACGTGTCCTGGGTGACCATGCCAATCACGCTGCGCAGGCTGTCCTGGGTGACCTCGGCGATGTTCTGCCCATCGATGCGGATCTCGCCGCGATCAACGTCATAGAAGCGCAGCAGCAGGTTGATCAGCGTCGACTTGCCCGCACCGGAGCGGCCGACCAGGCCGATTTTTTCGCCGGGGCGTATGTGCAGGGTCAAGCCGTCGAGCACCTGGCGTTCGCCGTTGTAGTTGAAGCTGACATTGTCGAAAACCACTTCGCCGCCGGCCGGCTCCAGCACTTTGGCATCCGGCGCGTCCTGGACTTTCGGGCCGCTGGTCAGGGTGGCCATGCCGTCCTGCACGGTACCGATGTTCTCGAACAGCGACGTCATCTGCCACATGATCCAGTGCGACATGCCATTGATGCGCAACGCCATGGCGGTGATCGCCGCGACGGCGCCGGTGCCGACTTCGCCCTGATGCCACAGCCACAATGCATAACCGCCAGCGCCGAGAATCAACGCCACCACCAGCGCCTGATTGACGATTTCGAACTGGCTGACCAGCCGCATCTGGCGGAATCCGGTGAGCTTGAAATCTTCCATTGCCGCACGGGCAAAGTGCGCTTCACGCTTGGAGTGCGAGAACAGTTTAACCGTGGTGATGTTGGTGTAAGCATCGGCAATCCGCCCGGTCATCGACGAGCGCGCATCGGCCTGTTCCTGGCCGACCTTGCCCAGACGCGGGACGAAATACACCATCGCCAGCCCGAACAAAACGATCCACGCCAGAAACGGCAGCATCAGCTTCAGCGCAAAGCCACCGGCCAGCGCGATGATCGCAATGAAGTACACGCCAATGCCGGGGAGGATTTCGATCAGGGTGAACAGCACCTCGCGCACCGACAACGCGGTCTGCATGACCTTGGTCGTGACCCGGCCGGAGAACTCGTCGGAGAAGAACGACAGACTTTGCCGCAGCATCAACCGGTGAAAGTCCCAGCGCAGGCGCAGCGGCAGATTGATCGCAAGGATCTGGTGCTGGACCATCGTGCGCAGCGCCACCAGGCCGATGCTGACCACCAGCACGATGCCGATGCCCCACAACACGCGGCTTTCCTCATCACCGGCGGCGCCGCCGGATTGCCAGGTCGAGAGCAGATCCACCACTTGCCCAAGGAAAGAAAACAGCCATGCCTCATAGATCGACACACTGGCGCTGAGCAGGGCGAAGGCCAGAATATAGCCGCGCGCACCCCGGGTGCAGGCCCACAGAAATCGCATCAGGCCGACTGGCGGTGGCGGCGCCTCGTCGGGCGGGAAGGGGTCGAGCCTTTCTTCAAACAGGCGAAGCATTGCGGTCTCCGAAGTGATCAGGGTGTGGGGATTCTGCCATCTATCGGCGTTGTTGCGGGTTTCAGCGTCGTGTTGCAGATAAATGCTTGTGCCTTGTCTTGACCGCAGCCAGGCGCAGAAGCTCAACGCAATCGTGCCAAGCGCAACCTTTCGTCGCTGAACCAGACTCGATGTCGCACGCTCATCAACCTCTTTGAACTCTCGCGCAAGCTGCTCCGTCATCTTCTATGTGGGGGCTCGAGGCAATGTTGCCGTGTAGTCCCGTTTTTCCGTTTTCAAGTCAGAACGCGAGGGGCCACATGAATACTCAAGACAGCAGGGCAGGCTTTGAATCAGGTGATCCGAACAGCAAGCCTGGACAGGCTTTTGAACATTTGAAGGACGACGTCAATGAAGCAATTGGCGGCGCGCGGCATCAGGCCGACGCGCAATTCGGACAGTACCGCGACACTGCGGCCGAACAGATAGAAGCATTGGCCCAAGGCGCAAAGAGCTTCGTCTCGGAGTTGCAGGACAAGGACACGCTGGGCATGTCCGATTACCTGACCGACATGGCGGATTCCATGACCGGGCTGGCGGGCAACTTGCGCGGCAAGAGTGCCGAGCAGTTGCTGCACGATGCGGCGGATCTGGCGCGCAGCAATCCGGGCCTGTTCATCGCCGGCAGCATTGCCATCGGTTTCGGACTGTCGCGGTTTCTCAAAGCCGGCACGGCCGCAGCAGCGACGGTCAGCGCCGAACATGATCCGGCGGCGGGCACGACGTCGACGCCACCGCCAGCCGACTACGGTGCGCAGCGACCCTATGAATCGTCAGTGCCGCCATCGGGCCACGCCAATCCGGGACTGGCCACCGGCATCACTCCGACCTCACCCAGTGACAGCGATCACCCCTCTGATTTTGCCGCGGCTTCCGTACCGCACGCACCCGACGCCAAAGGAGAACTGTGATGAACAGAGATGAATCTGATCTGAGCGGGGCAAGGCCCCTCGGCCAAACGGATGACGCTTCGGTGGTCGGTCTGTTGCGACAACTGTCCCGTGAAGTGCCAGCGTTGTTCACCAAGGAACTGGCACTGGCCAAAGCCGAACTGCAGAACAGCCTCAGCACGCTGAAGGCGGGCATCGGCGCGGTGGCCGGTGGTGCGATCGTGTTTCTCGCCGGCTTCATCATTCTGCTGATGTCGGCGGTGTACGGCCTGAGCATGTTCATGGCGCCATGGCTGGCCGCGCTGATCGTCGGCGTGGTGGTGATGATCATCGGCTTCGCCATGCTGCAATCCGGGAAGAAACAATTCGAGCCATCTCACTTCAAACCTGATCGCACTCTCGACGCCTTGAACAAGGATCAGGAAGCGCTGCGGAGGAAAGTCTCATGAAAAGCGAACTGGATATCGAAGCGGAAAAAAGCCCGGAGCAGATCGAACGCGAAATCGATGCGCAACGCGCCAGCATCGGCAACATCGTCGATCAACTCGAGAGCAAATTCACTCCCGGGCAAATGATCGATCAGGCCTGGGGAATGATGCAGAGCAACGGCTCGACGTTCTTCACCAACCTCGGCACCAGCGTGCGCAATAACCCGGTGCCAGCGGTGCTGACTTCCGTGGGGCTGCTCTGGCTGATGATGAGCCAGAATCGCCCGCCCGTGCCGCAACCGACCTATCGCAGCGGGCCGGATCAGGACAAGGCTGGCGAATGGGCCGATGGTTTGGCCGACGGCATCGACAGCGCCCGCGCGCATTTGCACTCGACTACTGACTCGCTGAAGGACGGCTACCAGTCGTTGAAAGGCAAGGCCAGCCACCTAGGGGAAAACGTCGGTGCGGCGAAGGAAAATCTGAGCCATGCGATGCATGACGCCAGTGATCGACTGTCGCGTAATTCGCAAGTGCTCGGCCAGCAGTTCAGTCACCTGCTCAAGGAGCAACCGCTGATGGTGGCTGCCGCTGGGGTTGCGCTCGGTGCATTGCTCGGCGCGGCGCTGCCGACTACGTCCACTGAACAGCGCTACATGGGCCGTACCAGCGCGGGCATGGTCGACAAGGCCAAGCAGAAAGCTCAGGAAGGGTACGAGGCCGTGCGTGACACGGTGACTCGAACCACTGAACAAACCGAGGTTGAGACCAAGCCGGATCCAGCACGGCCGTCGTCTTCGGATTTGTCACAGGGTCTGGGTACGTCTTGAAGGTGAGAAGCAAGGGAGGCCTGTTATGGGCCTCCCTTTTTATTCGGCTGCGGGTCAGGTCGATACCTCATTCTGCAAGCCTTTCAAATATTCGACCAACGTCTGCGCGCACGCTTCAATCGCGCCATCCACGACCAGTTCGAACCCGTGGGTATTCTCGGTCGGGATTGCGATGCAGCCGGCCTGGGCGCTGATGCCGGAGCTCATCACCGCGCTGGCGTCGGAGGCGAAATCCACCAGCAGGGCGAACTGTGGATCGAAGCCGCAACGCTTGGCTGCGTCGGCCAAGGCCATGACCACGCCGCGCGAGTAATAGCCTTTCTGGTCGCCGGTATCGATGATCGGGTCGACGCCCAATCGTGTTGCGTACTCGCTCATCACCGGGCCGACTTCCACCGCGATTGTGGTGTCGCCGGGCAGGTGCGCAGCGGCGTACATTGCGCCGGCGTTGCTTTCTTCCTCGAGGGTGGTGAAGACAAAGTAGGTGTCGTGCGCCAATTCGGTCGGGCTGCGCTTGAGTTGCTCGGCGGCCTGGAGCATGGCGACGACGGGTGCGCGGTCATCGAGAAAATGCGCAGCGGTGGCATCGCCGACCCGGAACGGCGTACGCCAGTGCTGGCTGAGCACGACGCGGGTGCCGGGACGCACGCCCATGTCTTGCAAGGTTTGCGGGTCGTGGCGGGTGATGATGTGCACGTCTTTCCACTCCACCGCGCCGCTCATCACATCCTGGCCCTGCGGCGAACCTGTGGTGGCGTGCATCGAGCCGAATGAGAGCACGCCGGGCAGGGTTTGCGCGTCGCCGAGAATATCCACCGGACACACACCGAAATTCACCGGGTTCGCACCGCCGAGGGCAACCACCCGCAACGTACCGTCGGGCTCGACGCGTTTGACCAGCATGGCGATCTCGTCCATGTGGCCCATGATGCGCACGGCGTGCTCGCCGTCCGGATCGGGTTCGCGGCCCTTGAGCAGGCCGATGACATTGCCGGCCCGATCGGTCCAGACCTCGTCGCAATGGCGCCGCAGTTCTTCCAGGCAGATCGCCCGGACCTCGTCCTCCTGACCGCCGGGCCCGCGTGCCATGAGCAAACGGCTCAATAGTGTTTGGGTGGATTCCTCTGTGTTGCGCGGCAAAGGCTTTTGGTTATCCGACATGCATGCTGACCCTCCTTGCATCGGCGGACGTGTATCGACCGCTCAGAATTTAGGGGGCAGATTGGCGGGAAAATTCAGATGGGTTGAGGCCTTCTGATTCACCTGCATCCCCTGTGGCAGCGAGCCTGCTCGCGATAGCGCTGGGTCAGGCGATGATGAGGTTGAATGTACCGGCGCCTTCGCGGGCAAGCCCGCTCCCACAAAGATTTGGGTGCGACAAAGATTGCTGATCTGCCCCGGACCATTGTGGGAGCGAGCCTGCTCGCGAAAGCGCTGGGTCAGGCGATGATGATGTTGAACGTGCCGACGCCTTCGCGGGCAGGCTCGCTCCCACAGGGATTTGGGTTGCGCTGAAGATTGTGGCCTTGCCCCGGACCATTGTGGGAGCGAGCTTGCTCGCGAAAGCGCTGGGTCAGGCGATGATGATGTTGAACGTGCCGACGCCTTCGCGGGCAAGCCCGCTCCCACAGGGGATTTGGGGTGCGACAAAGATCGTGGATCTGCCCCGGATCACTGTGGGAGCGAGCTTGCTCGCGATAGCGCTGGGTCAGGCGATGATGAGGTTGAACGTGCCGACGCCTTCGCGAGCAGGCTCGCTCCCACAGGGATTTGAGTTGGATTGAAGAGTTGCGTTTGTCAGCGGTTGTATTTCAGCGCTTCGACAAACGCTGCAAACGCTGCCGAGCTCTGGCGCCTGTTGGGGTAATAGAGGTGATAGCCCTGAAACGTCGGGCACCACTCTTCCAGCACTTCCACGAGTCGCCCGTCGGCCAGATACGGGGCGACCAATTGTTCGGGCACGTACGCCACGCCGATGCCATCCACGGCGGCGTTGAGCACATGCATGATGCTGTTGAACACCAACTGCCCATCGACCTTCACGCAGAAGTCCTGACCCTTGTGCGCAAACTCCCAGGCGTAAATCGCGCCGGCCGGTTGGTGGCGGATGTTGATGCAAGTGTGCTCCGTCAACTGATGCGGCGTGGCGGGTGCCGGGTGGCGAGCGAAGTAACCTGGCGAGGCCACCACGGCCAGGCGCCAGTCCGGGCCGATGCGCACGGCAATCATGTCTTTGCTGATCGACTCGCCCAAACGAATGCCGGCATCGAAGCGTTCCTTGACCACATTGGTGAATCCGTAATCGACGTAAAACTCCAAGGTGATGTCCGGATAGTCCTGCAAAAACTTCGCGAGCATCGGCCGGATGCACAATTCGATCTGATCGTCCGTGCAGGAAACGCGGATCGTGCCGCTGGGCTTGTCGCGCAGTTCACCGAGGGCTTCGAGCTCGGCGCTGATCTGCTCGAACAGCGGCGCAATTGAGTGCATCAAGCGTTCGCCCGCCTCGGTCGGCGAGACATTGCGCGTCGTACGAGCGAGCAAGCGGATACCCAGACGCTGCTCAAGCGCGCGCACCGTATGACTCAGCGCAGACGGCGTGACGCCGAGGCGGGCGGCAGCCTTGGTGAAGCTTTGCTCCTGTGCCACCGCCAGAAAGGCCTGCAGGTCGTTGACTTTGGCATTGCTCATTGCTGAATTTTTCTCAAAAGCACATGAAGATTACCGCTACTAATCAAGTTAAGCCCGATCCGTCAAGCTTTGCAGCCTGAGTAGCGGGGCAGAAGGCCTCGATGATTTTTTCTTCAAGACAGGTTTTCGCATGACGGCTCAAGTAATCGATACCCCGACAGCCCAGCCCATGGAAGCGTCCACTGACGGCGAACAACCGGCGTACTGGAGCGGTGTGTTCGCGATGACCTTGTGTGTTTTCGCGCTGATCGCCTCCGAGTTCATGCCGGTCAGTCTGCTCACGCCAATGGCTACGGACTTGCACATCAGTGAAGGCCTGGCCGGCTACGGCATTGCCATCTCTGGCGCGTTCGCGGTGCTGACCAGCCTGACGATCAGCAGGCTCGCCGGCTCGATGGATCGCAAGCGCCTGTTGCTGCTGTTGACGGCGCTGATGTGCGCGTCAGGGCTGGTGGTGGGCCTGGCGCCCAATTACACGGTGTACATGATCGGTCGCGCATTGATCGGCGTGGTAATCGGCGGCTTCTGGTCGATGTCGGCAGCGTTGGCCATGCGTCTGGTGCCCTCCGCCAGCGTGCCCAAGGCACTGGCGATTTTTAATGGCGGCAACGCATTGGCGACCGTCGTGGCGGCGCCGCTGGGCAGTTATCTGGGCAGCGTGATTGGCTGGCGCGGGGCGTTTTTCTGCCTGATACCCGTGGCGCTGATTGCGCTGCTCTGGCAATGGATCAGCTTGCCCGCGCTCCCGGCCGCGCCACGCAAAGCCAGCGCAGCCAATGTTTTTGCGTTGTTCAAAAGCCGCCGGGTGGCGTTGGGCATGCTCGGCGCAGGTCTGTTCTTCATGGGCCAGTTTGTTCTGTTCACCTACCTGCGACCGTTTCTGGAGACCGTGACCCGGGTCGACGTTTCGGTGCTGTCGATGATTTTGCTGGTCATTGGTGTGGCCGGGTTTATCGGCACGGTGATCATCGGGTCGGTGCTGAAGTCAGGTCTGTACAGAGTAGTGACCGCCATCCCGCTGTTGATGGCGATCATCGCGGTGGCGCTCATAGGAATGGGCAGTTCAGTGGTCGCGACATTCGTGTTGCTGGGCTTGTGGGGATTGATCGCCACTGCCGCGCCGGTGGGCTGGTGGTCGTGGCTGGCGCGCACGCTGCCCGACGATGCCGAAGCCGGCGGTGGGCTGATGGTGGCGGTGGTGCAGTTGTCGATTGCCTCGGGTTCTACCATCGGTGGTCTGCTGTTCGACGGCAGCGGTTACCGGCTGACGTTTTTCGCCAGCGCGGCATTGCTGGTGCTGGCGGCGCTGATGACCTGGCTGACGTCGCGGCAGGCGGCCTGAATCAACTTTCGCTGTTTTCGGCCGCCGCCTGCGCAGCTTCGGCTTCCAGCTTCAGGCGGTCGGCCTTGCAGATGTATTTGGGCTTTTTCGGCGCCAGTTTGGCATTGGCCTTCTTGGCCTTTTCCTTGAACAACTGCTGCAGCTTCTTTTGGCGATTCATGATTTTTCGATCGGGGGTAGAGAGGGTGGGAATCCTGACGCAAGGCCGAGTGGTCAGCAAGAAGAAATCCACTAAGCTGAGCACATTCGCCCATACTCAAGAGCATCCCCAACCGAAGGAATCGCACATGAGAAAAGCTCGCAGATTGATTACCGCGTTGTCTTGCCTCGCGCTGGTAATCGGCAGCACGACGGCACTGGCTGACCCCGGCAATGGCAAGGGGCAGGGTGGTCAGGGCGGCCAGGGCAACGGCAAGGGCAAACCGCAAAACATGCAGGATCACGGCAAACAGGGCGGGGGCGGCCTAGGCAATGGCAACAAGGGCCAGCAATCCTCTGGCAATCGCGGCGGTGGTCCGAGCGTTGATCGCGGCAATATTCTCGGCATCATCGATGGTTATCGCGGCGAATACTGGAATCCGGGGCCGCCGCTGCCGCCAGGTATTCAAAAGAATCTGGCGCGGGGCAAACCGCTGCCGCCGGGTATCGCCAAGAAGCTGGACGGGCGCATGCTCGGCCATTTGCCGCACTATGACGGCTACGAATGGCAACAGGTGGGCACCGACCTGATCCTTGTCGCGCTGGCCACCGGGCTGATCTACGAGGTGCTCAACGGCGCGTTTGATTGATTGTTGAAAGAGGAGCGGCAGCATGTGCCGCTCCTTTTTTATGTGTGTATTGCTGCAGCGTTTGCAGCAATGAACTGCATTCAGGCTGGGTTGTTCGTTGAGTGCTGAGCTTTCAGACTGAGCTAACACTTAACGAATGAATGGAGATGACCATGGCCAACGCAATCCGCTTCACCGCAACGGGCGCACCGGACGTTTTGCAATTGCACACTGTCAGCGAACAGGCCCCCGGGTCCGGCGAGGTCTGGCTGGAGCAAGAGGCGGTGGGCGTCAATTACCTGGATGCCAGCCAGCGTAAAGGTGCGGTGCCGGTGGCGTTGCCGTCGGGGCTGGGGCTGGAAGGCGCGGGTCGGGTGGCGGCGGTCGGTGCCGGTGTGAGCAATGTGCGCGTCGGTGATCGGGTCGCTTACGCCACTGGCCCCTTGGGCGGTTACGCCTCGGCGCGGCTGTTTCCGGCAGAGCGGCTGGTGAAGATTCCCGATGAGTTGTCGTTCGAAGATGCGGCGGCGGTGTTGTTCAAAGGCATCACCGCGCAGTATCTGCTGAAGGCGACTTATCCCGTCGGGCCGGGCACGACGATGCTGCTTTACGGCGTCGCGGGAGGTCTGGGGGAAATCATGGTGCCGTGGGCCAAACACCTTGGCGCAACGGTGATCGGTGTGGTGTCGAAGCAGGCCAGTGTCGACAAGGCTCGCGCGTCCGGTTGTGACGAAGTGCTGGTGTTCGATGCCGAGACTCTCGCCGCCGATGTGGTGCGTATCACCGAGGGGCGCAAGGTCGATGTGGTGTATGACCCGATTGGTCGGGTGTCTTTTCAGGCCTCGCTGGACAGCTTGCGCCCACGCGGATTGATGGTCTCGTTCGGGGCGCAGACCGGCGCGCCGGCGGCGGTGGAAATGGCCACGCTGAACGCCAAGGGCTCGCTGTTCCTGACCCGTCCGTCGCTGGCCGCCCACACCGCCACGACAGCCGAATATCAGGAGCGCGCGCAAGATGTGCTGGCCGCTGTTGCTGCCTGTATCATCACGCCGCAGATTCGCGCGCGCTATGCACTGGCCGACGCGGCACAAGCGCACGCCGATCTTGAATCGGGCCGATCATCAGGGGCGATCATTTTAAAACCATGAATCTGGATGTTCTGAGCAACCCGCACAGCGATGAAATCGCTGCGTTCCTGGCCGTCGCCGCGCAGGGCTCGTTCGTCGCGGCAGGCCGTTTGTTGCAGCGCCATCCGACCATCGTTTCCAAGCGCCTTGCGGCGATGGAAAAGCGACTGGGCGTGCGGCTGGTGGAGCGCTCGACGCGACACGTGCGTATCACCGAGGCTGGCCTGCAACTCGAACAGCGCCTGCGCGCAGCCGTCGAGTTGATGAACGAAGCGCAGCAGCAAGCGGTGCAGGGCGCCAGCGAAGTACGCGGCACCCTGCGCCTGGCCTTGCCGGCGGCAATGGGGCGGTTATGGCTGGGGCCGCTGCTGCCGGAATTTCTCAAGGCCCATCCGCAGGTTTCTCTGGTGGCCGATTACAGCGAAGGCCTCGTCGACATCATCGAGCAGGGCTTCGACGCGGCTATTCGCATCGGCGAACTGGACGACAATCGCCTGATTGCAAAAAAGCTCAGTGACCATCGTCGGATTCTCTGCGCGTCACCGGGCTACATCGAGGCCCACGGCATGCCGCAAACCCCGCAGGACCTGCTGCAGCACAATTGCCTGCGCTTCAGCGGGTTGACGTCGTTTCCGCTGTGGCGCCTGCATCGCGGCAACGAAGTGCAGACCATTACGCCACACGGCAACCTGACCGCCAGCGACAGTGAATCCCTGCTCGCCGCCGCCCGCGCCGACGCCGGCATACTCGGTGCCGGTGACTGGCTGATGAGCCGCGATCTGAAGGCAGGTCGGCTGATTCGCGTGCTGCCCGACTGGCATCTGGATTCGGCGGGCGGCGTTTATCTGGTCAGGCCGTCATCGCGATTTCCGGCGGCGGCGGTGGTGGCGTTCAAGGAGTGGATCGAAGCGAAATTCGAGACCGGGCCACCTTGGGCGGTTTGATCACAACCTGCATCAAATCCGACACTGGCCCTGTGGGAGCGAGCCTGCTCGCGAAAGCGGAGTGTCAGTCATAGAGGGTCTGGCTGACCTGACGCCTTCGCGAGCAGGCTCGCTCCCACAGGTTTCGTGGCTTGCTCAGGAATTGCCGAACACACGTATATCCAATGTGGGAGCGAGCCTGCTCGCGAAAGCGGAGTGTCAGTCAAGATGATGTGGCTGACCTGGCGCCTTCGCGAGCAGGCTCGCTCCCACAGGTTTCGTGGTTTGCTCGGGAATTGCCGAACATACGTATAGCGAATGTGGGAGCGAGGCCCAGTTTGAGCGCACAAAAAAGCCCGGCATCGCTGCCGGGCTTTGGAGTCTTCAACGCTTTACGCGGCGATCTTGTTGGCTGCCATTTCCTTTTTGTGGCTGGCCTTCATGGCTTCCATCTGTGCGCCCAATTCCTCGAGTTTTGCCTTGCCCAGAAGCTTTTGCGCTTTCGGGAACATTTCTTCTTCTTCCTCCTCGATGTGGTGCTCCAACAGTTCCTTGACCACTTTGACCCGACCGGCAAATTCCGGGGTGCCTGGATCGGTTTCTTTCAGATCAGGCAGTACCAGTGAGTCCACGGTGCGGTGCTCTTCCTTGGCTTCGTAGTACATGATGTCTTCTTCCTTGCTGCCGGCTTCCTTGAACGCAGGATAGAGAATCTCTTCCTCGAGGCGGGTGTGGATGGTGATTTCCATTTCCAGTTTGCCCAGCAACTCCACGCGTTTTTTCAGTGCGCGGTCGGTGGACTCACTCAGTTGGCTGAGGATGGCTTTGACTTTTTCATGGTCGGCTTTGAGAAGGTCGATGGCATTCATTTTTTTAAGGCCTCTGCTTTTCACGGATTGAACACAGCGTTCTTTTTCGCGCTGCTGTGTATTCAGGAAGAGGCTATCGCAGGACTCATGCCAACTCGCCGATCAAGCGCAACCCTTCTAAATCAAGGGCTGGCATCGAAGCAGGCACAATGCTTTCGTGCAGCCTGCAAGATATCCGCGCAGCAGACATTGCATATAACAAGCCCGGCAAAAGCCGGGCTGTGAGTGATGCTTGAGACGGGGCCGCGTCCTTGCTTAGCGGCTGGCCTGGGAAGGCGAGCCGCGACCGATATGCTTGGGCCCCGCCAGCGCCCAGGCGATCAGGCCGAACAGCGGCACGAACACGATCAGCACGATCCACACGCCTTTATTGCTCGATTTCCCCTCGCTTTTACGCACCCGGTTGATGGCCCAAAGCTCGATCAGCACGAGAATGACCGCCAATACGATCCACACGGTTTCGATTTGCATAGGCTTAACTCCTGATGGTCTGTGCGTTAGGCGACGAGAGGGGCGTTGGGTTCATTCTTTTTGCCTGGGACAAGCGGACGCGGTGATACCCGGTTGCAAAATAAATGTCTGGTCGCCGCTGCGCCCTATATCCTCTGCGCCACACGTTTAGGCTGGAACAGGGACAGGGCAATGGCATTCAGGGTGATGGTCGTCGGTGGTTACGGCAATTTCGGCAGTATCGTTTGTCGGCATCTGGCACAGATGTCAGAGATTGAACTGCTGCTGTCGGGCCGCGATGCGCGCAAGTTGCAGCGCAAGGTCGCTGAGCTGCAAGCGCAGTCGGGCCGAGCTTGCGAAGGCTGGTGCGGTGATGCGATGGGCGCAGGTTTTCAAGCGGCGTTGCGAGAGTTGAATATTCAGTTGGTGGTGCACACCGGCGGGCCGTTTCAGGGGCAGTCCTACGCGGTTGCTGAGAGCTACATCGGCGCCGGGGTCAATTACTGCGATCTGGCTGACTGCCGCACCTTCGTCAACGGCATTGCTGTGCTCGACGCCCGCGCCAGGGAGGCTGGTGTGGCGCTGCTCAGCGGTTGCAGTTCAGTGCCGACCTTGTCTTCGGCAATCATTGACCAGCAGCGCTCGCGTTTTGCGCGAATCGATTCGATTGAGCATGGCATTTCTTCCTCGGCAAAAATGCCGGGGCTGTCCACGGTCGAAGGCGTGCTCGCCTACGCAGGCAAACCGATCAAACAATTGAAAAACGGCCAGGTTCACGAAGTATTGGGCTGGCTCGATCTGACTTTGCGCACGATGCCGCAACTGGGCACGCGGGTGCTGGCCAATGTCGATGTGCCGGACATGGATATTTTCGCTCGCCGCTATGGCGCACAGACGCTGCGCTTCAAGGCTGGCGCCGGCCTGAAGCTCGGCGGTGTCGCCAACGCCTTGCTGGCGCAAGCCTTGCGCTTCGGTCTGGTGCGCGATCATGTGCGCTGGGCGGCGCGCCTGCATCGACTGGGAACGCGGTTCGAACGCTTCGGTGACGGCAAAAGCGCGATGTACATCGATGTTCAAGGCATCGGAGTTGACGACCAGCCGCTGAGCATGACCGTGCAACTCACCGCACTGAATGACAAAGGCCCGGAAATCCCCAGCTGCGCCGCCGTCGCTCTCGCCAGCAAAATGGCCCGGGGTTATGCACCGCAACCTGGCGCGCGGCCGTGTGTTGGCGAAATCAGCGTCGATGAATATCTGGCGGCGATCAACGATCCGGCCAATCTGAGCCTGTCGGTTCAGTTCGCCGAAGGGCAGCGTTGAGATGCTCTATCTCTGCCTGAAGTACCTGCACGTCATTGCGGCGATTTTCCTCTTTGGTTTCGGCATGGGCTCCTACCTCTACCTGATCGCCGCCAGCCGCAGCGGCAACCCGCAAGTGATCGCCCATGTCGCACGAATGGTGGTGCGCTTTGATACGTGGATCACCACGCCGGCCGGGATTGTGCAGGTCATCACTGGCTATCTGCTGATGCGGCTTTCCGGGCTTTCGATGAGCACCGAATGGCTGCTGACTTCGCTGATCATTTTCTTCTGTGTCGGCGCGTTGTGGCTGCCGGTGCTGGTATTGCAAAAGCGTTTGCAGAGCATGGCGCTGAGCGCGGGCGAAGGTAGCCTGCCTCTGGATGATCGCTACGCGAGCACGTACCGTTGGTGGTTCTGGATGGGCGTCGCCGGGTTCGCCGGGATGTTTGTCATCGTGCTGATGATGGTGACGAAGATGACGCCGCTGCAACTGATCGGGTCAGCCGTGGGCTTTTAGAAAACGGCTTTCGTGATCCGCAGTCGGCAGCAGGCAAGTGTCGTACTTGCCGAACAGCCGATAGCGGTTCAGCGCGATGCGATCGTAAGCCCAGTCGCGCAGACGACGCGGGAAGATCCGCAGCAGTTTCAGCGGCTGCCAGCGCATTGGCAGTTGCCCGACCACTTCAAGAAATGCATCTGATCGTTCCCAATAATTGCGGTCGCGGATCACCGCCATGGTGTCGAACTCGTCCAGCGGCATACCGGCCCACGCCAGCAAGGCCTGGCCCTCGGGCGATTGCACGGTCGCCAGCCGCACGCGGCGCTGACGGTCATACCGAATCAGAAAGCGCGCCCAGCCGTTGCACAGTTTGCACACGCCGTCGAACAGCACCACGGTTTCGCCGGGCTTGAGCAATGGCGCGGAGGTGGGGCGGGTTTTCATGGCAGGCATCGGCGGATGTCCTTGGCGGCGGTTGTTGCGATCATAACCTTGATCACCGGACTATAAGAGTGGATCGCGACGGTATTGCCCCGGCGATATTCCGTGCACGCGGCGGAATGCAGCGCCAAACGCCGCGTCGGACAGATAGCCCAGTGACGCGGCGACAGTGGCGACATTGTCCCGACCATTGCGCAAGCGGAACGCGGCCACGCGCATCCGCCAGCGCGTGGCATATTCGACCGGCGCTACACCCATGCAAGTTTTGAACAGCGCGGCGAAACCCGATCGCGACATGCAGGCAATCTCGGCCATTTGCGTCAGTTGCCAAGGCTTCTGCGGAGCAGCGTGAATGGCGCGCAACACGCCGGCAATCGCCGGTTCCCGCAGTCCGCCCAGCCAGGCCAGTTGTTCGGCATCCGCGCTGTTGATGTGATGGCGCAGCGCATGGATGAAGATCAGCCGCAGCAGGTCGTTGCACATCGCCTGCGAGCCAGGCTGATGCGACGGCCACTCGCGGCCCAGTTCATCCAGCAGCCAGCCGAACGACGAGGCGCCTGCGGTTTCGGCACGAATGATCAGCGAGGTTGGCAGCACGTCGAGCAGTTCGGTTGCGCCGGGGCCGGATAGCGACACGCTGCCGCCCAGCAACTCGACTTCCTCGCCGACGCCAAAGGTCGCTGAGGCTCCGTCATGGGCGAAAACATCCGCTGCATTCACCGCCTCGATGTCGGGGCCGCTGGCCAGAATGAACGGCGTGCGCGACACCACAAAACAGTCGCCGGCCTGCAACAGGCGCGCCGGCACGCCTTGCATCCGCAGCCAGCATTCGCCTCGTCGCACCACGTTGAATTTCAGTTCGATGGGTTGGAAACGCAGCGCCCAGACGCCTCCCGCTTGCAAGCGAACCGAGCAGGCTGCGCGCAGTTCCGAGAGCGCCAATACCGCAGAGAGTGGGTCGCCAGCAGGATTTTGGATGATCACGACAGAAACCTGGATTTATCAGACTGGTTCGTCCCGAAAGCTTAGCCAAGAATGAAGGCCTTCGATAGCTCACTCAGGATTACGCCCATGGCCACGCTTCAACAACCTGTGCAATCACCGTTCAACGCCGCCAGCACAGCGGCTGAAGTCATGGCCGGCATTGATCTGCGCGGGCAACTCGTTGTGGTGACCGGCGGCTATTCCGGCCTCGGTCTGCTGACGGTAAAAAGCCTCGCGGCGGCAGGGGCGCAAATTATCGTGCCGGCCAGAGATACCGCGCGAGCTGAGGCTGCATTGGCTGGAGTGGACGGTGTCCGCGTGATGCCCATGGACCTCATGCAGGCCGAGTCGGTGGCGGCGTTCAGCCACAGCGTGGTCAGCGCGGGTCAGCCAGTGTCATTGCTGATCAACTGCGCCGGAATCATGGCCGCGCCGTTGCTGCGCGATGCCGATGGCCATGAAAGCCAGTTCGCGACCAACCATCTCGGTCATTACCGCCTGACCTGCGGCCTCTGGCCCGCGCTGGTCAAGGCTGGGCAGGCGCGGGTGTTGTCAGTGTCCTCGCGCGGGCACCAGATTGCCGGGATCGACTTTGACGACATGGATTTTCTGCAACGGCCGTATGACAAATGGCTCGCCTATGGCCAGTCGAAAACGGCCAATGCCTTGTTCGCGATTGCACTGGATCAGCGTGGACGTAGCCATGGCGTCCGCGCTTTCTCATTGCATCCCGGGCAGATTCTGACGGATCTGGCACGGCACCTGAGCACAGCGGAACTTGCCGCATTCGATGCGCTGGATGAGCAGGGCCGGCCACGGCTCGATGCGCAGAATGGGCTGAAAACGCTGGAGCAGGGCGCCGCAACGGGGTTGTGGTGCGCGACCAGTGCATTGCTTGCGGATTTGGGCGGCGTGTATTGCGAAGACTGCAATGTTGCGCCGATCAATGAACCGGAAGCAGGCCGCAAGGGTGTTGCGAAATGGGCGGCGGATGCTGAGCTGGCTGAGCGACTTTGGGGGTTGTCGGAGCTATGGACGGGGCTCACGGTCGCATAAATCGAGTCAAAGGCCAAAAGCCCCTCACCCTAACCCTCTCCCGGAGGGAGAGGGGACTGACCGAGGTGTTTAGGAGAAATTCGCCGACCTGAAATACCGGGTCGAACTCAGGTTTTGAACAGCACCCAAATCGGCTCCCTCTCCCCCGGGAGAGGCCGGGGTGAGGGGCTTTGGCTTCAATCTCAGCACTTCATTCAAGCCGAACCACAATAAATGACCGAAACACGCCGACCCTTTGCAACCGAGCCGAACGCAGGATTTGAACAGCACCCGAATCGGCTCCCTCTCCCCCGGGAGAGGGCTGGGGTGAGGGGCTGCCGCGCCGCCGTAATCAAGTCGTACCCAGACACAACATTTCGCCTACGCTCGTCACGCCTGTGCACCGCCATCGCGCTGCAGCCCGGTCAGATTACTCCCCCAGCTTCGCCCAGAATTCCTCCGCTGAAGGGCTGATCGGTGCCGTCGGGCGAGTCAGGTGTATTTCCAGGGGAATATCCCAACTTTCATCCAGTGCCCTGACCAGACGCCCGTCAGCCATTTCCTGTTCGGTCAGGCTTTTCGGCAGCCAGGCCACGCCTTTGCTTTCCAGCGCCATCGACATCAGCACTGCGGCCAAGTGGCTGCTGAACAGCGGTTTCAGGTGCAGATAATCAGCCTTGCCATGTAACCTGTGGGCGACGATTCGGCCCAGGCCGGATTCGTGGGTGTAGGCCAGATAGGGCAGGGTTTCAGGCGACGTGCCGAACTGGGCTGAAGCACTCGCCAGCGGCACAAGTACATCCTCGCCAACCTTCTTGCCAATGAACTGATCCGGCGCCAGTAATGGCGGAACGTCGGGGTGGCGGTGGCACAGCAGGAACTGCACCTGGCCATGAATCAGCATCTGTTCGCACACGGCCATGCTGTCGGAATGCAGGCGAACCGCATCGATCGGCGCGCCACTTTCGGCGCTGCGCAACCAGCGTGGGAAGAAGGTGAATGACAGCGAGTGAGTGGCAGCAAACTGCAAGGTTTTCGCCGCCATGCCAGCCACTTCCTGGGCCTCGGAGCGCATGCGGTAAAGGCGTCTGGCTGCTTCCTGGGCGCTGGGCAAAATCTGTCGGCCGGCCTCGGTCAACGTCGCGCCTTGCGGGGTGCGCACGAACAGTTCGACACCCATCCAGTTCTCCAGCGAGCGCACTCGGCGACTGAACGCCGGCTGCGTCACATGGCGCGCTTCGGCGGCCCGGACAAAGCTGCCGTACTCGGCCAGTGCTGAAAAATCCTCAAGCCAAACCAGTTCCAAGGGCAATGCCTCCTGTGCATAGGGCGCGGCATTAATAGCATTGGGCGGGTGTCGTCGCAACGCATAACGTTGGGTCACCACAACAAGAGGAACCCGTCATGCGTATCGTCGATATCCGTGAGAAAACCGTCTCCATTGCTTCCCCGATCGCCAATGCCTACATCGATTTTTCGAAGATGACCTGCTCGGTCGTCGCGGTCATTACCGACGTGATCCGCGACGGCAAACCGGTCATCGGTTACGGCTTCAACTCCAACGGTCGCTACGGCCAGGGCGCGTTGATGCGCGATCGTTTTCTGGCGCGGATCACTGAAGCCGACCCGGAAACCCTGATCGATCACGAGAACAATAACCTCGATCCGTTCGCCATCTGGAAAACCCTGATGACCAACGAAAAACCGGGCGGGCATGGCGAGCGTTCGGTAGCGGTCGGCACCATCGATATGGCGGTGTGGGATGCGGTGGCGAAGATCGAAGGCAAGCCGCTGTATCGCCTGCTTGCCGATCGTTATCGCAACGGCGTTGCCGATGACAAAGTCTGGGTGTATGCGGCGGGTGGTTATTACTACCCGGGCAAGGACCAGAGCAAGCTCAAGGCCGAAATGCAGAGCTACCTGGATCGTGGCTACGACGTAGTCAAGATGAAGATTGGCGCGGTGCCGCTGGACGAAGATATCCGTCGCATTGAGGCGGTGCTGGAGGTGGTGGGCGACGGCCAGCGCCTGGCGGTCGACGCCAACGGCCGCTTCGATCTGCAGACCGGTATCGCCTACGCCGAAGCGATCAAGAAGTACAACCTGTTCTGGTACGAAGAAGTCGGCGACCCGCTGGATTATGCGCTCCAGGCCGAGCTGGCGAATCACTACGAACTGCCGATGGCCACCGGCGAAAACCTCTTCTCTCACCAGGACGCCCGCAACCTGTTGCGCCACGGCGGCATGCGCCCTGACCGTGACTACCTGCAATTCGACTGCGCGTTGTCCTACGGGCTCGTCGAGTACATGCGCACCCTGAAAGTGATGGAAGAGCTGGGTTGGTCTTCGCGCCGCGTGGTGCCGCATGGTGGTCACCAGATGTCGCTGAACATCGCTGCCGGTCTGCACCTGGGCGGCAACGAATCGTACCCGGACGTGTTCCAGCCATTCGGCGGTTTTGCCGATGGTATCCGCGTGGAGAACGGCTACGTCGGACTGCCGGATATTCCGGGTGTCGGCTTCGAAGCCAAATCTGCGCTGTATGCCGTCATGCGTGAACTGGGCGAGGGCTGATTCGGTTTTATCTGCGGCCTCGATTTCCGAGGCCGCACCTTCAGGCGTCATCCTCGACGCCAAAGCCACATGCCCACCACAACAATAAAATGAGGTGCTTCCGTGGAAACTTCAAAATCGCGCTGGTACAGCCAGCTCTATGTGCAAGTGCTGATCGGCATCGTCATCGGCGCTGCCATCGGTTACTTCGTGCCGGACATCGGCGCCAAGCTACAGCCGTTCGCTGACGGTTTCATCAAGCTGATCAAGATGCTCCTGGCGCCGATCATTTTCGGCACGGTAGTGGTCGGTATCGCCAAGATGGGCAGTATCAAGGAGGTCGGCCGCATCGGTGTGAAAGCGCTGATCTACTTCGAGATTCTTTCCACCATCGCACTGGTGGTCGGCCTGATCGTAGTCAACGTGGTCAAGCCCGGCGCCGGCATGAATATCAACGCCGGCACCCTCGATGGCAGCGCTGTCAACAAATACAGCCAGGCGGCAAGCGAGCAGGGCGGCCTCGTCGAATTCTTCCTCAATATCATCCCGCATACCTTCCTCGGCGCCTTCTCCAACGGCGTGATGCTGCAGGTGATTCTGTTGTCGGTGCTGATGGGCGTCGCCTTGGTGCAAATGGGCGAAACCAGCAAACCGCTGATCAACACCATCGATCTGTTCCTGCAAGGTCTGTTCAAAATCGTCGCGATGGTCATGCGTCTGGCGCCGTTGGGCGCGGGGGCTGGCATGGCATTCACCATCGGCAAATACGGCATCGGCACTCTCCTGTCGCTGGGGCAGTTGCTGGTCGCGCTGTACATCACCACGCTGATTTTCATCGTCGTTGTACTGGGCGCGGTGGCGCGATGGTCGGGCATGCCGCTGATGCAGTTTCTGCGCTATTTCAAGGATGAAATCCTGATCACCCTGGGCACCTGTTCGACCGAAGCGGTATTGCCGCGAATGATGGTCAAACTGGAAAAGCTCGGCTGCAAGAAATCTGTAGTCGGCATGGTCCTGCCGACGGGCTACACCTTCAATGCAGACGGCACCTGCATTTACCTGACCATGGCGGCGATCTTCATCGCCCAGGCGACCAACACGCCGCTGACCTTCATGGATCAGATGATTCTGCTCGGCGTGTTCCTGCTGACCTCCAAGGGCTCGGCCGGTGTGGCGGGAGCAGGGTTCGTGACCTTGGCGGCCACGCTCACCACCATTCACTCGATACCTCTGGTGGGCCTGGTGTTGCTGTTGGGCATCGACCGCTTCCTCAACGAGGCGCGAGCGGTGACCAACCTGATCGGCAACGGCATCGGCACCATTGCCATTGCCAAGTGGGACAACTCCTTCGATGTCGAAGCGTGCGAGCGGGAAATCGCTGCCATGAAACACGCCAAGGCCGAACGTAAATCGATGCTGGCGCACAAGTAATCCGCGCAACGTGGCGATGTTGGCGACAGCTCGCCACGGTTTCCTGGCTAACCATCATGCGACGGCGATAGCGAAGTCATTTCGCAACTCCACAACTGCAAAAACGGCTGGCTGATACTAGCCGGCCCAACCCATCGGCTGACCAATTCGCACTTGCCGTCCATGCATAACTGGTAATCGCCGGCCTGCGGGGTTCTGCCCAATTGCAGTGGTTGCAGCGGCGGCAAGTGGCGTCGGTAATGCCAACTGCCGTTTTCCAGCCGGGCGTCGTCGGGTATCTCCATGCCAGCGCCGTTGCCGCGAACCCTGGCCTGCTCTAGAACCAGCCCTTGGGCCGTGACGCGGTAGTCTTCCTCCCAACGGATCTTTTCGATGCTGTGGTTCCATGCCAGCGTGAAGTTCGCTACCGGCAATTGTGCCCAAATGCTGCCGGCCAGACCCAGGCACAAACCGATCATTCATTGGCCGCGGCGGCGCGCCGCGAGCGCCAGAGGTGTTGCACGATGACCAGAATCGCGAGTGCGAAGCCGATTTCATCGGTCACCGGCAGTGCCACGATCAGCAGGGCGCCGGCGCCGAGACTGAGCGCCCGTTCCCAGATCAGCATTTTCTGTTGCAGAAAACCGGTCGACGCCATGCCCCACAGACCGACCGCGAGAACCGTTTTCACCAGCATGTAAGCGCTCGCCGCCAAATCATCGCCTTGCAGCATCAGCGCCGGGTTGTAGACCGCCATGAACGGGATGACGAAACCGGCCAGCGCAATGCGCACGGCCCACAAGCTGATCTTGAAGCCGCTTTCCTTGGCGATCGGTGCGGCGGCAAAACAGGCGAGGGCCACCGGCGGGGTCAGGTCGGCGAGGATGCCGAAGTAGAACACGAACATGTGCGACACGATCAGTGGCACGCCCAGTTCCAGCAGGGCAGGCGCGGCGATCGAGCTGGTGATGATGTAGTTGGGAATGGTCGGAATGCCCATCCCCAGTACCAGGCAGGTGATCATCGTCAGGATCAGCGACAGCAGCAGGTTGTCGCGGCCGATGGCGAGAATGTAGCCAGCGAACGTCGAAGCGACGCCAGTGAGTGAAACGATGCCGATAATGACGCCGACCAGTGCGCAGGCGATGCCCACCGGTACCGCGTGGCGGGCGCCCTCGACCAGCGCGTGCAGGCAGATCAGCAGCGTTTCGCGACCGCCCTTGATGAAAGCGCAGACCAGCACCAGGACGGCAATGACCGCGAAAATCACCGCGATGCCAAGCTGGAAAAAACCTGTGCAGAGCACGCCCAGGGCAATCCAGAACGCGCAGCGCAGGCCAAAGCTGTGCACCCGGAAAATGATCGCCGAGCCGAGAATCACGATGGCAGTCAATGCCAGGCCGACCATGCCGGAGAACAGCGGTGTGCGCCCGGAAAACAACAGGTACACCAGAACCAGCAGAGGAATCAGCAAGTACCAACTGGTTTTCACCGCGCCCCATGCGCTGGGGCACTGGTCTTTGGGCAGGCCCTTGAGGTTGGAGCGCTTGGCTTCCAGATGGACCATCCAGAACACCGAACCGAAATACAGCAGGGCGGGTATCAGCGCCGCCTTGGCGATTTCGACGAAGGGCACATTGATGGTTTCAGCCATGATGAAGGCGACCGCGCCCATCACCGGAGGCATGATCTGGCTGCCCATGCTGGAGGTGGCTTCCACGCCGCCGGCGAACGCGGCGCGATAGCCAAAGCGCTTCATCAGCGGAATGGTGAATTGCCCGGTCGTGACGACGTTGGCGATCCCGGAGCCGGTGATCGTCCCCATCAGCGCCGACGAGGCCACGGCCACTTTTGCCGGGCCTCCCAGCTTGTGCCCGAACAAGCCCATGGCGAAGTCGGTAAACAATTTGATCATGCCGGCCTGCTCGAGGAATGCGCCGAACAGGATGAACAGGAAAATGTAGGTCGCCGACACATACGTCGGCGTGCCGTACAGCCCTTCGGTGCCGAACGACAGTTGATTGATGATCTGGTCGAAACCGTAGCCGCGATGGGCCAGTTCGCCGGGCAGGTATTCCCCGAACAGGCCGTACGCCAGGAACAACCCGCAAATCACCGGCAGCGCGATGCCCATGACCCGTCGCGCAGCTTCGAAGACCAGGGCAATCAATACGATGCCGATCATCAGGTCGGCCGAGGTGAGGTCACCGGAGCGCTGGATCAGATCTGCCTCGAACACCCATTGGTACAGCGCGGTAGCGATAGCGGCCAGGCTCAGCAGCCACGCCAGCGGTTGCCACGGACGGTCTGTGCCGCGTGCGGGATAACTGAGAAACACCACCCACAGCAGGAAACCGACGTGCACCGCACGCAGCACCTGGCTGGAGAGAGGAGAGAAGGCTGCGGTGACGATCTGGAAAATCGAGAACAGCAACGCTACGTAAAACAGGGTTTTCGGCCAGTCTCGCGGGTTCGCGGAAATACCGTGATGCTCGTCACTCATTGGCTGCCTTCCTCATGACCACGCAAAGGAATCGACGCTACAGCGGCCGTCACGCCACTGCGCACAAGCGCTTACAAAGCGCCTTTTTCCTTGTAGTAGCGCTCGGCGCCGGGGTGCAGCGCGATCGGCAGATTTTTCGCAGCCGCTTCCAGCTTGATGTCCTTGGCCGCCGAATGGGAGTTACCCAAGCGCCCCAGGTTGTCGAATAGCAGGCGGGTCATGTCATAGACGACGTCATCCGGCAGGTCGGCGCGGGTCACCAGAATATTGGTGATTGCCACGGTAGGCACGGCTTCGGCCTGGCCGTCGTAGGTGTTGGCCGGGATCATTGCGCTCTGATAGGCCGGATTGCCGATTTTTGTCACCACCTCGCTCGGAATGGCGACGTAGTTCAGCGGCATTACCGACGACAGGTCGCGAATGGCGGCCATGCCCAGTCCCGACGATTGCAGGGTGGCGTCCAGTTGCCGGTTCTTGATCAATTCCACCGATTCGGCAAACGGCAGATATTGCACTTTGCCCATGTCCTCGTAGGTCAGGCCAGCCGCTTTGAATATCGCCCGCGCATTCAATTCGGTGCCGGATTTAGGGGCGCCGACCGAGATGGTCTTGCCCTTGAGATCGGCGAGGGTTTTGATCCCCGACTCTTTGCTGGCGACGATTTGAATGTAATTGGGATAGGCGCCGCCCAAGGCGCGCAATTTGGTCAGTGGTGCTTTGAAACCGGCGTCCTCCACGCCGTTTTTGGCGTCGGCCACGGAGTCGCCCAAAGCCAGGGCCAATTCGCCGCGACCGGCCTGTAGCAGGTTGAGGTTTTCTACCGACGCTTTGGTGGCCTGCACCGATGTCTTCGAGCCGGCAATACCGTCGCTGTAGATTTGCGACAGACCGACCCCGATCGGGTAGTAAACCCCACTGGTTCCGCCGGTGAGGATATTGATGAACACGGGCGCGGCCTGCGCAGCACTGCTAAGGGTCAGCGTGGCGGCGGCCAGCAGGGCAAAGCGTGTTTTGACTCGCATGGGGGCACTTCTCCGTCTTGTTATGGTTTTAAGCAGAGTGATTGCACTCTAGCCGGTCCCGGCTGAACGTGATCGTCACGACGTCAGTTCATCCCCAGCCAGTTCGGCAGCACCAGTGAGATCCATGGCACGTAAGTAATCAGGATCAGGAACAACAGCAAAATCGACAACCACGGCATCGCGGCTTTGACTGTGGCGGGCAAGGACATGCCGGTCACCGCCGAGGTCACGAACAGGTTCAGGCCCACCGGTGGCGTGATCAGGCCGATCTCAAGGTTGACCACCATGATGATGCCGAGGTGAATCGGATCGATGCCCAGTTTCATCGCGATAGGAAAAAGGATGGGCGCCAGGATCAGGATGATCGCTGACGGTTCCATGAACGCGCCGGCAATCAGCAGCACAATGTTGACCACCAGCAGGAACGTCACCGGCGTCAGGCCGGCGTCGATCACCCAGGCGGTGATTTGTTGAGGTAACTGTTCGGTGGTCAGCACGTGGGCGAACAGCATGGCGTTGGCAATGATGAACATCAGCATGATGCTCAGCTTGGCCGAGTCGAGCAGAACCTTGGGGGTCTCGCGAAAGGTCAGATCCTTGTAGACGAACAAAGCGATGAAGGCCGAATAGACGGCTGCCACTGCGGCAGCTTCGGTCGGGGTGAACATGCCCGAATAGATGCCGCCGAGGATGATCACCATCAGCAACAGGCCCCATATTGCCTGGCGTGCCGTACTCAGAAACTCGCGAAGCGTCGCACGCGGCAAGGCGGGGAGATTTTTCTTCACCGCGACGATGTAGATCGCCACCATCAACGCCGTGCCCAGCAGCAGGCCAGGCACCACGCCGGCCATGAACAGCTTGCCCACGGAGGTTTCTGTAGCGGCGGCGTAAACCACCATCACAATCGACGGCGGGATAAGGATACCCAGCGTACCGGCGTTGCAGATGATCCCTGCGCCGAACGCCTGCGGGTAGCCGGAACGGACCATCCCGGCAATCGCAATCGAGCCCACCGCAGCGACCGTGGCGGGACTTGAACCGGAGAGGGCGGCAAACAGCATGCAGGCCAGCACCGCCGCGATGGCCAGGCCGCCGCGAATGTGCCCGACACAGGCGTTGGCGAAGTCGATCAGCCGGCGGGCGACGCCACCTGTGGTCATGAAGGCCCCGGCCAGCAGGAAGAAAGGAATGGCCAGCAGCGTGTAGTGTTCCGAGGTCTCGAACAGTTTGATCGCCAGCGAGCGCACCGAGTCGGGACTGAAGAAAATGATCGTCAGGGAGCCGGCCAGCCCTAGCGAAATGGCGATCGGCACGCCGATGAACATCAAGGCGAACAGGGCCACGAACAGGAAGGCAATGGTCATGGCTTGTCTTCCTCGTGTTCGGCAAGTTTCAGCGCGTCGGCCGCTTCATCGGCCAGGCCGAGGCCGGTCTGACGGTTGAGCAGGATGCGCAGGAGAATTTCAGCGAAGCGGATTAACACCAGCGCGAAGCCCAGCGGCACGATCAACCCGATATGCCACTGCATGACGCCGAAATGGCCGAGATCCTCGGCACCGATACCGGCGTTCATCAAGGTTTCGATCCATTCGAAGCTGGCGACGGCGAGCAGCCCCGCGTAGGCCAGACAGCACAGGCAGGCCAAAATGCCGATGTAGCGCTGTACCGATCTGCGCGCCAGTTTGACCAGTGCGTCGACACCGATGTGCCCGGCGGTGCGCACGCCATACGCCAGGCCGAAAAAAATCAGCCAGCCAAACAGCGCTTTGGTCAGGGCGGTGCTCCAGGTCATGGCCTGCGCCATGCCCATGATCTGATCGCCAACGGCGAACAGCGGGACACTCGCTGCCGGCCAATGATCGGCGAGCCAGTAAAACAGGCTGTAGAAGTTATTGAGGATCACGTAGACAAACGTGACGAGGGTCATGGCCGCCAGAAGGAAGACGATAAAGCCTTCCTCGAAGTGTTCCCAGATTCGCCGAAGCGCTTTCATGGATGGCATCTCACGTCGAGTGAAGACGGGCAGGCGCCGACGCAGCGGCGCCTGCCTTGGGATTATTGCGCCTGGTTTGCGGCTTCGGCGGCAGAGATCAGCTCAGCGCCGATTTCGCCTTCGAACTTCTTCCACACCGGTTTCATCGCATCGCGCCATTGCCCACGTTCTTCTGGCGTAAGCGTGATGATTTCCGTGGTTTTGGCGGCAAGGATGCGCTGTTTGTCACCCTCGTTCAGTTGCTGGGCTTCCTTGTTCACGTGGGTGGTGACTTCCACGACGATCTTGTCCAGTTCGCTGCGCACGTCGGGTGGCAGGCCGTTCCAGAACTTGGTGTTGGTGATCAGCATGTAGTCCAGTACACCGTGGTTGGATTCGGTGATGTATTTCTGCACTTCATGCATCTTCTGGCTGTAGATGTTCGAGTAAGGATTCTCCGCCCCGTTGACCACACCGGTCTGCAGGCCTTGATACACCTCGGCAAAACTCATCTTGCGCGGATTGGCGCGCACCGCCTTGAACTGCTCCTCCAGTACGGCCGAGGCCTGCACCCGGAACTTCAGGCCGCGCGCATCCGCCGGTACACGCAGTGGCTTGTTGGCCGACAGTTGTTTCATGCCGTTATGCCAATAAGCCAGGCCGGTGATGTTTTTGCTTTCCATGGATTTGAGCAGGCCCTGACCCTGCGGGCTCAGTTGAAAGCGGTCGACAGCGTTGATGTCATTGAAGAGGAAGGGCAGGTCGAACAGCTGCACTGACTTGGTGTACTGCTCGAACTTGGCCAGCGACGGCGCAATCATTTGCACATCGCCGAGCAACAGCGCTTCCATCTCCTTGCCGTCACCAAAGAGCGAGGAGTTGGGATACACCTCGACCTTGACCTTGCCCGGCAAGCGTTCCTCGACCAGTTTCTTGAACAGCAACGCACCTTGCCCCTTGGGCGTCTGGTCAGCGACCACATGCGAGAACTTGATGATCACCGGGTCTGCCGCCATGGCCGGGTTCATGCTGCTTACCGCCAAAGCGCAGGCAAGTGCGCTGAACAGAGATCTGAGCATCTGGGTGATTCCTCTTGTTTTTATTTTGATGACCGCTCGACGCGCTGAACGCGTTCAAGTGCCGAGACATGTTCAAGTCTAGGCAGAAATCTCTGATTTGCCGGGGAATTGACCAGAAAGCCGCAAAACAGTGGCGAGTGAACTGAGTACGTGGTTCCGTCAGGGCCGTGAACGGTATGGGGATTACCCGGCAATGAGTGGTGTTTGAATTTCAAGTGCCCGCTGCTGAAGGTGAGCCGGGCAGATAGGCCCCAGGTTGGCGGCGCGGGATTCTCATATCGCCAAGTCCTCCATGGAAAACGACGAGCTGCGCCACACTTGTACAAAGTGCAATAAGCTGTACAAAACCTCGCCGCAAGCGGAGCGTCACAAGGCAAGTGCCGGACATGCCGGGCTTTGTGAGAAATGTCTCAAAAACGAGCAGGAGCGGGTGATCAGTCAGCGCCTGGCCTTGTGTGCCGCGAAGATGTTGGACATTGATCGTCAGTTCAAGCCATCAGCGAAACGCTGATGTTCGCTTCAGCTCGCAGACGAGGCGGCTGATGAAATTCAGCAAGGCTCAACGATTACCGCTGCGCTTGTACAACTGCAGAGAGTTGGGTTGGGCCGTTGATCATGTCCCTGACAATAAATCACTGCCAGTAATTTTTTTGACTTACGTATAAATCGAATCGTCCAGTTGCCCGGATGTTACACAAACTTGCACAGGAAGTAAGAGGCCCGTGAATACGGGCCTCAGTACTGTTCTGATAAAAGAGCACAAACGCTCTTAGCCTGCGAGCATCAAACTTGCGATGCCTTGATCAACAGCGAACCGCGCCGGCGCATGAGGGCGTAATAAGCGTACGCAGGGAACAGCAAGCCAACGGCCCACGCCAGGTCTACGCCTTGCAGGCTGGTGGCAACAGGCCCGACGTACATGGAGGTATTCATGAACGGAATCTCCAGAGCAATGGTGCAAAGGAATACTGCGATTGCTGTCCAGTTCACCCGACCGTAGATGCCTGCCGGATCGAAGATGTCGGCAATCCGGTAAACGCCTTTGCGCAGCGCGTAATAGTCGACAAGATTGATCGCCGTCCAGGGGATCAGAAAGTAGCTCATGAAAAAAATGAAATTCAGGAAGAACTGCAGAAAGTCGTCCTGCGCCAGAGTGCATAAACCGGTAGCGGTCGTGCAGATGATCAGCAGGAATCCCGCACGTACAGACGGGGTGATTTTGAGCGCAGAGAAAGGCTCGATCATCGTGACCGTCGACATGAAAGCGCCATACAGGTTGAACACGTTGATGGCGATCTGGCCGTAAAGCACGAATGCCACCATCAGCAGGGTGCCTCCTCCGAGCAGGCCTATCAGATGCAGCCCGACATTATCGGAGAACCCCACCATGCCCTTGGCCAGTACGGCGCCTAACAACATCATCCAGCTTCCGCCGATCACGGTACCGGCATAGCTGTACCAAAACACTTGGCGGGTGGATGTGGCGCTCGGCAAATAGCGAGAGTAATCCGCCACGTAAGGTGCGTAGGACAGTTGCCAAGTGACCGCGATGCTGACGGAGGCGAGGAAGCTGACCAGATTGAAACCCTGCGCGGTCCATTGGCCGGCCTCTATCGGCAGCGCGAGGGCGAGCAGGGTGGCGATGCCGAACACCGCAATCGAAATCAGCGAAAGCAGCTTCTGCACGCGATGAATCAGTTGGTAGCCGAACAGCGCGACCAGGAAGCATGCCGCGCCCAGCAGAGCGATGTTGCCAGCGGTGCTCAACGGGCTCAGGTCGCTCACCGCCTGAGCAGCCAACAGCGTGTTGCTGACGAAAAAGCCCAAGTAGATAAGCATGACGAACAGCAGCGGGACGATAGCGCCGAAAACCCCGAATTGTGCCCGGCTCTGGATCATCTGCGGAATACCCAGTCTCGGTCCCTGCGCGGAGTGCGAAGCCATGAAGATTGCACCAATCAGCGAACCGATAAGGATCGATAGCGCACTCCAGAAAAGATTGAGTCCCAGGCTGATGGGCAACACTCCAGCCGCTACCGTGGTGATGTTGGCGTTGGCACCAAACCAGACGAAGAACAGAGAACGGGGCCGACCGTGACGCTCGCTCTCTGGGATAAAGTCGATGCTGCGTTTTTCAACTTTCATGTCTGTTCTCCGTTCAGCAGGCGTCGACGAGGCGGCGTTGAAAGCGCGCTACGACGTGTGGGAATTCATCTGGCTGGAAGGCGAGGTGATCGGGTTCGGCGGTTCGAAGCGATGTTGCCGGCTCGTTGTTCCAGCGTCTCGACAACTGCTCGGTGGTAAAGAGCTCCAGCCCGTACAGCCAGTTGGAAAGGATGAACAGTGCCGAGTAATGCGCTCCCTCTGTAGTCGCACTACAGGCGTCAGCGACAAGGCTGACCTGGAAGTCGTGCTGATAGGCGTCGAACAGACTGCTCATGACACACACATCCGTCAGCACGCCGATGACCACCAGGTGTTTGATGCCTCGGCGGTTGAGCATCTGAGCCAAACGGGTGCCGTGGAAGGCGCTGTAGCGGCGTTTATCGATGACGACGTCAGCGTCTCGAGGCGCCAGGGCGTCAATGATCTCGATCGCAAATGTGCCGGCGCGGTAAGTCGTTGGCCTGCCTTGGTCGTCTACCGGTTCGCCCAGCGCCAGATCGCGGCCCGGAGCGTCGTTGACATGGCGGGTGTAGAAAATCGGGATGTGCAACTGGCGAGCGCGATCGATCAGGGATGCGGCGTTATCGACCACTTGATCGAAGCGTTCGAGCGGGAAGCCATCTTCCTTTTGCATATCGATCACAAGCAAGGCGGTGTTTTGGTTCATCAGGTTTGTTCCGGATGCAGAGCGTCGGGCGAGCCGGAGGGACTCACCAGGAAACTCGGTAATGACGGTGCGCAGCGATCCGCCAAGGCGGAAACTGCGAGAGATCGAGAGAGACTCTCGTGGGGAGGTGTTACCTGACTATCTGCCAGAAACCGTTTTGCTTCGCGCTCACGCAGGATGGCAGCTGCGGCAGCACGATGGAGGACGAAGAGCGAAATCGACGGAGATAACGCGCCATGGCTGCGCACGGCAACGCACACACCGCGCTTGAAGAGCGGGTGTGAGCGTCGCCGAAATTTGCGGAGGATGCAGGCATGGCCATAGACCTTGAGCGCGATATGCACTGGAGGAGCAAGATACGGGCCAAGCTGTGCAAGGCCTTCGAAGCCATTGAGCCAGAGCGGACCAAGCGTTCAAAGCAATGTTTTGTGGTATCTGGTATTCCATAATATTGTGTTACGTAGCGTAGCAGCGGCTTGCGTTCTTGCTCCCTTTTGAAGCAGATCCCTCCAGGTTTGCCGCGATCAACGCCGCGCCGTGCGCGTACTCACATCCACCCAGACCGCCAACACCAGAATGCTGCCCTTGACGATCATCTGCCAGTAACTATCCACGTCGAGCATGGACATGCCGTTGTCCAGACTGGTGATCACCAGCGCGCCGAGGAGGGCGCCGTAGACGGTGCCGGAGCCGCCGCGCATGGAGGTGCCGCCGATGAAGCAGGCGGCGATGGCGTCGAGTTCGCCCATGCTGCCGGCGGACGGTGAGCCGGCGGCGAGGCGTGCGGTGTTGACCACGCCGGCGAGGGCGCACATCACGCCCATGATGCCGAAGATCCACAGCTTGACCGCTTGCACATTGATGCCGGACAGGCGCGTCGCTTCCATGTTGCTGCCGACCGAATAGACCCGGCGGCCGAACACGGTCTGGCTGGTGACGTAGCTGAACACGCCGAGCAGAATCAACAACAGCAGCACCGGCACCGGAATGCCGTCATAGCTGTTGAGGGTCTGGACGAAACCGGCCAGCACCGCGCCGATCACCAGCACGCGCACAACATCACGCACCAGTGAATGCGCCGCCAGGCCATGCAGGGCGCGATTGCGTCGTTGTTTCCAGGTCAGGAACACTGTCAGCGCAAACAGCAGCACACCCAGGCCAGTGCCGATCGCGTGGGGCAGATAACCTTGGCCGACATAGACCAGCTCCGGCGATACCGGGGCGATGGTGGTGCCGCCGGTGATCCCCAGCAAAATGCCGCGAAACGCCAACATGCCGCCCAGGCCGACGATAAATGACGGGATGCGCAAGTACGCCGCCATGTAGCCGTTGGCGAGACCGATCATCAGGCCGCACAGGGCAACCAGACTGAGATTCGCCAGCAGTGGAATGTGATAGACCACGTCGAGTATCGCCGCGAGGCCGCCGAGCAGGCCGAGCAATGAACCCACCGACAAATCGATCTCGCCGCTGATGATCACCAGCACCATGCCGCAGGCCAGAATTCCGGTGATCGACATCTGCCGCAGCAGGTTGGAAAGGTTGCGCGGGGTAAGGAAGCCGCCCTCGGTCTGCCAGCTGAAGAACAGCCAGATCAGCACCACGGCGAATACCAGCGCGAGCATTTTGTAGCGAGTGAACAGTTGTTTGACCTGATTCATTTACGCGGTTTTCCGATCATTATTGTTATGGCTGCCCGGCTGACTGAGGGCGGCGGCGAGTACCTGTTCCTGGGTCAGTTCATGGTTGACGAAATCGCCGCGCAACTGGCCTTCGCCGATCACCAATACGCGGTCGGAGACGCCGAGTACTTCGGCCAGTTCCGATGAAACCATGATGATCGACACCCCCTCGGCGGCCAGCGCGCCCATCAACTTGTAGATCTCGTACTTGGCGCCGACGTCCACGCCTCGGGTCGGCTCGTCGAGAATCAGCACGCGCGGTTTGGCCAACAGCATTTTCGCCAGCACGGCTTTCTGCTGGTTACCGCCCGACAGGCTGGTGATTGGCAGGGACGGACTTGCGGTTTTCAGATGCAGACGGGAGATTTCCCGGTCGATGCAGCCCAGCTCGGCTTCGGCATCGATGCGGGTCATTTTCGAATAGCTCTCGAGCACGGCGAGGGTGATGTTCTGACCGACACCGAGATCCGGAATGATGCCCTGGCGCTTGCGATCTTCGGGCACCAGGCACAGGCCGGCGCGAATCGCTTTCAGCGGCGTGCGCGTGTCGATTGGCTGGCCGTCCAGCCAGACTTCGCCTTCATGGCGGCCGGGGTAAGCGCCGAACAGTGCGGTGACCAGCTCGGTGCGCCCGGCCCCGACCAGCCCGGCAATGCCAAGAATCTCGCCGCGTTTGAGGCTGAAGGAAATGTCGTCGACCCGTTTGCGCTTGGGGTTGTCGACGTCGTAGCAAGTGATGTGGCGCGCCTCGAAAATCACCTCGCCAATTGCATGCGGCTCGCTGGGGTAGAGGTTGCTCATTTCGCGCCCGACCATCTGCGTGATGATCTGTGGAATGTCCATGTCGGCCATGGCGGTGGTGGCGATGTGTTTGCCGTCGCGGATCACCGAAATGGTGTCGCACACGGCGGCGACTTCATCGAGTTTGTGCGAGATGTAGACGCAGGCGACGCCCTTGGCTTTGAGGTCACGGATGATGTCCAGCAGCACTTCGATTTCCGAGCGGCTCAGGGCCGAGGAGGGTTCGTCGAGAATCAGCAGACGCGCCTGTTTGTTCAGGGCCTTGGCGATTTCCACCAGTTGCTGGTAGCCGCCGCCGTACTGCGAAACCGGCAGCGAAACGTTCATGTCCGGCACTTTCAATTCACGCATCAAGGCTTCGGCACGGTGGATCATCGCCGGGTAGTTCATGCGCCCGCCGGGCAGCGTCAGCTCATGGCCCATGAAGATGTTTTCCGCCACCGACAGATCCGGAACCAGGGTCAGTTCCTGATGGATGATGACGATGCCGGCGCCCTCGGTTTCGCTGATCGACTGCGCCCTGAGCGGTTGCCCGTCCCAGAGAATTTCGCCGTCCCAGGTGCCATGGGGATAGACCGCCGAAAGGATCTTCATCAGTGTCGACTTGCCGGCGCCATTCTCGCCGCACAGGCCCACGCATTCACCGGGCCTGACCTTGATGTCGATGCCGTTGAGCGCTTTGACACCGCCGAAGGTTTTGACGATGCCGTTCATTTGCAGCAGATAGTCGGACATGGAAAAGGCTCGTATACCAGGGACTCAAACACCACTGAACCTGTGTGGGAGCGAGCCTGCTCGCGAAGGCGCCTTTTCAGACAGAGCTTTACTGACTGACACTCCGCTTTCGCGAGCAGGCTCGCTCCCACAGGTCTGATCAAGATTTACGACCGGATCACTGCCCGGCAATCTGCGCCTTGGTGTAGAAGCCGTCCTGTTCGAGCAAGTCGATGTTGTCCTTGGTCAACGGCGTTGGCGTGAGCAGGATGGTGTCGACCTTTTTGCTGCCGTTGTCGTACTGCGAGGTGTAGGCCGGTTTTTCGTTGCGTGCCAGTTGCACCGAGAGCTTGGCCGCTTCGGAGGCGATGAGTTTCAGCGGTTTGTACACGGTCATGGTTTGCGTGCCGGCGATCACGCGTTTGACCGCTGCGAGGTCGGCGTCCTGACCGGAAATCGGCACCTTGCCGGCCAGTTGCTGCGCGGCCAGTGCCTGGATGGCGCCGCCAGCGGTGGCGTCGTTGGAGGCGACGATGCCGTCGATTTTGTTGTTGTTACGTGTCAGGGCGTTTTCGACAATGCTCAGCGCTTCGGTCGGGTTCCATTCCTTGACCCACTGCTGGCCGACGATCTTGATATCGCCCTTGTCGATGGCCGGTTGCAGCACCTTCATCTGGCCTTCACGGAGGATCTTGGCGTTGTTGTCGGTCGGCGCGCCACCCAGCAAGAAGTAATTGCCCTTGGGCGCTGCTTTCAGCACGCCGCCGGCCTGCATCTCGCCGACTTTTTCGTTATCGAAGGAGATATAGGCGTCGACATCGGCGTTGAGAATCAGCCGGTCGTAAGACACCACTTTAATCCCGGCTTTCTTCGCCTCGGCCACGGCGTTGGTCAGCACTGTCGCGTTGAAAGGCACGATGACGATCACATCGACGCCGCGAGAGATGAGGTTTTCGATCTGCGAAATCTGCTTCTGCTCGTTGGCGTCCGCCGATTGCACGAAGACTTTGGCGTCCATTTTTTCCGCCGCCGCGACGAAGTAATCGCGGTCGCGCGACCAGCGTTCCAGACGCAGATCGTCAATGGAGAAACCGATTTTTGGGTGGGTGGCGTCGGCCATTACCGGCAGGGCCAAGAACGCCAGGGCACTGGCCAACAGCGTACGTTTCAAGTTCTTCATGGTGGTGCGTCCTTTTATTTTTGTTGGAAAGACACGGCCTGACGATGAATCGGGCTGGTAGAACTGTAGAGAATCTGCCGACGCAGCAGGCACAGAATTGTCGTGCAATTGTCACAGCGTCGTTGCGTCGGCAGCCTCCCTTGGCGATCAGCGATACAGGTAACGGTTGACGATGTTTTCGAGCATTTCCTGGCGGCCGCTGACGGCTTGCGGGTTCAACTCGTTGGTAAACGCGTGCTCTGCCAGTGACTCAAGATTGAAGTCTCCTGCCATCACCGCTTGCCCGAACGGCTGACGCCAGCCGGCGTAGCGTTGGTCCTTGAGGGTTTGCAATTGATCGTTCTCGACCATCGCGGCGGCACGTTCCAGCGACAGGGCAAGAACATCCATGGCGCCGACGTGGCCGTGGAACAGGTCGATCTCGTCGAGGCTCTGCCGGCGCACCTTGGAGTCGAAGTTGAAACCGCCATTCTTGAAACCGCCGGCCTTGAGGATTTCATAGGTCGCCAGGGTCATTTCTTCGACGCTGTTGGGGAACTGGTCGGTGTCCCAGCCGTTCTGCGGATCGCCACGGTTGGCGTCGATGCTGCCGAAAATTCCCAGCGAGGCGGCGGTGGCGATTTCGTGATGAAAGCTGTGGCCGGCCAGTGTCGCGTGGTTGGCCTCGATGTTGACCTTGATTTCCTTCTCCAGGCCGTACTGCTGGAGGAAGCCGAACACCGTGGCGCTGTCGTAATCGTATTGGTGCTTGGTCGGCTCCTGCGGCTTGGGCTCGATCAGCAGGTCGCCGGTGAAACCGATCTTGTGCTTGTGCTCGACCACCATGCGCATGAAGCGCCCGAGTTGTTCGCGCTCGCGTTTCAGATCGGTGTTGAGCAGGGTTTCGTAGCCTTCACGGCCACCCCACAACACGTAGTTGGAACCTTTGAGCCGATGGGTGGCGTTCATCGCGCTGAACACTTGCGCGGCGGCGCAGGCGAACACTTCCGGATCGGGATTGCTCGCGGCACCGGCGGCAAAACGAGGATTGCTGAAGCAGTTGGCGGTGCCCCAGAGCAACTTGATACCGCTCTGTTCCTGATGTTGCTCAAGGCGGTCGACCATTTGCGCGAAGTGTTCGCGGTACTCCTTCAGCGAGTTGCCTTCCGGGGCGACGTCCGTATCGTGAAAGCAGTAGTAATCGATGCCCAGTTTGCTGAAGAACTCGAATGCGGCTTGAGCCTTGCCGATAGCCAGTTCCATCGGTTCGCCACTGCGTTGCCACGGGCGTTTGAAGGTGCCGGCACCGAACACATCGGAGCCCGGCCAGACGAAGGTGTGCCAGTAGCAGGCGGCCATGCGCAGGTGTTCACGCATGGGTTTGCCGAGGATCAGCTTGTCGGCGTCGTAGTGGCGGAAAGCGAGGGGCGAATCACTGTTCGGGCCTTCGTAGCGAACCGGCTCGATATTGGGAAAATACTGCATGGACCTTGTCCTTGTTGTTCTTGGCGGTGTCTCGATACTAGCAACGGCCCCGTGCCCGCTGATTATGAAAAGCCTCAACTGCGAGTGCGATTTTGCGTATTGAGCTTCAGCGCTCGCAGGCCTAGTCTGTGTCCATCGTTGCCGTGACATGGCGGCCTGGAACAGTACAAAAACAATTTGAGGCCGCTTTCGCGAGCAGGCTCGCTCCCACATTTGATTCGTGTCGTTCACAAAACTGTGTGGGAGCGAGCCTGCTCGCGAATGGCTTGACGCAAAATCCGGATACTGAATGAAGAGCCTACCGCCCGTGCACCGCATCGCCCTGTTGTTCAACGGCAGCAAGATCTACGACCGTGGAATCATCAGCGGCATCGGCAACTACCTGAGCAGCACTCGCGCTTCCTGGGACCTGTTTCTGGAAGAGGACTTTCTCTGCCGCTTGAAAGGCATCGAGCGCTGGCAGGGTGACGGGATCATTGCCGACTTCGATGATCCGCTGATTGGCGAGGCGCTGGCCGACATTCATTTGCCGGTGGTGGCGGTGGGCGGTTCCTACGAGGATCCTCGCGCCTATCCGAAAGCGATTCCCTATGTCGCCACCGATAACAACGCATTGATCACTCTGGCTTACTCGCATCTGGTCGAGGCGGGGTTGCAGCGCTTTGCCTGTTTCAGTCTGCCGGAGGCGCAGGCCAATCGCTGGGCGCAGGAGCGGGAAAAAGCCTTTCGCAAACTGATGCAGCGCGACGGCCTGCATGCCGAGATCTATCGCGGCATGGGCACCAGCGCACCGCTGTGGGACAGCGCCGTCGAACAACTGATCGCCTGGCTGCACAGCCTGCCCAAACCGATCGGCATCATCGCCGTCAGCGACGCCCGTGCCCGGCAGTTGCTGCAAGCCTGTCTGACCGCCGGCATCGCCGTGCCGGAGCAGGTCGCGCTGATCGGCATCGACAATGACCCGCTGACCCGCAGCCTGACTCGCGTACCGCTGAGTTCGGTGATTCAGGGCACCGAAACCATGGGCCGCACCGCCGCGCAATTGCTGCACCAGATGCTCCACGGCATGCCGTCCACCGGCACGCAAATCCTGATTCCGCCGGACGCGGTCAACGTGCAGGTGTCGAGCCTGCACCAACCGCTGGGCAATCCCTACGTCATGCAAGCGCTGCTGTTCATCCGCCAATATGCCTGCCAAGGCATCAAGACCGCGCAGGTGGCGGCCTATGTCGGCGTGTCGCGTTCATCGCTGGAAGCGCATTTCCGCGCTGAGCGCGGTTGCAGCGTGCATGACGAGATTCTGCGTTTCAAACTGGCGGCGGCTACCAGCGGTTTGAAGAACACCGATGCGGCGATTGCCGATATTGCCCAGGCGTGCGGCTTCAAATCGGCGCAGTACCTGCACACGGTGTTCCGTCGCGAGTTCGGCTGCACGCCGCGTGAGTATCAGCAGGGCGGGGCGTAGCGCTGCGCATGGCTCACGCCAGCGCAGCAGCATTGGCTCTGGAACGCCAGGCAAACGTCAGCACCATCAGCAACCCCAGACCGGCCATCGCCGCGCCGGCCAGGGAAATCGCCGGATAACCCAGCCCGGCATTGATCACCGCGCCGCCCAGCGCCGCGCCGATCGCATTGCCAAAATTGAACGCACCGATGTTCACCGCCGAAGCTAGATTCGGCGCGTCTTTGGCGGCTTCCATCACGCGCATCTGCAGCGGCGGCACCAGGGCGAAGCTGGCGATACCCCAGATCAGAATGGCCACGGCGGCCGGCAGCGGCCAGCGCATCAGCACCGTGAACGCCAGCAACACCACAATCAATGCGCTCAGCGACACGATCAGGGTGCGGTCGATCGAACGGTCGGCAGCCTTGCCACCCCACATGTTGCCCAGCGTCAAACCGATTCCGAACAACACCAGCATGGCGGTGATGAACGCGGCGGAGGCGTGGGTCTCGCTGCTGAGAATCGGCGCGATGTAGGTGAACACGGTGAACATCGCACTCGAGCCGACCACGGTCAGGGCCAGCGCGGCCAACACCGGACCGCGGCCCAATACACGTATTTCCGCCAGCGCACCCGCGCCTTGCTCTGCTTTCAGATTGGGCAGGGCGAACCACAAGGCGATCATGGTCAGCACGCCGAGACCGGTAATGCCCCAGAACGCCGTGCGCCAGCCGAATAGCTCACCAAACCACGCCGCCAGCGGCACACCGCCGATGGTCGCCAACGTCAGGCCCATGAACATCGCCGCCACGGCGCCGGCACGTTTTTCCGGCGCGACCACACTGGCGGCGACCACAGAACCGACCCCAAAGAATGCGCCGTGATTGAGCGAGGTGATCACCCTGGCGACCATCAGGCTGGAGTAATCGGTGGCCAGCGCCGACATCAGGTTACCCAGGGTGAAAATCGCCATCAGCCCGATCAGCAGATAGCGCCGCGGGATCTTGCCAGTGGTCAGGGTCATCAGCGGCGCGCCGAGCAGCACGCCCAAGGCGTAGGCACTGACCAACAACCCCGCAGCGGGAATGGAAACGCCGAGATCGGCAGCGATGCCGGGCAACATGCCCATCGGCGCGAACTCGGTGACGCCGATGCCAAAGGCGCCGACAGCGAGTGCAACAAGTGGTGGATTGATACGCATGGAAAGTCTCCTCATCTATGCCGCCAATGCTACGATCCATCGTTTTCCGGCGGTAGATGGCGATTTTGGCAATCACCTTTGCGTAAGAGGCACGAATGGACTTCAACGGCAGGTCAGGGGAAATGAGCGTGTTCGTCACCGTGGCGCAGGAGGGCAGCCTCTCAGCGGCTGCGCGTGCGTTGGGGCTGACGCCTTCGGCGGTCAGTCGGATCATCGCCCGCGCCGAACAACGACTCGGCACTCGTCTGTTGCTGCGCACGACCCGCGCGCTGACGTTTACCGTCGAGGGCGAGGCCTTCCTGCGCGGTGCCCGGCGAATTCTCGCCGACATGGACGAAGTGGAAGGGGCCATTACCGACCAAGGCGTACCCAAGGGCCGCTTGCGTGTCAGTGCCGCCCTTGGCCATGGACGGCTGACCATTGTGCCGCTGGTCGCAGCTTTCACCGCCCGTTACCCGAACATCGTCGTCGACCTCAGCCTCGGCGACGAAGTAGTCGACATCCTCGCCGGCCAGGCGGACGTCGCCATACGCTTCGGCCATCTGCCCGACAGCCCGTTGACCGCACGCCGACTCGGCCACACCGGCCAAGTCGTGGTCGCATCGTCCGACTATCTGAAACGTCACGGCACACCTCTCGAACCGGAAGACCTGCTCAAGCACAACTGCCTGCGCTTCAACTTCCGCCGCGCCGAAGCCAACTGGCCGTTTATCCGCGACGGCAAGGAGTTCTCGCTGAAAGTCAGCGGCAACATCGAATGCAGCAGCGGCGAAGCACTGGCCCAGTTCGCCAGACTCGGCGCCGGAATTGCGCGGATTGGCGAGTTCACCGTCAGGGAAGACTTGCAGCGCGGCGCGCTGATCCCGCTGCTCCAAGCGTTTAACCCGGGCGATGAGGAACCGATTCATGCGGTGTTCGTCGGCGGCGCGGCGATGCCGGTGCGGGTGCGCTTGTTTGTGGATTTTTTGCTGGAGCAGCATCGGATGTAAGAGGTGGCGTCTTTTCATCGGATCTGATTCTGTGCACGCAAATGCAATCATATTGCTATCATTTGCAGCTCTTCATTTTTCAGTCTGAATACAGTGAGTATCGATGTTCGTGAAAACGCTGAATGGGTTGCTTGTCTTATTGGTTTGCGGCGTGCTGGGCGCTTGCGGAAAAACAGACCGTTTTGCCGACGGCTGGGATGAAGGCGGCAACCTGCATGACGTGAGTCTGCGCGAATGGGCCTTTGCAACCGATGCCAACCGGCTTGCCAGTGCTGCCGATTTTGTCCGGGAATTTATTCCGGCGTTGCCAGCAGTGTCTTTGCCGCTTGCGAGCGCCCTGGTTGAAAAGTGCCTGACCGAGAGTGCGTATATAGCCGCTATCGAGGAGATTGGGGTGCGAAGCAGAATTGAACCCTGTATTGAATATGCTCAACAAACCGCCCAGAGCCTCGCGCAGGAATATGCCAAGCGCCAGGGTGTTTCCAGCCAGTAAACGGTCGCCAGCGAAGTATTGTCGAGTGTCGGCTCCCAGTTACAAAGGGCCACCGCAGAATGATGGACCAGGATGTTCTTTACTGGGCGCCGAGCGAGACAGGTTGTTGTTTTCACTCGACGAATCTGAGGCATGCAAAAGCGGTTTTGATACGCAGTTGCTTGATGGGTTCGATGCTTTCCTGAGATCCGATTTTTTTGACTACCCCCAGGCCGCAGTATTGTTGATTGAAGGTGAAGATCGGGAGAAGGCCAGCCTTGGGTTCAGTCCAGTAGCCCGACTTCAACGTATAGCTGGCCCCAGCCTGAGGGGTGAAAGAGAAGGGTATCTGGCAAAACTTTCCACCAACTGTTTGCCGGTAAGTCAAAACCAGCTCTTTGTCGACAGCTACCGGCGATTGGATAAAACCCTCGGTATAGGGCAAAGGCGTGAAGCCTGCGTAACATCCCGATTCGTTGAAGGTCATCGCATCGAGGTTAGTGCCGCTTTCATATTTAAGCCTGACCGTCGCCGAGGGTTCATCCTGCCGGGGAAATTGATACTGTTTACCCTGAAACAGTGAAGTACAACCGCTCAGTGCCAATGCTCCAGCCAAAAGCGTCAAGCCAAATCTGCCATTCCCGTACATGTACTGCTCCTGGATACCATCGGACTTTTTCAAAAGCAGATGATACCGAAAAGTGGCCACATGCTACTAAGCTTTACGAGGTTTCAGACAGCCCAAGATTTTCCCGCGCCCACTGCTCGGCCGTCGTGACCTGTATCGCCCGCTGCTCATTGAACGTGCCCGCTTTCGGCCACGCCACACCTCGACCTTGGGCAAACACCGCGCGGTATTTTTTGATGTGGTGAGTGGGGTCTTTTTCCAGTTCCTGCATCAGGTGCGGCACCGTCCAGACGTTACGCTTGAAGGGCCGTCCGAGCACGCGTTCGAGAAGGCCCGCGACCTGATCATAGGTCAGCGTGTCGCCCGACAGATACACGATCTCGTTGCGAAAACGCGGTTCGAAGAAAACGATTTCTGCGGTCAGCTTGCCGATGTCGTCCGGGGTCGTCAGCGTCACGCTGGTGTCCAGGCTGCCCAGGGCGTTAACGGTGTCGTTGTCGAAATCAACGACTTCAAACACCGGCTCGAAGAGGAAACTGGTAAACATGCCGGTCGAGATGATCACCCATTCGGTTTTGTCCTGCGCGCGCAGCAGTTCGCGCACGTCGAGCTGAGCATCGAACAGATCCTGCGGACTGCCCCGGCCGATCACTTCGAAGTCCACGCCAAACTGCCAGGGAAAGTAGCGTTTGATGCCCGACTTGAGCGCAGCGGTCGCCAGCTTCATCGGCGTCTCACGACCAGCGACCATGCCGGCGCAGCCGATTACGGTATCGAAAGGAGCGAAGACTTCGGCCAGTTGGTCGATCGAATCGTTGACCAGATCTGCCGCCACCATCTGCACGCCGAGACTGCGCAGTTCATCGATTTCGGCTTTCTTTGCCGGCAACTGACTGTCGATCGTCGAGGCCCTGAGCAGGACGCTGATCGTGCTGCCGGGCGAGCGCTTTGCCACTCGCGCAAGGTTGCGCAAAACCGGCAGGCCGAGTTCGCCTGCGCCCAGGACAAGAATGGATTGCGGGGAAGGGTGGTTCGATTCGGTCATGATGTCTCCTGAGATCTGCATGTAAGATCGGCAAATGCTGGCACGATCGGGCAGCACTCAGAAGAAGGCACACGCGTGATACCAAGTGAAGAAATGACTGATCAGCAAGCGCTCAGTGAGGCAGAAGCAATCTGCCAGACGCTCAGACGAGACGATGATGGCGTGCGCCGCGAAGTGCTCGCGCACGCCGGCAGTCGCTGGTCTTTGGGCATCCTGCATGCCTTGGGGGTGTACGGCACGATGCGTCACGCTGAGATCAAACGGCAGATGACCGGCGTGACTCAGCGCATGTTGACCAAAACCCTGCGTGCGCTGGAACGCGACGGCCTGCTGACCCGGCGCGAGCTCGACCAGGTGCCGCCGCACGTCGAGTACGAGCTGACGCCATTGGGCATGGGCTTGCTGGTGCGGATGTCGCCGATCTGGACTTGGGTGGTGGAAAACGTCGAGGGTTTCCGCCAAGCGCGACGCACGTTCGATAGCCAGATCGGCAAGAAACCCTCATGGCAAATTCCTGTTCCAGCGCGGGATGATTCTGAAGCGTCAGACTGAGGTTTCGCGCTTCAGCTCAGCGGCACCGCGAACACGGCACTCGCGCGCGCGACCGTTCGTTCACCGACGTGCAGACTGACGCCAGCAAACGCCAATTGGCGACCTTTTCTGGAGTGTTCAAGACGCACTTCGAGCCACTCGTTGATTTGCACCGCACCGAGATAATCCAGGGTCATGCTCGCCGTGATCAACGGCTGCGGCGGATCGCTGGAGAAGGCCATGGCGTAGCCCATCCCCACATCCGCCAATGTCGCCAATACACCGCCATGCAAAGTGCCGCGACCATTGGCATGGCGGGAGTCGGTCAGTAAACCCAATTCCAAGTGCAGCCCCTGACCCCTGGCGTAGATCGGGCCGAGCAGATCCAGCAACGGACTGCTGCGGGTGAATGGAGTGAAACCTTCGGGAATGGCCGTGGTGTTCATGATCCCATCCTGATGCAGGTGGCTGACCTGTGTGATTGGGCGAGGAAACACAGGAAGGGGCAAGCACTATGCGGATGGGGAATTTGCTGCGATAAGTGCGCGGAGCGTGGCACTGAAAATCAGTGCGACGACACAAACGGCGAAGCACTCGTCGGTGCCGGCAGCGCATAGGCTTGTTTCATCCACGCCACTTCCGCCAGCGGTGTGCGGCCGAAGAGGCGTTTGAAGTCGCGGCTGAATTGCGAGGCGCTTTCGTAGCCCACCAGAAACGCAGATTTTGCCGCGGTCAGGTCGTTGCGCAGCATCAGCAATCGCGCCTGGTGCAGCCGCGTCGATTTCAGGTACTGCATCGGCGAGGAATCGGTGACCTTGCGAAAGTGCAAATGAAAATTCGGCACGCTCATCTGCGCTTCCTCGGCCAGGGTTTCTACGTCGAGATGCTGGTGATAGCAACTGTGGATCTTGCGGATGGCGCGGGTCACTTTGCCGAACTGACCTTGCTGGGCGATGGCGGCGCGCAGGGTGCCACCTTGTTCGCCGGTGAGAATACGGTAGTAGAGCTCGCGCAGCATCGCCGGGCCGAGGATTTGCGCGTCGGCATCGTCGCTCATCACTTCAAGAAAACGCAGGGTTGACCGGCGTAGCGGTTCGTCGAGCGGCGAGGCGTACATGCCCATCGGCTGCGCTGTAGGGAAATCCCACCGCTCATCCACTTGCTGAATCAGCTCGCCGGCCAAGGCGAAATCCAGACGCACGTACACCGCGAGCATCGGCTCGGCTTCGCTGGCGTCGGTTTCCATGGTGAAGGGTACCGGCACCGACACCACCAGATAATGCTGAGCGTCGTAGACGTAGACTTCATCGCCGAGATAACCGCGTTTACGCCCCTGACAAAGGATGACGATGCCCGGTTCGTACAACACCGGCGTGCGGGTCAGCGGTCGGTTGGAACGCAGGAAACGAACATCGTCCAGCGGGCTCAGGTTGTAACCTTCCAGCGGGGCGAGCTGGCTCATTAGCTGGACCATGCGCGTTGTGAGCGGGTCTTTCGGTTTCGGCATGGGCTGTGGGTTTCCTTGTGAAAAGGCGGGTTTGAACCTGTCTGGCTGATTGGCGGGGTGTCAGACAGAGCCCTCACCCTAGCCCTCTCCCAGAGGGAGAGGGGACTGACCGTGGTGCTTTCTGGTACTACGCCGACCTGTAATATCGTGCCGAACGCGGGGGTTGAATCCACCCGGATCGGCTCCCTCTCCCTCCGGGAGAGGGCTGGGGTGAGGGTGCTTTTGATCTTTCAGCCATCCGTCGAGCGGCTAAGCGCTGCCCATTGCTCAATACTCTCCGCCGTCTGCTGCAACTTGTCACGCACCAGCGCCAGCGCATCACTGCCCAATAGCAGGTGCGCCGGCGGGTTTGGACTGTCGATGATCGTCAGCATAACCCGTGCAGCTTTCTGCGGATCGCCCAGTTGATGGCCACTTTTCTCCTCCCGGGCCTTGCGCACCGGATCGAAGCTTGCGTCGTAGTCACTGATGCTACGCGGCGTGCGTTGCATCGAGCGGCCTGCCCAGTCGGTGCGAAATGACCCCGGCGCCACAGCGGTGACAAAAATATTGAAGGGCGCAAGCTCCTTGCTCAAGGTGTCGGAGATGCCCTCCAGAGCGAACTTGCTGCCGCAGTAATAGGCGATCCCCGGCATGGTGATGTAGCCACCCATGGAGGTGATGTTGAGGATATGCCCCGCGCGGCGCTGGCGGAAATACGCGACGAAAGCCTTGGTCACCGCCACCGCGCCGAACACGTTGACGTCGAACTGGCGGCGCATTTCTTGCAGCGATGACTCTTCAAAAATCCCCTCATGGCCATAACCTGCGTTGTTGACCAGCACGTCCACCGGGCCGTGGCGATCCTCCACTGCCGCAACCACCCCATCGATGGCATCGAACTCGGTAACGTCCAAAACCACTCCATGCGCGCGCTCGGGCGACAGCGCTTCGAAGGCTGCCAGAGCGGACTCACTGCGCACTGTGCCGATAATCCTGTGACCTTGAGCGAGCGCTTCCTTGGCCAGCGCCTGGCCGAAGCCGCTGCTGACACCGGTGATGAAAAGAGTCTTCATGGATCTGTACTCCAGCAGGCGATGGGAGAGGCCATGCTAGGGCGGATAACGCTGGCGGACGATGCCGAATCGGATCGAAGTATTGCCTGTTCCTATCAATAGAGTGTTCGATCAGGTCTTGCCTAAAAAAACGGAAAAGTCCTGCAGGTCTGAAACCCGCAGGACTTTTCCTGTCTCGGCATCACGCGCTTATGCTGCGCGACGGCCCGGTGTACGGTCCGATCCATCAGCAGCGAGGGCCTCACCCAGTGGGGTGCGGTCTGAGCCGTCGGCAGCGATGGCCTGGCCTTGTGGGGTCTTGTCATAACCGTCTTCAACCAGGCCTTGTTCCTCGAGGCGGGTGCGGCCGTTTTCAGCCAGAGCCTGGCCTTGGGGCGTACGCTGCGAGCCATCGGCAGCAACAGTCTGCTGTGGTTCGCTGACCTGGGTGAACAAACGATCTTCCTGACTGCTCGGTACGGCGAATGCGCTGGCGCTGAGGGCGAAGGTGGCGACGGCGATCAGTTGGCTTACAGTTTTCATGGCGGTGACTCCGGTCAAATTTCGATTGAGGTCCGGGTCGTTCAGATCAGTCTCTGGTTAACCCGTTGCAGTGGTGTGTTCTGCATGGGTTCAGATTAGGGGGCAGGGCGGTGTCGGCGTTAAGCGGATACTGTCGGCGATTTGCCTGATTCTGCTTGATGGAAAATAGCCATTGACTTAGAGCGCGCTCAAACCTTTACGGTGATGACATGAATCCAGAACTGACAATTTCAAAGTTGGCCAAGCGCCTTGATTTGAGCGCTCACACGATCCGCTATTACGAGCGCATCGGGCTGTTCGATCCGGTTGGGCGCGGTGGCAATGGCCACCGGGTGTACGCCGAGAAGGATGTGCTGTGGGCCGAGTTTCTGCTCCGGCTGAAGGCGACCGGAATGCCGATCCAGCAAATGCTGCGGTATGCCGAACTGCGCCGTTCAGGCGACTCGACCCTGGCAGAACGCCGCGAACTTCTCGAGCAGCATCGCCGGGACGTGCAAGCGCAGATCAGCCAGTTGAGCCAGTCCCTGGAGGTTCTGGATAACAAGATTCAGATCTACCACCAACTCGAGCAAAAGGAGCATCACCATGATCCGTAAACTTCCCGGCTTCAACCGCTTGCTGTCCGCCACACTGATTGGCGCAAGCGTGACCGGTGTCGCAGCGCCGGTGGAGATGACTGATCGTCGAGAGCGCGGAGAAGCCGCTCTGACGCAGATTACTGGCGGACCTGGTCAGGCAGTGGTTGATTCATTGAAGGATACTGCTCCAGAGCTTGCGGACTGGATTCTGAGTTTTGCCTACGGCGATGTCTTCGCCCGCCCCGGGCTCGATCACTGCACTCGTGAGCTGGCAACCGTTGCGGCATTGACCGCACTGGGCAATGCCCAGCCACAACTGAAAGTGCATATCGGCGGAGCCCTGAACGTCGGGTGCACACCGGAGGCGGTGGTCGATGTGATCTTGCAAATGACCGTATACGCAGGGTTTCCCAGTGCCTTGAACGGTATAACGGCTGCGCGTGAAGTCTTTGCTGCTCGCGGGATCAGTGTTAAGTCTTGAGTGCGCTGGCCGCTGACCTTGCAACAGGACGGTGCAAGGCCAGATTTGATCGACCTGCCTTAGCGCAAATCCTCCGGCTGCATCGTCAGGATAATCTTCCCGACATTCTGCGAGGATTCCATCCGCCGATGGGCATCGGCTGCGCGGGACAACGGAAAGGTGCTGTCCACCACCGGTTCCAGACTCGCAGCGCCAGCGAAGCGTTTCAGCCAGTGGTCGCGAAAGCGCTGGATCATCGCGTGCTTCTCCGGCTGGGTGCGCGACTTCATCACCGTGCCGATGATTTGCAGGTGCCGGTAGAGGATGTGCTCCAGCTCCACGTCGACCTTGCCGCCGCCGCCAAGAATGCCGACCTGCACCAGGCGACCACCGTGGGCCAGCGAGGCGATGTTGCGGGCGAAGTAGGGCGCGCCGATAAAATCAATGATCACATCGACGCCGCGCCCTTGGGTTTTGTCGGCGATGACTGCGGCGAAATCCTCGGTCTTGTAGTCGATGGCCACGTCGGCGCCCAGATGTTCGACGCGCGACAATTTGCTGCCTTCGGTGGTCGCGTACACCGTGGCGCCTGTGGCGTAGGCCAGTTGCACGGCAGCGGAACCAACGCCGCCGGCGGCGGCATGGATCAGCACCGAGTCGCCTGACTTGAGTCGGGCCAGGTGCAGCATCGCTTCGTGGGCGGTGACGAACACTTCGGGAATCGCCGCTGCGTGCACATAGTCGAGCTGTGCCGGAATCGGCATGGCCATGCGGTAGTCGATGCGCGCCAGTTCGGCGTAGGCGCCGCCGCCGACCACGCCCATTACCCGGTCGCCGACGGCGAATCCGCTCACCTCGCTGCCGGTCTCCAGCACTTCCCCGGCAATCTCCAGACCGATGATCAACGAGTCGCCGAAGTTCGCATGGCCGTAGCCGCCGGTTCGGTGGGTCAGGTCGGCACGGTTCACGCCGGCCGCATAGACCCGCACCAGCAGGTCGGTCGGGCGCACTTCAGGGTTGGGCGCTTCGCCAAGTTGCAGCACTTCTGCCGAACCGAATGCTTTCAGGTTGATGGCTTTCATCTCAGCGTTGCTCCGTGTCGGCAAGGGTGGCATTGGCGATGGCCGAGGCAGTGATGGCGCCCGGGAAACCGACGTAAAAGGCCAGGTGAGTGATCGCCGCCGACAACTCTTCATGGCTCACGCCATTGCTGACAGCGCGGCGCAGGTGCGCGGGTAATTCTTCACAGTGGCCGCCGGCAATCAGCGCAGCGACAGTGATCAGACTGCGGTCGCGGGGTGACAAGGCGGGGTCACTCCAGATCTGCGGGTACAGCGTAGAGTCCACGAATTGCGCCAGTTTCGGGGTGAAGGCGCGGGCGGCTTCGCGTGGGCTGCTGAAATCGATAGTCGACATGGAAATCCCCTTAAACCTGGCTGATGAATTTGTTGGTGAGATAGTGCTCGATGCCTTCGATGCCGCCTTCGGAACCGTGGCCGCTTTCCTTCATGCCGCCGAACGGCAGTTCGGTGGCGACGATGCGGTACTGGTTGATGCCGATCATTCCGGCTTCCAGGCCATCGGCGACGTCGATCGCGGTGCGCGCATTGGAAGTGAACGCGTAGGCCGAGAGGCCGTAGGGCAGGCGGTTGGCTTCTTGCAGGCCGTCGCTCAACTCATCGAAAGGCATCAGTATCGCGATGGGGCCAAAGGGTTCTTCGTGCATGATTCGCGCACTCATCGGCACATCGGCCAATACGGTGGGCTGAAAGAAGAAGCCTGCGCCCGGCAACGCTTCGCCACCGGCCAGCACCCGCGCGCCTTTCTCGACGGCGTCGGCGATCAGTTGCTCCATCTTCGCCAGTTGCCGTGGGTTGGCCAGAGGGCCGACCTGGGTTTGCGGATCCATGCCATCGCCGATTTTCAACGCTTGGGTGGCTGCGACGAAGTGCTCGACAAACTCGGCGTAGGCCTCACGCTGGATAAGAAAACGAGTCGAGGAAATGCACACCTGACCGGTGCCGCGAAAGCGATTGGCGACGCCTTCCACAGCAGCCTTTTCGATGTCGGCGTCGGCAAACACCAGCACCGGGCCGTGGCCGCCCAGTTCCAGAGTGATCGGCTTGACGCCTTCGGCAGCGCGGGCCGAGAGCAGCCGACCGATCGGCACCGAACCGGTGAAGGTCACTTTGCGAATGATCGGTGAGGCAATCAAATGGCTGGAAACTTGATCCGGCACACCGAACACCACTTGCAGGACGCCTTTGGGCAAACCGGCATCGTCCAGCGCCCGGGCCAGGGCCAGCGCGGTGGAAGGGCTTTCCTCGCCGGGCTTGAGCACCACACTGCAACCGGCGGCCAGCGCTGCCGAGAGCTTGCGCGCCGGGGTGATGGCCGGGAAATTCCACGGTGTGAACGCTGCCACAGGGCCGATTGCCTGGCGTTTGACCAGTTGCAGTACACCCGGACGATTGGCCGGTACGACACGGCCGTCGATGCGTCGTGCGCTTTCGGCGAACCACTCGAAATATTCCGCCGCACGGGTCACTTCATCGAGGCTTTCGCGCAGTGGCTTGCCTTCTTCCAGCGTCATTTGCGCAGCGATGTGCGGGGCGCGTTCGAGGATCAGGTCGGCGGCGCGCTTGAGGATTTTTGCGCGCTGGTCCGGCACGGTCTGGCGCCATTGGTCGAAGCTCAGTCGGGCCACTTCGAGGGCGTGATCCAGGTCTTCGGCGGTGGCCAGTGGCACCTGGCCGAGTTCCTCGCCGGTTGCCGGGTTGACCACGGCGGCGGTCGCGCGGTCTTGGGCGGTGAGCCATTGACCACCGATGAAGAGATAGAGCGGATCGTAAGGAGTGTTCATGGATGTCGCCTTCATGGTTGAGGATTCATTCGGCGCCTTGTACGCAGCGGTTCAGGCGTCCCGTGGAATCCAGTCTATGGAAGGCGTGCCGTTTGATTTAGCCGGCCACGAGGGAATCATTGTTGTCCCAGAAGGTAATATCGAGCACAGGAGCGAGCGTGTAGGATCCGACGTTATCCGCAGTGAGTGGCAGGTCTACAGGACGATCATGATGGACAAACTTTCAAACATGTCGGTGTACATCAAGGTAGTCGAGATGGGCAGTTTCACTGCCGTGGCCAACCATCTCGACTCCACCGTCGGTAACGTATCGCGTGCGGTCTCGGCGTTGGAAAACGTGCTCGACACTCGGCTGTTGCAGCGCTCGACCCGGCGTCTCTCGGTGACCGATGCGGGCCGGCGGTTTTATGAACGCTGCGTGAAGATTCTCGCTGACCTGGAAAGCGCCGAAGCCGAGGCGAGCAATGCCGCCTTGCAACCACGAGGGACGTTACGGGTGCACTGCGTGCCCGGACTGGCGCGGCAACTGGTGACCGGCGCGGTGCTGGAATATCGCCAGGCGTTTCCCGAAGTGACCGTCGATTTGATGCTCTCCCAACGCATGCCCAATCTGCTTGAGGATCAGTTGGACGTGTCCATTCTGATCGCGCGAACGCTGCCGGATTCGGCGTATGTCAGCCAGAAGATCGGCGTCAGTCACTGTGTACTGGTGGCCTCCCCGGAATACCTGGCGCGGCATGGCGCACCGAAAACGCCGGAGCAGCTTTGCGATCATCAATGCCTGCTGCTCGGTACCGTGGATTACGTGCGCGATGAATGGCAGCTCAAAAGCAAGGCGGGCGATGCGACGTTCATCCCGAGCGGGCCGAGTTTCAGCGTGAACGATATGGACGCAATGGCCGTGGCCATTCGCGAAGGGGCGGGGATTGGTCTGTTGGCAGGCTTCACGGCGATCGACGATTTGCGTACCGGCAGGCTGGTGCGGGTGCTGCCCGATTACCACACCTACGAGCGCAATGTTTACGCGGTCTACACGTCTCGCCAGTTTGTCGATGCGAAGATCACGCGATTCATCGATACCTTGAAAGCCCGGGTCGGCGCGCAGTTGGCGAGCACTGCTCAGGCGCTGATCGATTGAAGCGGTAAAGGCATTTGCGTCTCAGCGAGCCAACTCTGAGACGCAATGGGTGTGCGAGGTATTGGCCCGATCAACCGTTGCTGCAGCCGCTGCCCATGACCTCGTATTGCAGGATGTGCTGTTTGCCTTGGGAATCCTGATAAGTCATGTGCACCGGCACTACGGCGCAGACATCCGGCACGGGATCTTCCGAGATGATTTTGGCGACGTCGAGGTGACTGGCGTAGGTGTATTGCTCGACGGGAGGCGTGGTAGTCGAGTCCTGAGCCATGACCACCGAGCTGAAGCCGAAGAGTGCGAGGACGAGCATTGAGACTTTCATGGGTATTTTCCTTTGCTGAAGTTGAGTGTGCTGCTGGAACAAACTCTATGCGGCGGCTGGCGGGGGAAATAGGCGCGGATTGGGTAAAGACTGTTTACGGTTTGAGCCACAATCGGCATTGGGTGAACGATCGCGCAGGGTTCAGCGCAAACAAAAAAGGCGCCGGTGAGGGCGCCTTTTGTTTGTCTCGGTTTTTTACGGCTCGCCATGCAATCGTCAGCTACGAAAGCGCCGGGCTGATCTCGGCGGATTTCACCGAGTAGCTTGCCACTCGCGCCGAAATCCATTTGCGGCTGTAACCCAGCACATGGTCAGCAGTGGCGGTGGGGAAGTGGATGAAGCCATGCGGACACTCCGGCAGCACGTACATCTCCACCGGCGCCGCGTGCTGCCAGCGCTCGGCGATGAGCCGGGTGTCATCCAGCAGCGGATCGAGGTCGCCGGCAAACAGCAGCGCTGGTGGCAGTCCGCTGAAATCACCATACAGCGGCGACAGCGGTGGCTGGCGTCGTTGTTCGTCGCTGATGTCCGGCGTGAGCAGGCGCAACGCTTCGACCATGCCGGGGCCGTCGAGCACCAGAGTATCGGCTGGCGCACTGCGCACGCTGGGCGTGCCGGTCAGGTCGTAGACGCCGTAATACAGCAGCGCGCCGCAGATCCGTTGTAGCAGTTGCGGCGAAGATTTGAGCGCGAGCAGGGTGGCGGCTGCCAAATGCCCGCCGGCCGATTCACCGACGACGACTACGGGCAATCCGGCAAATTCGCCATCGTTCAAGATGCCGTGAGTGGCGCGCAGACAGTCTTCCAGCAAGCCCTCGATTGGCGTCGACACGGCCAGCCGATAATCAACCGACACCACCGCCACGTCGCAGGTGTTGACGATGGCGATGTTGAAGTTGTCGTTCATCTGCGCATTGCCGATCACCCAGCCGCCACCATGGAAATCCAGCACTACGCCTCTGGCTTTGCCCTTGGGGCGAATGATGCGCACGGGCACCGTGTCGATGATCTTCCGTTCGGCGCTCAGCCCATGCTGGCGCAGCTTGCCGTCGCCGCCGAGCTGACCCGCCCGCAGCAACGCCTGAATCAACCTCGGGGTAAGGCGATTGCGAATCTTGAAACGCGGCATCCAGGCGAGCTTTTTGTTAAACGCGCGAACCTGCGCCAGCTCGCGCTCGTCTTGCGGCCATGGGAAGTCGCTCACAGGCGATTCTTCATCAGGATCGAGCAGTTCAGCGCCAGCGCGACGCACAGCCACGCCAGATACGGGAACAGAATCAGCCCGGTGACCACGTCCAGTTGCAGGGCGAGCACGACCATCACCGCGACCACCACCCACAGCACCGCCAGAATCACCAGCGCCGCCAGCACCTGATGCGCGCCGAAGAACACCGGTGTCCACAGCGTGTTCAGGGCGATTTGCGCGGCCCACAAGGCCAGCACCGTTTGGCTGCCGGGGATCAAGCTCAAGCGATAACCGGCCCAGGCCAGCAGCAGGTAGATGATCGTCCACGCTACCGGAAAGGCCCAGTTGGGCGGGGTGAAAGAGGGTTTGGTCAGCGATTCATACCACGGGCCGGGTTTGAACATCACGCCAGTGGTTGCCGCCGCCGCGCAGGCCAGAAGGAAGATGAAAAAGGTCATTGCCAGTCCTTAGCTGTGATCAGCTGTTATGGAGAGTTAAGAAGAGGACGCTTCGCTGCGCAAAAAGTTTGTTCGCAAACGCAAAATGGCAGTCAGGTTGAACTAAAAGCTGACCGTCGCGTCAGGATAAACACTGCCTTTTCCCACCGACGCGGACGACATCATGTACACCTATCACATCGAATACCGTTTCAACGGCGAGCCTCGTACTTATCTGCTCGAACTCAAGGAAGCGCAACTGGCCGAGCACGACGCGGCGATGCATCTGCTGGAACTGCATCTGGGCGATGCCGAAAACAGCCTGGTCATGCCCACGGCGGATTCGACGCCAGAGCAGATTCTTGAGCAGGCTGAGCGGGTAGGGATTACGGATATCCGGGTGGTAAGCCGGACTAACTGAGGCTCGAATGCGGCGCAGGCGTTGGTAGAATGTGCTCTGAATTCAGGCCATGCGCCGCAATACCAGCACCATCCCCGCGCCCACGAGGCCCATGCAGGCGATCAGCACGGGAAAAGACATCCACCACGGAACGCCGGATGTCATCATGCTGAACTCCGACATGCCACCGATGCCGGCGATCAGGTTCAAGGGAAGGAATACGACATTGATCAGCGTCAGCTTGCGCAGAGCCCGGTTCATGCTGTTGTTGGCAAGATTGCCGTGGGATTCGATGAGGTTGGCGAACACCTTGGCGTGAATTCTGGCCTGCTGAAAGCTTTGTTCGTTTTCCACGATCAGATCGTTCAGCGCAGCCAGTTGACCGTCGCTGAAGCCCTGACGCTGACCGTGGTTGCGCAGCAGCGTCAGCACCGCTCCGTTACTTTGAATCGCGTTGACGTAGTACACGAGGCTTTCGCTCAGGTTGTACATCTGCGCCAATTGCTGATTGTCCATCGCCCGGGTGAATTGCTGCTGAATCTCCCGCGCGATCTGTTTGACCACGCGCAAATGCCCGAGATAGTGATGAACGCTTTCAGCGAGTAACGCCATCAGCACGTCCAGCGGCCCGGTCATTTGCGCATCGTGCTCCAGCCCCGAAAGCAACGAGTTGCTGGCGCAAATGACCACCAGGCGTTTTTCGCTCAGCACCACTCCGAAGGACGAAACGTTGAATGCGCGCCCGTCGAAGCTTTCCGGGCGCTTCCAGATCATAAACAGGTGATCAGGCTTGACCTCGATGCGGGCCACTTCGTCAGGGTCCAGCGACGACTCTATCGCTTGTGGGCCAATGCCCAGGCGTCTGTGCAAATCCAGTTGCTCGGCTGCGTCGGGGGCGACACACAGCCAGACAGTCGCCTGGTCCCCCGATGTCCTGTGCAGGGCGCCGCAATCAATGCAATAGCCTTCAATCATTGCTCACCACGCTTGGCCACGGTGTTTGAGCTCGAGCCTTTGCGTGAACGCTTGCAGCACGCGCCGATAAAGTTCGTCGCCCAGCACCGCGTCTTCGATACCCGCATCGAGGTTGGGGTTGTCGTTCACTTCGATGACCAGGACCCGATCGCCCGCCTGCTTGAGGTCGACGCCGTAGAGGCCGTCGCCGATCAGCCGAGCCGTCTGGACGGCGAGTTGCACGACTGCGGGCGGGGCTTGCTCGACGGGCACCGCCTCGCACATCCCGTTGATCTCGCCGGGCAGCGCCTTGTGGTTGTAAATCTGCCAATGCCCCTTGGACATGAAGTATCTACAGGCATAAAGCGCCTCGCCATTGAGCACGCCGACGCGCCAGTCGTACTCGGTGTAGCAGTACTCCTGCGCCAGCAGCAGCACCGAGTGTTCGAATAACTCCTGCGCGGCAGTGGCCAGCGCTTGCGCATCGGCGACCTTGATCACACCCCGTGAAAAGCAGCCATCGGGGATTTTCAGTACCAACGGGAAACCTAGGCGACGCCCTGCGTTTTCGAGTTCCTGCGGACGATCCTTATAGAGGATTTCCGTTGCCGGCATGCCCAGCCCGCGACGCTTGAGCAGGTCGGCCAGATAGACCTTGTTGGTGCAGCGCAGGATCGACGACGGATCGTCAATCACCACAAGGCCTTCGCTTTCAGCCTTCTTGGCAAACCGATAGGTGTGATCATCCACTCGCGTGGTTTCGCGGATGAACAGCGCGTCGAATTCGGCGAGACGCGCGTAGTCCTTTTTCTCGATCAATTCGACATCGATACCCAGCTGCTCGCCCGCAGCGATGAAGCGCTGCAATGCCTCGGGGTTAGACGGCGGCAGGGCTTCGTCAGGATCATGAAGGATGGCCAGGTCGTAGCGGGCCACACGTTTGGAGGCGGGCTGACGCCACGTTCTGCGATTGAACGCGTCCAGTGCATCAGCGAAAATATGCTGCTGTTCGTCGCGAAGTTTGTGCAGTGCACCGGCTTTGATGCCTGCGATCTGCCAGCTCTCACCACGGCGGAATTCCACCAGCAGGATAGGGCAGGGGAACGCCTCGAACAGTTGACGGCCGATCTCTTGCAGCGGCTCGATCGAGGCCTTGCCGAAGTACAGCGATAGCGTGAAGGCCTCGGTTTCGCCGTACGGGTGGTTGGCCAGCGCCCGCTCCAGGGTGCGTTGCAGATCATTCAGCCCGACCCCATAAAGCGCTTTGCGCGCCAGCTCGCTGACGGTGCGCACCGAGGGAAAAACCTTGTGCCCACGCGCCTCGGCGAGCAATGAGCAGTAATAGCCCTGACCGAGGTATTTGTAATTGCGGCAGAGGTTGATGACCTGGGTGCGATGAGGAAAATCATCGCTGTGTTCAAGGTAATCCTGAGCCAGCATCAGGCTCTCGCTGGGCAGGTAATCAGCCCAGTCATCCTTGCGTTCGACCAGTATGAGCAATCGACTTCCCGAGGGTTTGAGACTGGGAGGTTCCTCGCTCAGGGAGATTGTCGAATGCTCGGTTTTGTCTAATACTTCGTTCACGTTGGCTTGCACCGCTGACATGAGTAATGAATCCCTGTTGAAGAAGACGCCGCTTCAATAAATCACGGGCCTTTCGGTCTGTCCCGGTTCGTTACTCAAACTTTACGGTGCGGTCATGTCTTTTGATTTTCGCTTTGCATCCACGGACGATATCGACGATCTGGTCGAATTGGAGCGGGTGTGTTTTACCCTCGACCGGTTGAATCAGCGCAACTTCAGCTGGATGCTCAGTCGAGCGAACGCCGCGTTGATTGTCGTTACCTCGGGCGCAATCCTCTGCGGTTATGCACTGGTGCTTTTTCACCGAGGCACCTCACTTGGACGCCTGTATTCGATTGCGGTCAGCCCAGCGTGGCGCGGACATGAGCTTGGCCAGCGTCTGCTGGAACAGGCCCAGGCCTGCGCATTGGCGCGCAACTGCGCATGGCTGCGTCTGGAGGTGCGCGCTGACAACAGCGCTGCCATTCGCCTCTACGAAGCCAACGGCTATCAGCGCTTTGCCAGCGTCGAGGACTACTACGAGGACCACTGCGAGGCGTTGCGCTACGAGAAACGCATCCTGCGCGAAACACCTGCCCCCGCCCGGCAAGTGCCGTATTACCAGCAGACCACCGAGTTCACCTGCGGCGCAGCGTGCCTGCTGATGGCCATGTCCGCCATCGATGCGAACCGTGCCATGACCCGAGCGGAGGAAATCCAGTTGTGGCGCGAGGCAACCACCATTTTCATGACGGCGGGGCACGGTGGCTGCAGTCCTCAGGGCCTTGCACTGGCGGCCTGGCGGCGCGGTTTCGATGTGCGCCTTGAGGTCAGTCACGCGGGCTCGCTTTTTCTTCACGGCGTACGCAGCACGGAAAAGAAGTCGATCATGAAACTGGTCGAGGATGGGTTTGCCCAGGAACTGGCTGCCACGCAAGTCGAGCAGGTTCTGGGTGATTATCTGCAGATCGGCGCTGCGTTGGCGGCCGGATACAAACCGCTGGTGCTGATCAGTAGCTACCGATTCACCCGCTTGAAAGCGCCGCATTGGGTCATCATTACCGGGTGCGACGAGGACTTCGTCTACTTGCACGATCCTGATGTCGACCACAGCAAACTCAAGCGTGGCCTGGACTGCCAACACTTGCCGGTCAGTCACCAGGAATTTCTGCGCATGACGGTGTTTGGCGTGCAGCGGGTTCGCGCTGCCGTGATGCTGCGCTCCCGTTGAGGAACGGTGGCTAGGCGCCGAGCACTTCCTCGCCGATACAGTAGCGATCCCTGCCTTTCTGCTTCGCGGCATAAAGCAGTTTGTCAGCCGACTCGATAAGAGTGGCGGGGCTCACTTCTTGTTCGGCCGGTTTGCCAACCGCAATACCTGCGCTGGCGGTGACGTGACCCAGCGGATGGGCTTTGTGCTCCATCCGCAAGGATCGAATGGCCTCAAGAATTTCCTGCGCCACAAGCGCCGCCCCGCGAATATCGGTGTTGGGCAGCAGCACTGAAAACTCCTCGCCACCATAACGCACGGCAAGATCACCCGGTCGCTTTACTGCTTGCGCAATCGCCTGGCCGACGGCGCTCAGGCAATCGTCACCCGCCGCGTGCCCGTAGCTGTCGTTGTAGAGCTTGAAGTGATCGACATCGATCATGATCAGTGAGATCGACGAACCCTGGCGTCTGGCCAGGCGAATTTCGTCAATCAAGGCAGTGTCCAGTCGGCGACGGTTGGCCAGCCCGGTCAGGCTGTCGGTCAAGGCCATGTCCTTCATGGCCTGATGTGCACGCCGCAAGTCCTTTTCCATCACCATCCGTTGACGCAGTTGCCTCAAGACGATCAATCCGAAGATCGTGAACGCGGTAATCACCGACATCAACACGAAACCGGTTTTGATAAGGTCCCAGCGCCACGGCGCAATGATCGATTCGCGGGAAAGGCCGGTTTCGACCACCAACGGATAGGTGCTCAAAGCTCTGTAACCGTAAAGACGCTGGGTGCCGTCGACGACGGCTCGGACCTCGGCGATCCCTTGACTGGAAAAGGGCAGGTAGTTCTTGAACACCTCACTGTCGGCGAGGCTCTGACCGATTACTGAAGCGATGAAGGGGCGTCGCACGAGAATGGTGCCGTTGCGCAGCGCCAGCACCAGGGCACCCTTGTCGTCGATCTTGAAATCGCCGTAATAGTCGACGAAATAACTGACCTTGATCGTCCCCAGCAGCACGCCGGCGAAGGAGCCGTCCGGGTTATTCAAGCGGCGGGAAATGGGAATGATCAGGTCGTCGGTGGATTTGCTTTTGACGACATCACCGATACGCACGTTTCGATCAGTGTTGGCGCGGTGATATTGGAAGTAGTCGCGGTCGGCGTTGTTCGCAGGGTCCGGGATCATTTCCTTGTCGGTGACGATCCATTTGCCGTCCGGGCCGTAGATAAACAGTCCATGCAACTGCGGCATCAATTTGGCCTGCTGCACCAGCAAGTTGTGGATGCGCGGCACGTCAATGTTTTGCAAGCCATCACCTTCGACGCGCTCGCCCAGGGCGGCGGTCAGCACATCGACTTGGCGGATGGCGTCTTCGGCATGTTGCGCGGTTGCCCGCGCGAGGTTGGTGACCGAATCACGCGCCGACGAGAAGGCCGCATGATAGTCACGCCAGGTTCGCCATCCTTCCACGCCGAGAAACGCCAGAATGACCGTCAGCATGAAGATGACTGTCAGGCGGAAAGCGGCGATCTCGCTGGCAGCTTTGATGGGAGCGGTTTGTGCGGCGTCATGCCCCTTGGTTTTGGGCATCTTACGACCGAGCATTTGAAGGTCCTTATGCTTGTCATCTCTCATCTCTTGAAAGATGACCATCCTTTTCCACCTGGAATTCAATTTACTGCCTTGGCCAGGCGGTCGCGATTGAATCGTTCCAAGCCGTGCCGGGTCAACATCTGTAATTGAAGCGCGCCTTGAGGTGAGACTTGTGAGCGAAATCATCACCGCCGGTGACTTGAACATCGACCTGCACAATGCCAACGAAACCGGCCTGTTCAAATGGCTGCTGGCGAGTTTTCTGATGGGCAAAAGGATTCAGGGCGCCATCGCCGCCAAGGCGTATCAGGTCATAGTAGAGCAGCATCACAACGACACCCCGCAAAAGCTCGCGCAGTGCACACACCGTCAATTGGTGTCGATGCTGGGGCAGGCGCGTTACGTTCGTTACGATGAAAGCACGGCGTCGCGACTGCTCGCGCTGGCCAACAAGCTCAACAGCGAGTACGCCGGTAAAGTGAGTAACATCGTGGCGGCGAGCGCGGACCGTAAGGCGCTGGAGAAGCGCCTGTCCGAGTTCGAGGGGATAGGGCCGAAGACCGTTGAGATCTTCATGAGGGAAGCGGCGCCGGTGCTGTTTTGAATGCCCGATAGCGAAACCAGGCTCACATCGCAAAGAAGGTTCCCGCCAGTTCGCTCATCAGGATCAGCGTTCCGCCGGCGAATATCGCACAGCCCAGCAGAAACTGGAGTCCCGGGGCGACGCTCAGGCTTGAGGGGAAACTCAGGTTTTTATGAGTTCTCATGTCGCGCTCCTGTTACCGATGAAAACTTTCAGCCCCGTCGATGGAACGGTTGCGCTGCGCCAATACGCGCTTGGCCACCACCGGCATGGTGGGCAAGGCGTCGTCGACGGCTGGATGTTCGTCTGCTGGCGGGACGGCAGTCTCCTCAGCGAAATTATTCGGCAGCAGGGTGCCCAGGCCAAATACATTCACCGCCATGCTGACTTTCAATCCTCGACAGGCCTGTTTGCAGTCCAGCTCAAAACCGGCGTACGCGTGCTCCATCAAACGTTGAAAATGTTCAGAGGTCAGCGCCAGGACTTTGCTGTTTTTCATGTTGATCACCTTGAGCAAGTGGCGACCCCGATCCGGGGCCGCCGGACGGGGTTCAGACATCTTTGCCTTGCACGTAACCGGAGCCCAGATCAGCACCGGTCACCGGCTCGCTGAGCGGGTCAGACGCCGTGCGAATCTTCATGGCTTCCAGGACCTCTGCGTCGTCAGCAGGGAGGCTGACCGTCGCCAGACCGTCACCGCCGTCAACTGCCGGCTCTGGAGTTTCCACATATTCCCACGCGCCGCCCTCGTTCCACGGACCACGAACGTTGGGCTCGCCAGACATGTTGAAGTACTTGTTGGTGAACTCCGGCATGCCCGGCAGTTTGCCCTGCGGGAAGTTCGGCTGGATCGAATGCAGGGCTTTTTCGAAGGACTGTTGATGGGCGATTTCCCGCGTCATCAAGAAGCCCAGCGCCTCTTTGACGCCCGGATCTTCGGTGATGTTGATCAAGCGTTCGTAGAGAATTTTCGCCCGCGCTTCGGCTGCGATATTGGAGCGGAAGTCAGCGGTCGGCTCGGTGATCGAGTCAACGTAGGCCGCCGTCCACGGCACACCAGCCGAATTGACCAGAGGCGCGCCGGCACCATAAAGCAGGCTGGTGATGTGCGAGTCATTGCCGGCGCCATTCAGCGCGCGATACAGCTCACCTTCCTCCTGAACGCCTTCGGCGAGTTGCCCTTTGGCGCCTTTGTTGAGCATGACGATGATCGAGCCGACGACCTCCAGGTGACTCAACTCTTCGGTGGCGATGTCCAGCAGAAGGTCTTTGCGCCCCGGATCTTCTTCAGCCAAGGCTTGGGTGAAATAGCGCGCTGCCGCGGCCAGTTCGCCATTGGCGCCCCCGAATTGTTCCAGCAGCAGATTAGCCAGACCCGGATTGGGCTCGGCAACACGAACGGTGTACTGAAGTCGCTTGTTATGTATGAACATTCAAATTTTCCTCAGACCAGGCTATCGCGCCTCGACCCTTGTGGGCGTTGGCGCATGCATAGTTGTGAGGAGGGCGCGCAGCAGAAATTTCGTTTTTTGCCGAGTGGCAGGACGGGCGGCAGAGCGGGGAAAGTTCCGCAAACAGGACGGTTGGCTTAGCCACGTTCCTCGACCAATGTGGGAGCGAGCCTGCTCGCGAATGCGGTACGTCAGTCACCGATTTGGCGGCTGATCCAGCGCTTTCGCGAGCAGGCTCGCTCCCACCTTGGTTCGTTTGCAATCAAGCGATTTTAAGCGCCCTCAGCACAGGCAGCGTCTGCTCGGCGAACACCTGCGCCTGTGCGGTCAGCGCGGCGATATTGGCTTCAGCGGTGAGCAGCGGTTGGCCATTGTCGACCAGTACTTCACCTTGTTCGCTGATCACCCCCCACGCCAGTTGCGCCCATTCGGCCGGCTGCTGTTTGCCTTGCTTGATCGATATCAGGAACAGCTGCTGGAAGCGGCTGACCGTCACCCCACCACCCGTGACCGGGCTGGCCAGGGTCTGGATGTTGGCGCCGTACAGCGAGCGTTTGCACAGTTGCAGATTGAGCGCGGCGCAGCGACCGCTGACCTGCGACTCGGCGGCCTCGCTCTGGCACGGAGCGACCGCGCCCATACCGATCAGCACGGCCAGGGCTTGTTCAAGGTCGTCGTAAGCCATTGCAGTCTCGGAGAGCAATTGGCGCATCGATTTTGCCGCATAGTTCTGCGCCGCCAAGGCATCGAGCACCGGGCCGTAGATTTCCGGTTGCAGGGTCGCTTCGCCGGCAGGACCGGTGACCGAATCCGCGACAGTTTCCCAGGGTTGCAGCAACGCGAAACGGCTGTGCAGCATCCTCGCCCGGCGTTCGGCAGCGGACAGGCGCGTCGCGCCACGCACGTACAGATCGCGGCGGAAGTGCTGGTTGACGAAATAGTCCCGCGCTTGCTCGCGCATGATCGGGTGTTCAATGGTTTCCAGAAAGTCCATGCCTTCGGCGCTCAGGTTGAGCGGGTCGACCGAGTCCAGCGGCACTGCCGTGGTGGCGTAGTCGAGTTTGGCCGGGGCCAGCGCGTCGACCATGTCGGCGAAGTACATGCAGTTCCAGTCGCGGTTGAAATATTCGTGGGCGACGTAGTGACGATCCTGGCCCTTGATGCTCTGCAGCCGCGCGCCGAGGCTCGGCGCCGCCGCGGCATACTTCGGATTGGCCGCGAGCAGCGCTTCGGAAAACTCCAGCGCGGCGTCGATGCGCTGATCGGAGCGCGCCGAGGCGTTGGCGAAGCGGTCATGCAGGCTGAACAGATTGCGCAGCGGCGCCGATGGCGACCAGCCGGGGAAGCAGTTGTAGCTGACGTAGAGCATGCCGCCCGGTTTCAGGTGACGGCGGGCGAATTCGACGATCAGCTTCTGATTGTCGCGGCTGACCCAGGTCCAGATGCCATGCAGGCTGATGCTGTCGAACTGCGGCAGATCATTGCGCGCCAGCAGCTGTTCGAAACTGTCGTCGTACAGACGGGCGCCATTGTTGGCGGCAGTCGCGAGGTCGATGGCATGGGCCGCCATACCCGGGTGAAAGTCCGTACCGACAAACGAGCCCGGGTTGGCGGTGGCGTGGATGTTGATCGACACGCCCTGACCGAAGCCCAGTTCGCAGTGCACGCCGTCGTTGCTTTCCAGCGTGGCGAACCCGCGCAACAACAGGCAGTAACGCAGGAACACCGGATTGATCTCCCGGCTATAGCTGTAGGTGTAGCCTTCGTCGGTGAAATAACCTTCGTTCCAGGCGTTGCTCATGGGTACAGCCTCTTGTTCTTGAAAGTGATGGCAGTCTTATAAGGGGTTGGCATTGCGCGCGACAAATTGAAAAAACGGATACTTCCCCAAACCCTGTGGGAGCGAGCCTGCTCGCGAAAGCTTTTTTTCAGTTTGAATATAATCGGCTGACACGCCGCTTTCATGAGCAGGCTCGCTGCCACAGGGATCTTCAACACATTCAAGCAGGATTGATGGACCGATCACGCACCCCACGGCCCATTTGCGCAGGCATTTTGTCGCCAGCCGAAACTGTCATATTCCCTCTCACTCGCCTGCCCATAGTGACCAGCCCAACGCTGATTCCATGAGGCTGCACTGTGTTCCAACGTCTTCTGTGTTCGCTGTCCGTTCTGAGCCTTTCCATCGCCGCTGCCCACGCGGCCGAGCCTGTCACCCTCGACACGCCGCGCTTGTCCGGCATCGACAACTTTCGCGACATCGCCGGCATCGCCACCGCGTACTCCACCGCCCACGACGGCGTTATGCGCAACGGCGTGTTCTACCGCTCCAATGCGCTGACGCCGTCGGCGGCGGATCTGGCGACACTCAATGGCCTCGGCATCAAAGCCATTTACGACTTGCGCACGCCCAGCGAAATTGCCGCCACGCCCGACACGATGATCACGGGCGCGGCCTACCGCAATATCGATATCATCGGCAGCACCACCTCGGGTGCGGACATCACCAATATCTCGTTCCACAGCGCCGCCGAGGCCGTGGCGATGATGGAGGACACCAACCGCGCTTTCGTCAGCGATGCCGGCATGCGTGGGCAGTTCGGCCAGTTGTTCAATGAGCTGGCCAGTGTCGACGCCGCGCAGCTGTTCCACTGCACCGCCGGCAAGGACCGCACCGGCTGGACCGCCGCCGTGTTGCAGAGCATCGCTGGCGTCGATGAGGCGACGATCATGGCCAATTATCTGGCGACCAACGACTACACCGCCGCCCGTGTCGCCGCGACCTTGAAAGCGCTGCCGCCGAGCATGGCCGCTGTCTACGAGCCGCTGCTCGGCGTGCAGGCCAGTTACTTGCAGGCCGGTCTCGACCAGGTCGCCGCCGAGTACGGCAGCATGGACAACTACCTCAAGCAGGGCCTCGGTCTGTCCCAGGAAACCATTTACGTGCTGCGCGGCAAACTGGTCGAGTACAACAGCTTGCCGGGGCAGGCCGGGCTGGTCGGCAACGCCGCCGCTGGTGCCGAATTGCTGCGGCAGTTGCAGAACTCCGAGCTGTCCGGCACCTACAGCGCCTACAACTACTACCTGCAATCGGCGATCGACGCCGGCAGCCTGGGCGGTGTCGAATCTCAAGTTGGCGGTCAGGTTCACGCCGATGCGGCCAGCTACCTGCTGCGGCAGAACGCGATGATCGAACAAGCCGCCGCACCGTTCGCCAGCGGCAGCGATTTGAAGGTCGGCCAATACCGCCTCTGGAGCACCGCGCTCGCCAGCTACCTCGGCACCGACGGCTCGGCCCATGCCGAGAGCAGCAACGAACACAGCCAGGGCCTGATGCTCGGCATCACCCAGCGCTTCAGCGAACAACTCAGCGCGCGCGGCGGCTTTGGCTACAGCAAGGGCAGCGTGGGCGGCGCGGGTGGCGAGGCCGATACTGACTTCACCTTCCTCAACCTCGGTGTGCGTTACGGCCTCACCAGCCTTGAGCGGGGCATGTTTATCGATGCCAACGCCAGCGCCGGTTACGTCGACTACGACAGCAAACGCGAGCTCGGTGGTGGTCTCGGCACTGCCAAGGGCGACACTCACGGCAATCTCACTGGCGCGACCGTGGCGTTGGGTTATCGCCTGCCGCTGAGCAGCGTGATTGTCGAACCGAGCCTGGGCTTTCGCGTCAGTCATCTCGACTTGCAAGGTTTCAAAGAGAAGGGCAGTGAGCTGGCGCTCGACGTCGATGGCATCGAGCAGACCCGCCGCAGCGCGGTAGCCAATCTCGACGTGTCATTTGCCCCAGTGGCCATGGGTGCGTGGCAGTTGGTCCCGGGTGTTCGCGTGGGCTATGAACGTGCGCTCGGCGATCAGCAAGTCGACAGTGAAGGCCACCTGCTGGGGCTGGATATCGAGCAGCGCGCGGCGTTCGACAATCGAGACCAGTTCAGCGGCGGCGTTAATCTGATGGCCAACCTCGGCGCCCTGAGTGTAGGCGCTGAGGTCGGCGCCAACGGTGGCGGTGACAGCCACGGTTTCAATGGCGGACTGAAGGCCAGTTACGCGTTTTGAACACAGCGAGCCCGGCAAATTGCCGGGCTCTTGCGCTCAAGCATGCTGCGCACGCGAAGGTTGCTGTGTGCGTGCCGGCTGCGCGCTGGGTTCGGGCAGGGAGGCGACATGCACGGTGCGCGCCGGGAAGGCGAACGTCGCGTCCAGCTCGGCCACCGCTTCCATGATTGCCAGATTGATGCGTTGCTGCACGTCCATGTAGACGTTGTAGCTGGCGTCCAGAACGATATACACCGTCTCGAATTCCAGCGCGCTCTCACCAAAACTGCGGAAATGGCAACGGTCGAAGCGTGCCTGTTTTTCGTTCTTGATGATGCTTTCAACGCGTTGAGTGATCTGGCGGATCTGTTCGCTGGTGCACTCGTAAGTCAGACGAAACTCGAACACCACTCGACGTTCCTGCAAGCGTTTGTAGTTCTGAATGGTGCTGCCGATCATGTCGGCGTTGGCCATGACAATCTGCTCACCGCCGAGACTGCGGATGCGCGTGGTCTTCAGGCCGACGTGCTCGACCGTACCGGCCAGCGTGCCGACGACGATGAAATCGCCCACCTCAAACGGCTTGTCGACGGCAATCGACAGCGAGGCGAACACGTCGCCGAGAATGTTCTGCACCGCCAGCGCCACCGCGATACCGCCGACACCCAGGCTGGCGACGAACGCAGTGATGTTGACGCCCAGATTCGACAGCATCGCCAGCAGAATCACCGCCCACAGCAATACCTTGACGCCCCACAGGCTCAAGGTCGCCAGGGCGCTCGCCTGAAAAGTGCCGGTCGCGTTATGCCGCGAGAAATACCGATGCAACCCCAGCGCCAGCGCGCGGTTGGTCCACAGGCCGACCTGCAACGCCGCCACCACGAACCATAAACTGCTGACCCGCCCGAGCCAGCGTTCCGGCAAATCCAGCAAACCGATGCCGACCAGAATCGATGCCAACAGCAGCAACGTGGTGCTGGTCGCCGCCAGCACTTCGCTGGCCATGTACGTCAGATGCCCATTGCCGGCGCTGGCCCGCGCCTGCACCTTGCGGAACACGAAACGGATCGCCGTGGTGGTCAGCAGATAACTGAGTGTCGCGGCGAGGAACGCCAGCACCCAGTTCGCCAGTGAAATTCCTAAAATCGTGTGAGCCGTGAAAAAGCCGATGAAATCCTCGGTCATGGAAACCCCCTTTTCGCCAAGTGGCCTGTCTGGGGTTAGTCGCCCTGAGATTCCTGCTGTTCAATCAAATGCAGGTTTCGCCGGACCGAATGGTCAACGCCTGGCCTTCAACTCCGCTGGGCTTACGCCGTAAGCGCTTTGAAAATACTGACAAAAGCGCCCGACATTGCTGAAGCCGAAACGCAACGCCACCTCCGTCACAGAGCTTGCATGCCCGCGCACCAACGCCTCATAGGCGCGCTGCAAACGCACCTGCCGCTGATAAGCGACGATCGACATCCCGACAAAACGCCGAAAACCTTCCTGCAACGCGCGCTGGCTGACATGGCTCAACCGCGCCAGATCCACGCCACTGACCAACTGCTGCGGATGCGCCTGAATAAACTCCATCGCCACCTTCACATGTCGCGGCGCCACACACGGCGCCGGGCCTCGTAAAGCCTCAGTGAAATTGTGCGGCCACGCCTCCAGCACCGCATCGATCAACATCTCGCGCAACCGTGACGGCATCAACGTGCCGCTGTTGATCAAGGCATCGAACTCAGTGCCCGTGGCCAGATCGATCAACGCCTTGAGGCCCTGAAATGCCGGGGTATTCAGATCCACGCTTGGCTCAAACACGATCTTCTGCACGACCGGTTTCTCCAGCAGCGCCGACAACCGCTCGGTGAGTTGCTGACGATTGATCGAAATCCCGTGGTGCGCGTGATCATCAACAAAGCGCATCGAACGGATATCCGCCTTGTCGATCGCCAGACCGATGCGCGCCATGCCAATGGATTCAGTGACGTGGTTGAAAACGATCTTGCCGGCGGTGGGAATGACGAAAGTGATTTCGTTCTGCGGATCGGGGAGGGCGACGCTGAAGTCGCCGTGGTAATGCATACGCCGAAAACTCACCCCGTCGTGCCGCCCGTAGACCCCGCCGATGATGATGTTGGAAGGTGGCGGCGGAGTATCGGCGTAGCGGTTGCCGAAGAGCCTGGAGAACAGGGCGCCGAAGTCGGAAGAGGTGAGGTTGTCGGAGCGCAGGATGATCTTTTGGCGGGGTGGGGATGCAGTTGCGATGGGCGGCATTTTGGAATGCGGGCTCTTGAGGCGATGGCAGAGACTGGTAGAGCCTAGGGAACAGGCGTGACGGTTCAGTGACAGGACTGGAACCATGGACTGCTTTCAGGCAAAAGCAGACAGCCAATACTTGCACTTGTATATTCTCGGCAGACGGATCACCACGACCGAACAGACTCGGGAACGTACGCATTCATGGATAGGAAAAAAGGCCAACCAGACAGCACTGACTGGGTCATCCGCAGTGTTCAACCAGGAGGAATCGAGCGTATTGAAGCGTGGTTCGGCAGCCACGGCTACGATCCTCATCGACATGACACCTACTCCATCGGCCGCACGTTGGCGGGCGTCCAGAGCTTTCACTATGTAGGCTCGTTGCGCCACGGTATCCCCGGCAATACGCTCGTGCTTCATCCAGACGAACTTCACGATGGTATGGCCGGGACTGATGCAGGCTTTCGTTATCGGATGGCTTACATTGATCCGGCAATGATTCAAAACATCCTGGGTGGCGAGCCCTTGCCTTTTATCACGGGGGGGCTTTCAAACGACCCACGGCTGTTCCATGCCAGTGAAACATTTGTGCAAGCAGTGGATCATCCGCTGGAAGCATTGGAGCAACAGGACGCGCTGTATGACTTGGCAATGGCGTTGCGTGCCGTCGCGGGCAAGCCGCGCGGGCGCAAGCGCCTGGATTACCGCGCAGCCGAGCTTGCCAGAGCGTTCATCCTGGAACACTTGGATTCATGCATCACGCTGGAGATGCTCGAGTGTGCCAGCGGGCGCGAACGCTGGAGCCTGTCACGCGACTTCAGAACGCTTTACGGTACGAGTCCTTACCGATTTGTCACCCTGCGCCGCCTGGACCGGTTCCGCTCATTGGTGGTTGAAGGTTTCACCCTGGTCGATGCAGCGCTCGTCGCGGGGTTTCACGATCAAAGTCATATGACGCGACATTTCACCCGCTGCTACGGCATCCCGCCCATGCGCTGGCTGGAACGATTGCGCGCCGCACGCTGAGTTGCAGGATCGTACAAGAGACCCTGTTCCCTGCTCGATAGGCTGGCGACTTCAACCACAGAGGATTTGTCATGGCAGAGCTCCGTCATCAATATTCATCAGTTCCTGTAAACCTGGCACATAAGGCTTCGCTGATCGAACAACATTGGAGTCCCAGGGTTGTGGCAGAGATGAATGACTACCAGTTCAAGGTTGTGCGAATCGAAGGCGAATTCATCTGGCACTCGCATCCTGAGACCGATGAAGCATTTCTTGTTTTGGAAGGCACCTTGCGCATTGATCTGCTGGAAGGCTGCGTCTATGTGAATCCAGGTGAACTCTATGTGGTACCCCGCGGCGTGGAACATCGCACGGCTGCCCAAGGTGAAGCCAAGCTGATGATGATCGAGCCGCGAGGCATCTTGAACACGGGGCATGAAGATGGCGAAAGAACGGCTTTGAACGACGTCTGGATATAATCCAACGCACATCCTGTGCAATGTCTGCGCAGAGTTGCAATTGCTGACCTGACCAGCAGCTATGAGTTAAAAGCGGATTCTGACTTCTCATGCAAAGATTGTTATGAGAAAGGACCATGGACTTGATTATCGATTTGATAGGTCATCGGATTGGCGTGTTCGTGTTGGACTTAATGAATGACGGCCGTTTCAAGGTAGAGAGTGGTTTAGCATGGGGTTGGGCAGTTGTCGTCGGCGGACTGATTCTGTTATCTCCATTCGCAGCATTCTGGGGTTAAATCTGCAAGTACGAATTAGCCCCGTTATGCAGCTCATCAAATCACAGCGCAGGCGATTGACTGTTCTGTTTCCAAGCCCTGGGAGTCACACCTTCGGTTTGCACAAATGTTCGACTGAAGTGAGACTGATCAAAGAAACCACATTCTAGTGCGATCTCTGCAACCAACAATCTTGACGTCTGAAGCAGCTGCTTGCCCCGTAGAATCCTTTGCTCTCGCATCCATTCTTTGGGTGAGACGAGAGTGCTTTTTTTGAACTGACGAGTGAAATGGCTGCGCGACAGCGCACACGCCTGTGCGATAGCTGCCACGGAGATATGTGCGTCCAGGTTATCGAGCATCAGCTGCTTGGCGCGCTGGATCTGCCAGGGTTTCAATTGTCCGGTTTGTTTAGCCGGATCCTTTTGTGAGGACGCGCATGTTTCCTTGTTCATCCTGATTCCTTTTTCCCATTAGCCGGTTGATCAGCTCAATCCAGCGGTCAGTCGATGGGAAAAATCTAACGGAAGGCGCGACGGGATGGGGGCGCAATTTTGCGCTACTGGAGGCGCAAAAATGCACATTCCCAGTCGCGTTCCCGATGCTAGCCTTTGCCTCCCGACAACTCGAATCGACATCATTCGATTCGTCATCTGCAAGGAGAAAGCAATGGCTGCCTCACAACCGCACGGCAAAAACACCGCTTACTGGGGAGTCTCATGGGAGGAGGGCTACGGCTATCCCCAGGCCAGAAAAGTCGGAAACGAGATCTATATCTCGGGTCAGTTCAACCACGATGAGGAGGGTAATCTCGTTGCTCCCGCGCCCCTGAATAGCGAGGGTAAACCCAGCGATTTCTCGTCGATAGGAGAGCAAATGCGCGCCTCCTACGACAATATCGCCAAGCTGCTCGCGCTCTATGGAGCAACCCTTGATGATGTCGTCGAAGAAACGCTGTACGTATTGGATATGGACGCGGCATTCGCCGTCGTAGGTGATGTGCGCAAAGCCGCATATCGCACTGAGCGGCCACAGTGCGCGAGCAATATCATCGGTGTATCCAGGTTGGCTCAACGTTCACAGCTGATTGAAATTGTCTGCAAAGCTGTCATCGGATCTCGCGCCGACTAAGAGACGCTCCCGGTTTCGCCCTGCGCAACCGGGAGATCCAATTGCCCTTCGATCAAAGGCTTTTGATGCGCTACGGCTGCTGCACAAAAAGTCATGAATGCTTTGACTCTCCATGACTTTCGAATGTCCTGATGCGTAAGCAGCCAGAGCTCGTCCTGTAGTTCGCGCACAACTGGCCCTACGCGTGTTAACCCAGGCGTAATGTCTCCCAGCATGCACGGAAGAAAGCCGTAACCAAGTCCTGCCGCAATGGCGACGCTCGCGGCCGCGACGGAGTCCGTACGATAAGAAATACAGTCGGCGCCGATTCTGTCTTCGACGTAGCTTTTGGCCTTCAGTCCACATAATCCTGCGGAATACGACACCCATCGCTGGCCTTCTGCGAAGGGGGTAGTAGTCGCGTGTTTTATGCTGCCATAAGGCGCCCATGCGATCGAAGCGAGCTTGCGCCCGACGAGACTTTCGGCAGGTTTTTTGGTCGCTCTTACCGCTACGTCAGATTCATCGCGGGCGAGACTTAACGTCTCGTTGCCGACCAGCACCTCGATGGCAATTCCTTCATTAAGCGCCTTGAAGTCGGCGATGATCGGTGTGAGGAAATACAAAAGCAGGGAGTCGCTGGTAGTGATCCGAAGCTTTCCCTGTGGCCCTTGACCTGCCCGAGAAACCCGACGTGTAACGCTGACGATATCAAGCTCGACGCGTTCGGCGAGCGCCCTTAACTCGATGCCTTCTGGCGTGAGCATGTACCCAGAGCGACGGTGGTCAAATAGGGCGACCCCAAGTGTCTTTTCCACTTGAGCCACGCGACGCGATACGGTGGATACATTGATCCCCAACCGTTTCGCTGTCGTGGCTCTATTACCGCATTCGCTTAGCGTTTTGATGATTCGCAAGTCGTCCCAAGAAAGCTGACTTACAGCATCGCTTAAATTCTGGGTGACGCCGGTTGGTACGGGCGGAGTGGTTGAAGCTTTTTTTGATGACGGTTTCACGCCAAGCATCCCAAACTTAGATTGCTCATCATACGAAATGGCTGGAGGTGAACCAAGAAATCGCGTGCACAAGCAGACTTTGCCCAAGCATTCTGATTGAACAAGGTGTCAGTCGGTGGGGTGGCGAAGGTCGGATTTTTGCTATTGGCCGATTTCGGCCCAAAGCGGTCATCCTTTGTGCAAGAGGTGTTTGGGATCTGGGCCAGGAAAAATCGATGTTATGAAAGCGGGCATAACGGACGCGCCTATGAAGATGGATGCCATTGGCCGAAGACGTACTCTCGCCAAAATTGGTTTCACTCATAAGCAAACTGATCAATCAACCCCAGACGAGGAACACGTGTATCGGGCCGCAACAAAGCGCCAGGAGCAATCACAGCGTTTGCGCCAATCTTGCAGCCGTCACCCACCAGCGCTCCAAACTTGCTGACGCCTGTTTCGATCACCTGATCTTCGTGGCGGATCTTGATATCGGCTCCGTCCAGTTCGTTACGGTAGTTGGCGATGATCGCGCCGGCTTCAATATTTACCGCTTCGCCAATCAATGAGTCGCCGACGAAGTTGAAGTGGGCAAGCTTGCTGCCATCGAGCATGAAGGTACTTTTCAGCTCACAGCTGGGGCCAACGATGCAGTTTCTGCCGAGATACACACCACCGCGAAGATAAGCGCCCGCCGCCACGAAACAGCCCTCGCCGATGAAGATTGCGCCTTTGAGAACGGCGCCTTGCTCAACGATGGCGGTTTCATGGATCGCACAATAGTCGTGGCGCCGGTATCCCGGGCCGAGCGTTTCAAGCAATTTCAGAATCCGGCTCTCGCAACCCTGAACCACCGCCCAAGGGGCAGCGGAGTCCACGCCCAGTAATGGCCATTGAGCGATGTAATCTTCGATTTTTGGCGATTTCATAAGAGTCTCCCGAATAAGTGAGAGTGGGGCGTGGGTGGACTGTCGACGACTTGAACGACTCGCTATGCCTGCCAGTCGTACCTGTACAAGCATTTTCAAGGTACGGCGCAATGGATAAGACAATCACCGTGGATCAACTGACAACCACTGATCTTGGATCAATCAACGAGATATGGCTCGGCGGGACCCATACCCAGTTATGCCTATGGCGTGCTGAACAAGTCTTCACCCACGAAATGCTCAGTGAGGGGACCCATGACCAAAATGTTCGACGCCTGTGCTTGCAGTTGGTTGACCCTGACGATCGAGACGCAGTGGCCCGTGTTGAGGCGGTAGCGCGCGAACGACTCGAAGAAATGGGCAAGCAGGGAGAGTTTTACCCGGCCGAGGCGGCGGACACTCGTCAATAGTTACTGCGCATCTGATGAAAAGCGCTGCTGCTAAAGCAGCGCCTCAAGCGGGCTCTTCAACCCTGCGCACATCCCCCAACGAATCACGCTGCATCGATTGCAAATTCTTTTCGATGGTTTCGCACAGCGCTTCCATTTGAATCTGGTGTTCGCTGTGGCGAAACGGGCTTTGCAGATCGGTGCCGATGCGTTCGATGGCCAGCAGCATGAACCCGACCACGGTCGACGCCAGCGGCGTGAACCAGCCGAGGGATTCCACTAGACCTATCGGGACGATCAGGCAGAACAGCGAAATGAACAACCGTGGGAAATACACATAAGGGTAGGGCAGCGGTGTATTGGCGATTCGCTCCATGCCGCCTTGGCTGTTGGACAAGTCCACCAGGGTCGACTCAAGCCGCGCCAGGCGAATACTGTCCAGGTGCCCGGCCTTGTATTCGCGAGCGAGCAGCGTCGCCGAGCCGGTGAGGATATCGTTGGCAAAGTTATTGGTTGTGCCACTGCGGGCGAACTCTTCGGCGGGAATAAAGGCCCGTACCTCGTCGGGACAAGGCTGGCCTTGCAGATGCGCGGCAAGGCAATTCACGTAAGCGACGTGGCGGCGCAACAGCGTCGATTTGACCGGGTTCACCTCGCCACCTGCGTCGTCCAGCAGCGTCAGCACCTGCCGGGCAAAGCTGCGGGAATTGTTGATCATCGACCCCCACAGCGTCCGCGCTTCCCACCAGCGGTTGTAAGCGCTGCTGTTGCGAAAACTGATCAACACGATCAACGCCGAACCGAGCAAGGTCAGCGGCATCAACGGCAGGTTCAGCTTGGCGTTGAGAAACAGCATGAAGTCGACGGTGACGGCGATGTCCCAGAGCAGCAACCAGAACAAAGACCAGCCCACGTAGCCGAGGGTCTTGATGATCAGACGGTATTTTTTGACGATGGCAGCTTTCAAACGGAAACCTCGTGGCGAGCAGTTTGCTTAAACGCTTAAGCTCGGACGATGCCTGGCACCGGCAGTTCCCTGGTGGAGCGGTCAGCCGTCAGTCAGTCTGTAAAGTCTGGCCCTGTGCATGGCGAATGCTTTCGGGAAAATCCTCGTCTCTCGAATGGACCGCGCTACGCTGGGTTTTGCCGCGCCGCCGACAAACTGGCTCGGCGGTCCGCCCGCTCGCCGAGTCGCCATCCCAGCAGCCCCCACAGCAGTGCACACAACGCGCCGACCAGCGCTGCCATGCCTGCACCTTGGCTGAGGGCGTCCAGCGCGCTTTTCGCCCAGGCACTGATGGCATCGCCGGCGCGGTAGACCACTGTGTCGATGAAGTTCTTCGCCTTGTACTTGCTTTCGGCATCGAGCGGGGCAAACAGCATCTCTCGGCCTGGGCGCACGAAGGCGTACTCACCGATGCGGCGCACGATCATCAGCGCGGCGATCAGGCCAAAGCTGGGCGCGAAGATCACCCCGATAAACCCCGCGCACATCACCAGCGGCACCATGGCCAACAGCACGCCGACGCCGAGCCTTTGCGCTAGGCGCCCAGTGATGAACAGCTGACAGAGCAGGGCGCCCGCCTGCACGACAAAGTCGATGATGCCGAACACGCGCACCTGCGCCTCGCGGTCCGGGAAGTGTTCGGCGACGACGCGTGCCTGCTCGAAGTAAAGGAAGGTGGAGACTGTCGCCAGTAGCACCACAAAACCGCAGATGCCGAGCAGATAGGGTGATTTCAAAACGGCCGTCATACCGCTGAACGGATTGCCCGGCAACGGCCTGCGAGGGCTTTCGCTCGGCGCGGCATCGGGGCGTCCTGCGCCACCCCGTTCACGCCAGCGCATCAGCTGGCGCTTGAACCACATCGCAGCGCCGAGCAGAACAGCGGCCAGCAGCATCAGGCCGGACTCGCCCAGCGGACCGATCAGCAAGGCGCTCAGCGCAGGGCCACTCAGGCCGCCGACGCTGGCGCCCGCCGCGATGAACGCGAACAGACGTTTGGCCTGGGCACTGTCGAATACATCGGCCATCAGGCTCCAGGCGACCGATACGACAAACAGGTTGTAGACCGATATCCACACGTAAAACACGCGCGCCAGCCACGGGCTTTCCTCGCCCAGGAACAAGGCGGCGAACAACAGCAGATTGGTGCAGAAGAATCCGTATACCCAGTCCACGAAATGCAGGCGCGGTACGTGTGCGCTGAGCCAGGCGAACAGCGGAACGGCCGCCAGCATGACCAGGAAGGTCGCGGTGAACAGCCACTGCAAGTTCTCGACGCCGGCAGAGATGCCCATCGATTCGCGGATCGGACGGAGCATGAAATAGCCGGCGAACAGGCAAACGAACAGCAGAAAACCGTTGAGCGCAGGGCGCAGCTCGTCAGCCTCGGCATTGATGATGGCGCCGGCGCGGTGGGCGAGAAGAGACGTATCCATGTTGCGCTCCTGTGGGAGTGGCGGGGCAATGGCACGGGGCCTGCCCGTGCTGGGCGGTCAGCGGTAGGTGACGCCGGTCAGTCGCTCGGAGAGTTGCCACAGTGTGGCCGAATTCGAGCGATCGGCAGCGGCCGGCGGCATCTTGGCGAAGCCCAGCGGCCCGCGCTTTTCGTTATCACCGGTAGGGCCGTAGTAGGCGCCGCCAACCGCCTCCAGCGCCGTCGCCGCATATAAGGTGGGCAGCGCGCCCTGCGCTGCGGAATGATACCTGTCCCGCTCTACTGCCCATTGTTTGCCGAATTCACTGTCCAGGCCAGGCCCACGGGCGATCAGTTCGGTCACGGCAACGCCGGGGTGCGCGGCGATGCTGCGTATCCCCCAACCGGCGGCATCGCTGCGCTGCTGCAGCTCAATACTCCACTTCAGAACCGCCAGTTTCGATTGGCTGTAGCTGGCGAAAGGGTCGTAACTGCGCTCAGCCTGCAGGTCATCGAAGTTCAGGCTTGCGCGCCCGGCGGCGATGCTCGACAGGCTGACCACCCGACCATCGTCGCTTTTGCGTAGCAGGGGCATCAGCAGGCCGGTCAAGGCGAAATGCCCCAGGTAATTGGTCGCCAGTTGCATCTCGTAGCCATCGGCGGAAACGCCTCGAACAGGCGGCGACATGATCGCAGCATTGTTAATCAGCACGTCGAGCCTCGGCAGGCGCCCTCGCAGACGGTTGGCGAGGTCGCGCACCGATTGCAGATTGGCAAGGTCCAGCGTTTCGAATTGCACGCGCGCCTTGGGCACGGCTTGCTTGATGTTTGCGATCGCTTCGCGGCCGCGCTCGGCGTTGCGCGCGGCGATGATCACCTCGGCACCGGCGCGCGTCAGGGCCAGCGCGTCTTCATAGCCCATGCCGCTGGTTCCCCCGGTCACCAGCACGATGCGGCCTTTCTGGCTGGGCATATCGTGGGTTGACCAGTCCGGCTTCGGCTCCGTTCGGGAAGTCGCCTGCGCAGCCAGTGTGCCGGCCATCGCAGAAATGGCGAACAGCATTCGGGCGGCCTTGAGAAGGCGTTGGGTCGCAGTATTGCTCGGCGTAGCGGGTGAATGGCTCATCGGAGAAATCTCATTCGCGTGACAGGTTCCCGGTTGGCGGGGGCGAGTGAGCAGTATCGGTGTACGAATGCGCGAGGATAAGTCGGGCATTGGTGGATGGCCCGTACGCTATGGCGTACAGTCAGCCGCCTGCGGAGGAAGCATTCATGCGTAAACCCAACCTTACCGATGTGTCGATATTTGCTGCGGTGGTCGAGGCGGGGGGATTCCGTGCTGCCGCGCAAAAGCGCGGGCTGTCCGCCTCGTCGCTGAGCGATTGCATGCGCCGGCTGGAAAGCGACCTGGGCGTGCGCCTGCTCAACCGAACCACGCGCAGCGTCACGCCGACGGCCGCCGGCGAGCGATTGCTCGAGCGCCTGCGCCCGGCCTTGCAAGAAATCGACGCCGCTTTCAACGATCTGGACGATGACGCTCAGCGCCCGGTCGGCACGCTAAAGCTCAATGTGCCAGTGCCGGTGGCACGCTTTCTGTTGCCCGACCTGCTGGCGCGTTTTCTGCGCCTTTATCCAGGGGTCAGTGTCGAAGTCGTGATGGACAACGCCTTTGTCGACGTCAACGCTGGCGGATATGACGCCGGCGTGCGCTATGAAGAGAGCCTGGCCAAAGACATGATCGCCGTGCCCATCGGCCCGCGTCGCCAACGCTTCGTTGCAGCCGCCGCCCCGCGCTATCTGGCTGAACGCGGTACGCCCACTCACCCCGAAGAACTGCCGGGCCATGACCTGCTTGGCCATCGGTTCGAGAGTGGCAAAGTCGGCGTATTCGAGTTCCATCGAGACGGCCGTATCGTACGTATCCCGCCTCAGGGGCAACTGCTGACGTCGTCGCACGATCTGAAAATTCGCTCGGCCATCAACGGGCTGGGCATCGTCTATACCTTCGAGGACTTCCTGCGCGAGCCGCTCTCCGATGGTCGACTGGTGCCGATTCTCGAGGACTGGTGGCAGGCTTTCGACGGCCCGTTTCTTTACTACCACGGCCGCCGCCACATGCCTTCGCCGCTGAGGGCGTTTGTGGATTTTTTGCGGGGGGAAGGGCGGATTGCGGAGAGTTCAGGTGTTTGAAGCGCTGTTTCGTGAGGTCAATGCATGGTCTGCTAGCAAGGCGCCCATGGCGATGGTAGCAATCGGCCAATAGCTGCCGCTCCAAAACGACAGACGAAAGCCCCCCTTTCTATCTGAGGGATCGAATAATTGTTGGAATTTGATCGTAGCTATCAACCCAGATCACGTTTATACCCAATGCATTCGCGTCCTGCTCCTCCAATAGGCGTGCAAGATCGTCAAGCACATCATCAGCGGATCCGAATCGAGGGACCTTTTTGAGGATGTAGTGGGTAACAGACTTGTCCGGATTTTTTCTCCAAGCTACATCCAGCAGACGGCGCATATTTGGATCGGTGAGGCTAATTCCAACGAACAGGCACGTATTGTGAGTGAGTTTATTTAATTGAATCAGATTCGACCAACTGAATGGATCGATAAACTGACCGTGGTAGGCATCTTCGCTAAAAACGATGTCATTATCGCTGGGGATCTTCCCGGTCCTAGGAAGATACCCATGAACGTGATAAACGGGTAGCTCGTTGGGATCATGTTTGATTGCTTCAGTATAGATCGCACGGCTTTTTACATTCGCGGCGGAAAGACTTTCCTCGATCAGCGCGTCAAAGTTAAATGTAATGATGGAGTCGAGTGGCTTGCCGTCACGCTGTGGTCGAGAAACATCAACGATCGCGTCGATTAGATCGCACGTGGTTGGGTTTTTCCGATAGAGAGCATCCCGAACCTGTTTGCCAAAATCATTACCCAGGTTGTTTTTAAGATACTTTCCAAGTATCAGCGATGAAGCACCGTGGCGCTTGTTGAATTCCTCTGCTGCATTGAAGCCCAAATTCAGCGAATGATTTTTTGAAAGGCGTTCGATCATAGATTTGAGGAGGCTCAAAAGAAGCTCACTCCAAACCGGTATTCCCGCTTCAACCGAAGTTCCTGCGCCACAAACAAGTGTCAAGCGGCCAGACTTCAAAGCTGCTCCTAAGTTAGCAATCTGCGAAGTGTGAGTGTCATTACGCTTTTGGGGCGACCGACGTGGCTGCGCAATATCTTTGCGTTTAACGACATCTAAAGATTGTACAAGCGAGGTGAGGCCAGCCTCTAGATCTTTTGTTAAATCAATATAGAGATATTTTGATAGATAGCTCGGAACCGAGCTAGAGTCGATGAGGATTGGAATAACTCTTGATGCACGTTTTGATATTTCGCTCAGAGCAAGTGATGAAAATTCCTGCTGAACCCACTTGGAGCTGAGAGAATTAGCACTGACGACTACCAATACCGCATCAGAAGTTTCAATTCCTTCCTCGATCTTTCGAGAGATGTTGTCGCCAGGCCTAAGCCTGAGGTGATCGATCCATATCTCATGTCCTGCGAGCTTCAACCTGTCGACAATGGCGTCGACCGTGGGCTTGTCTTGGTGGCTATAGCTTACAAATATTCGCATGCACATACCGGCTCGCGTGAGTGGGAGACACATTTAGGGATGCGTCGAATATGTACTTTTTCCGTGCCCCCTCTGTAAGCCATTCAGCAAGGTGCCATCGATGAAGGATGAGAAGAGGTGAGACAGGGCGGAGGTTACGAGGCGATCATCGATATGTCTACAGCGAATCATGGGTAAGTCCGGTTATCTCAGGTTGACCTCAACTCGCGGGGCTATGGCTCAAATGCACTACGTCAGAGATTGCTCTTGGCCGGTTTTCGCCCGTCGCGAAGGGCCGCGTCCGACCCTTTGCAGTGATTCATCTGGTCACTTCAAAACGGTTATATGGAGAGGGTTTTCGCTTAATGGAAGCCGGTCTGCATCAGACCACTTCACATTGAATAATAGCGCTAATGGCAATGTGCTCTATAGTGACTGAGTCATCCGGAAAGGGAGGTCAAAATGGCCGCGCATAGTGATGCAACAGGTTATCTTTTGGCTCACCGAGATTCGGTGAAAGAGGAGTGGTTTCACGCGGTGTGTGAAGCTGCAATCAACTCAGACGGAGGCAACCTATCTCCAGACGAGCTTGAGCGCCTCTGGAGGCTGTTTTGCGGGCGAGAAACCTTTGCACCTGCGGCAGCTACTCCCCCAGTGCTGAAAGCAAATGCACGCGACGCAATCCAACCGTTTCATCTGGAGAGTCTGTCGGACTTCTCTGGATTTAAGAAATTAGGCGGGATGCTAAGGTTGGATCTATCGAAGCGTATAACACTAGTGTTTGGGCGGAATGGCGCCGGGAAATCGAGCATATGCCAGGCATTTAAAATCCTGGCAAATCCTGAGAAACCGAAAGAGCCCCTGAATAATGTTCGTTCTTCTAGCAAGGTTCTGCCGTCCTTTAGCTATAAGCTACGGGGCGGTTCTGTACAAAATTGGACAGAGCTGGACGGTTTTGGTGGCCAGGCTCAGGCTCTGAAATATTTTGACTCCGCAGTTGCATACAAACACGTCAATAGCTCTATCTCACCAGAAGCTGTCGTAGAGTTAAGTGCGTTCCGATTAGAGTGCTTCGATTATGCACGTGAGTATTTAAAGCAGTTTCAGGCTTACGGCGGATCTAAAATTGCGGAGTACCGGCAGGATGCCGATAGGAAGATTGCCGAAATTAAGCTGGCCGCTCATGCAGTTATAGATACAAATGCTGGGGTATTTAAGGATTGGAGTGCAACCAATTGCGAACCAATGCTTTCTTGGATAGGGATGGTGAGCTTTGGTGAAGAAAAGCGCCTGCAAAAGGCAGACAAGCAGGCGCGGGTAGAGCAGCTTAAGGGTGCGACGAGCGCGGAGGGGCAACAAGCCCTCGCTCTGAGGAAAAGCCTGCTAGGCCAAGTTAAACAGTCATTGGCAAACTTCGTTCAGCAGTGCGGAGGTTTTTCATACTCTGCCTACACTCAGATTCTGCTTTCAATCCAGCAAAAGCAGGCTGCAAGCATTGAGCTTGCAGGTGCTGTATTTTCCAACGACCTGGATGTGGCAGGCCAGCAGAAGCTTCTCTCCGCAGCTGCTGCGTTGCGGCCATTTGTTCCTGCCGAAAACTGCCCGCTGTGCCGTCAGACATTAGAGGATGATGCTAAGGCACTCTTTCTAGCCTTCCATAATCACTTGATTTCAACGGTTCAAACGGAGCTAAACGCTCTAAATGCTAAACAGCAGGCTGAGCACTCTAGGAAAAGATTGATCGAGGGCTTCGCAGAGATAAATTACTCACAATATTCGAATGTATTGAATGCCGATTTCTTGCGTGCAGCCTCGGATCTGATCACCTCAGTCAAAGCCTCATTGCAGGTACCTCTAATTGATCAGGCTACGCTTGATGCTTACTCTCGTTACGCCGAGCTGAATGCTTATATCGAAGCGGTTAATACAGAGTATAACAAGGCTGACTCAGCTTTGACGTTAGCGTCGAATGGGTTGCAAGCGCTGAACGAGGAGATTTCAAAGCTCACAACAGAAATTGGTGTACTGAGCATCGATGAAACCGCATCTTCCGTGCGCCCTCAAATCGAGGCGATTTGCCAAAACGCGATTTCTTTTGCTGGCGTCGCCAATGTGGTGGAGTCCTACAACTTCACATCACGCCTGTCCGCACTGACCGCGCGAAAGAAGGATGCGCACACAGCGCTCGTTCTAGGTTCGTTTGTACCATATTTGGATGGAGAGTATCGCCGTCTATGTGGTGCCTCGCTGGAGCAAGTTGGTGTCCGCTTGGCCAACCAAGGAGCTGATGCGATAGTTCTTCCGAAAATCGGAGATGAGCTGGTGCATCGCGTGCTGAGCGAAGGCGAGCTTAAGGTTCACGCACTTGCCCTGTTCATGTGTGAGGCGAGCGTCGCACCGCACCAAGTCCTGATACTGGATGATCCAGTCACCAGCTTTGACTACAACTATATCTCTAATTTTTGTGAGCGCCTGCGTGACTACGCGAAGGATAATGCACAGTCACAACTGATCGTATTGACACACAATTGGGACTTCTTTGCGAACCTCCAGAATACGTTAAATGGTTCAGGCCTGAGTGGCGCCTTCTCCGTGCAGGTGCTGGAAGACTGTGCGACGGTATCTGAGTACGTAGAGAAATGGGAGGAGTTATGTGGGCAAATTGATAGCTACATTGACCCACAAGTCGAGGTCAGTCCTGATGAAAAATCCAAGCTTTCTGCTCTGCTAAGACGCTTGGTGGAGAGGTTAACGAACTCCTATGTATTCAATGAGCAACGTCACCAGTACAAAATCAGAACGTTGCAGGTTTCCAACTTTAAGGACTTCGTGAAGTTGGTGCCATTGCTTCCGGCAGAGGCGGACAGACTCAAGGATTTATACGCTAATCTGAGCCCGCTTGAGCATGATGATGTGCGCAACTATTACTCCACCAAATCCATCTACCAATTTGGCACTTGGTACGATGAGATTAAATCGATAAAGAGTGCAGTTGAGGAACGGCGCAACTAACACGCTACACCTTTAGCAAAGGGCAATGCGGCGTTATCTATTGGACAGTCACCCGCATCAGAAAGGGCGCGGCCAAGAGGAATTAGTACCCAGAGCTAGCTTGCACGGTTGTGGGGGCGAACTGAACTTAGCGTGCTGGGCGCTTGGGCATAGAAGTGATCAGGTCATTGACGGATGTCCGCTAATGGCCCAAAGCCGACACTCTACTGGCGTAATATCTTGCAGCCTCTCGCAAGCAGATCCTTCAGTCCATCTTGGTGGGCTTATTCATTCACCATCGCCCGCTTCAAGCGGAATTCGCCTGATAACGTCGTCATAAGGCACCAGGTCCAGAAAGGCAGTGACCTCAACTGCCTGCAAATTTCGCATGCGCATGATCCATACGTAGCTGTTGCGATAAGGCACGCCGTCAGCTGCGGTGGCGGTGCCGTCCCAGTGCACGACGACGTCATCGCCTTCAGCCCAGATATCCGTCACCGTCGGGCGAACGGGCGAGGCGAGCCGTTTTGCGAAGGGTTGGACTGCGCGTTTCAGAAAGTCATCTCGGCCGCGATAAGTTCCCGCCGAAGGGCTCGTCCCCTTGATTGTCCAGATCACATCGGGAGACAGGACATCTGTGAAGAACGTCCGGCCGCCCTGAGCCCACTGGTTGAACGCTTGCGCGATGAATTGTCGATTGCGTTCCGTAGTCGGTTCGCTGGCCACGGCGGGCGCCGGCCCTGCGATGAGTGTAGTGAGGACCAGTGCTAGCGCTGTAGAGAGGCGTTGAACAAGCGTCATTTCCTGTGCTCCTTAATCTGTCGGATGAGCCCGTCGAGTTGGGTGGGCCGTTGTTGTTATCTGTAAGCCGCTAGTTGCGTTCCCACACGCCGTTGTTCTATATGAGGCATTGGCAAAGAATCGGGCGCGGGTGTGGACGGCAGTATCTCTGGGCCTTATCTGAAGTGTGACTTATGAGCGGAGGAGGGCTGTTGCAGGATCGTCCTGATTTCTTGCTTGATCATCCGATACCAGATGTCTAACCGCCGCATTCCCACGTTATGGAGTTGTGTTTGAATTCCCTTTCAAAGCTTGTCGATATCATTGGTCGTCACGTCCGGGATGACGGCATTCACAGCACCGCGATCCCGGGTATCAGCCTGATTCGCTCGGCTACGCCCACGATGCCTATGCCGGTGGTGTATGAGCCAACGCTCTGCCTTGTCGCCCAAGGACGTAAACAAGCGATGCTGGGTACTACCGCCTATGTTTACGATCCGGCCAAATACCTGATTGCATCGGTAGACCTTCCGGTGATGGGCTCGGTCATCGAGGCGAGTGAGGCTGTTCCCTATCTGTGCCTGGCGCTGGATCTCGATACCACTGTGTTGAGTGAACTTGCGCTGCGCCATCCGTTAATAGAAGAGAGCGTCAGTGCACCGCCGGCAGGCATTACGCTCAACGATACGACTCCAGAACTGCTGGATGCTGCGGTTCGGCTGGCGGGGTTGCTCGACAGGCCTCGGGATATCGAAGCGCTCGCTCCGCTGGTGATTCGCGAAATGCTTTATCGCCTTCTTACCGAAAACGGCAACAGCCTCATCAGGCAGATGGCACAGGCAGACAGCCGTTTGAACCAGATTGCCAAGGCCATTGCCTGGCTGCGCAGCCACTACAACGAAGCGTGTCGAATAGATGAACTCGTCGAAATCGCCGGCATGAGCCGTTCTTCGTTTCACACGCATTTCAAGGCGATCACCTCGATGAGCCCGCTGGAGTTTCGCAACCAGTTGCGGCTACAGGAAGCACGTCGGCTGATGGTCACCGAAGCGGTCGACGCCGCAGAGGCGGGATATGCAGTCGGTTACGAAAGTCCTTCGCAGTTCAGTCGGGACTACGCCCGTCTGTTCGGCATGCCACCAGCGAAAGACGCCTGGCGGCTGCGCACGGACATTTGTGGAATTTGAATCCAGCGCTTTTCGTCGCGCAGAAAAAAACGAGGCCGCATTTGCGGCCTCGTTTTCAATGTGTTCCGGACTACTGTTTGACGCTCAGGTAATCGCCGGTCGTGGCTGGATGACGACTCGTCGCCGTGAGAACGATGGACGTTCTCAGCGATCTGCCAGACTGGCTGCCCCGAGGTGACTGACAACGAATAGGTATGCCCGGCCCAGGCCATGAACATGGCGGAAGCAAGCGCGATTACTACTATGGTTGTCAATGTTTTGCTGTACATGGTGTTAAAGGTTTCAACTCGTCGACAGGGCGCTCAAGCGATTTGCCTAATCCCCCCTGGGGGGATAGGATGCCAGCGATTCATCGAGCCCTGAGACTCAACTCATGAGTGAACACGAACACGACCACAGCCATCCCCACACCCACCAAAGTCATGAGGCGATCATCAAACGCCTCAAACGGGCGGACGGGCATTTGCGCGGCATCATCACCATGATCGAAGAAGGGCGTCAGTGCGTGGATATCGCCCAGCAGCTTCATGCGGTCGAGAAAGCGATCTGCCAGGCCAAACGCACGCTCATCCAGGATCACATCGACCACTGCCTCGAAGATACCCTTTCGGCGCTAGGCAATGGCGAGCGCGCACCGCTGGAAGCTTTCAAACAAATCACCAAGTACCTTTAGGTCTGACATGCCCGATTTCGCTGAACTGTTGCAGCAAGGCGGGGCTCACGCCTGGCTGTATTTCCCGAGCGCGATTCTGCTCGGTGCCTTGCATGGGCTTGAACCAGGTCATTCGAAAACCATGATGGCAGCCTTCATCGTGGCCATCCGTGGCTCGGTCAAACAGGCTGTTTTGTTGGGGTTGGCCGCAACGCTTTCGCACACCGCCGTGGTGTGGCTGGTCGCCATCGGCGGCATGTACCTGGGCAAAGGCCTGGATGCGCAAACCACTGAGCCGTATTTCCAGCTTGCTTCCTCTGCACTGATCATCGCGATTGCCCTGTGGATGCTGTGGCGTACCTGGCGCGGTGAGCAGATGTTCAAGTTCGAGCAAAGCGATGATCACCATCACGGCGAACACGACCATGGTCATCATGATGAAACGCACCGAATAGATACCGGCCATGGTCGTGTTGAACTGTCGATCTTCGAGGAAGGCATGCCACCGCACTGGCGCCTGAAGACCTTGAGCGGACACGCCTGGGCAGCCTCGGATGTTCGCCTGACCACGACGCGTCCGGACGGCAGCAGCCAATCGTTCGCGTTCGTCGAGCGTGAAGGCTTTCTGCAGTCGACGGTGGATATTCCGGAACCGCAAGAGTTCAGCGCTCGCTTGAGCCTTGGACATGCCGGGCATTCGCATGATTACGACCTGACGTTCCAGGAGCATGATCACGGGCATGCGCATTCCGAACTCGAAGGCCTGGAGCTGTCGATTGATGGCTATCAGGATGCGCACGAACGTGCTCATGCCAACGACATCCGTAAACGCTTCACCAACCGCGAAGTGACCACGGGTCAGATCGTCATGTTCGGACTGACTGGCGGCCTGATTCCCTGTCCGGCTGCCATCACTGTCCTGTTGCTGTGCTTGCAAGTCAAAGAGGTCGCGCTCGGCGGCATGCTCGTTCTGTGTTTCAGCATCGGCCTCGCGCTGACTTTGGTCACTGTCGGTGCCGCTGCGGCCATCGGTGCCAGGCAGGCTTCCAATCGCTGGCCGTGGCTGGGAACCGTGGCGCGCCGCGCTCCTTATCTGTCCAGCGTGCTGATCATTGGCGTCGGCCTGTATGTCGGCTTTCATGGCTGGATCGGCCTGAGCGCATAAGGCGGGAGTGTTGGTGCTTTTCGTTGCGGCACTCAGTGCCGCCACCTGCCACCATAACCAGCCCGACAAACGACGCCGTGTGGCTGATGTTCGCGCCCAGTGATCCAGCCATCGCAAGCAATCGACCTTTGATCGAATCCTCGGAGAAGTCGCTTGCTCAATGAAGGCACCTGGCCATACGCTGCTCCGCGTGAGACATCTCACAAAGAATAACAACACGAGCATGGAGCAAGCCCTGATGAAACTGTCCGCCATTCTGATTGCCGCAATATTATCGATTACATCCGTTGCTGCCTTTGCGCACAGCGGTGGCACTGACTCGAAGGGTTGCCATCGCAACCACAAGACCAACGACTACCACTGCCACTAAACGGCAAGAGCCCAGCGCAAGGCTGGGCTCTTGTGATGAGCGCGGTGGGGGGCGGGACATAAGCGCACGCCCGACCTTCATCGCTTGTATTTGAAACTCTGCACCTCACCGGTAACAGGGCATTTTCGTTTACTCCACCGGCACGACGTTATCCAACGCCTGATTGACCGCCAGTTCGCCGAGCATTACCACTTGCGCGATACCTTGCAGTGTCTTGCGCGCAGATCCTTCAACCATCCCGATCACATCACTCAACATCACCGAGGCGGAGCCTAGCGATTCGCTGGCGTTGACCAGCAATTCTTCGGTGGCGGTTTTCGGGTTGGCGAGGAACATGCTGCTGGTCTGGTAGGGCGTGGTTTTGAGGGTGTCGGTGGGTTTGAGGTAGTGGTCGAGGGCGCGGTCGGCGGCTTTGTGGAGTTTTTTTGAATCGAGGGATTCGTAGGGGGAGGTTGCGTCTGACTGTGGCGGGTTGGGCGTGACTTTGAACATGGTGAAGCTCCATATGTGACCAAGGGAGCCATCACTCTCGCTACCAAACGAAGGGTGGTGGCCATACGAAGGTTGGTAGACCGGCCCACATGGAAAAACCGGCGCGCTCGAAAACGCCCTGCGCATGGCCACCATAAAACCGATGCGAAAGCATCTGCATAGGATGACGTTATGCGCCATGTGGAAAGCGGGCTACCAAACCCGATCACTGTTTTCAGTGACCGGCCAACGATAGAACCCCGGCCCGAGGCGCACAAGCCGGCGGATTCTGGCGTAGTCGTAGGCAATGGCGCAAGGCGTTGTAGTTTGCTGGAGCAGTCTGGATATCGGTTTTAAACGAGGTGTTTAGGGAATTGGTTTTGGCTGAGGTTTTGTGTTGATCGGGCTGGGGTCTTCGCGAGCAGGCTCGCTCCCACAGGTGTCGAGTTGGCAATGTTTATAGCGTCGTGCCGACAAGCCCCATCACAGATTTTGAACTTTGCTTTCGGCGCCATTTCCATTGTTTGAGGTGACAACCCTCCAGCTCCTCCACACCTGAACCAAGGAATGACCGTGACGGCTCACACTGATAAAACTTCTCTGCGCCGGGCTATCACTTTCCCGATGCTGTTTCTGTTTATTCTCGGCGATGTACTCGGCGCGGGTGTTTACGCACTCGCCGGAACGATCGCGGGGGAGGTGGGCGGCGCGATTTGGGTGCCGCTGCTGATCGCATTGTTCTTCGCCATGTTGACGGCAGGTTCCTACGCGGAGCTGGTGACCAAATATCCCCACGCCGGCGCGGCTTCGGTGTTCGCGGAAAAGGCGTTCAAGTCACCGCTCATTTCCTTCCTGGTCGGTTTCTGCATGCTGGCGGCTGCGGTCACCAGCGCTGCGGGTTTGTCGCTGGCGTTTGCCGGTGATTACTTGAACGCCTTCGTCGACGTATCGCCGCAGATTGCAGCGCTGGTGTTTCTCCTGGCGATCGGCCTGCTCAACGCGCGGGGGATCAAGGAGTCGCTTGGGGCAAACCTGGTGATGACTGTGATTGAGCTGTCCGGGTTGATTCTGGTGATCGTGGCTGCGGTCTGGTATTTCCGCACAGGCGATGCGGATCTGGGGCGGACGCTCACGTTCAAGCCGGGCGTCAGTCCCGTGCTGGCGGTGCTGGGGGCGGCGTTGTTGGCCTTCTATTCTTTCGTAGGCTTCGAAACCTCGGCGAATCTGGCGGAGGAAATCAAGGACGTGCGTAAGGTCTACCCGCGCGCCTTGTTCGCCGCTTTGCTCACCGCTGGTGTGGTTTACATGGCGGTGGGTGTGGCAGCTTCTTCGGTGTTGCCTACCGAGAAGTTGGTCGCCACGTCGGCGCCTTTGCTCGAAGTTGTCCGCGCATCGACCCTCCAAATTCCACCGACACTCTTCTCCTTCATTGCGCTGATCGCTGTCGCCAACGGTGCGCTGTTAACCATGATCATGGCCAGTCGATTGACCTATGGCATGGCCAATCTGGGGCTGTTGCCGGGTGTTTTGGGTGCGGTGCTGCCTGAACGAAAAACCCCTTGGGCTGCCATTGTCGCAACGACCTTGGTCGCCATTGCCCTGACACTTACAGGGACGCTGGCAACGCTGGCAGAGACGGTGGTGTTGCTGTTGCTGTTCGTTTTTCTGAGTACCAATGTGGCGGTGCTGGTTCTTCGTCGTGACAGGGTAGAGGAGGACCACTTTCGCGTGCCGACCTTCGTTCCGGTGCTTGCGATCGTGTCGTGTCTGGTTCTGCTCAGTCAGCAGGGGTGGGAAACGTGGTTGCGCGCGGGGGCGTTGATCATTGTCGGGATGTTGCTGCATGGCTTTTCTCGTATCAATTTTTCCGCGATCAGTAAGGCCGGGTAGTGCAGCAGCTTGGGGAATTGGTGTTGTTTGGGCGGGCGTATTCGCGAGCAGGCTCGCTCCCACAGTGGATGGGTGGTGTTTTTCAGAATGAGTCACACGTTGTCAGTCGGCGGGCGGGTGAGTAAGCTGCCGACATGAATCAGTCCTCAGTTTCCCCATCCTTCCCCGGCCCGCGTGGTCCCGTCGACCACGACATTCGTGATCAGATTGTCGCGGCGGCCAACGAGCATTTCAGCCAGTACGGCTACGCCAAGACCACAGTGTCTGATCTGGCCAAGGCCATCGGTTTCTCCAAGGCATACATCTACAAATTCTTCGATTCCAAACAGGCGATTGGCGAAGCCATCTGCGCGAACTGTCTGGGGCAGATCGTTGCGGCGGTCGAGCAAGCGATCAACGAAGAAGACCTGACGCCCACCGAGCGTTTCCGTCGGCTGGTAAAAACCGTGATCGCCACGGGTGTGAATCTGTTCTTCAACGATCGCAAACTCTACGACATTGCCGCGTTTGCAGCGGGTGAGAACTGGCCAAGTGCGCAGCGTTACGATGCGCAGATCAAACGCTTTATCACCGACATTGTCCGTGAAGGGCGCGAGGCCGGTGAGTTCGAGCGCAGGACGCCGCTGGACGAGACCGTCGAATCGATCCACCTAGCGCTGCGGCCCTTCGTCAATCCACTGATGCTGCAACACAATCTGGATTTCATCGAAGTGGCGCCGACGCTGACTTCGAACCTCATTTTGCGCAGCTTGATGCCTTGACCCTCTGCTGATCCGAATACTCGGATCAGTCGCCCCAACCCCATCCTGTTCCTGACGCAACGACATTTCCGCTGTTCTGATTGTGACTGTTGACTGGTATGGTCACTAGGGCAGCATGGCCGCCGCAGTTTGGTTATTTCAGTGCTGCTTACTGGGTTCTCGGTTGATCAGCCTCCCGCGAACAACACCAATCGCGGGCCGCGTATTCAGCGTCGAGATCAACGAAAACTCGACTGGCAAAGGTTCGTACAGCGCGAAATACAAGAACAGCGCCAGCTAGCTCAGTACGTCTGTCAGCTATCGATTCTGATTTAACGCTGAAAATCGGGCCGGTGACTCTGTGACTGTTGACGATACTGGTCACAAGACTGAGAATATGATGATCATCCTATTTTCAGTAAAGGAATTCCATGCGCCGGCTCCGACCTTTCCCCCTCGCGGTATGTTTGTTGCCCTTGGCCCTGACGGCGTGCGGGGATTCCTCCAGCGCAAAAGATCCACGTACCTTGGCGCCGATTGTCAGATCGGCAACGGTGCAACCGGCAGAAAATGGGTCTCGATCATTCACCGGCGTCGTCGCTGCGCGCACCCAGGGCGATCTGGGCTTTCGCGTTTCGGGCAAGGTGCTCGAGCGTCTGGTTGATACCGGGCAGACGGTCAAGCGCGGCCAGCCACTGATGCGCCTCGACCCGATCGACCTCGGCCTGCAGGCGCGAGCCCAGCAAGAAGCGGTGAGCGCCGCTCGCGCCCGAGCCATACAAACTGCCGGTGACGAAGCGCGCAATCGCAAACTCGTCGCCGCCGGCGCTATTTCGGCATCGGCCTACGATCAGTTCAAAGCCGCCGCTGACACCGCCAGGGCCCAGCTCAATGCCGCTGTGGCGCAAGCGGACGTAGCGCGCAACGCCTCGGGTTACGCGGTTTTGCTGGCGGACGCTGATGGCGTGGTGGTGGAAACCCTCGCCGAACCCGGGCAAGTCGTCAGTCCGGGACAACCGGTGGTGCGGCTAGCGCGGGCCGGTCAGCGGGAGGCCATCGTCCATCTGCCCGAGACCTTGCGCCCCGCGCCGGGCTCAACCGCTCAGGCAAAACTGTATGGCGATACGTCGGCTGCGGTGAGCGCAAAACTTCGTCTGCTTTCCGATTCGGCCGACAGCACAACTCGTACTTTCGAGGCTCGCTATGTGCTCGAAGGCAGTTTGGCCAATGCGCCAATCGGCTCGACGGTCACCGTCGAAATTGCTCAGGGTTCTTCGCCACATCAGGCGCTGAAAGTGCCCGTCGCCGCGATCTACGACCCGGGCAAAGGCCCCGGCGTGTGGGTCATCGCCGGCACACCGGCGACAGTGAGCTGGCGCCCGGTCGAGGTGCTGGGCTTGAGCGATGATTCGGCCCGTGTCGCTGGCCAGCTCAACGTCGGTGAGCCGATTGTCGCGCTGGGCGCGCATCTGCTGCGCGATGGCGAAGAAGTGCGCTTGCTTGACCGCGACGATGGCCAGATTGCCGGGAGTCGTCCATGAGCGAGGGCCGGTTCAACCTTTCCGCCATCGCCGTGCGCCAGCGCGCGATCACGGTGTTTCTAATTTTTCTGATCGCCGTTGCCGGCGTCCTGTCGTTCTTCAAATTGGGCCGGGCGGAAGATCCGCCGTTCACGGTCAAGCAGCTCACGGTGATTACGGCGTGGCCAGGGGCGACCGCGCAGGAGATGCAGGATCAGGTCGCCGAACCCCTCGAAAAACGCTTGCAGGAGCTGAAGTGGTACGACCGCTCGGAAACCTACACGCGCCCGGGACTGGCATTCACCATGGTCTCGTTGCTCGACAGCACACCGCCGTCGCAAGTGCAGGAAGAGTTTTATCAGGCACGGAAAAAGCTCGACGACGAAGCAATCAAGCTGCCGGCGGGTGTCATCGGGCCGATGGTCAACGACGAGTTCTCCGACGTGACCTTCGCGCTGTTCGCCTTGAAAGCCAGGGGCGAGCCGCAGCGCTTGCTGGTACGCGATGCGGAGACGTTACGCCAGCGCCTGTTGCACGTGCCGGGGGTGAAAAAGGTCAACATCATCGGCGAGCAGGCCGAGCGGATATTCGTTTCGTTTTCCCATGATCGCTTGGCGACGCTGGGCTTGTCGCCGCAGGACATCTTCGCCGCGCTGAACAATCAGAACGTATTGACGCCCGCCGGGTCGGTCGAAACCAAAGGGCCGGAGGTGTTTTTGCGCGTCGATGGCGCGTTCGATACGTTGCAGAAAATCCGCGACACGCCTGTTGTCGCTCAGGGCCGAACACTCAAGCTGTCTGACGTGGCCACGGTCGAGCGCGGCTACGAAGACCCGGCAACCTTCCTGGTGCGCAACAACGGCGAAGAAGCGTTATTGCTCGGCGTGATCATGCGCGAGGGGTGGAACGGTCTCGATCTGGGCAAGGCGCTGGATGCCGAGACAGTCACGATCAACGAAGAAATGCCCTTGGGCATGACCCTCTCGAAAGTCACCGATCAGGCAGTGAATATCGACTCGGCCGTTGGCGAGTTCATGGTCAAGTTCTTTGTCGCGCTGCTGGTGGTTATGCTGGTGTGCTTTCTTAGCATGGGCTGGCGTGTCGGCGTGGTGGTCGCAGCGGCGGTGCCGTTGACCCTGGCGATCGTGTTTGTGGTGATGGCGGCCACCGGCAAGAACTTTGACCGGATCACCTTGGGTTCGCTGATTCTGGCGCTCGGGCTGCTGGTCGATGACGCGATCATCGCCATCGAAATGATGGTGGTGAAGATGGAGGAGGGCTACGACCGCATCAAGGCCTCCGCTTATGCCTGGAGCCACACGGCAGCGCCAATGCTGGCCGGTACGCTGGTGACGGCGATTGGCTTTCTGCCCAACGGCTTCGCGCAATCAACGGCGGGCGAATACACCAGCAACATGTTCTGGATTGTTGGCATCGCGCTCATTGCTTCGTGGGTCGTCGCCGTAGCTTTCACGCCGTATCTGGGCGTGAAGTTGTTGCCGGACATCAAGAAAGTCGAAGGCGGGCACGCGGCAATCTACGACACGCCGCGCTATAACCGTTTCCGGCGCGTTCTGGCGTGGGTGATCACGCGCAAATGGCTGGTGGCCGGTGCGGTGGTCGCGCTGTTTGCCGTTGCGATTCCGGGCATGGGGCTGGTGAAGAAGCAGTTCTTTCCGACCTCTGACCGCCCTGAAGTGATGATCGAAGTGCAGATGCCCTACGGCACGTCCATCGAGCAGACCAGCGCCGCGGCGGCCAAAGTCGAAGCCTGGCTGCACAAGCAGGATGAAGCAAAAATCGTCACCGCCTATATCGGCCAGGGTGCGCCACGGTTTTTCCTGGCAATGGCGCCGGAATTGCCGGACCCATCGTTCGCCAAAATCGTCGTGCTGACCGACAGCCAGGACGCCCGTGAAACTCTGAAGTTGCGTTTGCGCGAAGCGGTCGCCGAAGGGCTTGCTCCAGAGGCGCGGGTTCGGGCGACGCAGATCGTATTCGGCCCGTATTCGCCATTTCCGGTGGCCTACCGGGTGATGGGGCCTGATACGGCGAAATTGCGCGACATCGCCGAGCAGGTCAGGGCGGTGATGCAGAACAGCCCGATGATGAGAACCGTCAACACTGACTGGGGGCCGCTGACGCCGACGCTGCATTTCAACCTGAATCAGGATCGCTTGCAGGCAGTGGGGCTTACGTCCAGCGCGGTCGCCCAGCAGTTGCAGTTTCTGCTCAGCGGCGTGCCGATCACGGCGGTGCGCGAAGACATCCGTTCCGTGCAGGTCGTTGGCCGTGCGGCGGGCAATATCCGCCTGGACCCGGCGCAGATCGAAGGCTTCACCTTGGTCGGTGCGGCGGGGCAGCGCATCCCGCTGTCGCAGATCGGCCAGGTCGAAGTGCGCATGGAAGACCCGATCCTGCGCCGCCGCGATCGCACGCCGACCATCACCGTCCGTGGCGACATCGCCGAAGGTTTGCAGCCACCTGACGTTTCCGGCGCGATCATCCAGCAGTTGCAGCCGATCATCGAAAACCTGCCTTCCGGCTACCGGATTGAGCAGGCGGGCGCCATCGAAGAATCCGGCAAGGCCGGCAAAGCGATTCTGCCGTTGCTGCCGATCATGATCGCCATGACCTTGCTGATCATCATCGTCCAGGTACGCTCGATCTCAGCGATGATCATGGTATTCCTCACCTCGCCGTTAGGCTTGATCGGTGTGGTGCCGACGCTGCTGATCTTCAACCAGCCATTCGGCATCAATGCGCTGGTCGGGCTGATTGCGCTGTCCGGGATTCTGATGCGCAACACGCTGATTCTGATCGGGCAGATTCATCACAACGAGCAGGAAGGGCTGGCGCCGTTCCATGCCGTGGTTGAAGCGACAGTGCAACGGGCGCGGCCAGTGTTGTTGACCGCGCTGGCGGCGATTCTCGCGTTCATTCCGCTGACCCACTCGGTGTTCTGGGGCACGCTGGCGTACACGCTGATCGGCGGCACGTTTGTTGGCACCATCATCACGCTGGTGTTTCTGCCGGCGATGTATGCGATCTGGTTCAGGATTCGGCCTGAGCGCTGACATCGAGCACGATTTTTCCCCGGGTGTGTCCGGCCCAGCTTTGTTTAACCGCGTCGACAACTCCTGTCAGCGGTACCACTTGAGCCTCAAGGCTGAGCTTGCCGGATGTGAACAGCGCGGCAATCTCGGCCAATTGGCTGCCATCGGAGCGGGTGGCGAAATTTTTGCCACTCACACCGTGCTCGCTTGCCTTCTGTGCAGAGGGTGCGCTTACGGGGGAAACCAGAACGCCCCCGCGCTTGATCACACTCCATGAGCGGTTCTGAGTTTCGCCGCCGACCAGATCAATGACCGCATCGAGGTCAGCAACGCTGTCTTCGAATTTAGCCGTGGTGTAGTCAATCACCTCATCGGCGCCAAGTGAACGCAGATAGTCGTGGTTCTTCGCAGAGCTGGTCGCGATCACATATGCACCGGCAAGGCGGGCGAGCTGGATTGCGAAGCTGCCCACGCCACCTGAGCCGCCGTGAATGAGGACTTTTTGACCTGCCTGAATCCCGGCGTGTTCATGCAAGGCTTGCCAAGCAGTCAGTGCTGCCGCCGGCACGCCGCCGGCTTCTTGCAACGATAGTGTTGTCGGCGTGAGGGCCAGACGATCTGGCGTTGAGAGGGCCTGGGTCGCATATCCGCCGGTAATCCCGATAAACCCGAACACCTTGTCGCCAACGACAAAGTCTCTGACATTCCTGCCCACCGCGGCGACTGTGCCTGAGACTTCCACGCCAGGCGTGTAGGGCAGTGGCAGAGGAATGAATTGCTGCATGGCACCGGAGAGGATTTTCCAATCGATTGGATTGATCCCACTACCGGCAACATTGATTAACACCTGATCGTCATTGGGTTTCAGATCCGCAAGTTCTTTGAGCTCCAGCGCTTCTGCCTGGCCGTACTGCGCGACTTGGATCGCTTTCATGATTCTCTCCGTTGTGATGGTCAAGGCTCGTCGGAAGAAATGGACGCGCCGGCGATTCGATTAGTGGCGACGTGCGTCGAGGCTGAAACGCCCTGCGCCGAAAGAAACGATCTGCAAGAGCCCACCGGCCATGGCGATATTCTTGAAGAAGTGAATGAACTGATTCTGGTCCGCCAGGGCGTTATGGAAAATCAGTGCGGTCAGTACGCTGAAAATCGCCAACAGCGCTGCGGTGGTACGTGTGCGATAACCGGCGATCAACGCTACGCCGCCGAGAACCTCGACAGCAATCGCTACGCCCAACGCCAGTGCGGGAAAAGGCAACCCGACAGAGCCGATGTAGCCAATCATCATGGCCGGTGCCGCGATTTTCGACAGGCCCGAAAGAATGAAGATCGCGCTCAGAAGAATCCGCCCGATCAAGGAAACGCTGCTGTTGAGGTTGGAAGACGTTGAAGCAGTGACGCTGGAAATTGTGGCTGCGTGGGACATGACGTGGATTCCGCTGATTTCAGCGCTTCACCATGAAGCGCCGTTGTGGAGCAGATGATGTCACCGCGCAGCTTTGCGCAATAGCCGACAAGTTTCGATGATCAGGTTCGAAAAAATAGAAATGCAGCAGAAATCGAAGTGGACCTTCCACTGTGGTCAGCGACGTGTGTTGGTGAGCAGGATCAGGCAAATGTCGCGGACTAATCGGATAACAGCGGCGGGGCGGATTCGGTACGTTGGTCTCGAACGCGGTTCAGCCGAATCCTGAACCGCCGCTATCAAGAGGAGTACTGCAATGAACGAGACTAAGGTTTGGTTGGTTACAGGCTGTTCCACCGGGTTCGGTCGCCACATTGCCACGGCGCTGCTGAATGAGGGTGAGCGTGTGGTGGGCACGGCGCGCAACACACAGCAGATCGAGGATCTGGCCGCCCTCGGCGACGCTTTGATTCTGCCTCTGGACGTGACCGATCCGGCGCAGGCGATGCAGGTCGTACAGGCGGCCGAGCATCGCTTCGGGCGCGTGGACGTGCTGATCAATAACGCCGGCGTTGGCTATTTCTCATCGGTAGAAGACAGCGACGATGAAGCTGTTCGGCGGATGTTCGAGGTCAACTACTTCGGCACGGCCAATATGATTCGCGCAGTACTGCCAGGCATGCGCAAGCGGCGCACCGGCATGATCGTCAACCTCACATCGGTAGGCGGTCTGGTCGGGTTCGAAGCGGTCGGCCATTACTGCGCGACGAAGTTCGCCGTGGAGGGTCTGTCGGAAAGTCTGCGCGCCGAAGTTGCGCCACTGGGTATCGGCGTGATGACCGTTCAGCCCAGCGCCTTCAGAACCCAATGGGCGGGGTCTTCGGGCGCCGCGCAAACGGTGGCCGAGGATTACCAGGCAACCGCCGGCGCTGCGATGCGCGCATACCAGCAATCTGTTGGCAATCAAGCTGGCGACCCAGCCAGGGCGGCAGCGGCAATCTACGCCGCGGTTACCTGCGCAGCGCCGCCGGCGCGCCTGCTGTTGGGCAATGAAGCCTATGAGGCAGCGCAGGCGAAGCTTGCCGCCATGGGCCGCGAGTTCAGCGCATGGGAATCTACCGCCCGTGGCGCGGACTTCCCGACGGCCTGACAGGCGAAGCCCGCACTGATGGCATGGACGCTGTCTATTGCCTGCAGCCATTGGCCTAGTTCGCTTAGTCCTCTGCCTAGACGTTTCTGCGAGCGCCTGGAGCATTGGGTAAAACCTGCGCAGGAATTGCATAACGGCACCGCGTCGCGACTTTTTACTCTTGCTTCAAGTCCTGCTGAACGGCAGGAAACTCTGATCTGAAAACAGGAGTTCTAAAATGTCCGATGTCGAAATTCGCGTAACCCCTGATGCGCAAGAACACGCCACGGCAAATCCAGCCGACGATCAGGGCAAGTACGTTGGCATGTGGGTGACAGCCGACGGTCATATTCGCCATGAGTTGCTGCCAAGAGGGCGATATGACGAGGCTCGCGGCCGGCAAAAAAGCGCTTATCAAGGGCACTACTGGCTGGAAGGCGACCACATCGAGTATGTGGACGATACTGGCTTCACCGCAGACGGAGAGTTTCGAGATAACGTGCTGTACCACGCGGGCATGGTGTTATATCCCGAGCGCTGACGCATAAGCCGGAATGAACATTCCGGCTTTTTTATTAGTGTCGTATTACAGATTCTGTGGGCGGAATTGATCGCGCAAATCCAGGGTTTCGCCCGCCACCATAAATTTCCCCTGCCCGCGGTAATGCAGGGTTTTGGGATTTTTCACCGACGTAGCCACATGCGCCTTGACCACTTCCCACACGAACAGACCGTACTCGCCGATAAGATTGGAGTCGAACAGCTTGCACTCGAAATTGGCGTAGCACTCTTTGATCAACGGGGCCTTTACCCGTTCTGCGGGGGCGGCTGTGAGGTCAAATTGGGCAAACTTGTCGATGGCGCCACCGCTGCTGTTGCCGACGGCAACAACCTGGTCCACCAATTCGACGGTGGGCACGTTGATGACGCACTGCTGGCTGTTGTGGATCAGCTCGTAGCTGTGGTTTGCACTCCAGATGTAGCAGCCAAACAGGGCGGGGGAGAACTGCATCATCATGTGCCAACCCATGGTCATAATGTTGGTTTCACCTTGCCAGGCGGAGGTCACCAGGACGATGGGGCCGGTTTCCAGATGCTGGCGAACCTCGCTCAAAGGGAAGTCGGATTTTCGAAATGCGGTCATGGCGCCTCCGGGGATCAAAAGAGGATAAACAGTTGTTGTCAGTCGCTTTCGACAATTCAACTTTCCTGCTTTTTGACATGCATCTCTCCGGCAGCCTTGCTCAGGCTGTCGGATTTTTGCTCTTTCCCTGAATTGCTTACGTCGGCAAGAGCTGTTCGCCGAACCGCTTGATCAGCCACTGCCCAGCCGGACCGGGCGGCGAGTCGGTTCGATAAATCGCATCGAAGGCATAGGTGCCGCCTTTACAGTCGGGCATATCAAGCTCGACCAGGCGTCCTTCGTCCAGGTCAGACTGAACCATGGGCACCGGCATATTCCCCCATCCGATGCCCTCTTTGAGAAGCATGTGTTTGGCGCCCAGATCCGCCAGTCGCCAAGTGCGAGTGCTCACGACGGCAAAGTCCTTGTCACCCGTAAGCGTTGAACGATCCGATAGCACCAATTGAACAAACTCTCTGGCAGCGCCAGGGGATTTGGAACACTCGGTTGCAAGCGGGTGTGCAGGCGCGGCGACCGGTATCAATTGAACACTGCCCACGCCGATGCGCTCGATGCCGTCCAGGCCAATGTCCAGCGGACCGCTGATGCCGACTCCAGCTTTCTTCTCCATCACCAGTTGAGTCACTGCCCCCAAGGCTTCCATGTGCAAGTGCAAAGTGACGGTAGGAAATTCTTCCCTGAAGGTCCTTAACGCATCGACTACTCGCTCGGCAGGGAGCATTACATCGAGCGCGAGGTGAACTTCTGCTTCAAGCCCATGCAGCAAACCGGAGACTTTTGCGCGCAGCCCATTTACGCCGTTGGTAATAGTGCGTGCTTCAGCCAGGACGGTTCGACCTGCCTCCGTCAGTTGCGGTTTGCGCGTGGTTTTGCGGTCAAACAGTGAAACCCCGAGCTGCATCTCCAGATTGGAAATGGAGTAACTCACCACCGATGTCGCGCGATGCAGTTTTCTGGCCGCAGCGGCAAAACTGCCCACTTCTACAACCGTCAGAAATACTTTCAGTTGATCAAGCGTTGGTGTTCCTGGATCGGAGATCATTTCTACTGTCTCGAACGTTTGGGGAGTACTTGTCCTGATTTTGCAGACAGCAGCATATACGCAAGATCGAGCACTTGATCGGCTCTAACAATCAATTGACCGGTTTGTTTCTTCGGCAAGCCATTCGCTGCGCGTGATCTCCCACACCTCCACAGGCATCGGCCCCGACACAAACTGGCCGTCCCGTCTGTCAACCATCCGCATGCCTTCATCTTCGGAAATCTTGCGCGAGGCGTGGTTGGCGGCGGCCTTGGGCACCTGCATCAATGGGCGCATCAACGTATCGAACCAGTAGGCATTGATCACCTTGCAGGCCCCGCGCATGTAGCCGTTGCCCTGAAACTGAGGGGCGAGCCAGAAGCCTCGATGGTTACCCGGTTGATCAAACAGGCTGATACTGCCGATGCAGCTCTCGGGCTGAACGCGGGTGCGGATCATCCAGTGCCATTCCTTTGCGGCAGCCATCGCGGGCAGCGCGACATCGCGGACGTAAACAAGCGCGCCGTCGTCCGGATACGGCCACGGAACGCGGCTGTCGAGATAGCGCACGACCTCCCATTGCGGAAACAATTGTTGCACCGCCGCTGCATCACTCAGTTGCAGCGGCGTGAGGATCAGGCGGCGGGTGTAAAGCGTGGGGATGCAATCCATGGCAATCAATCCTTGCGAGCAGTGGCGGGCAGGACCGGTACTCTCTCAAACGAGCAGTTCAAGTGTCGAGCGACCTGTGCGCGGTCTCACTCAACTAGTTCGATCAGCTCCCCACCGTCCTCTTTCAACCGCTGCAAAAACACCTGCGCCTCCAGCAATTGATACGGAAAATACAGCCCCGGCCTTACCGGCGCTTGCCCATCCAGCCCAACCAGCCGCTCCAGCAACATGGCCACACTGAGCCCGGTCAACGCCGCTGCGCCTGATCGGTGAACCACGGCGTGGCGGGTGCGCAATGGCTGGCCATCGTGATCCGTGCCTTCAAGTTCGATGAGTATTTCCGTCGACATCGGCTGGCCCTGACGCCGGGTCGAGCTGACGCCGCTGGCGAGGTTGAACTCGACGTTCGGGGCGTCGGTGGCGGCGGCCAGGCCTGTCACGTCGATGGAGGAGAAGCCGGCGCCCTGCAGGGTCGTGCCGTCGACGGCGCGGAAGCTGACCTTGGCATCGTCGCCTTCACGCCAGATGAATTCGCCGTCACGGCGGGTCAGCGCGGCGGGCAGCATTTTGTTCAGGTGCTCGAAATCGACGGCTACGGTCGGGCCGCCGCCGTCCTGTTCGTCGACCAGGGCATGAATGCGGATGTCGTGCACGCGGGCGAATGCCTTGGCGATGTGCAGCGTTGCGACGGTGGTGGCGCCGACCATCCATTCGTAGCCGAGGACAATGGGCGACGCGTCGGGGGTGTGAATGAAACTGGCGATTTGCGGGGCGATTTCGAACACCCCGGAAGAGATGCTCAGGTGCGGCACCTTGCGCTTTTGCGCAAAGCGCAGCCCGGCGAGGGCATGGTCCATGTAGAACAGGGCGATGGCGCTGACCGGGCGATCACCCAGCCCCAGATCATCTGCGCGAGCATCGATGACCACACCCTGGGCATTGCCGATTTGCTCGGCGGTTTGCTCAGCCTTGGCGAGGTCGCGTCCGCCGATCAGCAAGGGGACGTCGGGATGCGCCACGCGCAATGCGCGGGCCGTCTGATGGCCGATGGCGCCGGAGCCGCCCATGAACAGAATGGGATGAAGTGGCATGAATCCTCCTCATTTTTCCTGGATTGAAACGTGCTTGGGCTAGACACCCTAGCACGCACTTTCCAGTTCGCCGGTGCGCTTGGTCTGCGCACCGACGAACGACCACTTGAGGAATCAGCCCAGATGATGGCGCTCTGCAAGGCGATAAACATCGGTGTCAAGGCCTTCGAAACGGGCTTTCAACTGCAACGCCAGATACAGCGAATAGTGCCGTGACTGATGCAGGTTGCCGCCGTGGAACCAGAGGTTTTGCTGCTGGGTCGGCTTCCACATGTTGCGCAGTTCACCTTCATACGGGCCGGGGTCGTTGGTGGTGCCGGAACCCAGGCCCCAGCAGCGCCCCACCTTGTCGGCGACTTGCTGGGAAATCAGCTTCGCGGCCCAGCCGTTCATCGAGCCATAACCTGTCGCATAAACGATGAGATCGGCCGGCAAGCGGCTGCCATCGGTGAGCACCACCGCATCCGCTTCGATGCGTTCGACACCGAGGCCCGGCGCGCTCTTGAGCTTGATCGTGCCGTTGGCGATCAGTTCCGAGGCGCCGACGTCGATGTAGTAACCCGAGCCACGGCGTACGTATTTCATGAACAAACCCGATTCGTCATCGCCGAAATCGAGCATGAAACCCGCCCGGCTCAGGCGTTCATAGAAGTCCTTGTCGCGCTCCTTGATCGCGTCGAAGATCGGCCGATGAAACTGTGGCATGACCTTGTACGGAATCGAGGCGAACAGCAGGTCGGCCTTATCCGTGGTCAGCCCCGACTCGAGCGCCTCTTCGGAATAAAGCCCGCCGAAAACCAGTTCCATCAGGCTGTCCGAACGCACGATGTGCGTGCTCGAACGTTGCACCATGGTCACCTCGGCGCCGTTTTCCACCAGATCGGCGCAGATGTCGTGGGCTGAATTGTTCGCGCCGATGACCACTGCGCGCTTGCCTTTCCACGCATCGCCGCCGGGGTGACGGCTGGAGTGATGTTGCTGGCCCTGGAAGTCTTCGGCGCCGGGATACACCGGCACATTCGGTACGCCAGACATGCCGGTGGCGAGGATCAGTTGCGTCGGTTGCAGGGTGACGGGCTCGCCGTTGCGCAGGACCTCCACGGTCCAGCGATCAGTCTGTTCATCGAACGTAGCGCCGAGGCATTCAGTGCGCGGCCAGTAGTTGAGTTCCATGACTTTGGTGTACATCTCCAGCCAGTCGCCGATCTGGTCTTTCGGGGTGAACACCGGCCAGTGGTCGGGGAAGGGCAGGTAGGGCATGTGGTCGTACCAGACCGGGTCGTGCAGGCACAAAGACTTGTAGCGGCCGCGCCATTGATCGCCGGGGCGTTCGGCTTTGTCGATGATCAGCGTCGGTACGCCCATGCGTTTGAGCCTTGCGCCGAGGCCGAGCCCGCCCTGACCGCCGCCGACGATCAGGCAGTACGGTTGCGTGGTGATGCCCAGCGCCGCTTCTTCATCGCGGCGGCGCTCCAGCCAGTTGCGCTTGTCAGCGTGGGCATGGCCGTGGCTCGCCCCCATGGGCCGGCGGCGGCCGCTGGGTTCTTCGTAACCCTTGAGTTCGCGCATGGTGGTCAGCAGCGTCCAGCACAAACCGTCCTTCAGGCGCACGTAGCCTTTGCCGCGCGCCGAGTCGGTTTCCAGGCTCATCCAGCCTTCAAGCACGCCATCGCTAAGCGTGGCTTCACCTTCGAGTTGCCAGCGTTCGGGCCGGGTCTGCTCAAGGCGTGTTTCCAGCATGTCGCGAATCGCCGGTTTGCCTTCCAGGGTGACGAGGTTCCAGCTGAACAGCAGCAAGTCACGCCAGTGACATTCTTCGGCAAACAGCTCCAGCGTGCCGTCCACATCTCGTTGCGCCAGACGTTCGCCGAGGCGTTCGACCCAAGCGGCGAGTTGCGCTGTTGGCGATTGCAAAGGGGTTTCAATAGCGATGTTCATGGGGCCACTCCCGATCTTGTTGTTTTGGTAAGCCATGGCATCAGAGCAAGGCTTGGGCCATCTCCTTGAAAGACGCGGGCCAGAGCGTTTGATGCAAAGGCCGACAAGGCTTGGCACAGGCGACATGTCACAAATTCGAGAATCGCGGATGACACTGTGTCACTCGGCGCGAAATTCCCCCGCAACGAGCTTTTCATCTAAGCTGCGGACACACCCGTGTCTTCACCGAAGCGGAGAACAACAACAATGAAACCGGCCTCGATCAATGCCCACGCGCGCCAGGTACTGCAAGCCGTGCAGGGCTCTGTTGCCAGCCACAGCGCGGCGGCAGACCTGGCGATCACCCGTTCGTGGCGGCGCTGCCTGGATCAATACCAGCTCGATCCGGCCAGCCGCCGCGCGCCGGATGTGCTCGAACAGGCGCGTTTGCGCGAACACCGTGCGCCGCTGGAACACATCATTTCCGTTGCGCACTGGCAGATGAACAGCCTGCACCAGCAACTGGGACGTGACGGCCATGTCGTGCTGCTCACCGATGCGCGCGGCGTGGCGATCGACAGCGTGTTCAACGAAGCCGAACGCGGCGAGTTCCAGCGCTCCGGGCTGTGGCTCGGCTCGGTCTGGAGCGAGGAGCACGAGGGCACCAACGGCGTCGGCACCTGCCTGGTCGAGCGCCAGCACGTGACCATTCGCCGCGACGAGCATTTCCGTGGCCAGCACGTCGGCCTGACCTGTTCGGCCAGTCCGATATTCGACGCCAGCGGTGAGTTGCTTGCCGTGCTCAACCTTTCCTCCGTGCGCGAGGAAAGCAGCCTTGAGCAACGCTTCAAGGCCATGGCCCTGACCAATCTGTCGGCCAGGTTGATCGAGAGCTGTTTTTTCCTTGGCCACGATCCGCAGCGCTATTTGCTGCGGTTTCATCCCGACGCCGGGTTTGTCGGGCTGCTGGGTGAAGGCCTGCTCAGCTTCGACGAGAGTGCGCGGATCTGTTCGGTGAATGCGGCGGCGCTGGATCTGTTGGGCCTGAGCCGCGAGCAGATGGTCGGGCAGTCGTTGACGATGCTGCTGGAAACGCCGATGGAGCAGTTGCTCAATCAGGCCAGTGCCCAGGCGCACGTCTGCTGGCCGATGCGGTTGATAGATGGACGCCTGTTCTACGGCCAGTTGCGCGAACCGATCCGCTCCGCGCCGTTGACCCTTGCGCCTGTCCCGCCAATCAAGGATGAGCGCGTGTGCCTGGAAGACCCGCGCCTGCAACGCGGATTCGCTCGCGCGTTGCGTGTACTGGAGCGTGACGTGCCGGTGTTTCTGCAAGGTGAAACCGGCACCGGCAAGGAGGCCTTTGCGGCAGCGCTGCATCGCGCCAGCTCCCGCGCCGGCCAGCCGTTTGTCGCGATCAACTGCGCGGCGATCCCCGAGACGTTGATCGAAAGCGAGCTGTTCGGCTATCGCGGCGGCAGCTTCACCGGCGCGCGCAAGGACGGCATGGTCGGCAAGCTTGAGCAGGCCCATGGCGGCATTCTGTTTCTCGACGAAATTGGCGACATGCCCCTCGCGCTACAGACCCGTCTGCTGCGCGTGCTCGAAGAGCGTCAGGTCGTGCCGTTGGGCAGCGCAACGCCGCGACCGCTCGATGTACGCCTGATCAGCGCCAGCCACCAGAATCTGCAAGCCTGCGTGGCCGACGGACGCCTGCGCGAGGACCTGTTCTATCGCGTTGGCGGTTTCGCCGTGGAACTGCCACCGCTGCGCGAGCGTTCCGACAAGGGCCGTCTGCTCGACCTGCTGCTGCGCGAAGAAGCGGCGGGCGCCACTGTGCGGCTGCAAGCGGGAGTTCGAGAGCGCTTGCTGGCTCAGCCCTGGCCGGGCAACGTCCGGCAACTGCGCACCTGTTTGCGTACGCTGGTGGCGTTGGCGGTGGACGGCCGGGTCACGCTGGAGGACGTGCACGAGTTACTGCCCGCAAGTGACGACCAACCTGTTGACGATCCACTGGGCGTATCCGAACGGCAAACTCTGCTCAGCATGATCGAAGCTGAACACTGGCATGTCGCGCGAGTTGCCCGTCGTCTGGGGATCAGCCGCAATACGCTGTACCGCAAGCTTCGTCAGCATGGGATCACCCGACCTGGTTGAAGACAATCGCGATCATTTGCGTTAATTCGCTGTTGATTGCGTGCATTGCCGGGAAATTGCTTGGATCCAATCATTAACTCACTATATCGCACGCCGACAAGCGGTAGGCTGAGCCTATTGCTAAAAGTGATGGCGCAATGACATATTGCAGCACCTCTCCTCACCTCAAGATGTACCGAAAATGCGCCCCCTCAAGTCACTTGTTGCAGCGTCGTTGCTGCTCAGCGGGTGCAATGGAATGCCAGTCGCTTTTGTTCAGGATCCTGTTTTAGACCAAGCCTTTGTCGTTCACTCCGGCGCGCCTTTGCCTTACGTGCTGATGGGTTCGGCTGTGCAATGGAACGAAGACTTCGCCGTGACGGTGAAGCACATTCCTTACTTGTCGGGCACGGTTTTCCAAGGGCAGGCAGACGTGCAGTTCTTCCGCCACAAGGCCAATAGCGTGCCGGCGTGGCGCGGCTACAAGCCGGGCGAGGAGCTGACTTCGGTGGGCTTCAATTCGCTGTACATGTCGGTCAAGGGCACCGGCCAGGCGTTGCCGGCCATGGTTCGCCTCGACGTCAAAGAGGGCAACGTGCTTTACGGCACCCATAATGGCGCGCTGGCCAAAGGCATGTCCGGCGGGCCGGTGTTTTCCGCCGACGGCAAAGTGGTTGGCATCAACGTGGCGTTCCTCACCCGTGACGACGTCAGCCGCCTCAAGCGCAAAGACTTGCTCGATCAACCGCGCGTGAGCATCTTTTTGCCGTACGCGGAGATCAATCGCGAGTGGTCGCGCTATCAGGCCAGCATCACTCCGACGACGCCACCAGCGACCAAACTGGCCAGCCGCTGATCAACGTTCGCGCAACGCTTCGCGGGCGCGGTTGAGCGGTTTGATCAGGTAATCCAGCACGGTTTTTTCGCCGGTACGGATGTCCACCGTGGCGATCATCCCGGGCACGATGGCGAAGCGTTTGCCGGCCTTGTTGCGCAGTTCATCCGACGCGGTACGGATGAACACGCGGTAGTAGAAGATTTCCGGCTTGGCTTCGTCCTGAATCGTGTCCGGCGAGATCGTCACCACTTCGCCGTCGAGGCTGCCGTAGATCGAATAGTCATAGGCGGTGATTTTCACTTTCGCCGCCTGGCCCGGATGAATGAAGGCGATGTCGCGCGGCGAGATGCGCGTCTCGATCAGCAGTTGTTCATCGAGCGGCACGATCTGCATGACCTGGCCGTTGGGCGCAATGACGCCGCCAATCGTGCTGACCTCGATGTCCTTGACGATGCCGCGCACCGGCGAGCGCAGTGTCAGGCGCGATAGTGAATCGGTGCGCCCACGGATCACCGCTTCGAGTATCTGCGCTTCGGCGTTGGCCTTGGCCAGGTCTTCGCGGGCGCGGACCATGTAATCGGAGCGGGCTTCGGTGGCCTTCAATTCCAGCTCCGAGCGCTGACGGGTCAGGCGCAGCACTTCGACCCGGCTCGAGGCGCCGATCTTCGCCAGATTTTCAGTGATCGCGAGTTCGCTGCGCACCAGTTTCAGCGAGCTCTGAATACCGTCGAGGGTTTCCGCCAGACCTTTGCGCCGGGTCTGGTAGAGCTCGGTTTCGGCGCGGATCAGATCGGGGAATTCCTGCAGCGATGCGTCGAAGGTCAGCGGCTTTTCGCTGACTTCGGCCTGCAAGCGGTTGACGCTGGCCAGCGCCGCGCGGTACTTGGCCGCGCTTTCGCCGACGTTGGACTGGTTCTTCACCGGGTCCAATTGCGCGAGGATCTGGCCGCGCTCGACCAAAGCGCCTTCGCTGACGTTGAGCTGCTCAAGAATGCCGCCCTCCATCGACTGAATCACCTGTTCGCGCGAGCTGGGCACCACTTTGCCGGTGCCGGTCGAGACTTCGACGATCTCGAACCACGCGGCCCAAGCAATGAAGCAGGCAAGCATCAGCGCGCAACCCCAGATCACCTTTGCGCCACCGGCAAGAGCGCGCTCATCGCGGCCGTCGAGGTAGGACATCGGGTCCGGCACATCGGTCATCATCGGCTTCATACCGCCACTCCTTTGCCCGGTGCGCGCAGCCGCGCCAATGCCGCGTCGCGGTGGTCGTCAATGACGATACGCCCGTTGTCGAGAACGATGATCCGCTCGACCAGTTGCAACACACTGACCCGGTGCGTGGCGACCACCAGCGTTCGGCCCTGGGTCCAGGTCGCGAGTTTTTCCAGCAGCAAACGCTCGGTGACGTCATCGAGCGCGGCCGTCGGTTCGTCGAGCAACAGCACTTGTGGCTGACGGATCAACAAGCGCGACAGCAACAGGCTCTGACGCTGACCGCCCGACAGGCCCAAGCCACCTTCAAGCACTAAATGATCCATGCCTTTGGGCAGCTGCCGAACGAAATCCAGCGCGCCAGTGACAGTCAGCGCGGCGATGATTTCCTGATCGCTGGCCTGACCGGCGCCGAGGGTGATGTTGTCGCGCAAGGTGCCATGAAACAGCCGCGCCTGTTGCGACAGCAGGCCGACGTCGCGGCGCAGGTCGGCCGGATCCAGATGCGCGAGGGCGATGCCGTCCAGGGTGGTTTCACCGCTGCTCAGATCCATCGCGCCGCCCAGTGCTTGCAGCAACGTCGACTTGCCAGCGCCGTTGCGGCCGAGCAGGGCGATGCGCTCGCCGGGCCGAATGCTCAGGTCGATGTTGTTGAGCGCCGGGGTCGATTCCTCGCTGTAGCGGAAGCTGGCCTGACGCATGCGGTAGTCGCCACGAATCGCCGGCAGGTGCACGCGCTGACTGCCTTCGGGATGATCCACCGGCATCTGCATGATCCGGTTCAAGCCTTCGAGCGCGACCTTGGCCTGCTGCCATCGCGTGAGTACGTGGGTCAGTTGCGCCATCGGCCCCATCATCCGCGACGACAGAATCGACGCCGCGACCAGACTGCCGGTGGTCAAGTCACCGGCAATCACCATCGGCGCGCCGAACACAATTACCACCGCAAACACTCCGCCTTGCACGTTCTGCGTCCACGCCACCAGGCTGTTGGTCAAGGTGCGCAGGCGCAGGCTGCTGTCCGCCGAGGCGGCGTTGTACTGGTTCCACTGTTGCTGGAAACGCTGCTCGGCCTGCAATGCCTTGATGTCGTCGAGGCCCTGAATGCTTTCTACCAGCATGGCGTTGCGCAGCGCCGCTTCACGCATCGAGGCATTGGCCAGTCGCGCCAGACGCGGTTGCGCGATGATCCCGGGCAGCAACATGAACACCAGCGCCACCAGTGGAATCAGCACCAGTGGCCCGCCGATCAAATAGAACACCAGCAGGAACAGCAGGAAAAACGGCATGTCCGCCAGTGCCGTGGCAGTGCTGGAGGTGATCAGATCGCGGATCTGCTCCAGCTCGCGCAACTGCGAAATGAACGAACCGGTGGATTTCGGCCGCGCCGAATTACGCAGACGCAAGGCATGGCCGAAGACCAGATCGGAGACGCGCAAGTCGGCGCGTTTGCCCAGCACATCAGTGATGCGCAGACGTAGAATGCGCATGACGAAATCGAACAGCAGCGCCAGCATCACCCCGCCGAACAACACGTACAGGGTCGGCAGCGACTCGGCCGGAATCACCCGGTCGTACACCTGCATGGAAAACAGCACCCCGGCCATGCCCAGCAGGTTGGCCACCAGTGAGGCGATCATCACTTGGCTGTAGGGCCGCAGATCGGTGAGGACGATGCGCCGGAACCAGTGCTCGTCGTAGGGCTTGATGTAATCGTTGGTGCGCACGTCGGCCACCGGTTGCGTCGGACGCAGAATCACCGTGCGCAATGCCTGCTCGGCGAGCGCGCCAGCCTCCATGCGACTCTGCAAACCCTGGTCGCCACTGAAGCAGATGCCCAGCTCGCCGGTTTCGCCGATGCTTTCGAGCACGCCGACCTGACCGTCGCGCAGTTGCACCACCAGCGGCGTGCGCCAGCGACTCAGGCTCTTGTTATCGAATACCGCGAATTTCACGCTCAAACCGGCCTGACGCGCCATGTGCCGAACCACTTCTTCGACGCGGCCTTCGCTGTGCACCGAGGCCAGGCGCACGCTTTCCGGCGAGACGTCGAGGCGATAGTGACGGGCGACCTTCAGCACCGCTTCCAGCCACGGTGAATAATCCTCGCGAGCTTCGGCAGCAGCGGGTTCGGGAACAGTGATGCTGGCATCGGTCATGGCAGGATCTCGACATTCTGGATGGCGCTGTGGTCGATGCCGAAGACCCGGCGAATCGCACCGCTGTTGTAGAAGCAGTCGATCTGCAGGCGTTGCAGATCAGCCTGGGTGTTGACCAGATCGAAGCGCGACTGATGGATTTCCTGCTCGGCGTTGAGCAGGTCGAGCAGCGGCCGCGTGCCCAGTTCCAGGTACTGGCGGCCATACAACATGCGCGCCTCGGTGATGCTGGTCTGGCGAAATTCCAGCGAGCGCAGCCGCCGGTTCAGGCCCGAGGTTTGCGCCTGGGCTTCAGCCAGACCCTGGCGCGCTTGCAGCCGGGCGAAGTCTTCGGCCGAATCCGCTGCGGTCAGCGCATGCCCGGCTGCGCGGCTGCGCGCACTGATCGCACCGCCCTGGTAGATCGGCACTTCGAGGTTGAGGAAGATCCCCACTTGAGTGCGATCGGCGCGCGAGTTCTGATCGTCGTAGTGGTCGTCCAGGTATTGGTTGACCGACGGTTGCAGCGACAGGGTCGGGTAGGCCTCGGCTTTGGCCTGGGCCAACTCGGCCTGGGCCTGGGTGCGTTGCGCAGCCGCTTGGAGAACGGCGGGCAGGGTGTCGGAGATCTGCGAGGCGTCGCAGGCCTGAGTCAGCGTCGGCGCGGCGGCGTCGCTGACTGCCGGCGGGGTGCGCCGTCCGAGCAGACTGGTCAGGGTCGCTTGCCAGCGTGCGTATTGCGCCTTGAATTCCTGCAATGTGGCCGTCGCGCCTTCGGCCCGGGACTGCGCCTGGACCATATCGGAACGGGTGCTGGCGCCCATGTCGCTGCGCTGTTTGGCCAGGTCAACGATGCCGCCGATGCCCTGAATCTGCTCGCGCGCAACCTCGAGCAGACGCTGATAACGCTGCACCTCGATGTAGGCCCTGGCGGTGTCGCGGGCAATGTCGTCGATCGCCAGCAGAATTCCGGCCTGACTGCGCGCCACCCGGGCGCGGGCGGCGTCGACCGAACTGGAAACCTTGCCGAAGTCATACAGCATCTGCTTGAGGGAAATGTTCACCGACTGGCTGCCGGCATCGCTGCCGTAACCGCTGGTGTAGCCACCCTTGATGCCGCCGGTGACCTGCGGGTAATAGCCGGATTCGGCAACGTTGATCCCTTCGCCTTGCTGGAACAGGGTGCCGATGGCTTCGCCGATGCGTGGGTGCCAGTCCACGGCCAGCCTGACCGCTTGTTCCAGTCCCAAAGCGTCCGCATCGGCAGACGCTTTTAAAGCAGGGGCAGGGCGCTGACGGCTTTCATTGCCTGCCGGTTGTTGCAGTTGCGACGGGCTGATGCTGCGCAAGCTGCTGTCGAGGTTGTCGTCGGCGCGAACGCCGGCGGTGAAAGCGGGGTAGAGGCCGATGGTCAACAGGACCACCGGCCATTTCTGGCGAAAAACTGACTCCACAGACTTCCCTTACTGTTGAGAGACCAACGTTCGATGTCTTGTTTCAAACCACTTGAATGCCGTTCTGTACCCACAAGTGGTGGCTCGGATCCTCCTGCGCCGTGTATTGAACATAGTCGATGCCGTCGGCCTGTTGCGTGCCATCGGCGACCCAGCCATCGGTCATGTGCACGCTGTCCCTGTCGTCACCCTTGATCAGCAGGGTGTTGTTGTCCGAAGAGGTAATCGCCAGCAGATCGCTGAGATTCAGTGTCAGCGCGACCGCACTGGAATGGTTGAGATCGAGGATTTCGACGTTGTGGATCTTGCTCTGCAGATCGCCGAGGTTGATCGACACGTCGCCACCGGCCCAGAGCAGGGTGTCGGTACCGCTGCCGCCATCGACGGAAGCGAACTGCTGGTCGGCGACGATCAGCGTGTCGTCGCCGCCGCCACCTTGCAGCGTGACGGCGCCACCGTGCGAGCCGTCGAGGGTGTCGTTGCCTTCGGAGCCCTGGATCAGTTCGCTGCCAGCGACATGGGCCAGACCGAGGTCATCGCTGGCCAGGGCCGAGAACGCGGTGCTGGCGAAAGCGCCGGCCTTGTCCAGGTCGATGGTCAGCGTCGCGGTATCCACGGTGCCGTTGGGGTGGGTGAGTTGGTAGGTGAAGGTGTCTTCCTGGCCGATCACCGCATCGGTCAGCCCGGCCTTGAGCGTGTAGGTGTAGCTGCCGTTGGCCTGGACCAGCAGGGTGCCGTAGTTGCCGACCAGCGAGACGCCGTTGTGACCCGGCGCCACGTAACTGCCGGCGACCAACACGCTGAGCAAGGTGTAGACCGAGCCCAACACATCGGCGCCGCCGCCAGCGGTGTCGGTGAGCAGATTGCCTGACACGGGCGTGTAGCTGCCGACCACGAACTGATTGTTGTAGGTCGCGACGTTGATCAGGCTGGTGTTGACGCTGGTCAGCAGGCCGAGGCCGCCCACTGCCACCCGTACCTGATAACTGCCGGCGGTCTGGTCGTCGAACTTGATCCCGTAGTTGCCGCCGCCGAGATTGAGCAAGGCATTGCCGCCGTAGCTTTTCACCAGCACGTACTGGTTGGTCGCCGTATTGAGTTTGTACAGGCCCACCGTCATCGAACCGAGCAGCGCCAACAGGTTGCTCGAATTGACCACCACGGTCAGGTCACTGACGGTATCGGCCGCGACCACCGTGTTGTAGTTACCGCTGCCGCCGCCCAGCAGCACATTGAACGTGCCAAGGGCAGAGTTGGTGGTGACTTCACGGTTGATCAGGGTGACGTCAGTCGAGGCGATGTCCGCTGTGGCATCCACCACCAGTGCCGGGCTGCCAAGGTTGGCGTCATTCCACACTTCGCTGGCTTGCGGGCTGTCGATGCGCACGTACAGATTGGCGGTGTCGCTCAAGCCGTTCGGGTGCACCAGTTGGTAGTTGAACACGTCGACCTTGCCGACGCTGCCGACACTGCCGTTCGGTTTGTAGCTGTAGTTGCCGTTGGCGTCGATGGTCAGCGTGCCGTACAACCCTTGCACCGTGGTGCCGGCGCCGGCGCTGACCCAGGCGCCGTTCTTGAAGATCTGCAACTGCGCGCCGTTGTCCGGGCCGGTCTGATCGGCCGTGCCATCGACGCCAACGTTGGTGATGACGTTGCCAGTCACCGCTGGCCCGGCAATGCCGTTGAACTGGGTCAGGCTGCTGACATCCAGTTGCAGCTGGGTATTGACCGTGGTCAGCACGCCGATGCCGGTGCTCGAAACCGTCAGTCGATAATCGCCTGACAGCAGGTTACCGATGTCGACCCGTACGCCCTGGCCGGCGAGCGCGATCAGGTCAAGCAGGCCGCCGCTGCCGTTGACATCCAGAGTCACCCAGTTGCCGCTGGCATCCTTGACTTGCAGGGTATAGACGACGCCATCGATCAGCGAAATCAGACTGCTGGTGGTCAGCGTCAGGGTTGGATCAAGACGCGTGCCGCCGGCCACGGTGAAGGTGAAGGTTTTCGAGAATCCGGCCAGCAGCGTGGTGAACGAGTCGTTGAAGGTCTGCGAGGCGGTGACCGGGGCCAGGGTGACGGTGCCGACGGCGAGGTTATCGCTGGCGATCACTGGCGCGTTGACGTCGACGTCCGGCGCAATGACGTTGGCTGCCACCGAAACGTTGCCGCGTGCGTCGCTGAGGTTGATGGTGAGGTTCTCACCGTTGATCTGCGCGCTGTTCAGGGTGACGGTAAACACGCCGAGGTTGTTGACCGTGGCGGTGCCGAGAACGGCGCCGCTGGCCGACTTGATGGTCACGGTTGCGCCGGCTTCGCCGGTACCGGTGACAGTCATGCCATCGGCACCGACCAGCAGCGCCGTGGCCGCCGCTGGAGGCGTCAGGTCTGGCGCCGTCGCGGTCGCCGCAGCCGATACGTTGCCGCTCGGATCCGCCTGGGTGACGCTGAGTACCTGGCTGTTGATCTGCGCCGAGGCCAGTGCCACGGAGAAGCTGCCGTTTGCAGCGACGGTGGCGGTGCCGAGCACCACACCACCGACGCCGAGCACGCTGATGGTCGAACCGGGCACGCCGACGCCCGTGAGCACGGTGCCGCTGCCATTGACGCTGACGCCAGTCGGCGCGCCGGGTGCGGTAATGTCCGGCGCTGTCAGGCTGGCATTGGGCGACAGATTGCCGGCCGGGTCGACCAGACGCACGGTCAACAGCTGCCCGTCGAGTTGCGCGGTGTTCAGGTTGAAGCTGAACGTGCCGCCACTGCCCACGGTAGTAGTGCCAATCAGCGCGCCGCCCGGGCCGTAGACGTTGACCGTCGCACCGGCTTCACCCGTACCGCTCAACGTCAGACCGTTGGCAGCGAGCGTCAGACCGCTGGCCGCGATCGGCGCCTGTACGTCAGGGGCCGTCAGGTTGAAGACCTGCGACAGATTGCCCGTCGGGTCGGCTTGTTGGACGTTGAGTTGTTGGCCGTTCAGTTGCGCGCTGGACAGTTGTACGGTGAAGGTGCCGCCGGCATTGACCACGGCGGTGCCGAGGACGGTACCGGCTGCGTTGGTCACGCTGACGGTCGCGCCGGCTTCACCCGTGCCGCTGACCGCCAGGCCGGTGCCGTTCAGGCTGACATTGCTCAGCGGCGCCGGCGCGGTGGTATCGGCGACGCTGAGGTTGGTAACCGGCGAAACGTTGCCCGCCGCATCGCTCTGCGTGACGCTCAGTTGCTGGCCGTTGAGTTGGGCGGAGGACAAGGTCACCGAGAACGAGCCATTGCCCGCCACCGTCGCAGTGCCCAGCACCGTGCCACCTGCACCGCGAACAGTGACGGTGGCGCCGGCTTCACCGAGCCCGCCGAGGACCAGACCGGCACCGCTGAGTACCAACGCCGTCGGAGCGGCCGGGGGAGTGATATCGGGCGCAGTTACGTTAAGCCCGGATGAGCTGTTGTTGGACGCATCGGTCTGTGTCGCATTGAGCACCTGACCGTTGACCTGCGGCGTATTGAGCTGTGCGCTGAAGGTGCCATTGGCGCCAACCGTCGCATTGCCCAACACCACGCCGCCAGTGCCGGTGATGGTCACCGACGCGCCGACTTCGCCGCGACCGGTGACCAATGTGCCGCTGGCATTGACCGCCAGATCGCTGAGCGGCGCCGGCGCCGAGGTGTCACCTGCGGTGATTTCAGTCGGCAGCGAGGCACCCCCCAGCGGAGTGTTGGCGGTGACTTCGAGGCTTTGGCCGTTGGTTTGCGCAGGCGTCAGCACCACGCTGAACGTGCCATCCCCGCCGGTGACGCCGGTGCCGATCAGGCTGTTGTCCGGCGCGTAGACATTGATGGTGGTGCCGATCGCCGCCGTGCCGGTCAGCGTCACGCCGTCTGCTGTCAGCACAAGATTGTCCGGCGCAGCCGGCGCTGGCACTGCCGGAACAGTCAGGTCGGCGTCTGCGGACACGTTAGTCGCGACGTCTGTTTGATTTACTGTCAGCACCTGGCCGGCAGTGATGCCCGGATCCAGATCGATCAGGAATGTGCCGTTGGCCGCGACCGTGCCGGTGCCGACAACATTGCCCAGCGCATCGGTCACCTCGACACTCGCGCCGGCTTCGCCACGACCGGCGAGCTGGCTCAGATCGCCGCTGATGGTCAGACCGGTGACGGCATCCGGAGCCGTGGTATCTGCCGCCGGGTAGAGCAGCACTGGCGATGCGTTTTGCGCCTCGTCCGTCGCGATCACCGACAACAACTGACCATTGGCCTGAGCCGGATTCAGCGTGACTGTGTAGGTGCCGTCGCCCAATGCCACCGCTGTGCCGAGCACGGTGCCGGTGGCGGACAGCACAGTCACGGTGCTGCCGGCTTCGGCGGTCCCGGTGAGCAAGGTGCCGGCGCCGGTCAGCGATGTCACCGTTGGTGCGATCGGTGCAGTGCTGTCCGGCGCGTCGACCAGAACGGGCTCGGACTGGTTGTTTTGTGCGTCGGCCTGCACGACCGACAGTGCGCGGCCATCGAGTTGCGCAGCCGACAACGTGACGCTGAAGCTGCCATCTGCCGCCACCGTCGCTGTGCCGAGCACCACCGCGCCGTCAAGCACGGTGACGGTTGCGCCGGGCTCGCCGGTACCGGTGACGGTCAAGCCGTCCTGGCTGACGTTGAGGTCGGCCACTTCCAGTGGATCAGTGCTGTCGCCTGCTTGCAGAGGTGCTGTGGGTGAAACGTTTGAAGCCGGATCAGTCTGATTGACGCTCAACAGCTCGCCATTCACCTGCGGCGGGTTGAGAGTCACGCTGAACGAGCCATTGCCGGTCACGGTTGCCGAGCCCAGTACCGTGCCAGTCGCGCTGAGCACGCGCACCGTGGCGCCGGCTTCCCCGGTACCGGTCAGTGTCACGCCGTCGGACGTAAGAACGAGGCCGGTGGGCGCAGCGGGCAGGGTGATGTCCGGCGCAGTGACGGACACGATCGGCGAAGGGTTGCCAGCCGCATCACGCTGGATCACCGACAAGGCTTCACCGTTGAGCAGCGGCTGGTCGAGCGTCACGCTGAAACTGCCATCGGCCGCCACGGTGCCGGTGCCAACGATGGTGCCCACCGCGTTGGTGACGACTACCTGCGAGCCCGTCGCACCGGAGCCGGTGATGAGGCTGCCGCTGGCGTCGATCTCGACATCGGTCAGTGCTGCAGGAGGTGTGCTGTCAGGCGCCGTCAGGGTGCCGGCAGGCGAGGCATTGCCGGCCGCATCCGCCAACACCACGAACAGCGCTTGGCCATTGGTTTGCACCGGAGTCACGGTGATCTGGAAACGGCCATCGCTGCCCACGGTGCCGGTGCCCAGTTCGGTACCGTCTGCGGATGTCACGCGGACAATGGCGCCGACTTCGCCGGTCCCGGTGAGGGTGTCGCCATCGGCATTCAGCTGCAGATCGGCCGGCGTCGCTGGCGGGGTCAGATCCGGTGCGGTGACCGTCACCGGGGCGCTGACGTTGCCGGGTGGATCGGCCTGCTGCACGCTGAGGATCTGTTCATTGATCTGCGGCGGATTGAGGGTGACGCTGAAGGTGCCGTCGCCGAGCACCACGCTGGTGCCGAGCAAAGTGCCGTTGGCATCGCGCACGGTCACGGTCGCGCCGGGTTCGCCAGTACCGATGACCAGCGCGCCGGACGAGTTGATATCGACGTTGTCCAGTGGATCAGGCGGGGTGAAGTCCGGCGTGGTCAGGTTCACTGCCGGCGAGTCGTTGCCCGCTGCGTCGGCCTGGACCACGGTGATCACTTCGGCGTTGGTCAACGCCGGGTTCAGTGGCAGGGTGAAGGTACCGGTCGCGCTGACCACGGCGGTGCCAAGCACGTTGCCGTCGCTGTCGATGACGCGCACCTGCGCGCCCGGTTCGCCGCGCCCGGTCAGGCTTGCGCCGTCGCCGCCGATGCTCAGTTGCGAAACGGCCGCTGGCGGTGTGCTGTCGACCGAAGTGAACGGCGTGGCTGCCGAGGTGTTGCCCGCCGCATCCGTCAGCGACACGGTCAGCGCCTGGCCATTGGCTTGCGGCGTGGCCAGGGTGATCGCAAACGTGCCGTCGATGCTCACGGTGCCGGTCCCGACCAGCGCTCCGGCGGCGTTGTACACGTTGACCGTGGTGCCGGCCTCACCGGTACCCGACAGCAAGGTGCCGTCAGTGCTTGCCACCAGCGCCGCCGGCGGATTGGGCGCGAGCAGGTCCGGGGCGATCAGGTTGACGCTGTTGGATTCGTTGCCGGCGGTGTCGGCCTGGCTCAGGCTCAAAGTCTGGCCAGAGGTTTGTGCCGGGCTGAGGGTGACGCTGAATGTGCCGTTGGCCGCCACCACCGCGCTGCCGAGAACCACTCCGCCGGTGCCGAGCACGGTCACTGTGGCGCCGGCTTCACCGCGCCCGGTCAGGGCCGTGCCGTTCGGTGCCAGACTCAGTTCGCTGAGCGGCGTTGGCGCGGCGATATCGGCAGCGGTGTAATCGGTCGGCGACGAGTTGATACCGGTGCTCGACGTCGCCACGGCAGACAGCTGTTCGCCGTTGAGTTGCGCGGCGTTGAGGGTGACGCTGAAAGTGCCATTGGCCGCCACCAGCGCGCTGCCGAGCAACACGCCCGAGGCATTGCGAATGCTCACGGTGCTGCCGGCGGTGGCCGAGCCGGTGAGGGTCAGACCGTCGGCGCTGAGGGCCAGGTTGGTCGGTGCACTTTCCGCCAGATTGCCCGGTGCAGTCACCGGCGCCGCCGGTCCGGTGTTGCCGGCTGCATCGATCTGCACCACGGAAAGATTCGATCCAGCCACCGCCGCCGGGGACAACGTGACGCTGAAATTGCCATTGCTGGCAACGGTCGCAGTACCCAGCAAAACACCGCCGGCATCACGAACTTCCACGCTGGCGCCGACCTCACCGATGCCGGTCAGGGTGGCACCATTGGCGCTCACCGCCAGATCGCTCGCTACCAACGGCGCCGTGCTATCGACCGCATTGACGATTGCCGGGGCCGACGGATTGCCTGCCGCATCGGTGGCCGTCACGTTCAGCGACTGGCCATTGGTTTGCGGACTGTTGAGGGTAATCTGGAAAGTGCCGTTTGCGGCCGCCGTGGTGGTCCCGAGAAGATTGCCCTGGCTGTCGCGCACGGTCACCGTGCTGCCGGCCTCGGCGTTACCGGCCAGTTGCACGCCGGCAGCATTGAGGGTCAATGCGCTCGGAATCGCCGGCGCGGTCAAATCCGCGGCGATGACTTCAACCGCCGTCGAAACGTTGCCCGGCGGGTCTTCCTGAGTGACGGTCAGCACTTCGGCATTCAGTTGTGCTGCGTTCAGCGTGACAGTGAACGCGCCGCCACTGCCGACCTGCGCGGTGCCGAGCAAGGTGCCGTCGGCGCTGCGCACGGACACCGTTGCGCCCGGTTCGCCATGACCAGTGACGGTGACGCCGTCAGCATTCACCGCGACTTGGGTCAGTGCAGCTGGTGGGCTGATATCGGGTGCGTTGACACTGGTCGACGGCGAGACATTGCCGGCAGGGTCGGTCTGGCTGATCGCCAATGCCTCGCCATTGCTCGGCGCTGGCGCCAGGGTCACAGTGAACGAACCATCCGCGCCAACCACGGCGCTGCCCAGCAGGGCGCCGTTGGCGGTGGTGACATTGACTGTTGCGCCAGCCTCACCCGTGCCGCTGAGGGTGCTGCCATCGGCGCTGATCAGCGGATTCTGCACAGCGGCCGGCGGGGTGCCGTCAACGGTGATCACGCCAGTGGAAGTCGAGGCGTTGCCATTTGCGTCGGTCAGAGTGACCTGCAGGGTTTCGCCGGTGTTCTGCGCGTTGGGCAGGGAGACCTGGAAGTTGCCGCTCTGATCGACTACGCCGGTCGCCAACACGTTACCGGCGGCATCGCGCACGGTCACGGTGCTGCCGGCTTCGCCTTGGCCTTTGACCACGGTGCCGACGTCATTGATCGTAACGCCAGTCGCTGCGGCTGGCGGTTGCAGATCGGTGGCAATGATGCCGGCGGGTTGCGACAGGTTGCCGGCGGCGTCGCTCTGGATCGCGGTAAGCGCCTGACCATTAAGTTGTGCCGGCGTCAGCGTCAGGCTGAACGTGCCATTGCTGGCGACCAGTGCAGTACCGAGCACCGTACCTGTGGCGTCGGTGACAGTGACCGTCGCCCCGGCCTCTCCGCGTCCAGTGAGTGTCGTGCCGTTGGCATTCAGCGCCAGATCGGTCACAGCGTCCGGCGCCGTGCCATCGATCGCCGTCACCGTGCCCGGAATCGACACGTCACCGTCGGGACTGGTGGCCGTCACCTGGAGAACTTGCGCGTTGATCTGTTTGCTATTGAGCAACAGGGTGAAGCGGCCGAAGCTGTTGATCAGCCCGGAGCCGAGCACAGCGCCGCTGCTGCTGGTCACCGTCACGGTGCAACCGGGCGTACCGGCGCCGGTCAGGGTGAAACCATCGGCACTCAAGGCCAGATCGGTCGGGGTCGCGACCTGGCTACCGTCCAGACCTGCCAGCGGCACGACGGGCGAATCATTGCCGCCGCTATCCGTGCTGATGACTTCCAGATTGCCGCCAGGCTCGGCCGGTGGGCTGAGGGTCACGACAAAGCGGCCATCCGCATCGGCCGTCGCGGTGCCCAGCACAGCGCCACCGCCGGCAATGCTGACGGTGACCGTGGTGCCCGGTTCGGCAAGGCCAGAGACCTGCGTGCCGGCCGGGTTGAGCGCGAGATCGCTGACCGCTGCCGGCGGGGTGCTGTCCGGCGCGGTGACGCTGCCGGGAAGCGAACTGTTGGCGCCATCCGACACCACGACTTGCAAGGCTTCGCCATTGGTCTGTGCCGTGTCGAGGTTGACCGTGAAGGCGCCCGTGCCGTCAGCGGTCGCAGTGCCGATGACGTTGCCGTCGGCATCCAGCACTTGCACCGTGTTATTGGGCTGCGTGGTACCGGTGACCGTGGCACCTGAAGGATCGACGGCCAGCCCGGTCGGTGCAGGCGGCGCGGTGATGTCCGGTGCGGTGACCGGCGTGGCCGGCGAGGGCAGGGCGCTCGCGTCGGTCTGGATCACGTTCAGCACCTGACCGTCGAGCTGAGCCGGACTCAGGTTGACGCTGAAATTGCCGTCGCTGGCGACCACCGTAGTGCCAAGCACCGTACCGTCGGGCGCGATGACGGTTACGGTGCTGCCCGCTTGCCCGGTGCCGGTCAAGGTCACGCCGTTACTGGCGAGCACGACATTGTCAGGCGCCAGCGGCGCGGTGCTGTCCGTCGCCGTCAGTGGTGTGCTGGGCGAAACATTTACGCCATCCGATTGGCTGACTTGCAGTTGCTGGCCTTCGATCTGCGGGCTGTTCAGCGGCACTGTAAAGGCGCCGCTGCCGTCGACGATCGCGGTGCCCAACACATTGCCGGCCGAATCCTTGACCGACACCGTGGCACCGGGCTCGCCGGTGCCACTCAGTTCAGTGCCACCTGCATTCAGCGTCAGATCCGAAGGAGCCGTTGGAGCCTGGATATCCGGCGCTTCAACTGGAACTGCCGGCGAGCCTGAAGGCGAGCCATCGCTCTGCACAACGCTGAGGTTCTGGCCATTGGTTTGTGGCGAGGACAGGGTGACTTCGAACCGGCCGTTGCTGCCGACCAAAGCTGTTCCCAGCACGGTCCCGTTGGTGTCAGTGACAGTAACGGTGGCGCCGATCTGACCCGCGCCGGAGACCACGGCGCCATTGGCGGAAATGCTTACATCGGTCACGGCAACCGGCGTGGTCAGATCGGGTGCGATCACGTTGACCGGCGCCGAAGGATTGCCGTCCGCGTCGGTCTGGATCACTTGCAGCTGTTGCGCATCGGTCTGTGGGGTCGAGAGGTTTACCGTGAAATTGCCGTCGCCACCCACGGTGCCGGTGCCGATGATATTGCCGGCCGGATCGCGCACGGTAATCGAAGCGCCGACTTCGCCTTTGCCGGTCAGCGTCTGCCCTTGGGCGTCGAGCGTAACGCCCGTCAGCGGCGTCGGCCCTTGGGTGTCAGGCGTTACATAGGTCAATGGGGCGGAGGTGTTGCCAGCGGCGTCGCTGGCACTGATCTGCAACGTCTCACCATTGTTCTGCGGGCTGCTCAATTGCACCGTGAACGTGCCATCCGCAGCGACCACTGCCGAGCCGAGTATGTTGCCGTTGGCGTCGCGTACCGTGATCGTTGATCCGGCCTGGCCGCGCCCTTTCATCTGCAGGCCATCCACGCTCAGGGCAACGTCGCTCGGCTGGGTCAGGCCATCGAGATCAATGGCGATAACGGTCGCTGCTGGCGAAGGGTTGCCGGCGGCGTCGGTGACCAGCACGCTCAGCGCCTCACCATCGACTTGCGCGGCGTTGAGTTGCACGGTGAACGAGCCATCGGCGGCGACCAAAGCCGTGCCGAGCAGCGTGCCTTGCGCATTGGTGACGCTGACTGTGCTACCGGGTTCGCCACGGCCGGTCACCGAGAGGCCATCGCTGCTCACCGCCAGATCCGTCGCAGTACCGGGGCCGGTGATGTCCGGCGCATTGAAGGTAACGGCCGGCGATTGTGCACCGGCGCTGTTGACCGCCACGACACTGAAGGTTTCACCGTTGGCCTGCGCACGAATCAGCGTCAGCAGGAAAGTACCGTCAGCGGCCACCGCCGCGCGCCCGAGCAATTCGCCGTTGGCGGCACGGACTTCGATCGTGGTGCCAGCCCGGGCGGTGCCGGTCAGTTGGCTGCCGTCGCTGCTCAAACCAAGATTGCCTGGCGTCGTCGGTTCGACGATCTCCGGCGCGCTGATCGTTGCGCCGGTCGAGGTGTTGCCTGCGGCATCGGTGGCATTCACTGTCAGCGGCTGACCGCCGGTTTGCGCGGGGCTGAGGGCGACGCTGAAGGTGCCATCGGCTGCAACCACGGCGCTGCCGAGCAGGCTGCCATCGGCGGCGCGCACCTGGATGGTCGAGCCGACTTCACCGGTGCCGCCGAGTTGCGTGCCATCGGCGCTCACGCTGAGATTGCCTGGCGCGGTGGGCGCGGTGGTATCCGGCGCAGTGACCGTACCCGGCGTCGAAACGTTGCCCGCAGGGTCGGTGAGCGTGACGTCGAGCGGCTGGCCATTGTTCTGTGGCGTACCCAGGTCGACCTGGAAACTGCCATCGGCGCCAACGGTTCCGGAACCCAAAATGTTGCCGGCTGCATCGCGTACCTGAACGACACTGCCAGCTTCGCCAAAACCACTCAGCACCCGGCCATCGGCCGACAAGGTTAATCCGGTCGCGGGCGCAGGAGGCGTCGCGTCGCCACCGCCACCGCCACCACCTCCGCCGCCGCCGCCACTTCCGCCCGCAGCGGCCGCCGCACCACCCGCGCCCAACAGGCCAAGCCCGGCAATCGCCCAGGCCGGCGTTGCGCCATCCACCACACCGACGCCAGCGATCAGCTCGTCCAGCGAATTGATTTCGTCAAAGGTAAAGCCATTGAACGGCTCGGCGCTGTAGCGCGCCTGCCACAGCGTCGCGTCGTCACCCTGAAAGACAATGTCATTGGGCACGCCGTCAGGGCTGGTGACAAAGAAATTGGAGATTTTGATTTGCTCGCCAGACTTCAGATTGACGATCAAGTCCTGACCGCTGCGACTGGTCGACGCCAATTGATCGGGCCTAACCGGCATTTGTACAACTGAAGGCTGACTGAGCTGAACATTGCCCCAGTTCTGGGCGGTGAGCTGAGAATTGGCTTTGTCGGCGATGACGATGTTGTCCATTACTACTCCCTGTATATGGCTGGGCGGACGTCCACGGATGGTTTTAAAACCATAGATAGGGAGTTTGAAATAAGGCTGCCTGATTTTTGGCGAGTAACCGAAATGGCACTGTGCCAATGATCATCCATTTGAAATTAAAGGACTTCTACAAGGCTACCGTTTGTCGGAGCGTTGGATCCATCGATTGATTGGATGAAACAAAATGTGTCTTTTTCAACATTGGCAATAGAGGCCGAAGAAAAAGCAGAACCGCAACCGTGACGATGATGGCTAATCAGTATTGAAATTTTTAAAAGCCGTTAATGCATTGCGCAGTCGTCCATTGGCGAAGGTATTAATCAATAAGCGCAGGAAGGGCGACAAGCTTTGTATAAGTATTTGCGCTTTTTCGTTTCAGCGGATTTTTCACCTCCACAGCACTTCATGCGCTAGCTATCGATCGTCGAAGTGATAGAGAACGGAATGCCGCTGGTGATTACGTGGCACAGAGCGCATCGCTATTTCTTTCAAACTCTCTGAACCGGCCAAGGTCAATCCATTACCGGTCACATATTCACGTCAAAGGTGAAGGAATGGATAACTACCACATCAACAAAAACCAGCAGCGCTGGGAACTGGTCAAAGAGGGCGCGCAGCGTGCGTCGAAAACGGCTGCGACCAAAGCCGAGATCACCCAAATCGCCAGCGACTATCTGCAGGACAAAACCGCCTCGCTGAAAATCCATAAAGAGGACGGGACGATCCAGGAAGAACGCACCTTTCCGCGCGCAGCCGACCCGCGAAAAACCAAAGGCTGAGCAGGCTGTTCTTTTCTGTGTTCATCGTTTCTTCAGAAGGGTCTGATTTATGGTCATTGCATGTCTGGGATGGGGCTCACTGATCTGGAAACCGGACGGCTTGCCGCTGGCCAGCGAGTGGTTTGCCGACGGGCCGCAGGTACCGATCGACTTCGTTCGCGTCAGTGACACTGGCGAGTTGACTACAGCCATAAGCGCGAACGCGCCGCCGTGCAAAGTGCTGTGGTCGGTCCTCGACGTGACCGATCTCGATCAGGCCCGCGAACTCCTGCGTATTCGAGAAGGCGTGCCGGAGGGCAGGGAGGATGGCATCGGCAGTTTCACCGTCGGTACCTCGCCGATGGGCATGCTCGCCGAATGGGCAATTCCTCGGCAACTCGATGCGGTGATCTGGACGGCGCTGCCCGCCAGATTCAAGAACATTGAAGGCCTGGTGCCGAATGTCGACGACGCAGTTTCTTATCTGGCCGGGTTGAGCGGCGCAGCGCACGAACAAGCGCGCGACTATATCGAACAGGTGCCGGCGCAGATTGACACGCCGTACCGGCGCGAGATCATTGCCAGGCTTGGGTGGAAATGATGAGCACCCGCAGCCAGGCGCAGATTGCGGCGATCTTCGATCAGCTGTTGGCACTGCGAGAAAGTGTCGACATTCTCCAGCACGTGGAGAGCGCCAGCGTCGAGTCGCTGCGTGGCCATCAGACCGTGGACGCTCCCGAGTCGCTGGATCTGGTGTTTCAAAAGCTGCAAGAAGACATCGCCAGCATGGAGGAAACCTTGGCGACGATTGCCGAGGCGACCGGGGACGTGCCGAAGTTGTGAGGGTGCCGCGGGGCTGGGATACAGAGATGATGTGGCTGGTCTGGCGCCTTCGCGAGCAGGCTCGCTCCCACAATGGATTTGTGAATCGATTGATTTCGGGATCTGACGCAAAACCCTGTGGGAGCGAGCCTGCTCGCGAAAGCGCTGGGACAGCCTGGCCATCAATTCGCTGACCTGACGCCTTCGCGAGCAAGCTCGCTCACAGTGCACTTGTGAAACGATTGATTTGCGGGGTCTGACGCAAATCTCTGTGGGAGTGAGCCTGCTCGCGAAAGCGCTGGGTCAGCCTGGCCATCAACTCACTGACCTGACGCCTTCGCGAGCAGGCTCGCTCCCACATTGGACTTGTGAATCGATTGATTTCCGGGGTCTGACGCAAAAACCTGTGGGAGCGAGCCTGCTCGCGAAAGCGCTGGGTCAGCCTTGCCATCAATTCACTGACCTGACGCCTTCGCGAGCAGGCTCGCTCCCACATTGGACTTGGGAATCGATTGATTTCCGGGGGCTGACGCAAATCCCTGTGGGAGCGAGCCTGCTCGCGAAAGCGGTGGGTCTGGCACTTACTCTGTTGGATGTGCCGACGCTATCGCGAGCTGCCTCGCTCCTACAACGGGGCTGGATCTCTCACCACGCGCAACGCGTCCACCACCAGTGAAAACGCCGGCGACGGTTGACGGCGGCTGGGGTAGTAGAGGTGGAAGCCACCGAACGGTTCGCACCAGTCTTCCAGTACTCTGACCAAACGCCCTTCGGCCAGATGCGCACCGAACTCGTCTTCAGGCAGGTAGGCAATCCCCAGCCCGTTCACGGCCGCGTCGGCGATGTGCACGGTGGAATTGAACACCAGTTGGCCGTCGACCCGCACTTTCAGCTTTTTGCCCTGACGCTCGAATTCCCAGGCATCGACACCGTCGTAGGTCGGAAATCGAATGTCGATGCAGCGGTGCGCCGCCAGCTCGCGCGGATGTTGCGGGGCGGGGTGCCGGGCAAAGTAGTCGGGCGAGGCGACGACGGCCATGCGCAGCGGCGGGCCGATCGGTACGGCGATCATGTCCTGGGCGACGGTATCGCTGAAACGCACGCCGGCATCGAAGCGGTCGGCAACGATGTCGCGGAAACCGTAGTTGATATCGAACTCGAGCTTGATGTCCGGGTACTGCAGCAGCAACGGCGTCAGCTTGGGCAGCAGGGTGGTCTTGATGATGTTGTCGCCGCAGGTGATGCGCACCGTACCGGCAGGCTTGTCGCGCAACTCGGTCAGCGCGTCCAGCTCGGCTTCGATTTCATCGAAACGATGACCCACGGTGTGCAGCAAACGTTCGCCGGCCGCCGTCAGTGACACGCTACGTGTGGTGCGGGTCAGCAGGCGAATTTTCAGACGCGCTTCCAGCGCCGAGACTACCTGGCTCACCGCCGATTGCGTCACGCCCAGTTGCACCGCCGCGCGGGTGAAGCTGCCGCTGCGGGCAACCGTGACGAAGGCGAGCAGGTCATTGAAGTTGGGTTTGGCCATGGCGCAATGCTCAGGTTTATTGATTAGCAGTGTTTATAACCGCAGTAAGCACTCATTAGCTAATCAAAGCCTCGAGCCTGCGCAACAATACCTCCATCCCGGCCTCGCCTGGTTTCTCGATCAAGGACGCCCCCCATGAAACGACTGTTCATACTGCTCGGGTTTCTCCTGAGTTCATTTACTGCATTCGGAGCTGACATGTCCCACGGTGCCGACAATTTCTTCAAGAGCGACAAGGTGACCGTGCAGAAGGTCAGTTTCAAAAACCAATATCAACTCACCGTGGCGGGCAACCTGTTTGTGCCTAAAGGACTCGACCCGGCAGCGCGTAGCGCGGCGATTATCGTTGGCCATCCGATGGGCGCGGTAAAGGAGCAGAGCGCCAATCTGTATGCGCAGAAACTGGCGGAGCAGGGCTTTGTCACCCTATCGCTGGATCTGTCGTTCTGGGGCGAAAGCGAGGGCGCGCCGCGCAACGCGGTGTTGCCGGACATGTATGCCGAAGACTTCAGCGCGGCCGTCGATTACCTCGGCACACGGCCATTCATCGACCGCGAGCGCATCGGCGTGTTGGGCATCTGCGGTAGCGGCAGCTTCGTGATCAGCGCGGCGAAAATCGACCCGCGCATGAAAGCCATCGCCACGGTCAGCATGTATGACATGGGCGCCGCCAACCGTGACGGCCTAAAGCATTCGCAAAGCCTTGAGCAGCGCAAGCAGATCATTGCGCAAGCGGCCGAGCAGCGTTACGCCGAGTTCACCGGTGGCAAGGTCGAATACACCGGCGGCACGGTGCTGGAACTGAAAGCCGACACCCATCCGATCCAGCGTGAATTCTTCGATTTCTACCGCACCCCGCGCGGCGAATTCACCCCGGCCAGCTCGACGCCGCAACAGACCACGCGGCCGACGCTGAGCAGCAACACCAAGTTCATGAACTTCTATCCGTTCGTCGATATCGAGAGCATCTCGCCGCGCCCGATGTTGTTTATTGCCGGTGCAGACGCGCACTCCCGTGAGTTCAGCGAAGAGGCGTTCCGGTTGGCGGGGCAGCCGAAAGAACTGGTGATCGTGCCGAATGCCGGTCATGTCGATCTGTACGACCGGGTCGAGCTGATTCCTTTTGCCAAGCTGACGCAGTTCTTCAAGAGCAACCTGAAGTAACTTTCAACGCGACGGAGCAAAGCGATGCGGTTTTTTGCCAACGGCTGGAAGGGATTCGTACTGATGGCATGGCTGCCCGTTGCTCTGTCTGCACCGACCGCTATGGAGGCCAGCACGATGTGGATGACCGTCGGAAAACAGCGTTTTGCCATTGCTCTGGATGACAACCTGAGTACGCGGCAATTGCTCACGCGATTGCCGCTGAGCCTGGACATGACCGACCTGCACGGCAATGAAAAATACGCCACCGTGCAGCCGCCATTGCCCACCCAGCCCTACCGGCCGGGCACGATCCACAACGGCGATTTCCTTTTGTATGGCGACGATACGTTGGTGGTCTTCTACAAGACCTTCGATTCGTCCTACCGCTATTCGCGTCTTGGCCGCATCGAACGCCCGCAGGACTTGGCCGAAGTCTTGGGGCGCGGCGATGTGCGGGTGACGTTCACTCTGCATGAGTGAGGAGAGTCATTGATGAACCAGAAATCGTTAAATCAAGGGCGCCTTTTGCGCATTGTGGCCCTCGGCTGCGCGGTCCTCGCCAGTGCAGCCTGCGTCAATCCTCTCTGCGCCAATCCTTCCCGATCACCGGAGAAACCGATCATGAAAGAACAGCCTCTGACCCCTAAGCAACTGGCCATCGCCCCGATTGCCGCCAACGCTGCAATCGGCGACATGCCGCGTTTGCACGACGCACTCAATCGTGGTCTTGATGCCGGGCTGAGCATCAGCGAGACCAAGGAAATTCTGGTGCAGCTGTACGCCTACGCCGGATTCCCGCGCAGCCTCAACGCCTTGTCATTGCTGATGAAGGTTTTGCAGGAACGCGCCGCGCGGGGCATCGAAGACGTGCCGGGACGCGAGCCGGGTCCGGTTCCGTCGGGATATGCGCTCACTGAACTCGGCACCGACAATCAGACTCGTCTGGTCGGTGCGCCAGTGTCCGGCCCACTGTTCGAATTCGCCCCGGCGATCGATCAGTTTTTGAAGGTGCATCTGTTTGGCGACATCTTCGCCCGCGACAACTTGGCATGGACGGATCGGGAATTGGCGACGGTTGGCGCGCTGGCGGCAATGGCTGGGGTGGAATCACAGCTGGAGTCGCATTTGAAGATCAGTCTGAATGTGGGATTGACGGTTGAGCAGTTGCGGCGAGTGGCGCAGGAGTTGGAGGCGCGTGGGGATTTTCAGGCTGCTGAGCGGGTGGGCGCGGGGCTGGGGAAATTGGGGGGCTGAAGTAGACGGGGATACCAGTACCATTATTTCTCACCAATGACTGAACCTGGTTGCTGCATCTCCAAGATCGCCGCCTTATTTTCACGAAGCGGCGGCTTGGGGCATGTTGAGCGCAAACCGTCTATGTGCTCCATCAAGCTATCGGGAATGCTCTGCCACATCGGATCGAGAATGAAGTCCACACCTTCTCGCCTTGCCATTTTTGCGGCTGGAACAAAGTCTGCGTCGCCTGCTATCAACACTATCTGATCGACCTGCTGTTTAAAGGACAGCGACGCGACATCAATGCCGATCCGCATATCGACACCTTTTTGACGGGTCTCAATACTGACGTCATTTTCCATAAGGTCAGTCATCTGGATTTTGCCTTTCAACAGCTCAGCGATTTTTGCGGGTTTGATGGTCCATCTGACATCCTTCGACAGATGTCCAAGTCGTAACGCCAGCTTACGTTTACTTCGCAGTCTGGAGTGCAGCTCTTTGCGAAATGCCGCCTCCCTGGACCTGGAAAAATCCACAGCTTTTTTGCTTATTGGGTTGTGCTGTTTGGTGTCCAGTGGGGGGCAATCATAAAAGAAGATACGGTAAAGCTCTTTCCTGGCTCGTTGTCGTAGCTCTCGAATGGGGCCCGTTGGACGGGTCAAGGTTTTATTGAGGAGGTGGGCGGTTGCCCATCGATGGACCAGATCGGCCGCGCGTTCAGCGTTGCAGGCGTTTTGAGGTTCGATTCGTCGAAAACGTTTGATGAAAAAGGCGCCATCGACTAACACCGCAGTGGGCATGTTTTTTACCTAAAAAAAACGCCCAAGGGTTTGGCACGTTCTGGATGATTAGAACGGCGTACTGCCTTGGGCGGGATGGGAGCAGATTAGGTAGGAGTGACGGATACGTCAACAACACCTTTTTCGTCTGACCTGTTTGCACAAAGTCGAATGTGCCCAGCGCTTTCAACTCTCAGGTGGCGACGGGGAAACGATAAATTGCGGAGGGTAAGCGGGCAAGACAGCGACTTCCGTAAGATTTGTAGGCAAAAGCGCTGTGTCTCGTAGGCTCGGTTATCCGTGAGCGGGCGAGCGCGGTGTTGGGCAGAATCCGGGGGGGGGCACATAATGAGAGCGGCTCTGTTACGGCGATTCTCGTCTTCAGCGCTGGCGCCGACTCGCTCCCGGTGAGCTTCCCGTTATCCGCTTGAATGCACGACTGAACGCCGCTTGGGAGGTGTAGCCCAAGCGCTGCGCCACTTCGTCGATCGGCAGTCTTTCCAGGGTAAGCCACTGACTGGCCAGGCGCATGCGCAGTTCGGTGGCGTAGCGCAGCGGCGGGGTGCCGAGGGTGGTCTGGAAGCGTTCGGCGAAGACCGAGCGTGAGGTGTTGCACAGCGTTGCGAGTTCGGCGACGCTCCAGTCGCGCCCCGGTTGTTGGTGCAGGGCCAGCAAGGCCTGCGCCAGGCGAGGGTCGCGCAGGGCGGCGACGAGACCGGAGGCATTGCCGCAAGCGCATTCGACCCAGCCGCGAACAATCATTGCCGCCACTACGTCGGCAAGGCGCGCGAGAATGCCGGCGAAGCCAATGCGCGCGGCGCTGACTTCGCGTTCCATGGTCGCGAGGATCGGCATGAGTCCCGGATAACGCTGGCCGCCGGCGTCGATCAGCATCAGTCCCGGCATCAGCCGACCGAGGCCTTGCAGGCTGCCGAGCTCGAACTCCATGCAGCCACTGAAGAGCAGGGCGCTGTCGGGCGAATCGGCGCTGTGTCCGACCTGCACCGCGCAGACCGTGTCGCCGAGCGGTGCGGCGACGGCGCTGTCAATGTCCTGCACTTCGGCGTTTGGGTGTGACAGCAATTGGTGCGCGGCACCGTGGGCGATGAACACCGCATTGCCTGCTGACAACTCGTACAGGCTGCTGTCCTCCAGTCGCAACACCGTCGATCCAGCGGCAACGAAGTGGAAATACGCATGGCCGGGCTTGTCGCTGAAACCCAGGCCATACGGCGGACCAGCGTGGATCCGCCGATATTGCACGCCACGCAGACGCATGCTGCGCAGCAACTCGGTGATGAGGTCTGAGGACACGGAGAAGGAATCTATGCTGCTCATGTTCGGGGTTTCGATCAAAAGTTCAAGGCTGTGCATCATAGATCATCCGGTTTGCCGCCAATAGACTGCGCTCTCGAAATGTCCGAGGGAGTCTTGAAATGAATGAACGTGTAGGTGATGGGCGAACTGACGAGGAGCCGCTGGTGCCTGCGTGGATGGCGGTGTTTTCACTGGCGATGGGTGTGTTTGGTCTGCTCACGGCGGAATATCTGCCGGCCAGCCTGCTGACACCGATGGCGCTCGATCTCGGCGTCAGCGAAGCGCTGGCAGGGCAAGCGGTGACGGTGACCGCAGTGGTGGCGCTGTTTGCCGGATTGCTGGTGCCAGGGTTGACGCGCAGCCTTGATCGGCGGCTGGTATTACTCGGCTTTTCGGCATTGATGATTGCTTCGAATCTGCTGGTGGCGCTGTCGTCCAGCCTCGCAGTGTTGCTGATCATGCGCATCCTTTTGGGCATAGCTCTGGGCGGATTCTGGAGCATGGCGGCGGCCGTGGCGATGCGCCTGGTGCCGGCGGCGCTGCTGCCACGGGCGCTGTCGATCATCTTCAGCGGGATCGCCGTGGGGACCGTGGTCGCGGTGCCGTTGGGCAGCTATCTCGGCGGCCAGTTTGGCTGGCGCAGTGCGTTTTTCGCAGCAGCAGCGGTGGGCGTGGTGACGCTGGTCTTTCAGATGTTCACGCTACCCAGTCTGGCGCCGCATCGTCCGTCACGCCTGCGTACGGTGCTTGAGGTGTTGCTGCGACCGGGCATTGCCGTCGGCATGTTCGGCTGTGTATTGGTGCATACCGGCCATTTCGCGTTGTTCACCTATATCAGGCCATTTCTGGAAAGCACCACCGGCGTCGGCCCGCAGATGCTGGCACTGATGCTCCTTGGTTTCGGCGTGGCGAACTTTGCCGGCACGCTGTTCGCCGGCTGGCTGTTGCAGCGCAATCCACGCGCAACACTGGTGCTGATGCCAGTGTTGGTGGGCGTTGCTGCTCTGGCGTTGGTCGGGTTACCGGCGTCGGTCACCGGGCAGGCGTTGCTCTTGGCGCTGTGGGGGATGGCCTTTGGTGGCGTGCCGGTCGCATGGTCGAACTGGGTGGCGCGCTCGATACCCGATCAGGCCGAAAGCGCAGGCGGCATGGTGGTCGCATCGGTGCAGTCAGCGATTGCCGCAGGCGCCGCCGCTGGCGGTTCGGTGTTCAGTTTCAGCGGTATCAATGGCGTGTTTGTAGCGGCTGGAATTCTGATGTTGCTGGCCGCGCTGCTGATTGCACTGAAGGTCAATGTCGATGTGCCGGAGCCGGGCTCAGCGGCTTTGCCAGTGCATTTGTGAGTTGATCAGGGCGGGGCGGTGGCGAAGCACTGAAGCCCCGCCGATTCCGTCTCTTCAACCGCGCTTCGGCAATTTCCAGTTCGGTCGGATGAAGTGGCAGGTGTAGCCGTTCGGAATCCGCTCCAAGTAATCCTGATGCTCGGGTTCCGCTTCCCAGAACGGCCCCGCCGGTTCGATTTCCGTAACCACTCGGCCCGGCCACAATTTCGATGCGTCGACATCGGCGGCGGTGTCCTCAGCGACGGCGCGCTGCTCGTCGTTCAGGTAGTAGATCGCCGAGCGGTAGCTCGGGCCAAGATCGTTGCCCTGACGGTTAGGCGTGCTCGGGTCGTGGATCTGGAAGAAGAACTCAAGGATCTGCCGGTAGCTGATCACGGCCGGATCAAACTCGATCTCGATGGCTTCGGCGTGGTTGCCGTGGTTGCGATAGGTCGCATTCGGCACATCGCCGCCGGTATAGCCGACGCGGGTTTTCAGCACACCCGGATAGCGGCGCAATAAATCCTGCATGCCCCAGAAGCAGCCGCCGGCGAGAATGGCAGTTTCGGTTTCAGTGGTCATGGTGTGTGCTTCCTCTCGAGACGATGTGGGGATACCACTGTTATGAGGGCGGGTTGAGAGAATCCAAGGTTACGCTCATCAGAATCGATCACTGGCCTGCTGATCAAGCGGCCTGCAGGCGACTGTCAACCAAAGCCAAAGAACGAACGCAGCTTGCTCGGTGCCTTGCGTTCGTAGAATGGCTTGGTTTCCTTGAGGAAGTAATCACTCAGCCCGGCTTGTCCCGTCAGCACGCGGCAAAAATCAACTGGTCCGCCATCGGGGGCTGTGTCCCCAGCGACATTGCCGGCTTCGCGCATGACCTGTTCGATATCGCCATCCGCTTCGATGCCCACGATCAGGTGCGGCTTTTCATCAACCGAGGCGTCGTGCATCAGCGCCAGGAACGCGCGTTTCACATTGGCGTGTTTGGCCAGCAATTGCGAGAGCGAATGGACCATCGTCGATGGGTAGTCCGAAGGCTGTCCAAGCAAGACGTTGGTTTCTTTTTCGACGGTACGCTGCGTGGCGGGCCGGCCGATTTCGCCTGAGAGCAGGCGTTGCACTTCATCCGGAAGAAATTCCTTGCCGTACGGCGACTTCGGATTCAGAAAGAGCAGCGCGCCCAGCGTGATTTCGAACAATGATCGGGCCGGTATCTCCACATAGCTCTGTTCGCTGTCGATGGATTGTTGCAGCGTCGGCAGTGAGGAGAAGAACGGAATGACCGGCGTGCCATCGGGCTTCTGCCAATGGGCGATGCTGATGTTGCTGCCGGCTTCGAGATTGACATGGCCTTGCGCCGCACCGGCGGTGCCGAGGATGTAGACGGTCGAGTCCAGTAGGGTTCGATAGAACTCAGGGCGATGCGCGGGTTCGTCCGCGGCCAGCCGGAGTGATGTTTCCAATGGGTTTTCTTGGGAAGTATCCATGAGACTAATCCGTTATTTTCTATGGAGAATGATGGTTGTCTGATCAGTCGAGGAGACGTGCTGTCACGATGATTCTCGTCCAGAGATTTGAATCCTGCGCCCTTCTAACCAGCACCACAAAGCCAACTGTGGGAGCGAGCCTGCTCGCGAAGGCGTCGTGTCAGTCGAATAATTCACGACTGGTACACCGTTTTCGCGAGCAGGCTCGCTCCCACATTTGAATCTCGCGTTGGGTCTTATAGCAAACTCCACGAAACCCCAACATAAACCCCCATCCCTTCACCCGGAGTCGACCGCGCAGCATCCAGACCTTTGTCGTCATACCCCGGCGTGACCGTTGCCGCATAACGCTTGCCGGTCAGGTTGCGCATGTCGACCCAGCCTTGCCAGTCGCCCTTCGGCGCGTTGTAGCCCAGCGTGGCGCCGAACAGGGCGTAAGGGTCGGCGTAGTAGCTGTTGGCGTAGTCCACGGCAACTTTGGACACCAATTGTGTGTTCACGGCGGCGAAGAAACCCTGCGGCCAGTCGTAACGCAGTTCGCCCTGGTAATAATGCATCGGCAGGCCCGGCAGGCGGTTGTCGCCGAAGCGTTCGTCGTCGCGGTAGTGGAAGTCGCTGAAGGTGTAGGCCTGGCGCAAGCTCAGCTGGCGGCCGTCGGCGGCGGTCCAGAGTTTGCTGTTGAGGCTGGCCTCGATGCCCTGGTGCACGGTCGGGCTGGCGTTGAGTTCGTAGGGCGTGACGGCGTTGGCGTCCGGCAGCACCGAGAGCAGTTCGTGACGAACTTGCGCGTAGTACCAGGCCAGGCTCCATTCGCCCAAATGGCTGTCGCCACGGCCGCCAAGTTCCAGAGTGGTTGCGGTCTGGTTTTGCAGTTCGACCGGGTCGCGCTGGGTGCCGGTGGCGGCGCCATTGCCGGCAGGGAAGCGCACGTTGGAGCTGTAGATCAGCGACCACGGGTGCGGCGCTTCGACGGAGCGGCTGAGGTTGCCGAACACTTGCACGTCTGGGGTGATCTGGTAGCGCAGGCCGATGCGCGGAGCATAGTCCCAATCACTGAGGCTGGTCTTGCCGCCACCCTGCGGATAGGTCACGGCGCTTTCGCGGCGGGTGTAGATGGCGGCAAGGCCGGTGGTCAGCCAGAGGTCGTCGGCAATTTCCAGGTCATTGCCGAAATGCAGCACGGTGTCCGAACCCTGATAAGTGAAATTGCGCATCCGCGTGCCCGGGGCATAGCTGGCGGTGTTGCCACTCGGGATGCGCACGAACTCGCTGGCGCCGTCGTTGGGCAGGTGCTTGGTCACGCGCAGGCCGACATTGCTGCGGCTTTCCATGCCGAACAGGGTGTCGCGGCGCTTGTAGTCGAAGGTGCCGCTGACGTCGGTGTATGCCACCTTCAGCCGGTTCGGGCCTTCGCGCAAATCCATCGGGTAGTCGTGGTAGGCGAGGCCGGTCTGGATGCTCGAATCGTCATCGAGATAGAACGTGGTCTTGTTGCCGATGAAGGTACTGCCGGGCTGCTTGCGGCTGTCATCGCGAGCCACATACGCCGGGTTGGCTGCCCGTGGGCTGTGTTCGATGGAATGCTTGGTCACGCGACCGGCGAGGTCGTTTTCGGTTTCGCGATAGCGGAAGTAGAAGCGGGTTTCCAGATTCGGGTTGAAGCGATAGCCGAAGTTGGCGATCAGGCCTTTGCTCTCGCTGGCGGTGTGGTCCTGATAGCCGTCGGCATTGGCACCGGTCAGGGACACGTAGTAATCGAAATCTCCCAGGACTTGCCCGGAGCTGACCTGGCGCTGCTGATAGCCATGGCTGCCAGTGGCGTAGCGCACTTGCAGCTTTGGCGCGGTGTAACCGGTGTGGCTGACGTAATCGATAGCGCCGCCCAGCGCCAGCGCGCCGCGATCAAAGCCATTGGCGCCGCGCAGCACTTCGACATGGTCGACCCACAGCGGCTCGAGCAATTCATATGGTGTGCCGCCCGGGCCGGTCAGTGGCAGGCCATCCAGCATCGTGTACAGCCCCGAGGCGTGGGCACCGGGTGCGCGGTTGATGCCTGAACCACGGATGGAAATCTTTACGCCTTCGTTGCCCGCCGACTGGGCATACACCCCCGGCTGATAGGCGAGCACATCCTGATTGCTAGCAACGCGGCCCTGCAACGGCTGGCGCAGGTCGACCACGTTGGTGCCGCCGGGCACCTGTTCGAGGCGTGTTCCGGCCTCTTCCACCGCTGCATCGGTGCCGCTGCGCTCGTCCGCCGAAATCAGCACTTGCCCCAGCTCCAGTCCCTGGGTCTCGGCCATTGCCGGGCAGGCCAGGGCCAGACCGAGCAGGGCAGTGGGCAATGATTTGGGCGACGGCATCGAAAAACTCCAGCAAACAGGGGATCGGGCAATGAACAGTGCGACGTCGGAACAAACGCAGGAAACACATGGCGATCCGGCTTTTTTGCCCGGCAATGGCAAACAATCGGGCGTGAACTAACCTCACGGATCAGGGCCATCGGGTCAATAAACAATTTCAGCGGGCTGTTGAAGCGCGAGGACAGGTTCATGGCGAAAGACAAGAAGAAACCTGCAAAGGCAATTGAACGTCCGCGCTTGAAAAACAAGGACTATCTCGAACAGCTGCGCAAGCTCCACGTTGAGCTGGTCAAGCTGCAGGAGTGGGTCATCGCCAAAGGTGTCAAGGTGTGTATTGTTTTCGAAGGGCGCGACGGTGCGGGCAAGGGCGGGGTGATCAAGGCGATCACGGAGCGCGTCAGCCCACGGGTGTTCCGGGTGATGGCATTGCCAGCGCCAACCGATCGCGAAAAGAGCCAGATGCATGTGCAGCGCTACCTACCGCATCTGCCGGCAGGCGGTGAGGTGGTGATTTTCGACCGCAGTTGGTACAACCGCGCCGGCGTCGAACGGGTCATGGGCTTCTGCACGGAAGAACAGGCCGACAAGTTTCTCAAGTCGATCCCTTGGGTGGAGAACGCCATCGTCGATTCGGGGGTGATCCTGCTCAAGTACTGGCTTGAGGTCAGTCCAGAGGAACAGACCCGCCGGCTCGAAGCGCGAATCAATGACGGGCGCAAGATCTGGAAACTGACACCAATGGATCTGAAATCCTACAGTCGCTGGTATGACTACTCACGGGCGCGGGACGAGATGTTCAGGCATACCGATACCGATTGGGCGCCGTGGAGGGTCGCCGACTCCAATGACAAACGTCGCGCGCGGCTGAACATCATCACGGACTTGCTCAGTCGCATTCCCTATGAAGAGGTCAAGCGCGACAAGGTCGAGTTGCCGAAACGACAGAAGCCGGGCAAGTACAAAGAACCGGATTATCCGTACAAGCGTGTCGCGGAAAAATTCTGAGGATTGCTGTGCAGACCTTCCACCGCGCAGGCGCAGGCGTTATTCAGTTGGTGCGCAAGGTCTGCTCGATCACGTCGACAAATGCCTTGACCAGCGGGCTGCGCTCGCGTTTTCGCGTCAATACCAGTAACGGCGCCGTGGCGCTGGGTTCGGCCAGCGGTCGATAAGTCACGCCGCGTTTGACCAGGGCCTGTGTGCATTGCGGCACAACCGCAACGCCCCGGCCAGCGGCGACCAGTGCAATGATCGAGGTGATCTGTTTGCCACTCGGCCCCGATCGCGGCACCAGATCGTTGCGCCGGTACAGCGCGGCGATGATGTCGTTCAAGGCTGAGCCGTAGTCGGTCGGGAAGGCGATCAAAGGAAAGGCGCTCAACTCGGCCAGAGTTACATGGCTCAGCTCGGCGAGGGCACTGTCACTGGGTACGGCGGCCATCAATGGCTCGTTGTCCAGGCAGATGACCTGAATGTCCGGGTTCGCATCCGCCGGGCGCATGCGGCTCATGCCAATGTCCAGGCGCCCTTCAACGATTTGCGCGCATTGCGTGCTCGAAGCGCCTTCTTCCACGGTCAACTGCACGTCGGGATACGACGAGCAAAAGGTCTGGATGGTCTGGCTGAAAATATCCGAAAGTGCGATCGAACTGGCATAACCCACGGCCAGATGCCCGGCCGAGCCGGATGCCAGTTTGCTGGTGATGGCTGCTGTCAGGTCGACTTGCTCCAGCACGGCCCGCGCATACGGCAGAAAGTGTCGACCCTCGGACGTCAGCGTGACGTTGCGCGTGCTGCGGTCGAACAAGCGAAAGCCCAGTTCTGTTTCCAGCGCTGAAATCTGCCGGGTCAGCGGCGGCTGGGCGATGTGCAGACGCACCGCGGCGCGGCCGAAATGCAATTCGTCGCTGACGACGAGAAAATAACGCAAACGGCGCAGATCGATCATGTTCATCCCTGGGTATCAATCGGTCAGAAATCGGTATTGGATCCTTCAGACAGCCCATCTTATAAAAGTGTTTGAAATTATTACGAACATTTCTTATGAGCCTTCGCCTGTTTTGTCCTCGGGTCGCCCTGTTTCTGGCGGGATGCGCGGCCTTTATCAACCTTTATGCAACGCAGGGGCTGCTTGATCCGCTTGCCTCGGCGTTCGACGTGTCTGCCCGGCAGGCCAGTTGGAGCATCACCGTCACCACGCTGGCGGTGGCCGTTGCCGCGTTGTTTGTCGGCCGGCTCACCGTGCGAGCCGAGCAGCACCGGGTCATCGCGCTGGCCGCGATCTCGTTGGCGCTGCCAGCGTTACTGGCGGCGTGGGCGAGCAGTTTTGCTGAATTTCTGCTCTGGCGGGCGGTTCAGGGCCTGCTGATACCCGTCGTGTTTGCCACCAGCATTGCCTACATCGGCGTGCGCTGGAGAGACGGCGCAGTGACCGAAGTGACCAGTGTCTACGTGGCCGGCACCGTGCTCGGCGGATTCTGCGGGCGGTTTCTCACCGGATGGGTCACCGAGTTTGCCGACTGGCGCCTCGCGCTGGCGATGCTGGCAAGTCTGAGCCTGATTCTCGGGCTGGCCATTGCCTGGTTTTTGCCGCGCAATCCGCGCGCCACGGTTCAGTTGCCGGCGGACCGTCGGGGTTGGCATGCCGAACGTTTCAGCACACCGTTGCTGGCCGCCTATGCCGTGGGGTTTTGTGTGCTGTTTGCGCAGATTGCGACATTCACCTACGTCGGCCTGCACCTGAGTCGCGCGCCGTTTTCCCTGAGCACCGGCGCCCTCGGGGCGATTTATTCGGTGTTCCTGCTGGCGCTGGTGGTGGTGCCGATTGCCGGGCGTCTGGGCAAGGCGCGGCCGCGCAGCGAATTGATCACAGCCGCAGCGTGCCTGGGAATCACCGGCTCACTGCTGACATTGACGTCCCCGCTGTGGCTGATCATTGCCGGCCTGGCGCTGAGTTCTACCGGAGTGTTCCTTGCTCAGGCCGCCGCCAACGCATTTATCACCGCCCATGCTCGCTTGGACAAGGCCGGCGCCGTGGGCCTGTATCTGACCAGCTATTACCTGGGCGGCAGTTTTGGTGCTTTTGTGCCGGGCACGCTCTGGGAGATTGGCGGCTGGCCAGCGTGCATTGCACTGATCATGACGTTCCAGATTTTGCCGCTGCTGGTGATTCGTCGCGGCTGGAAGGTTCCTGCATTGCCGGTCATGGCCGGCGCTTCTGCGCTCAAAGCGCTTGATTCATCATCCAACAAGGAAAATGTCAGATGACCGTGAGTAACCTGCTGACGCTGCAAAGCCCGTTATTGTCCGTCATTGAACCCGTGCTCGGCGACATGCCCACCGGTGTTCTGCAGCAAGCGTTGGTAGAGGCGTTTCGCAGTCAGGAGGCAGAGCTGGTCGACATCGAGCGCTCCTTCCAGACCCTGACTTCGCGCCACCATGCTGCTGCCCCGCTGCGCACGTTCTTCGGCAGTTGGTCGAAAACCAACAACTCGGCCGCCAGCGTGTCTGGCCTCGCCAGTCGCATCACTTTGCTGGCGCGCTCGGAACAGCACAGCGAAGCGGCGGATCGTCTGTACCGCGTGTGCGGCAGCCTGCAACGCATCACCGACGAGGATCTCGGCGCGTTGGGCAACACCCTGCACTCCGAGCTGTTCTACAACATGGCCACACCGATCTGTGGTGATGACCAATGGCTGTTGAAAGAGAACTGCCTGCCTTCGGCGCAGTCCTTCAAAGACTGGACCGACGCCCGGCGCCTGCGTGACCGAGATCTGCTGCAAGGTTTGCTCACGACTCTGGTGCATGAGGTGTACACCCATGGCGAGGTGGAATTCATTCACCCGTTGTTCACGCAGTGGTTCGAGCGTGACATGGGCGTGCCGGCCGCCAAGGTCAGATCGACGGTCGCCTGGGTCACCGTGCACACCGGCGGCACCGAAAGTAATCACTTTGCTCACGCGGTCGCCGCGGTTGAAGCCTTTGTCGAAGCGATGGGCATCAGCGTTGTGGAGTCCGCCGCGCAGGAAATTTTCGTCGAGTACCTTCAGCGCAAGGCTGAGGTCATGCGTGAATGCGAGAAAATCCTCGATCAGGCGACCAACAGCATGGAACAGGTATCAATAAGGACGTAATCGGTATTGGCCAGAATCACCGCTTCTGTTCAAGATAACCCAGCTTTGCACCTGTCCCGCCACGGTGGGGCAGGCGCTCTATGAACCATGCAAGATCGCAAGGAAGCCCGTATGCAGCTCATCGTGTTTTGCCCGCCGAAAATTATTCTCCAGCACCGCGCCGAAGACTGGTCGGTTGCGCTTGGCCGTGAAGGCGTCCTGTTGAGTTGTGCCTCTCGCGCGCAGGAAATCGCGGCGCATCTGGGCGACACAGTGCGCTATCAGCTGTTCGACAACTTCAATGACAACGCGCTGGTCGAAATCGACGTCTATGAAATCGCCCGCGAACTGCACGCACCGTTGTGCGTGGCGCTGGCGGAAATTGATGTATTGCGCGTAGCGCGTATCAATGACCGGCTCGGGATCAGCGTCGGTGCGCAAGAGCGTGCGATGTTCTACCGGGACAAATTCCTGATGAAACAGCGCACCCGCGAGTGCGGCTTTGCCATCGCCGAAATGGCCACCATCAGCAACGCCACCGAGGCGGTACGGTTCAGCGATCTGCACGGTTTTCCGGTGGTGATCAAACCGCGCGACGGGCGCGGTTCCAACGGCGTCGTGGTGTTACGCGACATGGCGCGAATGCGCGATTGGCTGCTCGGCCAGACCTCGACCACGTTCCACAATCTGATGATTGAAAAGTACGTGCGCGGCAGTCATTACATCGTCAATGGCCTGTACATCGAGGGCCGGCCGATTCTGGTGTCGCCGGTACGTGTGATGACCTCGGCGCTGGATTTTCTCGGCGGCAAATCCCATGACTTGCACATGCTCGATGCGCACAATCCGATGCGTGATCGCCTGGTCGACTATGCGCGTGCGCTGGTTGAACGGGTTCTGCCATCCGAACCGACGATGCTGTTTCACCTGGAGCTGTTCGTCGATGAAAACGACGAGATCGTGCTCTGCGAAATCGCCTCGCGCCTGGGCGGAGTGTTTTTCAATCAGGAGATCACCCACGCCTGGGGCATCGACCCGCGCATGGCTTTTCTGCGCGCGCTCCACGATCCGGCCTACCGGCCTGAACCGATGACCGAGCCGCTGCGCATGGTCGGGCATATCAGCATTCCGCCGCGTGTCGGTCTGCTGCGCGATGTGCCCCGGGATTGCCCGCTTGGAGGCGTGCTGGAATACCGCATCTCGGCGGAAAAAATGACCTCCTACAGCAACATGAAATTCACCAATTCCGAAATCCTCAACGCCATTGTGGCGGGCCAGAACGAGGCCGAGTTGCGCGACATGCTGTATCAGGTCGAGCAGTGGTTCCACGACAGTTGTGACTGGGCCGCCATCGAGACCGCTGCGGCGCACTAGCTCTTGCCCATGTCCTGACGACATCAAACAGCGTTGACTTCCGTCGCTGGACGGGATGCTCACGCCTTCAGAAAAGTGGATAGCCCATGAACAAGCTGATTGAAAGCCTTATTCCGATTCCGGTGGCAGCGTTCGGCGCCTGGCTCGGTTACCTGACCGGGTTTCCGCTCGGCGACCTGATCGGCGCCATTTGCGCAGTCACTGCGCTGAGCAAGCTGGGGGTGCGCATGCGCATGCCGTATCCCTTCGTGGCCACTGTGCAACTGCTGCTGGGGATCAGTGTCGGTTCGATTGTCACCGCGTCGATGATGCGGGAGTTGACCGACTTCAGCATTCTGGTCGGCCTGCTGATTTGCATGACCACGCAGATCTTCGTCGGCTACAACTGGCTGCGGCGCATGGAAAAGTGGGGGCACATCGAAAGCCTGCTGGGCTCGATTCCTGGCGCAATGGCGGCGGTGATGACGGTGTCGGGCGAGCAGGGGCCCGCCTCGGGACGCATCGCTTTTGTGCACATCGTGCGCCTGCTTGCGCTGCTGGCCGTGGTCACGATCATTGCCGGTGGCCATGCCGATAGCGTGGCACCGGCGCTGGGCACACTGGATAACTGGCTGAGCGTGATACCGCCGGCCATTGCCGCGGTGCTCGCCGGCTATCTGCTGGAACGTTTCGATGTCCCGGCGCCGTACATGCTGACCGGCTTGCTGTGCACCGCCGCTGTCAATGTCGGTTTTCCCGAGGCCAATCTGCATGTGCCCGATCCGTTCGCGGTGATCGCGCTGATCCTGCTGGGCGGGCTGATCGGTATTCGCCTCAAGGACATCACTTTCAAAGATGTCGTGCGTTATATCCGCGCCGGGCTGGTGGTCACTGCGCTGACCTTCTGCACCACGCTGCTGGTCGCGTTCGTGATGAGCAAACTGACCGGCAAACCGTTTCTGACCCTGTTCATGTCATGGGTGCCGGGCGGCGTCGAGGTGATGACCGCAGCCGCATTGCTGCTCAAGCTCGACCCGGCGTTCGTGATGCTCAACCACGTGGTGCGCATGTCGATCATCCACGTTTCGCCGGTGTTTCTGCCCAAGCGCCTGTTCCAGGAACAGCCCGCGCCTTTGCCCCAGCCTCAGACCGAGCCGTAATCGCCACCACCCTTCGAATACACAAGGATTTGATCTCGATGAGTATTGCCATTCACGACCCAACGCTGCGCGACGGAAATCACGCGGTCTCCCATTCGTTGAGCCTGGAAGACATCGCCGCTTACTGTCGCGCGGTCGATGGCTGCGGCCTGAGCGTGGTCGAAGTCGGCCATGGCAACGGCCTCGGCGCATCCTCGCTGCAACTGGGACTGGCGCGCCACAGCGACGTGCAGATGCTGGAAACCGCGCGCGCCAACCTCACGCACACTCGGCTGGGCGTGCACATGATTCCGGGGTTTTCGCGGCTGAGCGACATCGACACCGCGCTGAGCATCGGCGTCGAGGTGTTGCGCATTGCCTCGCACTGCACCGAGGCGAGCGTCACCGAGAGTTATATCGAGCACGCGCGCAGTAAAGGTGCGTTCGTCCATGGGGTGTTGATGATGACCCACATGGCCAGCGCGTCGACCTTGCTCGAAGAGGCTTTGAAACAGCAACGCTACGGCGCCAATGCCTTGGTGCTGATGGACTCGGCCGGACATTTCGACCCCGACAGCACCCGCGAGAAAATCGCTCTGCTGGTCCGCGAGCTCGACATTCCCGTGGGCTTTCACGGCCACAACAACCTCGGGCTGGCCATCGCCAACTCGCTGGCGGCGGCGCAGGCCGGCGCGACGATCATTGATGGCTGCATGCGCGGCTTCGGTGCGGGCGCCGGCAACACTCAGCTGGAAGTGCTCTGCGCAGTGCTCGAACGCTATCAGTTCGACACGGGTGTGAATGTCTTCGACTTGTGTCGGGCGGTTGACGATCTCGCAGATTTCACTCCGGTGAAAACTCCGACCGTGGTCAAAACGGCCAACCTCATCAGCGGGCTTTATGGCGTCTGCAGTGGTTTTGAAAAACACGTGGCGCGGGCAGCGTCCGAGTTCCAGGTCGAGCCGCGCCGGATCTATGAGGAACTGGCTCGCTGCAACGCCGTGGCCGGCCAGGAAGATCTGATCATCTCGGTCGCCAGCCGTCTGTCTCAATCCGTCGTCGCCTGAATCCGGAGCTCCAAATGACTTTGAAAATCGCCATCATCGGCAGCGGCAATATCGGCTGCGACATTCTCTGCAAGGTACTGGCCCATCCGGAACTGGAGTGCACGGTGGTCGCCGGCCGCTCGTTGAGCTCTTCAGGCCTGGCCTTCGCCCGCGAACGCGGTGTGTCGACCACGGCGGACGGCATCGACGGACTGTTTGCGCGCATCAACGATTTCGACGTGGTGTTCGATGCGACTTCGGCCGCGGACCATGAAGCACATGCGCCGCGCCTGATCGAGGCCGGCAAAGCGATCATCAATCTGACCCCGGCGTCTCTGGGCGTACTCTGCGTGCCGTCACTCAATGGCGTAGCGCTGGCCGACGCCAACAACATCAACATGATCACCTGCGGCGGCCAGGCTTCGATTCCGCTCGCCGCCGCGATTGCCCGGGCCAATCCGGGTGTGCGCTATATCGAGGTGGTGTCCTCGATCAGTGCGCAAAGTGCCGGACCTGCCACGCGGCGCAACCTGAGCAACTACATCACCACCACGGAAAACGCTCTGAGCCATTTCACCGGGTGCAACAGCGTCAAAGCGATCCTCAATATCAACCCGGCCAAGCCCAACGTCTACATGCAGACCGCTGTGTCGGCGTTGATCGAACACGTCGATCTGCCCGCCACCCGGCGAGAGATCGAGCGTGCGGTGGCGCAGGTGCAATCGGCTGTACCGGGTTACCAGGTAATTGTCGATCTGCATTACAGCGAAGGGCGTCTGTTCACCATGGTGCGGGTCGAAGGGGCAGGGGATTTCCTCGATCCAAGTGCCGGCAACCTCGACATCATTACGGCGACGGCCACGCATATGGCTGTGCTCATGGCGCGTGGCCGTGTGGCCGAATGCGCAGCCTGACCCAAGGAGATCTGTCCATGCCCGGTCTTTCACCAGATCTGGAGTTCGCACGGTTTTGCCCGATCCTCGGGGTGGTGCAAAAAGTTCGCGAGATGTCACGGCCGGTCATCGACCTGGGCGTCGGCGTACCGGGTTTTCTGCCCGCGGCGCATATCATCGAGGCGGCCGTCAAAGCCGCCGGCGAACACAGCGGCGGATACGGTTCGAGCCAGGGCGATGCGGCATTGCTCGCGGCGTACAAGGGCTATTTGCACCGGCAGGGTTTTGACTTTTACGCTGAGACCAACCTGGTCGCCGGCCTCGGTGCCAAGCATCTGCTGTTCAGTGTGTTGCGCGCGATCATTTGTCCCGGCGACCATATCCTCGTCGCCAGCCCTTGCTGGCCGACCTATTTCGACATTGCCGAGCTGGTCGGCGCCGGCGTGGTCGATGTGGCCTGCACCGCGCAGACCGGCTTCAAGATGACCGCGCAAGTCCTCGAAGAAGCGCTGTCGGACTCGGTGCGCGTGGTGCTGCTCAACTCGCCGGGCAACCCGACCGGCGCGGTGTATACGGCGCAGGAGTTGGGCGCGCTGGCCGAAGTGCTGCGTGAGAAAGACGTCTGGATCATCTCCGACGATGTTTATCAGCGCTTCGTCTATGACATGCCGACGTGCCCGAGCCTGCTGTCGGTCGCTCCGGACTTGAGGGACCGGATCATCAAGATCGACAGTGTTTCGAAAATGTATGGCATGCCCGGCTGGCGCGTCGGTTTGATGGCGGCGGATGAACGGGTTGCGGCGGCCGTGACCACCCTCAACTCGAATTCGATTTCCAACCTGCCACCGATTCCAGCAGCGGCCGCGGCGGCGGCGTTCAACGGCGACCAGGCTTTTTCCCTGGCGGCAAGAGAGCGGCTGGCGCAGCAGCGGCAGACACTGCTGACGATTTTGCAAGGCACGCCGCATCTGAACTTTTGCGTGCCGGCGGGAGCGTTCTATCTGTTCATGGACATCCGCCCGGCGCTGGGCAAGTCGCTGCGCGGCAAGCTGATCAGCGATGACGAAACGTTCTGTACGCTGTTGCTGGAGGAGTACGGCGTGGCGCTGATCCCCGGCAGTTTCTTCGGCGCTGCGGGGCACGTGCGACTGTCGTACTCCGGCGATACCGAGCAGGTGAAAACCGGGGCATTGCGCCTCAAGGAATGCCTCACAGCCATCGCTTGAAGCGCTTGGCTGCAACGTAAGGATGCGGTTCCAGACAAGGAAATATCTTGATGAAGCATGCTTTTGCAATCGTCGGCTGCGGCGCGACGGCTATCGCCTTCCTGCAGCGTCATCTCGATCGCGTGGCCGAACGCAGCGCGCCAGCGGGGACGGTGTACCTTTTCGAGAAACGCGAAGCGTTCGGTCATGGCGCCGCTTACGAGGCGGACCTGCCGAGCAATATCCTCAATACCAAAACTGCGTACATCTCGCCGTATCCGCACCTGCCGGGGCATTTCCTGCAATGGCTGCTGGCATATCCCGCCGCCTGGCGCCCGGCCTTTGCCGGCTTCGAACCAGAAGCGGACAGTTTTGCGCCCCGTGCCTTGTTTGGCCTGTACCTGAAAGACCAGGTACGCAAGCTCGTCCTGCGCGGCGCGTCATTGGGCTGTCAGATTGTGCTGATCAATGCCGAGGTCTGCGCCATCGATTTCATCGACGGCAGTGAAACCGTGCGCACCCGTTGTGGCGTCAGCATCGCTACGCAGAAGGTCTTTCTGTTCTGTGGCCCTCTGGGCGGGAAAAAGGACCCGGAGCGTTGCGACGAGCGTGTGCTGACAACGCCTTATCCGGTCTCCCGTTTGCTCGAAACGATTGCTCCCCACGAGCGCGTGGCTGTGATCGGTGCGCGGCTCAGCGCTATCGATACGGTCATTGCCTTGATCGAGGGCGGTCATCGCGGGCCGATTCGCATGCATTCGCGCAGCGGCTATTTTCCAGTGGTGCGAGGCACCCAGGAGCGTGTCGAACTCAGGCACCTGACGCGTGAGGGCGTGCGCGCGCTGGTTGCGCAACACGGGCCATTGCAGATCAGTGATCTGGTCGCGCTGTTTCGCAAGGAACTGGCCGCCCATGATCCGGCGTCGAGCAGCGCGGTGATCCCTTTGCCAGCGCCGCCGACGGATATCGTCAGTTTTATCGAGCACGAGATCCAGGTTTCGCAGGCGCCGCGGCTGTGGCAGGCGATCCTCTACGCCACCAACGGCTTCGTCGAGCATCTCTGGCAGGCGCTGGACGACACTGCACAAGCCCGCTTCATGAGCGAGTACTTCAGCTTTTTCATGGCGTATCGGGTTTCCATCCCGACGGAAAACGCGCGCAAGATCCTCGCTTATCTACGCAGCGGCCAACTGGAGTTTGTCAGCGGAGCGTTCGCCGCGCCCCAACCGGTTGACTCCCAAGGGCTGATTCTGCGTGGGGCAGGCTGGGAACATGCCTACGATCGGCTGATCCATGCCACGGGTTTTCCCAGGGATGCGCACAGGCTGGATTCAGCCTTGCTGACGTCGCTGATCGGCAGCGGTGCGGCCACACCTCATCCGATGGGCGGGATCTGCGTTGACCCTGACAACTACTGCCTGATCGGCCGTACCGGCGCTGCCCGACAGATCCATGCCGTGGGCGAACTCACGGTCGGGCAGTTTTTCTTCACCTCAGCGCTGGAAATCAATGGTCGACATGCGTTCTGCTGCGCGGATGCGATTGAATGGGCAGAACATGCGCAGCGCACCGAGCGCGTCGAGGAGCATGTGTGACGGCGCCAACCGACCCTTGCCGCTGACGCATGCGCTGATGTCGACATGCCGTTCCGGTGAGGACAACTCCATCCGTCGTCTGACCTGAACCTCTGTCGCGCTGATTTTTCTACCGGGTAAGTCCTCAGGAGATACCCGTATGTTCGATCAGCAAAAAAAGGCATCACTGGCGGCATGGCGCAAAATGGCGGAGCAGACCGAGGCCGATCTGGATCCCGAACAGCAGTACGACGAACTGCTCAAAGCTGCAGATCTGATGGAGGAGCAAGGCCTGATCACCAGTGCCGAATGGCGCCAGTTGGTGCGTGACGCCGGCAACGTTTTCACCCTGAACGAGGAACAGCCACAGCGCTGACAGCTGCCATCGGAGGACATCCCATGCTCAGTTATCTGTTTATCGGCGCCAACGATGTCGAGCGTTCGGCGGTTTTCTACAAGGCGATCCTGACACCGCTTGGCTACCGGCATGATCGCGAGGAACACTATTGTTTTTACCTGCCCGATTGCGCCGACAAGTCCAACGGCCCCGGCAGTGTGCACATTTCAAAGCCTTTCAATGACCAGCCGGCAACTCCGGGCAACGGCATGATGCCGGCGTTCCGCGCCGACTCGCGGCACAAGGTTGATCAGGTGCACAAGGCCGGGCTCGACCATGGCGGTAGCGACGAAGGCGCGCCTGGCACTCGCGAGGCCTATACGCCGGACTTTTACGTGGCCTATCTGCGCGATCCCGAAGGCAACAAGCTTGCTGTGTTCTACAGCGGCTGATGGATGGAGCCTGTTGATTCCGCCCTGATGGCGGCCCGCGCCCAGTTCGCGATCACGATCAGCTTTCACATCGTGCTGGCGGCGTTCAGCATCGGTCTGGCGCATTTCCTCATGGTGCTGGAAGCGTCGTGGTTGAGGACCGGGCGTCAGGTTTATCTGGATGTCTATCGCTACTGGCTCAAGGTGTTTGCTCTCAATGTCGCGGTGGGCACGGCGTCGGGGTTGATTCTGGAGTATCAGTTCGGCCTGAACTGGTCGCGGCTGTCGGTGCAGGCCGGTGATGTCCTCGGCCCGTTGATGTTCTATGAGGTGATGGCAGCGTTTTTCATCGAAGCGGGTTTTCTCGGCATCATGCTCTTCGGTCTGAAAAAGGTCGGTCCGCGCCTGCATTTTTTCGCCACTTGCGCGGTGGCGGTGGGCTCGCTGATCAGCGCGTTCTGGATTCTTTCTGCCAACTCGTGGATGCAGACCCCCGCCGGCTATTCGATTGGCGCCGACGGGCGTTTCCTCGCCGAGGATTGGTGGGCGATCATCTTCAATCCCTCGTTTCCCTATCGCTTGGCGCATATGTTGCTCGCCGTGTTCATCGGCAGCGCGACGCTGATTGCCGGGATCAGCGCCTGGCAATTGCGCCAGGCCCGGGAAAACCCGCGCGCTCGCCTGCAATTTTCCATGGCGCTGTGGGTGATTGCGCTGCTGATGCCGGTGCAGATTGTTGTCGGCGATCTGCATGGCCGGCACAGTTTGCACGCCCAGCCGCAGAAAGTGGCGGCCATCGAAGGCTCATGGACGCGCCCGCCAGAAGGCGCGGGGGAGCCACTGCGGCTGTTCGCATGGCCGGATATGCAAGAGCGCCGCAACCACTGGGAAGTGGCGATTCCGCGCATTGGTTCCCTGTACCTGCAGCATGACCTGACCAGCACCATCGCCGCGCTTGATGAGTTCCCGCCTGAGGACATCCCGCCCGTGCCGCCGGTGTTTTTCGCGTTCCGACTGATGGTCGGGCTGGGGCTGTTGATGCTTGGGCAGGGTGTGGTCAGCCTGATCCTGCGCCGACGTAATCGCCTGTACACGGCGCGTCGCTGGCTGGGCGCGTGCGTGCTGCTGGCGCCGGCCGGGTTCCTGGCGATGCTCAGCGGCTGGGTCGTCACCGAAGTGGGGCGACAGCCGTTTACGGTTTACGGATTGATGCGCACGGCGGACAGTCTGTCATCAGTGTCCAGGGCTCAAGTGGTCGGGTCGACGTGGCTGATTCTGCTGTTCTATCTGCTGATTTTCGCCATTGGCCTTTGGGTATTGCTGCGTCTGTTGCGCGAACCGCCGCAGCAGGATCAACCGGGGCCGCAGCCAACCCTGGCCGACGAAACCGGGCACTGAGGAGGCGCAGACATGGACACGGACTGGCTGACTCTGTTGTGCGCCGCCGCGCTGGCGTTCTCGGTGATGAACTACGTGGTGCTCGACGGCACCGATCTGGGCGTCGGCATGCTTATGGGGCTGACTTCCTGCAGCCAGCAGCGCCGGACCATGGCGGTGACGATTCTGCCGGTGTGGGACGCCAACGAAACCTGGCTGGTGCTCGGCGGTGGTGGTTTGCTTGCGTTGTTTCCGCTGGCATACGCGATTCTGCTGCCGGCGCTGTACGTTCCTTTTATCGTGATGTTTTTGGCATTGATTGCGCGCGCCATGGCCTTGGAGTTTCGGGACTATGCGCCAAACGGACAGGGCAAGCGCATGGTCGACGGCGTGTTGTCAGTTGCGTCGCTGGTGAGCGGATTGGTTCAAGGCATGGTGCTTGGCACGTTGGTGCAGGGCGTTGCGCATCAGGGCGGTCAGTACCACGGCGATGGCCGCGACTGGCTGAATCCGTTCCCGGTGTCCTGTGGTTTTGTGCTGGTGCTCGGTTACGTCTGGCTGGGGACGTGCTGGTTGTACTGGCGCACCCGTGATGAACTGCAGCAGCACTCGGCGCGCGAGGCCCGCGTGCTGTCGCTGGTCGTTGTGGCGTTATTGCTGGTGCTGATCGCATGGACGGCGACGTTGCAGCCGCAATACGCCCGGCGGCTTGCCGATATTCGGCTGTGGTTGCCGGCAGGGCTCATCCTTGGTGCTCTAGGATGGGTATTCAGCAAAGGCTTTCACAGCCGCTTCGACTTCATCCCGCTGTTCGCCGCACTGGGCATTTTCGTCTTGGCTTTTGCGGTGATGCTGGTCGCGCTATTTCCTTTCATCATTCCGCCGGATCTGACCTTGAGCGAAGCAGCCTCAAGCCCGACCAGCCAGATCTTCATGCTGGTCGGATTCGCCGTGCTGATCCCCATCACGCTGGCCTACAACACCTTCGGTTTCCGCGTGTTCAGCGGCAAAGTGCGCGTTGCCAGCGATGGTTGAGATTCACGTCACCCGACCTTTTTTGCTCACCAGCGACAGTCGCGAAGCGCGTAGCAGATCAGCAAAAGCCGCCTTGTCGATCGGCCGACTCATGAAATAACCCTGCACCTCGTTGCATTGATCTTTACCGAGAATTGCCAGTTGCTCCTCGGTCTCGACGCCTTCGGCGGTCACCGTCAGCCCCATGGCCTTGCCCAAGCCAATGATCGCCTGCACCACGGCACGGTCGTTGGTGCCGCTGCTGATCGAGGCGATAAAGCGTTTGTCGATCTTGATCCCGTCGAACGGATAAGCGCGCAGATAACCGAGCGACGAATAACCGGTGCCGAAGTCGTCCATGTTCAGGCGTACGCCGAGCTCCTTGAGCTGGTTCATGGTGGTCAGCGCGCCATCGGTGTCGTTGAGCATCACGTTTTCAGTGATCTCCAGCTCCAGACGGCTTGCGGGGAAACGCGTAGCCACCAGCACTTCGCGAACATCCTCGACGACATCGCTGAGGGCGAACTGCGCAGGCGAGAGGTTGACCGACAGCAGAATGTCATGGGGCCATTCCAGCGCAGTCTCGCAGGCTTCGCGCAACACCCAGCGGCCCAGGGGTACGATCAGGTCGGTCTGCTCGGCCAGCGGAATGAACACGTCCGGCCCGAGCAAGCCCTGGGTCGGATGCTGCCAGCGCACCAGCGCCTCCACCGAGACGATGTGCTTGCCATCGACCTTGTAGCGCGGCTGATAGTGCAAGACGAATTCGTTGTGTTTGAGCGCATGGCGCAGGTCATCTTCCATTTGCCGGCGCGTCTGGATCTGGTCGCTCATGTGCGCTTCGAAATAGCACCAGGTGTTCTTGCCGTCGGATTTGGCCTGATACAGCGCGATGTCGGCATAGCGGATCAGATCGCTGGCGACGAAACCGTGCCGGCGACTCAGGGCGATGCCGACACTGGCGCCGATATGCAGCGGATGATGTTCGTAGAGGATCGGCTGATGCAGGCTGCCGATCAGCCGTGTGCAGAATTTGTCGATCTCGTTATGGCTGTCCATGCCATTGAGCACCACGACGAATTCATCACCACCGAGGCGGGCGACGAGGTCGTGCTCGCGGGTGCATTCGCGCAGACGCGTGGCGACTTCCTGGAGAACCGCGTCACCGGCAGGATGGCCGAGGGAATCGTTGATCGGTTTGAAGTTGTCCAGATCGATCATCAGCAGCGACAGCGGTGGCGAGTGTTCTTTCAATATCAGCACTTCATCCAGATAACGCGCCAGTTTGTTGCGGTTGGGCAGACCGGTCAGGGCGTCATGCATCGACAGGTGCTGGATCTGCGCATGGGCGGCGACTTCGTCGGTGATATCGCTGGCAGTACCGCGATAGCCGACGACGCTGTCCTTGTCGAAAATCGGCCGCGCCGAGAGCCGGCAGTGGCGTGGCTGCCCGGAGTGATCGCGATAAGTGCAGCGCAAATCGCCGGCGCTGTTTTCTTCGCTGAGTTTGCGCAGCCACAGCTCCAGTGGCGTGGTGTCGCAAGTCAGTAATTCGCCGATGTCCTGGCCCAGCCACAGGGCTTGCGGGTAGCCGGTGACTTCGCTGAAGCGCGCCGACAGATAGGTCAGCGCCAACTGATCATCAACTTCCCAGATCCAGTCCGAAGCCGCTTCGGCCACGGCGCGAAAGCGTTCTTCACTGGCTTCTAGCGCATGATTGGCGGCTTCAAGGGCCTGATTCGACGCCTGCATCGCATGGATACTGTTGTCGACGTATTGCGAAGAGCGCAGGGCGTGGCGGAAAAAGTATGCCGTCAGCAGCATCAGCACCAGAAACGTCGCGCCGAGCGGCGGCACCAGCGTCCACAACAATTGCTGACCGGGCCGTTGCAGGTCGGCGACCAGGCTGTAGCCGGTGCTGTCGAGCGGCACGCTTGGATGGCCTTTTTCAATGGTGTCATCCGGGGCCAGGGTCAGGTTCGTCAGGCCATAACCGCTGCCGATCTTGCGCAGTTTGGTCGGGGTCAGCTTGTCGACGAACACCAGCACCGAGGTGTTTCTCAGTTCATCCAGCGGGCGCTCGTCGTTGGGAATGATCGCGGCAGCGGTGATCAACGCCGGCCAGCCTTCGAACAATGAATAACTGCTGATCGGCTTGGTCAGATCAGGCTGGCTCAGCACTTGCTCGACCAGCGCCGAGGCGGGCGCTTGCAGCACCGTGGCCACGTCGGTTTCGACCATCTGCCCGCGAATCACCGCGTACTTGGTGCGATTGCGATCAAGGACGAACACGCCGTCGTAGCCGTCGCTGGTGAACAGTGTCTTGCCCATGTTCTGTTCGGTGTAGGCCCAGTTGACGTCGATCGGCCCGCTCAAGGCCTCATAGGCGCGGGTCCAGTAGGCATAACTGGTGATGTAGCTTTTCGACGCGGTGATGCGGTTTTCCACGGCGCGCACGGAATAGAACTGGTTCTGTTCCAGATCCTTCGCGTCAAGGGTATTGGCAATGCCAAGCAAGGTGCTGATCGCGGCGATGACACCCGCAATGAACAGTGCGCCAACGGCGATGGCCAGGCGCCGGGTCACGGCGCGTTGCGGGGTGGGGATTGGCTGCGCAGGGAGAGTAACGGCCATGTGCTCGTCCTTGATCCGGTGTCTTCTGAATCTAGAACAATGGCGAGCGCACAATGTTCAGATTGTTGTTATTGGTATCGCCTGGATTTTTTCAAAGTGTAGCGAATCCGTTGGAATTTCCAGAACCGCCGGCCAGCGGCGAATCCCGAAAGGGCGAGACTTCCCGCACAAAAACCGGATAATGGCCACCATTCGTTTAGCCGTATTCTGGTAATCCCGCATGGAAATCAAGGTCAACTTTCTCGACAACCTTCGACTTGAAGCCAAGTTCGACGACTTCACGGTGATCGCCGATCAGCCCATTCGCTACAAGGGCGATGGCTCGGCACCGGGGCCGTTCGACTACTTCCTGGCGTCGTCGGCCTTGTGCGCGGCTTACTTCGTCAAGCTGTACTGCGACACGCGCAACATCCCGACAGAGAACATTCGCCTGTCGCAGAACAACATCGTCGACCCGGAAAACCGCTACAACCAGATCTTCAAGATTCAGGTCGAATTGCCCGCCGATATCTCGGACAAGGATCGCCAGGGCATCCTGCGTTCCATCGACCGCTGCACCGTGAAGAAAGTGGTGCAGACCGGCCCCGAGTTCATCATCGAAGAAGTCGACAACCTCGACGCCGATGCCCAGGCCTTGTTGATGCCGCAGTCCGATTCCCAGGCGGGCACTTACATTGCCGGCAAGGACCTGCCGCTGGAACAGACCATCGCCAACATGTCGAAGATCCTTGCCGACCTCGGCATGAAGATCGAAATCGCTTCGTGGCGCAACATCGTGCCCAACGTCTGGTCGCTGCACATTCGCGATGCGCATTCGCCGATGTGCTTCACCAACGGCAAGGGCGCGACCAAGGAAGGCGCGCTGGCTTCGGCACTGGGCGAGTTCATCGAGCGCCTGAACTGCAACTTCTTCTACAACGATCAGTTCTGGGGCGAAGACATCGCCAATGCAGAATTCGTCCATTACCCGGATGAGCAGTGGTTCAAGCCGGGGCCGAAAGACGAGTTACCGAGCGAAATCCTCGACGAATACACCCTCGGCATTTACAACCGCGACGGCGAGCTGCGCGGTTCGCACCTGTACGACACCAACTCCGGCAACACCCAGCGCGGCATCTGCTCGCTGCCGTTCGTGCGTCAGTCGGACGGTGAAGTGGTGTACTTCCCGTCCAACCTGATCGAAAACCTCTACCTGAGCAACGGCATGAGCGCTGGCAACACCTTGGCCGAAGCGCAGGTGCAGTGCCTGTCGGAAATTTTCGAGCGCGCAGTCAAACGCGAAATTCTCGAAGGCGAAATGGCCCTGCCGGACGTACCGCAAGAGGTACTGGAGAAATACCCGAGCATCCTCGCCGGCATCAAGGGCCTGGAAGAGCAGGGCTTCCCGGTGCTGGTCAAGGACGCCTCGCTGGGCGGTGAATTCCCGGTGATGTGCGTGACCCTGATGAACCCGCGCACTGGCGGCGTCTTCGCCTCGTTCGGCGCGCACCCGAGCCTGGAAGTCGCGCTGGAACGCAGCCTGACCGAACTGCTCCAGGGCCGCAGTTTCGAAGGCCTCAACGACTTGCCGCAGCCGACGTTCTCGGGACAGGCAGTGACCGAACCGAACAACTTCGTCGAGCACTTCATCGATTCCAGCGGTGTGGTGTCGTGGCGCTTCTTCAGTGCCAAGCCAGACTTCGAATTTGTCGAGTGGGACTTCTCGGGCCAAGGCGAAAACTCCAACGCCGAAGAAGCCGCGACCCTGTTCGGCATCCTCGAAGACATGGGCAAGGAAGTCTACATGGCGGTCTACGAGCACATCGGCGCCAACGCCTGCCGCATCCTCGTGCCGGATTACTCGGAGATCTACCCGGTCGAAGACCTGATCTGGGACAACACCAACAAAGCCCTGCAATTCCGCGCCGACATCCTCAATCTGCACAACCTCAGTAAGGTTGGCCTGCGCAACCTCGTTCAGGGGTTGGAACGCAGCGAGCAGGACGACTACACCGATATCACCACGCTGATCGGCATCGAGTTCGATGACAACACACCATGGGGCAAGCTGACGATTCTGGAACTGCGCCTGCTGATCTACCTCGCACTGCAGAAGTTTGACGAGGCGAAGGATCTGGTTGAGGCGTTCCTGCAATACAACGACAACACTGTTGAGCGCGGCTTGTTCTATCAGGCTGTGAATGTGGTGCTGGAGATGGAGCTGGACGAGGATCTCGAGCTGGAAGACTACGAGGCTAACTTCCGCCGGATGTTTGGTGACGAGCGTATGGATGCGGCGATTGGTTCGGTGAATGGCAGTGTGCGCTTTTACGGTTTGACGCCAACGAGCATGAAGCTGGAAGGGCTGGACCGGCATTTGCGCTTGATCGAAAGCTATAAAAAGCTGCATGCGGCGCGGGCGGGTGTGGCGGCTTTGTCGCGTTGAAGAGCTGGCTCAGAACGTTTCGCTTTCGGCTTGAGTGTGGCTGCGTGGCTTGACCCGCAGCCCCTCACCCCAGCCCTCTCCCGAGGGAGAGGGAGCCGATTTGTGTGGTGTTCAAAACCTGCATTCGACTCGGTATCTCGGGTCGGCGTACTTCGCATGTACAACTCGGTCAGTTCCCTCTCCCTCCGGGAGAGGGCTAGGGTGAGGGGCTTTTCAGGATTTGAGTTCGACTCGGTTTCCCGGGTCGGCGTATCTGCACCAAACACCGCGGTCAGTTCCCTCTGCCTCTGGGAGAGGGCTAGGGTGAGGGGCTTTTCAAGATTTGAGTTCGACTCGGTTTCCCAGGTCGATGTATCTGCACCAAGCACCTCGGTCAGTTCCCTCTCCCTTTGGGAGAGGGCTAGGGCTAGGGTGAGGGGCTTTGGCTTTCGCGGCCATGCGCTGCATCCGCCAACTGCCCCGTATCCACCCGCACAAACACCGAATCACCCACTGCCGTCAGCACTTCCCCCGCATACACTTCGCAAATCACCCGGGTCTTGCGCCCGACTTCACCTTCGACCCGTGCGCGCAAGAGCAGCGGTACGCCCATCGGCGTTGGCTTGATGAACTTGATCCCAAGGTTACCGGTGACGCAGTCGATGCGCGGCAGGCTGCCGGCTTCGCGGTTTTCTGCGCGGTAGTGCCAGGCCATGGCGGTCCAGTTGGAGTGACAGTCGACCAGCATGGCGATCAGCCCGCCGTAAACCAGATCCGGCCAGCCGCAGTATTGGGCTTCGGGCATATGCTCGGCGATGACGTGGCTGCCGTCCTCATCCCAACGACTTTTTACGTGCAGGCCTTGCGGATTGCGGCCGCCGCAGCCGTAACAAACGCCTTCGGGGGCGGCGAGGTCTTGCAGCGGGGTGTCATGTCTGGACATGGCGTGGGTCATCCTGGAGTGGCGAGGCCGGACAGGCGCAAGCGGTTGCGGCCGCCGCGTTTGGACTCGTAGAGCGCGGCGTCGCCAAGTTCGATCAGCGCCGCCAGACTGGCCGGCGGTTTGTCGAACAGGGTGGCGCCGATGCTCAAAGTCACCGCAGCGGACGTGGGATAGGTGTGCGACGCCAAGGCCAGAAACTGTTCGCGCAAGGCATTGCCCAGTTCAAGGATGGCTTCGGCTGAGGCGTTGTTGAGCAGCATCAGAAACTCATCGCCACCCAGCCGCGCCGTCAGCGCATGGGGCGGCAGCTGGGCGCGGATCATCTCGCTCAGGGCAATCAGCAAGCGATCACCGGCGATATGCCCGTACTGGTCGTTGACCAGTTTGAAGTTGTCGATATCGATCAACAACAATGCACCCGGCCTTTGCGCGGATACGCCGGCCAGCAGGCGAGGCGTGCGCTTTTCCAGGGCGCGGCGGTTGTAGAGGGCCGTGAGCGGATCGCGCTCGGCGAGGCGGGCGATCTGCTTTTCCCGGCGATAACGCTCGGTGCCGGTCATCGACAGGGCGATCAACATGATCGCCATCGCGCCTTCGACCAGCGAGATCTGAATGATCTCGCCACGAAACGCCGCCAGATCGATAAGGGTGCCGGGGATCACTACGGTCAGGGCCTTGGCCACATAAAAGATACCGTGACCGAGCAGCACATAGCGCAATTGCACCGCACCAACGCTCAACGACTTGCCGTGCGGGCGCAGCAGCGAACTGGCCTTGAGTGTCGGGATCGCCACCAGCAGCGAGTTGGCCACCAGCATGGCCTTGGACCACAGCGGGCCGTCCGGCAACATCAACATGATCAGCCACGTCGCGAAAATCAGGTACCACGCCGGCGACAGTCGGGTCTGGGTGAAGCGCGCCACGCCGAGCAGGAAAAAGAAATGCGCGGTCACCAGCAAGCCGTTGGCGAACCAGATGCCGAGCAGCAGAAAACCGCTGCTGCGCAGCAGCGCGAGGGTGGAACCGATGGTGATGGTGGCGAAACCGGCGCTCCAGAACAGTAGCGAAGGCTCACGGATGCTGCGCCACTCGACTGCCAGGTACAGCGCGGCAGCGGCTGCGAGGGCGATCGTGATGGTCAGCATCGTTGGCGGGTCGAGCGGCATTTCCGGGCAGGCCTGTCTGTATGGCAATAGGCCTGCGATTGTAAGCGTTTGGTCAGGTTTTTCGCAGGGGGCGCGTTGCCGGGCGGACCACCGGCGCTCCAGCGGTCACTCTTGCGGGCTTAGCCAGGTGTCTACCACGCGGCGATCGAGCTCTTCCCAATAGGCCATGCCCAGCACCCGCGTGGTGTTTAGCCCGCGCAGATAACCGCGCAGTTGCTGGGCAGTGTCGCGGATCAATTGCGCATCGCGGGTGTTTTTGTCCAGCAGGACGCTTTCGTACTGCATCAGGTATTCGGCTACGCGATCGCGATATTCGGGCAGCACGGCGTCACGGATCAGATCAAACGTTCTCAAGGCGAGACCCTCATCATTTTTCTTGAATGTGCTCAGTGTGCATCAGTCTGCGCGACGCGCAACTATTGCTGGAAGTAATAGTGACCATCAAGAAACGCAAGTTCTGCTTTGCCGGCGATCGGCGGAAAATCGCCTCCATCGAAGACGCAGCTCAAGGAAATTGCGCGATGAACATTCTGACTCGACTGGCAATGATCGCCCTGCTGATGGGCGGGGTGGTTACTGCACCGGCTTACGCAGACGACGCCCGGTCGTGTCACCTGCAACCCATCGCCGCCAGCGCCTCGGCGTTGCAGCACACGCAGACCGTGGGTGTGTTGTTGAGCGAGAACACGTTGCAGAACCTGCAGTATCTGGAGCGTTACCACGACATGGCGCTGAACGGCGCGAAAGACGCACTGGACTCGCGAATCCGCGACGCCTTTGTCGGCAGCTCCGACCCGGAACTGGCCCTCGACTGGCTGGTGAGTTCGCTGCAACAGCAGTTCGTCTCGGTGACCGTCTACGACAACCTCGATGCGCTGGTTCAGGCCCATCCGGACGTGGTGGTCAAGCTCGACACCTTCAACCGCTTGCTGACTCAGCGTAACAGTTTGGTCGAGGCGCGCTTCTCTGCACGGTTCTACGACGCCGATCTGCAGTACATCGGCAAGGCCGAGGGGGCGATCGAGCAAGAGTTGCCTTCGGTGTGGGTGCACAACCAGGCGGCGCCGCAGATCGCCGCGCAGATCAATCAGCAGCGTGACCTGCAACTCAATGCGCTGAAGCAGTTCGATGTGTCGCTCAAGGCCCTGGTGGCGTCGAGCTGATTCTTAAAACGTAAATGGCAACGGCGGCGCCGTGAAGTCTAACCGTTGCCGGTTGAACCGAACCTTTATTTTCAGGATTTACCCAGATGCGTCCTTTATTCGTGCCAGCCATGGCTTTTGTTTCCCTGTTGCTCGCCGGTTGCGCTTCGGCGCCGAACGATCCGACCCTGACCTTGCAGACCAGCAAGACGCCGGCGCAGTACGCCGAGTGCGTGGTGCCGAAGTTGCAGGGCAGTGCGTTGAATCCGACGGTTTCGCAGAGTCAGCGCAGTTATCGGATTGTGGTGCCGAGCAAGGTGTCGGCGGATAACGTGCTGGAGGCGTACAAGGCGGGGAAGGGCGGCAAGGTGTTCATTTATGAACGGCATTTGCTGGCGTCGAATTTGTTGCCTTCGAGTTTTGAGCGGGCGGCTCAGGAGTGTATTTGATCTGAGCGCTTGAATGGTTTTGACAGAGCTCCTTTGGTTGGCCGCAACCAACCATTTTTTTTGCCCCACACTGGTTTTCGGTTGTGGGGTTTTTTTTTGGACTTGGCGGCCTTTGGGCCGACCATGCTCTTCGGGTTTGGGTGTATATCCGTTTCTGCGGGTGTGGCTGATTACGGTTCCGCTCTTACAGCGGGTCACTTTTTCAAACGCCAAAAAGTAACCAAAAGGCTGCGCCCTGACGTTCGGCCCGCTCGCTGGGGCTCGGGGTTCCTTCGCTCCGGGATCGATCCGGGCGCAGCGGCTCCGGTTTGCTCCGCTGCACCTCCTTCCGCTGTGTCTGGCTGCGCCAGACGTTCGCTGCGCTCCCACCCCCGGATCAATCCCTCCGCTCAGCCTGCCGACGGGCTCCAGGATCAAAAGCTTTACTCGAGCTAACGCTCATCGTGTGTAGGAGCTGCCGAAGGCTGCGATCTTTTGCTTTTGCTTTTGCTTTTCTGTGGAAGCGAGCCTGCTCGCGAAGGCTGTGTATCAGGCAACACGATGATTGGGGAGTGTTCTTTTGTCTTGCGATCCGGTTTCTCCAGGGACGGCCCTCACCCTAACCCTCTCCCAGAGGGAGAGGGGACTTGGTCTAGGTGTTTGTTGAAGATGCGCCGACCTGAGACTCTGCGTCGAGCTCGTTCTTGGATTCAACGAAGATCTGCTCCCTTTCCCCCTCGCCCCCTGGGGGGAGAGGGCTGGGGTGAGGGGGCTGGATTTCACTGACTCAACGCAATCTGCAGCCTATCCCAAACAACCATTCACCCCGTCACACACCCAACCGGCACTTTCCCCGCAAACGTATCAACCAGACTCGCCACCACCATTTCCCCCATCCGCGTGCGAGTCTGCAAGGTGGCGCTGGCCCGATGCGGTTGCAGCACCACTTGTTCATTACCAAACAACGCTTCAGGCACATTCGGTTCATCGACAAACACATCCAGCCCAGCCCCGGCGATTTCCCCAGCCGAAAGCGCGGCAACCAGATCCGTCTCATTCACCAGTTTGCCCCGGGCGACGTTGATCAGATAACCGTCCTTGCCCAGCGCTTGCAGCACTTGCGCGTCAATGATCGCTTCGCCCTTGTCCGCCGCGGCGGCGAGGATCAGGGCGTCGCTGTCGCGGGCCAGTTGTTTGAGGTCGGCGACGAAGGTGTGGGGGACGTCGCTCATCGGTTGCAGGTCGGTGTAGCTGATCGGGCAGCCGAAGGCGGCGGCGCGGGTGGCGATGGCGCGGCCGACGCGGCCCATGCCGACGATGCCGATGCGCATGCCGGAGACTTGTCGGGCCAAGGGCAGCGGGGCGAGTGGGGTCGGGCTTTGTGGCCATTGGCCTGAGCGCACGTAGCGGTCGCTGGTGCACAGGCCGCGACAGACCGAGATGAGCAGGCCGATGGCGAGGTCGGCAACGTCTTCGGTGAGGGCGCCGATGGTGGCGGTGACGCGGATGCCGCGGTCGCGGGCGTAGGCCAGGTCAACGGCGTCGGTGCCGACGCCGTTGACCGCGACGACTTCCAGGTTCGGCAGTTGCGCCATCAGCGCCTGGCTGATGCCGGTGTGGCCGCCAGTGATGACGCCGCGAATGCTGGCGCCGTGTTGGTTTATGTAGGCGGGTTTGTCCGCTTGCTGGTAGTAGCGGCGTACGGTGAACAGTTGGTCCAGACGCGCGTTGATTTGCGGGATCAGGATCGGGCTCAGTTGCAGGATTTCTGGCTTCATGGCTACCTCGTTACGCAATAAAAAGGCCGGCTCAACCGCGGCCGGCAAACGGCATGGCGCTGGCCATGACGGTCATGTTCAGGACGTTGGCCGACAGCGGCAGGCCGGCGATGTAGCGCACCGCATCGGCGACGTGTTTGACGTCGACCATCGGCTCGACGGCGATGCTGCCGTTGGCCTGGCGTACGCCTTTGGTCATGCGCACCGACATTTCCGTGAGGGCATTGCCGATGTCGATCTGGCTGCAGGCGATGTTGAATTCGCGGCCGTCCAGCGCCAGGGATTTGGTCAGGCCGAGCACGGCGTGTTTGCTCGCGGTGTAGGCGCTGCTGAACGGGCGCGGTGTGTGTGCGGAAATCGAGCCGTTGTTGATGATTCGTCCGCCCTGCGGCTGTTGTCTGCGCATCAGCCCGAACGCGCCGCGAGCGCAGAGAAAGACACCGTTGAGGTTGGTGTCGATCACATTGCGCCACTGCTCAAAGGTCAGTTCATCCAGCGGCACGGCGGGGGCGTTGACGCCGGCGTTGTTGAAGACCACATCGAGGCGCCCGTAGACCTCGGCAATGGTCGCGAACAGCACGTCGACACTGGCCGGATCACGCACGTCGGTGGGTACCGCCAGTGCTTGGTGACCCTGGCTCTGCGCCAGTTCGGCCAGCGCTTGCAAGGGCTCGGGCCGGCGACCGGCGAGCACGAGGGTGAAGCCGTCGGCCATCAGGCCCAGCGCCACGGCGCGGCCGATGCCACTGCCGGCGCCGGTGACCAGCGCGACTTTCAAAGGGGTCGTCATATTGTTGTTGTCCTTTTTCTCAATCCGCTGGAATCAGGGCCGTGGGCCGACGCGCATTTCCAATTCGCCGATGCCGTCGATGCCGGCGTTGATCACGTCGCCGGGTTGCAGACTGTCAACGCCGGCGGGGCTGCCGGTCATGATCAGGTCGCCGGCGCGCAGGGCCACGGATTGCGAGATGCGCGCGATTACTTCGCTGACCGACCAGATCTGGCTGTCGAGGTTGTCGCGCTGGCGTTCTTCGCCGTTGACGTTCAGCCACAACTCGCCCTCGGGATGGCCGCTGCGGCTCACCGGGACGACGGCAGTCATCGGCGCGGCGCCGTCGAACACCTTGGCGCCTTCCCACGGCAGGCCGTTGCTCTTGGCTGCGCGTTGCACATCGCGGCGAGTCAGGTCGAGGCCGGCGGCGTAGCCCCAGACGTAGGCGAGCGCTTGATCCTCGGGGATATTGGCGCCGCCTTCACCGATGGCGACGACCAGTTCGATTTCGTGAACGAAGTCCTCGCACACTGAGGGGAAGGCGACGTCGCCGACGGCATCGACCACGCAGCTTGCCGGTTTCATGAAAAACACTGGCGGCTGGCGCGACTGGCCTTGAGTGTCCGGCCACGGGTAGTTGCGGCCGACACAGAACACCCGGCCGACCGGGAAGCGCTGCTCGGTGCCGAGGACCGGCAAGGTCACCGGCAGATCCGGGGTAAAGACGTATTCAGTCATGTTCATCCTGCGGGTCATCCTGTTTGAAAGGGCAGCGTACGGCGGCTGGCGTCGGCGAAGTTGGACGAAAGCCGCCTGCGTTTGGACAAATCCGGGTATTTCGCCTCAGCGCACCTTCAGCTCGATGCGATACAGGCGTCCGAGCAGTAACGAATAGGAGAGGGTGCCGATCAGAGCCACGCCGCCGATAAACCAGAAGGCATAGGCGAAGGTGCCGGTGGCGTGGACGATGGCGCCGATCACGATCGGCGTGACGATGCCGCCGATGTTCGCCGCCAGGCTGGTAATGCCGCCGGTGAGGCCGATCAGCTCTTTTGGCGCCACTTCCGATACCGCCGCCCACGACGAGGACGCGATGCCTTGGGCGAAGAACGCGATGGTCAACACGGCGATGCAGATCAGGTTGGAATCGGTGAAATTCACCAGCACGATCGACATGCCCAGCATCGAACCGACCACCAGCGGCAACTTGCGCGCAAACGACATCGAATAGCCGCGACGGATAAGCAAGTCGGAAACGATGCCGGCCAGCAGGATTCCCACGGTCGCACCGACGAAGGGCAGCACGGCGAAGATCCCGGCCTTGATCATGGTCAGTTTGCGTTCTTCGATCAGGTAGGTCGGGAACCAGGTGAGGAAGAAGTACAGCGCCGAGGTGCTGGCGAACTTGCCGATGCAGATCGCCCAGATCTGCCGATAGCTGAACAGCTCGGCAATCTGCCGCCAGTTGAAGCGGGTGCGCTCCTGGCTGCTCTTGACCAGACCGCCGCCGGTTTCGATGTACTTCAATTCTTCCTGGCTGACCTTCTTGCAGTTCAGCGGATCGCGATACAGGTACAGCCACAGCACACCGAAGACGATGCCGAGTGCGCCGGTGCTGTAGAACACGTGGCGCCAGTCAAAGGTGGTCGCCAGCCACAGCAGCGCGCCGGTGAACAGCGCCGTGCCGAGGTACTGGCCGCACACGTAAATGCTGCTGGCCATCCCGCGTTCCCGCGCCGGGAACCACACCGTCACCGCGCGGCTGTTGGCCGGAAAAGCCGGGGCTTCCATGGCGCCGACCGCCAGGCGCAGGCCGAACAGCGAGGCAAACCCCGTGGCGAAACCCTGGCAAACGGTGACGGTCGACCAACTGATCAGCGAAACGCCGTAGGTGAAGCGCGAGCCAAACCGGTCAGCGATGAACCCGGCCGGCACCAGCGCCAAGGCATAGGTCCAGGCGAACGCGGAAAAGATCAGGCCCATCTCGATCTTGTCCAGGCCCAGGTCCTTGGCCATGAACGGCGCGGCGATCGAGATGTTCACCCGGTCGATGTAATTGATGATCGTCGCGATCAGCAGCAACGACAGCATGAACCAGCGCCGCCGGGTAGGCAGACGCTGCGCCGAAACGGCATCGCGTGCACCGGCAATCACCGGCGGCACCGTGGCACTGGAAGAATGGGAGTTGGACATGCGGAGACCTCGTTATTGTTAGAAGAGTCGAGATTTTTCGAGCAGCCGATGCCGTTGCCCGCAACGTGTGGGGCAAGGCAAGCGAACGGGTTGCAGCGCGGCGTTCAGACGTTCAGGAAAGTCTTTGTGCGATTGATTTCCAGGGGAGATCGGGCGGGGCGGCGAGGGGAAATAGCAGGATCATGACGTGCGCACCTTTGATTGTTTTTGAAAGAGGTTGGGCTGCGTTGGTCATTACAGTGGTCGTACAACGGTTCTAAATCAACCGATGGGTTAGAACGTTTTTTCTTGAAAAAAGTGGGTTTGGCGAACGTGTCCAAAAAGATAAATACGATTTGTCTTGAGAATAAAGATCAGATTCAAATCCCAAGCGTATGAAAAATAACGACTAATTGTATTTTTATAATAATGCGGTTTTTGGACAGGCACATGGCGAGGCTTCTTTCAAAAAAGCCAACGTCATCGTATGACTCATTGCCGGCCACCGCCCAACCCTGCAAGATGACAGGCGCTACCTCACTGCCCGGAGGACCTTCTGCCCATGTCTTCACCCAGCCGTATCCCGACCTACGTCATGCAGCAACGCAGCGAATTGACCGATTTCTACATTCGCGACAAAAAGGGGCGGCGCGCCGAAACCGCGCCTCACCGGCACGAGTACTTCCAGATCCAGATCAACCTCGGTGGCGACACCGTGCAGCACATCGGCAGCGTGCAGCGGCCATTCCCGCGCAACACTCTGGCGTTCATCCTGCCGCACCGCGTGCACGTGATTCCGCATCCCGCAGACAGCAATTTCATCGTCATCAATTTTTCCCAGACGTTTCTCTTGCCGCATCTGCAATGCGACCCGATGGATCTGGAAGAGGTGTCGATCCTGCTCGCGCCTGAGCTGTCGCCGTTCCGCTTTCAGGAACATCTGGATTTCATTTTGAACGATGAGGATTTCGCTCAGGTCTGCGGCCTGATCGAACAGATGCGCGCACTCGATGAGAACCGTCAGTTCGGCACGCGGGAAATGCTCAAGGGCTTGTTGCTGCAGATGATCGGTAGCGTGTGTTTTCTCTACGCCGAGCCGCTCAAGCGTCTGGCGGAAGAGAATGCCGCCGAGAACAGTCGTCGCGACGCCTTGAGCCGCATGTTCGAGTATTTGCGGAAGAACATCGCCGATCCTGATCTCAACCTGATCAAAGTCGCCGCTGCGACCTATCTGTCACCGACCTACCTGACGCACTGGCTGCGCAAAGAGATCGGCAAGACCTTCACCGAGCTGGTGCTGGAGCGGCGCATGCACGCGGCGCGCAACTTCCTGCTCAACAGTACGCGCTCGGTGGGCGAGGTGGCGCGGTTGTGCGGGTTCGCCGATGAGGCCTATTTCTCCCGGCGGTTTCGCCAGATTCATGGCCAGCCACCGGGCCAGTTCCGCCGCCGCCAGCTCAACCCGGACACGCCGCAGACGCCACTGAATACTTAGAGCGGCGCTCAGACCCACTTGAAGTGGGCAGGGAAGCGCGCGACAAAACAGGTGCCGGTTTCACGGTCGGATGTCACGCTCAAGGTGCCGTTGTGCGCATTGGCAATCTGCCCGGCAATGTACAAGCCCAGTCCCAACCCTTCATGACGCTGGCCTGCTTCGGAACGGGAAAACGGTTCGAACAGCAGCGGCATCAGCGCAGGCGGGATCGGCGTGCCCTGGTTGGTCAGCGAAATGACGATCTCGTCGCCCTCGGCAAACGCCTTGAGCAAGATCGGTTCGGCCGTGGAACCGTGGGTCACGGCGTTGCCCAGCAGATTCGACAACAACTGGCTGATCCGCAACGGGTCGCAATAGACCCCGGCCGGTACCTCCAGCGAATCGATAAACTTCGCCTGCGGGTACGCCACCTGGATTTCTTCAAGGGTCTGGCGCAGCGTTTGCTGCAAGTCATCGACCAGTTTGCGCTGTACCGGGATGCCACTGCCGAGCCGGCCCCGGGCGAAGTCGAGGATGTTTTCGATCAGCACGCCCATGCGCACCGAGCTGGTGCGAATCGCCGACAGCAGCGTGCGCGAGCGCTTGTCCTCGACTTTGCTGTCCAGCAGATCGGCACTCATGCGGATGGCACTGAGTGGCGTGCGCAAGTCATGGCCCAGAACGGCGATGAACTGCTCGCGCAGACGGCCCATTTCGTTGGCATCGGCCAGCGCGGTTTTGGTCGCGTGCAAATGGCCTTGGGTATCCAGGCTCATCGCAATCAGTTGGGCGAAGAGGGTGAGGGTCTTTTCGATGGCCGGGTCGTCAAGGTTCGCCGGCACCGAATCAATGGCGCACAGCGTGCCGAAGAATTCGCCATCGGCCTTGATGATCGGAATGGAGATGTAGCTTTCCAGACCGTAGGTTTTCGGCGTGTGGTGCGTGGAGAACAGCGGGTGCTGGCTGGCATGGCCGAAGATCACCGGCTGATGGTGCTGACGGATCTCATGACAAATCGTCGATTCCAGCACCAGTTCGCCGCCGGGCAACAGGCCGAAGTCAATCGAATCATCCACGGCGCAGGCGATCCACTTGCTCTCGGTGACCCGCGCTACGGCGGCGAAGCGCATACCGGTGATGTGCTTGACCATGCTCAGGATCACCGGCACAGCGTCAATGCTGCCGATGGCCTGGAGGTCGGAGGAGAAATCTGTCTGGGGCATGGCCGGTGCTTCGCGAAAGTGTCGCCAGAGACTATCGGTAATTGCCGGCCTTGCCTAATGAACCTGCAAAAAAGGGCACCGGGAAAACTCCCGGCGCCCTGTGTGGTGCTTGCTGAGCGCTATCGCCTCAGAACTTGTACTTGGCCGTCATCATGTAGCTGCGCGGGGTGCCGTAGTTATCGGTCGAGCCCCAGGTCACGTCGGTGGCGATGGAGGAATAGTACTTGCGGTCGAAAATGTTGTTGGCGTTGACCTGCAGGTCGAGGTGCTTGTTGACCTCGTAACCGGCCATCAGGTCGGTGACCGCGTAGCCGCCCTGTTCGAGGCGATAGCTGCCGCCGTTGGCCAGAGCGATGTCGTTGTACATGCGGCTCTGCCAGTACACGTTGCCGCCCACGCGCAGTTTTTCCAGCGGGCCTTTGAAACGATACACGGTGGAGACCTTGAACAGGTGCTCGGGCATGTCGGTGTCGAATTTCTGGTTATTGTTGGCCGGGTTTTCGTCCTTGATGTAGTGGGCGCGGGTGTAGGTGTAGCCGGCGCCGACTTGCCATTGCTCGGTCAGCGCACCTTGCAGTTCCATGTCCACGCCTTGGGCGCGGACTTTGCCGGAGGTTTCGTAGCAGGTCAGTTCCGGGCAGCCGAGTTGGGTCGCTGCCTGGGTGGCGCGGTTGGTCTGGTCCATCTGGAACACCGCCACGCTGCCGTTCAGCGCGCCGTCGAAATATTCGCCCTTGATACCGACTTCGTAGTTTTCACCGACGATCGGCTCAAGCACTTTGCCGCCGAGGTCCTTCTGGGTTTGCGGGGTGAAGATGTCGGTGTAGCTGGCGTAGACCGAGTGATGGTCATCGAGTTTGTAGATCAGGCCAGCGTAACGGGTCAGGTTGCGCGTGACCTTGAAGTCACCGTCGGCACTGCGATCGTCGTAGTCATACCAGTCCAGACGACTGCCGAGGATCAGCGTCAGCGGGTCGGCCAGGCTCAAGCGCGTGGTCAGGTAAACCGCGTCCTGGGTGGTGACGTTGCGCGACTTGCCGCTACGGACGAAGTCCGGCTTGGGCGCGGCGATCGGCAGGCCGGTGTCGTAGGGCGCGTATTCCTTGGTGGTGGCGTCGTACACGCGATTGCTCGCGCCGACTACCAACTCGTGGGTACGGCCGAACGCTTCGAACGGGCCGCTGGCGAAACCGTCGAAGGCGCGTTGCTTGTCGGTGTGGTGCGATTGATAGGCGGTGGTTTCCAGCGGGCCGTCGTAGCGCGACAAATACGTCCCGGAGAATTCGCCTTCGGTTGTCGAAGTGGAACCGCCAACATGCAGTTTCCAGTCGTTGTCGAAACGGTGTTCGACTTCACCGAATACGGTGTCGACTTGCAACTTGCGGTTTTCCCAGTCGGTGCCCGGATAGGTGGAGCGGGGCAGGTCGAGGTGGTGGCCGTCTTCGCCGATCGGCAGGCCGCCCCAGAAATAGTTGGTCTGATCGTTCTGCCGGGAGAAACCGAGGGTCGCCGTGGTGCTGTCGCTCAGGTCGGCTTCACCGATGGCGTAGAACAGGCCGTGATCGTTTTCTTCCTTGTCGCGAAAACTGTCGGCGCCCTGATACGACGTCACCACCCGGCCACGCAGGGTGCCGCTGTCGTTCAGCGGGCTGGAGGCGTCGACCTCGCCACGGTAGTCATCCCAGCTGCCGGCGGCGCCGGTGAGGGTCACGCGCTGATCAGCGGTCGGGCGTTTGCGCACCATGTTGATCGCCGCCGACGGGTTGCCGGCACCGGTGACCAGGCCGGTCGCGCCACGGACGATTTCCACCCGGTCGAACATCGCCAGGTTCGGTTGCACTGCCAAAGTGAACGGCGAATACGAGCTGGGCAGGCCGTCGTACATGATGTTGTCGATGTCGAAACCGCGCGCCTTGTAAGTCTGCCGCCCCGGACCGCTGGCCTCGCTGAGGAACAGCCCCGGCGTGCCACGCACCACGTCGTTGACGCTGGTCATGTTCTGATCGTCCATGCGCTGGCGAGTGATCACCGTCACCGCCTGGGGCGTTTCGCGCATGGTCAGCGACAGCTTGGTCGCGGTCTGCATCGGGCCGGTGGTGTAGGACTGCGTGTCTTCGGTGGTGCTGCTCATCTGCGTGGCGCCGATTTCGGTCGCTTGCAGTTCCAGCGGGCCGTTGGCGGGCGCAGTGGCTGCGGTTTCTTCAGCCAACGCAGGAGCGATGCTGGCCATGCCGATGGCGATTGCGAGGAGGTTAGGTGAAAGGTTCGAACGGCGGTGAATGGTGTGAAACGACATCTATCTGCTTCCCCAAGATTTACCCAAACGAAACTAATGCGAGTGCATGTAAGAATTATTCGCATTAGTATGTCGGAAGTTTCCGGGGGAATAAACCCCTACGAGTCAGTTAGTTAATGATTTTTTCACAATTGGATTCGATGGCCTTCGGACGCAAATGTGGGAGCGAGCCTGCTCGCGAAGGCGGTGGGTCATTCAACAGATTCGTTGTCTGATACTCCGCTTTCGCGAGCAGGCTCGCTCCCACAGGGTGATGCGTTTTTTCTGAAATCAGTCCAGATCCTTCGCCCCATGCCGCTCCGGCACCTGACTGTCTTCATCACCCCAGGTGCGATTCACTCGCTGCCCACGGATGATCGCTGGCCGCTTGGCGATTTCTTCGGCCCAGCGCTGCACATGGCTGTACTCATGAGCGGCGAGAAATTCCGCCGCCGAGTAGACGTTGTTGCGCACCAACTGCCCGTACCACGGCCAAACGGCGATGTCGGCAATGGTGTAATCCTCGCCGGCCAGATAGGCGTTGTCGGCGAGGCGGCGATTGAGCACATCCAGTTGCCGTTTGGCTTCCATGGTGAAGCGGTTGATCGGGTATTCGAGCTTCTCCGGCGCATACGCGTAGAAATGCCCGAAACCCCCGCCCAGATACGGTGCCGAGCCCATTTGCCAGAACAGCCAGTTGAGGGTTTCGGTGCGACCGGCCGGATCCTTGGGCAGCAAGGCGCCGAACTTTTCCGCGAGATACAGCAGGATCGAGCCGGACTCGAACACCCGGATCGGGGGCTCGACGCTGCGATCCAGCAGCGCCGGGATTTTCGAATTCGGGTTGACCTCGACAAAACCGCTGGAGAACTGATCGCCCTCGCCAATGCGGATCAGCCAGGCGTCGTATTCGGCCTCGCTGTGGCCGAGTGCGAGCAACTCTTCGAGCATGATGGTGACCTTGACGCCGTTGGGCGTGGCCAGCGAATACAGCTGCAACGGATGCTTGCCGACCGGCAGTTCCTTGTCGTGGGTCGGCCCGGCGATCGGCCGGTTGATGCTGGCGAAGTGGCCGCCGGAAGGAGCTTCGTGTTTCCAGACCTTGGGCGGAACGTAAGACGCATTGCTCATGAAACGGACCTCGTCGATGCTGGGAGAGAACAGGTAGACACCGTAGGGAAAATTTCCGGCGGGTGCCAGCGGTGAGTGCGGTTATTCATATTGAATGATGCAAACCGATCTGCCGCCTTCGCGAGCAGGCTCGCTCCCACAGGGGTATGTATTGGACAGAGAAACAGGGTTCACCCGTATTCATTGTGGGAGCGAGCCTGCTCGCGAAAGCGTCGGCAGGGTCGCCGCGCCTAATGGCTCCAATACCGCCCAACCGCACCCCCGAGTCCCTGCACCGGATCTGTCTCAGGAAACGCCAGCCCCGCAATCCGCGCCAACTGCGCATCACTCGGCGCGGCCCGGCAAATATCCGCCTGCTGCCCCGGCGGATAAGCACCCACCACCAGAAAGTCCTCGCTCGAGCCCAGATTGCAGTGCCCGGTCCCGGCCGGCAGCAACAGCACATCACCGGCGCTGACGTCGACGACTTGCCCATCAGGCCCGCCCAACATCAACCGCGCCTGCCCGGCCGCCACGCCAAGCACTTCGTGGCCTTCAGTGTGATAGTGGTGATAGTCATAAATGCCGTAGCGCCACTGCGCCGGCCAGCCATTGGCGCCGAACGTCTGCTCGAAGCGCGCCGCCGGATCGTCGCCTTCAACGGCAATCGCGCTGCGGTAGATCAGCACTGGCAGACGCGGATTGTTCGGCACCCAGTCATTGCGTTGAAGCAGCAGGGTTTGTATTTCAGTCATGGCCAATCCTCCTTCGCTCGATTTATCAGTCGACCACAGAGCAGGGCGCATGCCTCAAAAAAACATTCCCGCGCAAACACGGTGCCTGAGCCCATGCCCGTGCAATCCAGCGAAACTTCATCGCGCAGCGGGCTGTCCAGACCCTTACATGTCCATGCAGCGGTAAATGGCGAGGGTCAAGATGACGATGACAGTAGGTGATTTTCTGGTTGAGCGGCTCAGCGAATGGGGCGTCACGCGAATTTTTGGTTATCCGGGGGATGGCATCAATGGCGTTTTCGGCGCCATGAGCCGGGCCAAAGGCAAAATCGAATTTGTCCAGGCGCGGCATGAAGAAATGGCCGCGTTCATGGCCTCGGCCCACGCCAAGTTTACCGGCGAGCTGGGCGTGTGCATCGCTACTTCCGGCCCCGGCGCTTCGCACCTGATCACCGGTCTCTACGATGCGCGCATGGACCACATGCCGGTGCTGGCCATCGTCGGTCAGCAGGCGCGCACGGCGCTGGGCAGTCACTACCAGCAGGAACTGGATCTGGTGTCGATGTTCAAGGATGTCGCCGGTGCGTTTGTGCAGCAGGCTTCGGCGCCGTCGCAAGTGCGCCATCTGCTTGATCGCGCGGTGCGCACTGCGGTCGGCGAGCGCCGCGTCACCGCGCTGATTCTGCCCAATGACTTGCAGGATCTGCCTTACGAACAACCCGCGCGCGCCCATGGCACCGCGCATTCCGGCGTCGGCTACAGCAAGCCGAAAGTCGTTCCTTATGCAGCCGATCTGCAACGCGCCGCCGAGGTACTGAACAGTGGCGAGAAAGTCGCGATTCTGGTGGGTGCCGGCGCGCTGGAGGCGACCGATCTGGTCGTCGCCGTGGCGGAAAAGCTCGGCGCGGGCGTCGCCAAGGCGCTGTTGGGCAAAGCAGCGTTGCCAGACGATTTGCAGTGGGTCACCGGCAGCATCGGCCTGCTCGGCACCGAGCCCAGCTACAAGCTGATGAGCGAGTGCGACACCTTGCTGATGATCGGGTCGGGCTTCCCGTATTCCGAGTTTCTGCCCAAGGAAGGCCAGGCGCGCGGCGTGCAGATCGACTTGCAGCCGGACATGCTCAGCCTGCGTTATCCGATGGAGGTCAATCTGGTCGGTGATTCAGCGGAAACCCTTGCCGCATTGCTGCCCTTGCTGGAACAGAAAACCTCGAACAAGTGGCGCAAGAAGATCGAAGGCTGGCGCAGCAGCTGGGAGAAAACCCTGGAAAAACGCGCCATGGCCAAAGCCGATCCAGTCAATCCGCAACGGGTGGTCTACGAGTTGTCGCCGCGTTTGCCCGAGCAGGCGATTATCACCAGCGACTCTGGCTCTTGCGCCAACTGGTTCGCCCGCGATCTGAAAATCCGTCGCGGCATGAAATGCTCGTTGTCCGGTGGCCTGGCCTCGATGGGCGCGGCGGTGCCCTATGCGATCGCGGCCAAGTTCGCCTTCCCGGAACGCCCGGTCATTGCCCTGGTCGGCGACGGCGCGATGCAGATGAACAACATGGCCGAGCTGATCACTGTCGCCAAATACTGGCGGCAATGGCAGAGCCCGAAATGGATCTGCGCGGTGTTCAACAATGAAGACCTCAACCAGGTCACCTGGGAGCAGCGGGTAATGGAGGGTGATCCCAAATTCGAAGCGTCGCAGAGCATTCCTGATGTGCCGTATCACCTGTTCGCGATTTCCATCGGCCTCAAGTGCATTTTCGTTGATCGCGAGGAAGAGGTCGCCGCTGCGTGGGAACAGGCACTCGCCTCGGAAGTGCCGGTGCTGATCGAGTTCAAGACCGACCCGAACGTGCCGCCGTTGCCGCCGCACATCAAGCTTGAGCAAGCGAAGAAATTCGCCACGACCCTGCTCAAGGGCGATCCGGACGAAGCCGGGGTGATCGTGCAGACCGCCAAGCAGGTGTTGGGCGCCGTGTTGCCCGGGAAGAAATGACGGTGTGCGCTTGAACGAGTCAACCATCTACATCGGTTGCGCCGGCTGGAGTCTCGGGCGCGAGCACTGGCCGGCATTCCCCGCCGAAGGCACGCACCTGCAACGCTACGCCGCGCGCTTCAACTGTGTGGAAATCAACAGCTCGTTCTACCGCCCGCATCGGCATCAGACCTACGAACGCTGGGCCGACTCGGTAGCGCCGGACTTTCGCTTCGCCGTGAAAGTGCCGAAGCTCATCACCCATGAACAGCGGCTGGCGGACAGCGCGGCCGCGCTCGATGGGTTTCTCGGACAGTGCCAGGGCTTGGGTGATCGACTCGGCTGCCTGCTGGTGCAACTGCCACCGAAACTTGCCTTCGATGCGCCGGTGGCCGAGGCGTTTTTTCATGCCCTGCGCGAGCGGTTCAAGGGCAGTGTAGTGCTGGAGCCGCGACACGAATCGTGGACTGAGGCTGAGGCAATGCTGGTGGATTTGCAGATTGCCCAGGCGGTGGTCGATCCCTCGCGGATCAGCAGCGACACCGCGCCGGGTGGCTGGCAAGGCCTGCAGTATTGGCGCCTGCACGGCTCGCCACGGATTTATCACAGCGCTTATGAAGCGGCCTATCTGCACCAGCTTGCTCAGAACCTGCGGCGCGCGAAGGCCGACGGCAAAGACATCTGGTGTATCTTCGACAACACCGCCAGCGGTGCCGCCACGGCCGATGCGCTGACTTTGAGGGCGTTGATCGAAGGCGGTGAACGCTGAACGACGACGCTCTCGCCACCCACACAAACGATCCGGCTACAGGTAAACTCCGCGCACTTTTTCAAGGAGTTCACATGAGTTACTACCAGCCGGGCATTCTCGCTACCCCTGTTCCTGCGCAAGCACGTCATCTGTTTTTCGCCCTGGCGTCGGTTGAAGCCTTGCCGCAAGCGATCGACAGCCTGCTGATGCTGGTGGATGGCAAGTCGGCGGTGGTTGGCTTTGGTGAGTCGTTGACCAAGGCGCTGAATGTCGAAATCGCCGGCCTGCGCAGCTTCCCGGCGCTGACCGGCTTTGGCGTGAACAACCCGTCGACCCAGCATGCCCTGTGGATCTGGCTGCACGGTGTCGACCGTGGTGAACTGCTCAACCGCTGCAACGCTATCGAGGCCGCGCTGGCCCCGGCCTTGCGTCTGGTAGAGATGCAGGAAGCCTTCCGCCACATGGACGGCCACGACCTCACCGGTTACGAAGACGGCACGGAAAACCCCCACGATGACGCCGCTGTCGCCGCCGCGCTGCTGAGCTCCGGCGCTGACGGGCTGGTCGGTGGCAGCTTCGCCGCGATCCAGCAATGGCAGCACGATCTCAAGGGTTTTCATCGCCTGTCTGCCGGCGCCAAGGACGACATCATGGGACGGCGCTTGAGCGATAACGAAGAAATCGACGACGCGCCGATCTCCGCCCACGTCAAACGCACCGCGCAAGAGAGCTTCGCGCCGGAAGCGTTCGTCGTGCGCCGCTCGATGCCATGGATTGAAGGCGATCGCGCCGGTTTGATGTTCCTCGCTTTCGGTTTCTCGCTGGATGCCTTCGAAGCACAGCTGCGGCGCATGAGCGGTCTGGAGGACGGTATTGCCGATGGCTTGTACCAGATCAGTCGGCCGATCACCGGCGGCTACTACTGGTGCCCGCCGCTCAAGGACGGACGCCTTGATCTGCGCGCGTTGCGCATCGGCTGAGGACTGAAGATGAGCGTGGTGCGCTGGGGCATGATCGGTTGTGGCAGTGTCGCTGAACGCAAGAGCGGGCCGGCCTTTTACAAGGCACCCGGTTCGGCACTGGTCGCGGTGATGGGTCGACGCCTCGAAGCCGTCACCGATTACGCTTCGCGCCACGGTATCAGCCGCGTCTATACCGATGTCGATGCGCTGATCAACGACCCCGAAGTCGACGCGGTGTACATCGCCACACCACCCGACAGCCACCATGCCTACAGCCTGAAAGTCGCCGCCGCCGGCAAGCATTGCTGCGTGGAAAAGCCCATGGCGCTCAACGCCGGGCAAAGCCGCGAGATGCAGCAAGCGTTTGCCGCTGCCGGTCTGCACTTGTTCGTCTCCTATTACCGCCGCTCGCTGCCGCGCTTCGCTCAGGTGCGGCAATGGCTGGAGGAGGGGCGCATCGGCGATGTCCGCCATCTGAGCTGGACACTGACCAAAGCACCGTCGCCGGCTGATCTTGAAGGTCGGGAGAATTGGCGCACCGATCCGGCGGTGGCTGGCGGCGGCTACTTTGCCGACCTGGCGAGCCATGGCCTGGACCTGTTTCAGTATCTGCTTGGCGACATCGTTGAAGTCGCCGGTTTCACCGCGCGTCAGGCGGGTCTGTACGCGGCGGAAGATGCGGTCAGCGCCACCTGGCGGTTCGCTTCCGGAGCGCTGGGCATGGGCTGCTGGAACTTTGTTGCGGACCGGCGTGAAGATCGGGTCGAGATCATCGGCAGCAAAGGGCGGATCGGGTTTTCGGTGTTTGACGAGCATCCGGTGCAGCTGTTCGCCGACGAGCAGCTCAGCCTGGAGATTGCTCATCACGAGCATATTCAGTGGCATCACGTGCTGGGGATGAATGCGCATATTCGTGGTGATTCACAGCATCCCGCCGTGGCCGAGCAAGCCGTCAAGACCGATTGGGTAATGGACGAGATCCTCAAACGCTGAATAGCTCACGATCTCCTGTGGGAGCGAGCCTGCTCGCGAAAGCATCCTGTCAGTCAGTATTTTGGTGACTGACACACCACTTTCGCGAGCAGGCTCGCTCCCACAGGTCTCCCACAGATTTTGCCGGCGCAACGCGCATCTAAGGTTATGCCCAAACAATATTTCTCAACCTCGTCATCACATCTCTAAGATCACGTCATAACTCGTTATGACAAGTGATCCGACGATGACCGATAACGTTCTCTCCCTCAGTAGCGTTCCGCTGCACACCCAACTGCGCGACGTCCTGCGTGCGCGGATTCTCGACGGTGAATACCCGCAAGACAGTCAGATGCCTTCCGAAAGCGAACTCGGTGCGCTGTTCAAAATCAGCCGCATCACCGTGCGCCAAGCCTTGGGTGATCTGCAAAAGGAAGGTCTGATCTTCAAGATCCATGGCAAGGGCACCTTTGTCGCCAAGCCGAAAACCTTTCAGAACGTCAGCAGCCTGCAAGGCCTCGCCGAGTCGATGACCGGGCGCGGCTACGAGGTGATCAACCGCCTGCGCAGTTTCAAATTCATTCCGGCCGACAAGCGTGTCGCCGAGCGTCTGCAGGTGGCCGAAGGTGAGATCGTCGCGCAGATCAAACGCGTGCGCCTGATCAACCGCGAGCCGATCTCGCTGGAAATCACCTACCTGCCCAAAGCGGTCGGCGAGCGACTGGAGAAGGCGGATCTGGTCACCCGCGACATCTTTCTGATCCTCGAAAACGACTGCGGCATCGCCCTTGGCCACGCCGATCTGGCCATCGACGCAGTGCTGGCCGACAGCGACCTGACCCAGGCACTCAACGTCGAGGCGGGCTCGCCGATCATGCGCATCGAGCGCCTGACCCACGATGCCCACGGCCAGCCGCTGGACTTCGAACACCTTTATTACCGTGGCGATGCGTTCCAGTACCGCCTGCGGATCGACCGGCAAAAAGGGGAGCAGGCATGACCCGCAACGTTCTAGAGCAGGAATACGACATCGTCGTGATTGGCGGCGGTACGGCCGGGCCGATGGCGGCGATCAAGGCCAAAGAGAAGAACCGCGATTTGCGCGTTTTGCTGGTAGACAAGGCCAACGTCAAGCGCAGCGGCGCGATCAGCATGGGCATGGACGGCCTGAACAACGCCATCATTCCCGGCCACTCGACACCGGAGCAGTACACCAAGGAAATCACCATCGCCAATGACGGCATCGTCAATCAGGCGGCGGTCTACGCCTATGCGACGCACAGTTTTGAAACCATCGAACAACTCGACCGCTGGGGCGTGAAGTTCGAGAAAGACGAGACCGGTGACTACGCGGTAAAAAAGGTCCACCACATGGGCGCCTATGTGCTGCCGATGCCGGAAGGGCACGACATCAAGAAAGTCCTGTATCGGCAGTTGAAACGCGCGCGGGTAAGCATCACCAATCGCCTGGTCTGCACGCGTTTGCTGACCGACGAGGAGGGCGCGGTCAACGGTGTGATGGGCTTCGATTGCCGCACCGCCGACTTCCATGTGATCAAGGCCAAAGCGGTGATTCTCGCCTGCGGCGCGGCCGGGCGCCTCGGTCTGCCATCGTCTGGCTACTTGATGGGCACCTACGAGAACCCGACCAATGCGGGCGACGGCTACGCGATGGCCTATCACGCAGGCGCCGAACTGGCCAATCTTGAGTGCTTTCAGATCAACCCGCTGATCAAGGATTACAACGGCCCGGCCTGCGCCTACGTCACCGGCCCGCTGGGTGGCTACACCGCCAACAACAAGGGCGAACGCTTCATCGAGTGCGATTACTGGAGCGGACAGATGATGTGGGAGTTCCATCAGGAACTGGAAAGCGGCAACGGTCCGGTGTTCCTCAAGCTCGACCATCTGGCCGAGGAAACCATCCAGAACATCGAGGAAATCCTGCACAGCAACGAGCGTCCGAGCCGTGGCCAGTTCCACGCCAATCGCGGCACTGACTACCGCACGCAGATGGTCGAAATGCACATTTCGGAAATCGGTTTTTGCAGCGGCCACTCGGCGTCCGGCGTGTGGGTCAACGAGCGTGCCGAGACTTCAGTCAAAGGCTTGTACTCGGCGGGCGACATGGCTGCGGTGCCGCACAATTACATGCTTGGCGCGTTCACTTATGGCTGGTTCGCCGGGCACAACGCGGCGGAGTTTGTCGCCGGTCGCGAGTTTTCCGCACTGGACAGCGAGCAGATCGCCAAGGAGAAAGCCCGGGTCTACGCGCCGCTCGATCGCCAGGAAGGTCTGCCGCCGGCGCAGGTCGAATACAAGCTGCGGCGCTTCGTCAACGACTACCTGCAACCGCCGAAAGTGACCAAGAAGATGCAGATCGGCCTGCAGCGCTTCAGTGACATCGAGCGCGATCTTGAGCAGATGAAAGCCAACAACGCTCACGAACTGATGCGAGCGATGGAAACCAGCGTGATCCGCGACTGTGCCGAAATGGCCGCCCGCGCTTCGTTGTTCCGCGCCGAAAGCCGCTGGGGCCTGTACCACTATCGCGTCGATCATCCGCAACGCAACGACGCCGATTGGTTCTGCCACTGCCATCTGAAGAAGGGCGAGGACGGGCGCATGACCAGTTTCAAGAAAGCCGTCGAGCCTTACATCATCCCGCTCGATGCTGAGGAAATGCAGGCTTACGACCGCCTGCGGGTCGGCGCCTTCGCCGCTTGAGACATCATTTTTCAGAGAGTCCGAACCATGGCTTATCAAGCTCAGGAAATCTTCTTCCGCTCCAACGCGCCGGTCACCGTCGACGAGGACAAATGCATCGCGGAAAAGGGCTGCACCGTGTGCGTCGACGTCTGCCCGATGGACCTGCTGGCGATCAACCCGGCCACGCAAAAGGCCTACATGGCGTTCGATGAATGCTGGTACTGCATGCCGTGCGAGAAGGATTGCCCGACTGGGGCGGTGAAGGTCGACATCCCCTATTTATTGCGTTGACCCCAAATCCATTGTGGGAGCGAGCCTGCTCGCGAAAGCAATCACTCATTCAACAATGACGGTGACTGACCCGCCGCCTTCGCGAGCAGGCTCGCTCCCACATTGCAATTGTGATTATCCAATAGCCATCCGGTGAACCCCGGACGCTGAATGCAAACACCCCTCGTTTCCCACCGCGCCCCGATCGCGGCGGAGACGAACTTCAAACAAATGATTCGAGGGGAAACACTCATGTTGCGTGCAGCACTTGCTGGGCTGGTCCTGGCCTCATTCACCTTGTCGGCCTCGGCCGAAACCATCCGCATCGCCATCGGCACTCAGGACACCACCATCAACTGCGCCGCCGGCGGCCTGTTGATCCGTGAACTCGGTCTGCTGGAAAAATACCTGCCCCACGATGGCGCCTACAAAGACGCGAAGTACGACGTGCAGTGGAAAAACTTCACCAGTGGCGCACCGCTGACCAATGAGATGGTCGCCGGCAAGCTCGACTTCGGCGCCATGGCCGATTTCCCCGGTGCGTTCAATGGCGTGGCGTTCGAAACGGCGGGCAAGCACAGCCTGTTCATCAGCGTGCTGTCGGGCAGCATCAAGGGCAGCGGCAACGGCATCGTCGTGCCGAGCGCTTCGTCGGTGCAGAGCCTCAGCGAACTCAAGGGCAAGACCATTTCGGTGCCGTTCGCCTCGACGGCTCACGGTATGTTGCTGCGCGCCGTGGCAGAGCAGGGCTGGGACCCGCTCAAGGATGTCAACATCATCGCCCAGCCACCGGAAGTCGCCGGCTCGGCATTGCAGGCCGGCAAGATCGACGCTCACGCCGATTTCGTGCCCTTCGCCGAGCTGTTCCCGAGCCGTGGTTTCGCCCGCAAGATCTACGACGGCGCCCAGGCCAACGCGCCGACCTTCCATGGCGCACTGGTGGATCAGGCCTACGCCAAAAAGTATCCGGAAATCGTCGTCGCCTACCTGCGTGCGAGCATCGAAGCCAACCAAATGCTCGCCGCCGAACCGGAGAAGTACAGCGAACTGATCGCCAAGGTCACCGGCGTCGATGCCGAGGTCAACTACCTGTTCCATGGCCCGTTGGGCGTGCAGACTCGCGACCTGAGCTGGAAGCCTGAATATCGCCAGGCCGTCGGTACCGCCATCGATACCCTGAAGCTGCTGAAGAAAGCCGATCGCGGGCTCGACCTGAACAGCTTCATCGACGACCAGTACATCCGCGCCGCGTTCAAGGCTGCGAACCTCGATTACACCGCGCAACTGGCCAACTACGCGCAGACGCCATTGCCGGGTGTGGATGCGACTACGGGCAAAGCCATCACCGACGTCAGCCATGTCGCGGAAATCTGGGTGCGTGGCGAGGAAAAAGTCCGCCGTTATGGCTCGGCTGAAGCGGCGTTCACCGCGCTGGCGGGGTTGAAGCAGGAGGGCCAGAACATTCGTGCGGTTTATGCGCAGGCCAGTGACAGCGGGATCAAGTTGCTCGCTGAACAGGCGTGGTTTGCCAGCGATGCCAAGGGCCGTCTCAGCGCATTTCTGCTCAAGGGCCAAGCGCAGCAATACGCTGCGGCGCAGGGTGGCAAGGTATTCGATTTCAGCGATGCGACTGCGCAAGCCGTTGCCGCGCGCTGAAGATCAAAAGCCCCTCACCCTAACCCTCTCCCAAAGGGAGAGGGGACTGACCGAGTTGTTGGTGAGAGATACGCCGGCGTGAAGTACCGAGTCGAACTCAGGTCGTGAAAAGCACGCAAATCGGCTCCCTTTCCCCCTCGCCCCCCTGGGGGAGAGGGCTGGGGTGAGGGGGTAAATCACAGCCATCACACAGAACCCGAACTGGAAACCGGACTATGAAAACACCGTTGCGCTGGACATCAAGAGCCGCCTCACTGCTGCTCTGCCTGCTCTTCTGGCAACTCGCCGCCAGCCACCACTGGAACCTCGGCCTGGTCACCTTTGCCAACGTGCCGACGCCACTGGCGGTAATCGAAGCCGCGCTGGGCCTGGGCGACTCCGGCAAACTCTGGCAGCACCTGAGCAGCAGCCTCGGCCGCGTCTTCGCCGGTTACGTGGCGGCGTTGATCCTCGGCATCGCCCTGGGCCTGGCCATCGGCCGGTCGAAATGGGCCGAAGACATTCTGCTGCCACCACTGGAAGTCCTGCGCCCGATCCCCGCCGTGGCCTGGATTCCGCTGGCGATCCTGATGTTTCCGTCCTCGGAATTGTCGATGGTCTTTATCACCTTCACCGGCGCGCTGTTCCCGATCCTGCTCAACACCGTGCACGGCGTCGAAGGCGTCGATCCACGCCTGATCGCCTCGGCAAAAAGCCTCGGAGCAGGGCGCCGGGCGATTCTGCTGGAAGTAATCCTGCCGGGCGCTGCGCCGAGCATCATTACCGGCCTGGCGATCGGCATGGGCACTTCGTGGTTCTGCCTGGTGACGGCGGAAATGATCTCCGGGCAGTTCGGTATCGGTTACTACACATGGGAGTCCTACACCATTCAGAACTACGCCGACATTGTTGTCGGCATGCTCCTGATCGGCGTGTTGGGCATGGGCAGCAGTTGGCTGATCAAACGCTTGGGCGGCTTGTTCACGCCTTGGCATCGACCGCGAGGCAAAGCCTGATGAGCGTCATGCAAACCCCGGAAGGGCGGATCGACATTCGCCAGTTGTCCATCGTCCTCGGCCAGGGCCGCGAAGCCTTCGAAGCGGTGCAGGGCCTCGATTGCCAGATCGAACCCGGCCAGTTCGTGTGCATTCTCGGCCCGTCCGGTTGCGGCAAATCGACCTTGCTCGGCGCCCTGGCCGGACACTTGAATGGCAGTACCGGCAGCTTGAAAGTCGACGGCAGCGCGGTAAACGGCCCGTCGCCGCAACGCGGCATGGTGTTCCAGCATCACACGCTGTTCCCGTGGCGTACGGTGCGCGACAACGTCGCCTTCGGCCTGAAGATGCGCGGCGTCGGCAAGACTGAGCGCCGTCGCGCCGCTGACGACATCCTCAAACTGGTCGGCCTCGAAGGCTTTGCCGAGCGCTGGCCTGATCAGCTCTCCGGAGGCATGCAGCAGCGGGTGGAGATCGCCCGGGTGCTGGTCAATCGCCCGCGCCTGTTGCTGATGGACGAGCCGTTCGGCGCGCTGGATGCGCTGACCCGCTTGAACATGCAGGAACTGCTGCTGGACATCTGGACGCGCATCCGCACCACGGTGGTTTTCGTCACCCATGACATCGAAGAGGCGCTGTTTCTAGCCGATCGCTTGCTGGTAATGAGCGCCCGGCCCGGGCAAACCATCGAAGACCTGCGTCTGGACTTTCCACGCCCGCGTACCAGTGAACTGGTGACCAGCCCCGAGTTCGCTCGCCTGAAACGCCATTGCCTCGACCTGCTGCGCCACGACAACGACCGACCGCTGCCGCGCCTCAACCCGCTCGGCCTGCCTCCTGAAAACCCTTTGCCGCGATTTGCCCTATGACCTCTATTTTTGCTGTGACCGACAACGAAGACATCCTCGCCCTGCAACCGCGCCTGACGGCTGAAGACGCTGGCGTGCGGCGCATTGCCCTGATTGATCTGGCCGATCTGGAGGAACCGGATGGTTTGCTCTGGCTGGTTGATCGACTCCGGCAGGATCCTGCCGAGGACGTTCGCGCTGAAGCCGCACGATTGCTCGAAGCGTGGGAGGATGAGGCGGTCGTGCAAGCCTTGTGCGAAGCACTGACGGATCCGTCGCCCGCCGTGCAATCGGCGGCGGCGCAAAGTCTGAGTCTGCTCAAGACTGCGCAAGCGGGGCGGGTGATTCTGCCGTGGACCGCACATGCCGATGTCAGTGTGCGCATCGCCGCCTTTCGGGCGTTACGCGAACTGCGCTTCGCCGAGGCCGCGCCGGCTGCCGTCGCCGCGTTGGAGGACACCGATGCCAATGTCCGTCGCGAAGCGGTGGGTGTGCTCGGCTGGCTCAAACTGCTCGACGCGCTGCCAGCCTTGGCCCGCCTGGCCAGCGACGATCCGGACACCGAAGTGCGCCGCGCCGCGACGGGTGCGCTGGGTCTGGCGAGCGACGCCGAAGTATTGCCAGCGTTGCGCCAGGCTTTGCGCGACCCTGCCTGGCAAGTGCGCGAAGAAGCTGCGACCACGCTGGGCAAGGTTGGCCACAGCGACGCCGGCCCGGCCTTGGTCGAAGCGCTGAGCGATGATTATTGGCAAGTGCGTCTGCGCGCCACTCGCAGCCTCGGCCGCTTGCGCTTCGTCCCGGCGCTGGACGCGCTGGTCGACACCCTCGGCCACCGCATCAGCAATCTGCGCAAGGAGGCCGCGCTGGCCCTCGGTGAATTGAACGATCGCGGCGCCGTGGCCGCGTTACAGGCAGCGCAGGACGACGGCGACCCGGAAGTGCGCAAAGCCGTGCGCATCGCTCTGAGTCAGTTGCAATGAATCCGCTGGCGGTGGGCAACTCGCAGAGTGCTCGCACGTTGCGCCTGAGCTGGCCGGACGGGCGCGAATCGCTGCTCAGGCATGCCGATCTGCGCCGGCAATGCCCGTGCTCGCAATGCCGCGCATTTCGCCTGCGCGGCGTCACGCCGCTGGTTGATGATCGCGTGCGCCTGATCGAGGTCAATCCACAGGGTTATGGCGTGCAACTGGTGTTCAGCGATGGCCATCAACGCGGGATTTACCCGTGGGAGTACTTGGCGCAACTGGATTCTTGACTTTTCCTGGCCCCCTGTGGGAGCGAGCCTGCTCGCGAAAGCGTAGTGTCAGGCGACGATGATAATGAATGTGCCGACGCCTTCGCGAGCAGGCTCGCTCCCACAGGGAGTGTGTTCACAGATTGATCTGATTGCAGCTGCGTCGGCTTGCGCCGACTGGCGGTTCTTGTCAGGCATTTCCCACAGGAGTACAAATGTACTCCATGACGAACCTCACTCCCCGCCGTACCGCCATTCTGACCTTTATCCGCGATCGCATCGCCGAGCACGGTCAGCCCCCAAGCCTCGCTGAAATCAGCGAGGCTTTTGGTTTTGCCTCGCGCAGCGTGGCGCGCAAGCATGTGCTGGCGCTCACCGAAGCCGGTTTTATCGAAGTCAATCCGCATCAGGCCCGGGGCATTCGCCTGCTCGGTCAGCCACCGCGTCCGGAATTGCTGGAGATCCCCGTACTCGGTCGCGTTGCCGCCGGTGCGCCGATTGGCGCCGATGCCGATATCCATAACCGTTTGCTGCTCGACCCGGCGCTGTTCTCCCGCACCCCGGATTACATGCTGCGGGTGCAGGGCGACTCGATGATCGAAGACGGCATTCTCGATGGCGATCTGGTCGGTGTGCGGCGTAATCCCGAGGCGCTGAACGGCCAGATCGTCGTTGCGCGTCTGGACGGTGAAGTCACCATCAAACGCTTCGAACGGGTCGGGGATGAAGTGCGCCTGCTGCCGCGCAACCCGGCCTATCAGCCCATCGTTGTGCGTAACGATCAGGATCTGGCAATCGAAGGCGTGTTCTGTGGTCTGGTGAGGCAAGGCTGATGGGCGCCGTCGTTGCGTTGGATACGCTGTTCAATGGCGGCCAGGTCTGGCGCGGCAGGCCTGCGCCACCGGCGGCGAGTCCGCAGCCGACCGGGCATGCGGGACTGGACGCAGCTCTGCCCAGCGGCGGCTGGCCGGAAGCGGCGCTGAGTGAAATCCTTCTCGCCGGCCCCGGTGTCGGCGAGCTGCAGCTGGTCTGGCCAACCCTGGCGCGATTGTCCGCGGCCGGTGAGCGCATCGTGCTGGTGGCGCCGCCGTTCGTGCCGTACCCGCAGGCCTGGGCCAATGCCGGAGTCGATCTGCGCCAGTTGTCGGTGATTCAGGCCAGCGAGCGCGATGCCTTGTGGGCGGCGGAGCAATGCCTGCGCTCGGGCAGTTGCGGCGCGGTGCTGTGCTGGCCGAACAAGGCCGATGACCGAGCCTTGCGACGCTTGCAGGTGGCGGCGGAAACCGGCCAGACCCTGGCCTTTGCCTGGCGCCCGTTGAGCGAAGCGGTCAATCCGTCACCGGCAGCGTTACGCATAGCCATCGATGCCAAACCGGCGCAGCTACGTGTGCTCAAGTGCCGTGGCGGCCTGGCGCGTGCTACGCCGATTGCCTTTGCCGTGGGGCACTGATTGTCATGCGCTGGGTATGTATCCTGTTTCCGCAATTGGCTCTCGACGCCGTGCTGCGTCAGCGGCCCGACCCTGAAGAGCCGCTGGTCCTGCTCAGCGGCCCGGCCCAGCGGCGGGTGCTGCAAGCGGTTAATCCGGCGGCACGCAAACTCGGCCTGCGTCCTGGCATGTCGATGACCGCCGCGCAAGCCATGAGCAAAGGCTTTGCCACCGCCGATTACGAGGTGGCCGAGGTCGAGCACTGGCAGCAGTTTCTCGCCGCTTGGGCCTATCGCTTCAGCGCGCAGGTCAGCGTGCATTACCCGCGTACCGTGGTGTTCGAGATCGAATCCAGCCTGGGACTGTTCGGTACCTGGCCGCAATTTGAAGCTCGCCTGCGCCAGGAATTGAAAGATCTGGGCTTTCGCCATCGCATCGTCGCCGCGCCGAACCCGGTGGCGGCGCGAGTGCTGGCCAATGCCTACGATGGCTTGGTGGTGCCGGACGGTGAGGCTTTGCAGCATCATCTCGGGCAGTTGCCTGTTGATCGTGTGGGGCTGGAGCCGAATGTCGCCACGGCGTTGTCGCGCATGGGCCTGCGCAATCTCAGTCAGGTGCAAAGCCTGCCACGCCAGGCACTGGCCCGGCGTTTCGAAGCGCAGATGCTCAAGCACCTCGACACGCTGTTCGGCGCACGCCCTCTGGCGCTGGCGTTCTATCTGCCGCCCGACCGTTTCGATATCCGCATCGAACTGAATTTCGACGTGCAATCCCATCAAGCCTTGCTGTTCCCGTTACGGCGCTTGACCGGCGATTTGTCGGCGTTCCTCTGCGGGCGCGACAGTGGCGTGCAGCGTTTTGACCTGCATCTGGAACACGCCGGGCTGCCGGACACAGTGATCAAGGTCGGCCTGCTCAGCGCCGAGCGTGACGCGGCGATGCTCTTCGAACTGGCCCGTGGCCGGCTGGAGCAAGTCCAGGTCGAAGCACCGGTGCGTGGTTTTCGCTTGCGCGCCGAAGACCTGCCGAGTTTCGTTCCGCAGTATCAGGAGCTGTTCGACGACCGCCCGCAGCAGACCTTGCCCTGGGAGCAATTGCGCGAACGCCTGCGCGCACGGCTGGGTGATGACGCGGTGCAGGGGCTGCGCTTTCAGGCCGATCATCGCCCTGAGTGCGCGTGGCAGAGCGCCGTCGACAAGCAGCCTTGCACGGGGTTGCCCAGCGTGCAGCGTCCGGGCTGGCTGCTCAACGAACCGCAAAGCGTGCCGGAAGGTTCGGCGCGGATTCTCATGGGGCCGGAGCGCATCGAATCCGGTTGGTGGGACGGTGGCGACGTGCGGCGTGATTACTACCTGATCCAGAACCGCGCCGGTCAGCAGGGCTGGGCCTGGCGGGCGGTGGGTGAGGGCGGTCCGCTGTGGCTGCAAGGCTGGTTCGCATGAGTGCCGATTACGCCGAACTGCATTGCCTGTCGAACTTCAGTTTCCAGCGCGGAGCCTCGAGCGCGCTGGAACTGTTTCAGCGGGCGAAAAAGCACGGCTATCAGGCGCTGGCGATCACCGACGAATGTACCCTGGCCGGCATCGTTCGTGCGTGGCAAGCGGCGAAGTCCGTTGAGTTGCCGCTAATCATCGGCAGCGAGATACGCATCGACAACGGCCCGAAACTGGTGCTGCTGGTGGAAAACCTTGCCGGTTATCAGGCCTTGTGCGGCTTGATCACCCAGGCTCGGCGGCGTACGCAGAAAGGCCAGTATCAGGTGCAGCGGGAAGACTTCGCCGAAGCGCTGCCGGGTTTGCTGGTGTTGTGGGTGCCGGATTCAGTGGATGACCGGGAAGAAGGGCGCTGGCTGAAACAAACCTTCGGCGACCGCCTGTGGCTCACGGTGCAACTGCATCGCGGGCAGAACGATCAGCAGCGACTATCGGCATTGTTGGCTCTGGCGGCTGAGTTGCAGATTCCAGCCGTGGCCAGCGGCGATGTGCACATGCACGCCCGGGGGCGCCGTGCCTTGCAGGACACCATGACCGCGATCCGTCATCACGTCCCCGTGGCCGAAGCGGGTCTGCGCCTGCACCCCAATGGCGAGCGGCATTTGCGTTGCCTCGATGAGCTGCGCGCCCTGTATCCGCCGGACTTGCTCGAAGCGTCGCTAAAACTGGCCAGACGCTGCACCTTCGATCTGAGCGAGCTGCGCTATCAGTACCCGAAAGAGCTGGTGCCCGAGGGCCACAGTGCCAGTTCCTGGTTGCGCCATCTGACCGAGGAGGGCATTGCCTGGCGCTGGCCGAAAGGGCCTCAGGCCAAGGTGCTCAAGCAGATCGATGACGAGCTGCAATTGATCGCCGAGCTCGGCTACGAAAGCTATTTCCTCACCGTGCACGACGTGGTGCGCTTTGCCCGCACACAGAAAATCCTCTGTCAGGGCCGTGGTTCGGCAGCCAACTCGGCGGTGTGTTATGCCTTGGGCATCACCGAAATCGACCCGGAGCGCACCACCCTATTGTTCGAACGTTTCATGTCCAAAGAGCGCAACGAGCCGCCGGACATCGATGTCGATTTCGAGCACGAGCGCCGCGAAGAAGTCCTGCAATACGTGTTCAACCGTTACGGCCGGCGTCGTGCGGCGCTGACGGCGGTGGTCAGCACCTATCACGCCACCGGTGCCGTGCGCGATGTGGCCAAGGCCCTCGGCCTGCCGCCGGATCAGATCAACGCGCTGGCCGACTGCTGCGGGCGCTGGAGCGATGAGACGCCGCCGCTGGAACGTTTGCGTGAAGGCGGCTTCGACCCGGAGAGTCCGGTGCTGCGCCGGGTGCTGAGCCTGACCGGGCAACTGATCGGCTTCCCCCGGCATCTGTCGCAGCATCCCGGCGGTTTTGTGATTTCCGAGCAGCCGCTGGACACCTTGGTGCCGGTCGAAAACGCGGCAATGGCCGACCGCACCATCATTCAGTGGGACAAGGACGACCTCGATGCGGTCGGCCTGCTCAAGGTGGATATCCTCGCCTTGGGCATGCTCAGCGCGATTCGCCGCTGCTTCGACCTGCTGCGCCGGCATCGTGATCTGAACCTGACGCTCGCGACGATCCCCGCCGAAGACAAACCGACCTACGCAATGATCAGCCGCGCCGATACCGTCGGCGTGTTCCAGATCGAGTCGCGGGCGCAGATGTCGATGCTGCCGCGCCTGAAGCCTAAGACCTTCTACGATCTGGTGATTGAAGTGGCGATCGTCCGGCCCGGGCCGATTCAGGGCGGCATGGTTCATCCGTATCTGCGCCGACGTAATAACGAAGAGGCGGAAACCTATCCGTCGCCGGCGCTCGAAGTCGTACTCAAAAGAACCCTTGGCGTGCCGTTGTTCCAGGAACAGGTCATGCAGATCGCCATCGTTGCTGCCGACTATAGCCCCGGCGACGCCGATCAGTTGCGCCGCTCGATGGCAGCTTGGAAACGCCATGGCGGACTGGAGCCGCACAAGGAACGCCTCGCCGCCGGCATGAAAAAGAACGGCTACACACCGGAATTCGCTGCGCAGATCTTCGAGCAGATCAAAGGCTTCGGCAGTTACGGCTTCCCCGAATCCCACGCCGCCAGTTTTGCCTTGCTGACCTACGCCAGTTGCTGGCTCAAGTGTCACGAGCCGGCAGCGTTCGCCTGCGCATTGATCAACAGTTGGCCGATGGGCTTTTACAGCCCGGACCAGATTCTGCAGGATGCGCGTCGGCACCAATTGCAGATCCGTCCGGTGGACGTGCGCGCCAGCGAGTGGGATTGCAGCCTCGAACCGCTGAGTGCCGGGCAACCGGCGATTCGCATGGGCCTGCGCATGATCAAGGGCTTTCGCGAAGAAGATGCCCGGCGCATCGAAGCCGCGCGCCGCCACGGGGCGTTTGCCGATGTTGCCGATTTGGGCGAGCGCGCCGCTCTCGACAGTCGTGCGCAGGCCTTGCTGGCAGACTCCGGCGCTTTGCGTGGCCTGGCCGGGCATCGCCATCGCGCGCGCTGGGAAGTGGCCGGGGTGCAGAAACAGCTAGGCCTGTTCGCCGGCCTGCCCAACGAGGAAGAAGTCAAAATCGTCCTGCCCAAACCCAGCGTTGGCGAAGACCTGCATGCTGATTACGCCACGGTGGGGACGACGCTGGGGCCGCACCCGTTGGCATTGCTGCGTGGCGAGTTGCAGGCCCGGCGCTGCCGCAGCTCGCGGGAATTGATGGATGTTGAACATGGCCGGCCCGTGAGCGTGGCCGGCCTGGTTACCGGCCGACAGCGACCCGGTACGGCCAGCGGGGTGACGTTCGTGACCCTGGAAGACGAGTTCGGCAACGTCAACGTGGTGGTCTGGCGTGACCTGGCCGAGCGTCAGCGCCAAGTGCTGGTGGGGTCGCAATTGCTCAAGGTCGACGGCCGCTGGGAACGCGAAGGCGATGTGCGCCACCTGATCGCCGGGCGCATGAGCGACCTGAGCCCGCTGCTCAACGGCATTCACGTGCAGAGCCGCGATTTCCACTGACCTTTGTGGCAGCGAGCCTGCTCGCGAAAGCGCAGCGTCAGGCGATGACAATGTTGACTGTGCCGCCGCCTTCGCGAGCAGGCTCGCTCCCACAGGGACTTTGGTTGCAACGAAGATAGTCGATCTGCCCCGTATCAGTGTGGCAGCGAGCCTGCTCGCGAAAGCGCAGTGTCAGGCAATGACGATGTTGAATGTGCCGGCGCCTTCGCGAGCAGGCTCGCTCCCACAGGGATTTTGGTTGCGATGAAGATGGTCGATCTGCCCCGGATCAGTGTGGGAGCGAGCTTGCTCGCGAAAGCGGACTGTCAGGCGATGACGATGTTGACTGTGCCGCCGCCTTCGCGAGCAGGCTCGCTCCCACAGGGATTTTGGTTGCGATGAAGATGGTCGATCTGCCCCGGATCAGTGTGGGAGCGAGCCTGCTCGCGAAAGCGCAGTGTCAGGCGATGACGATGTTGACTGTGCCGGCGCCTTCGCGAGCAGGCTCGCTCCCACAGGGATTTTGGTTGCGATGAAGATGGTCGATCTGCCCCGGATCAGTGTGGGAGCGAGCCTGCTCGCGAAAGCGCAGTGTCAGGCGATGACGATGTTGACTGTGCCGGCGCCTTCGCGAGCAGGCTCGCTCCCACAGGGACTTTGGTTGCTCTGGAGATGGTCGATCTACCCCGTATCAGTGTGGGAGCGAGCCTGCTCGCGAAAGCGCAGTGTCAGGCAATGACGATGTTGAATGTGCCGCCGCCTTCGCGAGCAAGCTCGCTCCCACAGGGATTTTGGTTGCGATGAAGATGGTCGATCTGCCCCGTATCAGTGTGGGAGCGAGCTTGCTCGCGAAAGCGCAGTGTCAGGCGATGACGATGTTGACTGTGCCGGCGCCTTCGCGAGCAGGCTCGCTCCCACAGGGATTTTGGTTGCGCTGGCGATGGTCGATCTGCCCCGTATCAATGTGGGAGCGAGCCTGCTCGCGAAAGCGGACTGTCAGGCAATGACGATGTTGACTGTGCCAGCGCCTTCGCGAGCAGGCTCGCTCCCACAGGTTTTGGCTGTTTATTCAAAATCGAGATAAATCAAAAGGCTGCACCTTTGGGCCGAAGGCAGATATTCTGCGCTTCACACTGGTACGGGAACCCGATCAATCTCCATGGCCAGCCACTGCCAGGATGAATTGCCCGACGCCAAAGGAGTGTTCGAATGAGCGAAAAGAAGCTGGAAACCACGGTCGATCGCGTCTACCAAGGGGTTTACGCGGCGATCAGCAAGCGTTCGTTGCGCCCGGGCATGAAGCTGGGCGAGGCCTCGCTGGCCGAGCTGTTCAATGTCAGCCGCACCTCGGTGCGTGCTGCGCTCAAGCAGTTGGAAGCCGATGGTCTGGTCACCACCGAGCCCAACAAAGGTGCATCGGTGTCGCTGCCCAGTGACGCAGAGCTGCGTTCCTTGTTCGAAACCCGGCGTCTGATCGAGATCGGCATCGTCACCGAACTGTGCCGGCGTAGAGACAGCGTTGCCATGCAGGATCTGCGTGAGCACTTGTTACTGGAAGACGCCGCCCATGCGGCCGGCGACCATGAACGGTTGATCCATCTCCTCGGCGAATTCCACCTCAAACTGGCGCGCAGCCTGAACAATCCGGTGCTGCTTGACTGGTTCCAGAAGCTGATCTCGCGGGCCTCGCTGTATGCCGCCGCGCTCGATGACGACAGCCACCAGGCTTGCCGCGACGATGAACACCTGCGTTTGCTTGAGTACATCGAAGCCGGTAATCAGAGCGCCGCGATCGAACTGACCTGCACGCACCTCAATGGAATCGAGAAGGCGATCCTCGACGTCGCGGCGAAAATGAAAACCGGCTATCACCCACTCAAGCACTTGATTGGCGTCTGAATGGCTCTGCGTCGCAAATCGGCTATACCTGCGATGAAACCAATGCGTTTTCACAGCCTCGAAACACACGGGCGTCGCGTCGTTGTAGCGTTGCGATAGATCGGAAAACCGCAAAAAAGGACACTGAGTCAGGCGATGCAGTTTTTATCCGAAAGCCACGGCTGTGAAGGCTGGAAAGGCGAAATGGCCGAACGCATCCGTGCGTTCGACTGGAGCCACACCGAACTTGGCGCGCTCGCCGAATGGCCGGCCAGCCTGTGCAACACCGTGCAACTGATGCTGGCTTCGCCGTTGCCGATGGTGATGCTGTGGGGGCACGCCGGCTACATGATCTACAACGACGCTTATTCCGAATTTGCCGGTGGCCGCCATCCCTATCTGCTCGGGGTTCCGGTTGAGCTGGGCTGGCCGGAAGTCGCCGAGTTCAACCGTCACGTCGTTGACACCTGCCTAGCCGGTGGCACCTTGTCCTATCGCAACAAAGAGCTGGTATTGCTGCGCGACGGCGTGCCCGAAGACGTCTGGATGGATTTGTATTACAGCCCGGTGGCCAACGACGAAGGCGTGCCCGGCGGCGTCATGGCGATGGTGGTCGAAACCACCGAACTGGTGCATTCCGAGCGCCTGCGTCAGGCGGCCGAAGATGCCTATCGCGCCGACAACGAGCGCGTGCGTCTGGCGCTGAATGCCGGCGCACTGCTTGGCTCGTTTGTCTGGGACATCAAGAACAATCGCTTCTCCGCTGACGAACGTTTCGCCCGCACCTTTTCCTATCCGCCGGATCAGGACCTGAGCGATCTGCAACAGGACATCGCCGAATCGCGCATTCACCCTGACGACCACCCATGGGTCCAGGAGCGGGTCGCCCACTCTGTGCGCACTGGCGAACCCTATAACGCCGAATACCGTGTGCAGCGCGGCGATGGCCAATATCTGTGGGTGCTGGCCAGTGGTGCCTGCGAGTTCGATGAAGACGGAAGGCCGTTTCGCTTCCCCGGTGTGCTGATCGACATCCATGAGCGCAAGAATGCCGAAGAATCACTGCTCAAATTCACCCGCAACCTCGAACAGCGCGTGGCCGCCGAGGTGAATGCGCGGCTGGCGGCTGAGGAACAACTTCGCCAGTCGCAGAAACTCGAAGCCATCGGCGGCCTGACCGGTGGTGTTGCCCATGACTTCAACAATCTGCTGCAAGTGATCGCCGGCAACCTGCATCTGCTCGCTCGGCATGAGCCCAACAATGCCAACGTGCAGCGCCGGGTCGGGGCTTCGCTGGCTGCGGTCGAGCGCGGGGCCAAACTGTCTTCGCAATTGCTCGCATTTGCCCGCCGGCAACCGCTGTCACCGGCCGTGTGCAACCCAGAACAGATTTTCGAAGGCGTTGGCGAGTTGCTGCAACGCGCCTTGGGCGAAACCATTCAGATCGACATGCAACTGCCGCCGCAGCCGTGGCATATCAACGTCGACCGCAACCAACTGGAAAACGCGATTCTCAATCTGGCCATCAACGCCCGCGACGCGATGAAGGGCGAGGGCGTCATCGGCCTCAGTGCCGCCAATGTCTGCCTGGACAGCGAATATTGCGCCGGCAAGGGCATAGCGGCCGGTGAGTATGTTCGCGTGGCGGTCACCGACACCGGCGTGGGTATTGCCCCACAAATGCTGGAACAGGTTTTCGAACCGTTCTTCACCACCAAGGCCGACGGCCAGGGCACCGGGCTCGGTCTGAGCATGGTTTTCGGCTTCGTCAAACAGAGTGGCGGCCACGTCGAGATCGACAGCAAGCTCGGCGAAGGCACGCGGGTGCAGTTGTATTTCCCGCGCAGTCTGCGTCCGGTTCGCGAAGAGACCGCCAGTGTCGGCGAACGCAAGAGCGGCGGCCACGAAACCATTCTGGTGGTGGAAGACAATGACGCGGTGCGCGCTTCGGCGGTGGAGTTGCTGCGCGAGGAAGGCTATCGGGTGATGACCGCGTGCAATGGCGACGTGGCCATGCAGATGTTGCTGGAAGGCATCGAGATCGATCTGATCTTCACCGACGTGGTCATGCCCGGCCTGATCAAGAGCTCCGATCTCGCTGCTTGGGCCAAGGTGCAGACACCGCCGGTGCCAGTGCTGTTCACTTCCGGGCATACCCGCGACATCATTTCCCGCGACCACCAACTCAGCCCCGATACCCATCTGCTCGGCAAACCCTACAGCCCGCAAGCTTTACTGCAGATGATTTGCGAGGTGCTCGGCACCTGATGCCGAGCGCTGCCCAGTTTTTCAATCAAGGCAGGCCGATGATTTCCAAGCGCAATTCCAAAGCACCCGCCGGCATGGTTCGCGTGCGCGGCGCCCGCGAACATAACCTGAAGAACGTTGATGTCGATATTCCGCGCGATGCGCTGGTGGTGTTCACCGGCGTCTCCGGTTCGGGCAAGTCGTCGCTGGCGTTTTCCACGCTGTATGCCGAGGCCCAGCGGCGTTATTTCGAATCGGTGGCGCCGTACGCGCGGCGGCTGATCGATCAGGTCGGCGTGCCGGATGTCGATTCCATCGAAGGACTGCCACCCGCCGTCGCTTTGCAACAGCAGCGCGGCACGCCGAGCGCGCGTTCGTCGGTGGGCAGCGTGACGACGTTGTCGAGCCTGATCCGCATGCTCTATTCCCGCGCCGGCCGTTATCCGCCGGGGCAGCCGATGTTGTATGCCGAAGACTTTTCACCGAACACACCGCAGGGCGCCTGCCCGGAGTGTCATGGACTTGGTCGCGTCTATGAAGTGACCGAAGCGCTGATGGTGCCGGACCCGAACCTGACCATCCGCCAGCGTGCAGTGGCGTCCTGGCCCTTGGCGTGGCAGGGGCAGAACCTGCGCGACATCCTGGTGACCATGGGCATCGATGTCGACATTCCGTGGAAAAAACTGCCGAAAAAGCAGCGCGACTGGATTCTCTTCACTGAAGAGACGCCGACGGTGCCGGTGTACGCCGGGCTGACCCCGGAAGAAACCCGCGTCGCGCTCAAGCGCAAAATGGAACCGAGTTATCAGGGCACCTTCACCGGCGCGCGGCGCTACATCCTGCACACCTTCACTCACTCGCAAAGTGCGCTGATGAAGAAGCGTGTTTCGCAGTTCATGCGCGGCAGCCCGTGCCCGTTGTGCGAGGGCAAACGGCTCAAGCGCGAGGCGTTGTCGGTAACCTTCGCCGGCTACGACATCGGTGAGCTGTCGCAGATGCCGTTGCTGCAAGTGGCCGAAGTGCTGCGGCCTGTAGCAGCGGCAAATTATCTGGAACAGGCCGAGGAGAGCGGCGACACCCTCAGCCATGCGCAAACCCGCGAGGCCCGTCAGCAGCGTGTCGCCCATGGCGCGAGCGGTCACGCCAGCGCGCCGGACGTGCGCCACACGCCAAACCTGTCGCTGGAGAAACGCTTGGCGGCGCAACGCATCGCTGAGGATTTGCTGGAGCGGGTCAGCACCCTGACCGATCTCGGCCTGGGTTATCTGGCGCTGGAACGCGGTACGCCGACGTTGTCGTCGGGCGAGTTGCAGCGTTTGCGCCTGGCCACGCAATTGGGCTCGCAGCTGTTCGGAGTCATCTATGTGCTGGATGAACCGTCTGCCGGCCTGCATCCGGCGGATGGCGAGGCGCTGTTCGAAGCGTTGCAGCGCTTGAAGGCTGATGGCAACACGCTGTTTGTGGTCGAGCACGATGTCGAGACCATGCGCCGGGCCGACTGGCTGATCGACGTCGGTCCGGCAGCGGGCGAAAAGGGCGGGCGCGTGCTGTACAGCGGTCCGCCTGCGGGACTTGCTGATGTTGCAGATTCACAGACTCGCGCTTATCTGTTTGCCGAAAAGCATCGCCCTGATCGCGCCCCGCGCAAGCCCAGCGGGTGGCTGAAGCTGGACGGCGTCACCCGCAACAACCTGAATAATCTCAGCGCCGAATTCCCCTTGGGCTGTTTCACCTCGGTGACCGGCGTATCGGGTTCTGGCAAATCGAGTCTGGTCAGTCAGGCCTTGCTGGAACTGGTCGGCGCGCAGCTGGGCCGTCCGGTGGCCGAGGCAGAGTCAGAAGAACCGAGTCTGGAAGATGACACGCCGCCGCCCAGCACCGGGCAGATCAGCGCCGGCCTGGAGTCGATCAAACGCCTGGTGCAGGTTGATCAGAAACCCATCGGACGCACGCCGCGCTCCAATCTGGCGACTTACACCGGGTTGTTCGACAACGTGCGCAAGCTGTTCGCCGCGACTCCCGAAGCGCAAGCGGTGGGCTATGACGCAGGGCAGTTTTCTTTCAACGTCGCCAAGGGCCGTTGCGCTACTTGCGAGGGTGAGGGGTTCGTCAGTGTGGAATTGCTGTTCATGCCCAGCGTGTATGCGCCATGCCCGACCTGCCACGGAGCGCGCTACAACCCGCAGACATTGGCGATTCTCTGGCAGGGCTTGAGCATCGCTCAGGTGCTGCAACTGACTGTCGATGAGGCGGTGTCGGTGTTTGCCGAGCAGGCAGGGATTCGTCGTTCGCTGGAGGTGCTGCGCGATATCGGTCTGGGTTACTTGCGCCTCGGGCAACCGGCCACGGAACTGTCCGGTGGTGAGGCGCAACGGATCAAACTGGCGACCGAGTTGCAGCGCAGCCAGCGTGGCGCGACCTTGTATGTGCTGGATGAGCCGACTACGGGATTGCACCCGAGGGATGTCGATCGCTTGCTGGAACAGCTCGATACGCTGGTGACGGCGGGGCACACGGTGATTGTGGTCGAACACGAAATGCGCGTGGTCGCGCAGAGCGACTGGGTGATCGACATCGGCCCAGGGGCCGGCGATCAGGGCGGCAGGATCGTCGCCGCCGGCACACCACAGAAAGTCGCGGCGAGCAAGAAGAGCAAGACTGCGCCGTTTCTGGCTCGGGCTTTGAGCCGATAATGGCGGCGCCCCGCCAGACGCCTTCGCGAGCAGGCTCGCTCCCACAGTTTTGAATGGTGTACCCGGACAGATCGTCACACACCAGATCCCCTGTGGGAGCGAGCCTGCTCGCGAAAGCGGAATGTCAGTCGCAGATCAGCTGACTGAACGAACGCCTTCGCGAGCTTGCTCGCTAAAGCGGAATGTCAGTCGCAGATGAGCTGACTGGACGGACGCCTTCGCGAGCAGGCTCGCTCCCACAGTTTTGAATGGTGTACCCAGAAAGGTGGCCATCCCCGGATACCCCTGTGGGAGCGAGCCTGCTCGCGAAAGCAGAATGTCAGTCGCAGATGAGCTGACTGGACGGACGCCTTCGCGAGCAGGCTCGTTCCCACAGTTTTGAATGGTGTACCCAAGGTGGCCATCCCCGGATCCCCTTGTGGGAGCGAGCCTGCTCGCTAAAGCGGAGTGTCAGTCGCAGATGAGCTGAGTGAACGGACGCCTTCGCGAGCAGGCTCGTTCCCACAGTTTTGAATGGTGTACCCAAGGTGGCCATCCCCGGATCCCCTTGTGGGAGCGAGCTTGCTCGCGAAAGCGGAGTGTCAGTCGCAGATGAATTGACTGGACGGACGCCTTCGCGAGCAGGCTCGCTCCTACACGGGGATGTGTGTCAGTTCAGGCGCCATCCAGCGTGCGGCGGACCTTGTCGAGCAGTTCGCTGATCTGGAACGGTTTGACCAGCATGTCCATGCCGGTGCCGAGGAAGACCTGGCGGTTAAGCGCGGTTTCGGCGTAGCCGGTCATGAACAGGATCGGCAACCCCTCGTGCCAGCCACGGGCAACATCCGCCAGTTCGCGGCCGCTCATGCGCGGCAAGCCGACGTCGGTCAGCAGCAGGTTAATGGATGGGTCGTTCTGCAAGCGCTCCAGCGCCGATTCGATATCCGCCGCTTGCGTGCAGCGGTAGCCGGCATCTTCCAGCACTTCGGTGACGAACAAGCGCACCGTGGCCATGTCCTCGACGATCAGCACATGCTCGCCACTGCCTTTGGCGTCAGGCACGGGCACAGGCGCGTCGGCCCCGGTCGGGTCGTTGGTGCCCGGCAGCATGATCGTCACTTCGGTGCCACGCCGGGCGACGCTACGAATGTGCGCGTCACCGCCGGACTGACGGGCAAAGCCGTAAATCGTTGACAGACCAAGCCCGGTGCCCTGGCCCAACGGCTTGGTAGTGAAAAACGGCTCGAACACCTTGTCGATCACGTTGTGTTCGATGCCGGTGCCGTCGTCGCGTACCGACAACGCCACGTACGCGCCATCGGCCAGATTCGGATCGCCGTGGGAATACGCGGCGTAAGTATTGACCCAGATATTGCCGCCGGAGGGCAGGGCATCGCGGGCGTTGATCACCAGGTTGAGCACCGCGCTTTCCAGCTGCACCGGGTCGACCAGCGCAATCGCCGGTTTGTTGGTCAGTTCCAGCTTGAGGGTGATGCGCTCGCCGATGGTGCGCACCAGCAATTCTTCCAGCGAGCGGACATGCTCGTTGATGTCCACCGGCCGTGTATCGAGCGGCTGCTGCCGGGCAAATGCCAGCAGACGATGGGTCAGCGAGGCCGCGCTCATCGCTGAGTTCAGCGCTGCTTCGGTGTAGAACTGCACCTTGTCCAGACGCTCATCGGCCACGCGTTTCTGGATCAGTTCCAGGCTGGTGATGATCCCGGTGAGCAGGTTGTTGAAGTCGTGGGCGATACCGCCGGTGAGCTTGCCCAGCGCATCCATTTTCTGCACTTGCAGCAATTGCGCTTCGGCGTGCACGCGCTCGGCGACTTCTTTGGCCAGCTGCGTGGTGGTGTCATCCAGTCGCGCCAGATGCGAGCGCTCGCGGTGACGGTGTTCGGTGACGTCCTCGACGAACACCAGGCTCAGCTCTGGCGTGCGATACGGCGAAATCTGCCATTGCGTCTCGCGAATCTCGCCCTGCACGCGCATGTTCAGCGTGCCTTTCCAGCGCTCGCCGTCGACCAGACGCAGACGCAGTTCATCGAGGATCGAGCATTGATCTTCGGCAAAGCATTCACGCAGCGCCTGCGGATCGCGGTTATCGACGATCAATTGGGCGAATGCGTGATTGCACTCATGCACTTTCAGATTGGCATCGAGCACCGCGATCGGCGCCGAGACGTTGGCGAAGATCTCGCGGAAACGCGCCTCGCTTTCGCGCAGGGCATTTTCCGTGTCGCGCACCCGCAGCAGGGTACGCAGCGTCGCCAAGAGCACATCGGGGTCGACCGGGTGAATCAGATAAGCATCGGCGCCCGCGTTGAGGCCGGTGATGATGTCGCCGGTCTGGATCGACGCCGCTGACACATGAATCACCGGCAGCAGCGCGGTGCGCGGGTCGGCGCGCAACAGGCGGACGATGTCGAAACCGCTCATGTCCGGCAGGTTGACGTCGAGGATCAACGCATCGAGGGCTTCGCTCTCGATCAGGGCCAGGCCGTCGCTGCCGGTGCCGGCTTCGAGCACCGTGTAGCCGTGGCGCTCCAGGCGCCGACGCAGGGCGTAACGGGTGGCGACGTTGTCATCGACAATCAACAGGCGGATGTCACGATTCATCGACGTTCTCCAGAGCGATTGCCAGCGGGATGATGACAAAGAACGTCGAGCCCACGCCCGGCGTACTGTCTACCCCGACTTCACCGCCGAGCAGGGCGGCGAAACGCTTGCATAGTGACAGACCCAGACCGGTGCCGCGCAGACGTTTCTGCAATGGCGAATCGACTTGGGAGAAGTCTTCGAACAGCGTGTCATGCAACTCGGCCGCGATGCCGATGCCGGTGTCGCTGACGGCAAAGCGCACCTTGTCTTCACCTTCCAGTCGCGCCGACACGCGCACTTCGCCACGGGTGGTGAATTTCAGCGAGTTGGAAATGAAGTTGCGCAGGATCTGCCCGAGCTTCTTGTCATCGGTATACAGGCGCGGCAGGCCCAGCGGCTCTTCGAAGATCAGATCCACCGCCGAGGCGTCGACGATTGGCCGGAACATCCCCCGCAGGGCCGAAAACAGGTCGAACATGTCGAACCAGGCCGGCGAGATGCTGATGCGCCCGGCTTCGATCTTCGCCAGATCGAGCAGGTCATCAACCATGTCGCTGAGCTCGCGGGCAGCGGTGCTGACGAAGGCCACCTGCTTGTGCTGTTCAGGGCTGAGCGGACCGTCGAGTTCGTCAGCGAGCAGACTGTTGATGCTCAGAATCGAACCCAGCGGTGTACGGAATTCATGGCTCATGTATGACAGGAAGCGGCTCTTGAGATCCGATGCCTGACGCAGTTCTTCAGCCTGAGTGTCGAGCTCGGCGTACAGCGCCAGCACGCCCTGGTTGGTTTCATCGAGCTCTTCGCGCAGGGCAGTGGTTTCGCGCTGCAACTGAGCGATGAGCGCCGCCTGTTCGGCATGGCTCAAGGTAGTCGATTCAGCCATGGGCGGCCTCCAGAGCAACGACCAGTACCGTCACGTCATCGCGACCACGACAGAAGTCGCGGTGCAGGACGCTGGCTATCACGGACGGATGGCGATGCACCAGGCCGGGGTAGTCTGCAAGATTCCAACGGGACTGTAAGCCGTCGCTGTACATGATCAATAAATGTCCGTTCACGTGAGCATAGTCAAAGGGTTTGGCTTTACGGTACTGGCCGCCAACGATGCCGGGGTGCGAGGCCAGGCCACGGGATTTGCCAGCCTCGAGCAGACTGGCGCCAATGTTACCGACACCGGCGAACGTCAGGCCATCGCGCTGGCTGTCGAACTGCGCGAAAGCGACCGCGCCGCCGCGGGTGCCGAGCATTTCCTGATGCAGGTCTTCCATCAATACCACTGGATCGGCAAACGGCGCCCGGGCGAATGCCTGCGCCCCGGCCAGGCCTGCGCGCTCGGCGTCTTCGCCATGACCGAGGCCATCGACCACCAGCGCGCTGATCCGCGAGCCTTCATACGTCAGATGCCAGACATCGCCGCAGGCTGGATCGGCATGCAGCGAATGCTGGCTGACGCCGAAGCGGATATCGGCCTGACGATCGCTGCGCGGAAAAATTCGCGCCAGCAACACCGCGCCACGGTGGTCTGCGTAGACATCGAAGACATTGGTCTGCCGCGATACGGCGCCGAGGCCGATGCCTTGCGTGCCGCCAGTGGAAAAACCGTCCGCCAGACAGGCATCCAGATCAAAGCCCTGCGCGCGATCCACAGTCTGCATCTCGATGCCGAAGCCGTTGCCTGGTCGCGCCAGCACACGCAGGTGAAATTCACCGCGCTGGGCATGCTTGAGCACGTTGCTTGCCAGTTCCGTCGCGACCAGCGCCACGCGTCCGGCATCGTTTTCGTCGAAGCCATGCTGCTCGGCGAGTTTCTGCGCGGTGCGCCGGGCGTGGCCGATCTGGCTGCTGTCCTCGATCGGCAGAACCTGGGTCAACGACCCGGTGATATTCATGTCCATCGTGTGATCGTAATGCGCGTGCCTTTGCCGGGCTCAGTGTCGAGTTCGAATTCATTGACCAGGCGCTTGGCGCCGGTCAGGCCGAGGCCTAGTCCGCTGCCGGAAGTCCAGCCGTCGGTCATTGCCAGTTTGATGTCGGGGATGCCCGGGCCTTCGTCGCGGAAGGTGATGCGCAAACCGACCCGGCCGTTTTCCTCGAGGATCTGCCAATCCATGTCGCCGCCGCCGCCATAGACCATGGTATTGCGCGCCAGCTCGCTGACGGCGGTAACCAGTTTGGTCAGGTCGATGAGGCGCATGCCACATTCGGTGGCGAGCTTGCGCGTGGTCTGGCGAGCCAGTACCACGTCCTGTTCGATCAGGATGGGTTGAGTACCGCTGCTGCGCACGGTCATTGTGCAAGTACTCGTTCCCGCAGCAGTTTCATTCCGCGTTCGACGTTGAGCGCGGTGCTGACACCCGGCAACGTCATGCCCAGCTCAACCAGGGTGATCGCCACCGCCGGTTGCATGCCGACCAGCACGGTTTCGGCGTCCATGATTTTAGATAGACCGGAAATCGTGCCGATCATGCGCCCGATGAACGAATCGACCATGTCCAGCGCCGAAATGTCGATCAACACCCCGCGGGCCGAGGTCTTGCTGATGCGCTCGGACAGATCGTCCTGCAGGGTCATCGCAAGTTGATCATGCATGTCGACCTGAATGGTCACCAGCAAGAAATCGCCCATTTGAAGAATCGGAATACGTTCCATGGTCAAGCCGTCTTGACGAGGCTGACACCCAAGCGGGTCAGGGCCAGTTTCAAGGCGTCGGCCAGGTTGGCCTTGGTCACGACGCCTTGCAGATCCAGACCGAGGTGCACGATGGTCTGGGCGATCTGCGGACGCACGCCGCTGATGATGCAATCAGCGCCCATCAGGCGAATCGCGGTCACGGTTTTCAGCAGGTGCTGGGCGACCAGAGTGTCGACTGTCGGCACGCCGGTGATGTCGATGATGGCGATTTCCGAACCGGTGTCGACGATGCGTTGCAGCAGCGATTCCATCACCACTTGCGTGCGCTGCGAATCGAGGGTGCCGATCATTGGCAGGGCGAGTACGCCGTCCCACAGCTTGACCACCGGAGTCGACAGTTCCAGCAGCTCTTCCTGCTGACGCTTGATCACCGCTTCGCGGGATTTCTGGAAGGTGCCGATGGTGTGCATGCCGACCGTATCGAGCAGTTCGGAAACTTCCAGCAGTTGCTCGGCGAGCAGTGCCGGCTGGTCCTGATAATGGTTTTGCAGCAGGGCGAACAGCGGACCTTTCAACGCGAAGATGAAGTTGGCGGTTTGCTGGGAATCCTGGCCGAGCAGGGCGCGGCTCTGCGACAGTTTTTCAAGGAACTGACGGGTATCTTCCCAACCTGCGGCGGCAATCTTGCTGCCGTTGCCGTTTTCCAGACCGGCCAGCAGCAGGGAGAGCAAGTCGCGGGTTTGCTGAGCGAGGTCGTGTTCTTTGAGATTGCGCGTGGCGCCGCTGGCTTCGAGGCGTTTGGTCCATTCGCTCAGCAGATGAGCCTGGTTGTTCCTGATTGCTTCAACTGTGCTGTTCTGCAGTGCTGCCATGTGCGTGTCGCTCCGTTACGTATAGGGGCCGGCTCAGCGAAATGACCGGCGCGAATTGACTGACATTTGCCGCTTGAAATAGTTGTTCACCCAGCGGCGAATTTTTCTGCCTGCCGCGTCGAACGCCCCGCTAACTCTAGTCGGCGTGGCAGCAGGCAACGATGTTTTGAACGAATCTGCGGCGTCAGGCTTCGAATCTGCATGCCCGACGTTTTCCAGTCGTGCTGGAAGAAGGAGGCAGGACTATGAATGAGGTGGATATGAACGAGCAAGCGCCGCAACAGCAAAATCAGTCCTCAGAGTCAATTAACCGCAACGACCCGGCCATCGACCCGCAGACACCGGGACAAAATACCCCCGCGCCGGCTGAAGAAGGACAAGCGGACAGCGCGGCTGCCGAGGTCGATCAGAAGCAGCATCACAACGACAACAGCAACGACTTCAGCCCCGGCTTCAAGCCTGACCCGGACCGTCCTGAACCGGGCGAAAGCACCGACGCCGATATCGACACCGATGGCGGTTGATCGCTGAAACGCAAAAAGGCCGCATCGAAGGATGCGGCCTTTTTATTGCCGGGCGGTTACTTGCTCGGATGTTTGGCTTGCAGCTCTTTGGCGTGGGCCAGGTGTTTTTCCAGCGCTGGCAGCATCTTCTGCGCGAACGCTTTCAGTTCAGTGGCGCCTTTGGCCTTGTCATCGGTCACGGTGTTAGCCTGTTTCTTGAACAGCTCGATGGTTTCTTCGTGAGCCTTGACCTGGTTGTTGGCGTAGGCAGCATCGAAGGATTCATCGCGCATGTCGAGAATCTTTTCCTTGGCCTGTTTGACCAGGGTGGTGGTGTCCGGGACTTCGATGTCGTTGGCCTTGGCAATTGCTGCCAGCTCATCGTTGGCTTTGCTGTGATCGGTGATCATCTGATTGGCAAAGGCTTTGATGTCAGCTGACTGGCTTTTTTCCAGCGCCAGGCGGCTGGTTTCGATTTCAGCGATGCCGCCGGCGGCGGCGTTATCGACAAAGTCATTGTCGGTCGCGGCAAAGGCGCTGCCCATGCCGGCAGACAGTGCAACAGCCAGAGCGAGATGACGCAGGTTGAATCCGTCCATTGGGTATCTCCACGCAGGTTTTTGTGAGCGTTATCCAATGGAGCGAACGCAAACGCCAAAGGTTTTATCGCATTTACGACAGGGCGACGAACGGCAACCGCTGGTCTGACAGGGTGTCGACAGAAGCCATTGCGCAAGGCCATGCTGATAACGAGTCAGCGCATCGGTCGCGCTGGTTGTCGATCAATTTGATGGAGGTGTTTCATGCCGGTTTCACATGATCTGTATCAGGACCTGGGCTGCAAAAAGGAAGAGATCGAGCAAAAACGCTCCGAGGACGCGAAGCTGGATTCGCTGCTCAACAAGTATTTCGATGTCGATAAAGCGGTCGTCGAGGCCGAGAACGCCCAGTCCGATGCCCCCACTGACGACGAGCTGAAAAAGCTCAAAGAGAAGCGTGTGATCGTCAAGGAACAGATCGTCGCCCAACTGGCCGGGCAGCCGCTGACGGGACAGTAATTGTCCGACCCGTGGTCACCCTGTGAAGGGAACGGCAACGGCCAACGGCACCTCCAATGTGCAGAGTCTGCAAACCATCGACTCGTTGTGAGGTGCCTTATGAACGACCCCAAATTCCCCAGTGAAGAGCAGGGCGGCTTCGACCCGATTCCGACCCGCCCTGAACCCAACAGCCCCGCGCATACCACAGCGCATCCGGAAAAAACCGTGAAAGAACTGCCGGCGGATGAAGATCCGGAGAAGTTCGACCGGTCCAGCAACTGACAGACCGCCTTCACAAGCAGGCTCGCTCCCACATTTGGAATTCGTTTCCCCTGTGGGAGCGAGCCTGCTCGCGAAGGCGTCAGTCCATTACATACAAATCCCGCTGGCTCACTTAAGCGCCGCATCCAACCCCATCCGCCCCATATGCCTCGCCTTCAACGATCCGAAATACAACCACTGCCCATACTCGCGCACCGTGGTAATCGGCGAATAATTGCCTTCGCTCGCGTCCTGCAGATTGGCAATCACCTTGCCGTCCAGATCCAGTCCCAGCACAAACCCACGCTTCTCGACAGGCTTGGGCAAAACCGTCAACGCCCGCACGATCATCTTGCGTACGAACGGGTGCTGCGCGGTGCCATCGAGTAACGCGTTGCGCGGCGCGTACAACGCTACCCAAAAGCGATTGCTGCCATTGAACGAGAGGTTGTCCGGCAGCCCCGGCATGTTGTCGATGAACACGTCATTGGTGCCTGCCTTCGGCCCGCTCAGCCAGTAGCGGCTGATGCGGTAAGCGCCGGTTTCATTGACCAGCACATAGGCTTCGTCCGGACCAAGAGCGACGCCGTTGGCGAACTGCAGTTTGTCGAGCAGCACGCTGGTCTTGCCGGTCTGAAAGTCGTAGCGCAGCAAGCGTCCGTCGGCGCCATGTTCGATGATTGCCTCACCGTCCTGGCCGTAGCCCCAGCGGCTCGAGGCATCGCTGAAGTAGGCGTAGTGGCCTGACTTGTCGACCGCTACATCATCGGTAAATCCAAATGGCACGCCGTTGGCCTCGGTGGTCAAGGGGATCACGCGGCCTTGTGCATCCAGCGACAGCAAGCCTTTGACCGCATCGGCGATCACCAGCATGCCGTTCGGATGACGGGCGAGGCCCAAGGGACGGCCACCGGTGTCGGCCAGGACCTTGCGCTGCGAGCCGTCGAGGCTGCTGCGGATCAGCCGGCCGTCATGCAATCCGGTGATGAGAAATTCGTCTTCCAGCAGCAGCGCCTCAGGCCCTTCGATGTCGCTCGGCCCGACCTTCACCACAGCTTTGAGGCGCTGGTTGTCCGCGTAGATGCCTTCCTTCAGCGAGGGCGCCGGTGGCGGCGTCCAGGCGACCGGTTCGACCTTGGTCGGCAGCAACAACAAGAAGGCGATGACCAGAGCGATCAGCAGGCACACCACATAACGTAATTTCACGCGCTGGCCCTCGCCGCGCCGATGTACTGCGCGGTAGTGTCGCGCAGGGCAAGCATGGACGCGGCAGACTCGCGCTCGATACGCCGCTTGAGCAACAGGCGATTGGCCAGACGCATAAACAAGCCGTCAAAGCGATATTCCAGCGTACGCACGAAACGCGTGCCGCCAGCCTCCGCCGAGGACTCGTAAGTCAAACGCAGGGACAGACCCTGATCACTTTGCGCGCGTGCGCACCAGCGCCGGCCCGGCAGGTATTCAGTGACTTCCCAGCGCAAGTGACCGGCACGTCCGCCGGCATGGATGTCCTCTTCGAAACGCGCACCGGCATGCAGTGGACCTTGCGGACCGTCAATCTTCAATGAGGAGGGATGCCAGTCCGGCCAGTGACTGACGCTGGCGGCATAGGCCAGCACAGCGACCGGTTCGCCGGCGATATCGATCTGGTGCTGCATGCGCGTCATGGGCATTTTCGAATGACTCAAAGGGGCGGATTCCGGCTCGCGGTACAGCGTGCCGAACAGGTAGTCCATCAAGGGCAGAACGATGTTGAAATTGCGCTCCTGCATGCGCTCGCGGCGGTGATGCAGTTCATGCAGACGGCGCATCTGGCGAATCCACGGCAAACGGGCCAACGGATTTTGCGGGGGCAGATGCTCACAGGCATGGAACACCTCATAGAGCAGATAACCGAGCACCATGCACCCGCCGAAAAGCCCGGCGACATTGGTGTTGACCTGTGCGAGCAGCCACCACAGAGGCAGGGTGATCAGCAGCGTATGAATGACGATCAGCCAGGCTGGAAACAGGATCACTCGCCAGTCCCGCGCGCTGTCGTAGGTCATGTAGCCGGGGGTGAAAAAGCTGTGATGGTCGCCGGCATGCCGTGCATAGAACATCTTTGCGAAGGATTTTTTGTGATGGCCCAAATGGCGATGGACCATATACACGCCGAAATTGAACCACAGCAGGCTCAGCGGCACGGTCAGCCACTCCAGCCAGCTCACCGAATGCACCGTGCGCCAGAAGGCAGCGACGGCGAAAATGCCGAACAGCAACACGAACGCGCCATGCAACCACGGGTTGTACAAAGGATGAATGGCCGCGCGGTAGCGGCTGCGAAATGCCTCGGTGGTCTGCCTCAACGCTTTCACCTGCGGGTATTGTTGTTATACCCGGCAGATTAGCCGATCCGCTGATTTGTGCAGGGCGAACCTTGAGGTCACAAGCGCCATGCTCTGGACTGAAGCTGTCCGTCAGCTCAACGGATTCCAGCGCTGTGACCAGTCGTCATCGGTGCGGATCACCTCGCGCAACAAATCGAAAGCCTGTTGCAGCACTGCCGAGTCGCGATCACGGGAATACACCAGATAGGTCGGATAACCGAATTCCGGCGCTTTGGTGACGGCTTCCAGGGCACCGGTCTCCAGGTAAGTGCGCACAACGCGAGTGCGGAAATAGCCGCTGCCGCCATGTTCGAGGATGTATTGCAGCGCCAGCGGGCCAAGGTTGAAGCTCAGCGCGGCTTTGGCTTTTTCCGGCAGGGCGGCGTCGTGCTGACGGCGGAAATCCGGGCCCCAGTCGATGTAGACGTAAGGCTCCGGACGCTCGGGCGCGCGCACCAGAATCAGTTTTTCCTCCAGCACTTGCTCGACCTGCAAACCCGGCCAGTATTCCGGTTGATAGACCAGCGCGGCATCGAGCACACCGAGTTCGAGCTGACGCAACAGGTTTTCGCCATCGCGAATCTCCATGCGCAATGCGTGCCCGGGTATTTTCTCGCGCAGTTCCGCCGCCCAACTGAGCATCAGCGGATTGCACAGGCTGACCTCGCCACCGATGTGCAGAACGTTGTGATAACCCTCCGGCAGCGGCAAGTCGCGGCGCGCGGCTTCCCAGGTCTGCACCAGTTGATTGGCGTAGATCACAAACGCTTCGCCATTGGCCGTCAACTTCGCCCCGGCACGATTGCGCACAAACAGCGTACTGCCCAACTGGCTCTCGAGTTTCTGCACCCGCGCGGTGATCGCGGTTTGTGTGACGAACAGCTTCTGCGCGGCGGCGGCGAGACTGCCGTGGCGGACGATTTCGAGGAAGGTGCGGGCGAGGTCGATGTCCATGGGGCAGGGCCGATGTCTGGATGTGGGGCGCATTGTAAGTCAAAAGTCCATCTCCCCAACTTGAAAGCAACGACGGATTGAACCGCTGAAAATTGCGTTTGAGTCCTACGGAAACAGGAGCGTTTTGATCAGATTCGCGGATATTTCTGACGACGTTTTCAGGTTGGTCGTCGGACGCCGGGTCTATAGCATCAGTCCTGACATTGAAGTCATCGAGCGCACAGATCGCTCTGGACCCGGACAAAGGATGGACTATGCGAATCCCACTGATTGAAAGCCATACGCCTGCTTACTCGCCTCGCCATTATTGGCGCGACGATCGCGCTAGGTGTCCCTCGGAGGACGTTGCCATGCCGAGCGCCAAAGTGCCCCGGCTCACGGGCTTGAAGAAGCTCGAGGGCAAGCCTCTGGAGTTGCTGTTGCGCGGGCAGGATACCGGCGACGATCCGATGCTGATCCTGCGCTGCACAAGCGAAGGATTTGAGCTGCTCGATGTGGTCAACATGATCGCAACCTCCGAGCTGTACCAACAGGGAGAGATGGTCAAACGTATCACCGGCAAATCCGTGAGAACCGTGCGACGCCTGCTCAAGGAAGGCGCGCCGGTGCGCCTGGACACGCCGCAGAGCGTGATCGCCTACCAATATGCCGCTGCGCTGGAACTGGCCATCGAGGTGTTCGGGCGACAGGCCAAGGCCGAATCATGGCTGGAGCAACGCGCCACTTACTTCTACGGTTATGTGCCGCTCGATCTGGTTGGACATGCGCTGGGCTTCAGGATGGTGGAGGAGTATCTGAACCAGATCAAATACGGGGTTCATCAATGAACCCCTTGCCCTGGGATGATCGCTGGTACGCCTGGCGGCTGGATCGCGAGGTGTACAGCGAGACCTGGGACAGCGGCCTCGGATCGAAACGGGACGGCGGCCGCTGGAATACGCCCGGCCGCAGAGTCGTTTATGCGTCGGTCGACCCCTCCACGGCGATACTGGAGGTGGCCGCCCATGGCAGCTTCGATGCGCTTGATCAGGAACCCTATGTGTTGACCTGTTTTGAAATCACCCACGACGCCAGCGTCAGAATCGTGCAACCGGAAGATGTGCCCAACCCGCATTGGCTTACCCCGATCAAAACCTCGCCCAACCAGCGAAAGTTTGCCGATGCACTGTTGGCTGAACATCCATTTGTTCTAGTGCCTTCGGTTGCCACCCGACACTCGTGGAATTTGCTGGTGAGTTGCGATCTGGCGGAGGGGCAGTTCAGGATGGTTTCGCAAGAGCGGTTTGGGCTGGATACGCGGTTGTTGCAGGAGGGTTGATCGTACCTCCGTGAGCGGAGCGCGAAGCCGAGCCCTGCGCTGATCCCCTTGCATGAACGACAAATCCCGCCAAAGGGCGGGATTTGTTTGAACCAGGCTGCTTCTTACGAAGGGAACAGCTCGGACAGTTTCATCGACAGCATCATGTCGCCTTCAACGCGCAGCTTGCCGCCCATGAAGGCCTGCATGCCGTCGGTTTCGCCGCTGACGATGTCTTTCAGGGTCTGGCTGTCCAGCACCAGCGTGCAGTTGGCGTCCGGGTTTTCACCTTCCTGAATGTCGCAGGTGCCGTCTTTGACGATCAGTGCGTATTGCTTGTCTTCGTCGGTGATGTTGAAACCGAAGACCAGGTCCAGACCGGCAGCGGCGGCTGGGTTGAACTTGGCTTGCATTGCTTTTACGGCATCAGCTACGGAGGTCATGGTTCGATCCTTTCTTGGTCATGGGAGCTGGGTGGTTACAGCCAGGGTCACAGTAAGCCGGACTCAGCGAAAAGTGATGAGTTCCGGGGCCTTCAGCAGTTGCAGGTGTGCGTGACTGTTGAAGGAAGCCAGAGCCACCTCGCGACCGCGAAACTTCAGTTGGTTGAGCGAGGTGTTGACGATTTGCCAGTTCAATTCAAAGGCCTGTCTGGCAGGCATTTGCGTAATCAGATGGAGCAGGGCAGTGATGGTGCCGCCGGAGGTAAACACGGCGATTTTCTGGTTCTTTTCCGCCAGGTCGAGGATGCGGTGCAGCCCGGCCTGAACCCGTTCGACGAAACCCAGCCAGCTTTCCAGTCCGGGTGTGTCGTAGGTGCCAGCAAGCCAGCGCTCGACGATCAGGGCGAAGATGCGCTGGAATTCACCGCGGTTCTGCGCGGCGTTGCGCAGGATGTCGAGGGCTTCCGGCTCTTCCGGCAGCATGGCCGGGAGCAGGGCGCGGATCACCGCGTCGGCGTCAAATTCGTTGAAAGCGGAATCGGTTTCGAGGGCTGGAACCGGCAGGCCTCTGGCGCTGAATTGCTCCAGTGCACTGGTGGCGGTGTGCTGTTGGCGGCGCAGATCACCGGCAAGGCAACGATCGAAGCTGATACCGAGGTCGGCGAGGTGCTGGCCGAGGATTTCTGCCTGGCGCACACCGGTCGGCGACAGGACGTCGTAATCGTCTGCACCAAAGGAGGCCTGGCCATGTCGTATCAAATAGATGCTGCCCACGTCCGCGTCGTCCCGGTACGTTGAAGGTCAGGCGAGGTTATGAGGATGGCGTAAGGCTGTCAATGAAAAAACATACGCTTGTTTGAAATGCCCGTTACAGGCGTGTTGCCAGAGGTTTCACGGCTGGCCGACGAGCCGGCGCATGGGTATGCTGGAGCCATTCCGCGTGTAATACACCGTCACGCATTGCTTTGAGGAGTCTCTGTGGATTTTTTCACCGAATACGCCAGCTTCCTGGCCAAGACCGTCACGCTGGTGATCGCCATTCTGGTGGTGCTGGCCAGTTTTGCTGCATTGCGCAGCAAGGGCCGGCGCAAATCGGCGGGCCAGTTGCAGGTCAGCAAGCTCAACGATTTCTACAAGGGCCTGCGTGAACGCCTGGAGCAGACCCTGCTCGACAAGGATCAGCTCAAGGCATTGCGCAAGGGAGAAGCGAAAACAGAAAAAAGCGCGAAGAAACAGAAGAACAAGCCTGAGACCAAATCCCGGGTGTTCGTGCTCGACTTCGACGGCGATATCAAGGCTTCCGCCACGGAAAGCCTGCGCCACGAGATCACCGCGCTGCTGACCCTGGCCACGCCGAAAGACGAAGTGGTTCTGCGTCTGGAAAGTGGCGGCGGCATGGTGCACAGCTATGGTCTGGCGTCGTCACAATTGGCGCGCATTCGCGACGCCGGGGTGCCACTGACCGTGTGCATCGACAAGGTCGCAGCCAGTGGCGGCTACATGATGGCGTGCATCGGCGACAAGATCATCAGCGCTCCGTTCGCCATCCTCGGTTCGATCGGCGTGGTCGCGCAATTGCCCAACGTCAATCGCCTTTTGAAGAAGCACGATATCGATTTCGAAGTGCTGACCGCCGGTGAGTACAAGCGCACCCTGACCGTGTTTGGCGAAAACACCGAAAAGGGCCGCGAAAAATTCCAGGAAGACCTCGACATCACCCATCGCTTGTTCAAAAACTTCGTCGCCCGTTATCGCCCGCAACTGGCGATCGACGAGGTGGCTACCGGTGAGGTGTGGCTCGGAATCGCTGCGCTGGAAAACCAACTGGTGGACGAACTGAAGACCAGCGATGAATACCTGGCACAGAAGGCCAAACAGGCCGAGGTCTATCACCTGCACTACGCCGAGCGCAAAAGCCTGCAGGAACGCATCGGCATGGCCGCCAGCGGTTCGGTGGACCGCGTGCTGTTGAGCTGGTGGAGCCGTCTTACCCAGCAACGCTTCTGGTAAACCGCAGGCATAAAAAAACGCCGGTCACATGACCGGCGTTTTTGTGTCCGCAACAAATATCCGACGCTTAGCGGCGACGGAACAGCGGCAGTGGTTCGTCAGCGGCAGCCTGGTAAGTCACCGAGAAGTCCTTGAGGCCTTCCAGTGCTTCGTACGGGTCTTTATCCGCGCGAATGGCAAAGGCGTCGAAACCGCAGCGATGCATGTAGAACAATTGGTCCCGCAGTACATCGCCAATCGCCCGCAGCTCTCCTTTGAAACCATAGCGGTCACGCAGCAGGCGGGCATTGGAGTAGTTACGGCCGTCGGTAAACGCCGGGAAGTTCAAGGCGATCACCTGAAACCTGGCGACGTCCTCACCGATTTCCTCGGCCTCTTCATCAGCATCCAGCCATACACCCAGGCCACCATCGCGGGCCAGGAGCATGCGGCTGTGTTCGCGCCACAGCTGCAGCGGCACGATCAAGTCGTCGCAGTTGCTGATTTCATCGATGTTGAAATCCTTCGGCAGCAGGTGCCAGGTCTCGTCGACGACTTCGTTGTTCTTAATGATTCGCTGCATAGACGCGTTCCTTGAAGAGGTCGATGCCAATACGCTGATAGGTGTCGATGAAGCGCTCGTCTTCGGTACGTTGTTCAACGTACACGTCGATCAGCTTCGAGATCACGTCAGGCATGGCTTCCTGTGCGAAGGACGGGCCGAGGATCTTGCCCAGGCTCGCATCACGGCTGGCGCTGCCGCCGAGGGAGACCTGATAGAACTCTTCGCCTTTCTTGTCCACACCGAGGATGCCGATGTGGCCAACGTGGTGGTGACCGCAGGCGTTCATGCAGCCGGAGATGTTCAGGTCCAGTTCGCCGATGTCGAACAGGTAATCCAGATCATCGAAACGACGCTGGATCGATTCGGCAATCGGGATCGACTTGGCGTTGGCCAGCGAGCAGAAGTCACCGCCCGGGCAGCAGATGATGTCGGTCAGCAGGCCGATGTTCGGCGTGGCGAAACCGCCTTCACGCAACTCGCCCCACAGGGTGAACAACTGGCTCTGCTCGACATCGGCAAGAATGATGTTCTGCTCGTGGGAAGTGCGCAGTTGACCGAAGCTGTAGAGGTCGGCCAGATCGGCGACGGCGTCGAGTTGCTTGTCGGTGATGTCGCCAGGGGCAACACCGGTCGGTTTCAACGACAGCGTCACAGCCACATAGCCCGGCTTCTTGTGCGCCAGGGTGTTGCGGCTGCGCCAGCGGGCGAAACCCGGATGCTCCTGGTCCAGATCGGCCAGTTGCGTAGTCTGGTTGTCGAGGGTTTTGTAGTCCGGGTCGACGAAATGCTTGGCGACGCGATGCAGTTCGGCCTCGGTCAGCGTGGTCTGGCCACCCCGCAGGTGCTCCATTTCCGCATCGACTTTCTGCGCGAACACTTCTGGCGTGAGCGCCTTGACGAGGATCTTGATCCGCGCCTTGTATTTGTTGTCGCGACGGCCGTAGCGGTTGTATACCCGCAGGATGGCGTCGAGATAGCTCAGCAGGTCTTGCCAAGGCAGGAATTCATTGATGAATGCGCCTACCACTGGCGTACGACCGAGGCCACCGCCAACCAGCACGCGGAAGCCCAGCTCGCCAGCAGCGTTATGGACAGGCTCCAGACCGATGTCGTGGACTTCGATGGCAGCACGGTCACTGGTCGAGCCGTTGACGGCGATCTTGAATTTGCGCGGCAGGTAGGCGAATTCCGGGTGGAACGTGGTCCACTGACGGACGATCTCGCACCATGGGCGCGGATCAATCACTTCATCGGCGGCGACGCCGGCAAACTGGTCGGTGGTGACGTTGCGCAGGCAGTTGCCGCTGGTCTGGATGGCGTGCATCTGCACGGTCGCGAGTTCGGCGAGGATGTCCGGGATGTCTTCGACCGCCGGCCAGTTGAACTGCACGTTCTGCCGCGTACTGATGTGGGCGTAGCCCTTATCGTAGTCGCGGGCGATCTTCGCCATCATGCGCACCTGACGCGAAGTCAGCTGACCGTAAGGCACGGCCACGCGCAGCATCGGCGCGAAACGCTGGATGTACAGGCCATTTTGCAGGCGCAGGGGGCGGAATTCTTCTTCGCTCAGCTCACCTGCCAGATAGCGTCGGGTCTGATCACGGAACTGCTTGACGCGGTCCTCGATGATCCGCTGATCGTACTCGTCGTATACGTACATATAAGTCCTGTTCTCAGGCTTGGGCTACTCGGAAAACGCTGCGTTTTCGCTTGCTGGAGTCCGATGTTGCCTCTGCAATTCTGCGCGCACGGCCGCGCACTCCGTCACGGAGCCGGGGCAATATACCCGTTTGCAGTTATGCGCAAAAGTGATGTTTGAGTATATGTAAAGAACCAAATCGCCTAACGCGAATGCCGGTCATCTAATCCACATTTGTCGTGCGGACAATCATCGTCTTAACTGTGATCGAGTCTTTGTGCAATCACCGATAAAACCGACAAGAGGCGATGCAATGAGCAACCCGACCAAAGCCAGGAAAAGCGACAGTAGCGTCGACGCGTGGGCCATTTTGTTCCTGATCATTCTCGTTGTAGGGACAGCGGTCTTCTGGGTCAGCCATCAGTAAATCAGCGTTCCGGGCCTTTCTTTCAGGGCCCGGATAGCTTGAGTTGGCGCCTTGCCTGGTGCCATCACACCCCGGCCAGATACAACACCAGTTTGACGATGGCGAACAATGTCAGGCCGAACACGGCCGTGAACAAAACCCCCAGAATCACAAAGTGGCCGGGTTTGCCGTGGGTAAAATCCCTTTCCCGGTTCTTGCCGCTTTGCACGCCGAACGCTGCTGCCATGACGCTTTGCAGCATCTGCCATAAGCTCGGCGGTTTGTTGTCGACTGGATCGTCCATAAATCCCTCCGCGAAAAATCGTCCTCCGAAGCATAGTCAATCAGTGTGGTCCCGAATGCCACGTTACAACTTTTGCACGACGGATATATCCATGTACCGCCGGACACCGCGCCGTCAGTGATGTGCTGTCGCTCCACTTACAGGAGCGATGTATGTCCGCCGATTCAGACGTTTCGACCATTTCCGATGGCCCCCTCAAACCAGCCGCTTCCGAGAGCCTCCACGCACCTTGGCTTGAGGCAGTGATGCCGCACTGGCTGATCCAGGCGCCGGTGCGCAGGAAGATTGAGCTCAAGCAGGCGCAGACCGTATTCCCGCACTGGTACACGAAAGCGACGCCAGCCCAGCGTCAGGTGGTGAATACCAGCTACAGGATGAGTTTTATTGCTCAGGCGAGGCTGGATCGATCCATGTCCACTTTCAAGGACATCGAGACATTTGCCCGGCCTCTACTGGCGCAGGCGCTGAAACACCGCTATCAGGTCACCGTGGATCTTGATAACACCCTGTTGTGCCTCAGGCGTCCGATACGCGCTGGCATGCTCGGCGAGGAAATCGGCTCATTCGAGGCATTGACGCTGCCGATGCTCCAGGCCGCTTTGCACAATTTCGAAAGTGATGAGTGTGCTTACGGTGCTTTTCACAGCAGCTCTGGCTTCGCAACCGAAACCGCCGTAAAGGGTGCCTTCAAGGCTGTTCCGGTGAATGTGTCGGTCAGGAACTACCTCAACCTGTGCCGGGAGCTGGACATCGGTGCCAAATACCAGGCTTATCTGACAACGTTTTTCCATCCGGTCGATCAGGCAGCGGAAGCGAAGTTGCGCCGGCACTTCATTGTCAGTCAGAAAACGGCCATGCGCGCGGCAGCCGAACGCGCATTATTGACCAAAGATATTCAACCTGAAGATCACGCGATGATCCTCTCGGTGATAAACGGCGAAAGGCACCCGCGAATCGGCGACAAGCAGGTGTGGTTTCAGGATCTGGGCTTGATGCGGCACAGGCTGGTCGGTTGTGTGGTGTTCAAGATCGCGCAAAAGTATCGCTCGCCGGACGCGGTGATTCTGTACGTACCCAATGACCCGGAACACCCGCTCAAACGCTATACCGGGACGCAAATGCAGGACACCTTCAAGCGCCTGCTGAGCGCTCGCGATACGCAACAGACGAATAGCACGACACCCACGTCCTACCAGCGGTTCTTCAGTCAGTTTTTTCCTTATGAGAAGCGTCCGTATTATTTCAGTCAGTTTGTAAAATCAGCAGACGGCGCATCGGATTGGCTGTCCTCACCGTGGCGCAAGATTCTGCAGACGACGTTGATTTTTGTGGAGATCTGGAAGACTTCACCTAAAAACGAGAAAATGGTGCCGGATACCGACCCTTACGTGGCTGTTTCGTTGATGCCGCACCTACAGGTATATCCATGGGCGAGGAATAACGATCTATGGGCATACTTGTACGAAAAACACCGTGACAAGGTAGTCAACGACGCTCGCAGGCACGCGGTGCCCACCGCCGACGTCGATGCCAAGGCGCGCGATGCCAAGCTGTCAGGGCTGCTGCAATTCGGCCTGTTGGCGCTGAACATGGCGTCCATGTTCGTTCCGGTACTGGGCGAAATCATGCTGGTTGTCATGACGGCCCAGTTGCTCTACGAAACTGTTGAAGGCGTTATCGAGTGGAGCGAGGGGGACAAGCACGCAGCGAGAGCGCATCTCGTGGATGTTGCTGAAAACCTTGCGCAGATCGGCGTGATGGCAGCCGCAGGCGCAGTTTTCAGCCGTGTGACAGCCGTTAAACCGGAGCCAGTGCTTGAAGATCTGCATCCCGTGACTCTGCCCAATGGCGAGAGGCGCCTGTGGAAGCCGACCTTCAACGGCTATGAGCAAGAGGTCATGCCGGGCAATTTGCCGCAGCCCGATAAGCTGGGGCAGTTCCGAGTCGACGGTAAAACCTGGATGCGCCAAGGCGACAAGCTATATGAGCAGATGTTCGACCGCTCGACCGGCCAATGGCGGTTGAAACATCCCACCGATTCTCTCGCTTACCAACCCTTTCTCAGCCATAACGGTCATGGAGCCTGGCGTCTGAGCCTGGAGCAGCCCATGGCGTGGGATCGCTTGACGCTGCTGCGACGCATCGGACACCTCACCGATGGTTACTCCGATGACACACTGCTGACGCTGGCCGATATCAGCGGTATCAGCGATGACGCTCTGCGCAAGATGCATATGGATCAGTTGCCACCGCCCCCTGAACTGCGAGATGCCATGCGCCTGTTCGATGCCGATGCGCAGGCGAGGCAAATGGTCGAGCAATTGCGCGGAGCCAGGCCCATTGACGAGCACTATCTGTATGCGGTCCCCCTGATCACCGAGATGCCCCGGTGGCCGTCCGATCGGGTTCTGGAGATGACAGCTGATCCATACGGAGAAGGGGCGCCCATCCGCTATGGTGCGCAGATTACTCTGCCCGGCTTCAGCCCCAAGCCTGCTATCCGCCTGACACGTACGCAAGTGTTGAACGGGGAAATGCCGACGCGGATTCTGGCTGCATTGGACGAACAGGAGATCAACTATCTGCTGGGACGAAAGGCTGCGCAATTGCGCCCGGCGCGGCCCGATGAGTTCAGCAAACAACTCGCCGAGTACGCCTATACGCGCCAGCCGGCGATATTTGACAGCCTTTATCGGGGGAGCGAATCGTTGACTGCTCCCATGCGCGTTTTGCAGCGTGAATGTCCTGGCCTCAGCGATGAAGCTGCTCAGGATGTGATCGAGCATGCTTCTGCGCAGGAGCTGGCGCGAATGGATGCGGCCGGGCGCTCCCCTTTGAGAATGCTTGAAGAGGCTCGCTGGCATGCTCGCCATGGTCGCCAGACCCGCGCATTCGCCGGTTTGCACAGCGAAAACCTGGCGTCGGCGGACAGTCGGCGCCTGGCCTTGCACGCTCTGGAGCAATTGCCTGGCTGGCCGCACTCGCTGCGTCTGGAAATTCGCGAGGGGAGCGTAACCGGCACGTTGCTCGACAGCATCGGCGAGCCGATGGCACCGGTTAGACGCTATCTGGTGAAAAACGGACCTTTCTATCAAGCGTTCAATGATCACGCCGAAGCATTGAGCAGGGTCTCGAGGGTCCAGGACAGCTTTTACAGTTCGCTCATGCACGCGTTGCCTGAGGACACACGTTCCTCAATCGGATTGTCTGGCGGCAGCGCCCATGGTGAGCTGCAACAGAAAATCATCGAATCGGCCCACCTTCATCGAGGCGAAGCTGCGCGATTGCTGTCACCACGTGAAAAGTGGTTCAAACCGCCGGTTCGCGTCGGGTCGCGATTGCAGGGCTATTACGCCAGCGGCCGTGGAACCGGTCTCAATCCATCCCTCGAATCACGCATCGCGCATCTATACCCGGACTCGCGCCAGGCGCGGGCATTCCTCGCCCGGCAACGGGGCCGGAGTGAAGCGCAGATTCAGATCGAACTGGAATCTCGCCGGCAGGAATGGGAAGCACTGAATGTTGCACTTGAGAGATGGCAGGCAGCGCCGAGTGATAGCCGCACTGCAACGCACAGGGCGCAACTGGCACAGACACTCCGAGAGGCATGGCGTAATGGTCCGCTGGAGGGGCAGGTGGCGCAGGCGGCTCGCCTGACCATCCATTGCGACACGACACTGCCCGAACTGGGCACAAGCTTTCCCCACGTGCGCGAACTGTCCATCACCGGCATCGGCATGACCGACGCCCATGCGGACGGGTTTCTCGCGGCGTTCCCGAATGTCACCGATTTACGTATTGGTGAATTGCGGCGCTATGGTCAGACCCCCGTCGCCCGACCGCTCACGACATTGCCGCAGACCGTCGTGCGACTGCCTGGTCTGAGACGTCTGCGTTTCTCTACCGATGCGCCATTGCTGGCGGAAAGCTTTGCACGAAGGCTTGGCGCACTGACTTCGCTGGAGGAACTGCGCATCGACTATTCCGGATTCGACTCCACCACCTTGCATGGTCTTGACCTGGAGTCATTGACACGACTGCGCAGATTACGCATCGATGCGCCCCACGCGTTGTGGCGATGGCCAGCATACGTTGAACGGCTTCAACAGCTCAGACGCCTTGACCTGACACACACCTTGATTGAAACCTTGCCCGACTCGCTCTACAACGGCAATGAACGACTCTGGGCCGGGCTTTCGCTGGATTGGTCACGTGTCACCCCAGCGACGTTCCGCCGAGCCTACGAATACGTCAGCCGTTACTCCGGCCCGCGCGGTCGCCTGCTCGATGTGCATCAGATGGTCAGTGAATATTGCCGGGCCGAACTAGATACCATGGCCTTCGTGCCGGATAGTGCCGACCCTTTGCCGCAGGCATTCAACGCGGCCTGGTCAACACCGTCAGGAAGGCTGGCGGCGATCGAGCAGCTTCGGGCCGAACATGAAGCTATCTTCGCCGCGTTTTACCCACCATCCCTGCGGCAGGGATCACGCTATGCAGCGCCTGCGCGGCGCTGGTCTACAGGGGCGAACGCGGACATATTACAAGCGCTGAAAAGCAGCTGGCACGGTTCGATTCGCCAGCGCTACGGCCTGGCAGCCAACGTTGAGCGCTTCGCCTTCGTCGAGTTGCCTGACGCCACCACCCGGGTCGAGCTTCCGTCGTTGCCGGCTGGTAGTTTCGCCCATGTGCGCACACTGCGTCTGGGGGTTCTGAACGTGTCTTCCGGCCAGGCGCGCAGTTTTGTTCGCGCCTTCAGTCATATCGAAACGCTTGAACTCGGGGGAAGTACCTTCACCGAGCTACCTTTTGCAGCGCAGGAATTGCCCGCGCTGCGTCGGCTCGATGTGTCCGGTAACAGAATCACGGTGACGGCGACGGTCCAGCGCCAACTCGATGCCCTGCCACATCTGGTACGACTGAATCTGAGTCATAACCCCGTGGGGCATCTCGATGCCACGGCCTTGAGCGGGCTCCAGGCGTTAAATTTGAGATCGACGGATTTGCAGGCCTGGCCCACGGGAGCGGAAAGCCTGCCACGGCTGTCATGGCTCGATTTGCGAGACAACCGGATCGCGTCCCTATCGCCACAAGCGCTGGCGCATCCTGACGCATTGATGAGGACGAATCTGTCGGGAAACGCCTTCAGTGCTGAAGGTGAAGCAGCGTTTCACGCGGCGCTGCAGCGCATCGAGCAGCAGAGGGGATTGGGTGAGGGAACGTTGGCGCGCTTCGCCGCAGAGCCGGTGCCTGAGCATTTTCCGCCTTTGGAAACCGGCGGATCGTTCAATGATCTGCTCTTGCCTCTCCCGCAGCCGGCGCCCATTACTCCCGGCAGTTCAGGCGCTTCAGGGCATTTGCAGCGATTGACGGTGATCCTGAACCGCGATCGGGCGCAACGTAGTCTGCTGGTGCTGCAGGCACGGGCCTTGAATGACGCTCAGATCGATGCGCAGATCAGCGAGTGGCACCTGAGCTGCGAGGCGCTGACCCGTCAGTTGAACGACTGGCTCTATACGAGGGAAGTAAGTACGAACACGCTCCTGATCAGTGCGCAAGTTCGTTCGCTGGTGGCCCGGCGGATCAGCGAGACATGGCTGGACACACTGACGGAGCGCCCTGGCAGCGCCGGTCTTGAACTCCAGTTGTCAGGGCTGCAGACCGGAGAACTGCCGGCGCTTGTAGTGCAGTTTCCGGGCGTGACGACACTGGATCTGAGCGGTGCCGGGATCACAGCGCGGGGAAGCGCGGGTTTTCTCGCCGGTTTTCCCGACCTCGATACGTTGTTCCTGGGTGGTAACGAACTAGGTGCAGTACCTGCTCCGGTACTGCGAATGCGCCATTTGACGCGACTGGAAATGCAGTATTGCAGTTTGCGCAGTGCGACGAGTGTTTACCCTTTGCTGGGCAATGCGCAGCTGCGCACGCTTGATTTGAGTTACAACGAACTTCGCGTATTCAATCCGCCCGACTATGGTGTGATCGAGTCTCTGGATCTGCGCTACAACCAACTGAGCGAATGGCCTGACGGAGTATTGAGAGCACCCGGATTGCGGGAATTGAACCTGTGCGGTAACGAAATCACGGACATCCCCAGGGCGCTTTTCGCGGATGATCATTCCGGTCTGATAGCGGGCTCGGATTTGTCAGAGAATCGCCGTTTGTCGCTCTCGGCACTCCAGGACCTCAGGCGCTACAGCCGCGAACACTCGGCACCGTATGTGCTGGGCATGACGCGCGGCCAGATTGAGGCAATGATCGAACGTCTGGTGTTTGGTGATCTTTTGGGAATTCCCGAAAGCGGTGTTGCAATTGACAACGCTGGCAGCGTTGTTCACGACCCCCATGCGCAAGTATTTCCTGCCGAGGACGTCTTCGATCCAGCCAACGATGTCGCGCCACGCTCGCGCGACCCATGGCTTGCCGACAGCGATCCGCAGCGGGTTGCGCAAAGAACCGAGCTCTGGGCGCAATTGGCGCAAGAGCCCAATCATGAGCGGTTTTTCCAGTTGCTGCGCTTGTTGCTCGACACGCAAGACTACTTGCAGGTGCGAGGCGAGCTGAGGGAAAGAGTCTGGCGTGTCATGCAAGCCGCTGCCGAAAATACCGAACTGCGGCAACTGTTGTTTGAGGGCGCCGAGACCCACGGTACCTGCCCTGACGGGCGGATTCTGACTTTCAGTGATATGGAGGTGCGGGTCGCGGTATATCACCAGTTACGTGACATTCCGTTGAATCGAATGGCCCCCAGGGGGCGGGCGCTGTTGCGTCTGTCGCGGCAACTGTTTCGTCTGGATCGCGTCGAAACGCTCGCTGAAGCCGCGGCGCTGGGTATGGATCGTGCAGAAGTGCGCCTTAAATATCGCATCGGCTTGACCAGCGGATGGGGTGACGGTGTGGATCTACCAGGCCAACCCGCGTCCATGACCTATGACGTCCCGCTGAGTGATGAACTGCTGGAGTACACCCGCGCCTCGATTCTTGAGGCAGAGGCCACAGATGCGCTGTCATTGAGCATGGCGGAGCGCGACTACTGGATCACTTACCTGCAAGATCTCCATCCACAGGAGATGGCCGCGCTGGAGGCTGCGGTTGATGAGCGACGCCAGCAACTATGGGACCAGCTCAATCAGCGTTTTGCCCGCAATGAACTGAATACTGCGCAATACAACCTTGAGCTGAACAGGTTGGGCAAGGCCATGGACGTGTTGCGCACACAGAAACGCGCTGAGCTGACACGCCGGGTGATCAACGAGCTGCAGAATTTCGCCGCTGAATCCGAACAACCCGGGCGCCTTTCACCAGCATCCGGTTCCTGAGACCGCCACGGTGTAGCGGACCGAGGCATGGCAAGTTACATCCGCTTACCACTGATGATTGCGCGATACCCGGATAACGCAGAAGCGACAACGCGACATGGTTTGCTGACTCCTCCATCAACAAGGAGTGACCATGGACGTTATCCCCCCAAAACCAGTGTCGACGCAGCCTGCGTCGACCGCTCAGCCGGCAGACGCCAGTCGTTCAGTCAAGCGCTATGCGACGCAAAGCCTGCACGGCGAATTTCTCGAGGCATCGGCCCCGCAATGGCTGACCAACGCTTCGCCGCAACGGCGCGAAGCGCTCAAGGCGGTTCCGACCGCGTTGCCGGCCTGGTATCAGAATGCGACGCCAGCCCAGCGTAAAGCCCTCGACGACACTTTCAAGGCCAGTGTCACTGCCCAGAACAGTCTCGACCAGAGCATGGCGAAGTTCGTGGATGTCGAAACGTTCGCCAGACCGTTATTGATCAAAGCCTTGAAGGACAACTACGCGCGAGAAATCGATGTAGACAAGACGCTGTTGTGTCTGCGGCGCCCGGTCGAAATGGGTATTCAGGGAACCGTTTTGGCCTCGTTCGAGGTTCTCAAGATCACGCTGCTGGAAGCCTCGCTGCATAACTTCGAAGCTGACGAATGTGAGGGGACTTATCATTCGAGCTCCGGTTTCGTTGTGGCGACGCCTGCTGCGGACACGTTCAATCATGTGGACACAGGGCTCACGGTCAGCCAGTTTCTGAGCCTTTGCCGCAATCTGGATATAGGCAAGCAATACCAGACATACCTGCAGGAATTTTTCCATCCGGGCGAAGCGGTGGCAGAGGCAGTGCTCAGCGAACGCTTCATCGCCAGCCAGAAGGCCGCGATGCGCGCTGCAGCCGAACAGGCGCTATTGCGCAATGACATCGAGGCGGCAGATCACTCGATGATCCTGTCGGTCATCGACGGCGAAATGCACCCGTCAATGGGTAAAAAGCAAGTCTGGTTCCAGGACCTCGGTCTGATGAAAAAAAGACTGACTGGCTGCGTCGCGTTCGTTATCTGCGAGAAATACCGTTACACCGATGAACTGATCCTTTACATCCCCAACGACCCGGAACATCCGCTCAAGCGCTATACGTTCGAGCAAATGCGCGACGAGCTCAAGCGCTTGCTCACCGCACGTGACGCTTCGCAGCAGACAAGCGCAGAGCCCACGGCCTACCAGCGCTTTCTCAGCCAGTTCCTGCCTTATGACCAGCGCCCGTACTATTTCAGTCAGTTCAGGAAAGAGGCAGCCGACTCACCGGTAGATGCCTGGAATCTACTGCGCTCGCCATGGCTGGCGGTATTACAGGGCTTCACCGGCGGTTCAGCCTTCACGCGTATCCAGCAGGTACCCCCCGAACGCCAGGTCAAATGGGAACCAGTGGCGGATCCTTACATCGCGCCGTCAACCGTTGGACGCAAGGGGCGGGGAGTCTGGGCGCCCAACGAGGATTTGTGGCAATACCTTTATGCGCAGAATCGCGCCAAGGTGTTGGCCGACGCGAAAAGTCACGCGGTACCCACTGCGGACGTCGATGCGAAAGCACGAGATGCCAAACTGGCCCATCTGATGCAGCTCGGCATGCTTGGTCTGAACATGGTCTCGATGTTCGTGCCTGTGTTGGGCGAAGTGATGATGGTGGTGATGGCCGGCCAGCTGCTCTATGAAACTCTTGAGGGCGCAATTGAATGGTCCGAAGGCGACCGTCGTGCGGCCAAGGATCATTTGATCGATGTGGCAGAAAACCTTGCGCAGATCGCGCTGATGGCTGGTGTGGGCGCCGCGGTAAGGAAAATTTCAAGCGCCAGAGCCGTGCCGGTCATTGAAAGTCTGCATCCGGTGAAGTTGCCCAACGGCGAAACCCGATTGTGGAAACCCGACCTCAGCGCTTACGAGTCCGCTGTCGCACTTCCAGCCAGTCCCGGTCCGAACAGTGCCGGCCAGCATGTGCTTGACGGCAAAACCTATATTCGCCAGAGCGGCAAGGTCTACGAGCAGTTTTTCGATGAATCGATCGGTAAATGGCGGATCAGCCATCCGACCGACATCAATGCATGGCAGCCGGTGCTCGACAGCAATGGAAGCGGTGCCTGGCGGCATACGCTGGAGCGTCCACAGGATTGGGATCGTCTGACCCTGCTGCGGCGTATCGGCCATGCAACCGAAGCTTTCTCCGATGAACAGTTGATCAAGGCTGCCGATGTCAGTGGTGTCAGCGATGCCGTCCTGCGCAAGATGCACATCGATTCTGCGCTACCGCCACCGGAACTGACCCAGGCCATGCGCATGATGCAGGCAGACGGCAACGCGGCATTGGTCGTTGAGCAGTTGCGCGGGACAAAACCGATCGACGAACACTACCTCTATGCGTTGCCGCTGATCACCGAAATGCCGCGCTGGCCGGAGAACCGCGTGCTGGAAGTCTTCGACGGCGAGCAATTATCCGGCAAGTTCGTCAGGTATGGCTCCGCACGGCGGTTTCGCGACGTCGGCGTCAAGGCACCGATTCAGATATCGCGGGCCGATATTTTCAGCGGTGAACTGCCAGCACATATCCTCGCGGCGCTGGACGAGTCTGAAATCACTCGGCTTCTCGGCGAGCAGGGTGCACGCGTACGCGATGCCCGGCCGGCAGAGTTCGGCAAGCAGATCGCCGACTACGCCAACACCCGCCAGCCGGCGATCTACGACAGCATTTACTTGGGGACCGACCCCGTCGATCCGCAGGTTGCACGTTTGCAGAAGGCCTGCCCCGAACTTAGCGAACCGGCGGCGCGTACGGTGCTGGCACATGGTCGCCCCGATGATCTTGAACGACTTGGCTCAGGGCAACGAGTACCGCTGCGCCTGCTGGAAGAGGCCCGCTGGTACGCGCGTCAAAGTCGCCAGGTAGCGGCATATGCCGGTCTGCGCAGCGAAAACGTCGCCTCTGCGGACAGCAGGCGCCTGGCGTTGCACACGCTGGCGCAATTGGCCGGTTGGCCCGACAGTATTCGCATTGAAGTTCGCGAGGGCCATGACGCCGGCATGCTGCTTGACAGCATCGGCACTGAAACAGCCGGCGAGAAAAAATACCTGATTAAAAAAGGCGTTCAGTTTCAAGCATTCAACGAACGCGGTGAAGCACTCAACAGCCTGCCTCGCACCGGCGACAACTTTTACCCGTCGATCATGCATGCCCTGCCGGATCATGCGCGCCGCAGCCTCGGTGTGCCTGAGGTCGGGCAGTCTGCCGAGTTGCAAGCAAAGATCATCGATTACGCCGACCAGCATCAGGCTGATGCCCACGCGCTGCTGGCGCCCCAGGCCAAGTGGATGAAACCGCCGGTGCGAGTGAACGGCACGTTGATCGGTTATCCCGCCAGTGGACGCGGCGCGGGATGGGCACCGAACCTGCTGGGTCATGTGCAGGATATCTACCCGCAGCTGACCGAGGAACAGGCTCGCGGCTTCCTCCTTGACCAATATCGGGCAGGAAAAGACGACCGCGGCATTTTCGAGCTGTTGCAATCACGTCGGCGTGAGTGGGAACAGCTGAATTTGACGCTGGATGAATGGTCAGGGACCGCGACGCCGCCGCCGTGGGAACGTTCCGGGACAAATTACAAGTTTCGCACCGCGCAAGCGCTGAAAGCCTGCTGGCGCAACGCGTTGTCCACTGGGCTCGCGGGTGCCGATCAGCTCTCGATTCTCACCTACGACCCTTTGCCAGAGCTGACCGCTGATTTTGCTCATGTGCGTGAGCTTTCGATTGGCGGCGGTGGCTTGACCGATGCCAATGCTGACGCCTTCCTGGCGCGATTTGCCAATGTCGAAAAGTTGTCGCTGGGAGAGCGGGGCAGTCTGTTTGGCACCTACATGGAGCGTGAGCAGTCATTGACGACCTTGCCCCTGACCGTGACTCGCATGTCTGCCTTGAAAAAGCTCAAGTTCCGGACGCCAGCCAGAGTGATGGCTGCCGATCTGTCGACAAGATTGCGTAGCTTGACGGCCGTTGAGGAGCTTCATCTCGATTTTGCCGGAGGCGCAGGCAGCGCGCCTGACCTTGATCTGGCCCCCCTTGCACGACTGAAGAAACTCAAGGTTGAAGCGCCGGGCCTGACGCAGTGGCCGTCTTATGTGGAACGACTGCCGGAGCTGGAACGCCTGGATCTGACACAGACCGCCATCGCCTCCCTTCCACAGACCCTGTATGTCGGGCGCGAGAAACTCTGGGCCGGTTTGTCCCTGGACTGGTCGAAGTTCTCCCATGAAGCGTTCAAACCTGCTTACGACTATGTGAAAAGCTACATGGGGGAGTGGGGACATCTGGTTGATCTGGACTTCATGGTCCGCCAATACTGCGCTGGGGAACTGCAGTTCCTCACCGGCGAGGCCGGCCGTCTCAATCCATTACCTCAGCGCATCATGAGCCTGTGGAACACCCCGGAAACCCGGCTCAATGCCGTGGAGATTCTGCGCTTGGAACACAGCGCAATTTTCCGCCAATTCTACGAGGCTACCGCATCCGGAGGATTGCGTAATGCGACGCCAGCAGCACGCTGGCAAACGCCACCCAATGCCCGCGTGGTTCGTGCCCTGGAAAAAAACTGGCGCGCGGCCATCCGCAGGCGTTATCGCTTGAACGACGATGTTCATCCCTTCAATGCCATGGACTGGACATCCGGCAGCGATCTCGACGACGCCAGCATGTTTGAACTGGTGGACACCGCCTGGGCGCAGGGCGCGGAGTCGGTCAGCGAGCTGCCGCAGTTGCCGGCCGGTACGTTTGCCCATGTGCAGAACGTTCGGCTGGACCGGTTGACTGTGCCGATCGAACAGATTCGCGGCTTTCTCCAGGCATTCAGTGGCGCCACCACCCTGGAAATCACCTCCTGCGGATTGACCGAAGTGCCGGTCCGGCCCGCCGATTTGCCGCAGCTCGCACAGCTGGACCTGTCTTACAACCGTATTGTCGTGACTCCTGAGGTTCAAGGCCAATTCGACGCGCTGAGCAGTCTGGAACATCTCAATGCCCGGCTCAATCGCCTGGACACACTGGACGTTTCTCGCCTGACCGGGCTAAAGACACTGAACCTCAGCTCAAGCGGGCTCAATCAATGGCCGAAGGGGGCGGAGAACCTGAGGCATTTGCAGGCACTGGATTTGCGTCATAACACCATCGGTTCGCTCCCCGAACACGTGCTCGCCAACGACGCTGTGCTGCTCAAGACCCGCCTGTTGAACAACCTCTTCAAGCCCGACGGCGAAGCGAGCATAAAGGCGGCGCAGCGACGTATCGAAATGACCTTGGGTTTGCCCGAAGGGGCGCTGCAACGGTTCGAATCGCAATCGCCATCGTTACTCGCCAGTTTTAGCGGTGCCACGTCTGACACGGCACTGAATCGCGCCGCCCATCTGTTGCCGCTGCCACCTGCCACGGCCATTACGCCAGGTACCGACATGAGTCGGATAGTGCTGGAAATCTTTCCGTCGCTTTCGCTTGAAAATGCCCAGGCCAGCGTTGAGCGTTTACGCGATGAAGGTCTGTCCCCTGAGCAAATGGTGGGCAGACTGACCCAGTGGCGAGCAAGTAACGAGGCGCTGACGCGTGAGTTGAACGGCTGGATCTTCAACCCGGCGCAGGGGGCTGGTGAACGGGCGTCGCCATCAACAAGGTTCTTCGATGCGACCAGGATCCGCGCTTGCTGGCGGGACGGTCTAACTGGCCATACCGAATCCGCCGGCCGGACGCTGAGCCTTTCAGCAGGCGGCATGGGTGATTTGCCCGCGCTGTCAAACGTGTTTTCCCATGTGCGAACACTGGACCTGACCGGGGCAAAGTTTTCCATCGAGAGTTTCAACCTCTTTTGCCTGGCGTTCCCTGAGTTGACCACTCTGATGCTCAATGGCAATGGACTGGCACGCCTGCCGGAAGCTGTCGGCAGCCTGAGCCAGCTCGAGCGGCTGGAATTGAGCGGTAATCGCCTGGCCGTGGCGCAATCGGTGTATCAGTACGCGAGCGGGGCGCGGCTACGCTGGCTCGACCTCAGTCACAATCAGCTGGAAGAATTCAACGCCGGAACCTTCAGCGGCCTGGAAACCCTCAACCTCGGCCAGAACGGTCTGGATTTCTGGCCTGAAGGCGTGCTTGAACTGGCGCATCTGCAAAGGCTGGACCTGTCGGGCAACAACATCATGATGTTCCCGGACCGACTGTTGGGCGGCAATCACGAGGCTCTCGTGGCGGGCACCGACCTTTCGGAGAACTCGCTGTCGCTTAACGCATTGGAGCAGATCAGGGCCTACAGCGTTGCGCATGGCGGCGGTGATGTGCTGGGCTACACGCCGGAGACCTTGCAGCGCTTGATCGCCGAGCGTATGAGCGACTCGGAAAGCGATATCGGTTCCGAATCGGATTCGGGCTCAGGCTCAGGCTCAGGCTCAGGCTCCGACAGCGACAACGACGATGATCCGCGTGGCGGCGGTGGTGGCGGTAGCAGGTCCGTGGATACGCATGCCGCTGTGGAAGCAGCGGAGGTGATTGCCAATCCGGCGCAGAACGTGGCGGCGCCGGCGATGGAAACCTGGATGACCTATACCCATGCAGATGCGCGTGCTGCGCGGCAAGCTCTATGGCTGCAACTGGCACGACAGGCCAATCATGAGGCGTTCTTTCATTTGCTCTCGACCTTGCCCGACACCCTGGAATTCAGGTTTGCCGGCGCCGATCTGACCCATCGGGTCTGGCAGGTGATCCAGGCCGCCACGGAAAACGCTGAACTGCGCGAGTTGTTGTTCCTCAACGCCGAAACCCACGGCACGTGCCCCGATGGCCGAATCCTGTCTTTCAGCGAACTGGAAACCCGCGTGTACGAGTACAACGCCCTGCGCGACATTCCACGGCATCGCCCGCTGCAACGCGGCAGAGCGTTGCTTGATCTGACTCGACGACTGTTCCGCCTGGAAAGGGTGGATCGACTGGCCGAAGCCGCCGCCAGGAACAAGGATCGCGCGGAAGTCCGCCTGAAATACCGCATCGGCCTGACACGCGGCTGGCCGGACGACCTCGAGCTGCCGGCGCAACCCGAACACATGTTGTACGACTCACCGATTCGCGGGCGGCGATTGCTCGACGCGCGAGCCTCGGTTCTCGCGGACGAGGCATCCCCCATGTTTCTGGAAGACCTGATTGCGCGGGACTACTGGATCCGCTATCTGCAGGATCGCCACATCGAGGCGTTCGAGGCACTTGAGCGCGACGCCACCCGACGGCACGAAGCGGTCGAGGATGCCTACCCCGATAAAGAAAACAGCGATTATCTGGACGCAATGAGGGTGCTTGAAATCGAACTGGCGGAGGCGCGCACCGAGAAACTCAAGGCTTTGACCCGCACAGAACTGGAGAGCCTGGCGTCGCAGGATGAGCGAGCGTCGCCACCGGCCCCCTCTTCACCGAAACCCGGGCCTTCGTGGCGCCGCGACTGATTGATCGAGCTGACCTGGGGGCAGGGCGCTCCCAGGTCTGAGGTCCAACTCAGCTGTCATAACCCAGATTCGGCGCCAGCCAGCGCTCGGTTACGCTCAGATCCTGGCCTTTGCGCGCGGTGTAGCTCTGCACCTGATCCTTGTCGATCTTGCCCACGGCAAAGTATTGCGCCTGCGGATGGGCGAAGTACCAGCCACTGACCGCAGCGGCGGGGAACATCGCGTAGTGCTCGGTGAGGAACACGCCGCTGCGCCCGGCGCGCATTTCGGCTGCTTGAGGATCGAGCAGGGTGAACAGCGCAGCCTTCTCGGTGTGATCCGGGCAGGCTGGATAGCCGGGCGCCGGGCGGATGCCGCGATATTGCTCTTTGATCAGCGCTTCGTTGTCGAGCGTTTCATCCTTGGCATAACCCCAGTGCTCTTTGCGCACTTGCTGGTGCAGCCATTCGGCGCAGGCTTCGGCCAGGCGGTCGGCGAGGGCCTTGACCATGATCGAGTTGTAATCGTCGCCCGCGTCCTGATAGGCCTTGGCCACTTCTTCGGCGCCGATGCCAGCGGTGGTGATGAAACCACCGACGTAATCGGTCACTTCGCTGTCTTTCGGCGCAACGAAGTCGGCGAGGCAGAAGTTCGGTTTGCCGTCGGTCTTGATGATCTGCTGACGCAGGTGATGCAGCTTGGCCAACGGCTTGCCATTATCGTCGTACAGCTCGATGTCGTCTTCGTTGACCTGATTGGCCGGCCAGAAACCGAACACCGCACGGGCGCTGATCAGTTTTTCGTCGATCAGCTTGGCGAGCATTTCCTGCGCGTCCTTGTACAGCGCAGTGGCGGCTTCACCGACCACTTCGTCTTCGAGGATGCGCGGGAACTTGCCGGCCAGGTCCCAGGAAATGAAGAACGGTGTCCAGTCGATGTATTCGGCCAGCACTTTCAGATCGATATTGTCGAGCACCTTGCTGCCGGTGAAGGTCGGTTTCACTGGCTGATAATTGGCCCAGTCGAATTGCGGCTTCTTCGCGATCGCGGCGGCGTAGCTCAGACGTTCGGTGCGGGCGCTGCGGTTGGAAGTGCGCTCGCGCACGTCGATGTATTCAAGGCGGGTCTTCTCGACGAAGCCGGCTTTCAATTCCTTGGACAACAACTGTGTCGCCACACCCACGGCGCGCGAGGCGTCGGTCACGTAGACCACTGCGTCGTTGCTGTACTTGGGCTCGATCTTCACCGCCGTATGCGCTTTGGAGGTGGTTGCGCCACCGATCATCAGCGGTAGATGGAAATCCTGACGCTGCATTTCACGGGCAACGTGAACCATCTCGTCCAGCGACGGGGTGATCAGGCCGGAAAGGCCGATGATGTCGCACTTTTCTTCTTTGGCGACCTGGAGGATTTTCTCCGCCGGGACCATCACCCCGAGATCGACGATGTCATAGCCGTTGCAGCCGAGCACGACGCCGACGATGTTCTTGCCGATGTCGTGCACATCGCCTTTCACCGTAGCCATGAGGATCTTGCCCTTGGCTTCCGGCTTGTCGCCTTTCTCCAGTTCGATGAACGGAATCAAGTGCGCTACGGCCTGCTTCATCACGCGGGCGGATTTCACCACCTGCGGGAGGAACATTTTGCCGGCGCCGAACAGGTCGCCGACGATGTTCATGCCGGACATCAACGGGCCTTCGATCACTTCGATCGGGCGCGCGAACGACTGTCGGGATTCTTCGGTGTCTTCAACGATGTGCGTGGTGATGCCCTTGACCAGTGCGTGTTCCAGACGTTTGTTGACGTCCCAGTTACGCCACTCTTCGGTCTCGGCTTCCTTGACGCTGCCGTCGCCCTTGTACTTGTCGGCGATGGCGAGGAGGGCGTCGGTGCCGTCCGGGGTGCGGTTGAGGATCACGTCTTCGACCGCGTCGCGCAGCTCGACCGGGATCTGATCGTAGATTTCCAGCTGGCCGGCGTTGACGATGCCCATGGTCAGCCCGGCGCGGATCGCGTAGAGCAGGAACACCGAGTGAATCGCCTCACGCACCGGGTTGTTGCCACGGAACGAGAACGACACGTTGGACACACCGCCGGAGCTCAGCGCATACGGCAGCTCATCGCGGATGTAGGCGCAGGCATTGATGAAGTCGACGGCGTAGTTGTTGTGCTCTTCGATGCCGGTGGCGACGGCGAAGATGTTCGGGTCGAAGATGATGTCTTCCGGCGGGAAGCCGACTTCGTTGACCAGAATGTCGTAGGAGCGTTTGCAGATCTCTTTCTTGCGCGCTTCGGTGTCGGCCTGGCCGGCTTCGTCGAAGGCCATCACTACCACCGCAGCACCGTAGCGCTTGCACAGCTTGGCGTGATGGATGAACTGCTCGACGCCTTCTTTCATGCTGATCGAGTTGACGATGCCCTTGCCCTGAATGCACTTGAGGCCGGCTTCGATGACTTCCCATTTCGACGAGTCGATCATGATCGGCACGCGCGAGATATCCGGTTCGCCGGCGATCAGATTGAGGAAGGTGACCATGGCCTTCTTCGAATCGAGCATGCCCTCGTCCATGTTGATGTCGATGATCTGCGCGCCGGCCTCGACCTGCTGCAGCGCGACTTCGAGGGCTTCGGTGTAGTTGTCTTCACGGATCAGGCGGGCGAATTTTGCCGAACCGGTGATGTTGGTGCGCTCGCCGACGTTGACGAACAGCGAGCTGCGATCGATGGTGAACGGCTCCAGACCGGAGAGGCGGCAGGCCTTGGGAATGTCCGGAATCTGCCGCGGCGCGTAACCGGCCACGGCTTTGGCGATGGCTTCGATGTGGCCCGGCGTGGTGCCGCAGCAACCGCCGACGATGTTGAGGAAACCGCTCTGGGCGAACTCTTCGATGACTTTCGCGGTTTGCGACGGCAGTTCGTCGTACTCGCCGAATTCGTTCGGCAGGCCGGCGTTTGGGTGCGCGGATACGTGGGTGCTGGCCTTGTTCGACAGCTCTTCCAGGTACGGGCGCAGTTCGCTGGCGCCGAGGGCGCAGTTCAAACCCACGGAGATCGGCTTGGCGTGGGCCACGGAGTTCCAGAACGCCTCGGTGGTCTGGCCCGACAGGGTCCGGCCGGAGGCATCGGTGATGGTCCCGGAAATCATGATCGGTAGTTCGATGTGCAGCTCCTCGAACACGCCCTGCACGGCGAAGATCGCCGCTTTGGCGTTGAGGGTGTCGAAGATGGTTTCGATCAGGATCAGATCGGCGCCGCCCTCGATCAGACCTTTGGTGGCTTCGGTGTAGTTTTCCACCAGCTCATCGAAGGTGACGTTGCGGTAGCCGGGGTTGTTGACGTCGGGCGACAGCGAGCAGGTGCGGCTGGTCGGGCCGAGCACGCCGGCAACGAAGCGCGGCTTGGCCGGGTTTTCGGCGGTCTTGGCGTCGGCAATCTTGCGCGCCAGACGTGCGCCTTCTACGTTTAACTCGTACGCCAGCTCTTCCATGCCGTAATCGGCCATGGAAATGCGCGTGGCGTTGAAAGTGTTGGTTTCGAGAATGTCGGCGCCGGCGTCCAGGTAGGCTTTTTCGATGCCGCCGATCACGTCCGGACGGGTGATCACCAGCAGGTCGTTGTTGCCCTTGACGTCGCTCGGCCAGTCCGCGAAGCGTTTGCCGCGATAATCCTGCTCTTCGAGCTTGTAGCTCTGGATCATCGTGCCCATCCCGCCGTCGAGAATCAGGATGCGCTCTTTGAGGGCTTGCTTGAGAGCTTGAAGGCGGACGCTGCGATCGGACATGTGGACTACTCGGAAAGGCCATTACGAAGGAGCGCGATCATAGCAAACCTGTGCGCTTTTGGAGCATGTGCAGCTTTTGCATGAATATCGCTCATGTTGGTACGAGCGTCAAAACGGTAGAATCGCAGCCTTTTTTTACCATCGAGATCAGCAGCATGCCGCACCGCTTCATCAGTTTATGGTTGCTGGTCCTGAGCGGGAGCGTTGCGGCGCAAGATTCCGCCATTTCTTCTTCCATCTCCTACACCCGGGATATCCAACCGATCTTCACCGAGAAGTGCGTAGCCTGCCATGCGTGCTATGACTCGGCCTGTCAGCTCAATCTCGGCAGTGGCGAAGGCGCCGCCCGTGGTGCGAGCAAGATGCCGGTGTACGACGGCGAACGCACCCAGGCGGCACCGACCACGCGCTTGTTTTACGACGCGTTCGGCAAGCGCGCCTGGCAGCAGAAAGACTTCTATTCGGTGCTCGATGCCCAGGGCAGTCAGGCCGCGCTGATGGCACGCATGCTTGAACTCGGCCACAAGACGCCGCTGACGCCGAACGCCAAACTGCCGGAAGACATTGTTCTAGGGCTCAATCGCAACAATCTATGCGCAATGCCTGCGGAGTTCGACGGATATGCCGGCGCGCACCCGAAAGAGGGCATGCCGCTGGCGGTCACTGGCCTGACCGACCAGCAATACCAGACTCTGCAGCGCTGGCTGGCGTCTGGCGCGCCGATTGACGAGCAGAGCCTGGCGCCGAGTGCCAAAGAGGCCATGCAGATCCTGCAGTGGGAAAACCTGCTCAACGCCCCCGGTGCGCGGCAGAGTCTGGTCGGGCGCTGGTTGTTCGAGCACTGGTATCTGGCGCACATCTATTTCAAGGATGGTGAGCCGGGGCATTATTTCCAGTGGGTACGTTCGCGGACGCCGAGCGGCCAGCCGATCGACCTGATCGCCACGCGCCGCCCCAACGACGACCCGGGCACGCAGGTGTATTACCGCTTGTGGCCGGTGCAGGGGGTGATCGTGCACAAGACGCACATCACTTATCCGCTGAGCGCAGCCAAAATGGCGCGGATCAAGAGCCTGTTCTACAACGGCAACTGGCAGGTCAATGCGCTGCCGGGGTACGGCCCGCAAAGCCGTGCCAATCCGTTTGCCACTTTCGAAGCGATTCCGGCGCAGGCGCGCTATCAGTTCATGCTCGATAACGCTGAATACTTCGTCCGCACCTTCATTCGCGGGCCGGTGTGCCGTGGGCAGATCGCGACCGACGTGATCCGCGACAACTTCTGGGCGCTGTTCCAGGCGCCGGAACATGATCTCTACATCACCGACCCGAACTACCGTGGCCAGGCTACGCCGCTGCTGGCGATGCCGGGGCAGAACGACGATGTCGGCAGCGTGCTGAGCCTGTGGCGCAACTACCGCGACAAGCGCAACGAATACGAGGCACTGCGCCGCGACAGCTATGCCGATCTGCCGGCGCCGAGCTGGTCGACGCTGTGGGCCGGCAACGACAACGCCTTGCTGAGCATTTTCCGCCATTTCGACAGTGCTTCGGTGACCAAGGGGCTGATCGGTGAGGTGCCGCAAACCATGTGGCTGTTCGATTATCCGCTGCTGGAGCGCACCTATTACCAGCTCGCGGTCAATTTCGACGTGTTCGGCAACGTCTCCCATCAGGCGCAGACCCGTCTGTATTTCGACCTGATCCGTAACGGCGCCGAGCAGAACTTCCTGCGCCTGATGCCCGCTGACTCGCGCGAGGATTACCTCAACGATTGGTACCAGGACGGCGGCCAGTTCAAGATGTGGCTCGATTACGAGGCCATCGATGACGACAAACCGACCGCGCTCAAACTCGACGAAAAAGACCCGAAACACGATTTCGCCATGCAGTTGCTGGCGCGCTACGGTGATCTGAACGCGCGGCCGGACCCGATCAATCGCTGCGACGGCGCTTATTGCTCGCGACCGAATATCGATCCGGCGTTGCAGAACGCCGAGCAGGCCCTGAGCCGTCTGGCCTCGCGACCGGCCGCAGGGTTGAAAGTCATCGACCAGTTGCCCGAAGCGACCTTGCTGCGCGTCGAAACCGCCAGCGGCAAGCGCGAGGTCTACAGCGTGCTGCGCAACCGCGCCCACAGCAACGTGGCGTTTTTGCTCGGTGAGTCGCTGCGCTATCAACCGGGCCTCGACACATTGACGATCTATCCGGGCGTACTCACCAGTTACCCGAACTTCATCTTCAACGTACCGGCCGAGCAGGTGCCGGCGTTCGTCGATGCGATGGAGAATGCCAAGGATGCCAATCGGTTCGACAAGATCGTCGAACGCTGGGGCATTCGTCGCAGTCATCCGCAGTTCTGGCTGTATTTCCACGATCTGAGCCAGTACATCCATGAAACCGATCCGGTGGAAGAGGGTGTGCTGGATATGAACCGGTACGAGAACCTTTGAGCATTCGCAGGCATATGCCGGGTTTCTTTCCCGACAAAAATACTAGGACTTTGTCAGCCGCGCCGATTGGCGTAAACTGCGCCCAAGCCTGCGAGGAGTTTTTATGACCGCTATTACCATTACCGACGCCGCCCATGATTACCTGGCTGATCTGCTCTCCAAGCAGAACACCCCGGGCATCGGCATCCGTGTCTTCATTACCCAGCCTGGTACCCAGTACGCCGAAACCTGCATTGCCTACTGCAAGCCGGGCGAAGAGAAACCTGAAGATACCGCGCTGGGGCTGAAAAGCTTCACCGCTTACATCGATTCCTTCAGCGAAGCGTTTCTTGACGACGCCGTTGTCGACTATGCCACCGACCGTATGGGCGGCCAGCTGACCATCAAGGCGCCAAATGCCAAAGTGCCGATGGTCAATGCCGACAGCCCGGTCAACGAGCGCATCAACTACTACCTGCAAACCGAAATCAACCCGGGGCTGGCCAGCCACGGCGGTCAGGTCAGCCTGATCGATGTGGTCGAGGACGGCATCGCTGTTTTGCAGTTTGGTGGCGGTTGCCAGGGCTGCGGCCAGGCTGACGTGACCTTGAAGGAAGGCATCGAGCGCACTCTGCTCGAGCGCATCCCGGAGCTCAAAGGCGTTCGCGACGTGACCGACCACACGCAGAAAGAAAACGCCTACTACTAAGGCGTTCGCTGCGAACATGAAAAACGGCGCCCCGTGAGCGCCGTTTTTTTATGGGCCACTTTCACCGCCCATTCGCGAGCAGGCTCGCTCCCACAATGAAATGCAATCACCTGTGGGAGCGACCTGCTCGCGAAAGCGTCTTCAAGGGCGATAAAGATGCGCATGCCCGGCGCGATACAACGACGACTCGCTGAACACCTCGCTGCCCAGCACCCGCCCGACCAGAATCAGCGCCGTACGCCGAAAGCCTTTGGCCTCGACCTTTGCGGCAATGTCCGCCAATGTACCTACCACCCAGTCCTGATCCGGCCATGTCGCGCGGTGAATAACGGCAATCGGGCAGTCCGCGCCGTAATGCGGCAGCAGTTCAACCAGTATCTTTTCCAGATGATTGACCCCCAGATGAATGGCCATGGTCGCGCCGTGCTGCGCCAGGCTCGCCAGTTCTTCGCCGGCGGGCATCGCGGTCTTGTCGGCGTAACGGGTCAGGATCACGCTTTGCGAAATGTCCGGCAGGGTCAACTCGGCGCCCAGCAGCGCTGCGCATGCCGCCGTCGCGGTTACGCCCGGAATGATCTCGAAAGGAATGTTCAGCTCACGCAAGTAGCGGATCTGCTCACCGATCGCGCCGTACAGACTTGGGTCTCCGGAATGCACACGGGCCACATCCTGGCCTTGGGCATGGGCAGTCCTGATCAGATCGATGATCTGTTCCAGATGCAGTTCAGCGCTGTTGACCACGGTGTCGGCCTGATGACCTTCCAGCACCGCTGCGGGTACCAGCGAACCGGCATAAATGATCACCGGGCAGCTGCGAATCAGCCGTTGGCCTTTGACGGTGATGAGTTCCGGGTCGCCGGGGCCGGCGCCGATGAAGTAGACGGTCATCGTTGAATCCTTGTGAAGAGGCGCAGGCACACTGCAGATGAAGCGTGCTCATGATCGATGGCGGGGATTATCGGGATTTTATGCAGCGCCGGCCAATGCCAGCGTGGCCTGCGCATATTTCTGCCGGTGGATCAGCAGTTTCGCCGGCGCCTGAATCAGTTGCTCGGCGAGAGCCAGCGCGGCGCTTTCCGCCACGCCGTAGCAGCCGGTGCGCTCAAAGGCGATCTGCGATTGATGGCTGAGGCGCTGCTGATAGGGCGCCAGTTCGGCACTGTTGAAATACTGCAGCGGCAGGTTCAATTGTGTGGCCAGTTCCAGCAACCCCGGTTCGTCGCGCTTGAGGTCGATACTCGCCAAAGCCTTGACCGCTCGCAGCTCGATGCGGTGCGCCTGCAACGCTTGATCGAGTAACGCACGCAACGTACTGGCCGGGCAGCCCCGCTGGCAGCCGAGGCCGACCACCAGGGTCGGCGCTGCGCGGTCATCGGTCATGCCTGATATGGGCCTGCGCTTTTGCGGCGGAACAACCATGCACTGATCAGGCCCAAGGCCAGCCAGAACGCGACGTTGGTCAGCTGCGAAGCGATTTTGAACTGGGTTTCCAGTGCCTCTGGGGCAAGCATCGAATGCACCTGCGGTTGCGGCGCGCCGATCACATGCGGCACGGCGAGAATCGCCACACCGAGAAGCTTCATCAGCCAGTGGCGGCTGAAGGCGATCAGTGCCAGGCCGACGGCGGTCGAAGCGGCAGTGCCGATCCACCAGATCTGCCGCGAAGCCAGATCGGCAGCCGCAGTGCCCGGCAATTCAGGTGGCAGGCCCAAGGTCGGCGCGAGAACGAACGTCGCGTAACCGGCCAGACCCCAGAGCAGCCCTTGCGAGGTTTTGGTTGGCGCGCGCAAGGTGTACAGGCCGGCGAGCATGAGGGCGAAACCCACCGCCACCACCAGATTGCCGCCAGTAGTCGAGACCACGCGCTGCCAGCCGTCTTCCGGCTCCCAGGCTTCGCCATCATGGCTGTGGGCGGCGGTGCCGGCGGCGTGTTCGTGAACTTGCGCGACCGGTTCGGATTTCTCGAAGGTTTCGGCCTGCAGAATCAGTGGCGAAACCCAGAAACTCTGCAGCAGGGTCAGCAGCAGGGCGGCCAGCAAGCCGGTGAAGCCTGCGGTTTGCGCGATACGCTTGATCATCTCGGCAAGCCTCAGTGGCACGGGAACGCGGCGCTGTGGCGGGTATCGTGGGCGGCGTTGTGCACCGCCTCGATGTGCGAGAAACCGGCGAACCAGACCAGGCTGGCACCGAGGATCGAGGCGAAGAGGGCGGCGGCCACGCGTTGGCCGAGTGTGGTGCTGCTGGAGATGTGGTCAGTGTGGCTGACGGTATTGCTGATGATCGACATAGCGCTTCCCTCTGAAATGTCAGCGGGTAAACAGAGCGCACGAAAATCCCTGCGAGCCGGGCACGCAGGGATTTCGAACAGCGCCCGCCCACCGCGGGTTTGTTTGTGGTCAGCGACGCTTGCGCGCGCTGGGTGTTGCGGGCCGGTCTCCGGGCTTGCGAGGGGCTGGCTTGTCGCCGACCTGCAAGCGTCACCTTCCCATGCCGGGGCACAGTGGATCTGACGCTTCGCTCGCTTACCGTTGCGGGGGCAGCACCGGACTGACATGGCTTTGAGTAAAGCACATGATTCACCGGTTTCCCGTTTCACCCTGTGAAGGGCACCCGTAACAAGGTGGGCAGGAGAACATGGGTTTGGGTTTTTAGTCAATTTCCGGGGAGTTTTCGGTGCTGCGGTGGGGGATTTTTCTGATGTTTTTGTGTGTATATCCGTTGCTGCGGGTGTTGCTGATTACGGTTTCGCCCTTACGGCGAGGCACTTTTTCCAAACGCCGAAAAGTACCCAAAAAGGCTTGCTCCTACGTTCGGCCTTCGCAGGCTCGGGTTCCTTCGCTGCGGGACTGATCCGGGCGCAGCGGCTCCGGTTTGCTTCGCTGCACCTCCTTGCGCTGTGTCTGGCTGCGCCAGACGGTCGCTGCGCTCCCACGCCCGGATCAATCCCTCCACTCAGCCTTCCGACGTCGCCGGTGGATCAAGATCAAGAGCACTCGAGCTTGCGCTCATTGTTGAGTGGTGAAAAGCGTGTGGTCTGCTTTGGATCTGTGTTGGATTCGCCCCTCATCGGAACGCCGCCCGCCCAGCCCTCTCCCGAGGGAGAGGGAGCCGATTTGCGGGCTTTTCAGAATCTGCATTCGACTCGATATCGCAAGTCGGCGTATTTCGCCTGAACACCTCGGTCAGTCCCCTCTCCCTCCGGGAGAGGGCTAGGGTGAGGGGCTTTTGCTCTGGCTCTTGATCTTTTGCCCCTTCGGCAGGCTTCGTTACGGGATCGGTCCCGTAACGAAGGTACCCCGAGCCCCAGCGAGCGGGCCGTACGCCGGGGCAAAGCCTTTTGCTTACTTTTTGCTGGGCCGGCATTCCGGTGTTTGAAAAAGTGAGTCGCTGTAAGAGCGAAACCGCCAGCGGCAGCACCCGAAGCAACGGATATGCCCCCAACCGCAAGGCTCAACACCTGCGCCCATTGACCCATCCCCACACCATGCGTAGCCTTGCGCTTTCGAGGTTCTTCGGCACTCGCCGAAGCTAAGAAGGGAACGCGGTCAAAGCCGCGGCTGCCCCCGCAACTGTGAACGGTGATGTTCGTTGCCACGCCACTGCCAGCTCAACCGATGAGCCAGCGGGAAGGCGCAATGAACGCCAGGCCCAGCGCCTGAACGCCGTCAGCCAGGAGACCTGCCTCGTCACAGATTCTCACTACAACCGGGCGGGGTGATCCGGTGGCGAATGCTTCCGGCGTGCATGCGCGCTGCCGGTTCTCGTCCCGTATGCCCGCCGCTTGCCAAAGGGCATACCGATGAAAACACTGGCCAAACTCCCCGTCACCATCGTCACCGGTTTCCTCGGTTCAGGCAAAACCACGCTGCTGCGGCACATGCTCGATAACGCTCAGGGCCGGCGCATTGCGGTGATCGTCAATGAGTTTGGCGAGCTCGGCATCGACGGTGAAATCCTCAAGCAATGCACCATCGGCTGCACCGAAGAAGAGGCCAGCGGCCGCGTATATGAGCTGGCCAACGGCTGCCTGTGCTGCACGGTGCAGGAAGAGTTCTTTCCGGTGATGCGCGAACTGGTGGCCCGTCGCGGTGACCTTGATCACATCCTTATCGAAACCTCCGGCCTGGCCCTGCCAAAACCGCTGGTGCAAGCCTTCCAGTGGCCGGAAATCCGTAGCGCCTGTACCGTTGACGCGGTGATCACCGTGGTCGACAGCCCGGCCGTCGCTGCTGGCACCTTCGCAGCGTTCCCGGATCAGGTCGATGCCCAGCGCAAACTCGATCCGAACCTTGATCACGAGTCGCCGCTGCACGAGTTGTTCGCAGATCAACTGGCCAGTGCTGACCTGGTCATCCTCAACAAAGCCGACCAGACCAGCGCGGAAGATCTGGCTCGGGTGCGCGCAGAAGTCGCCGAAGAGCTGCCGCCAGCAGTCAAAATCATCGAAGCCAGCAACGGCCGCCTGCCGCTCGACGTGCTGATCGGTCTCGGTGCCGGCTCCGAGGAGCACATCGACAGCCGCCACAGTCACCACGATCACCATCACGACGGTGATGACGACGACCACGATCACGACGCCTTCGATTCGATCTCCATCGAACTGCCGCAAGCCGACGAAAGCCTGCTGCTCGACGCGCTGACGCAATTGGTGGTGCAGCACGGCATTCTGCGCGTGAAAGGCTTCGCGGCGATTCCGAACAAGCCGATGCGCCTGTTGATCCAGGGTGTGGGCACGCGTTTCGACAAGCATTTCGACCGTCAGTGGGGCGCCGAAGAAGCGCGCGTCACGCGTCTGGTGCTGATCGGTCAGGAACTCGATGCCGCACAACTCGAAGCGCAATTGCGCGCTGCGCTCAGCGTTTAAGCCATGCACCTGCTCAGGACCCAGCCCGGCGGTTTCGTCTCGGATGACAACATTGCCGACCTTGGCCAAACCCCCGCCGAGCTGGTGATCCTGTGCAGCGGCGATTCCAGCCTGGCGCTGCTTGCCGAGGCTGCGCAGCAATTGCCCGATGACTACCCGAGCCTGCGTCTGGCCAACCCGATGCAGGTGCAGAATCATGCCTCGGTCGATCTGTATGTCGACGAAGTGCTGCGCCACGCCAAGGTCATTCTGATCTCCCTGCATGGCGGCATTGCCTATTGGCGCTACGGCGTCGAGCGGCTGGTCGAGTTGTCCGAACGCGGCGTGCAACTGATTCTGGTGCCCGGCGATGACCGCCCGGACCCCGAGCTCAGTGACTTGAGCACGGTCAGCGCCGAAGTGCGCGATAGACTCTGGCAATTTCTGCGTCAGGGCGGCATGGGCAATGCACTGGCTTTCTTCCGTTGCCTGGCCCACCAATGGTTCGCCCGCGATTACCCGTGGAGCGAGCCGCAAACCCTGCCGCGCACGGCGATTTATCACCCACAGAAAAACAGCGCTGCCCTGAGCGACTGGCAAGCCGAATGGCTGCCCGGTCAACCGGTGGCGGCGCTGTTGTTTTATCGCTCGCATTTGCAGGCGGCGAACACGGCGTTCATCAATGTGTTCTGTCAGCGTTTGCAGGCAGCCGGACTCAATCCGCTGCCGATCGCGGTGGCCAGTCTGAAAGAACCCGGTTGCCTGTCTGTGGTCGAGGACTGGCTGGATGAAGTCGAGGCGGGGGTGATTCTCAACACCACCGGTTTTGCCCAATCGAGTCCCGAGGCGCCGCATCTGCGCCCGTTTCGCCGCAACATCCCGGTGATTCAAGCGATCTGCGCTCAGGACAATGAGCCCGGCTGGCGCGACAGCGAGCAGGGCCTCGGGCCGCGTGATCTGGCGATGCACATTGCTTTGCCGGAACTCGACGGGCGCATCATCAGCCGACCGATCAGCTTCAAGGATCTGGCCTGGCGCAGCGAGCGCAGTCAGTCCGATGTGGTCTGCTACCGTGCCCAGCCCGAGCGCATGGATTTCGTCGCCGAACTGGCGCGGCGCTGGGTTGATCTGGCGCGCGTGCCGAACGGCGAAAAACGCATCGCGTTGATCCTCGCCAACTACCCGACCCGCGACGGCCGCATCGGCAACGGCGTCGGCCTCGATACGCCGGCGGCGGCGCTGAACATTCTGCGGGCATTGCGCGAAGAGGGTTATCCGATCACGGCCGAGTTGCCCGACAGCGGCACCGAACTGATCCAGCAACTGCTCGGCGGTGTCAGCAACGACCTCGATAGTCTCGACCTGCGCCCGTGCCAGCAGAGCCTGGCGATGGACGATTACCTTTCAATGTTCAATGCGTTGCCGGAAGCGAATCGCGCGGCGGTAGTCGAGCGTTGGGGGGCGCCGCAAAACGATCCGATGTGCCGCGACGGTCGCCTGATGATCGCCGGTCTGCGTTTCGGTCTGACCTTTGTCGGCATCCAGCCAGCCCGGGGTTATCAGGTCGATCCGAGCGCGGTGTATCACGACCCGGATCTGGTTCCGCCGCACGGTTATCTGGCGTTCTATTTCTGGTTGCGCAACACCTACGGCGCTCACGGTGTCATCCACGTCGGCAAGCACGGCAACCTCGAATGGCTGCCGGGCAAAGGCGTTGGCCTTTCGGAAAACTGCTGGCCCGACGCGCTGCTCGGCCCGCTGCCAAATATCTATCCGTTTATCGTCAACGATCCGGGCGAGGGCGCCCAGGCCAAACGGCGCACGCAAGCGGTGATCATCGACCACCTGATGCCGCCGCTGACCCGCGCCGAAACCTATGGGCCGCTGCGCAATCTGGAGTTGCTGGCCGACGAATATTACGAGGCGCAACTGCTCGATCCGCGCCGTGCCCGCGAGTTGCAGCGCGACATTCTGCAATTGGTGCGTGACACGCAGATTGACCGTGAACTGCAACTGGATGCTGCGCTGGACAGCGACGCCGATGCGGCGATCTGGTTGCCGCGTTTGGACACTTATCTGTGCGACCTGAAGGAATCGCAGATTCGCGATGGTTTGCACATCTTTGGCGAATCGCCGAGCGGGCGCTTGCGCATTGACACGTTGCTGGCGTTGCTGCGCATCCCGCGCGGTGACGGCAAGGGCGCGCAGTCGAGTCTGCTGCGAGCACTCGCCAAAGCGTTTGATCTCGGTTTTGATCCGCTGGATTGCGTCTTGGCCGATCCTTGGAACGGTCCGCGTCCGACCGAGTTGCAGACCATCAGCGAAGAAGTCTGGCGCACCGCCGGCGACACCCGCGAACGCCTCGAATTGTTTGCCGCAGACCTGATCTCCCAAACACTGAATGTACCCTGTGCGAGCGAGCCTGCTCGCGAAAGCGGTGTGTCAGTAAAAGACCAGTTGTTTGACCCGACGCCTTCGCGAGCAGGCTCGCTCCCACAAGGGGCGGGTTGGGCTGAGGTTAATTCGATAATTGAGCATCTGCGCGAAGTCGTCGCCCCGCGCCTCGATGCTTGCGGCCCGGCCGAAATGCGCGGTCTGCTTGACGCCCTCAGCGGTCGTTTCGTCCCCGCCGGCCCCAGCGGTGCTCCGAGCCGTGGCCGCCTCGACGTGTTGCCCACCGGGCGCAACTTTTACTCGGTCGACGTGCGCAATCTGCCCACGACTACCGCGTGGCGCATCGGATTCCAGTCGGCAACGCTGATTCTCGAACGACACTTGCAGGATCACGGCGATCACTTGCGCCAGCTCGGCCTGTCCGTGTGGGGCACCGCAACCATGCGCACCGGCGGCGACGACATCGCTCAGGCCATGGCGTTGATGGGCGTGCGTCCGGTCTGGGCCACGGGCAGTCAGCGCGTGGATGATTTCGAGATTCTGCCGCTGAGTCTGCTTGATCGCCCCAGGGTCGACGTGACGCTGCGCGTCTCGGGCTTTTTCCGTGATGCATTTGCCAATCTCATCCGCCTGTTCGACGCCGCCGTGCAAGCGGTGGCGGCGCTGGATGAGCCGGATGACTTGAACCCATTGGCCGCCAAGGTGCGCGCCGAACGCCAGGCGCTGTTGCAATCAGGCCTCGACGAGGACACGGCGCGGCGTCAGGCCGGGTGGCGCATCTTCGGCGCGAAACCGGGGGCGTATGGCGCCGGGGTGCAAGGCGCGATCGATGGGCGTCTGTGGCAGAGCCGCGAAGACCTCTCCGAGGTCTACCTGAACTGGGGCGCCTACGCTTACGGCGGCGCCGACGAGGGCACGGCTGCCCGCGAGCAGTTCAGTCAGCGTCTGAGCCAGGTGCAGGCAGTTCTGCAAAACCAGGACAACCGCGAGCATGACTTGCTTGATTCCAACGACTACTACCAGTTTCAGGGCGGCATGCTCGCTGCGGTGGAGACGCTGCGTGGCGAAGCGGCGGCCAGTTATCACGGCGATCACAGCCAGCCGGATCTGCCGAAGATTCGTACCCTGAAGGAAGAGTTGAACCGTGTGGTGCGCTCGCGCGCGGCGAATCCGAAGTGGATCGACGGGGTCAAGCGTCACGGCTACAAAGGCGCGTTCGAACTGGCGGCGACGGTTGATAATCTGTTCGCCTTCGATGCAACGACGCAGTTGATCGATGACCATCAGTACGCGTTGCTGGCGGAGGCATATTTGCTCGATCCGGCGACCCGGGATTTTGTTCGTGAGCATAATCCCCACGCGTTGCGCGACATGACCGAACGCATGCTCGAAGCGCAGCAGCGCGGGATGTGGCTGGAGCCTGGGGCTTATAAAGAAGCGCTGGAGAATTTGCTGTTGGATATCGAGGAAGATATGTAGCCGCTAAAAAGCTACCCTCACCCCAGCCCTCTTCCGGAGGGAGAGGGGGCCGATTTGTGGTGGTTTTGAGGCCTGAGTTCAAATCGATAATTCAGGTCGGCGCAACTTTCAAGAACACCCGGATCAGTTCCCTCTCCCTCTGGGAGAGGGTTAGGGTGAGGGCCACCCAACTGACACCCCACTAAAACTCAAGCACACCAAAGACCACGAAAGGGAAAACCCAAATGACCGACACCCCGCATTTCCCACTCTCCGCCGTGGTCGGCGCCGATGACTTGAAGCTCGCCCTGTGCCTGACCGCCATCGACCCGAAAATCGGCGGCGTACTCATCGAAGGTCCGCGCGGCATGGCCAAGTCGACGCTGGCCCGGGGCCTGGCGGACCTGCTCGCCAGCGGCCAGTTTGTCACGTTGCCGTTGGGCGCTACCGAAGAGCGGCTGGTCGGCACCCTCGATCTCGACGCTGCCCTGAGCGACGGTCGCGCGCAGTTTTCGCCCGGTGTTCTGGCCAAGGCTGACGGTGGCGTGCTCTATGTCGATGAGGTCAATCTGCTGCCCGATCACTTGGTCGATCTGCTGCTCGATGTCGCCGCCAGCGGTATCAACCTGATCGAGCGCGACGGCATCTCCCATCGACATTCGGCCAAATTCGTCCTGATCGGCACCATGAACCCGGAAGAGGGCGAACTGCGGCCGCAACTGCTTGACCGTTTCGGCTTGAACGTTGCCCTCAGCGGCAAGACCGCGCCCGCCGAACGCGGGCAGATCATTCGCCGGCGGCTGGATTTCGACAGCGATCCACAAGGGTTTTGCGCGCAGTGGGCGAGCGAGCAACACATCCTGCGTTCGCGCTGTGAAAGCGCCCGCGAGCGCTTGGCAGCCATCCCACTGGATGACGCGGCATTGGCGTTGATTACCGAGCGTTGCTTCGCTGCTGGCGTCGATGGCTTGCGCGCCGATCTGGTCTGGTTGCGCGCGGCCCGCGCCCATGCCGCGTGGCGTGGGGCGGATGCGATTGCTGAAGAGGACATCGACGCGGTGGCCGAATTTGCCCTGCGCCATCGCCGTCGCGAGCAGCCCTTGGCCGGCGCGGAGCCACAAGCGCAATCTCCGTCAGGCGCAGACAGCAAATCCGGTGAAGGGCAGGGCCAGTGGGGCGAGATGCCGGCAACGGCGCAAGCCACCGGTGCCCGCCGCGAAGTTCCGAGCTGGCCGCCACTGGCAAAAAAGCCCTAGGCATTCGCCCCCGGTCTGACGCGGGGGCGAATGCCAGACCCCGTGCCGGCCAACTCGACAATGGCCGCCAGGGCCAGCGGCATGCGGCCGGTAGCGGATCGGTGAACTGGCCGGGCACGCTGCTCAATGGCCGGCCTCAGCGCCGCGCCGATCTGCTGTTTCAACAGCGCACCCGCTCGCCCCATGAAATCTGGCTGGTGATCGTCGACGCGTCGGCCTCGACCCGTCGCCATCAGGCCTTGAGCGATGCCAAGGGCCTGCTCGCGCAGCTGTTCGACGATGCTTACCACCAGCGGGCGCGGCTGGCGTTGCTGACCGCCAGTGGTTCTGCGCCGAAATGGCAGGTGCAAGGCTTGAAGGCCTCAAGCGGCCTGAGCGTCTGGCTCGACGGTCTGGGCGCCGGTGGCGGCACGCCGTTGCTCGCGGCACTGGAGCAGGCGCAGCAATGGCTGACGCTGCGGCGCAAGCGCTTTCCAGCCGAACAGCAGCGTTGCCTGATCGTGACCGATGGTCGCGTGAAAGAACTGTCGGCGTTGCCGGTGCTGGCGTGTCCGGGATTGCTGATCGACATCGAGCGCGGGCCGATTCGACTGGGCCGGGCGAAGGATCTGGCGACCGCGCTGCAAGCGCAGTATCAGCATATCGATGAGCTGGATTTGCGCTGAAATCCGCCGCGCCGCTCGCACCCTGTGGGAGCGAGCCTGCTCGCGAAGGCTTCTTCAGCAACGCTGAAAGTCTCCGATCAAGGTCATTCATACAGATTTTGAAATGATTTACCGCTGTGGAGCAGGTCGGTCGACCCTGTACGCTCCAAGGCCATTTTTCATTCAGGATTTACATGAACACCCTCTCGGAGCCTCCCAGTCAGCACTCTCCAGCACGCCTTCGCGCGGTCTTGATCCTTTCGCAGCATCCCGTCTTCCGACTTCCGACTATGGTTGATAACGCGGCTCTTGAGCCTTCGCGTTGCACTTCGCCGTTTCCGGCCGCCTGAATTCACTGAAGAGAGATCGAGACGTTTTATGGAATGGTTAGCGGATCCCACAGCCTGGTTAGGCCTGTTGACTCTGATCGTGCTGGAACTGGTGCTGGGTATCGACAACCTGGTGTTCATCGCAATTCTTGCCGACAAACTGCCGCCGCATCAGCGCGATCGCGCGCGGATCATCGGCCTGTCGTTGGCGTTGATCATGCGCCTGGGCCTGTTGGCGAGCATTTCCTGGCTGGTTACGCTCACGCAGCCGTTGTTCGAGGTGTTCGACAAGAGCTTCTCCGGTCGTGATCTGATCATGCTGTTCGGTGGCGTGTTCCTGTTGTTCAAGGCGACGATGGAGCTGCATGAACGGCTCGAAGGCCATGTCGGCGAGCGCTCGACCAACACGACCTACGCATTGTTCTGGCCAATCGTGGCGCAGATTGTGGTGCTCGACGCTGTGTTCTCCCTCGACGCGGTGATTACCGCTGTGGGCATGGTCGATGAACTGGCGGTGATGATGATCGCCGTGATCATTTCCATCGGCCTGATGATCGTCGCCAGCAAGCCGCTGACCCGCTTCGTCAACGCACATCCGACCGTGATCATGCTGTGTCTGGGCTTCCTGATGATGATCGGTTTTGCCCTGACCGCAGAAGGTCTGGGCTTCCATATCCCGAAAGGTTACCTGTACGCCGCGATCGGTTTCTCGATCCTCATCGAGGTGTTCAACCAGATCGCCCGGGCTCGGCGCAAGCGTTCGATGCAGGGTGTACGCCCGATGCGTGAGCGCACGGCCCATGCGGTGATGCGTCTGCTCGGTGGCCGCAAACTGGCGGCGGAGGAGGTCGGCGAGGAAATCTCCGACCTGCTGGACAACGGTGAAGCGCCGGTGGCCGAGCTGTTCGATCGTCGTGAACGGGTGATGATCAGCGGTGTGCTGCAACTGGCGGAGCGGCCGATTCGCAACCTGATGACGGTGCGCGCCGACGTTGACCTGATCGACCTTGCCGATGATGCCGAAACCATTCGCACGAAGTTGATGCATTCGTCGTACTCGCGCTTGCCGTTGATTCGCGATGGCGCGGTGGACGAGCCGCTGGGCTTCGTACACAAGAAGGAATTGCTCAAGGAGTATCTGGCCGGCAACGAGCCGAACCTGGAGTATCTGGCACGCAAGACCGTCAATCTGCTCGACAGTTACTCAATCCTCAATGCCCTGGAGCAGATGCGCGCGGCATCGACGCACATCGCCTTCGTGGTCAATGAGTTTGGCGATTTCGTCGGCATATTGACCATGACCGACATCCTCGAATCGATCGCCGGTGAGTTGCCCGATGCCAGTGAAATCGAAGGCCCTGATGTGGTCGAAGAGCGCGGCGGGTTTCTGGTCAGCGGCGCGCTGCCCTTGGCTCGCGTTCGCCAGCGTACCGGCTTCGATGCCGAGCCGACCGAGGATTATCAGACCATGGCCGGGTTGGTCATGAGCCTCCTGGATCGGTTGCCGATGACCGGGGATCGACTGGAGTACGAGGGCTGGCAACTGACCGTCAAAGCAGTTGAAGAGCGGCGGGTGACGCGGGTGTTGCTGGAGCGCGAGGTGGCCTGAGCATTCGCGGAATGGCGCAGCGGTCGCTGCGCTTGTTACTGATGAAACGTAAAGCGGTCCTTGCCCGTATGTTTTGATGCGTACAACGCCGCATCCGCCTTGATCAGCGCCTGATTCAACGAGTCACCCTCAGCCACCCGGGTAATGCCGATGCTGATGGTGACCGGGTGCTGGGTGGGCTGTTCACGCACTGACTGGCACAGTTGCGTGGCAAGGCTTTCTACATCCTCGCGCCGAACCCCCGCCAGATAGATCGCGAACTCCTCACCGCCCATACGCGCGTAGTCAAACGCAATCATCACTGCCTTGATATCGGCGGCGACGCGAATGAGCACCTCATCACCGATGTCATGCCCGTAGGTATCGTTGACCTTCTTGAAGTTGTCGATGTCGATCATCATCAGGTAATGATCGCGCTCGCGCGGGCTTGCCAGCAGCCGTTGCCCTGCATGGGTCATGAACGAGCGTCGGTTGGGAATCTGCGTCAGCGGATCGTTGTAGGCCTGATCCAGCAGCAACCGCGACATGAGGTAGTTGTTCAGCTTGGCCTCACGGAACTTCAAAAAGGTGTACACCGTGAGTGCGCAGAGGAACACGCTGTAGCAGGCAGTCAGAACGCCGCGCAGTTCAGTGATTTCGGTAGTGGTGGCGAGAAACGGGTTGAGGATCACCCAGATCACACCTTGCACGGCGAAGAACGCCCAGCGCCGCAGCGGCAGTACTGACACGCTGTACAACATGCTCGCTGCGGCCAGCACCAGCCACAAGCTGTGCGAATCAGGCGCGAGGCCGTCGACGATCATTCGCACACCGACGGTCAATCCCAGAACCAGCAGCAAGGTGAGCACATCGAAATGACTGGCTTTGCGCGTAAAGCCGAGTACCACCGTCAACAGCGCGAAACCAGCGAGAAACGCCATCGAGCGCCACGTGAAACCCTGGCCGCCGAGAAAACTGACGATCAGATCAAACAGCAGCCACATGAACACACTGACCACGTAGATCAACAGGCTGAACGGTTTGAGCCGTTCGAACTCGCGCTGGAGAAACTCGTCCCTCAACTCGTTAGACGCGGTTTCCTTCAATGCTTGCGCTTCAATGGTTTCGAACATGCTTATCCTGCTGTCTGCGCAAATCTGGCAACCACCCGAACCGGCTGGCGGCGCGCAATGTGTTCGCTCAACAGCAAAGCAGGCAGACAACGGGTTGTCCAATCCCGGTCGGGTTCAGCGCAGAAGCCGGTGGCGCGAACGAGTGACGGTGCGCAACGACCTGAGCGTGCGCCGCAGCCAGGCCAGATCATGGTGATCTTTGCGTGGCGCTGCGGGAGCCTTTGTCCTGCCGACATGCCGGGCCATATCCCTCGCCAGGGTTTCCTCGGTACCGATACCTTTGAGCTTTTTCAGCAGCCTGCCGTTTTTATAGAACAGCACTGTTGGCGTGCCCGTGACATTCGGGTGCTTGGGCGATTGGCTGGTGTTGAGCATATAGATGTTGGCGCGCAGTCGGTAAGGCTCGGCAATCTGCCGAAAGATCGGCCCGGCCCATTCGCAGGCGGGGCAGTGATCATTGGCGAAATACAGAATGACCGGGCGCCAGGTTTTCAGGGCTTTGCGGTAAACCGGGGCCAGCGTGGAGGTTATGTTTGTGGCGTTCATCGAAGGGGCCTTTTCAACGAGCGGGTAGGCTCCTCGACGTTAAAGGAGTAGGGGCGTCGCGGTCTACTGTCAGAAATTACAGGTGGGGTGCGTAACCACGAGATTAATCCCACAAGAACGCCAGATAGACCTGACAACCAATGCGGGAACCTCACATGAAACCGCGTGGTAACCTCAATGCATTGCGCCGAGCATCACTTGGAGTGCTATTTTGAGCACTAATCAGAGCACTCCAAGAGGCACAGTTCATGACGCACGTTGTTCTTTCTCACGTCGTAGCGAGTATTTCCGAATTGAAAAAAAACCCTATGGGTACAGTGGCAGCTGGTGGAGGCCGGTCTGTGGCGATCCTTAATCGAAACGAGCCGGCCTTCTACTGTGTTCCTGCCAAGGAATATGAAGCAATGATGGAGCGCTTGGAGGATCTGGAACTGATCGCCCTTTGCAAGGAGCGAGAAAACGATCCGACCATCAAGGTATCCATTGATGACCTATGAACTGGAATTTTCTGAAAAGGCTTGGAAGGAGTGGCGAAAGCTTGGGTCGGAGCTCAGAGAGCAGTTCAAAAATAAACTTGTTGAAAGGCTGGCAAATCCCCACGTTCCGGCGGCTCGTCTGAAAGGATTGAGTAACGCCTATAAAATCAAGTTTCGAAGCGCTGGATATCGGTTGGTCTATCGGGTCAGGGACGAGGTACTGGTCGTGACGGTGATAGCCGTCGGGAAACGGCAGGGTGGTGATGTCTACAGGCAGGCGCTAAAGCGCTGATACAGGGTCTTGTTCAACTGTCACCCTGATTCGCACCACAACGGCGCGATCTGACCCAAGTTGGGAACGCATTACCCCTTTAATGGCTGTGTCAGGTCTTTCCTTCGTTCTAAGTCGGGCCAAACCCTTTGGTCCACGAACCATATCTTGTTGATTCCAATAGCGTTCAAAGCAGTTACAGATTTTGCGAGATTCCTGTGGCACACTTTCTGCTGTCTATTCCGTAGTAACAAACCGTGTTCCGGTATAGCGGAATAAACACAATTCTGGAGTGCTTGCCATGCATCGCCGTCCTTCGTTGTTCAAAGCGTGTGTTTTTGTTCTTGCGGCTTCTTCCTCGGTCATGGGCCTGGCCCAGGCTGCCGAGAGCAAGCTCGACAGTGTTCTCGCCCGTGGCAAGTTGATCGTGGGCACTGGCAGCACCAATGCGCCGTGGCACTTTCAAGGCGCGGACGGCAAGTTGCAGGGTTTTGATATCGACATCGCCAGGATCGTGGCCAAAGGACTGTTCAACGACCCGAGCAAGGTCGAGTTCGTGGTGCAGTCGTCCGATGCGCGGATTCCCAATCTGCTCACCGACAAGGTCGACATGAGCTGCCAGTTCATCACCGTTACCGCCAGCCGCGCACAGCAAGTCGCGTTCACCCTGCCGTACTACCGCGAAGGTGTTGGCCTGCTGTTGCCGAACAACAGCAAGTACAAGGAAATCGAAGACCTGCAAGCGGCGGGCGATGACGTTACCGTTGCGGTGCTGCAGAACGTCTACGCCGAAGAATTGGTGCATCAGGCATTGCCCAAGGCCAAGGTCGACCAGTACGACAGCGTCGACCTGATGTATCAGGCGGTGAACTCCGGCCGCGCCGATGCCGCCGCAACCGATCAGTCCTCTGTGAAATACCTGATGGTGCAGAATCCTGGCCGCTACCGCAGCCCGAGCTATGCCTGGAGCCCGCAGACTTACGCCTGCGCCGTCAAACGTGGCGATCAGGACTGGCTGAACTTCGTCAACACCGCGCTGCATGAAGCCATGACCGGTGTTGAGTTCCCGACCTACGCCGCCTCGTTCAAACAATGGTTCGGTGTTGATCTTCCGTCTCCAGCTATCGGTTTCCCAGTCGAATTCAAATGATCCCGTGAGGGTGGGGCGATGACCGTCGCCCCGCTCAAGGTACTGCTGACCATGAACTATCAGTTGAACTTTGCCGCCGTGTGGCGCGATTTCGACACCTTGCTGGCGGGGCTCGGTCTGGGCTTGCAGCTGGCGCTGGTGTCGATCGCCATCGGCTGCGTGATCGGCCTGCTGATGGCGTTCGCTTTGCTGTCGAAGCATCGCGCCTTGCGGGTGCTGGCGTCGGTGTACGTCACGGTAGTGCGTAACACGCCGATCCTGGTGTTGATTCTGTTGATCTACTTTGCACTGCCCAGCCTTGGCATTCGTCTGGACAAGATTCCTTCGTTCATCATCACGCTGTCGCTGTATGCCGGCGCGTACCTGACCGAAGTCTTCCGTGGCGGCTTGCTGAGCATTCCCAAAGGCCAGCGCGAAGCCGGGCTGGCAATCGGTCTCGGTGAATGGCAGGTCAAGGCTTACGTCACCGTGCCGGTGATGCTGCGCAACGTGTTGCCGGCGCTGTCGAACAACTTCATTTCGCTGTTCAAGGACACCTCGCTTGCCGCTGCGATTGCGGTACCGGAGCTGACCTATTACGCGCGCAAGATCAACGTCGAAAGCTACCGGGTGATCGAAACCTGGCTGGTGACCACGGCGTTGTATGTCGCGGCCTGTTACCTCATTGCCATGCTGCTGCGTTACCTCGAGCAGCGTCTGGCGATCCGCCGATAGGAGGCTGCGATGTACCAATCTCCCAGTTGGTTGCATGAATTGTGGGTCGCGCGCGAGCCGTTGTGGCAGGGCTTTCTGACCAGTGTGCAGGTCTCGGCGCTGGCCATTGTGTTGGGCACCATGCTCGGCGTGGTTGCCGGCCTGGTCCTGACTTACGGCAGATTCTGGATGCGCGCGCCGTTTCGGCTGTACGTCGATCTGATTCGCGGCACGCCAGTGTTTGTATTGGTGCTGGCCTGCTTTTATATGGCGCCGGCGCTCGGTTGGCAGATCAGTGCGTTTCAGGCCGGAGCCCTGGGCCTGACGCTGTTTTGCGGCTCGCACGTCGCCGAGATTGTCCGTGGTGCGCTGCAAGCCTTGCCGCGCGGGCAGATGGAGGCGGGGAAAGCCATCGGCCTGACGTTCTACCAGTCCCTCGGCTACGTCCTGTTGCCTCAGGCATTGCGGCAGATCCTGCCGACCTGGGTCAACTCATCCACCGAAATCGTCAAGGCGTCGACCTTGCTCTCGGTGATCGGCGTTGCTGAATTGCTGCTCAGTACGCAACAGATCATCGCCCGGAACTTCATGACCCTGGAGTTCTACCTGTTCGCCGGTTTTCTGTTCTTCGTCATCAACTACGGCATCGAATTACTCGGCCGGCACATTGAAAAGCGGGTGGCCTTGCCATGACTCAAGCTCAAGTTGCTTCACAGGATCAGGCACTGCTGGACATTCGCGGCCTGCACAAACAGTACGGCGCGGTGGAAGTGCTCAAGGGTGTCGACCTGAGCATGCAGCGCGGCAACGTCGTCACGCTGATCGGCTCCAGCGGTTCGGGCAAAACCACGCTGCTGCGTTGCGTGAACATGCTCGAAGAATTCCAGGGCGGGCAGATCCTGCTCGACGGCGAGTCCATCGGCTACGACGAGGTCAACGGCAAACGCGTGCGCCATGCGGAAAAGGTCATTGCCCGCCATCGTGCGATGACCGGCATGGCCTTCCAGCAATTCAACCTCTTCCCGCACCTGACCGCGCTGCAGAACGTCACCCTGGGCCTGCTCAAGGTGAAGAAGATGCACAAGGACGAAGCCGTGGTGCTTGCCGAAAAATGGCTGGAGCGCGTCGGCCTGCTCGAGCGGCGAAACCACTTTCCCGGTCAGTTGTCCGGCGGCCAGCAACAGCGGGTGGCGATTGCCCGAGCGATTGCGATGAACCCGAGCCTGATGCTCTTTGACGAAGTCACCTCGGCCCTCGACCCGGAACTGGTCGGTGAGGTGCTCAACGTGATCAAGGGGCTGGCCGAGGACGGCATGACCATGTTGCTGGTGACACACGAAATGCGTTTCGCCTTTGAGGTCTCGGACAAGATCGTTTTCATGAATCAAGGGCGAATCGAAGAACAGGGGCCTCCCAAGGAACTGTTCGAACGCCCGCAATCGCCGCGTCTGGCGGAATTTCTCAAAAGCACGCGGTTTTGAATCTGTACTTTTGCAATCAGGAGAAACACCCATGAGCATTACGCGTTACGGCACCGGCAGCACCGCCGCCGGCGGCCAGCCTCGTCCATTCGCCCGCGCAGTTGAAGCGGATGGCTGGCTGCATGTGTCCGGCCAGGTACCGGCGGTGGATGGCGAGATTATCGTTGGCGGCATCGTCGAACAGACCCACCAGACCATGAAAAACCTGATCGCCATTCTCGAAGAGGCTGGTTATGGCATTGAAGACGTGGTCCGCGCTGGCGTATGGCTGGACGATCCACGGGATTTCAGCAGTTTCAACAAAGTCTTCGCCGAGTATTTCAAACCCGAACACGCCCCGGCGCGGGCCTGTGTGCAGGCGAGCATGATGGTTGATTGCAAGGTCGAGATCGACTGCATCGCGTACAAGAAGAAGGCTTGAAAATTGCTGCGTTGCTTAGGCCGCAGCCCCTCACCCTAACCCTCTCCCAAGGGAGAGGGGACTGATCTGTATCGATGCGGATTTTGCGTATGACGCTTACATTTACATCGATACGGTCAGGCTCCCTCTCCCTCTGGGAGAGGGCGGGGGGTGAGGGCGGCAATGTCACTGACACGGAACCAAGGGCCAGTTACCATCCGGCGACTTTGAATGGAAACCACTGAAATGACCGAAGACACCATCAAGCGCCGGGCACGCGGTCTGGACCGGGCGTTCGATATCCTTGATTTTCTCAAGGAAATCGGGCAGCCGCTGCGCCCCAACGACATCGCCAATGGCATCGGCAGTCCGAAGTCGACAGTCTACGAACTGGTCGCGTCCTTGCTGGAGCGACGGATTCTGGAGCCGGTGGGCAAGGATGGCCACGTCTACCTTGGCCGCCAGTTGTACTTCCTTGGCCAGGCGCATCTGCGGCATTTCGACCTCAGCCGCGAGGCCGATCACGCTTTGCAGGAGATCGTCAGCCAGACCCGCGAAACTGCGCAGATGTGCCTGCTCAACGGGCGCAAATACACCGTTGCATTGATGAAGGAGGGCGAGCGGCATTTCCGCATTTCCTCCGACATCGGCGAAAACGCGCCGATCCCATGGACAGCGTCCGGACGCCTGCTGCTCGCGCATTTGAGCGATCAACAGATCATCGACCTGATCGACGAAGACGACTACATCCTGCCCGACGGCGAACGCCTGCCACTGGACCGTTTTCTGGCGGAGATTCGTCAGGCCGGCAGCGATGGCTTCTTTTCCTTCGACAGCGTCGCCGACACCTTCACCCATTGCTTCGCCGCGCCGGTCAAAGACCCGCAGGGCGTGGCCATTTGCACGTTGTGCATCGTCGCCCCGCGCGCCGATGCGAAAAACAATTACAACGACTATCGCCGGGTGCTGATCGAGAGCGCCAACAGCCTCGCCCGGCGGATCAACGAATAACCGCGGCTGCCTGCGGCCGCGCCTGTGAGGATTGGACCATGACCACTGCCATCAACTCTGCCGTAGAAAAAGGCGACGCCGCCATCGGTGCGCAACTGACCCGCGACGTCAGCCTGCCGGCGCTGGTGCTGCACCGCGAGGCGCTGGAGCACAATATTCGCTGGATGCAGAAATTTGTCAGCGACAGCGGCGCGGAACTCGCGCCCCACGGCAAAACCAGCATGACCCCGGCACTGTTCAAACGACAGCTCGACGCCGGCGCCTGGGGCATCACCCTCGCCAGCGCCACCCAGACCCGCGCGGCTTATGCCCACGGCGTGCGTCGCGTGTTGATGGCCAATCAACTGGTCGGCACGCCGAACATGGCGCTGATTGCCGACCTGCTCGCCGATCCGACGTTCGATTTCCATTGTATGGTCGACCACCCGGACAACGTCGCCGACCTCGGGGCTTACTTCGCTTCCCGTGGGGTCAAGCTCAACGTAATGATCGAATATGGCGTGGTCGGCGGCCGTTGCGGTTGCCGCAGCGAGCAGGAAGTCATCGAATTGGCCAAGGCCATCGATGCGCAACCGGCACTGGCCCTGACCGGTATTGAAGGTTACGAAGGCGTGATTCATGGCGATCATGCTGTCCGTGGCATTCGCGAATTCGCCGCGTCGCTGGTTCGCCTCGCGGTGCAGCTACAGGACAGCGGCGCCTTTGCCATCGCCAGACCGATCATCACTGCGTCGGGTTCGGCCTGGTACGACCTGATCGCCGAATCTTTCGAAACCCAGAACGCCGCTGGCCGTTTCCTCAGCGTGTTGCGCCCGGGCAGTTATGTCGCGCACGACCATGGCATCTACAAAGAGGCGCAGTGCTGCGTGCTCGACCGTCGCAGCGACCTGCACGAAGGCCTGCGCCCGGCGCTGGAAGTCTGGGCTCATGTGCAGTCGCTGCCGGAACCGGGTTTTGCGGTGATTGCTCTGGGCAAGCGCGACGTCGCCTTCGATGCCGGTTTGCCGGTGCCGTTGTTGCGCTACAAGGCCGGCGTGGTGCCGGCGGCGGGGGAGGATGTCGGCGCGTGCAAGGTCACGGCGGTGATGGATCAGCATGCGTTCATGACCGTGGCGCCGGGTGTAGAACTGCGGGTCGGCGACATCATTTCCTTTGGTACTTCGCATCCATGCCTGACTTTTGACAAGTGGCGGGTAGGGTTGCTGGTGGATGAGCAGATGGCGGTCATCGAGACCATGGAGACTTGTTTCTAAGGCTTGAGATTGCGTTGCGGCGGCTATTCGCGAGCAGGCTCGCTCCCACAGAGGACGCATTTGAATGTGGGAGCGAGCCTGCTCGCGAAAGCGCCGGACAGCCACCACTGAACCACCCGAGATCCCACCCGATGAAAATCCTCAGCAACACCCCGCGCATCGCCCTGATCGGCGAATGCATGATCGAACTGCAGCAACGCGCCGACGGCAGTCTGCAGCAAAGCTTCGGTGGCGACACCCTCAACACGGCGGTGTATCTGTCCCGTGCGCTGGGCGACAAGGCGCAGGTCGACTACGTCACCGCGCTGGGCGATGACAGTTTCAGTGACGCCATGTGCCAGATCTGGCGCAGCGAAGGCATCGGCCTCGATTTGGTGCAGCGCCTGCCCGGTCGGCTGCCTGGTTTGTATTGCATCCAGACCGACGCCAACGGCGAGCGGCGTTTCCTGTACTGGCGCAACGAAGCGGCAGTACGCGATTGCTTCACCACCCCTGCGGCAGAGCCGATCCTCGCGGCGTTGCCGGACTACGACGTGCTGTATTTCAGCGGGATCACCCTCGCTGTACTCGGAATGCAAGGCCGCGCCCGACTGATCAAGACCCTGATTGAAGCCAGACAGCGCAGCGCACGCATCGTTTTCGACAACAACTACCGCCCGCGCCTGTGGGCGTCGGTGGAAGAGGCGCGCGCGGCATATCGCAGCGTCTTGCCATATGTGGATCTGGCGTTACTCACCGTGGATGACGAACAGGCGTTGTTCGGGTTTGCCGATTGCGCTGAGGTGTTTGCGACGTATGCGCAGATTGGCACGCCAGAAGTGGTGCTCAAGCGTGGCGCCGAGGCGTGTCTGATTCGCTGCGATGGTGAGGCGTTCGAAGTGCCGGCTCAGAAGGTCGACAAGGTCGTCGACACCACAGCGGCGGGGGATTCGTTCAGTGCGGCGTATCTGGCCAGGCGCTTGCTCGGCGGCAGTCCGGCAGAGGCGGCGCAGGCGGGGCATGAATTGGCCAGCCGGGTGATACAGGTGCCAGGGGCGCTGATCTCCAGGTAATCAGAGAATGGCCGCTTGCTGCGCAATCGGTTCGCGAGCAGGCTCGCTCCCACAATGAAAACCCGGTCGAAATGTGGGAGCGAGCCTGCTCGCGAAGGAGCCCGGCAGCCAGCCGATCAATCCCGATAAAACACCTGCACCAGGTGATAGCCAAACTTGCTCTTGATCGGCCCATGCACGGTGCGCAGCGGCTTCTTGAAAATCACCGCATCAATCGCGCCGACCATCTGCCCTGGGCGTACTTCGCCCAGATCGCCGCCGCGTTTGCCGGACGGGCAGGTGGAAAATTTCTTCGCCAGCACATCGAATGCTTCGCCCTTGGCAATGCGCTGTTTGAGTTGTTCGGCCTCTTCGGCGGTTTTCACCAGAATGTGGCGGGCTTGGGCTTTCATCGTGCAATACCTGATAACGGGGTGACAGCGGGGCGCGCGATTATGCCTCAAGTCGCGGGGTCGGGTTGCTCAACTTGCGAATCTTGCTCGCCAGCACTTCAAGGACAAAGGGCTTGGCGACCATGTCCATGCCCTCTTCAAGAAAGCCCTGACGCTCGGCAGCAATCTGCGCGTAACCGGTCATGAACAGCACTTTAAGCCCCGGACGATGCTGGCGAGCAATCTCCGCCAACTGGCGCCCGTTCATGCCCGGCAGCCCGACATCGGTAACCAGCAGATCGACGCGTTGCACGGACTCGAGCACGGGCAGGGCGTTCGTGGCGTTTTCCGCTTCGAAGGTTGTGTAGCCCAGTTCCTTGAGCAGATCGAGCACCAGCATGCGCACTGCCGGATCATCTTCGACGACGATCGCGGTCTCGCCTGAAGATGAAGCGGCAATCGGTTCGGCTTTCTCCACAGACGAGGATTCGGGCGCTGGCTCAAGCAAACGCGGCAAGTACAGACGTACGCAAGTACCTTGCCCCGGCACACTGTCGAGGCTGACATGTCCGCCGGACTGCTGGGCGAATCCGTAAATCATCGACAGCCCAAGCCCGGTGCCTTGGCCGATCGGTTTGGTGGTAAAGAACGGATCGAACGCCTTGGAACGGATTGACGGCGTCATGCCGGTGCCGTTATCGCTGACCGCGAGCATCACGTATTCCCCGGCCTTCACGGGCTCGAGAATGGTGATGTCGCTGCTGTCGAGATACACGTTCGCGGTCTGGATCAGCAGCGTGCCGCCTTCGGGCATTGCGTCGCGGGCATTGATCACCAGATTGAGCAAGGCATTTTCCAGTTGGCTGACGTCCGTACTCACCGGCCACAAGTCTTCTGGCAAGCGCAGTTGCAGCTCGATGGCATCGCCCTTGGTGCGGCGGATCAGGTCTTCCAGTGAATGCACCAGTTCGTTGACGTGCAGTTGCTTGCGGTCCAGCGACTGGCGCCGCGAGAATGCCAGCAAGCGATGCGTCAGCGCGGCCGCACGGTTGGCCGACGACACGGCCGCCTCGGTGAAGCGACCAATCTCATCGGCGCGACCGTTGGCGATGTAGCGCTGCATCAGATCCAGGCTGCCGATGATGCCGGTGAGCATGTTGTTGAAGTCATGGGCGATGCCGCCGGTGAGCTGGCCGACAGCTTCCATCTTCTGCGCGTGGCGCAAGGCGTCTTCGGCGCGCTCGCGTTCGAACATCTCGTTCTGCAAACGCTCGTTGGCCTGAGCCAGTTGCTCGGTGCGTGCGCTGACCCGCTCTTCGAGGGTCTCGTTGAGATTGCGCAGGGCTTCCTCGGTTTTCTTGCGCTCGGTTTCGTCGATGACAAAGATGTAGAAGCCATTCACTGCGCCGTCCGCGCCATGTCGCGGCAGATAATTCATGAGGGCATGACGGGTGCTGCCGTCGCGGTGCGGCGTGTAGAAACTGAAGGAGCAGGAGCGGCCGGCCAGTGCTTCGGCGATGTACGGCGCACGCAGGAAATACGCCTCTTCGCCGATGACTTCGCGGATCGTGCGCCCATACAACTCCTGCGGCGTCAGGCCGTACCAGTCCAGATAGGCTGCGTTGTTGAGGCGAAAACGCTCTTCGGCGTCGACGTAGCTGATCAGGATCGGCATGGCGTTGATGATCAACTGCAATTCGGTCTGGCTCTGACGCAGCGCCTGTTCCGTATGTTTGCGTTCGGTCAGGTCCAGCGCCGCGCCGAGAAAGCGCATCGGCCGCCCATGATGATCCTTGTAGCAACGCCCGCGCGCGAAGACCCAGCGCAGCGTGCCATCGGCCTGCAACAGGCGATATTCCTCGGCGTACTCGGTGCCATGGGTGATGCAGTACTTGATGCCGCGCGCGACCATGGCACGGTCTTCGGGGTGCACCCCATGCATGTATTCGCTGATCGGCAACTGCCCGGCCCGGGCCGGATCGACGCCATGCAGTTCGGCGAAGTGCGCATCGGCGATGAAACGGTCTTCGCCAATGTCCCAATCCCAGGTGCCGACGGCGTCGGTGGCGGCGAGGGCCAGTTGCAGACGCTCCTCGGACTGGCGCTGGGCCTTGAGGCTTTCTTCGGAGCGACGCTGCAATTCCAGGGCAATGCGTCGGCGCTCGTTGGTTTCGATGGCAGTGATCAGAATCCCGGCCACCTGTGCGGTTTCATCGCGAATCGGGCTGTAGGTCAGATCCAGCCAGAAATCGGTTTTTTTGCCGTCCCGCTGCACGCTGAACCGTTGCTCGCTGAAGCTGCGCACCTGGCCCTGCAGCACCGCTTGGTAGATCGGCTCGGCAAAATCCCGCACCTCTGGCCAGACCTCATGCGTCGGCTGGCCGAAGGCTTCGGGATGTTTGCTGCCAGCGAGCAGGGCAAAGCCATTGTTGTAGATCTGCGTGAGTTGCGGACCCCATAACAGCAGCATCGGCATCGGCGAATGAATCACGATGTCCACCGCCGTGCGCAGGCTCTGCGGCCAGGTGCCGGCGGCGCCCAGCGGGCTGCGGCTCCAGTCGGTGCGGGCAATCAGGGCCTGAGCGTCATCGGTGGTGGATACAGCATTCATGTTTCAATCCTGAGCGTGGTTCGGTGAGACGGGGTCTATCATTGTTGCAGGAGCCGCGCCAAGCGTCGGCCAAATCTGCTCATTCAATGCTTCGCGGGTGCTTTCAGCCATGGAAATCGATGCACTGTTGTCAATATTGTCGCAAAAAAACGGCTCGGATCTGTTCCTCTCTACCGGCGCAGCGCCGAGTGCGCGCATTGATGGCGTGCTGACGGCGCTCAGCGATCAGCCATTCAAACCCGGCGAAACCGCAGCCATCGCCACCTCCCTGATGGACGCCGAGCAGCGCCGGGAGTTCGACCGGGATCTGGAAATGAACCTGGCAATCTCCCGAACGGGCGTCGGGCGGTTCCGGGTGAACATTTTCAAGCAGCGCAACGACGTTTCGATCGTCATCCGCAACGTCAAGGTCGACATCCCGCGATTCGAAGACCTGAAGCTGCCGCCGGTGCTGCTGGAAACGGTGATGCTCAAACGAGGCCTGATTCTCTTCGTTGGCGCGACCAGTTCAGGCAAGTCGACTTCACTGGCGGCACTCATCGATCACCGCAACCGTCACAGTGCCGGGCACATCGTGACCATCGAAGACCCGATCGAATATATCCATCGGCACAAGCGCTCGATCATCAATCAGCGCGAGGTCGGTGTCGACACGCGCAGCTTTCATGCTGCACTGAAGAACACTCTGCGTCAGGCACCGGATGTGGTGTTGATTGGCGAAATACGCGATCGCGAAACCATGGAGCATGCCTTGTCGTTCGCCGATACCGGACATCTGGTGTTGTCGACGCTGCATGCGACCAATGCCAATCAGGCGCTGGATCGGATAATCAATATGTTTCCCGAGGAGAAGCGCGAGCAGCTGTTGCAGACATTGGGCAACAACCTCAAAGCCTGTGTCTCGCAGCGTCTGGTCCGCACTGTCGACGGGCAAAGGCGCGCGGCAGTCGAGATTCTTCTGGGCACGCCGACCATCGCCGATCTGATCCGCCGCGGTCAGTTCGAGGAACTCAAACCGATGATGGAAAAATCATCCGAACTCGGTATGCAAACCTTTGACGCGGCACTGTTTGCGCTGGTCGCAGAAGGTGCCATCAGCGAGCAGGAAGCATTGAAGAATGCCGATTCGGTGAATAACTTGAAATTGCGAATCAAACTTCAGCACGATCAGGCTGGCGTTAACAATACACCTGGCGAGTGGGGTTTAATGGACTGAGTCGATGTATTTGAATGCATCAAGCGTCTCGGCTGCAACAGTGCTTAATAATTAATTCGTAGTGCGCTTATATGTGTTTGGGTAAAACATCATCAGCTGAATGGTCAGCTGGTTTTTTTTGATGAGGTTTTACCGTGAGCGAACTAAAGAGAAATAAAGTATTCAGGCCGTCGAAAGTTTCATTGGCTGAATGGAAGTTTCGATCTGAAGCGGATGGTGCCGAGCGTGACATGGTTCTTCGGCAGCTGGAAGAAGCGTTAACCAAGTACGGCGATAATGAGAAGATCAACTGGTACGCGCATGAGATAGAGCTGCGGCCTGGATCCTCGCTGTATGAAATCTATAATCCTGGCAGACTTCTGCTTGACCAGTTACTGAGTACCGGGCCAGTCATCGGTGCACTTGCGCGGGAAGGTGCAAGCGAGCACAACGGTTTGGTGCGGATAACGCCGGAAGGCAAGATGGAAGTCCGTGCCGTCAGGGGTTGGGTCGATCTGGTTGCGGCGCAACATTTTGAATTCAGTCAGCCGACACGCTCGACGGTAAGTCTGATAGCGGATATCGCTGCGGTAGCCGGCGGTTATATCTGGCCTGATGTTGATATAACCCTGGATCAGTGGTTCAAGTTTCATGAAATCGATCTGCCGGATACCAGGGCCAGGATGACTAACTTGATCGGTTTGTTCAGGTTTTCACCGCAGGTCAAGGAGCCGGTCAACTATTGGGAGCATTTTCAAACGAATGATCAGAGCCTGAATGGGTTATCTGAAGAGCAACTTTCCGATATTCGTGGTGCTACCGCCAAGTTGATCCCGAGGCCCAGGCTGCTGTTGGCTCTGTATAACATCACAGGCCAGCCTGAGTTAACTCACGAGACGGCAGCGCAGCGCCTGATTGAATTCGTCACCTATCCAGTTTCGTTGAATCTTGCCAGAAGCTATATCAAAGAGCTGAACTGGTACGGAGTGAGTGAAGGGCAAACGGTTTCCGAAAATATTCTTAGCCAATTGCTGATGACCGCAATATTGCTTGATCTCGATCCATCAATCGGCCATCGCCACTTGATCAATCGACGAGACCTTTATTCGCCTGACAACATAGAACGTCATTCAACAGAAATACTCGACGAGTACACCGCATTCGTGCGCAGTAAAAGTTGGGTGAATCCAGTATTGGCGCCGCTGGTGGCTCATCTTCTGCTGGCACGCATCGCGCCTGAATTGCTGGTCAGAAAAATTCCGGCTGAGGTCAGACTCGGATCGATTGCGTGGATCAATTTCTGTCGTGCAGTGGTATTGGTCGAGGCTGCAAAAACCGGAGCTTCGCGGGAACTGACCTATGCGCAGATCATTGCTTACGGCGAGTTGGAGCCCGTGAGCGAAGCGCAGAAACACATGCGTGATCTGGCGCTGATCGACCCGATCGTCGAGTGGGCGCTGCTCAACCGGATTTTCACAAGAGCCGAGCTCGAGCAGGCGGAAGAGGCTTGTACAAAGCTGGCGATTGAGGCGTTTGAGCAGCACGCAGAGCAATTCGCCCAAACAGCTCGCGCTTTTTCGACACCCTTGCCCAATCGCGCCGAAATTGCCCGGACTCAATTGAGAAAGGCTGCGCCGGGCTGCGACACACTGGACGAAAAGGCTCTGTCCGAACCAGGCGGGCAGCAGATCATGTCCATGGTCGATCTGCATCAATCGGGCGACATGGTTACTGGCCAGTGGGACAGACGCACTGTGCGACTGATCGTCAACGGATTGCCGCAACCCGCCATCAACTACAACCCTTCTGGTGTCAGTCTTTACCAGCGTTATCCGCATCTGCTGACGCTTGAATCCTGTGAAGAGGAAATGGAGCGTCAACTGGCGGCGCATTTCAAAGAGCTGAACAGCGGCATGCTGACTGCCGTCAAACTGGCGTTGGCGCACATGCCGGAAGCAGATCTGCAAGTATTCATGAATGCCGACATACATTTTTTCACCGTGCGCGGATCTGCATCCTATGTCACTACCCGTCGGGCCGGCGGCCCTCTGAGTGTGGGGCTCGAACAAGAAACACAACAAAGCAGAGATGCTGCCACGGGACGCTTCGGTATTGTGATGTATGCGTCCCATGAAGATGCCGATCTTTGTTATGAGCTATTTACCTCGCGCGCAGAAACCCGAAAGAATGATGCGCTTGGTGCGTTCATCAAACGGGAACGAAAGCTCCAGCAACGCACAAGAATGAGTGCGAGTGCCAATATGACGCTGCCCCTGAGCAATACTGCAACTCAGAGCGTTCCGCTGGACATCAAGCGCTATACCCATGCCACAGCCGAGGACGCTTCGATTACCAGTAGCATGGCGATCATCGATTACTTCGGCGCGCTGCCAGCATCAGCGCAATCTTCACAATCGCAGCGCGGCTTCTATCAAAAATTCAATGCGCCGAACGTCGCGCGCATCGCCGGGTTTCTCGCCGATAACCGACCATTCCTGAACAAGAGTGAGCTCAGAGAACTCGTGCGTATACCGACACCGCTGGAACTCTCAAAAGATGAAGGCGAACGGTTGCTGACTTATTTCATCGACCTGATCGTGCCGTTCAAGAAGTGCATCGAGGACATCGTCTCTGGCGAACACAACAAGATGGTGGACGGGTTCTACGGTTGTCTGATGGATGGCATCGGGCTGGTGGGAACTGTCGCTGGCGCCAGTTCGAAAGTGTTGAGTATTTCCGCCAAGGCCGTTTCCACTACCGCCAAGGCTGCGCGTTGTACCCGGTTGGCGTTTACTTCAGCCATCTCGCTTTTCAACCCCTTCGACGGTGTACCCTCTGGCCTGCAGAGTGGCGGGAAACTGGTACACAAGGGTTTGTTGCGTTTTAACAAAAACAGCCACGACCTGATTGCCAGGGCGAGCAGCCAGTTGCACAAACTCACTGGTCGCCGGCAATCCTATGATCTGCTCGACGCTTCTTCTGCCCAATTGGGGATGGGCAGTTGGCGACCACGCGGGGTCGCTGGCGACGCCATCAATGTATTGGCAGCCCGTACTGGCGACAAATGGTATGCGTTGAATCGTCGTGGCAACCTGTGGGGCAAGGCACTGGACGGTTTCGCCTTTCAGGCGCCGGTGCAACTGCCGTATTCACCGCGAACATTGCCGACGAGCTATACACGCCAGTTCATCGAACACAGTCTGCCCCGTGCGCGGACCAAGATCGATAATGCTCTCGAGGTGTTCCAGCGACATGACTTCAAGCGCGATCGCGAGTCGCTGATGAAGATTGTGTTTGGCAGTGCCTCTGAGGTTTCCACTGATCGCCTCGTCAACTATCTGCGTTTGATCCGCTTCGACTTTGCGGGCTTTTCGATGAGTAACATGATTCTGGATGGCCTGAAAATCAACGACACGCTCGCCTCGTTCGATGCCGACAACTACCAGCGCTGGAAAGATGCCGATGCGGGCGACAAGTCTGAAATCGCCTTCGTCGAAATCTACACGCGAAACCTCAACAGGCATTTCGTCAGTATGGGTTTCAACCACGACGTGGTCGCCGACGACCTGATTCATGAGCTGTTCCACGCCAGCGCGCAGACCGACGATGTCGGCTATGCCAGCGACGCCGTGCATGCCAGTGAAGGCGGGCAGCGGCTGGATGTGAGCGAACTGCTCAATCTGGGCGCCGGTTGCCTGGCGAAATCGGAGGCCGGCGCTGACTGTCATGCGCCGTCCAGGGCCTTTGAAAACGCTGATTCGCTCGCGCTGGCAACCTCGTTGCTGAGTCAGTTGACCACCGACAAAGCCACCTTCGATGAAAACATGACGGTACTTCGCGGCGCACTGGAGGCCAGTGCTGGCAAAGCCATTGGCGAGCCGGTCGTCATCACTTTGAACAAACCTCGCTGACCCCATGCACTGGCGTCACCCTGTCAGGTGAAAACGCCAGTGCCTGCTTCACCCGGCCAGTTCGCGCCGATCCCGAAACTCCTCGAGCGCTTCGGGATTGGCCAGTGCATCGGTGTTTTTTACCGGCCTTCCATGTACGACATCGCGCACCGCCAGCTCCACGACTTTGCCGCTGATGGTGCGCGGTATATCGGTTACTGCGACGATGCGTGCGGGGACATGCCTGGGTGTGGTATTGGCGCGGATCACGTCGCGGATTCGCTGTTCAAGCCCTTTATCCAGCTCGACGCCGTCGCGCAAACGCACGAACAATACGACTCGCACATCCTCCTGCCATTGCTGGCCGATGGCGACGCTATCCAGTACCTCAGGGATTTTCTCGACCTGCCGATAGATTTCCGCCGTGCCGATGCGCACGCCACCCGGGTTCAACACCGCATCCGAGCGGCCATGGATCATCATCGCTCCATCGCGCATTTGCTCGGCGTAATCACCCTGTGCCCAGACGCCGGGAAACTGGCTGAAATAAGACTGGTGCAGTTTTGTGCCGTCGGGGTCATTCCACAAGCCGATCGGCATCGCCGGGAAGTGCCGCGTGCAGACCAGTTCACCTTTCTCACCGATCACCGGCTGGCCAGCGTCGTTCCACACCTCGACAGCCATGCCCAGGCTCTTGCCCATGATTTCTCCGCGACGTACCGCTGACAGCGGGTTGCCATTGACGAAGCACGAAACGATGTCGGTGCCACCGGACATCGAGGCCAGACACACCTCGGTTTTGAAGTCGCGATAAACGAAATCGTAGCTTTGCGGTGACAAAGCCGAGCCTGTGCACAGCAGGGTTTTCAAACTGCTCAAGTCATGACTTTCGCGGGGCCTGGCGCCGCTGCTTTCCAATGTGGCAAGGAATTTCGGACTGGTGCCAAACACACTGATGCGTTCATCGTCGATCAGATCGAGCAAGCGCTGATGGTCCAGATGAAACGGCGAGCCGTCGTAGAGCACCACGGCGCTGCCCACCGCGAGCGCTGAAACCAGCCAGTTCCACATCATCCAGCCGCAGGTCGTGTAGTAGAACAAGCGGTCACCGGGACCGAGGTCGCAGTGCAAACCGTGTTCCTTGACGTGTTGCAGCAGCACACCGCCGGTGCTGTGGACGATGCATTTCGGCACGCCAGTGGTACCGCTGGAGTACAGCACGTAGAGCGGATGATTGAACGGCACCGGGGTGAAATCCGGTTCACCGCCGGATTGATAGAAGTCTTCCCAGAAGCAGACATCAGCGTGGGTTTGATAATCCTCGATGCGCGCTTGCGGACGGGCGTACGGCACGATGATCAACTGCTGCAGTGACGGCAGTTGTGCCAGGATTTCGTTGAGCTTGGCGGTCTGATCCAGGATTTTTCCGGCGTATTGATAGCCGGCACAGGTGAGCAGCACTTTCGGTTCGATCTGGCCAAAGCGATCGATCACGCCGTGGGTGCCGAAGTCCGGCGACGAGCAGGACCAGATCGCGCCGAGGCTGGTGGTGGCCAACATCGCCACCAGGGTTTGCCAGGTGTTGGGCATGCACGCCGCCACGCGATCACCCCGGCCAACGCCCGCCGCGCGCAGGCTCGCCTGAAAACCGGCGACCTGTTCGGCCAGTTCGGCCCAGGTCAGTTGTTCGCGCTGGCCGTTTTCCGCCACAGCAACCACCGCAACGGCATCGTCGCGGCGGCGCAGCAGGTGTTCAGCGAAGTTCAGCGTCGCGCCGGGGAACCACTCGGCGCTGGGCATTTCTGCACCTTCACGCAAGACGGCGTCTGGCTGAGTGTGGAAGCGGATGTCGAAGAAATCGACGATCGCCTGCCAGAACGCCGGACGCTGATCGATGCTCCATTGGTGCAGGGCAGGGTAGCCGTCAAGCTTAAGCGAATGCCGCTGATTGATTTCGCGCCGGAAAACGTCCATACGCGAACCGGCGATACGCTGGGCGTCGGGTTGCCAGAGGATGTCGGACATGGGGTTGCCTCTTCTTATCTGATTCGCGAGCGGGCTCGCTCTCACAATGGCCAGGTGTTTATTGCGCCAACCACCCACCATCAATATTCCACGCCGCGCCGCGCACCTGGCTGCCGGCATCACTGCACAAGAACAGCACCAGCTCACCCAGATGCTGGGGTGTGACGAACTCCAGCGACGGCTGTTTTTCCGCCAGCAGATCATGCTGCGCCTGCTGCGGATCAATACCCTTGGCCGCGCGATCATCGATCTGCTTCTGCACCAGCGGCGTCAACACCCAGCCCGGACAGATCGCATTGCAGGTGACGTTGCTGGTCGCGGTTTCCAGCCCGACCACTTTGGTCAGACCGATCACTCCATGCTTGGCGGCGACGTACGCGGCTTTGCCGGTGGAGCCGACCTGGCCGTGCACCGAGGCGATATTGATGATGCGCCCCCAGTTCTTGCGGCGCATGCCCGGCAGGCTCAGCCGCGTGCTGTGGAATACCGATGACAGGTTGATCGCGATGATCGAATCCCAGCGCTCAACAGGAAACTCTTCTACGGCCGCAACGTGCTGAATGCCGGCGTTGTTGACCAGGATGTCAACGCCGCCAAACTCGCGCTCGGCGTAGGCGACCATGTCGGCAATCTGCGCCGGGTCGCTGACATCGGCGGGATGATGGCCGACCTTGCCGCCGTACTGAGCGACGTCGGCGATCACCTTCGAGGCGTCGCCGAAGCCATTGAGAATCAGGTTGGCGCCCGCTTTCGCGAGAGTCAGCGCGATGCCCAGGCCGATGCCGCTGGTGGAGCCGGTTACCAACGCTGTCTTGCCGGAAAGAGTGGTCATGAATACCTCACACAATGCCAGTGGCGTAGAAAGTGCCGATCACCACGAAAACCGCGAGGGTCTTGATCAGCGTAATACAGAAAATGTCTTTGTAGGCTTCGCGGTGGGTCAGTCCGGTCACCGCCAGCAACGTGATTACCGCGCCGTTGTGCGGCAGGGTGTCCATGCCGCCGCTGGCCATCGCGGCCACGCGGTGCAGCACTTCCAGCGGAATATTCGCCGCGTGCGCCGCACTGATGAACTGCTCGGACATCGCCGCCAGCGCGATGCTCATGCCGCCCGACGCCGATCCGGTAATGCCGGCGAGCAGCGTCACGGTGATCGCTTCGTTGACCAACGGATTGGGAATCTGCTTGAGCCAGTCGGCCAGCACCAAAAAGCCCGGCAGCGAAGCGATTACCGCACCAAAGCCGTATTCAGACGCGGTGTTCATGGCTGCGAGCAACGCACCGCTGACCGCGCTTTTGCTGCCTTCGGCGAGCTTGCTTTTGATCGCCTTGAAGCCGAACGCCAGGACCATGAGGATGCCGACCAGTAACGCCGCCTGCACCGCCCAGATCGCCGTGAGCTTGGCGATTTCGGTAGTGACCGGCGCGGCCATGCCCGGCAGCGCGAGGCTGTGGGTCTTGCCGTACCACTGCGGAATCCATTGGGTGAACAGCAGGTTCATGATGCCCACCGCCAGCAAAGGTGACAGCGCAATCCACGGGTTGGGCAGCTTCAGGTCTTCGGCGGTTTCCGGTTCGTTGCGCAGTTCAGTGCCGTAACCTTCGCCGGCACGTTGCGCCTTGTTGCGTTGGCGCTGCAGAAACAGCATGCCGGCGCAGAACACGAAAATCGTGCCGATCACCCCCAGCCACGGCGCCGCCCATGCGGTGGTGTTGAAGAAGGTGCTGGGAATGATGTTCTGGATCTGCGGCGTGCCGGGCAGGGCGTCCATGGTGAACGAGAATGCACCGAGGGCAATGGTCGCCGGGATCAGACGTTTGGGAATATTGCTCTGGCGGAACATCTCCGCTGCAAACGGGTAAACAGCGAAGACAACGACGAACAACGACACGCCGCCATAAGTCAGCAGGGCGCAGACCAGCACGATAACCAGCATCGCTTGCTTAGTCCCGAGCAAGCGAATCGCAGCGGCGACGATCGAGCGTGAGAAGCCGGACAGTTCGATGAGCTTGCCGAACACCGCGCCGAGCAGGAATACCGGGAAATAGAGCTTGATGAAACCGACCATCTTGTCCATGAACACCCCAGTGAACGCAGGGGCAACGGCGGACGGATCGGTGAGCAGGACCGCGCCGAGGGCGGCGATCGGGGCAAAGAGGATGACGCTGTAGCCACGGTAGGCGGCGAGCATCAGCAGCGTCAGGGCTGCCAAGGCAATGATCACACTCATGGTGTGTATCTCCAGGATTGTTATTTTTGTGGGTGGAACGGGTGCGGAGAGGGGTTAGCGAGATTTGTGCCAATCTTCTAACTGTTTGAAATATAAGGAGATTAGATCAGGGTCGCGTTCTGGGAGCTGTTTTTGTCTCTTAGTTGAGATTTTTTTTGAATGGGCTGACGCCTTCGCGAGCAGGCTCGCTCCGACATTTGACATGGATTTCCCTGTGGGAGCGAGCCTGCTCGCGAAGCTTCTGTTTTGTCTTCATGCAGAGACTCGGTATCTCTTTAAGTAGACTCGGCGATTCCCAGCGCAGCCATTTTTTTGTACAGCGTCGAACGCCCCAGCCCCAGCCGAACCGCCGCCTCTGGCACTTTTCCCGCGCATTGCGCCAGGGTCGACTCGATCAACTGCCGATCAAACCGCGCCCGCGCCTGTGCAAATGTCTCCCCAGCGGAGGCTTGCATGCTCGGCTCGGCCGTCCGCTCAACCGGAGTAAAGGTGCCAATCGCCCCGCGAATATCCTGCTCGGTCAGCATCAGATCATCACTGAGCAACGCCGCCCGCTCCAGCACATTGCGCAACTCACGGATGTTGCCCGGCCAGGCATGCTGGCCGAGCAATGCCAGCGCATCGCGGTGCAGTTCATGCTGGCTGCGCAGTTCTTCGAGAATCGCCTCGCTCAGCGCCGGCAGATCATCGAGACGTTCACGCAGCGGCGGCACCTGGATCGGCAGGACATTGAGGCGGTAGTACAAATCGGCGCGAAATTCGCCGCGCTTGATCGCCGCCTGCAAATCCGTCGACGTCGCGGCGATTACCCGCACATCGCTCTGAATCACTTCATTGGAGCCGACCGGCTCGAACTCCTTTTCCTGCAACACGCGCAGCAGTTTGCTTTGCAGCGGCAGCGGCATATCGCCGATCTCATCGAGAAACAGCGTGCCGCCCTGAGCGATTTGTAATTTACCGGTGCGGCCCTTGCGGTCAGCGCCGGTAAAGGCGCCGGGTGCCGTGCCAAAGAATTCGGCTTCCAGCAGCGCCTCGGGAATTGCCGCGCTGTTGATGCTGACGAAGGCTTTGTGCGCGCGTGGTGAGGCGCTGTGAATCGCTTGGGCCAGCAACTCCTTGCCGGTGCCGGTTTCTCCCAGCAGCAACACGGGCGAATCAGCGCTGGCACTGCGGCGCGCACGGCGTTTGACTTCAAGGCTGGCAGCGCTGGTACCGATGAAGTGGGCAAAGTTGTATTTGGTCTGCCGCGCACGCAGCAGCGAACGCGTCGAGGCGAGTTCTTCCTGCATGCTCAGGTAACGCTTGAGCATCGGCGACAGCGTACGCAACTCGTCGAACAGGGCAAAACCGATGGCGCCGATCACGCTGCCGGCATCGTCGTGGATCGGCAGGCGCATCACCACCAGCGGTTCCTTCGGCGTGTCCTGCATGTCCAGCAGAATCGGCCGACCGGTGCGTACCACCTCGCGCAGCAGGCTGCCGGGGATCACGCTTTCGCAGGGTTTGCCGATAGCGCCTGCCGCTGAATCGAGACCGAAGCGCCGGGCGTAGCGTTCGTTCATCCAGACGATATTCGCATCGCGGTCAACAATCACCGTTCCCTCACTGGATTGCTCGATGATCTCGAACAGCGAACGGATCGCCAGGGTGCGCACCCGTTGGTAGTCCTTGAGGCTTTCGGTGGTGTTCATGGAGGCTGATCCTGATTGTTTGTTGCCGGTACCGGCCCGTTCGCGAGCAGGCTAGCTCCCACAGGGGACTGCATTCCAATGTGGGAGCGAGCCTGCTCGCGAATGCCGCGCCGAGAATAAGCAGAAAAAACCTACCCTGGATGCGCCGCCGCCAACAGCTCTTTGGTGTAGGGATGCTGCGGGTTGTCAAACACGTCGTGACTGGCACCACGCTCGACCACCTGACCGTCCTTGATCACGATCATGTCGTGGGCCAACGCGCGCACCACCGCCAGATCATGGCTGATAAACAGGTAGGTCAAACCGTATTTTTCCTGCAAATCACGGAGCAGGGCGACCACTTGTTTCTGTACGGTGCGATCGAGGGCCGAGGTCGGTTCATCGAGCAGGATCAGCGCGGGTTTGAGCACCAGAGCCCGGGCGATGGCGATGCGCTGGCGTTGGCCGCCGGAAAATTCATGCGGGTAGCGATGGCGGCTTTCCGGGTCGAGGCCCACTTCCCTGAGCACGCGAATCACTTGCTCATCGCACTCATTGGCCGTCGACTCGCAATGCACTTCGAGACCTTCGCTGATGATCTGTGCCACCGACATGCGCGGGCTGAGGCTGCCGAACGGGTCCTGAAACACCACCTGCATCTGCCGCCGCCACGGCCGCAATTGCTTTTGATTGAGGCCATCCAGCGCTTCGCCCTGAAAGCGAATGCTGCCCTCGGAATCCAGCAAACGCAGGATCGCCTGGCCCAGCGTCGACTTGCCTGAACCGGATTCGCCAACTATGCCCAAGGTCTTGCCGCGCTGAATATTCAGACTGATGCCATCGACAGCGCGCAGATACTGCTTGCGCCTGAACAGCCCGCCGCCGACCTGGAAATCGACGCGCAGGTCAGCGACTTCCAGCACATTTTCGCGTTCGTCACGGGGCAGGGCTTCACCTTCCGGCTCTGCGTTCAACAGCACGCAGCTGTAAGGGTGTTTGGGTTCGGTAAACAGGGTTTCACAGGGCGCCTGCTCGACGATCTCGCCAGCCTTCATCACGCACACCCGCTGCGCGATGCTGCGAACCAGGTTGAGATCGTGACTGATCAGCAGCAGCGACATGCCGAGCCGCTGTTGCAGGGACTTGAGCAGCAAGAGAATCTTGCGCTGCACGGTGACATCCAGCGCCGTGGTCGGCTCGTCGGCAATCAACAACTCCGGTTCGCAGGCCAGGGCCATGGCGATCATCACCCGTTGCCGTTGCCCGCCAGAGAGCTGATGCGGATAGGCTTTCAACCGTTCCTTGGGCTTTTGAATGCCGACCAGTCCGAGCAATTCGAGAATGCGCTGCTGCGCTTGCTTGCCGCCGAGGCCGCGGTGCAGCAACAGGGTTTCGCCGATCTGCTTTTCAATGGTGTGCAATGGATTGAGCGAGGTCATTGGCTCCTGAAAGATCATGGCGATGCGATTGCCGCGCAGCTCGCGCAAGACCTTCGGATCAGCACCGAGCAGTTCCTGCCCGCGATAGCGGATGCTGCCACGGGTTTGCGCCTCACTCTCGGGCAGCAGTTGCAGGATCGAATGCGCGGTCACCGATTTCCCCGAGCCCGATTCGCCGACCAGTGCCAGGCACTCACCGGGGCGGATATCCAGGCACAGGTCGCGCACCACGGTCTGGCCATGGAAGGCGACATTGAGGTTGCGGATTTCAATCAGGTTTTCTGTCATGGTCACGCTTCAGGATCGAGGGTCAAAAGCGTCACGTAACGCTTCGCCGATGAATACCAGCAAGGAGAGGATCAGCGCCAGGGTAAAGAACGCGGTCAATCCGAGCCATGGCGCTTGCAGGTTCTGCTTGCCCTGACCGATCAGTTCGCCCAGCGAGGCACTGCCGGCCGGCATGCCGAAGCCGAGAAAATCCAGCGCGGTCAGCGTTGAAATCGCCCCGGTCAGAATGAACGGCAGATAACTGAGCGTCGCGTTCATTGCGTTGGGCAGGATGTGCCGGAAGATCACCTTGCGGTCAGTCAGGCCCAGGGCACGCGCTGCCTTGACGTATTCCAGATTGCGCCCGCGCAGGAACTCGGCGCGCACCACGTCCACCAGCGCCAACCAGGAAAACAGCGCCATGATCCCCAGCAGCCACCAGAAATTCGGCTCGACGAACCCGGAAAGGATGATCAGCAGATACAACACCGGCAGCCCCGACCAGACTTCCAGCACGCGCTGTCCGAGCAAGTCGACCCAGCCGCCGTAATAGCCCTGCAACGCGCCGGCGGCGATACCGATCAGCGCGCTGACAAAGGTCAGCATCAGGGCAAACAGAATCGACACTCGAGCACCAAAGATGACCCGCGCCAGCACATCGCGCGCCTGATCGTCGGTGCCCAGCCAGTTCACCGAAGTTGGTGGGCTCGGCGCCGGTTTGTTCAGGTCATAGTTGGGCGTGTCATCGCTGAACGGAATCGCCGGGAACAGCAACCAGCCGCCGTCCTTGCGAATCAGATTCTGCACGTACTCGCTGCGGTAATCGGCCTGGAACGGCAGTTGCCCGCCGAACTCCTGTTCGGTGTGGCGCTTGAACACCGGGAAGTACCATTGGCCCTGATAACTGACCATCAACGGTTTGTCGTTGGCGATCAATTCGCCACCCAACGTCAGCAGGAAGAGGCCGATGAACAGCCACAGCGACCACCAGCCACGACGGTTTTTCTTGAAACGTTCGAAACGGCGACGACCCAATGGCGAGAGCTTGAACATCAGGCATTCCTCGCGGCAAAGTCGATACGCGGGTCGACCAGGGTGTAGCAGAGGTCGCCGATCAGTTTTATCAGCAGGCCGAACAGGGTGAAGATGAACAGCGAACCGAACACCACCGGATAGTCCCGCGATACCGCTGCTTCGTAACTCATGCGCCCAAGGCCATCGAGGGAGAAGATCACTTCGATCAGCAGTGAGCCAGCAAAGAACACGCTGATGAACGCCTGAGGTATGCCCGAGACCACCAACAGCATGGCGTTGCGAAACACGTGTCCGTACAGCACGCGGCGTTCGCTCAAGCCTTTGGCGCGGGCCGTTACTACGTACTGTCGGGTGATTTCATTGAGGAACGAGTTTTTTGTAAGAATCGTCAAGGTCGCGAATCCACCGATCACCAGCGCGGTGACCGGCAGCACCAGATGCCAGAAGTAATCGGCGATCTTTCCCAGCGTCGATAGCGATTCGAAGTTGTCCGAAACCAGCCCGCGCACTGGAAACCAGTTCAGCGAAGTACCGCCGGCAAATACCACGATCAGGAACATCGCAAACAGGAACGCCGGCATGGCGTAACCGATGATGATCGCCGTGCTGCTCCAGATATCGAAATGACTACCGTGGTGCACAGCCTTGCGGATGCCCAGCGGGATCGACACGAGATAGGTGATCAGCGTCGCCCACAGCCCGAGCGAAATGGTCACCGGCATCTTTTCCAGAATCAGGTCGGTGACTGTTGCACCACGGAAGAAGCTCTTGCCGAAGTCCAGTTGCGCGTAATTCTTCAGCATCAGCCACAGGCGCTCGTGGGCCGGTTTGTCGAAGCCGTACTGTTTTTCAATGTCCTTGATCAATTGCGGATCGAGGCCACGGCTGGCGCGCGAAGCGTTGCTCGATGTCTCGCCGGCACCACCGCCGACACTGGCGCCGCCAATGCCTTGCAAATGGGCGATGGCTTGTTCCACTGGTCCGCCGGGCGCGGCTTGGATGATGACGAAATTGACCAGCAGGATGATCACCAGCGTCGGAATGATCAGCAGCAGGCGCCGCAGTATGTAACCCCACATCAGTGCGGTCCTCCGGGTCTGCCGCGACTGATTTTCTCGGCGGTCATCTGCTGATTGGTCAGTGGCGTGCGGCTGATTTCCCACCAGCTCTCGATGGCTTCGTCATTGCTCGCCTGCACCGTGGGAATGCCGAAGCGGTTCCACCACACGGTCGAGGTGCCCGGCGGGTAATAGTTGGGAATCCAGTAGTAATTCCATTGCAGCACCCGGTCCAGCGCATGGGCGTAGTGCAACATGTCCGATTGGGTCGAAGCGCGGATCAGGCCGTTGATCAAGGTATCGACCGCCGGGTTTTTGAGCACCATGTAATTGTTCGCGCCGGGATCGTTGGCCGCTGCCGAGCCGAAATAGTTGAGCAACTCACCGCCCGGAGAAGTGGTAACGGGGTAGCCGGTGACGATCATGTCGTAGTCGCGACTCATCAGGCGATTGACGTATTGCGAGGCGTCGATGCGACGGATATTCAGCTCGATGCCGATCTGCTTCAGCGTGCGCTTGTAGGGCAACAGCAGGCGGTCCATGCCGTTCTGGCTGACCAGAAAAGTGAAGCTCAGCGGCTCGCCGGCGCTGTTGACCAACTGGTCGCCATCCGGTTTCCAGCCGGCCTGCTCGAGCAGTTGCAGGGCTTGCAACTGCTTGTCACGGATGATGCCGCTGCCGTCGGTCTTCGGCGCCTCGAAGACTTTGCTGAACACTTCCTCAGGTACCTGACCGCGCAGCGGTTCAAGGATTTCCAACTCTTTCGCATCGGGCAACTGCCGGGCAGCGAGATCGGTGTTGGAAAAGTAACTTTGCTGGCGGATATAAACGTTGCGCATCATCTGCCGGTTGCTCCATTCGAAATCCCAGAGCATCGCCAGTGCCTGGCGTACCCGGCGGTCCTGGAACATCGGCTTTTGCAGGTTGAATACAAAACCCTGGGCCGATTGCGGCGCTTCAGTGGCGAGGTGGGCCTTCTGTAAACGGCCATCGCTGAGGGCGGGACTGTCGTAGCCGATCGAATAGCCGGTCGCGGAGAACTCGCGGTTGTAGTCATAGGCGCCGCCGCGCAGTACCTGGCGGGCGACGTCGGTGTCGCCGAAGTACTCGATGCTGAAATGATCGAAGTTGTACAGGCCGCGGCTGACCGGCAGGTCCTTGCCCCACCAGTCGCCATTGCGTTCGAAAGTGATGCTGCGCCCGGAGTCGACCTTGCCAACACGGTACGGCCCGCTGCCCAGCGGCGGTTCATAACCACCGCCGCCGGCGAAATCGCGACTCTTCCACCAGTGTTCGGGGAACACCGGCAGGGTCGCGATATCCAGCGGCAGGGTGCGGTTTTCGTTGCTTTTGAAGTCGAAACGCACGGTCAGCGGCGCCTCGATTTCGACGCCTTTGACGTCGGCAAACTGGGTGCGATAACGCAGGCTGCCCTGGGTCATCAGCAAGTTGTAGGTGTAGCGAACGTCTTCGGCGGTAATCGGTTTGCCATCGGCGAAGCGCGCCTTCGAGTTTATGAAGAAACGCAGCGACAGACCGTCTTCCGAGCGTTCCATTTTCTCCGCCACCAGACCGTACACCGTGTAGGGCTCATCCAGCGAGCGCTGGGCCAGTGGCGAATACAGCAGGCCGTCGATCTGCGTCACGCCGATGCCTTTGTCTATATAAGGCAGCAGGTGATCGAAGTGACCGATTTCGATGGCCGAGCGACGCATCGTCCCACCCTTCGGCGCCTGCGGATTGGTGTAGTCGAAATGGCCGAAGCCGGCGGGGTATTTGGCCGGTTCGCCGTAAACGGTCAATGCGTGTTGCGGGGCAGCAGTCACACCGGCGGCACCCGTGAGCAGGGCGAGGGCGGTGAGCATCAGTGTGGGAAAAACCAGTCGCATCGTCAGCCTTGGAACGCAAAATCGATAAGCGCAAGTTGTACGCGAGCGGCGCGCCACTCGCCAGCCGTATATGTAACCGAAACACAACGGCCCACCAAAGGTGGGCCGTTGTCAGCAACAGGACGACGAATCAGTCCTGACGGCTGGTGACTTCCAGCAAGTGATAACCGAACTGGGTCTTCACCGGGCCTTGCACGACGTTGATCGGCGCGCTGAACACCACGGTGTCGAATTCCTTGACCATCTGGCCAGGACCGAACGAACCCAGGTCACCGCCTTGACGGCTGGATGGGCAGCTCGAGTTGGCTTTGGCGACTTCAGCAAAATCGGCGCCGCCTTCGATCTGGGCCTTGAGTTCGTTGCACTTGTCTTCGCTGGAAACCAGGATGTGGCGGGCAGTGGCTTTAGCCATGGGAAATTCTCCGAACTGTTTCAATAAAAGGTGGAGCGTACCGGAATCAGTCGGCGAATTCTCGGCAAAGTTCCATTCTACTTGCCTGACTCCGCTCAAAGATCCGCCGCACGCAGGCGCCGGGCATGCTCGAAATACAGCTCGATCGGATCCGGTGAAGTCGCGTTTGTGCCCGCGCTACGCCGCAAGCTCGCCAGATGATCCATTGGATAATCAGAGCGGATCACTTGGCCGAGATGGCTACTGAAGCGTCCGACGAAACCGTCATTCTGCTGGGGTTCGGTGGTGAAATACTGCGACAGGACCCGGCAGGTTGCTTGAATCGGATCCAGCGCCGACAGCCTGGATTGCGCAACAACCCCGCTCCACGAGTAATAGCGCACGCCGTTGACTTGCTCAGCACCGTGCCCGCCCCAGGTTTGCGGCAGTCCTTGTGGGAATTTGTCATTGAATTGACCGACGCCGACGGTGGTCAGTGCGTTGAGTGCGGCTAACGCATTGGACGGCAATGTCACGCTGCCGCTCAGTAGCGACAGCAAGTCGGCAAATTGTGTCGCCACGTTCTGTGCGACGGCTTCCGGAAGCTTGCCTGGAATCAGCGCCTTGCGCAGGAAGTCGGCGAGCTCCGAGCCATGGTTCGGGCCACTGACGGAAGTGACTGACGCGACGACGTCTGGTGCAAGTGCCGCCGCATAGCGCGCAGCGAGTGCGCCCTGACTGTGTCCTATGAGGTTGACTTTCTTCGCGCCTGTGCCTCGCAGCACGCAAGCAATCTGTGAAAGCAGTTGCTCGCCCCTGATTTCATTGTCGTGGGTGGTCGAAAGGTGTGGAACAAACAATCGACAGCCGGCCGCTTTCAGCACGGATTTGACGTCATGGAACAGCTCGAAATGACCGATACGCTCGAACCCGAACAGACCGTGGACCAACAGGATTGGATAACGAGTTGTAGCATTCCGTTGCATGTTCTTACCTTTTTCGTAGAAGTTCATCGGGAAATCACCGAGCCACTCTAAAACACTCATCCCGCTGAAGAAGTACGAAGAGGCTTCACGTTGCGTTTGAAAATGGACTATGAGGCGTACGAAATTTCGGAGAGCTGTGAAATCCGAATCGGAAGTTCATAGGGTCGTTTGTCGTCATAACAGCGCGAACGTCCCAGTTGCCTACCTTGTGAGTAGCGGTTACGCCGAGGTCGCGGTGTATTCGGCTGACATTCAGAACCTGCAAATAAGTCCTCAATGTAGGTGCCAGTGTCGTCATCCGGGACGGCACGTTTTCCAGGGAGTGGAGACGAAAATGAATAGCCATGAAGTCGAGTTTTGCTGGCGGATGCGTCCGTCCGCGGTTGCCGATGTGTCTATCGAACCTCTGATCGCGCCGACCATTGACGGGCTTGAGGGCAGCGTGCTCGAGCCTTCGCTGGTCAGGGCCATCGTGCGCATTTCTCCTTATGCCAACATGAGCTGTGGCGATCAGCTGGTGCTGTACTGGGAGGGGCTGGATATCGAAGGCTTTGCCTATCAATACGAGAGCGTTCGATTCGTCAGCCAGGCCCAGACGGGCAAAGACGTAATCTTTGTCATCAAGGGCATGCATGTGGCTGCTCTGGATGGAGGTTCGCTGGAGGTTTACTGGACACTTCGAACGACGTCCGCACCCAAGGCAATGGAATCTGCTCGCCTGCAACTGTCCGTGGGCGACGTTCGTACGCAACTGTTGGCGCCGCAGATAGAAGGCTCGGTAAACGGAACGCTGGAGCCGTCGCGAGTGGCCGAGGGCACCCTGGTGACTCTGCAGCCTTACGCAAGAATGTCGGCGGGCGACCGGGTGATGTTGTCCTGGCACGGAGATACTTCGCCCGAGATCTTCACCGACTCGTTGAACGTGGAGACCTACGCCGTCGCGCAAAGCCTGTCGTTCTGGGTGCCGGGCAGCTACATCGAAGCGCATCGTGGCGGCGAGGTGGTTGCCACCTACCATGTCGAACAGCGCTGTGGAACGATTCGAACGTCGGAGCCTGCGACGGTTTTCCTCGGACCTGCGGTGCGTGCGCAACTGACTGCGCCGGAGGTCGTCGGGGCGGTTGAAAACGTGTTGTCACTGAAGGATTCGGTCGACGGCGTTTCCATTCGCATGGAAGAGGCGCAGGTGCAGGAGGATGAATTGGTCTATCTCAAGTGTGACGGTGAGTTTTTCAGTCATCGCGATGACCTGGATATCACCCGGGAGACGGCCGGGCAACCGGTGAGCTTCATTGTTCCCCATCGGTTCTGGCGCGAGCATCACGGCACGACGGTCGAGATTGCGTACACCATCGAACGTCTGGACGACGTCAGTCAGCAATCTGCCGTCAGGCGGATCAGCGTAGTGGCATAGCCTGGGCGGTCGGCCCTCCGCACTCTGTACGGAGAGGGAGGGCGATCTGATATCAGGCTCTGGCTTGTGCGAGGCGCTGCGCAGCGTCGGTCAGCAATTGTTCCGTTGCGGCGAATCCGAGGCATCCATCGGTGACCGATACGCCGTAGCGCAGAGAGGTGCTCAGCGGCTGGCAGCCTTCGAACAGGTTAGACTCCAGCATCATGCCGATCAGCGACTGGTTCCCACGAAGGCGTTGTTCAAGCACATCGCTGAACACGGCTGGCTGACGCAGTGGATCCTTGCCGCTGTTGGCATGGCTGCAATCGACCATGATCCGATTGGGGATCTTCAGTCGGCTGAGTTCGGCGCTGATGTTGGCCACGCTGTTTCCATCGTAGTTCGGCCCTTGATGGCCGCCGCGTAGCACGATGTGGGTATCAGCGTTGCCAGCTGTCTGCACGATCGCCGGATGCCCTTGGCTGTCTACGCCGAAGTGCCGATGCGGATGGGCTGCCGAGCGCATGGCGTCGACAGCGATGGCGGCGCCGCCATCGGTGCCGTTCTTGAAGCCCACCGGCATGTTCAGGCCGCTGGCCATTTCTCGGTGAATCTGCGATTCGGTGGTGCGGGCACCAATGGCCACCCAGCTCAGCAGGTCATCGAAGTAATTGGCAGCCATGGGTTGTAGCAGTTCGGTGGCGATTGGTAGTCCGAGCCGGATCATTTCCAGCATCAGTTCGCGCGACAGCGTCAGGCCGGCGGCCATGTCGTCAGTGCCATCCAGGTGTGGATCGTAGGCCAGCCCTTTCCAGCCGACCGTCGTACGCGGCTTTTCGACGTAGGCGCGCATGACCAGCAGCATTTCACTGCTGACATCCTCGGCCAGGCGAGCGAGTTTGCCGGCATATTCGATCGCCGATTGCGGATCATGGATGGAGCAGGGGCCGACGATGACCAGCAGGCGCGGGTCTTCACCGTCGAGGATGGCGCGCACCGCCTGGCGATGGGCATTGACCTGCTGATGCAGGGAGTGGCTGAGCGGTAATTGCTGTTTGAGCTGCAACGAGCTGGGCAGGCGCAGGGTCAGCGCTTCGTTGGCAGAATCGAGGGTGGACAGCGGCAAAGCGGAAACTGAAGAGTTCATGTTCGGTCTTCCTGGGCGGATGGCGGGTTTTTCCCGCGCACTCGGCCCTATTGGGGTGTTCGACAAATGGCCGTACTGGCTCGGCGTGTGTGTTTGCCACCTGTAGGTGACCGATCGGAGGCGGCAGGCTGTCCCGAGCGGAGGCTGGTAAATCGCCAGGCGCTAAAGCTGTCGTAACGGTAATAAGTGGCGTAGTTCATGGTGGAATCCTCGAAATGTGGTGTGTCGCTGAAAGTGATGGGCCTGAAAAAACAAAACCCCCGGTCGGGAAGCCGACCGGGGGTTGAGAAATCTCTGGTAGGCGACCCGTTATCATGGGCGCCGTTTGGGTATCAGGCGCGCCAGTGGCTAAACCAATACCCAAAATAAAAGTTGTCTGGAGCGCAGGCGTCGTTCACCCACGCAGCCGCAATCGAGCGCGAGGCGCTGGCGATGCAAGACTGTGAAGGGGCGTTGAACATGGTCTGTCTCCGATGAATGCGCCGAGCTTACTCGACGCTGATACGCGTCAGCAATCAGAAAATGCTATTGCGTGTCGAGCGAAACGGCTATCACTGGCAAACGATCCGGTTAAAGTACATTTTCTTGCGCTTAGAGAAGAGCTGAATGAGTTACCGAATTCGGCATGCCACCGATCATGATCTTGCTTTTGCACGGGACCTGACCTGTCGCAACATGCTGCGCTATTACATTGACCACGATCTGTTGTGGCAGGACGAGGCGTTCGACGCCGGCTGGCGGTATCGTGACAACTGGATGATTCTGGAGGATGAAACGCCGATCGGCTTTTTCAGTCTGAGCCAGGATTCGCGAGCGCTCTATATGCGCGAATTGCAGATTGATCATGCCAGGCAAGGGCAGGGCGCGGGTTCCTGGGCCATTGATCAGGTTATCGACATGGCTCGTCAGGCAAGACGAGCGGCACTACGGCTGACCGTGTTCGATAACAACCCGGCGCAGAAACTGTATGCACGCAAGGGACTGCGCATCGTGGGCAGGGATGAGTGTTTCCTCAGGATGCAGCTCGATTTAAGTACAGCTGTGCTCTGAAACCCACGGCCGGCAAGCCCTGAATGATGAATTGAAACTTTTTAAATGCGGCTTTCCGCTAGGTCTGTCGGGCACTTTTTGCTAAGGTGTCGGGCATCCCAATAAGACCATATCGCGAGGTGTCTGCTTGATTAGGGTGCTAGTGGTCGACGACCATGATCTCGTTCGCACAGGCATTACACGAATGCTGGCCGATATCGACGGCCTGCAGGTGGTGGGTCAGGCCGAGTCAGGTGAAGAGTCCCTGATCAAGGCCCGTGAGTTGAAGCCTGACGTAGTGCTCATGGACGTCAAGATGCCCGGCATCGGCGGCCTCGAAGCCACACGCAAACTGCTGCGCAGCCATCCGGATATCAAGGTGGTTGCCGTTACGGTGTGCGAGGAAGATCCTTTCCCGACCCGTTTGCTGCAGGCCGGCGCCGCCGGTTACCTGACCAAGGGTGCGGGTCTGCCGGAAATGGTTCAGGCCATTCGGCTGGTTTTCGCCGGGCAGCGTTACATCAGTCCGCAGATCGCTCAGCAGTTGGCGATCAAATCATTCCAGCCAACCAATGATTCGCCGTTCGATGCCTTGTCGGAACGGGAAATCCAGATTGCCTTGATGATTGTCGGCTGCCAGAAGGTCCAGATCATTTCCGACAAGTTGTGCCTGTCGCCGAAAACCGTGAACACCTACCGCTACCGCATTTTCGAGAAACTTTCGATCAGCAGCGACGTCGAGTTGACACTGCTCGCGGTGCGTCACGGCAAGGTGGATGCCAGCGCCTGACCATGACCGAGACATTCGATTCCAGTGCTTTCCTGTCGACCGTCAGCGGTCGGCCCGGCGTCTATCGCATGTTCGACAGCGAGGCGCGCCTGCTGTATGTCGGCAAAGCCAAAAACCTGAAGAAACGCCTGGCGAGCTACTTTCGCAAGACCGGGCTGGCGCCGAAGACCGCTGCACTGGTCGGGCGTATCGCTCAGGTCGAGACAACCATCACCGCCAACGAAACCGAAGCGCTGCTGCTGGAACAGACGCTGATCAAGGAGTGGCGCCCGCCGTACAACATTCTGTTGCGCGACGATAAATCCTATCCGTATGTATTTCTCTCCGACGGACAGTTTCCGCGCCTGAGCATCCATCGCGGCGCCAAAAAAGCCAAGGGCAAGTATTTCGGGCCCTATCCCAGTGCCGGCGCCATACGTGAAAGCCTGAGCATCCTGCAAAAAACCTTTTTCGTCCGCCAGTGCGAAGACAGCTATTACAAGAATCGCACCCGTCCGTGCCTGCAATACCAGATCAAACGTTGTAAGGCCCCATGCGTGGGCCTGGTCGAACCTGACGTCTACGCCGAAGACGTGCGCCACTCGGTGATGTTCCTCGAAGGTCGCAGCCACGCGCTGACCAACGAGCTGTCCACCGCGATGGAAGAGGCAGCGATCAATCTCGAATTCGAACGTGCCGCCGAATTGCGCGACCAGATTGCCTTGCTGCGCCGCGTGCAGGATCAGCAAAGCATGGAAGGCGGCACCGGCGATATCGACGTTATTGCCGCATTCGTCAACCCCGGCGGCGCCTGTGTCCACCTGATCAGCGTGCGCGGTGGGCGCGTGCTGGGCAGCAAGAATTTCTTCCCGCAGGTCGGCATTGAGGAAGACGTTTCCGAAGTCATGGCGGCGTTTCTTGGCCAGTATTACATCAGCAGCCCCGAACGCGATTTGCCGAGCGAACTGATCGTCAACGTGGTTCACGAAGATTTCCCAGCGTTGATCGAAGGGATTCATACCTTGCGCGGCCGCGAATTGGCCATCAGTCATCGGGTGCGCGGTACCCGTGCGCGCTGGCAGCAACTGGCCGTGACCAACGCTGAGCAAGCGTTGGGCGCGCGTCTGGCCAACCGTCAGCACACCGCCGCGCGATTCGACGCGCTGGCCGAAGTGCTGAATCTGGATGAACCGCCGCAACGCCTGGAATGCTATGACATCAGTCATTCCAGCGGCGAAGCCACTGTGGCCTCCTGCGTGGTGTTCGGGCCGGAAGGCGCGATCAAGTCGGATTACCGCCGCTACAACATCGAAGGCGTCACCGCCGGCGACGACTACGCGGCCATGCACCAGGCGCTGACTCGCCGCTTCAGCAAACTCAAGGACGGCGAAGGCAAGCTGCCGGACATCCTGCTGGTCGACGGTGGCAAAGGCCAATTGTCGATGGCCCGGGATGTGCTCAACGAACTGGCCGTACCGGATCTGATCCTGTTGGGCGTCGCCAAAGGTGCTACCCGCAAGGCCGGTTTCGAAACGTTGTATCTGAATGATGCAGCGCACGAGTTCACCTTGCGCGGCGATTCGCCCGCTTTGCACCTGATTCAGCAGATCCGCGATGAGGCCCACCGCTTCGCAATTACGGGGCATCGCGCTCGTCGCGGCAAGACCCGCCGAACCTCAACGCTGGAAGGCGTGGCAGGGGTAGGGCCGACACGCCGCCGTGACCTGTTGAAACATTTTGGTGGATTGCAGGAGCTGTCTCGTGCAAGCATCGAAGAGATCGCCAAAGCCCCGGGGATCAGTAAAAAGCTCGCTGAGTCGATTTATGCGAGCCTGCATAGTGAGTAGAATGCCCCTTCACCTCGTAGCCAGTTGTGCCGATGAATATCCCTAATCTGATTACCGTTCTACGCGTCCTGCTCATCCCGATCTTTATTTTGCTGTTCTATCTGCCCTACGATTGGAGTTACATGGCCTCCGCTTCGGTGTTCGCCTTCGCGGCTGCAACCGACTGGCTCGATGGTTATCTGGCGCGCCGACTGGAGCAGAGCACACCGTTCGGGGCGTTTCTCGATCCGGTCGCCGACAAGCTGATGGTCGCTGTTGCCCTGGTCTTGCTGGTGCAGGAGCACGGCAATCTCTGGCTGACGCTGCCAGCAGCAGTCATCATTGGTCGCGAGATCGTAATTTCGGCGCTGCGCGAATGGATGGCCGAACTCGGCGCCCGGGCACAAGTGGCGGTTTCCAATCTCGGCAAATGGAAAACCGCTGCGCAAATGCTCGCGCTGGTGATTCTGCTGGCTCATCCAAAGGCATTCAGCTTCTGGGTCGTGCTCGGTTATACGCTGCTGATCGTATCGGCAGGGCTGACCCTGTGGTCGATGGTTCAATACCTTCGCGCCGCCTGGCCGCACCTGAAGACCGATGTCGAAAAGAAATAAAAGTTTTTTGAATCAAGGGGTTGACGGGGCTTCTTAATTCTATAGAATGCGCCACACCAAGCGGGAATAGCTCAGTTGGTAGAGCACGACCTTGCCAAGGTCGGGGTCGCGAGTTCGAGTCTCGTTTCCCGCTCCAATTTGTACAGTGTTTGTTGTTGTGCTACTGACAGCGAATGCTTTGAGGCCGAGTAGCAAAATGGTTATGCAGTGGATTGCAAATCCACCTACGCCGGTTCGATTCCGACCTCGGCCTCCACTATCAAAAACCCCGTAGATCAATGATCTACGGGGTTTTTTGTTGCCTTTGAAAAAGTGGGGTGTTCCGCAACTTTTTGAGCACGTTATTCGGTCAGGCACGATCCGGTCTTGATATGGCTGGCACCCTCCACCGTCAGATTCGAGAAAAATATGCAGCCGATAAGCCGTGCGAACAATGTCAATGTTTCTGCCATATCCGGGTTATCAAACAGCACAGACCTTGAATCCAAAGCGCATAGGGCACCCCAGAGTCTCCCGTCCGGCAGGAAAACAGGCGCGCCTGCGTAGCTCTCAATTGAATACTGCTTCACCACAGGGCGTGACGACAGTCGTCCATCCTTGCTGATTTGTGGAAGGAAGAGGGCTTGGGGATTTCGTCGAAACTCACTGCAAAGGGTGGTTTCCAGATCCAGCGTATCGCCGACATTTATTCCCAGTTCAATTGGATCGTACGCCGAACAAACGATCCACTCTGTTTCAGTGAATTTTGCGATTCCGGCAAAGCGTGTACCGGTCAGACGGGTGACAAGCTGCAGGATGTTGGTAGTTGCTTCGATCTCGGCAATCGCCGAGCGCTCCTCTTGGCTTAAAGACGCTTTTAGAACGGTGTCACTCATTTGCATGGAATCAAATCTCCTGATTGCTTGTACATCCCTGAGCTCTGCTCTGGTGACGTTCTGTGAGGCGTGATCGTGGTTGAAGGGGGGGGGCGTGCTGACTACCCTTTGATTATTGATTTCGCCGCCATCCTTTAGCGTAGACATCCCGTCCAGTCTTGGGTTGCCTGCTCATAATCTCAATCGATGAAACATCTGTCACCCGTGCAGCTAAGGTGATGGTGAGCATCTGAATCTTTTGAGTTTATCGTCCCAATTTCCAGTAGGGTTGCTGCGATTTGCCAGTAACCTCGGCGTCTACTTCAAGCAAACTCCGTAGCTCCCTGATTTCTGAGGCTTTTTGATTTTTCGCGGTCAGCGATATTTAGTTCTCAAATCGCGCACTTCAAACTTGCTTCACCGGGACGTGATGTATATATTCCCCGCTCGGCTTTTCAGGCAGTCATCCTTTCAGGATCGCAACCGCAAGGCTGACAAAGCAACACCGCGCTACCGCCCGAATGGCGAAACTGGTAGACGCATGGGACTTAAAATCCCCCGCTCGTAAGGGCGTGCCGGTTCGATTCCGGCTTCGGGCACCATGAATATCAAGGGCTTGCATGACATACCTCATGCAAGCCCTTAATTCTTTTTTCCGCAATCAAAAAATCTTTTCCGCAATTCGTGACCGTTAGTCACCTCGTAGGGGTGACCTTCATGCCCTTTCGCATACGGATGTACTGTTCTGTCATCCCTACGGTGGTGTGCCCAAGTTGGTCCCGAGCTTCTCTGATGCTCCCCGTTGACTCCTCTTTATCCGTGGCCGCTTTTGCTCGTAGGTCGCGCATCTGAAATTCTGCTTTTGGAATCCCGGCTGCTTCCCTGGCGTCATCGAACCTTTTTCTGAGCATGCTGGTCGTCATCGGCTGCCCAGAGTCGATTACTACCAGGCGTGTTGATCTGATTTTCTGTCCGGCCTTTCGCGCCATGATTCGATCTATTACGACTTTGAGCTCACCAATGATTTCGATCCTTCGTTTAGCCCCAGTTTTGCCTTGCTGGACGGAGAGCTTTCCGTCCTTTATGTCGCGCTCATCCATCTTCAATGTGTCAGCGACCCTCTGACCTGTTAGATAGAACAGGTCCAAAGTATCTCTTAATGGTTGATCGGCATGCTGGTATGACCGCAGCCACGTACCTATCCAAGAGCGCCTTCGCCGCACACATCGGCCGCTCACCGAGTTACATCACCTGGCTGAAGGAAAACGGTCGACTGGTCCTGTCCCCAATGGCAAGCAGGTCGACGTTCTGGCCACCGAAGCATTGATCCGCGATACCGCTGACCCGAGCAAGGCTGCCGTCGCTGCTCGCCACCAACAGGAGCGGCTTCAGCGTAATGTGTACAGCCACGTCGCTACACAATCCGAACCGACCAACATGGCTGCGCCGCCGCCCGTTGATCCCGCGCAAGGGCAGTCCCCGGACTTTCAGAAAGCGCGTGCACATCGCGAGCACTACTTGGCGCGGATGGCTGAGATGGAGTTTCGCAAGGCGCAGGGGGAGCTGGTGGAAATCAGCTTTGTGCAGAAAGCCGCTTTTGAAACGGCGCGATCGCTTAATCATTCGCTAATGAGCCTGTCGCCGCAATTGGAGCCACAACTCGCCGCGCTGTCGGATCCGTGGGTGGTGGAGAGGCAGCTAACGGCTGCGCTGCGCCAACGACTTAACGAAGCGGCACAAGTGTCAAGCGATGACTTTGGATTTGCGTTTAGCGAGTGCTAAGGATATCCGCTGATAGGCATTTTTCTGCTCGCATCGGAATTGATTGGCGCCTGCTTCCAGTCAGTATTAGCCGTCGGCGTAAAGTGTTATCACGCGCCTACCGATGCAGCAGGCAAGTGTAATTTTGAATCTACCACCGCATGCGTAGTCACCCATTTTAAGACCTGGATATGCAGGTTCTTGTCAGAGGGTTATCGCTCTACTGCGACGCACTTGATCTCCACGAGAAGTCCAGGTCGAGCTAATTCACTGACACCAATGCAGGTCCATGCACAAGTGTTTCTCGGAAATACTTTATCCTTTACGCGTCTGAAAATTGGCATGTGACGGTGCATGTCGACGTGGTAAGTTGTCATTTCTACGACATCTTCAAATTTACAGCCACCTGCCTCCAAGACGATCCGGAGATTGTCCCATGCAGCTAAAAACTGCTGCTCAGGTTCTTCAATGACGGATAATTCCGGCGTCCTGCCTACCTGACCCGCGCAGTAGAGAGTTTTTCCTACCTTTACTGCTGGTGCATAACCCGCGCGCTCGTAGATCAATCTCATGCCATCTGGAACAATGATCTGACGGTCAGTCATGATTGCGGAGCCCCAAGTTAGAACGGTTACGAAAGCTAACTCAGGGGCCAGAGCCGCGTCCACTCAGTTCACTTCTCATCTATTAATCAACCCCACAGGTGCTTTTAGCCGCTGCTGAGTCTTTTTGAACTCATTACCTAATGTGGCTACCTCGATCGATGCAAAAGGCGCGAGCCGGTAGCGTTACTGATCAGAAGCATTTCGATGGTTGGTTCGCTGCTAGGCTGGCTCGTCAGTTCGTGTCGTCATCACCTTGAAATATATCTGCGTAAAGTCGCGCGACTGTAGGGGTAAGGTTATGACCGGCAGGAATGAGAAAGTCGGCGTGTGGTGCGAGCCGTTTTACGTAGATGACTTCGTAAACCCTGCGCACGATTCCAGGTGCTGTTTCTTCCCGGTCCAAGCCAGGCATTATCCCTACCGCTTTGTAACCGGCTTGCTCCAGTGCTTGTTGCATATACGGCGTGCGGGTTGTTGCCATGCCATAGATCAGCCCCGCGCCCATGAACGTGCCGATTTTTTCTCCCAGGTCCTGGGCCGCAACGGCCAGTCTGGCTTGTCTGTGCGGTTTGGCTACCGCGCCGACCCGCCCGAAAATAACGTCAGCACCGTCAATTTTTTCCCACGTGGCGATAGCGACAATCTCATCGTTCTGGCGGACGACGGTAGCGAATATGCCTCGATCCGGATCGTCTTCGAGCACCACGTTGTCTGCGTAGAACTGCTGGTCCAGAAACGGGCTTGCCAACCCCACCGAAATGGAGGGAAACCATGTCCGGAAAAAATCTGTCGCGACATTGATCTCCTCACGTTTCAGGTAATCCCAACTGTAGCCATAGGGTAAATCGGTGAAGCTGCGAATTTGCTCGATCGTTGGCCATTTCATGCGGTTCTGCTCGTTTGTCTGATTGCTTCGATAAGTGGCGCCGGGGTCAGGCCCGAGGGTCAGGGTTATTGGCGGGTGCCGGGGCATGCCTGGCGGCGATCTGCTTGTGGCGCTCGACCACTTCGCCAATGACCAACTGCATCAGCCTCTGCACGATGGCCGTATCCAGCTCGGCCTCCTGAGCAAGTGCTGCCAGACGCTGGTATTGCTGCTGCTCTCTGGCCTCGTCTACCGCAGGCAACTGATATCGGGCCTTGAGCAATCCGACCTCATCGGTACAGCGAAACCGTTCCGCGAGCAGGTGGATGAGGGCGGCGTCGATATTGTCGATGGTTTTCCTGAATGTTGAGAGTTGACGCGCGATGTCGGAGTTTTCCATGAATGACCTCGTGACAGGTGTTCGAAAGAGCTTCTCAATGATTCGTCTGCTGAGCAAAAACCGACCAGTCCTTGTCGCCATCTCCCCTGGCTACCGCCGACGTCATTTTCAATCGCACGGCATCCGCCGCTGGCAACTCCAGCCCCTTGAGACGACCCGCATCGATCGCCAGATTCATATCCTTGAGGCCAAGCGACAGTTTGAATCCCGGTTCAAAATTGCTGCTGACGATGTTCTGCCCATAACGTTGATAACTGGGGCAGGCGAACAGGGTCTGGGTCATGAGCTTGATGAAAATCGAAGGGCTCAGTCCGTGGCGTTGAACGAGTCCGCTGGCTTCGCCCAGCGACTGGATGGCTTGGGTGATCATCATGTTGCCGGCGATTTTCGCGATACAGGCCTGTTCAGGTTGGTCGCCCAGATACCAGGTTTTTTTCCCGAGCAGGTCGAACAGCGGTTGGACGGTCGAGACAGCGGCCTGCGATCCGGCCGCCAGGATATTCAACTCGCCCTTGGCCGCCACGGCGGGCACGCCGAAGACCGGCGCCGCGATCAATGGCATGCCGACGGCTTCATGTTCGCGCTGCAACTCCAACATCAGCGAAGGCGACAAGGTCGACATCACGACATGCACGCAAGCTTTGTCTGCAGTTTCCAGAACAGCGCTGGAGAGCAGCACTTGCCTGACGGCGGCATCATCGGCCAGAAGAGTGATGACTACCTCTTGCTGGAACGCCGAGGCCGGCGTTTCGATAACGCTGATGCCTTCGAGATCCTTGATCGCCGCCTGACTGCGGTTCCATGCCGAGACGTGATGGCCAGCGCGGACGAGCAGTGGAATAATGGCTCTGCCCATGCATCCCACTCCGATAAAACCAATCTTCATTTGCAGTCTCCGGTTGGTATTCGACGACGGTGAATGCAGACAAGTATGTCGGGCACGGGATTGCTACGGCACTGCCATTGCTGCACTCTCACTGTTCATTTTTGTACGGGGGCGGAGCATGGACTGGAGTGATGTGCGGGTCTTTCTCGCGATTGCCCGCAGCGGGTCATTAGGGGCTGCCGCCAAGCTGTTGGGGGTCAGCCATCCGACCGTGGGGCGGCGCTTGCAGGTGCTGGAACAGTTCAGTGGCCAACCCGTTTTCCTGCGTACCAACCAAGGTCTCGTGTTGACCGACAGCGGCGAGAAGCTCCTCAGCCTCGCGCAGGAAATGGAGCAAAGTGCGTTGGCCATCGAAAGGCGCCTCGCGGGGGACAGCGCACAGCCCGAAGGTGTGCTGCGCATTTCCTGCGCTGACTGGTTCGCCTGTTATGTGCTGGCCCCGGTGCTGAGTGAACTGGGCCGGCGTTATCCATTGATCGTGCCCGAGGTCATTGCCGGGCATCGATTGTTTGATCTGGCTCGCCGCGACGCCGACATCGCGTTTCGAATCGTTCCGTTCACCGAACCCGATATCGTGCACCGCAAGCTGATCTCCCTGACTTACGGGTTATACGCAGCCGTTGGATCTGCTGACCCTGAGCCACAGGGCGCCGGGCTGGGTCTGATCACCATGAGTGTTGCCCAGTCTCATTATCCCGATGTGCAGTGGCTGCAGCAGCGTTACCCTCTGGCGCGTACCGTGTTTACCAGTAGCAGCCGCACAGTCCAGGCGCAAATGTGTGCGCAGGGGCAGGGCGTCGCGGTATTGCCCCGCGCTTTGGGCGACCAGTTGACGGCGCTGCGTCTGATCGATTCAGATGAACCGCCACCAGGCCGCGACATTTGGATGGGCTACCACCAGGACATGCGCCAGATGGACAGTCTGCGCGCGCTTGCCGACCTGGCCTCCGTCATGATTGGCACTCAGGCAGGCGGTTGATTCACTCTGCCGGCTGCATGGCCGCCGTTTGCAGCTCTGCAGCAGATTGGCGCGCCAGACTCAGACTCAGTCCTGCGCCTACCACCAGACACGCAGCGATGCACAGTATGGCGACGGTGAAGGCGTGGGTGATGGCCGCCGCGTCCGTGTCCTTGCCCAGAAGCGTGTAAAAAATGCCACCGATGATCGCTACGCTCAGTGCCGTGCTGATTTGCAGTGTGGAACTGGTGATGCCCGCAATCATGCCGGAATACGCCGGTGCCACGCGTCCAGTGATCATGCGCATCAATGTCGGAAGGGCCAGTCCTTGTCCGAAACCGATCAGAAAGAGAATCACGGCAAGGGACAGCGCAGAGGGCGTGACGGCGGTTGGCGTGTGCGCCACGAGCCAGGCCAATAGCACGAACCCCAGCACTTCGAGTGCCATTCCGAAGGGATTCACATAAGACCCCAGCAAACGCCGGAATAGATGGGTGGCGAGCGGCCCCAGCAAGAAACCAGCGCCGAATGGCAGAAAGACCAGACCTGCACTGAGCGGGCTCGTATGCAGCGCTCCCTGTAAATAGATGGAAAACAGCAGGAAGAACACGCCGATCGCGTAAAAAGTCAGCGCCACCAGCAATGCCCGGCCCAGCCCGGGCGCACGCAGTGCAGCAGGGTTCAGCAACGGCGCGCCTTGCGCTTGATACAAGCGGGCTTCGTAGCGCCAGAACAGCCAGGCCAGCAGTGGCACCGCCGCCAGCGACAGCCAGGCCCACCACGGCCAGCCCGCTTCACGTCCCTCGATCAGTGGAACGATCAGCGCCGCAAGCGTCACCATCGACAACAGCGTTCCACCCAGATCCAGCTTGCTGGTCTGGGGTGCGCGGGTTTCCTTGACCACGGGGATGGCGATCAGAATGACCAGCAACGCAATCGGTAGATTCACCAGAAATATCGACCGCCAGCCCAGGTTCATCAGGTTGAGCGAGATCAGAATCCCGCCAAGTGCCTGGCCGACTACCGACGCCAAACCAAACACCGCACCGTACAGGCTCAACGCCAAGGGTTTTTCCGACTCAGGGAATATCGCCTGCACTGAAGCGAGTGCCTGCGGCGCCATGACAGCGGCCGTCACGCCTTGCAGCGAGCGTCCGGCGATCAACACCCAGGGTGACTCGGCGACACCGCAGATCAGTGAGGCGACGGCAAAGCCAATCAGGCCAACGAAGAACATTCTCATGCGGCCAAAGATGTCGCCAAGCCTTCCGCCGGTGATCAGTGTCACGGCATACAGCGCCGCGTAAGAAGAGATGATCAACTGTTCGGCAGAGGAGGCCGTGCCCAGCGATTGCTGAATCGAAGGCAGCGCTACGTTCACGATGAAGAAATCCAGCGGCGGCAAGAATGCACCGACCAACAGGATGGCGAACATCAGCCAGCGCCGCTGTTCCGGAAGGGCTACTATTTTCTCAGGCATAAGGTCTCCTTTCTGAAACCCTTCGGCTCCAGAATATTTTCGATTGCGAGTCATGCTTTGAATAAGCTGACTTCAATCTAAACGATCAAACCCTGGCTGACGCCTCACATAAATGAACGGCCAATGTTCATTTATGGCAGTGCCGCTGCGCCCCTGCCTCCTCGCAAAATGGCCGCACTGTGGTTCCAGTCGAGCCACACAACCGAAATCGAGGAGTCAGTTATGTCAGGTAAATTCGCTGATCAGGTCGCAGTCGTCACCGGCGCGTCCACCGGGATCGGATTTGCGATTGCACAGGGTTTGATTGCCGAGGGCGCCAGGCGCGTTTACATCACCGGGCGTTCTGCAGCCACGCTGGAGGCTGCGGTGGCCAAGCTTGGCGACAGGGCGGTCGCGGTCATTTCCGATGTCGCGCGCCAGGTTGATCTGGACGAGCTCAAGGCGACGATTGAGGCGCACGGCGATCAACTGGACTCAGTGTTTGCCAATGCGGGTATTTGTGAAAAGAACCCGCTGGGCGAGACCACCGAGGCCGCCTATTTCAACATGTTCGACATCAACGTAAAGGGAGTCTTTTTTACTGTACAGACGTTGATGCCATTGTTGAAAAATGGCGCTTCGATCGTGCTGACGGCCTCTATCTGTTCCAGCAATGGCATGGAAGGACTGAGCCTCTACAACGCCTCCAAAGCCGCGGTACGTTCCTTTGCCAGGACGTGGGCCAACGAACTCAAAGGTCGCAAGATCAGAGCGAATGTCCTGAGCCCTGGCTTCACCCGCACACCGCTGATGGATAACGGCTTGAAGATGAGCGAAAGCGACGTCGCCGCGCTGCGTCAGCACGTCGAGCAGATCACGCCATTGGGGTACATGGCCGAGCCTGAGGAAATCGCCTCGTCGGCGCTGTTTCTTGCGTCTGCCGATGCGAAATATGTCAACGGTGTGGAGTTGATGGTCGACGGCGGCCTGTCGCAGATCTGACCACGTGCTCAACCGTAGCGCAGCCCTCGCGCAGGGCTGCCTTCCTCGCTTATGCGCAGCCCCTGCAGGAAACCTCATCATGAACAATGAACAACTGACAGCCCGACTGGACGCCCTGGAAAGTCGCGCCGCCATCGAGTCGCTGATCAGCGCCTACGCCAATGCTTTCGACCGCATCGACGCCTCGCTTCTTAGCTCAATCTGGCACGAAGAGTCGACACTGGATCTACCGGGTTTTGGCCAGGCTGGAAACCGTGACGAAATCCTGGCGATGGCGCAAAACAGCTGGCGCCAGATGCCCCATATGCACCACTGGATGGCCAACCCGCTGATTGAAATCGAGGGTGACAGCGCAGTGGGCACGGTAGCTGCGGATTGCCTGTTTCATGACATTGAAAAAGGCCCGGTGCAAGTCAGCGGTCTTTACCACGACAGGTTTGAACGTCGGGACGGAAAGTGGGCGTTCCTGTCACGTCGTTTTGAAATGCATTTCCTGACGCCGTTAAAAGATTGGGTACCCGCAGCGGGCGAAGAACAGTTTGCACCGTTCGAGCAGCTCAAGGGAACGACAGCGAAAAACGAATAGTCCCGGCCCTTGGCTGTTCGACACCCACGTGGCCGTCATGCAGTTGCATGATGGCCACGACAATGGCGAGGCCAAGCCCGTAGGAGTCGGAATTCTGGTGCCGAGACGCATCGCCACGGTAAAAGCGGTCGAAGAGTTTGCCCAGGGTTTCGTCGCCCAGCACCGGCCCTTGGTTCTCCACCTCAATCCGGGCACCTCCGTGGGTTTCCAATACCCGTATCAGAATCTCGGTGCCCTCGTAAGCGTAGCGAACAGCGTTCGCCACCAGGTTGCTCAACGCTCTGCGCAGCAGCAAGGGGTCAGCGAGCACGATACCATCGCCCGTTATTTGGAAGCTCATTCGCCGCTCTTCAGCCAAGCCCTCAAAATACTCAGCGATGCGCTGTGATTCGTCATGCAGCGACAGTTGCTGGCGCTCCACTACGGCTTGCGCTTCATCGGCGCGCGCCAGAAATAGAATGCTTTCGACGATGCGCGAGATCCGTTCGAGTTCTTCAAGGTTCGAAGCGATCAGCGCCTGATATTCGTCCTCGCTACGGCGTTGGCGAAGGGCAACCTGACAATGTCCCATCAACGACCCGACCGGCGTGCGGATTTCATGGGCAAGGTCGGCGGAAAATTGCGTCAGTCGCTGATAACCCTGAGCAAGACGATCAAGCATCGCGTTATAGGCGTCACTCAGCTGTTGCAATTCAACCGGCGTATCGGCGCTGTCCATACGGCTGTGCAGACGCTCAGGCGTTATGGCTGCGGCATGGGCGGCCATTTTGCGCAGCGGACGCAGCCCGCGACGCAATAACAGATAACCCAGCAACGCGGTTGCCAGAAAGGCAAGGGCCACGGCCAGGTAGATGCGCTCGCGATACGCTGCAAGCATCGCCATTTCCTTGCCCATAAGGTGGGCGGCCGTCAATCGGACTACACGGCCACCCGACGTCGTGACTACGGAGGCGGCGCGCAGCCTTGTTCCCGAGTCGGTCACGCCGCTGCGCAGATCACTGACGCTCAGCTTTGTGTCCTGGCCGATCACCGGCAGTTCAGGCAACGTGACGTTGAGTGGATTGACCTGGATGACCGGTGGCTGCCCCGGCTCTTCAATGATGAAGATGTCGTCTTCGCTGTCGAGCATGTTCTTGAAAATCTGCGGGCTGTCGCGCAGCTTTTCGATGGCGAGTTCGTAATGCAGGAGCTTGCGAAAATGCTCCAGACGGCCCATCACCGCGTGATCGCTGTAGACCAATACCGAGGCCTTCATCGTCTGATACAGATAGAAGCCCGCGCCGGCCACGGCCAGCATCGCGACCATGGCAAACGCCACGGTCGATCGCAGTGTCAGCGAGGGTTGGCGTCGGGACCGCATGGCCTCACCTCGCAGACATAGCCGATACCGCGAATGGTATGGATCAGCTTGATCGGGTAGGGCTGGTCGACCTTGTTGCGCAGGCGCTTGACAGCGACGTCCACCACGTTGGTATCGCTGTCGAAATTCATGTCCCAGACTTCCGAAGCGATTTGTGTCCTGGACAACACATCGCCGGCTCGACGGAGAAACAGATGGAGCAGCGCGAACTCCTTGTTGGTCAGCACGATCACCTGTTGTTGGCGGGTCACGCGGCGCCGGACCAGATCCAGTTCGAGATCGGCAAGGTGGAAATGGTCGGCTTCGCGCACGACACCGCGGCGCAGAATAGTGCGGATGCGCAACAGCAGTTCGGTAAATGAAAAAGGTTTGATCAGGTAATCATCGGCGCCCAGTTCCAGACCGCGAATGCGGTCTTGCAACTGGTCGCGCGCGGTAAGGAACAGCACGGGTACGTCTTGTCTGGCGCGCAACAGCTCGATGATCTGAAACCCGTCAATCCCGGGCAACATCACGTCCAGCACGATCAGGTCATAGGTCGTATGCAAGGCCATGTGCAGGCCGTCAGCGCCATGCTGGGTCCAGTCGACGTTGTAACCGGACTCACCGAGCCCCTTTTTCAGGTACTCACCTGTTTTGGTGTCATCTTCGATCAGCAGGATATGCATCGTCAGGCGCGCTCGGGTTTCTTCATGACGGGGTTAAGTCCGCGACATCGGTATCTCGGCTGTGCAGTGTAACGGGATGAGCGGGCGCAGTCGGTTACATTTCTGTCATACATGGTCAGGGTTGGCGAATGACAAAAATGTCATTCGACGGTCATCGTGACGTCCCGGTCTGCGGTCGAGGATGGCGACACATCAACCCATGAGGAATCGTCGCCATGCAACTCAAAAACGCCCTGTCTACCACGTTCGGTTTGGTGATGCTCAGCGCTGCCGTCATTGCCACCGCCGCCGACATGCCGGTCATCAAACCACTGCGCGGTACGGTGGAAAGCGTCAGCAACAACACGCTGACCTTCACTGTCCGCTCTGGCGCCCAGCAGACGATCGGACTGACTGACAAGACCGGTATCAGCCGGGTATCGAAGGCCAATATCGACTCGATCAAATCCGACAGTTTCATCGGCTCGGCGGCCATCCCGCAGGCCAACGGAACCTTGAGGGCGCTTGAGGTCACGGTATTCGACGCCAGGCTCAAGGGCAGCGGCGAAGGTCATTACGGCTGGCAGAACGCGGACGGCAGCACTGGCACCATGACCAACGGCACCGTTGGCAAACTGTCCAAAACCGACGGCCGCACGTTGACCGTCAACTACCAGGGCGGTGAGAAACAAATCGTCGTGCCGGATGACGTGCCTATCGCCTACGTCGAGCCAGGCAAAGCCGATGAGCTGGTCAAAGGAACGAAAATCGTCGTGTTCCCCGCTGCAGATGGCACCGCACGCGGCATTGCAGTCGGCAAGGATGGCTTCCAGCCACCGATGTAATCATCTGAGAAAGCTTGAGCGTTGCCGTCTGGCAACGCTCCGCTACACGGAAGGCTTGCAAGGGGAACCACGTGAGACAGAAGAAACTGCATCCCTGGCCGGTTCGCCTCACCCATTGGCTCAATGCGGCCTGCATGGTCTGCATGTTCATGAGCGGTTGGGCTATCTACAACGCCTCGCCACTGTTCAGTTTCAGGTTTCCGGTGTCATTGACCGTGGGCGGTTGGCTGGGCGGGGCACTTGCCTGGCATTTTGCGTTCATGTGGCTGCTGCTGATCAACGGCGCAATCTATGTGCTGTGCGGGTTGGCCAGTCGTCATTTCAAACGTGAGCTGCTGCCCATCGGCATTGCCGCATTGAAGCATGATCTGACCGATGCCTTGCGCTTTCGGCTGGTGCATGAAAAGGGTGTCTATAACGCAGTACAGCGCCTGATGTACTGGATCGTGCTGGCGGCAGGTGTACTGATCGTGATCTCGGGTGTAGCGATCTGGAAACCGGTTCAACTTCAAGAGCTGGTCGCGTTACTGGGCGGCTATGACGTTGCTCGTTACGTACATTTTGCGGCCATGGCGATGATTGCAGCGTTTGTAGTGATTCACCTGGTCTTGGTGATTCTGGTACCAAAAACCCTGGTGCCAATGATCACGGGTGGAGTGCGGACGCCTAATAACGAGAAAAATGGGTCATGACTGAATTTAAAATAACAACGCGTCAGCGCGTCAGGATTGAACCTGCGCAACAGCTTGAACTGGAAAACATTCAGCGCCGGCATTTTCTTCGGGCCGGCCTGACGGTTGGCGCGATGTCGATGCTGACCGGTTGCAACCTGCAGGACGGCGATCAGGTCGACAAAGTGCTTTGGGCCATGTCGCGTTGGAACGACCGGGTCCAGGCGTGGCTGTTCAGTGGACGGAAACTGGCGCCGACCTTCGCCCGCGCGCAGATCACCTGGCCGTTTCCGTTCAACGCTTTCTATGGTCAGGACGATATCCCTGAAGTAGACCTGACCAGTTACTCGCTCGCCGTCTCCGGCCGGATCAGGGACAAGGCGCCGTGGACACTCGAAAGCTTGCGCAAGCTGCCGCAACGCAGCGATATCACTCGGCTGATCTGTGTTGAGGGCTGGAGCGCGATCGGTCAATGGGGAGGTGTACCGCTGAAAACCTTCCTGGAACACATCGGCGCCGACACCACAGCGAAATTTGTCGGTTTCAAATGTGCCGATCGTTACTACTCCAGTCTGGACATGCCGACTGCCTTGCACCCGCAGACGCTGTTGGCACTGGATTACGCTGACGTGGCGCTGCCGCCCGAGTACGGCTATCCGCTGAGGGTTCGGGTCCCCACCAAACTGGGATTCAAAAACCCCAAGCATGTTGTCGAGATTTTCGTCAGCAACGACAACCCGGGCGGGTATTGGGAAGACCAGGGCTACAACTGGTTCAGCGGGATCTGATGAAGCAAAGAACGGAACTGTCACGCCAGGAACACTGGCGAGATTCATGACACCAAGCGTGATATGAGGCATGCCAATGACCGGTATTTCTGCAGTACCGCCAGCACCATCCGACTGGCCAACATCAGAACCCAGGATGCGGGCAACGAGTGATGGAGCAGATTTCCAATCTCTCTTGCAGGCTCAGTCCAGGCCACCTTTACAACAGTCAGATAAAGCTCGCACTCGGATGCTCTTTGATAATCTTGCCGCATGTACCTTCAATGGCGAAAAAAGGGCTATCTGCTCTGATGTTATCGGCACAGGGGGACTGAATGCGTTCGCCATTGCAGTGGCTCTTTCGCCGCTAACCGTCACCTGGGTACCGACCGAGATTGTTCGAGCGCCACTGCGTTCGCCTGGGATACGGACTTTTCGCCGTCGCAATCCCTCTTCAGCCGAGAGCTCCTTCCTCAACCGGTCAAGCTCGGAGGATAGGGGTTATGATTAGACGTGTCTCGAGAGCTTGCTCGCCGTAGGCCAGTATTATTAAGGGAGAAGCACATACCGCCAATTCTCACCTGTAGCGTTGAATGGTCTTTCGTTCGCCTGAAGTAGAAAGCCCGATGGCTTCTCTACCGTGGCGAAGGTGGTGTTATGAGGCAGCGTCGACTTACAGCCTATTTTTCCACCCCGCTGTCATCCCCCGTTTATTCTGAGCATCAGAGAATTATAGCCCGCCATCAGGGCTACTTTTGGCCGAAGGTAGTCGTTCGTGAACGGCCGCTTTCGGCCAGTAGCAGACATTCGATTTAGTGACTCTTCGAACCAACCTGCCGATCTTCACCTAGCGATTGCAGCTTTTCTAGCTACGCTTGCTAGCAAGAGATTGGCGTAAGTGCGCCTGCTCTTGAATTGCGCACACGGGAGCCAACATACATGGATAGCATGCAGGACGTTTACCCATCAGCTACCGTTCTGGTGGTCGACGATACCCCCGATAACCTGATGCTGATCGCCGAGATGCTCAAGGACAAATATCGGGTCAAGGCTGCCAACAGCGGCGAAAAGGCCCTGCGCCTGCTACAGGCAGACCCGCTTCCCGACCTGATCCTGCTTGACATCATGATGCCGGGCCTGTCCGGTTATGACGTTGCCGAGCAGCTCAAGCTTGACGCTCGTATTCGCCATATACCGATCATTTTCCTGACCTCCATGACCGCTACGGAGGACGAGATTCGCGGCTTGAGCCTGGGCGCTGCGGATTACATCACCAAGCCGATCATTCCCCCGGTTCTAATGGCCAGGGTCGACACTCAGATCAAGCTCAAAGCCGTTGCCGATTTCCTGCGCAATCAAAACGATTTCCTGGAGCAGGAAGTGCAACGGCGTACCCGCGAGGTGATCGCCATCCAGGATGTCACGATCCACGCCATGGCTTCGCTGGCCGAAACCCGTGATAACGAAACCGGCAACCACATTCGCCGCACCCAGCACTACATCAAACGCCTGGCACGAACTCTTTCGAGGAATAGCCACGGGAGCTGAGGCGTTGTGAGAGGTTGAGCAGGAAAGCCGCCAGGCGCTCGTCGGAGTTCATGTTGCCCATGAGCATCAACATGCTGTGGTCGCGCACGATTTCCCGGCTCAGCAACTTGTTGAGGTTGTGCTGCAGCGATGGCAGGCTTTGCGCGAGTTTTTCCAGCTGTGCGAAGTGAATCGGACAGACTTCGCTGTCTTCCAGTGCATACGCAGTACACGCCTGTTGATCGATGCTGATGGCGTCCAGCCCGAGCATTTCGCCAGGAATATGGAAACCGGTCACTTGCTCGCGGCCATCGACGGAGACCACGCTGGTCTTGAACGAGCCTATCCGAACAGCGTACAGCGAGCGCAGCGGATCCCCGGTCCGGTAGAGCGCGGCACCTTTCTTCACCTTGTATCGTTGCACGATCAGCGTGTCGAGCCGATCGACCTCCGCGCCCGTCAGGCCAAGCGGCAGGCATAACTCGACCACACTGCAGTTGGAACAGGCAGTTTTGAGAATCGGCGGGGGCGAGTGGGCTTCAAGCATGGATAAGCAGCCTTCAATGAGTGTGATAAGCATAGAAGTCTTCGCAGCGCACGTGCCTTTCGTTTGGTTTGTCAGCGTGATTACGGACGAACGGCGAGGAGGGGAATCACAAAGGCAACGGCCTCTGCGCCGCTCTTGTGTCGCAGGGTTGATGGGGAGACTTGATGCATATCAAGCGTGGCGGTTGGCAGAGTTGCCGAATCGTCCAATGGCGCTGACTGGAAATACACGTGATGTTCAGGCTCAAACGCATTCTGTTGATCGCACCTGCCGAAATGACCCGCACCCCGGCGTTTGATCGCGCCCAGGCGCTGGCTCGGGCCAGTGGCGCGTTGCTGCACATCGTGGCGTTCGATCATGTCCAGTCCCTGGCGTTGGCCGGCCTGATCGACCACGACGCCATGGCGCAAGCGCGTGAAGGTTACCTGCAGATGCATCGCCAGTGGCTGGAACAGCAGGTCCGGTTTCAACGTGGCGCCGGCGTGCAAGTCAGCACCGAAGTGGTCTGGGCCAAGGCCACGCCGGCGCATGTGCTTGAGTACATCAATGACTTTCATGTCGATCTGGTGATCAAGGATGCTCACCATGTTTCAGCGCTCAATCAAACGTTTCACCAGCCGTTGGACTGGCTATTAATACGAGATTGTCCCGCCTGCCTGCATCTGGTCACCGAGGCCGCACATCCGAAACCCTTGAAGATACTGGCGGCCATTGACCTGTCGCATCTCGAGGATCTGACCCAAGGGCTCAATGACCGGATACTTCGCGTTGCATCGACATTGGCAGCTAAATGCAATGCGTCGCTGCACTTGTTGAACGTGAGCAATTGGTCAGTGGTGGGTGATGCGGCGATGAGCGTGCCGAACTTGAGCCTGGACCACAGCTTGTGCGATGCGATCAACGACACTCAGCAAGAAGCGTTCGATACGCTGGCCGAGCGCTATGGTCTCGATGAAGAACATAGCCACCTGCTCTCAGGTGTCCCGTACCGGGTGATCGAAGACTTCGCCCGGCAGAACGCGTTCGACCTGCTGGTGCTCGGCATCTGTCACCATCAAGCGCTGGACGGCTTCATCGGCGGCACGGCCGAATGCCTGATGAACCGGGCTCCTTGCAGCTTGTTGATGGTCAAGGCAATGCCTGCCACAGCCTGACCGGTCATCGCAGCAGTTGATGGTAATCGGTTGGGGGTAATCAATCAGTGACTGCGCCCACCATGTGCGTATTGCCATTGTTGCCAGGCGTGCCGATATTTCTCATCCGCACGTTTCCTCGCTTCAGTGAACTTGTGCATGGTGTCTGGAGAAAACGGCTCTTCAAGGACGGCATAGGCCCGTTCGCTGAGCCGATCGGCTTCCTGAAACAGTGCGCCACTGTCACCGATTGCGTCGCGGACATTGGCGGTTGTCATGGCTGGATCATTGATGACCATATCGTGAACCTCGCAAAGCAAGAATGAGGGTGGGTTGCGGACCTGTCACCCTGTGGCCGCATCTATAACTTTCACGCGTTCGAGCAGCTTGTGACTGTCCCTGATCCGAGATGCGGGCGCCGCCGAATCATGACCCTATTTCGATCCAGTTTGTCGTCGCAGCGATTGATCCAGATCAATGTCGCTCGCCGGTTTCATCGCCCCTTTGTCGGTTTTCCAGGCGCTTGCGCAAGGGTGGTGGACAAGCCTCGATATTCAGGTTTTTCACTGTACCAGGTTCCCTGCAGCGTACTGGCGGTCTAGCGCAAACGCTGGTGCACCTTCAAAGTCAGCGTTCCGGCCCACAACATCCGGCCAGCGTAAATCGCGGCGGCCCAGATAATGATCAACACACCCGTTTCCGGACCGCTGAGCGGCTGGCCCTGGCGCATTTTCAACGTGCCCAGGTAAATCAACGAGCCAGGCGCGTAGAGCAGAGCGCTGAACAGCAGGTATTTGGGGCCGGCGGCATACAGCTGAATCAATCGGATGATTATTCCCCTGCCGGAATCGATAACGTCGCCCTCAAACCGCCCTCTGCGCGGTTTGTCAGTTCAATCCGTCCGTTCAGTCGCACCGCGATGGTGTTGACAATGGTCAACCCCAACCCGGCGCCATGCGCCGTGCCGCGGCTGTAGAAACGCTCGAACACTCGCGCTCGGGCTGATTCATCGATTCCCGGTCCTTGATCGTCGACCATCAAATGACAGAAGCCATCGGACTTGCTCAGGTGCACGGTGATCGCACCGTGTTCGGGGGAGAAATTCGCCGCGTTGGTGATCAGGTTATTCAGCGCGATATCGATGGCGGCGGGGTCGGCGAGGACATGAAACGGTTGGTCGCTGACCTCGAAGATCAACTCAAGGTGTTTGCTCAGCAACCACGGTGTCAATTGCACCAGGCTGTTGCGTACGGTTTCGCTGAGATCAATGCGTTGCAGTGGCGGCGGGTCGGGTTTGGGTTCAAGGCGCGCCATGGTCAGCAGCTGGTTGACCAGCCGGCTGGTGCGATCGACTCCGGAGATCAGAAACTCAAGTGACTCACGGCGCTCCTCTTCGGTACCCGCCTCCTGCAGATTTTGCGCATGCACCCGCAGCACCGCCAGCGGCGTGCGCATTTCGTGCGCGGCATCGGCGATAAAGCGACGCTCCCGGCCGAGCACCTCCTGAATCTGCGCGAGCATGCGATTGAGCGCTGCCTGCATGGGCTCCAGCTCGCTGGGCAGGGGCATCAGTTGCAGCGGCTCAAGTGAACCACTGTGACGGGCGCGCAGAGTCGCCGCCATGTCTGCCAAGGGCTTGAGCCCCCAGCCTATGGCCAGCCAGATCATCGCGGCGAGGATCAGGCTGCCGAGCATGTTTGGCCACAGCGTGTGGCGCACGATGCGGTCGACCAGGTCGGTGCGCACGTCGTCGCGCTCGCCGACCCAGATGCGCAGGCCGTTCTGCCTGTCTTCCAGCATGAACGCTCGCCATTGCCGACCTTTCAGATCGACCACGTCGCTGAACCCCGTTCCCGTCGGCGGCGCAGTGAAGGAGGGCGCACTGGCGGTGTGTACCAGCACCTCGCCTTGCGGGTTCCACACCTGGAAAGCGATTTTGCTTTCGTAAGGATGTCCATCAACCCGTGGCTTGGCTTCGCCGAGAGCCTGATTGAACGCCTGATACAACTGCGCGTGCTCGGTACTCGCCATCGGCATACGCATCACGCCCTGCAGCAGGCGTGCGTTCTGCGCCAATTGCGCGTCGTAGACCTCGGCGATTTCGTGGTTGCTGTCATGCACGTTGAAGAGGCTGAGTACCGCCAGACCGGCCAGTAACAGGCCGATGATCAGGGTCAGCGTGCGCCGGCGGATCGAGGTCATCGACGTTCCTCCACCAGATAACCCACGCCTCGGATGGTGCGGATCAGGTCGGTGGAGAACTTTTTGCGCAGGTGATGAATGTGCACTTCGAGGGTGTTGCTTTCCGCTTCTTCATTCCAGCCGTAGAGCAACTGGATCAATTGATCGCGAGTCATCACCCGGCCCGGCGGCGACAGCAGTTCGTGCAGCAGCTGATATTCCTTGGGGGTGAGCGCGACTGGTTGGCCTTGATAGCTGACCTGCTGGGTGCCGGGGTTGAGGCTGATACCGGCGTGCTCGATCAGCGCCTGGGCGCGCCCGGCACTGCGGCGCAAAAGGGCACGCAGGCGGGCTTTGAGTTCGGCGAGGTCGAAGGGCTTGACCAGATAATCGTCAGCACCGGCGTCGAGTCCGGCAATGCGGTCTTCGGTGGCATCGCGCGCGGTGAGAATCAATACCGGCAGATTCGAACCGCTGTCACGCAGACGACGCAACACTTCGAGGCCATCCAGGCGTGGCAGGCCGAGGTCCAGCACGGCGACGTCAAATGTTTCGCTGAGCAGTGCATGCAAGGCGCTGCTGCCGTCCTTGAGCCAGTCGACCGTGTAACCCTCGCGACCCAGCGCCTGGTAAATGCCTTCACCCAGCGCTACGTCGTCCTCGATCAGTAATAAACGCACGCGCACTCCTTTCAGTCGAGTTTCTTGTTCACGTCCACCAGCAAGGCGTCGATCTCTTTACGACGCCCGGCATCGGCACTTTCGCGGCCCGCACGGGGTGCGGCCTGTCTGGCCTTGATCAGCGCTGCCTTGGCTTCAGCGTAGCGCTTCTGACGGTAGAGATGGTCGCCCCAGAAGTACAGACTGTCGATGCCATCGGGGTTGAGCTGCAGGGCTTGTTTGAGCAATTGCTCGGCCTTGTCGCTGTCGCCGAAGCCGATCGGCCAGCCCGGTACCCGGTCGTACAATGCAGCGAGGCTGGTGTATGCCGAGCCTTGCAGGGCCTTGGGGTCAAGCGTCAGGGATTTTTCCAGGTCCGCCTTGGCGTCCTTGGCTTTGCCCAGGGCACCGAGCCCGCCCTCGGCACCGGCCCAACTGCTGGTAACGATGCCTTTCCAGATCCAGGCTTCGGCCACATTCGGGCGTTGCGTGGTGAACGCGTTGGCTTCGCTGGCCAATTGCTCGAACGCCGCGGCGCGCTGTTTTTCCGCGACCTCGTATTGAATGTGCGCCCAGTTCTGCTGGATGCCAGTGAGACGTTGCTGATCAGCCGGCTCAAGCGCCCAGACACTTTGACTGAGGGCGACAAACAGCAGGCAAGTGGAAAGTTTTTTCATGGCTTTGAAGCCTCGTTGTCAGGTTTTTCACTGAGACGGCGGATCAGTGGCAATTGCTTGCGCAGGCCGCGATCCACCAGATGCGGAAGTAAGCTGTTCAAACGGACGAAAAATCGCTCCGGCCAGCCTAGGTACAGATCACGACGGTCGCCGGCAATCGCATGGATCACTGCCGACGCCACGGTCTGCGGATCGTCAACGCTGGCCTTGAGGGCATCGTTCAAGGCTTGCGCAGCGGCGCTGTTCATCGAGGTGCGGGTGGCCCGGGGCGCGACATACAACACGCTGACCCGCGTGTCGGCCAGCTCGCGGCGCAACGCCTCGGAGAATCCGCGCAGGGCAAATTTGCTCGCGCAATAACTGGCGTAACCGGGGTAACCGATCGAGCCATAGGTCGAGCCGACGTTGACCACCATCGCGCTGTCAGCCTGCTTGAGCTGCGGCAACAGCATTTTGGTCAGGCAGATTGGCGCACTGATGTTCACCGCCAGCATCGCGTTGATGTCACTGTCATCTAGCTGTTCGAGCATGGCGAAGTGATTGACCCCGGCGGCGTTGATCAGCAGGTTGATGCCGCCGATGGCGTCGGCGGCGGCCAACACTTTGCGCCGATCGCTGAGGAAGGTCAGATCGGCGGCGACCCAGCACAGGTTCTGCGGATACCGCTCAAGCAGCGGCCACAGCGCCTCCTGATGCCGCGCCACGGCCAATACCCTGGCACCGGCGGCGCACAAGGCACTGGCGATGGCCAGGCCGATGCCGCCACTGGCACCGGTCAGCACCACGCGGGCTTCATGCAGCTGCATGTTGAGCCTCAGCGTCGCGCGGCAGACCACGGAACATGTCGGTGTAAAGGCGATAGACGACTTTCGAGGCATGAATCACCGCCGCTTGATCGTCAGGGTCTTGCAGCTGATTCATCAACCGCCGATAGGTCTGCATGTGCTCGATGTCGAGCGAACCGTGGGAGCTCAGATAGCTGAATGCCGTTTCCGGCAGCGCCAGGCGATCGCGGATGCTCCCCGCCGCGTGGGTCGCCAAGGCAATGCTGGTGCCTTCGAGCACGTTTACCATGCCGAACAGACCCACCGGATTGCCCCGGGCGATCAGATCGTAGAGAAAACTGACCATCAGCTCGATTGACAATGACGGCTGACCATCGCGCACGGCGTCGCGATCACCGCCACAGGCGGCAATGTCGTTGAGCACCCATTGTTCGTGGCCGTATTCATCCTCAATGTATTCACACACCGCTTTGCGCAGCCATTCCAGACGCGTCGGCAGGCGTGCACCGCAAGCCATCATCAGCGGCACGGTGTGGCGCACGTGGTAGTAAGCCTGGGCAAGAAACGCCCGATAGCTGTCGAGGCTGACCTTGCCTTGCAACGCATCGACGATGATCGGCAGGTTGAACAGCTCGTGGCGTTCCCGTTGCGTGGCTTCTTGCAGGGTGTCGAAAAAACTCATTATGCGGATTCCTCGGAGGTGGCGGACTCGGTCAATTGCGAGTGGTACTGCGCGATGATGGCGTCGCGGCGCGGCCGGCCATTGGCGGTGAGCAGGCCGTTGGCCGCAGTGAAGGGCTGCGACAGGCGCGTCCACTGATGCACCTGTGCGTAATCGGGCAACGCCTCGTTCGCTTCGGCGACGGCTGCGGCCAGCTCGGCATCGGTGCAGTTCGGACGATGCGGCCAGAGCAGGGCGTGGTTGTGCGGCATCGCCTCGCCATAGACGAACGCTTGAGCGATGTGGCGGCGCTGGGTCAGTTCCGACTCGACCCATTCCGGGTTGACGTTTCGCCCGTAGCTGGTGACGAATTGGTGTTTTTTGCGGCCCTTGAGATAAAGAAAACCTTCCGGATCGAACTCGCCCAGATCGCCACTCGGCCACCATTGATCGGTATACGCCGGCTCCCCCAGATAGCCGAGCAACACCGAACCCTTGATCAGCACTTCACCGTCCTCGGCCAACCGCACCTCGAGGTGGGGCAGAGGGCGCCCGACGCTGCCCGGACGGCGCGCGCCGGGGCGATTGAGGCATACGACCGAGGCGCATTCGGACAAGCCGTATCCCTCGTAAACCGCTAACCCGACCCGTTGCGCGCGGTGCAGCAGATCCACTGACACCCGCGCGCCACCGACCGCGGCGAAGCGCAAGGTTTGCGGATCGAAAGCCTTCTGTTCAGCGGCGCTGACCAGAACTTGCAGCAGCTCTGGCACGAGTATCAGACTCTCCGGCGCACGCTTGGCCAGATAACCGAGCAGGCGCGCAACATCGATGCCGCTGGCACCTTGAATGCCGAGGGTTGCCTGGCTTGGCAGGCTCAACACCGCACCGGCGTACAGCGCGGCATAACAGCCCAGGTTCTCCAGCAGGATCGCCAAAGGCAACAGCGCCAGATGGTGCTCCGGCCCAGTAGCTGCGCTTGCCTGATCAAGCTCCCGGGCAACTCGCAAGAAGCTGTCGGCGCTCAGGCACACCCCTTTCGGCGTGCCGGTGGTCCCGGAGGTAAACGTGAGTTTCGCGGTGCCCGGCGGCATGCGACTGGGGCCATTGAACGAGCGACACCAGAACTCACCCCGTTGTTGATATCCCGCCGCCAGCAGCTCGGCTTGCAGTTGCGGCTCGGCGATCACCCGTTCGGCCTGGCTCTGCTCCAGACAATGGGCGCGCTGCGCGGCGCTGAAAAACGGCGGCAGCGTTACGCAGGTCAAGCCTTCAAACAACACAGCCAGATCCCAAAGCATCGCGTCGACGCCATTGTCCAGCGCCAGCGCGATCACCTGCACCTGCTCATCGTGCAGGCGCTCCTGGCGATACAACACCTCGGCATACAGCGTGGCGTAATCTATTCTCAGCGTGTCGCCCCACAGGGCTGAGGCGTTGTCATTGCGCCGGGCATGGTCGCGCAGGGTTTCCTGGAAGCGCTGCAATTCAAGCGACATGGCAGGCTCCTTCAACGGAAGTCGGCAAACCCAGGCGAGTGAACAGACCAATATTGCGCAGATGAAAAAATCCCGCGCGAATGTTGCCGACGTGCACCCAGGGTTTGCTTTCGTAATAACTGCCCCAGTGTTGACGCTCGTCACCCAGTCGCTGTGGATCAGCGGCGCACAATGTCACGGGCTTCAAACCGAGGCGATGGAAGCTGTTGACCAGCCCGATGTTGCCGGTGAAGGTCACCCATTCCAGGCCGCCCATGGCTAGCAGATAGGTGATGGCGATGATGCTCAGGCGCGCACTGCCGGTATCGCTGGCGGCGAGGTTGCCGACTTCGACGATGACCGTGCGATCTACTGCACGACCGGCAGCGGCACTGATCAACGACTGGATCGGTTCATCCAGATAGCGCTCAAGAAACAGTGCCTGCAGATGCGCTCGACGGACCCCGGCCACGGCACACAACTGGCCATCGCTGTTGTGCATGCCGAACAGCTCGGGCATGAAATGGCGGATTTCGGCACCGTGAGCCGTGCGAAAACGCTGCTGGATAAAGGCTTCGAAGGGCGCGCGCAGCTCGTCCTCCGGCAACGCGTTTCTCAGCGTCATCAGCATCGATTCGGCCTGGCCGAAGTGCAAGGGCAGCGGGATGTTCCAGTCGAATTCGGGCATGGGCAGAGCGCCTCCCTCAATGGGTTTGAGCGCAGTATCCAAGCCATTTCTTAACGAAGTCTGAAGATGAAAAACCGTTAACCGCAGCGCCAATCTTCAGACTGTCTTAAGGCTGGGCGAGCACGGTAGGCCAGCGAAAAGTTCGTCGTTCCACAACAATCACGAGGCGTTTCCTATGATCCGCGACACCGCTGTAACCCGTTATGGAAAACTCTCAATCATCCTGCACTGGCTGATGCTGGCGTTATTCGTCGGGGTGTATGCGTGCGTCGAAATCAAGGGCTATCTGCCCAAGGGCAGTGAGGGGCGCGGCGTGCTGATGGGCCTGCATGGCCTGTTTGGCGCCAGCATCTTCGCCTTGGTGTGGATTCGCCTGATCGGCCGCCTGACCCCGCGTCCGCCGATCATCCCCAGGCCGCCGGCGTGGCAGACCGCAATTGCGCACCTGACACACCTGGCGCTGTATGGATTGATGATTGTCACACCGCTCCTCGCGTGGCTGATGCTCGCGGCGGGCGATAAACCGTTTCCGTACTTCGGTTTCCATGTGCCGGCGCCGGTGGCTATTGATCCGGACCTGGCCAAACAACTCAAGTACTGGCACGAATGGATTGGCAGTGCCGGCTACTGGCTGATCGGCCTGCACGCGCTGGCGGGGCTGTTCCACCATTACTGGGTCAAGGACAACACGTTGCAGAGGATGTTGATTGAGCGTGCCCGCTCTTGAGGCAGGCATCTTGCGCTGTTCGTCGAAGGGAATGTTCGCCGCAACTCAAGCGCATGGCTGCGGTGGAGCTGAAAATCCGGAACTGCCAGCCCTCGCCGATGCCGAAATAGCATCGACAACGAGGGCAGAACCATGACTGATGAAAAAACTGAAGTGCCGCAAGAAGTACCCGATCAACCGACCCCAGCGCATTCCACTGAAGAGGAACGCGAGCGCTTGAAGGACTTCAACAAGGACGGTATCCCGCCGGGCAGTTGCTGATCAGCGGTCACCGTGGCTGCGTCACCAATTCTCCGCTGATCGCATCCATCATCGCCGGATGCTCCTCAGCGGCGACGCGCAAATCCTCGGTGACCCGCAACTCCGCACCCGTCGGCGAATAGGTGGCTGCCGCCGTGAACGGTGCGGGGTTGGCCGGCACCGGACGCTTGCCGCGGCGCCAGAAGAAAAAGCTGACCATGCTCAAATTGACCACTGCGAAGACCCAGAACAGACCGTTGGCGCCGAACGAGTTCATCACCGGCGAGATCATCATCGGGCTGATGGCCGAGCCCAGCGAGTTGATCAGCAGCAAGCCCTGAATCATCGGCACCAGCGCTTCGGCCGGGGCGCGGTCGGCCGCGTGGCTGACGGCCACCGGGTACAGCGCGAAGACGCCGCCACCGAGCAGAAACAGCATCGCCGCGAGCATTGTCGAAGACAGCGGCAGCAGCACAATCACCAGTGATAACGCGGTGCACGCCACCGTCAGCAGGGTCAGCACCTGCAAGCGATCGGTGCGGTCGGACCAGCGTCCGACCGGATACTGCAGCAACATCGCGCCGAGAATCGTCCAGGCCATCATGCTGCCGACTTCACCGACGTCCAGACCTCTGCGTTGCAGATACAGCGGCAACAAGGTGTAGATCGCCGCGATGGTCACGCCCGAACCGAAACAGCCGACCAGCCCGGTCGGCGTCACGCCCAGCAGTTGCCGGGGCTTGAGCGGCTCGACCTGATCGAGCAGCGGCGACACGCGCGGCAGGATCACGATCGGCAGCACCGACAACGCAGCGAGCATGCCGGCGACCATGAACGGCGCGCTGTCGCTCATGCCGGTGATGGTTCCCAGCGTCGCCTGGCCCAAAACGCCAGCGCCATAAAGGACGATCATGTACAGCGCGAGCAAGCGCCCGCGAATCTTCTCGTCACCGGCCAGCAGCAGCCAGCTCTCGATCACCAGAAACACACCGACCGTGGCCCAGCCGTTGATCAGGCGCAGGACCAGCCAGCCCCAGGTGTCGTAGAACAGCCCCTGCAACAGAATCGTCACCGCAATCAGCGAGGCGAAGCTGCCGTAGGCGCGTATATGGCCGATGCGTAGAATCAGCCGGTCGTTGAACACCGCGCCCAGCGTCAGGCCGATGAAGTAGGCCGACGAAACAATTCCGATCATCGTCGCCGAGGCGCCGGCGGCGTCCAGGCGAAGGGTGGTCAGGGAAGACAGAAAACCGTTGCCCAGAGCAATAATGAACAGCCCGAGCAGGGGCGCCAGCGCCATGGCCAGCAAACGCGGAGACATAAAAACCTCAGGAAATCGTACAGCGCAACGTGCGCCTTTGCGCATGCGGTTGCCAGGCTGGAACAGGTGTTGTGCAAATGTCTGCCGATCGGGCAGGGCGGTGGCGTCGGCCGACATGGCCAGCCCTGCAAGTGCGCGTCTATGACCAGACGCGCGCTTGCAAGAGCGCGCGGGATTCTACGGCCTGCTCAGGATTTGCCAATAGCTGAAGGCTGCGACGTTAGGACGCAGGCCCTTTAGCGTTGGCCGCGTTCAGGCTTTGAGCAACCTCGCGGCACAGCTGACAAACAGCAACAGCACGACCACGCCACCCAAAGCGATCGTCAACGAGCTGAAATGGGCGATCATGCCTATGAACGCCGGCCCCATCAGAATCCCGGCATAGCCCATGGAAATGATAGCTGGAATAGCGGTGCGCTGCGGCATGCGCTGTTGCCGACCTGCGGCGCTGAACAACACCGGAACGATGTTCGAACATCCGGCGCCGACCAGCGCATAGCCCAGCAATGACGCCGGCCAGCCATCGAACACCAGCGAAATCAGCATGCCGACTGCCGCGCAGATACCGCCGAGCGTCACTACACGAATGCCGCCCAGTCGGCTGACAAGCGCGTCGCCGGTCAGCCGTCCAAGCGTCATGGCTGCGGCGAAACAGGCGTAGCCCAATCCTGCGTAGCTCGATGGCATATCGCGTTGCGAGGCAAGAAACACCGCGCTCCAGTCCAGCATTGCGCCTTCGGTCAGGAACACGATGAAGCAGAGGACACCCAGCAACAGGACGATTCCGCGCGGAACCGCGAAGATCGGGCCGTCGCGCTCGGTGCCGTAAGGCAAGAGGTTAGGTGCAGCCTTATATAGCGAGGCGAGAATGATCGCCACCAGACACAGCACCGATGGCAGCGGTTCGAGCCCAAGACTGAGCATCGCCGTCATCGCCCCGGCACCGGCGATCCCGCCCACGCTATAGAGCCCGTGGAAACCCGATTGCAGGGTTTCGCCGCTATTCTTTTCGACGATGATCGACTGGATATTGATCGCGCAATCGAGCATGCCCATGCTGGCGCCGAACAACAGCACCGTGAGGGCGAGCCCGGGCAGCCACGTCAAATGGCTCAACATCGGCAGCATCGCACACAGGACCAGAGTTGAGGCGATGATCACCGGGCGGCAGCCAAAACGTGCGGTCAGGTATCCGGCGAACGGCATGGCCACGATCGAGCCGATGCCAAAGCCCAGCAACAACAGGCCCAGGCCACCTTCGTCCAGCCCGGTGCGCGCTTTCACCAGCGGAACCAGCGGCGCCCAGGCCGACATGACAATGCCGGTGATCAGGAAAATGATCCGGGTGGATGCGCGTTCGCCGTAGTTTTCCCGAATCGTCAATGATGATGTGCAACCGGTCATGGACAGAAGTACCTATCAACCAACCGACTTCAACGGAATCGGTCCTTTGAGCCGATCCATCATCGTCGCGCAATACCAGTCATCGAACTGACAGACGCCGGTCTCGGCGGTTTCCGAATACGGGCCGGGCTCGTAGGACGGCGAAGTCACACCGCGTTGGGTGCCTTCAACCAGCGTGCGGTCCTGATCATTGGTGGCAATCCACACTTTGGTCAAGCGCTCGATGTCGTAATCCACGCTTTCCACTGCTGTGTTGGGCACCAGCCATTTGGTGGTCACCAGTGTTTCGGTAGCGCTGATCGGCAGCACGCGGAAACTCAGCGCATGGTCGCCGAGGAAGTGGTTCCAGGTGGACGGGTAGTGGAAGTACAACAGCGCGCCGATGTCCGCTTCGGAAGTTTTGTCGAGGCGGCCGTTGACGGCTGGCTTGCCGTCCATGGTGTAGCTGACGGCGCCTGATGAAAGCGGGATGCGGGTCATGCGGAACTGGCCATTGATGTCCATCACCAGGCGGCTGGGCAATCCGGCCTTTTCGCATTTGGCCCAGTATGCCGATAGCTCGGGATCGTCTTCGCCGCTGACGCCACCGACTGAAAGGTTATCGACAAACGAATGCAGCAGTTCCGGGTGTGAGCCGTCGCAGTGGTAGCACTCGCGATTGTTTTCGAAGACCAGTTTCCAATTGCCTTTCTCGACGATGTTCGACTCGAACGCGACTTTGCAGTCTTCAAGAAAATGCGGCGCGATGAACGGGCTGACAGCCTTGCGGAAACCCTCAAAGTCCGGCGCCTTGGCAGCCACGCAGACATAAATGTAGGTATCGACGATCTCGCAGTGCACGCTTTTCAGGTTGTATTGCGATTTGTCGAAATCCTGGCCCATGTTGCCGGCGAACAACAGGTTGCCGTCCAGCTCATAAGTCCACTTGTGATACGGGCAGACCATCTTCGCCACTTTGCCATGGTCAGCATCGCAGATTTTCGCGCCACGGTGCCGGCACGCATTGTGGAAGGCCCGAACCTCACCATCCTTGCCGCGAACGACAGCCACCGGGTAGTCGCCAATCTGCAGCGTGAAATATTGCCCCGGCTTGGTGATTTCAAAGGTGTGGCCGGCGAAGATCCAGTCCTTGTGCCAGATCTGCTCAAGATCCTGACGGTATACGTCCTCACTGCGATAAAGCGCGCCCGGCAGCGAATGCCACGGTTTGCGTTGTGCGATCAGGTCATAAACGCTTTGCTTGTTGTTCATTGTTATCCTCCCAGGACTTCGATCTTGAGCGGTCACCTTTAACCGTGACTTTCTAAATAAGCGAACGATAAGCCCCAGCCTATCCGGCACAGAACAAACGTCACAACCGACATTTGCTGCGGGCAATTAATGATTTGCGGTTATCGATGGCCGGTTCACGGCGAGGCCGGCACCCGTTGAAAAACCGCTTGCAGTGCAGTGATGGCGCAGTCGGCCTGAGCGATGTTTCTGATTGCCATCTTCACAGCTGTACTGCGTTCAAGGCCGAGACCCTGAGCGAACAGATCGAACTTTTGCTCCAGCTCTTCAAGGCTCAGAGGCGTCTGCGGATCGCCGCGCGCGGCGGTGATCGGGCTCACCAGTACTTCGCCACTCTTCAGAGTAATGCTCAATCGGGAGAGGATTTCCTCGGGGAATCTGGCCGAGATATCGGCGGCTTCGACGATTTCGATGCGGGCGCTGAGGGCCAGGATATCCGGCGCAGTAATCGCCATACCGGTGACTTCCTCTGGCCCGACCTTGCCCCTGACAAGCAGCGCTGCGAGTGGAAACGCCAAGGCGTATTGCGCTTGATCGGCGTCCTTCGGTGAATGTCCCTGCAGGCACATCGACTCATAGAACGTTTCCACACGTATGGTTTGGATCGAATCGGCAGCGAGCAACGGATGTTGTCGTTGCAGCTCAAGCATTGCGGTCAGCGCCGGTTGCGCCCAGCGGCAGACGGGCCAGGGTTTGAAGTACTGACTGTCGATTTCCCAACGCTGACCGAGGTCGCACCAATGCTCTGAAACGGCGATGTCTTCGACTGTTTCCGCTGGCGCGCCGGTAATGCCTTCCAAGGCCATGAACAAAGCGTTCAGACCGGTGAATGCACCCGCACCATGAGCATCACGCAGCATCGTCGGCGCTTGCACCACGCGCATCATCGGGCAGCGCGCGCTGAAGTATTCGGCAATGCCCAAGGCGTGGCGGAACGTTGTCTCATCCAGACGTAACAATCGCGCGCCAGCGCAGACCACGCCCAGGGCTGAAAAGCCACCGGAAGCGTGATACGTAGGTGAGGTCGCCATCAATGCCGAACCTGCGCGCAACGCGGTTTCGTAACCAATGCATAAAGCGCTCAGCAGATCATGCCCGCTAATGGACTGGCCCTGATGATGCAGTGCATCGGCGAGGGCGAGCACGGCGGGTACCACGGTCGCCCCCGCGTGGCCCTTGGATTTGAAATGGCCTTCATGGGCGTCGAGGCTGTCGGCGCTGAAGCCGCCGGCCCACGCTGCGCCGAGCACGTTGACGCGTTGCCCGGAGAAAATCAGGCGACTGCTGTAGAGACCGGCCGGATAGTGCCGTTCGGCAAACCGGCGCATCGCGACACTGGTGTCGTTGCTCGCCGCGCCGGCCATGACACCGATAATGTCCAGCAGACCGTTTTGTACGATCGCGCGGGTTTTCTGCGGAGCATCGAGAAAATCAAAATCGCGAGAAAATTCGAAGAGTGACATGCAACAAGCCCTTCCTGTGTGTTGAGCGCGACCGTGCTTGGTCGGCGTCGCTCAACAATGGGTCAGGGACGGCGAGCTGCTCCAGCGACATTTTCGTCGGGCTATTGATAACCAAAACGACCGACGCTGACGCAGAGCAGATCAACGGCGGGGAAACTTCCCCAGAATCCATTCACGAAAGCGCTGCAATTCGTCTTCATTGTCCGAATTTTCGCGGCAGCTCAAGTAGTGCCAACTGTTGCGCAGCTGTACCTGCTGCTCGATCGGTCGCACCAGCAAGCCTCGCTGCACCAGCGACGTGACCAGGTGATTCCAGCCCAGAGCGATGCCTTGATGAGTCAGCACCATGCTGATCAGCAGGTTGTAGTCGTTGGCGTTGAAAATCTGTGGACTGTTGGCCGGGCGGTCGTCGATATCGATTGCCTGAAACGCCAGCCACACGCCCCAGTCGACGTGTTCGGCGACTTGCGAGCGGCCGTAAGGGCTGAGGTTGAGCAACGCAGAATCGCGCACCCCTTCAATCGTGGAAATTTCCGGATGCTGCTGCAGATACTGCGGCGTGCACACCGGGTAGATCACGTCGTGGCAAAGCGGATAGCTTCTATAGCCTTCGCGGATGCGCGAAATCTTGGTGATGAAGATATCCGGCTGCACGCCGGGTTCCATGGTCAGAAAGTTCTGCGTGGTGATCAGGTTCAGTTCAATGTCAGGACACTGAGCGAAGAACTCCTGCAGGTGATCTGATAACCACAGCGCGGAAAAGGCCGGGGAGCAGCAGACGGTCAGTACTTTCTTGCTCGACTGGCTGTTGCGAATGCGTTCGGCGGCCTGGGCGATGTTGACGAAAGACAGTTGCGCGGCATCAAAGAACACCGCACCGGCGGCGGTCAGTTCTACCGCACGACCCACCCGGGTAAACAGTTGTGCGCCCAGGTAGCTTTCCAGCTCGCGGATCTGCCGGCTGATCGCCGCTTGCGAAACGCACAACGCCTCGGCGGCACGGGTGAAACTTTCGTATTTGGCGGCGGCGACAAATGCCTTCACAGCCCTCAAGGACGGCATTTTCAGCAGGATGGTGTCAGGGTCGACATGCTTGCTCATTCGTACACTCTCCTAACGATACAGCTCCCCAACGAAGCGCGTGGAGGGTAACGGAACGCTCCTCGCAGGGCCACGCCAGCGTCGCTTTGGGAATAGACCCGGTCGCTCATGGTGCGAAGGCGAACGGTCAGCCATGCCCGAGCCCGCAACCGATAACCCGACGTTATCAAATTGTCCCTGTAAATGTAGTTGGATTAAGTGCGGTGATGCTAATAGATTTGCAACATCCCCTCTTTCCTGGGCACCCAAAAATAATAAAAGGAAACCCGTCGTGAAAACATTCATTGATTACCGCTGCCGTTCAAAAACAGTTTCGCTCGATTGCTTGTTGTTTAAAGCGATCGAAGTGCAACACGAAGGAGGCATGGTATGACAAGTTCCGACGAGATCATCTGCGTAAAGAATGTTTTCAAAGTCTTCGGCAGCCAGCCAGCGCTGGCCATGAAGATGATTGAAGAGGGCGCCTCGAAAGCTGAAGTATTCAAAAAGACCGGTCAGGCGATTGGTGTATTCGATGCCAACTTTTCCGTTCGCCGAGGCGAAATCTTTGTGATCATGGGTTTGTCCGGCTCCGGCAAATCGACCATGGTCCGCTTGTTCAACCGGTTGATCGAACCGACCTCCGGCAAGATCTTTCTCAACGGCAAGGAAATCACCGGTCTGGGCGACAAGGATCTGTTGCAAGTGCGGCGCAAGGACATGGGCATGGTCTTCCAGTCGTTCGCCCTGATGCCGCACATGAGCGTCATCGACAACGTCAGCTTCGGTCTGGAAATCAGCGGTGTCAGCGAGAAAGAACGCTACTGCCGCGCCATGGGCGCCCTCGAGCAGGTCGGACTTTCCGGCCAGGAATTCAGCTTCCCGCATCAACTCTCCGGCGGCATGCAGCAGCGCGTTGGGCTTGCCCGCGCCCTGGCCAACGACCCCGCCATTCTGCTGATGGACGAAGCTTTCTCCGCACTCGACCCGATGATCCGCAGCGAGATGCAAGGCGAGCTGATCAAACTTCAGGCCGAGCAGGATCGCACGATCATTTTCATCTCCCACGACATTGAAGAAGCGGTACGCATCGGCCATCGCATCGCGATCATGGAAGGCGGGCGCGTGGTTCAGATCGGCACGCCGCGTGAACTGCTGTGCAACCCGGTGAATAAATATGTGCGCGACTTCTTCAATGGTTTCGACACCAGTCGAATATTGAAGGCCGGGGATATCGCCCAGCAGGATTCGAATGTTGTTTATCTGCCGGGCAGTCAAGTAACGATCAAGGCTGAGGCCTCATTACGAGACATCTTTCATATTGTTGCCGCGTCGGCAACTCCAATGCCGGTGGTCGATGAAGTTGGACTTTATAAAGGTTCGATTTCCCAAGGACACTTACTGAGCTGCCTAAGTAACAGCTGAACTCCGAACAGTCAGAATTGATAAAGCAGTTTCTGCGGGCGAGGTAGCACCATGTCAGATTTCAATATCCTGGATCCTTTCCAGAGCATCAACATTCCTTTGGGTTCGTGGGTCGAAACCGCGCTCAAATATCTGGTCAGCAACTTCCGTGAAGTGTTCCGCTCGATTCGCTGGCCGGTCGACCAGGTCCTGGATGGCGTGCAGTGGAGCCTGCTGTCGGTACCTCCCACCGTCTTCATCATCATTGCCGGTCTGATCAGTTGGCAGATCGGCGGTAGACGCATCGCCATTTTCAGTGTCGCCACGCTCACCGGCCTCGGCCTGATCGGCGTGTGGAACGACGCGATGGTCACCCTGGCTCTGGTGCTGACGTCGCTATTGTTCTGCGCGGTCATCGGCATCCCGCTGGGCATCTTCTGTGCGCGCAGTGACCGCACGGAAATGATCATCCGCCCGGTGCTGGACGCCATGCAGACGCTGCCAGCGTTTGTCTATCTGGTGCCGGTCGTCATGCTCTTCGGCATCGGCAACGTACCCGGGGTGATCGTCACCATCATCTTTTCCGTCGCGCCGCTGGTGCGGCTGACCAACCTCGGCATCCGTCAGGTGCCCGCCGACAAGGTCGAGGCGGCGCGGGCGTTCGGCTGCACGGCCACGCAGATGCTGCTGAAGGTGCAATTGCCGCTGGCAGCGCCAACGATGATGGCCGGGCTCAATCAGACCTTGATGTTGTCGCTGTCGATGGTAGTGGTTGCCTCGATGATCTCGGTGGGTGGTCTCGGTCTGATGGTGTTGAGCGGCATCGGCCGCCTCGACATGGGCCTGGCCAGTGTCGGCGGCGCCGGTCTGGTGTTGCTGGCGGTGTTTCTCGACCGATTGACCCAGGCCATGGGCGAACGCAGCAGCGATCTGGCTACCGGTCAGCGCTGGTATGACACCGGCCCGGTAGGGCTGCTGATGAAACTGAAAAAAAAGAAAACCGTTGCACGTCCCGTGACCAACTGAATTTGCCTGCTCACCCATAAACACTTTCAAGCGTGGTGAAACATGAAACTGACAACTTTCAAGAAAGGCCTGATGGCTTCGTTGTTCGGCACTCTGTTGTGCTCGACAGTCTACGCAGCCGATGCCAACAAACCGGGCGCCGGTGTGTCGATCACGCCGATTTTCCCGAGCATCGCCGAAGAGCGTTTTCGCGGTGAAGTGGTGATCGCCGGTCTCAAGGAATTGGGCTACGACGTGAAAGCGCCAAAAGAGGTCGACTACCCGGCGATGTTTCTCGCGCTGTCCTACGGCGATGCGGATTTCACCGTGCATGAATGGGAAATGCTGCACCAGGCGTTTTATGAAAAGGCCGGTGGCGACGACGTGATGGTCAAGGTCGGGCAGGTCATGAAAGGCGTGCTGCAAGGCTACATGATCGACAAGAAAACCGCCGAGGCTTACCAGATCAAGGACCTGTCCGATCTGAAAAAGCCAGAGATCGCCAAACTGTTCGACAGCAACGGCGATGGCAAGGCCGACCTGACCGGCTGCAACCCGGGCTGGGGCTGCGAAATCATGATCGAACATCACATGAAGGCCTATGGTCTCGGTCCGACCGTGGTGGATAACCGCGGCTCGTATTTCGCCTTGATGGCCGACACCATCACGCGCTTTCAACAGGGTAAACCAGTGCTGTTCTTCACTTGGGTACCGCAGTGGATTGCCGGCGTGCTGGTGGAAGGACGCGATGTGGTCTGGTTGCCAGTGCCGTTCACCTCGCTGCCAGATGGCAAGGAAAGCAAAGACACCTTCCATGACGGCAAGAACCTTGGTTTCCCGGTAGACACAGTCAATGCCGTGATGAACAAGGAATTCGCCGAGAAGAACCCGGTGGCGCGCAAATTCCTCTCCGAGGTCAGCATTCCGACCAGCGCGGAAAGCGAACAGAACCTGCGCATGCAAAAGGGTGAAAAATCCCTCGCCGACATCAAGCGTCACGCCGCTGAATGGATCAAGGCCAATCAGCAGGCTTATGACGGTTGGTTGAGCGACGCACGCGCGGCGGCGAAGTAATCGGTTCGAGTGCACTTGGCGACGGCTCAGCCCGTCGCCAACGTTGCGGTCGCAGGTGTCAGTGAACGGCAAGTGAGTGAGGCGAAGATGGAAACCTTTCAGAGTCCGTTGAAGCAGCAGAACATCGGCTTTCGCCAGTCCGCGTCGGTGGCCGGACAGGCCCGGGTGGTGCGAGTGGCCTTCGTGCTGCTCGAGCATTTCTCCCTGACGACCCTGTCCACGGCAATGGACGCGCTGGCTACCGGCAACCTCATCAACGGCGAAACGCTGTACACCGTCTCGATCTGGTCGCTCAAGGGCGGACGTGTCGAAAGCGATATTGGCGTGCCTGTCGATTCGCAACGACTGGTCGCAGAGGGCTTCAACCATGACGCGCTGATTGTGATGGGCGGTCAGCGCGTCCGCCTGGCGCCGCAACCGCTGTTGCGCCGGGTGCTGAAGAAAACCGCTGGCAAGGGCATCGTTGCCGGCTGCTGGAATGCGGCGTTCCATCTGGCTGATGCAGGTTTGCTCGGCGCTGAGGAATTCGCCTGTCACCGCGACAGCTGCGGTTTGCTCAGCGAATACTTCCCGCAGTTGAAAGCCTCCAGCCGTGAATTCATCGTCGCTCAGCGCCGAGCCACTTGTGCCAACGCTCATGCGGCACTGGATATGACCCTGGCGATCATGCAAGAACTGGGTTCGCACAACGATGCGGCGCTGCTCGATGAAATCAAACGGGTCCATCAGCCGGCACATGGCAAACCTGCGGGAGCTGCCGACGGTGTTCGGCCTGCAGCGATTCCCAAGCCGCTGAACATCGCCATCGACCTGATGGAAAACAACATCGAGGAACCGATGGAAATCGATGCCATCGCCAGTCACGTCGGAGTGTCGCGCCGACAATTGGAACGCCGGTTCGCGCGCTATCTGAACGCTGCGCCCAATCGCTATTACCTGGAGTTGCGCCTGACCCGCGCACGGCAATTGATCGTGCAAAGTGATCGCTCGATGACAGACGTGGCACTGGCGACCGGATTTGTCAGTTATCCGCACTTCTACAAGCGCTTCAAGGATCTGTTCGGCTTACCGCCGATGACGTTCAGGGATTACCACTACGCCAGCGACTCTGCCAGCAACGGGCGCTATGCCTTAGCCGCCAGCTACTGAATCAGCCGCGCGAACTGACTGTTTGCGCCAGTCACGGTTTTACCAGTTTCGGATCAACGCCACTGCGTGCGTTCGCTTTGTGCCGCGTGCGTTTTGCAACTTCAACGATTAACGGTTCAACACTATGAAAGTCAGTTCATTACCCGCCGATGATGACAGTTGTGGCTGGTTTCATCTGAGCAAACCGCGTAGCCCCGAGCCTGCGCACCGTGGGCAGCGCTCGGCGCGGTGGGTGATCATCGGCGCCGGTTTCACCGGACTCGCCTGTGCGCGGCAACTGGCGTTGAATTTTCCCGATGACGAAGTAGTACTGGTCGAAGCACAGGAGGTTGGATTAGGGCCTTCGGGGCGCAATGCCGGTTTCGCGATTGACCTGCCGCACGATATCGGCGCCGACGATTACATCGGTGACATTGCACTGGCGCGCACCAGTCTGAAACTCAATCTGGCCGGTCAGTCGATCCTGCGTGATCTGGTCGATCAGTACCGCATCGACTGTCAGATGAAGGCGTGCGGCAAATATCAGGCTGCCGTGGAGAATCGCGGTATCGCCGTGCTCGATGCCTATCGTCGCGGTCTGGAGAAACTCGATCAGCCGTTTCAAATGATCGACGCCGATGAGTTGCCTGAACATCTGGGCACGCATTTCTACCGCAAGGCATTGTTCACGCCGGGCGCGGTGTTGCTGCAGCCATCCGGGCTGGTCAAAGGCCTGGCCGACAATCTGCCTGCCAACGTCACGCTGTATGAGCGCACGCCGATTCTCGAAGTCGAGTACGGCGCCAAGACGGTTCTTAAACATGCCCACGGCAGCATCACGGCCGACAAACTGATTCTGGCGAACAATTCCTTCGGCATGCGTTTCGGTTTCCTCCAAGGGCGCATGTTGCCGATCTACACCTACGCCAGCATCACCCGGCCGCTGACCGATGAAGAGCAGGCGCGCCTCGGTGGCAAACCGTTCTGGGGCGCCATTCCCGCTGATCCGTTCGGCACCACGGTGCGCCGCACGCCAGACAACCGCTTGCTGATCCGCAACAGCTTCACCTTTAACCCCGATGGTCGCAGCAACCGCAAATACAACGAGCGTTTCGTGCGCCGGCACAAGGCGTCGTTCGACCAGCGTTTCCCGATGCTGCCCAACGTCACGTTCGACTACACCTGGGGCGGCGCGCTGGCGATGTCGCGCAATCACAACGGCTTTTTCGGTGAGCTGGCGCCCAACGTCTACGGCGCGCTGGGCTGCAACGGCCTCGGTGTCACTCGCGGCACTGTCACTGGCAAGTTGCTGGCCGACTGGCTGGCCGGGCAACGCGACGGGCTGATCGATTTCCTCCTGCAAACCCCCGGTCCCAACAGCAACCCGCCAGAACCGTTCCTATCGCTGGGGGTGAACATGAACCTCAAGTGGGGGCAGTACCGCGCCGGCAGAGAAAGCTGAATTACCTGAAGCCCGAAATCCTGAATATTGAACCCTGGAGAAAACCCGATGAACTTTGATGGAATCTTTACCCCGGCCATTACCCCGTTGTCCGCCGATGGCCAGATCGACTATGCGGCGTTCTCCGAAGTAATCGAATACCTGATCGAGTCCGGGGTGCACGGCATCGTGATCGGCGGTTCGACCGGCGAGTATTACGCGCACACCGCAGAGGAGCGGGTCGCCGTGGCCCAGCGCGCGAAAGAGGTCATTCGCGGGCGCTTGCCACTGGTGGTTGGCACTGGCGGCATTCGTACCGAAGATTCGGTGTACTTCGCCGAGAAGGCCAAGGCACTGCAAGCAGACGCGATTCTGGTCGGCTCGCCGCCGTATGCCTTGCCGACGCAGAAAGAGATCGCCGCCCACGTGCTCGCTGTGGACAAGGCCGCCGGTCTGCCGATCATGCTTTACAACTATCCGTCGCGGATGGGCGTAGCGATGGGCGATGAATTCTTCGCTGCCATTGCCGATTGCAAGAACATCGCCGCGATCAAGGAAAGTTCGGGCGAGACCGCCCGGCTGCATCGTCTGGCTCACTCGCACCCGCAGATCCAGTTGTCCTGCGGCTGGGATGATCAGGCGCTGGAGTTCTTTGCCTGGGGCGCACGCAGCTGGGTCTGCGCTGGTTCCAACTTCATCCCGCGTGAACACATTGCGCTGTACGAAGCCTGCGTACTGGAGAAGAACTTCGACAAGGGCCGGCGGATCATGTCGGCGATGTTGCCGCTGATGGACGTCCTCGAGAGCGGCAAGTTCGTGCAGTCGATCAAGCATGGCAGCGAACTCAGCGGCCTGCGTGCCGGCGGTGTACGCGCACCATTGCAAGCGCTGGAGCCCGCCGAGAAAGAGCAACTGAAAAACGTCATCGAAACCCTGCAGAAGAACGTCGCGCGCATTGTCGAGGAGGCTTGAAATGGCAGATCTGCTGAGTAAAGAGCAATACCGTGAACTGGCGGGGCAGCTGGAATTTCGCCATCAGGCTTTTATCAATGGGCGTTTTTGCCCGGCAAAGTCCGGCAAGACGTTCACCACGACCAATCCGGCCACCGAGCAGGTGCTGACCGAGATTACCGCGTGTGATGCCGACGATATCGATCAGGCCGTTGCAGCAGCGAAAGCAGCGTTTGATGACGGCCGCTGGCAGTCACTCGCACCGTCGGCGCGCAAGTCGGTGTTGCTGCGCTTTGCCCAATTGCTGGAAGACAACGCTCATGAACTGGCGGTGCTGGAAAGCCTGGACAGTGGCAAGCCAATTCGTGAGTGCCAGACCATCGACGTGCCGGAAACCATCCATACCCTGCGCTGGCACGCCGAGCTGATCGACAAGATTTACGACGCCACGGCGCCGGTCGGTTCCGGCGCGGTGACCATGGTCGTGCGCGAGCCGATCGGCGTGGTCGGGCTGGTGTTGCCATGGAATTTCCCGCTGCTGATGCTCGCCTGGAAGATCGGCCCGTCACTGGCCGCAGGCTGTTCGATCGTGGTCAAACCGGCCAAGGAAACCACGCTGAGCACCTTGCGTGTCGCCGAACTGGCGCATCAGGCGGGTATTCCTGCCGGTGTGTTCAATGTCGTGCCCGGCGGCGGCAAGGAGGCGGGCGAGCCGCTGGGGCGTCATCCCGATGTGGCAATGGTCAGCTTCACCGGCTCGACCGACACCGGCCGGCTGTTCCTCAAATACTCCAGCGAATCCAACCTGAAACGCATCGTGCTCGAGTGCGGCGGCAAGAACCCGGCGGTGGTCATGAACGATGTCGAAGACATCGATGTGGTCGCGCAGCATGTGGTCAATGGCGCGTTCTGGAACATGGGCGAGAACTGCTCGGCCTCATCGCGCCTGATCGTCCACGCCGACATCAAGGACGAACTCTTGCAGCGCGTTCAGGCGCACCTCGGCGACTGGAAAATGGGTGACCCGCTGGACCCGGAGAACCGTTTGGGCTCGATGATCAGCAAGGCACATTTCGACAAGGTGCGTTCGTATCTTGATCTCGCTCGAGATGAAAACCTGAGTGTGTTGGTGGGCGGTCAGACCCGCAACGATATCTTCGTCGAGCCGACCATCGTCGATGGGGTCAGCCGCAATAGTCGCCTGTTCCAGGAGGAAATCTTTGGCCCGGTGCTGAGCGTCACGACCTTCCAGACAGTCGATGAAGCCATCGCTCTGGCCAACGACACCGCCTATGGCCTGGCCGCTTCGGCCTACACCGGCAACCTGCGCAACGCGCTGAAGTTGTCACGCGGCATTCGCGCGGGGATCGTCACGGTCAACTGCTTCGGCGAAGGCGATGCCTCGACGCCGTTCGGCGGTTACAAGGAATCGGGATTCGGTGGACGTGACAAGTCGATCTGGGCGCACGACCAATACACTGAACTGAAAACCATCTGGATCGACGCGTCGTAGTTGGCGTCTGGACCTGCACAAGGGCCTGCCAGCGAAAGCTGACGCAGGCCCTTGCTCGTTTCAGCGCCTAAGTATGCGAAATCAACAGATCACTGATGATGCAGATCGAGCCATCCTCCGGCGGCGTGGCGTCGGTGTAGTCGATCTGGTTGTAGACCCCGCCGTGGAAATTGAATACCTGCGAATTCCAGGTTGAGTCGAGCTGCAAGTCACCTGATGTGCCGACCACGCCGTTGTAGTCGACAGTGACTCGAGCCACGCCGGCAGAGTTGGCGCGAATGGTGATCTTGAACTTCGCCCCCAACGGTACGCCCTTGAGCACCGTGGTGTTGACCGGGGTGGGCTGGTTGAAGCTCTGGCGGAAGCCCATGGTGATGTTGCCTTTCTGCCAGAACACCTTGATGGCCGGGCTGTCGTCGTTTTTCACATGCATCTGCGAGATAACGACTTTCTGCGCAGAGTTGACCTTGGTCACGGTCATTTCCTGATAGTTGAGGTGGTCAGCGGCACTGGCCAGCGGCCAATAGAAGGATTCTTTCCATTCACAGCGCGTGCGGTGGGTGCTTTTGCTCGAAGCGCCTTTGGTCGGCGCGGACAGTTGCAGCGATCCATCCGGCAACACCGTGACGATGCTGGGGAACTGCGCAATGGCCTCGGCGCCGTTGAGCTCAAGTGCGACCGGATTGGTTGCCGAAACGGCCACCGGGGTGGACAGGGTGAGATTGCTGATGTTTACGGCCATGGTTTGTACTCCTGACGATAAAAATCATTAGCGACCCAAGCCTTCGGTGGATTGGCACATCTGTCCGCGCGGACTTTCACCATCTCTTGGGCACAGCACCATGGCGGCGCAAGCGGCCGCCGCGAAAACACACAGGGCAAAGGTCACGCCCGTTGCCTCCAGCACTGCGCCGAAAATCGGCGTGCCGGCGGTTTGGCCGAGTGCCAGGAGCAGAAACGGTATGCCCAGCCCCAAGTCCGGACGATCCGGAAACAGGCGGATGCCTTGCAGCAGATAAACGCCTGAAGAAACGATATAGGCCGCGCCAAACAGGCACATTGCGACGAGGCCAGACCCGGCTGATATCGAGGCGGCCGACAGGCCCAATGTCCCGAGGGCGATCCCAGCCAGTGCCAGATGCTGAATACGCACGACACCGAATCGGCCGGTGAACACGCCCGTCATGCATCCGCTGATTCCCGCCGCACCCAGGACTATCCACGCCCATGCTATCGACTGATCTGAGAATCCGGCCTCGCTGCGCAGGATATCGGCACCGAATGTCCAGATCGCCGTGCTCGCCAACCCCATCAGGAAAGCGCTGGCGCACAAAGGCAGTACGCCGGGTCGACGCAGCATTGCCAGCGAGAAGTTCTGCGCGACGTCACGCTCGACCCGGCGCGGTACCGCAAACCAGAGCCAGATCGTGACGCCGATGCCGATCAAAGCAAACAGGGCATACAGCTGGCGCCATTGCCCGGCCGCCAATATCGCCGCCAAACCGGAAAAAACGATGCCCGCCGCTGTCCCGGCATTGATAAAACCATTGGCCCGTGGGCGATCCGCATCATCAAGACGCGCTGCCACCGCACTGGCCAATGGCGGCGAAGTCAGGCCCGTGCTCAATCCCGCCAGCGCCACACCGCAGCCCAACGTCAGCCCCGACGAAGCGACAACCACCAGTCCCATGCCCAGCGTCGCCGCTGCACCGGCCATTACCACTAACCCGCGCGGACTAACCTTGCCGTTGCAGATAAACGTCGCAATGATGCCCACACAGTAAGCGGCAAAAGCGCTGCCTCCGATCCATCCGGCAGCGGTCACGCTGAGCGCCAGATCCTGACGGATCTGTGGCAGCAGCAGTCCATAGGCGAAGCGCGCGAGGCCATAGGACAAAGCCGTCAGCGCGAAGGCTGCCGCGACCAGATTGAGGCTGCGCCGGTCAAGACTCACGGGGAAATCGGATCGCTGGCGGGAAAGGTTTCCTCGACCGCCTGATCCAGTTTCGAGTCACTGACATTGCGCTCATCGGCCCCAAGGTTCTGCTCGCAATGGCAGGCCGAGGAAGGGCACGGTTGGCCCTTCGGGTGAAGATCCGCGCAGGCCTGACTGCAAAACTGCTTGCCGTCACGCTCGAAGGTTTGCTCGCCGCTGCATTTGCAGGTGCAGCCCGGGCAGGCGCAATCAATTGTTGAAGGATCGTTAGCCATGGGTTTCCTCCAGGTGGTCTGTAAAGGCAGTCGTTACCGATTCTGATAACCCGCCCCGCACCTGCGTTTGATGATTTTCCCCCACGCCCGATGAGTGGTAGAGCGCAGAGGGCGAGGGCAGTACGGCGTTCAACGCGAGGGAAAGATTCAGCGCCAGGATCAGCAGGATCGATACGCTGAAAATGCGCCGCGCCCAGACTTTCGCATTGGTGGTTCGCACCGGTCGCAACGTCAGATAAAACCAGTAGCCGCCCAGGCCAAGTACCACCAGCGGATAAGAAACATTGATAGCCGCAACCCAGCCCAATATCGCCGCGCTGATCAGGAACGCGACCATGTACAGGTTGATCTCGCGTCGTGCCTGTCTGAGCGTCAAGGTTGGCAATCCGGCGGCACGAAAGTCTTCATGGCGCATGACGGTGATCGCGTGGGAGTGGGGCATCTGCCAGCAGCAAAACACCACGATGAGCATCAGCGCCGTGGCATCGAAGCTGCCGGTCACGGCGCAATAACCGACCACCGGCGGCATGGCCCCGGACAGGCTGCCGACCAGCGTGCCCCAGTGCGAACGGCGTTTCATCAGGCAGGTATAAACGCCCGCATAAACGATCAGACCGACTGCCGCCATGGCGCAGGCCAGTGCTGTGGTGCCGAGCCACAGCAAACCGAAGCCGATCACACCCAGCACCGTCGCGTAGCAAAACGCACTGGGCAACGACACAGCGCGAACGGCCAGCGCCCGATGACAGGTGCGCACCATGCGCCGGTCGATATCGCGGTCGACGCAGTTGTTGATCACGCAACCGCAAGCGATGACCAGCGCGGTGCCGAGCAGGGCGGCCAATAAATGCGCCAGGGACACCGGGCGGCCACCGGCGGCAAGCAGATAGCCGCCGAACACCGAAGCCAGATTGCCGACGATGATGCCGGGCTTGGTCAGTTCCAGCCCGACATTCAGCGACAGCCGCCATTGCTTCAGTGCGCCAGCATGTTGTGGTGAATGCTGTCCATGATCCATAGCGAAAGCCCAACCAGCAGAAGAATGATCACCACCGAGAAGATCAGCGCTCTGAGGTTCCAGCGTTGCTCCTTGGCGGTGTCCAGATGCAGGAAATATTTCAGGTGGGCGAAGACCTGCACTACGCCAAGTGCGACCACCACCCACGCGGTGACGCTGCGTGGCAACGTCGGGTACATGACCAGGCCAAAGGGAATCACCGTCAGAATCACCGAAATGATGAAACCGACCATGTATGAACGACTGGTGCCATGGCTGGTGCCGGCACTGCTATGAATCGGGCTCTGGTTATACATGTCACACCACCCCCAGCAGATAAACCACGGTAAATACGCAGATCCACACCACATCGAGAAAGTGCCAGAACAGACTCAGGCAACTCAGGCGCGTGGTGTTGGTATTGGTCAGGCCCCGGCTGCGCACTTGCAGCATCAACACCGCCATCCACACCAGACCACTGAGCACGTGCGCGCCGTGGGTGCCGACGAGAGTGAAGAACGCGGTGAGGAAACCGCTGCGATCCGGCCCGTAGCCTTCTGCGATCAGATGATGGAATTCATTGATTTCCATGGCGATGAAGCCGCAACCCAGCACGAAGGTGACGCCGAGCCAGCGCAGCACATGGGCTTTGTCATTGCGGTTCATCGCCAGCATCGCGTAGCCGTAAGTGATGCTGCTGAGCAGCAGCAACGCGGTTTCGGCAAGGACGTAGGGCAGTTCGAAAATGTCGACGGTCGAGGGCCCGCCAGCCACGCTGTCACGCAGTACCGCATAGCCTGCGAACAGCGTCGCAAACAGGATGCAGTCGGTCATCAGGTAGATCCAGAAACCGAAAATGCGCATCGAGCCCGCGTCTTCATGGCCATGCTCATGGCTGTGCGCGATGTCTTTATCCAGAACGATATTGGACATGTTCAAGCCTCCGCCAAGTCTTTGAGACGCGCTTTTTCAATCCGCGCCACTTCCTGCGCCGGGACGAAATAGTCGATGTCTTCGTCATAGCTGCGCACGATCATTGCCACCACCGAAGCGACCAGGCCGAAGATCGCCAGCCACCAGATATGCCACACCAGGGCGAAGCTGCAGATCAGCGCGAAGACACTGATCACCAGGCCGGCGGAGGTGTTGCGCGGCATATGGATGGCGCGGTAGTCGGTGTGGCTGAGGGTGCTGACGCCGCGCTCCTTCATGCCCCAATAGGCGTCGAGGTCGTTGACTTTCGGTTGCTCGGCGAAGTTATAGAACGGTGGCGGCGAGGCCGTGGCCCATTCCAGCGTACGGCCGTCCCACGGGTCGCCGGTGAGGTCGCGCAGTTTCGCGCGGTTGCGGATACTCACGTAGAGCTGCAACGCCTGCGCGGACACACCGCAGAGAATAATGCCGACGCCAAACAGTTCCAGCAGCAGCCACGGTTGCCAGGCCGGGTTGTCGAAATGGTTCAGGCGCCGGGTCATGCCCATGAAACCCAGCACGTAAGACGGCATGAACGCGAAGTAGAAACCGACCAGCCAGCACCAGAACGCGATGCGCCCAAGGCGGTCGTTGAGGCGGAAGCCGAACGCCTTGGGGAACCAGTAGGTCAGCCCGGCCATGTAGCCGAACACCGCGCCACCGATGATCACGTTATGGAAGTGCGCGATCAGGAACAGGCTGTTGTGCAGCAGGAAGTCGGCCCCGGGCACCGCCAGCAGCACGCCGGTCATGCCGCCGATACTGAACGTGACGATAAAGCCCAGCGTCCACAGCATCGGCGTTTCGAAGCGCACGCGGCCGCGATACATGGTGAACAGCCAGGTGAAGATCTTCACCCCGGTCGGCACTGCAATGATCATCGTCATGATGCCGAAGAACGCGTTGACGTTGGCCCCCGCGCCCATGGTGAAGAAGTGGTGCAGCCAGACGATGAACGACAGGATCGTGATCGCAATCGTCGCCCACACCAGCGAGACATAGCCGAACAGGCGCTTGCTGCTGAAGGTCGCGGCGATCTCCGAGAAGATCCCGAACGCCGGCAGGATCAGGATGTACACCTCCGGATGGCCCCACGCCCAGATGAGGTTGACGTACATCATCGGGTTGCCGCCGGCCTCGTTGGTGAAGAAGTGCATGCCCAGATAACGATCGAGGGTCAGCATCAACAGGGTGGCGGTAAGGATCGGGAACGCAGCGAGAATCAGGATCGAGGTGCACAGTGCGTTCCAGGTGAACACCGGCATCTTGAAGAGGGTCATGCCTTCGGTGCGCATCTTGAGGATGGTCACGAAGAAGTTAACCCCGGTTAACAGCGTCCCTATGCCGGATATCTGTAATGACCAGATGTAGTAATCCACCCCGACCCCGGGGCTGTAGCCAAGCTCGGACAGGGGCGGGTAAGCGACCCAACCGGTGCGGGCAAACTCACCAACGCCCAGCGAGATGTTCACCAGTGCCGCGCCAACCACGAACAGCCAGAAACTCAGCGCGTTGAGGAACGGGTAGGCGACGTCGCGGGCGCCGATCTGCAGAGGCACGACGATGTTCATCAGGCCGACCACGAACGGCATGGCCATGAAGAAAATCATGATCACGCCGTGGGCAGTGAAGATTTGGTCGTAGTGTTCCGGCGGCAGATAACCCGGCCCGCCACTGGATGCCATCGCCTGTTGGGTACGCATCATGATCGCGTCGGAGAAACCGCGCAGCAGCATGACCAGCGCGACGATGATGTACATGCAGCCGATTTTCTTGTGATCCACCGAAGTGAACCACTCGCGCCACAGGTAGCCCCACTTGCGCTTCCAGGTGACGGTACCGACCAGGGCAAAACCCATCAGGCCGACGATAGCCAGGGTGTACATGACAATCGGCTCGTGCAATGGAACCGCGTCCCATGAAAGTTTCCCGAACATGATTTAACGCTCCTCGGCCAGCAGACTTGGTTGTT